>AP024596.1:0-1880000 GCA_019704295.1 Sulfolobales archaeon HS-7 | reverse complement strand
CCCGCCGAGGCTGGAGGTCCCGCAGATTGGTCGGGGCTAAAGCTGGCACCCGAGACCTAGGAGTACCGTCTCATTGGGGCGGTACTGGTAGGGGGGCGCTGGGGGTGGTCAGAAGGTGGGCCGTAAGGTCCATTGGACCGCCTTCAGGTGCAGATCCCGGCGGTAGTAGCAGCGAAGGAGGGTGGAAATCCCTCCCGCCGTAAAGGGCAAGGGTTCCTCAGCAATGTTCGTCAGCTGAGGGTTAGCCGGTCCTAAGGCGAGGCCTAACTGGTACTTGCCGAAAGGGAAAGGGGTTAATATTCCCCTGCCACGGAGGTAGGTGGGGCAACTCAGGCTAACCTCCTGACGGGTTGAGATAGGCGGAGTGGGGAATCCTCTCCATCCAAGCTCTCAAGTCCCTGGAGTACCGTAATGGTGAGAAGGGGATGAAGGAGTGATGGGCCGTTAGGTTTCGCCAATTCTTAGCCCCCATGAAAAGGGAGGTTAGAGCGATCCTCCGTGACCGTACCTAGAACCGACACAGGTGCCCCTGGGTGAGAAGCCCAAGGCGTCTAGGGGATAACCCTGGCTAGGGAACTCGGCAAATTAGCCCCGTAACTTCGGGATAAGGGGTGCCTACTGTAGTGTACGCAGCTACAGTAGGTCGCAGTGACAAGGGGGACCTGACTGTTTAATAAAAACATATGTCCCCGCTAGCCCGTAAGGGTGAGTACGGGGGCTGAATCCTGGCCACTGGTGGTCGGTGACACCCGGGTTCAACCGGGAGAAGCCCCACTGAAGGCCGGGGGTAACTCTGACCCTCTTAAGGTAGCCAAATGCCTTGCCGGGCGAGTTCCGGCGCGCATGAATGGATCAACGCGGTCCCCACTGTCCCAGCCAGGGGCCCTGCGAACGCCCTGAGTGGGTCGCACAGTCCCACATCCCTCCACACCGAGAGAAGACCCCGTGGAGCTTCACCGCAGCCTGGCGCTGATTTTCGGGCGCTCATACGTAGAGTAGGTGGGAGGCGTCGAAGCTGTCCCTTCGGGGGCAGTGGAGCCAAAAGTGAAACACCACCTATGGGTGCTCGGAAGTCTAACCTCGTAAGAGGAACAACGTCAGGTGGGCGGTTCGGCTGGGGCGGCACTCCCGCGAAAAGATAACACGGGAGCCCAAAGGTCGGCTCAGGCGGTACAGAACGCCGCCGTAGAGTGCAAGGGCAAAAGCCGGCCTGATGGAACCCTTCAAAGTACGGGGTTCCGGCGCGAAAGCGTGGCCTAGCGAACGCTCATGCCCCCACGAGTGGGGGCTGGGCATGACAGAAAAGTTACCCCGGGGATAACAGAGTCGTCGCGGGCGAGAGCTCCCATCGACCCCGCGGTTTGCTACCTCGATGTCGGCTCTTCCCATCCTGGAGGTGCAGCAGCCTCCAAGGGTAGGGCTGCCCGCCCATTAATGGGGAACGTGAGCTGGGTTTAGACCGTCGCGAGACAGGTCGGGCTCTAAGGGTGGAGGGTGCAGGTCGCCTGAAGGAAAGGTACCCCAAGTACGAGAGGAACAGGGTACCGGGGCCTCTAGTTTACCGGTTATCCGGTCGGGTAGTGCCGGGCAGCCACGCCTCTAGGGGTAACTGCTGAAAGCATCTAAGCAGGAACCCCGCCCTGAAAAGAGGCGACCGTGCAGGTCCGGGTAACCGGACTTGCAGAAGGGCTCCTCTAGACGAGGGGGTTGATGGGGTAGGGGTGTAAGCTTCGAGGGTTTCCCGAGAAGTTCAGCCCGCTACTCCCAATAGCCCAAGCCCCCTGAATAGCCTTTGGTCATCTGGGTGAAAGGCGTCCTATGATCGGCCTCCTAAAGGTGTTTTCTCATGAAAATCTTAGCATTGGAGGGAATTGATGGCGCTGGAAAAACTACGTTGGCGGGTATGGTGAAAGTGCCTGGAGTACACGTATCGGCGGAACCTTACACTGAAATGTATACTAAGCTAATTGAGTCAAGTCGGTGGAAAGATCCTGTTGAGTTGGCGTTGCTTTTCGCTGCTGATAGGGAAATTCATTTAAAGTCTTTACCTAAGGCGTCTTTGTACCTTTTTGATAGATATTTCTTCTCCTCCGTAGCATATCAATATGAAGCGGGAATTGAGTGGGTTCTTGAGGTTAACAGGAAGTTTCCTTATCCCGAAAGGACTGTTCTAATTGATTTACCGGTTGAACTCGCGTTAGCACGAATTTCTGCAGACAAGTTCGATTTCCAGGAAAAGAGGGAAAAGCTCTCTAAAGTAAGGGAAATTTACCTATACCTGGCTGAAAAGTTCGACTTTATAATTCTTGACGGGAGGGAGCCAAAAGATGTTTTATACAGTAAACTTGAAGGAATAATTCAAGAATTACTTTGAGTTCTTATTCTGCTGACTTTCTCGATGGCGTCTAAGTACCTTAATAGCTGAGTTATACTGTTCTCATCATTAGGTTCCTTTTTTAATTCCTCCAATGTAGTTGTTGCTAGCATGAGGAGCTGTTCTTCAATCGATTGAAGAATGACATCTCTCTTTACCTTGTTCTCCTCCTTCTCATCTCTTACAATGTAAACTTTGCCATGCTCCGCACAAACGACCTCACCACTTTTCAACTTAAAAAGAGGATAGCCGCACACGGGGCAACTCTCCGATAACATAACTCCTCCTTGTCTAAGTATTTCTGCAGCCTTCTTTTCAGTAGAAACCATATTGATAAATATTAGTTTAACGAAAATAAAGCTGGTGATTTTTATGACAGAGGAAGCGTACGGTAACGACGCTAAAATAAAGCAGGCCATCTCACTTTTGACGAAAATTATCAATGACACTACTGCCCCTAGGAATATAAGAAGAGCTGCTACTGATGCTGTCAAGCAGCTTCAAGATCAGGGGGTAAGTCCAGCGGTGAGAGCTGCTAGCGCTGTGGGAATTCTCGAGGAAATTAGTCAGGATCCTAACATGCCAACACACACTAGGATTCTAGTGTGGAACATAGTATCTCTTCTAGAGACGATAAGGGATTAGTCTGCGAAAAACATAATAGGTAAGTTTTTGTAGATGAATACGTGCGGGGGTGCCCGAGCTTGGTCAAAGGGGTCGGGCTTAGGACCCGATGGCGTAGGCCTGCGTGGGTTCAAGTCCCATCCCCCGCATCTGTTTTTAGTTTGGATTTCTCCCAGAAAGTCGAGGTAAAAATTCACTGGTAAAGACACTTCGTAGAGGTTCACTTATGCATTAAAACGTAATAGCACTTTCCTGAATTCCGCGCTAGTTTATAAGTTGTTATGATGAGTTAGTTGGATTTGAGAATCTCCAATTGCTTTATGTCAATTATTATTAAATTCACTAAGATTTAGGAAATAGCGTGTTAGCAGGATACACTAGTAATTCAAAAAGTTCTTTCTCATCGAGAGAACTTTAAAACATAAAGGAATAAGCCGAAAGCTTACAGGAAATACTTACGTCTTAAACGTGAGTTAATTTCATTTAAAACAACGTCTGAGCTAATTATGTCGTCTCATGCCAAACTCCAGGAGACTCTACAGTTCAACAAAAAACTATTGAAGACTTTCAATTCCTTCAACCTTATTCAAATAACTGTTAACGTTAGTTACGTAAGATTCAGGAAAGGGCCATTTGCAGTTAAGAACGCGAAAGTCTCTTCTAGGGATAGATGAAAGGCCCCTTACAGAATTCGATGGAACCTCCACTGCAGGTAGGTTACTACGAAAAGGAGAAAATAGGGAGATACTGCGTTAGTAGGGAGATCACTACCAAAAGACCTTTTAAAAACCTTTCGAAGTTAATCTCATATCGTTGATTAGAGGGAACGAACTTGATACCTAAGGATAAGGGACTGGAAAGGGGGTTAGAAGTAGTGAAAAAGGCTGAAATTGAGGGCATACAGCTCAGGTTAATTGGCGGTATTGCCGTGGCCTACCTAGCTAAAATAGGGAGCGAGGTCTACAGTAGGGAGTACAAGGATGTAGATTACTACACTATCTCTAAATACAGGGGTAAACTAGATAAATTCTTTGAGAAAAACGGCTTTGAACCGAACTCTAGATTTAACGCATTACATGGTTTTTCAAGGTTAATATACCGGGATCTCCTGTTAGACACCGATACTGACGTGTTCCTCGACGACTTTAAAATGTGTCATGTAATAAGGTTAGGGGAGAGGATCCTCTCATTCTCGCCAACTATCCCTCCCTCCGACTTATTGTTAACGAAAATGCAGGTAGTGAAACTAACAGAAAACGACATAAAGGATATAGCAGCTCTATTAACCGATCTTACTTTTGGGGACAGCGATACCAATAAGACGATAGACTTAAGAAGAGTTTTATCTGTCTTATCTGACGATTGGGGATTTTACAAAACTTTCACCATTAATCTAAAGAGAGTTGGGGAGTATGTAAAGGACAGAACAGTGAGGGATAAACTAGATTTCTTATATCAGGCTATAGAGAAATCTCCAAAGAGCATGAAGTGGAAGATGAGATCTAAGATAGGCGAAAAAGTTAAGTGGTACGATGAACCTGAGGACGTTTAGTTAAAAAATCCTAATGTTCTTGAAAAGTGTTTTTAATAGACGGGGAACACTGTATAATAGTGGTATCTATTGAGTTCATCTAATGTGTTGGAAATTGCAAGAAAGTTCATGGAACAACTCTCAGCGCCGTTTGTAGGGAGGGAAGAAGAATCGAGGCTGATAACCATATCGCTACTTACAAAGGAACACGTAGTTCTAATAGGAGAACCAGGTACGGCTAAATCCGCTATAGCTAGAAGGGCTGCCGAACTTATAAACGCAAAGTTCTTCATGTATTTGCTTACAAAATATACAGAACCTGCTGAGCTCTTTGGTGCTCTAGACATTAATAGCCTTAGAGAAGGAAAATACATGAGGATAACTAAGGATAGGCTGCCGGAGAGCGAAATAGCTTTTCTAGACGAAATATTTAACGCCAATTCAGCGATTTTAAACGCCCTTCTTTCGCTTTTGAATGAAAGGGTAATATACGACGGATATAACGTAATAAGGACTCCATTACGTACGTTAATAGGAGCCAGTAATAGAGTTCCTGATGAACCGGAGTTAGAGGCCCTATACGATAGGATACTGTTAAGGCATAATGCTAAACCTGTAGGGGAGGAAATGTGGAGGGAACTATTGGACGCTGCGTGGGATATCGAGTTCTCCACTAAGTGGATAATTGAGAAGCCAATGTTAACTGTTGAGGATGTTGACAACATATATAATAAGCTTAGGGAAGTAGATCTCTCGGGTATTAAGAGTAAGTTGCTCAAACTTTACGCTATATTAGAGGAGAAAGGGATACACCTGAGTGATAGGAGAAAGGGTAAGGTACTCAAGGTGATTGCAGCCAACGCAATCTTGAACGGCAGAATGAAGGCCACGGAGGAAGATTTAGTAATCCTTAAGTACGTGGCACCTCGGGAAATAGACGACTTTGAGAAGGTTGGGGCGCTTCTCTCTGAGGAATTAAAAACACCTATAAAGTACATGAAGGAGCTGAATGATATATATAATAACATAAGGGACGCCGAGAGATATGTGGACTCCACGGCGGAAAACGATCCTAGATTGGTTGAGATGATAAGGAATTTGAAGGCGACGAGAGAAAGAGTGATATCCTTAGGAAGGGAAAGCGGCGATGAGAAGGTGGTTACGTTTTCGGAAGAAGTGGTAAAGGAAGTCGATGAATTAACGGAAAAGGTTGCTAAAAAGCTGGGAATATTTCCATGACTGGGCACTTAAGGAGTATAGATTACGCGGACCCGGTAGTGAAATATAGAGGGGAAAGGCTACTTTACACCCTGAAGCGACTTGGAGGAAGGGATATCCCAGTAAAAGAGGACGTGTTGGTTGACATATATTACGTTCACTACTTACCATTTCCGCTCTTAAAGTCAAAAGAGGAAAGTAAAGAAGAGTCTGACACACTGCACAATTTATTCAACAAAATACTGTCTTCAGAGGAGATCATAACTAATAGGGAATATTCTGTAGCTAATTCAAGTGTAAGTAACGCGCTTTCGGTAGGATATGCCCAAAACCTTATTGAGGAACTTGAGAAAATAAAGAAGTCGTCCCCTAATGAAGGAGAGAGGCAGGCAGCCGACTATATTCTCCAAAGTTTGATGAAAGGAGGTTCTCCACAATCAGCCGTTTCCCAAAACGAGGTTGAGAGAGTGATGAATCAAGCGCATCAAAAGGCCATGTCAAAAGCTATTGAGGATTCGCACACGGTTAGGGACATGCAGAGGATTATGGGAGGAATGGGAGCTGGGACAGGTTCTATGTTAACATTCGATGGAGAAATACACGAAGTTATGAAGCTTGCAAGAAATACCGAAGTTAAGAAGATTTTAGAGTTCCTAAGTGGTATACCTCATCTGGGTTTCCCGAGTAAGAAGAAAACGACTAAGTTTCCTCGCGGAGAGTTGTTCGGATATGAAAAAGGGAATGATTTGGAAAGGTTAGTTACATCGGAACTAGCTCTTCCTGACGAACTTTTCTACTTAAAGCTGGCTGAAAGCGATCTGCTGCTCTTCGAGAAGAGGATTAATGAAACGTTAGGTCCTATATATCTCTTGTTAGATAAATCGGGAAGCATGGATGGCGAAAAGATACTATGGGCTAAAGCTGTGGGATTAGCACTTTATAATAAGGCGAGGAGGGAAAACAGAAGCTTTTATCTGAGGTTCTTCGATAACATACCTTACCCATTAATAAAAGTCATGCGAAATGCAAAGCCAAAAGACGTATTGAAAATGGTAGAGTATATGAGCAAGGTTAGAGGAGGAGGGGGAACAGATATAAGCAGGTCTATAATCTCGGCATGTGAGGACATAAAGGAGGGACACGTAAAGGGAGTAGGTGAGGTTGTTCTCTTAACTGATGGTGAGGATAAGATAGCCGAGGCTGCTGTGAGAAAATCGGTTAAGGAGGCGAACTCCTCCCTCATAAGCGTGATGATAAGGGGAGATAATCCAGACCTCCGCAGGGTTTCAGACAAGTACTTAGTTGTATATAAGTTGGATCAAGAGGATTTACTGCGAGTAGTAGAAGCCTAGCCTTTGGGGAGGGTAACTCCCTTCTGCCCCTGGTACCTGCTTGAGTACGGCTTTTCGACAGGTGTTAAAGTCCTAGCGAAAATCAGATGAAGAAAACGTTGTCCCCTTTTCAGTAGGACGGGAAATTCCGATCCCAAGACCTCAATCGTAAGTTGACCACTAAACCCAGCGTCGACTATTGTAGGGGGGATGAATAAGCCAGCCCTAGCAAACGTTGAACGAAGGTTCACGAAAGCCATTATATCTCTCGGTAACTCCATGTACTCCTCAGTTGTCAATAGTACGTGTTCGTGAGGACGAATGAGGAACTCTTCACCTATTTCGACATCGTAAAAATCCGACACCTCCTCTAGTGTAAAGACCTTGTCCGTCTTTTTCATTCTGGCTATCTGGTCCCCAACTCTCATATCAACTCCGTTTTCCCTTATCGAGTCCTCGAAAAGTGGTTCTATCTTGATGTACTTCTGTTCAATGAAATACCTTAGATCCCTATCTCCTAAAATCATACTATAGTTATTACTATTTTTGCCTTAAGAACTATGTCCCTCATTTCAAGATCTCAGGCGCCTAGGATCTCCTGCACAGCCATAACACCTTCTCCAATTCTTATATCTTCTCCAAGTCTCCTTAGAGTTCTTTCAATAGCTCCTATTGTTGCTATTGCGTCATTAGGGGTTACCCATCCCATGTGTCCGATTCTGAAGTACTTGCCTTTTAATGCAGGATGAACACCGGGCGCAAGTTCCACATTTTCACTTTGGATTTCCTCCAGGAGTCTCACGGGATCTGCCTTTTTTAAGAGGACTCCAGTCACAGTGTTGCTATAAAGACCCTTCTTTGCTACTATCTCCAATCCCATTCCTTCTACTCCTCCCCTTATCGCCCTCGCAACCAGCTCGTGCCTCTTAATCCTTTTTTCCACTCCTTCGTGCCTAATTAATTCCATGGCCTTCGACAATGAGAAGATCAAATGTACAGGAAGGGTGGAAAAATACCCTCCAACATTTTCTTTCAGGCTCTTCATAACTGGAAGCCAATTACTTAAATTAAGGAAGTAACCTCCAAGATTCTCATGATTTATGACCTCTAAAGCACGTGGAGATATTACTAATAGTCCAGCTCCTGGAGGTGCCCCTAGAGCTTTTTGACTTGCAGTTAAGTAAACGTCAACACCCCAACCGCTCATATCAACTAACTCCCCGCCTATACTCGATACTCCATCTACAACAATTATGTCAACGAAATCTCTTACGGCCTTTGCATAATCTCCTATATTAAGCCGAACTCCCGTAGATGTCTCCACATGTGTAAATGTAATCATTTTGTATCTATTTTTCTCTACTTTTTGCGCGATCTCTTCCAAAGGTACTACTTCTCCAGGCCTTGACTCAAGGGTCTCAACCTTTAGTGGATATCTGCTGAAAATCGAAGTCCATCGATTTCCAAACACTCCATTACTTATCACTAACACTTTATCGTCTTTATTTAAAAGGGACACACAACTTTCCATGGCAGCTGTCCCGCTCCCAGGGATTATAAGGGATTGAGAGTTAGGAGGGGCCTTTACTATTTCCTCCATGGAGTAAAGGACGTTTTTCGACGCGTAAACGAAATCCTCAGAGGTAAATCCGGAGGACTCCTTCACACCTGCTAACAGAACATCTAAATCAATTGTGGTAGGACCTACATGCATTAATAATTTCCGAGTCATACGTAAGACCTCTCCTATTCATTAGTTATCCCCATATATATCTTAATGGGAGTTAAGGATGGGTCCATAAGGAAGAATAGTCCATCATTCAAAAATGACAGTACTTTCCTAAATTCCAGGAATTTCTATGATATTCGTCAAAATGCAATTGAATACTTTTAATTCCAGAGGCGCATTCTAATATTTGTTAACGTTAGTTACGAAAAATTCGGGAAGGCACTATGTACTAATTAACTTTCAATTAAATTGATTAACATGTAGAAAAAACGGTATAATAAAAATAATGAATTTATAGATGAGTAATCGGATAAAATAATTATTCCCAGTAAGTATTGATAAAATTTCTTCTACTTATCTACTGTTACATTCGTACTTTAAGGATAAAGTTCTCTTCCTTAAGTAATATCTATATGGGGTGTCCTACATCAGTGAATTTTATCACAGTATTCAGTCTGACGACAGGTATTTATACGCCTCCGTTCGACAACTTTGCTTGAGTTAAGAGGTTGACCATTTTCCCAGTTGGGGATTATTACACTCCTCGACTATATAGGTTAAGATGTAAGAGACCATTTGTAAGAACGGATAACTCCTATACTTAAAAATGAGTTTACTAGGCATATGTTAATGAAGGTGATCTACGGAGTAAGCGTCACCGAGACGCCTAAATTAGGGTTAGTGTGGTACGCCATGCTCCAATCAACAGTCCCATATATTATACCTTGGGCATTAAGTTAATGGGGGCACCCTTAGTGCCTGTGAAGTCCTCTGTGCAGGGTAAGGTCGCGATTGAGGAATCCCTATCTGCAAGGGCAAGACGGTTCACTTCTTGAATATGGTCAATGTTAAGGGGTACAAAGGAAAGCGTATTGATTTCTAAAGGTCCAAAGAGGTATAATATTACTAAGTTTTCTCATTTTAAGCTTTATTCATACAATTAATAGATCATGAGTACAACATTTACTGATCTTGTAAATATTAGAATCTTAGGTTTAGAATGTAAGAGCTTTGAATCGACTCTAGAGTCCAAGAACCTAAAGTTGATAAGCAGACAATCAAGGCGATTTTTACAGATACTTGAGGGTATAAAGCATACTGCCACAAGTACCAACTTAAGGGAAATAATAAACAGGGAAATTAAGAGCATAAAGAGGTTACTGCTACTTTTGCGGATCCGTTATATTATTGTGTTTTACGCAAAGGAGCTCATAACCCGTGCAATTAATACAATAAAAGCAATAACAGAGAAACTAATTTATATGCTCTTATAGTTCGCTCTGTTTAAGGCATTCGGCTATTTTATTTGCATCTACTTCTGGTATAGGTCTTTTAAGGTTTGCTGGTGCATTTCTTAGATACTTTGCGAGTTGATACTTGTCCTCTATAAATATCAGGTTGTCTAAAATCATTTTCAGATCACACACTCCGTCAACTAATACTTCTACTTTTGCTCTAAACGGTAGAGTTACCTTATTGACAACTCTCTCCTCGGTAAATATCGGTTTATCTCCGATGAACCAGTCTGAGACTATTTCCAAGATGCCTACTATTTTTCCTCCGTACCTTTTTGCATAATACTTAGAAACGTATATTATTAATCTGTCCCCTTTCTTTATTAAATCTGAAAGTTCCTTTTTATATCCGTAAACTTTCTCCGTTTTTATAATGTTCCAATCATCTTCCTGAATCGGTATTAACCAATATTTCATACTCGTGATATATCATCTTAATTCACATATTAATTTTACTGATTTATAGCCTTTATCCGTTTCCTATTTTAAAATCCGATCCCTATAGAGAACACTAGGAAAATAGATATTGCTATTAATGCAATAGCTAATATTACCGCAGATACAGTCCTTGCCTGAAACCTCTCATTTTTAAGCTCTTTTTCCGTTTCGAGATATTCGTATAACGCATAAGCTATAATTGCAACTCCTGCTATTATGAGAAGAGAGCCAGTATATCCCTTACCTACAGCTTCCTTTAGAATTAACCTTAAGAAAAGCTGGAATTTAGCTATAACAAAGCCGAATCCCATAAGTGCGATCCCCGTTCTAATCCATGCCAGAAAGGTTCTTTTATTCGCTAGGTGATCAGATGGATTTACCATGTCAAACTACCTTAACTGTCATCCTCTTATCATCTGTGTTAGTCTTATCCTTAAAAATTCAGAGGAGTATAGTTGAACTTCCGTTATTACAACCAAGATAATGTAAGAAGGATTGCATTAGTATTTTCAGTAAGTTTTATCTTATCGGTTTTACGTTTCCTCAATGAACAACGGCTTTTATGAAATTGCTGCTGTAGTACCTGAACTATTATAGTATTCGACTTTAAATTACTGAGAAGCCCAAATTGTTAAGACATTTTGCGTGAAATTTAGAATGGATGTGGAGATTCTGGTTCATGAAAGAATCTCCATAAAAAATAATAGACAAGATATAGACAATACATATGAAGTATGTACATAACTAAAAGGGAGATAGTATATCTAAAGGTGATAGAGAAGGAACGAGACGGGATAAGGCTCTCAACGTTGGCAAAAAAACTTAACATAAGACCCGCAAGCGCTTTTGAAGAATTAAATCATCTTGAAGGCAAAGGCTTGATCGAAAGAAAACAATCGTTGATCCTTATAACCGAAAATGGTAAGAGGGAGTTATATAAGGCGATAAAAGCGCACAGAGTAGTAGAAGAATTACTGACCGAAATAGGTATTCAAGAAGATAAGGTTTGCGAACTGTCGACTAAGTTCGACACAGATATACCTGAAGAGGTTATAGAGAAAATGTATGAGTATCTAGGAAGACCAAAGAAATGTCCTCATGGTGAAGACATACCTTGAACTTTCTACATTTAATAGACGTCCTAGTGGGGAACTATCTTGGAATTTTCGTCCTTATGCTACTTGAGTCGTCATCTCTCCCAGTACCTAGCGAGGTCGTACTTCCATTAGCAGGGGTTTTGGTAAAGACTGGAATCTTAAGGTTCCCATTTGTTATATTATCCGCTACATTGGGAACTATCGTAGGTTCGTTAATCGATTATATCATAGGAGCCAAGTTGGGACTTCCATTCTTAAAGAAATATGGTAAGTATATTCTCATAAGAGATAAACATCTAGAACTTTTAGCGGTATGGTTTTCCAAGTACGGCTACATTGCCGTACTTCTGCTCAGATTCGTACCAGGATTTAGGACGCTCGTATCATTTCCGGCAGGCTTAGCGAGAATGCGTATAGGTTCATTTCTAATGTATTCGACTATAGGGAACTTATTGTGGGACATGTTTTTGACATATATCGGAATAATATTTTATCAAAACTACGCTGCTATTACAAACTACCTGTCAACTAAGCTTGATCTCGTTGCGATAATAACTGCGATTATAATGGTTGCTTATATTACATTTTACATTATTAAAAAGCATATTTGATTATAATCCTATTTTTACATCATCATTCTCTTCCTTAATCACGACGCCTTCAAATCTATATATATCAGTGTTTTCATCTAGCCAACAATATGGCATTAAACCTGCTTTTATACACGTTTGAGCCAAAAATGTCTCGGCATCCCAAGAGTACTCAATTGGGACTTGTGGTAGTAATAATCCTGAATGAGTTATCCCCTTTCTGATCAGAAGTCCGTGTTTTCCTAATGTTATTTGATTTAAGACTTCTCTTCTGTTATAAACATTAAATTTTTCAGGTTTAGACAGAATGGTAATCTCTATTTCTATACTATTCAGTTCCCACTCCTTTAGTGGAGGAAAACGTGGATCTCCGAAAGCAGCTTCTGCAGCAGCTTTAGCTACTATTTCCTTTAGCGGAGCTATCGCTTCAACGAAACCTATACAACCCCTTAACTCCAACCTCTCACCCACCTTCTGATTTATTGTTACAAACGCGAGGCCTGGGGAATTCAAAACGGGATCGTTAATGCTGTCCAGGAGCATCTTAGTTTCATCGCTTTTAGAGAACCGCGATTCGATAGATTTCTTTGCTATTTTTATCAGGATTTTAGCCTGTTCCTTATTTAGATTTAATAGGCTCTCCGTCATCATATAACTTGCTGTTAGCAACCTTAATAACGGTTTTCTGAATAGTGTTCCAATGTGATCCTTTCCAGTAGATTTTCCCGCATTTGGAACATTTCCATTTACCTATATCGAATTTCTCCAACGGTCCATTACATACTGTACATCTAATAGGGGAGATAGGATACTCAACATTTATAACTCCATTTTGTTTAAGGTAGATTAATGTCTCAATTACGTTAATACCCTTAGGAATTAATACATAGCTTAAGCCCATCTTGTATGCCTTTTTAGCTAGATGCGAATTCCTGGTTATTATCGTTCTTCCCTCCCTCTTCGATATTTCTAATATCTTCCAGTATTGATAGTTCTTGTCATACAATGTATCATAACCTAATATTCGCAGCCATCTTGCTAAGTTACCTAACATCGCGTCTACTACGAACTTGTAGTTTAGAGTTGAAGCAGCACTGTCCATATTAAGAACCATATTACAACGAAAGTTAAAGAGCCTTTGCCAATAATTAACCACCTTGAATTAGTACCTGTTGTATATTTTACAGCAGGAATAGTTAATAAGTAAATCACGAGTGGAGTTAAGTACGAAGCTGTTAACATCCCCATTACACCAAATACGAAACTTATTATGGCACATATTATAGCTGCAAATGCCCTGAAAGCGAGTATCTTATCGTCAATTGACACATTATAATTTAAGATGTGACTGTTTATAGAGATTTTGGGATAAATGGAATGACAAAAAAAGCTATGAGTTACCTAGATCTACTGACGTGGATGGTAATTAATAGAGGGAGGCTAATTGGTTGTTGGATTGATAACGTATACGGGACTAACATAGAAGGAGTATTTCTTTTTAAACTCAGATGTCCAGCAGGAGAAAGAGAGCTAATTATCGAACCTGGAAGGAGAATTCATTTTACTCAAACGAGAAGGGATAGGACATCAAGTGGTAGCATCGGTATCCTAAGAAATTTAATTAACTCGACCTTGATAAAAGACGTCACTCTGGAAGAGGATGAAAGAATAGTTAACCTCTGGTTAAGTAACTCGCTGAAGGTTGTTTGCGAAATTATCCCGAGAGGAGTTCTTGTCGTCACTGACCTTGAAGGCAAGATTATTTATCTCTCGAGGGAAATCCACTTTAAGGATAGGGACCTGAAAATAGGCACGACTTATCGGCTTCCACCCAAGGTCTCTCCCCAACGACCTAATGTATCTCCAGAGGAAGGGAAGAAATTAGGCTTAGATATCAAAGATCAAAAAGTTGTTAACGATAATGTCGCTAGCATTATTAGTAACATTAAGTCTGGACAAGTTAACATTTGTAGTAGTAAAGATGGAAATTTTTACGTATTTCGCATTGACGACTGTCAGCCTATTGACGATTTTGATAACTTCCTTGATAACTACTTCTCCAATCTTGAGATAATTGAAGTAAAGAGGAGGGCTCAAGAACGTGCTGGCGTGGAAAAGAAGAAAATAGTAAGTACTATAGAGGAACTTGAGAAAAGGGCAGTGGAATATAAGGATAAGGAGAACGAATTAAGGGAAATTGCAATGGTAATAATGAATAATTTTTCCACTATAGATCAGATTTTAGACGATTACAACAAAGGAAAAATTGAACTGGAACATGAAAAAAATCGAGTTATAGTAAGCATCAATGATAGGAAAATAACGCTTGATCCGCAGAAAAGCGCTTACAAAAACGCCTCGGATTACTTCGATATGGCTAAAGATTTCAGAGGCAAATATATGAAGACACTACAGGTTATTGAGGAATTTCAGGGAAAACTAAACGAAATCGACAAGGTTTTAGATGAAACGTCAAAAAAGGTTGAAAGCACGTATAGGAGGAAATTCTGGTTTGAAAAGTATAGGTGGAGCTTTACTAGAGGTGGAATACTGATAATAGCAGGTAGAGATATAGATCAGAATGAGAGCTTAGTGAGGAAATACCTTGAAAATGATGACGTATTTCTTCATGCGGATCTTCACGGGGCTGCAGCTACGATAATAAAGAGTTCTCGAAAAACGGTTTCGGAAGATGAAATTAATGACGCGGCAGTTATTTCGGCGTCCTATTCGAGAGCCTGGAAGGAAGGTTTGTCATCAATTGATGTGTTTTACGTAAAGGGGGAACAAGTCAGTAAATCACCTCCTTCAGGCGAATATCTGCCACGCGGTTCGTTCATGATATACGGAAGGAAGAATTATATTAAGAATGTTAGGCTGAGACTAGCCGTATGTCTAACTAAAACTGAAGGCGTTCTTCTCCCAGGAGTCTTTTCTGAAGAAGCAGCCAAGTTTCACTGTTTAAACAGGAATTACGTCCTCATAGGACCAGGGGACGAACAGGCAGAGAAGATATCTAGGAGAATTGCTAAAATACTTAGCAAGCAGTTTGAGGTGGACATAAATAACTATATTTCAGATATACAAAAACTGTTGCCAGGTAACTCAGCTCTACTTATGCGACAATCAGAGTAAGCATTTAGAAGAAGGGCTTAAACCTTACTTCTTAATTCAACAATATCTCCATCCTCTAAGACGTGGTTTAAGCCCACTCTTTGAGGATATTTGACCGATCTTCCTTGTACTTTCGCGTACTTGAAATTCTCCGCTATTTGCGAGTGAATGGTTCTAGCGAGATCTAGAACTGTAGCACCTTTCCTCAAGATCACGGGTTCTTTACTAACCTCCTCACCAGGTTCCTTCGTGTAGACTCTGATTATATCCAAAAGTTCAAATATCAGCCGTTTTATCTGATTTACATTATTTATATGAGCAACGGGTAAGTCGTTAATTTTTTCCTCTCCTACAATTAATCCAGGCTTATACGTGACGCCCCCAAACAAGGCTTTTTCTACGTCATCTATGGTGACTTCGCCAGATAATTTTACTGTACCCGACACTATATTGTATTCATGCAATAGATTTACTATCTCCTTTTCTGAAAATCCTATAAGTTTTCCCATTTTTACAATTCTAATACCTTTTCCAGCTCTCACTCGTTCAATAACGACCTTCCCCTTGGGTCTTCCTAGGAATATTCCGTTATCCTCGAGGAACTTAACAACGCTTTCTATATTCCGTCCTGTTAGTACGATGAGATCTGCATTTCTCGTTAACGCAAGGATCTTTGAGGCTATACTTCTCGATTCAATTATGAGTTCGGGCGGATTTATCACCTGAAATCTAACGTCCTCATAATACGTTATTCCAGGTATTGGCGTTTCTTTAGGTTCTTCGTCAATTTCAGTAAGTAAATTCATTAATTTACATCTTGATTCTCTGTCTCCGAGAAGTAATACCTGACCTGCGCCATCCTTCTCTATGAAGAACTTAGGCCCCGCACCAGATTTTCCCCGCCTCTTTTCCTTTTCAACTTCCTCTTTTAACTCTGCCATTCGCCTCCTTGCCCACATAACTAGGTTCTCAGTTCCCTTATGCTTAGGAACGGTACTTAGAAATTCCTGTAGGGCCTGTATTTTCTCTTCCGGTGTTTTCGCATCCATAACTTTAATCCACTTCGCCTTAGCTTCGGCGGGGAGATTCGTGACCATTATCTCACTTGGTCATATAATAATTAGACGATAACTTTTGTAAAGTTTTCCAACTCCTTCTCACTATTGGAGGGGGTCCCTTAGTTAATACTGCATGTAACCAATTTATTGTTTTTTTATCAGATGGATATCCGCTTCCGAAATCTCCATATTTCTCTTTTAGTGAGGCTATAATGTCGTCCCTTATTACCTTCGCAACAATACTCGCTGCACCCACTTCTAAATACTTATCATCAGCCTTATTCTCTATTATCGGGATTGCACCTGTCCTGATTACAGTCTCTTCTACATCCTGCATATTTCCGACCTTATCGATTACCACTTTAGATAATCTATATGGGGACGTCTCTATTATTTTAAGCATTGAGTACTTAGTTAGAAGGTTAAGGTTGTATTTATCGATAAGTTCAGGTTCTACCTTGACTATTGTTACGCCGTTAACAATTTCGAAAATCAACCTGTAGAGAGACTCCCTACTTCTTTTAGTAAGTTTCTTACTATCCTTTACTCCGATACTTTTTAACGTTCTAAGTTTCTCTTGTTCGATGAAAACACCTGCAACTATCATTGGTCCTATTATACAACCTCTTCCAGCCTCATCAATTCCAAGGTTCATATCCTCACGGATATTACTAATCTGGCTTTTCTTTTACCGTCTTCTCTTCTCTCATTCTCATATGATTCGATAATTTTAGCATTGATTAGTTTAGTAAATTTAGACACTGTTTTCCTAGCACTCGACTTATCTGTCAGGTAGTAATCAAAACCGTTATGGGCCTCTTTCACGTCGCCAATTGATTGGCTGGCTTGATCTAGTAAAGTTTCCTCAAAAAGTTGCCTTACTCCATTATCCAATCTTTTACCAGAAGTCCTTAATTGTATTACCGCTTCAAAATCCTTCCCCTTTGATTTAAGACATCTGGTGCATAACGATCTATCTTCCTCTACCTGTACATCAAGGGTTTTCGTGAACGATTCCCTTCTTATCTTACCTGAAACAGAAATAGTAGCGTGTAATTCACCTGTAAGATCCTTCCATATTTTATCTACGTTAACTTTGAACTCCGAAACATGTTCATCTAATACCGTAGTTTTCATAACGTAGAGATATATTGAATAGTAAAGTGGTTCTTCAGAATTTTGAACCCATCTGCCACCTACCCATATAGATCCGCAAGAACGACAGTACTTTACCGATACTTCTTTCTCTACTTTTACTAACTGTTTTGTTGAAATATAACAACTCTCACAAAGGGAATCAATTAACTCCTCGTCTTCTGACCCGCATAGTACGCAGAATTTCCTCATGCTAAAACCCGTTGAGCATTTGTGCGAATGGAACCCCCTCTACTACAAGCACGGTGTCCCTATTAATGAACCCTCGCCTAGCGGCCTGCTCTACAACTGTTTTTCCGACAAATGACGCAACTGTTGCCTGCTCCACGTAAGAAAACGCCTCATCTTCTTCCATTATTTCCCCCTCATAAAACTCCTTATTTACATGAAGATTTATATCCTTCTCCCTGAAAACCTTTCCTAATAGTGATGGTTCACAGAGGTTTACTATAACCTCTCCAGAGGGAGCATGAATAATCTTAACCATAATATTCAAACTAAAACGCCTTTCTTACTGTAGTTATCGCACCACAAGCCAGGCACTTTATAGTCCAAACGTTCTTCTCTATAGTTAGGATTGTGTCAAGACTTTTACAAGTTCTACACCTTACGTAAGAATTGAGGAATCTTTCTATTAAGTTGTTTATAGTATAACTCGAGAATTTACCCTGAATCTCCAATGCTCCGTTATCAGTCAGAGTTCCTGCTGCAGCTAACTCCTTAAGAAGGTACTTCATGAGAACTTTAGGATCTCTCCTAATTCTGTCGGCGTATTCTGAAAAGTTTCTTATTATTGTAGTAGAACCTATATTGTTAATTATGAGGGCTGGGAGTTCTTGACTCTCCTTTTTATTGCTCTTATACGGGAGCTTCTCATATACCCTTTGGAGAAGTTTTTCATATTCTGCATCAGATGACATCTTTACCAAAAATCTCTTTGGTAGTAGTTATTATACTTACTTATCTGAGTGAAGGTTAGGAGGATTTGTGAGCAACCAACACACCCTTAAATGTAAGTTTACATGCTGTTTCAATGATAGGCATCTATAGAGCGCACGTTACTGAGACAACTGAGCAAAGATCTTTGAGCTGTAACTATGCTACTCCTACCAGTTCAGCAGCGGGTCCACCACTATTGATAAATAAGTTCTGAGGTAAGTGATTATATAATCTCAAATTTTGCATTAATACATGATAGGTTAGTAACATGAAGGCGTACATTGAAACATACGGCTGTACTCTGAACAAAGGGGATTCCCTGATAATGATGAAATTACTTACCGAACAGGGTCATACAATAGTCGAACGAGAGGAAGATGCAGATGCGGTAATACTGAATACATGCGTTGTGAGATTGGAGACAGAGGAAAGAATGAAACAAAGGATAAGGTACTTTTCCAAGACTGGAAAGCGTTTAATTGTAGCTGGTTGTATGGCGTCTTCTCAGCCTGGAACTATTTCAAAATTAGCACCTCAAGCATCAATAATAGGTCCTCAATCAGTAAGTAGAATATCTTCACTATTGGAAAGCAATGAAGTACAAGTAATTCTAGAGCCCGACGATCCATCAAGATACTCTATTTTTAATTCAGGAACTATTGCTGTAATCCCCATTCAAGATGGATGTGCGTCCAGTTGTAACTTCTGTATAACTAAACTTTCACGTAATTATCTTAGGAGTTTTCCCGTTAGGAGAATTAAGGAATGGGTTATGGATGCTGTAAAAAAAGGGGCTAAGGAAATAGAGTTAACGGGTCAAGATCTTGCAACATATGGGCTTGACTTAAAATCGGGCGTATCGTTAGTTGATGTGTTAGAGGAAGTTACGGATATTGATGGTGATTTCTATATAAGGATTGGTATGATGAATCCCGAATATGCATTTAGGATAATTGATAGATTATTGGAGGTAATGAAACGTGAGAAAATATTTAAATTCCTTCATATACCTGTGCAGAGTGGAGACGATAAGGTTCTCCAACTCATGAATAGAAAATACACTGTAGATGAATATATTTCGTTAGTTAATAAGATTCGGAAAGAACTTGGGGAAACTACTATAGCAACAGACATAATTGTGGGGCATCCTGGTGAGGATGACGAGAGCTTTGAAAACACACTTCTACTTATGGAGAAACTGAGGTTCGATAAGATTCATTTAGCTATGTACTCACCGAGGCACAACACTAGGAGTATGAGGATGCCTCAAATACCTGAAAAAGTGAAAAAAGAGAGAACACGGAGAGCTAATGAGTTATATGAGAGGATAGCGGGCGAGATCTTTGGGAGTTATGTAGGAAAAGTAGTAGATGTCATAACTACTGAAGTAGGCAAAGATAAGTCGGTGATCGGAAGGACGATATCCTATAAACCCGTAGTTGTGTATGAATTTAATAAATTGGGTGAAAAAATACAAGTTAGGATAACAGACCACTCGTTCTTTGATCTTAGGGGTTTACCCTCAAACTAAGATTTTTGAGAAATTTCTTTACCTTGAGAAGATAAATAAACATATGAGAGTCTATATTCTTTCCGCGGTACGAACAGCCATTGGAAAATTTGGCGGTTACTTTAAGGACATAAACCCACCGGAATTAGGGGGAATAGTAATTCAGGAAGCATTAAAAAGGAGCGGTATACCTTCAAGCTCAGTAGACCTCGTCATTATGGGTAACGTCTTAAGGGCTGGCCATGGTCAGGATCTGGCAAGACAGGCGTTACTTAAGGCGAATCTTCCGGTAACCGTGGATGGCTATTGTATAGATATGGTATGCTCATCAGGTATGATGAGCATAATAAACGGTGGACAGATGATCAAAAGCGGAGACGCAGAAGTAGTTGTTGTAGGAGGAATGGAGTCTATGAGTAGAGCGGCTTTCTCTATTTCGGCTGATGCCAGATGGGGTGTGAAATCCGCCCTTCATAAGGAGTTTAAATTAACGGATACTATGCTTTATGATGGTTTGACAGACCCGGCTAACTATAAGTTAATGGGGCAAGAGGCGGATATGATCGCTAAGGAAAGAGACGTAAAAAGGGAAGAACTTGATAATGTAGCGTTTGAGAGCCATATGAGAGCATATAAGGCGACTGCCAGTGGTAACTTTAAATCTGAAGTAGTTCCTGTAACCACTTCGAATGGCGAAGTCTATCAAGATGAAGGGATTAGAAAAGATACCTCTCTTGAAAAGTTATCTAAACTTAGACCAGCATTTGGAGAAAATGGCTTACATACTGCGGGAAACTCCTCTCAGATTTCCGATGGTGCTTCTGCACTAGTTCTTGCTGGAGAATCCGCGATCACGAAATTTGGCGTTGAACCTATAGCAGAGCTAAAGGGAATAAGTTGGATTGGAACTGAGGGATGGAGATTTCCTGAGGCGCCTGTTTACGCGATAAAGAAATTACTGAGTAAAATAGGAAAAACTGTTAATGATATCGACTATTTCGAAAATAACGAAGCGTTTGCCGTAGCAAGCGTACTTGTTCATAAATTACTTGGGATCCCTTATGAAAGACTGAATCTATTTGGTGGAGCTATCGCTCTTGGTCATCCTATAGGGGCATCGGGAGCGAGGATTGTCACAACACTAATTAACGTTTTAACAAAGAACAATGCTGAAAAAGGGATAGCAAGTTTATGTCACGGAACAGGAGGCGCCACAGCGATATATATAGAGAAAGTGAGAGGTCTTAAATAAGTTAGTCGAATGAATGTAGGTTTCCGATATTCAAAATGTATTTCTAGACCTCATTTATACCGATTGAAATAGTGAAGCTAACTAAGTAGTTTTTTATTCTACTCAGAATAACAGATATTTGGGAAACAGGGATGAGTCTTTGAAAAGTATAAGTTAGATAAAGATCAATTGAAATCTCTTATAAAGGAACTGAAAAAATGGCACTCACCGGCCACAACTCTATTATCGTTATATATCCCTCCAGGTAGACCAGTTGCCGATGTAATAAACAACTTAAGGCAGGAATTGTCAATATCTCAGAACATCAAGCTAAAGAGGACTAGAGACGCAGTTGAGTCTGCAATATCGGGAGCTATTGATAGGCTTGTCCAGATAAGTAAAGTTCCGCAAACGGGACTAGCGTTATTTTGCGGAGAAAATTTTGATACAAACACTTTTTCATGCTTTATGGTAATTCCTCCAGAAAAGGTTACCATATACTTCTACAGAACGGACAAGGAATATCACTTAGAGTTTTTGGAGAGCATGGTCGACGACTCGGATTATTTCGCGGTTATCATCATAGAGAATGATGAGGCTACGATCGGCCTCGTAAAGGGTCTGAGAGTTGAGGTCTTAGAAGAGATGGACACTTTTCTTCCAAGGAAACATAAGATGGGAGGGCAAAGTCAAAGGCGAATGGACAGAATTCACGAGGAATTGATACACGACTTTTTCAAGAGCGTGGGAGAGAGGGTAAACAGTTACTTACTACCATATTTGGAAGAGGGAAGATTAAAGGGTATTCTCCTAGCTGGTCCAGGCTTTGCTAAAAACTACTTCTTTGAGGGCGACTATATGGACTATAGGTTAAAGAAAATTGTAATGCAGCCGTTGATTGATGTAGGATATCAGGGAGAAGGAGGAATTAGAGAAGTATTAGTTAAAGCGGGGGATATGCTTAAGGGTCAGAAATACATAGAGGTGACTAAAGTTCTTGAGGAGATAAAGTATCATCTAGCAAAGGGCGATAGTAATGTAGTATATGGTATTGAGGAGATCAAAAAAGCATTAGATATGGGAGCTATTGAGAAGCTTGTTATATATGAGGGTAATAAGGAGTTGGAAAAGCTAGGGGATGAGGCGAAAAAGAAAGGAGCAACTGTATTTTACGTTAATGACGAACTTCCGGAAGCAGACTGGGTGCAGCAGACCTTCCAAGGTGCTATAGGTCTACTAAGATTCAAGTATTAATGATGAACAACATGTCTTGCAAACTATCAGGAATCGAATCTCTGAAAAAATTAGGCCTCTCAGAAGAGGAAATAGATTTCGCGATAGAGCGAGCTAAGGGTATTATTTTAGGTTATGCGATGGAATTTAGGGCTAAGAATCTTCTAGAGGAATGGGGATATAAGGAGGTAATTTACGTAGATCTCCCCACACACGATTTAGAGGCAGTCAAGGATGGGGAGAGATATTATATTGAAGTTAAGGCTACAAATCATTCGCCTACTAAGGAATACTCTGGCTTTAAATTAGCAATGTTGGTTCCCTTATCTAAAAGACATTTAACCCTAGTTATGAGACCCGAACCTAAACTGTATTTTACGGTTGAAGTGCTTAGTAAGCCGAAAAGGGAACTTTTAGAATTCATGTATAACGTTATAACAAATAATGTAGATAACTTGAATATTCTCCTTAGAGAGAAGGAGGTTTTAGATAACCTTAAAAAGTATAGTTCAGCGTTGAAGTTTTTCTTTAACAGTACACAAGATAACGAAGCGAAGCTCATTGCTCTTGATTATCTCTTTTACTCTTAACTAACTTGTAATCCATTATCGATCTTTCGGCATTCTCTATATACTTATACACTAACTGATGTTCTACACCATCAATTATTCGTTCAAGTGCGTTACGCGCTATGCTCATTTGATCATAGGGTCCTAAAATGTATATGTACCTGTCGGTAATGAGCAAGCTTACTGAAGTGTAGTCCTCTATATCCTTCTTAAACTTCCCATTTTTTCCTATCAATCTACTTTTTATCCTGTTGATTTTCTTCGGGTCGTGGGAATACTCTTTAAGATCTATCACGTCAAACCTATACTCGTCTGATAATAACCTAGAAGCCTTTGTCAGAGGATATCCTGCAAAAAACGCCTTAATTACTTGTTCGACCTTTAACGCCTCGTAAGTATACCCTTCCTCAGGAACAACTGTTATTATCTTCTTCTTCTCATCAAATGTTAATTTAACTTTTTTAATGTATTGAAGTTGTTCAAGCAACTCGTTTACTACATTTAATTTACTCTCAGGTACTTGAATGAACAAGGTCTACTTCACTGATTAGTTATTTAGATATACTTAGTATTAATTCATTTAGATCTATCACTTGAATTCCCTTGCTAGAGAAAAAACGGTTAATATTAATTAAATCACGTCTCAAAAGTTCTAATGCGTTTTCCGAATCTATCGGTACTGATTGAGTAAAATCTATGAAAAACGGTTTATCGTCATAGATCATGATATTATACTCACTTAGATCTCCATGGACAAGTTTTGAGATAGTCGTCATTCTCTTTATTTGTTCTATTATCATCTTGTATAGTTTGTCATCAATGTAGTCATATTCCTTTAGGAGTGGTGCTCTATTTCCGTTATAGCCTAGGAACTTCATTACTAAGACATTTCTTTCTAACAGGTACGGTTTCGGCACATTAATACCATCCTCGTATAATGTTGCTGCGTTAGAATATTCCCTTCTTGCCCATATTTGTATTAATTGAAAAGTAGATGAATTCATGCTACCAATTCTTTTATCTGTAACTAGGTATCTGCGGATTGCTCTTTTATGAGTGGCAGTCGTGATATGATACACTTTCATTGCATATTCTTCCTTTCCTCTTCCGTAGAAAATTTTAGATTCCTTACCTGAACTAATTGGTCCACTTATCTGTTCAATTCTTAGCCTGGAAGATATTCTTTCTAGAAGTTCATAAGTCCTTACGTCAATTACGTCATTTACTACCTTAGAAAGATCCTTATCTTTTAGGACTTTCCTTTCCTTTTGTTTAGGCATTTAATCCCTCAATTGATCTATCACTGTTCTATCAACTATCTTTTCCTCCTCTAGTTTCTTCAGTTCATCGTTACTGTACTTATGTACTACGTCACATTTATCTAATTGAAAGTCCCACGGAGATGCTAGAACGACGTCACCTTCGTTTATCCATACTCTCTTCTTTAATCTGCCCGGGATTCTACCCTGTCTTTGCTTCCCGTCTAGGCAAAGTAGAATTAGATGTTCTCCTCCTAACATTTTCTTGACTACGCAAATTACCTCGCCTTCTGCAGGTCTTACTGGTTCTCTTGAAGACGATTCTCCTCTTTTCTTAGCCAATTATTCACCGCGTTATAAAGCAAGTTGGAAGTAAAAAAACTAATTTATAACTATCCCACTTTTTAGCGTATACTATGAGCTTTTCCGGTGCACAGATTTAAATAAAGAAATTATGTTATGATAATGTGGGCCCGTAGCTCAGCCAGGTAGAGCGGCGGGCTTTTAACCATCGGGAGGCACCCGTAGGTCCCGGGTTCGAATCCCGGCGGGCCCGCTACATTTCCCCTTTTTTTACACGAGGGAAAGTATTTAAGGGACAATGTCGATTTTACTCGTTTCTCTTAATCATCTCTTGAGTTTTCTGATCTAATGAAATTGCATCTATTGAAATGATCTCTGCGTCGGATAATGCATTCTTTATTTTGAGCAATAAGTCCTTATAATCTCTAGCTTCAATGAACACGTCATAGACGTTATCTGTTATCTTAATTCCTGAAATTTGTCTCTTTGTATAAAGAGTTACTCTATATTTTCTGGATTTTGGTGTAGAGGAAAGTAGAATTCTGTTTCGCCTCGGTATTTTTTTAATAACTCTTATTTGAAATCCCTCTATGGCATTTTCAGGCAATTTTTCTAAGAATATTGGATACTCGCAGAAAATCCTTACATCTTTTGGTTCAGAAAAGGGTACGTAGAATTTTGCCTTAGTTAGAGTTCTCATGTCTTCTTTTTCTTCCCATGTTTCTAGAGGAATTCCCCTTACTAGCCTGCTATACGTCCCAAAAACTCTTTCTTTACTCCACTCCAGATAAGTTACGTTTGCTTCTACGTCGTATATTATGAAAAGTTCTGGGGTATTGAGGTCAATAATAAAGCCCTCCTGTTTCAGTCTTTTTCCCGTCTCCCTTTTTATTTCATTTTTAATACTTTCGTAGTATGTTAATTTATACTTCGATATTAATGTGTTTTCGGACGCACTTAATTCCCTGCTTAGTCTAACGCCTAGCGCAATTCTCGTTGACTTTTCAGTAACTAACTTTTTCACACCTTGATAGAGCTCGCTCTCATAATAACTTAACCTACCTTTGCATAACCAGCAGGCGTAATTTACGGGCTCATTAACTCCGTATTTCCTCAGCACAGTTTCACCTATCGTTCCCATGTTCTTTAATACCGGTAGGACCTCGCTCAGATCTTTTACTCTCCTTTCCCTTATTAGCGAATCAATTTCCATTGCCAAAGTAATCTTTATAGATTTTCCGCGTTCTTCGTTTGTCAATGAAGTTGAAAGTATTGAGAAAACTCTTCCTAGACATCTATCACACAAGGGAATTTCCGATAGGATTTTATAAGAAAGTTGAGTAATATTATTGAGTTCCAAGTAACTTCCCAATGTCTCTCTTCTTTCTTAGTGTCTTTAACGCCCTATTCGTTAGTTCGTATTGTTTAAGGAGTTCTCTTACTTCTTCCGGTCTTACTCCAGCTCCTCTAGCTATTCTACGCACTCTATTTTTGTCTACAATTGAGGGGTTATCTAATTCTTCATAAGTCATTGAGTTTATTATTGACAACCATTTGTTCATCTTCTCTTCGCTCATTTTTATCTCGTCCTCTGATGGCAGTTTTGGGAGCATATTAAAACCAGGGATTTTATCAAGAACTTTTGACAGAGGGCCCATCTTCTTTACCGCCTTTATTTGCTTGTAAATATCCCTTAGTGTTATTTTTCCCTTACCTTGAAGTACCTCTTCCATCTTCTCTTCAATCTCTTCATACTCTTCTATAGACGATAATCTCTCTAATATCGACTCTATATCACCCATGCCAAGGATCCTGCTTACGTATCTTCTTGGATTGAATACCTCTAACTCGTCTATCTTTTCTCCTGTTCCAATGAACTTTATTGAGGCCCCAGTTATTGCAGCGGCTGATAAGGCACCACCACCCTTAGCCGTACCGTCCATCTTCGTGATTATTATTGAACCTATTGGGGTTACGTTATGGAATCTTGATGCTAGGTCGTATGCTTTTTGCCCAATGGACGCGTCAAGTACGAGGATAACCTCATCTGGCTTTACCGCATCACTCATCGATTTCATTTCTTGTAACAGATATTCCTCGTTGCCGTATCCATGTCTTCCAGCCGTATCAATGATGATCACCTGACATTTGTGTGAAAGTAATTGTTTTATGCCGTTCATCGCTATCTCTGTAGGATTTTTGTTTTCTTGCTCTCCGTAAAAATCGGCTGACGCTTGAAGCGATAGTTGCCTTAACTGCTCGTAAGCAGCAGGTCTGTAAATATCTGCAGCTATTACTCCCACTCTGTAACTTTTCCTCTTGTAGAAATAGGCTAGCTTTCCGGCGGTGGTGGTTTTTCCACTACCCTGAATACCAACTAGCATAATTACATATGGTATCTTCGATGGCAGAACATCAGGTTCCTTGTCTCCTCCAAAAAGGTTCGCTAACTCCTCATAAACTATCTTAATGAACCACTCCCTTTTATCGGCATAAGTAGGAGGCTTTTCGTTGTTCAAACGTTGTTTAATTTTTGTTGTAAGTTGAGAGACAAGTTTTATGTTAACATCAGACTGGATTAGGATTTTTTGTAAATCCCTTATAAACGTCTCGACTGCTTTGTCATAGGGGGACGAACCCGATAAAAATTTCCTTACGCTCTCTCTTATCGACTCAAGCAATTTATTTAACCCTTACTATCTTCTTCCTCCCTGCAATATTCCAATACTCAACTTCGGCCTCAGGTCTTATTTTCGACGCTATGTCCTCTTCTTTTGGTTTCTCTATTTGAAACGTTTCATAGCTTTCTAAATCCATTATTTCCACGAGCTCACCTCTGTCTGAGATTACCTGTCCTACATGCTTCTCTATTATAGGTACCTCCACTCTTTGATCTACTGGGGCCATTATAGTCTTCTTGTTTCCGGTGAAAAGACCAACCGCTATGACGTTGGCCTTAGCGCTTCCGTGTTTCCCTGTTTTAGCTTTGGTTACTTCCACGACTCTACAAGGTTCTCCATCAATTATTACGTAACTACCTTGTTTAAGATCTCCTACTGCAGCATAGTTATACGTCATTACTATTCAAAGCATTATTTGATAGGGATTTATTAAAATCTATTGCGCTCCGCGCTTTGGCCCGTCATCACTTTCAGTTAAAAACTATCTTCACTGCGCACGTAATGAGTTCTTTACAATAAGTATTAAAGTTATCAGACGAGACAGGTTTAATCACTTATCATTAGCTTCTTTCTCATCATTTTCATAGTATTCGAGAATATCGTTTAGTGTATTCCTCTTACATGTTTTACAATATATATATAAGTGTTTCTGCTTACCTATATCAAAACTAATATCTAATTCCCATGTGGTGTTGCACTCGTTACACTTTAGTTTCCAAGGCATATGATCGCACTACTCCACGTAATCCCTATTATTAATCTTATCTGGTATATATTGATATGCCAAAAACTTTAGTCCCTTACTTGCCATTGCTTCTATTTCCAACTTAGCCTTTCGATTTAAAAAGTCCTGAATTTCCTTCTCCCAGTTCTTCGTCTTAAACCACGGATAGTTCTTGATCTCGTTTGCTCTTTTAATATCGAAGTCCTTTGCCTTAATTATGAAATTTTGGCGTTCTGCCTCGGATAAGTATGGTTTTTTCGAAGCGGAACCGAATATATCTGACATGGAAACGCCTAAGAACTTAGCATTAGGCGTTGCCAATCTTTCGCTTTCATATGAAAGGGAGATCGAACCTATTCTAAAGACACTGTAGATGTACCACCCATATGGATCCGCATCAGTTAGAATATACACCGGTAACTTTATTTCCTCATGTAATCTCCTAACGAATCGTCTAGTCGCTCTGTCTGGTTGGCCTGCGCTAGTAACTAATATGCATTTGTATTGTTTCCAAAATCCTGCTCTATGCAGTTGTTGAAATACTGCGTCTTTCTCTACGACTAATACGAATTCAGCATTTACATCTAAGAATTCTATGAGGTCAGGCGTCGGTTCTATACTGTATGCTCCGTGTCCCATTTTGCTTAAATCTATAACGTCATTACCACTTCTTACTCTCATCTCCCCTACTACCTTTCCCTTTTCTTTACTTAGGATGAGCATTTCCTCCCGTAAGAGCGACGTTAATACCTCTATATCAATAATAACGCTATCAGACTCCTTTTGTTCATCCCATGTATTTTCCTCATGTGTCTTACCTTTATTATCCTTTATAATAATTGAGTGTTTCCCCCTATAGTATAGATCACGAATAGTGGGATATTCGTCATTAATTAGAGCATCATAAATAATCGATGCCATTAATGTTGTTTGCATGAAACGCTTAGCCTCATTTAGGTCGAGAAAACTCCTTCTTAACTGTCCCACCCCTAATAGTAGGAGCTTCCTTGTATTATCGTAAACTGTATTTGCAAGTGTCCTTTTCGGGATAACTAGGACCGGGGGTTCGTTATTTTCTATTTGCCGTAACACTTCGAGGAACTTGTCTCTCAAAGCTCTCGATGCCCTCTGTCTCGCCTCTTTATCAACTTTTGATTGGAACTCACTCATACTGCTTCGACCTTTACCTCTTCAAGTAGTTGAAGATCCTTCATATTTAGCCTTTCAGCAATTAATGTCTTTAACTTATTTGTTATGTCTTGTTCGTATTGTCTGGCCTCTTCTTTCTTCCCCGCTTTAAATATTGCTAATGATCTACTAACCTCCGGTATGTACTTCATATAAGTTAGGGCCTTTCTTCTAGCACTCTCCTCCTTCTTCTTCTCTGACAAGTACAGTTTGAGTCGTCTCGCAGCTTCCATTAACCCATTTTTTAGTTCCTTCTCAATCTCTTCTACATCTGCTATACTTTCCTTACCTGCACTCTTGTAGGGTATTTTGGTGCTACATATATGAGTCATTACTACTAGTGGTGCTGGAAAAGTGTCTATACCATAACGTTTCCAATCCAGTTCGCTAACAACTTTCCACACGACATCTGCTTTTTCGTCATAGATTAGAGGAATTTTATTTGCATATCTTAGGACTATCGGTTCTTCCACTGGTAATATATTCCCACCATATGCTATACCTGCTTCGACTATGAAAGGATGACCTTGGTAAGCTTCAGGATTCCTAGTTACTGCTACTGCAAACTCGGGATTAAATGAACTTCTCAATCCTATCTCTATTAATTCCTCTCCTATAGAGGATAGAGCATCGGCTGAGGGAGATCTGAATTTAGCGTAGTTTTTCATAGCCTCAGTGAGTTTTGACAATTCTTCTTCTGTAAGGCGCTCTACCTTTTTTTTCTCATTAATTCCACTCATATTGAGGAGTTCCTGAGCTGTCTTCTCTCCAATTCCTTGAAATTCATTCATGAGGAACCATTTTACATCAGCGCCTTTTTTCCTCATGTTAGCTATTATCTGCTTAATTAACTCTATATCTACGCCGTAGGGATGTGGCTTAACCTCCTGAGGAGGCTTAGGCATTTTATTAGTTATCCTTGGAAGATGTGTTATTTTTCCTTCTGGATCAAGAAATGTAAAATCAGCGTATGGGGTTATTACGTGAGTTCTTTTTATGTACTCGTAAATTCTTTGCTTTGACTTGCTCCAATCCCCTAGTATGTAAACTGTAACGATAGTCCCATGCCAGTTAGCGCTATTCTCGATGGAGTATCTACCGTAAATTATGGGCTCGTTTTTATTAATATCGATTTTAAGTTTAAATCCGTAAATCCTCTTAGAACCAATTGTAGAGCTTATGACCTCTATTGGTCTCTCTTGATACATCTGACTATATAATACCACTGCCTTAACTCCTAGTCCGTACATACCTCGCGACTGTCTTATCACGTATTTTGAACTGTAAAGAACTCTAGCAAAGGCATTTGGTATTACCGATTGGGGTATGCCTATCCCATTATCCTCTATTGTTATTTTATATATTTCTTGTTCGCTTTCTATCCTATTTATAGATAATTTAATATTAGGTAAAATTAAGTGAATATCTGTAGCGTCAAGAGAGTTCTCAACAAGTTCTCTTACCGATTGATATAATGCCTTAGTAGGATTAGAGAAACCTACTAGTTCAGCGTTTCTCTTAAAGAACTCGGCAGGGGATAGGCTACTAAATTTCTCTTTAGTTGTTGACAATCAGCTTTCACCACTATATTGCAAATACTTAAGATTTTCCGCTTATTAAGTATGAGGCTAGTAACGGAAGTATTATAGTTGCATCGCCATTTATAAATACAGAATTTTCTAGTTTACGAAGTTTATTCCAAGATATTGCCTCCCGAGGTCTCGCTCCGCTTAGGCTACCATCATGTTCTAGTGCTGTAGAAAGGTAGATCGCGTAATCTAGTCCGTCCTTAAATTGATTCCACCAAATTACGTGATGCTTACTTATTCCGCCTCCCACTATTAAGGCTCCGCTCGATTTGCACTCAAAAACTGCGTCCTTTATTTTCCTCATATCTTCGAAAAGATTAATCCTGAAACCGTTAAACTGAGATGCGATGAACACGTTAGTTCCGAAAGAACCATCAACAATTCCAGGAACTATTATCGGGATTTTTCTCTCATACGCTGCTTTTAATATTGAGTTTTCGTCTTGAATATCCTTACCGATCTCCCATAAGACCTCGAATACAGGCCACTCCTTCTTAATGTTTACTAACTCTTCAATTTTACGTCTTACAACTTTCTCAATAATTCCCCCGTAATTTTCAAAGGGTATAAACACGTTTCCCAATCTGTGTATTGAGAGCTCTCTTAGCAAATTATCGTCAATATCAAAAGTTCCTTTGTAATACTTACCACCGAACGATCTCGCTATGTCATGATCGATAGTACCACCCGTAGTCACGATCATATTGAAATACTCCTTTCTGATCAGGTCGGCGAAAAGTCCCCTAAGTCCAGTAGCGACGAGATTTGCCGTGAACGACATTATTCTGAGATCTGTCTTTATCACTTTTTGGATTATCTCTCTACCTTTCGCCAAGCTTTCTGCTGAAAAGCCGTATATCTTACTGTAAATTAAGTAACTTGTTTCAAGTCCCTTTACGTCATCTAAAGTTATGTCGGAAATCTCCTCCGTAAGTAGCTCTTCCCTTTTCAACCTTTCGTTACCCCAATCGGTCTCAATCTGAGTACGAGCTTCGCGATCTTAACTTCATGGGCTACTTTAGCGACTCTGTCTACGTCCTTATAGGCCCCTGGTGCCTCCTCGGACACAACTCTCTTAGTTGCGGCCCTTACCACTACACCGGTCTTCTCGAGATTATCCAAAACTGTTTGCGCAGGGTAATTTCTAACTGCAGCGGCTCTCGACAACCATCTCCCCGCTCCATGCGGAGCTGTATACCAAGTTCTTCGCCCTTCTGGAATACCAATCATAACGAAACTTCCTGTCCCCATACTTCCAGGAATTAGAACAACCTGACCTATTTTACTGTACTTTTGTGGAATTTCCTGGCTTCCTGGAGGGAAAGCTCTCGTCGCACCCTTTCTATGTACAATAACTTTTTTCCTTTTATTATTTATAGTATACTCCTCTATTTTGGCTATATTATGAGCCACGTCGTATATTATTCCTAAGTCCATCTTTTCCGACTCCGTTCTAAATACCTTCGAAAAGCTTTCACGAACCCAGTGTGTTATCAGTTGTCTGTTTGTCCACGCGAAGTTAGCTCCAGACGCCATTGCCTGTAAGTAGTCTGTAGCCTCTCGCGTAGAGTAAGGTATAGCAGCTAGTTCCCTGTCTGGGACGGATATATTATATTTCTTCATAGCTCTTTCCATAATCTGAAGGTAATCGCTAGCAACTTGGTGTCCGAGTCCTCTGGAACCTGTATGTATCATAACCGTAACTTGCCCTTCATCGAATATTCCTAAGGCCTTTGCTATCTCCTTATCGTAAATTTTATCAACGATTTGTATTTCCAGGAAGTGATTTCCTGCCCCGAGAGTTCCTAGTTGAGCCATCCCCCTTTTTTTAGCAGTTGTACTCACTTTGTCTGAATCAGCTAATTCCCAACTTCCGTTCTGTTCTATATACTCCATGTCAGTCTCTCGACCCATTCCCTTATCTACTGCCCACATAACTCCATCCTCCATTACTTTATTGAGTTCGGAAGTGGTTAACTTAACCTTTCCCTCGCTTCCTACGCCGCTCGGGACGTTGTAGAAAATTTCCTCTACTAATTTACTCAATAAAGGCTTAACGTCGTTATAGGTTAAGTTGGTCCTTAGAAGCCTAACGCCACAATTGATATCGTAACCGATCCCCCCAGGGCTAACCACGCCTTCCTCATCTATCGCCGTAGCTGCAATCCCTCCTATTGGGAAGCCGTATCCCTGATGACCATCTGGAAGTACGTATGCTGACTCCTGAACACCGGGTAAGCAAGCTACGTTCGTTGCCTGTTTTAAAGTCAAATCCTGCTTCATTTTGTCAATTAGTACGTCATCTGCAAACACTGTAACGGGAACTTTCATACATCCCTCCCGTTCTATTTGCCATTCATTGTTCCCTATCCTATTCAGTTGCATACATAAGAATCATAAAAATTAAGTAATAAGTCCTAACCTACGTGTTATAGAGTCTCCTGGCTAGAAAAGCGTAACCATTAAATATAACATATACAATTATTTCAATGACAGTGAATTACTTGGAAACAAGTTAGATGGATATATGAAATGCTTAGAGTGTGGTAATCTTTTTGGAATCGAACCAAATGTAATAAGTTGTCCACGTTGTGGAGGATTATTGGAGATAGAGGTTAAATTACCTTCTACACTCTCCTTGAATAGACTCAGGGGTAGAGGCGCGTGGAGATATAGAGATACTATTCCAGCTCGATTTAAGGAAATAGCGACTATGGGAGAAGGAGGGACTCCCATAGCCAAAAGCAATGCTAAACCGTAATGTTTACTCTAAACTAGAAAGCTTGAATCCTACCGGAAGCTTCAAGGATAGGGGTATGACAGTTGCAATTACATGTGCTAAGAACTTTAATTACTCGGTTGTTATAGCAGCATCAACTGGTAATACTGCTGCTTCAGCATCTGCTTATTCTGCACGTACAGGTATGACTGTAGTGCTAATTTTGCCTCGAGGGAAAGTTGCCGTAGGGAAGATGGGCCAATCATATCTACACGGTGCTAGAGTGATTGAGTTAGAGGGAAATTTCGACGATGGCATGAAAGCCGTTCTTGAGCTCTATAAAAAGTACGGCACGATTTACCCGTTAAATTCATTTAATCCATTGAGGTTAGAAGGTCAAAAGACAATCGCTTATGAAATAGTAGAGGAGATCAGAGTATCAGATTTTGTTATAGTTCCAGTTGGTAATGGAGGAAACATATACGCAATCTGGAAAGGATTTATGGAGATGAGGGATGTGGGTTTGATAGAACGAGTTCCGAAAATGATAGGTGTTCAAGCAAAGGGTGCATCTACGGTAGCGAGAACGATAATCGAAAGTAAGGACGAACTTATGATTAAGGAAAATCCAGAGACCGTAGCCAGCGCGATTAAGATTGGAAGACCAGTAAATTGGAGAAAAGCGATAAGGGCAATAAGGATATCCGAAGGTTCAGCATTAGAGGTCACTGATGATGGGATTTTGAGTGCACAAAAGGACCTTGCAAGATTAGAAGGGATAGAGGCGGAATTAGCATCAGCATCAACCCTTGCGGGATATAAAAAAGCATTAGAATTAGGGATCATTAGCTTAAGCGACGTTGTAGTTAACGTAATTACAGGACATGCATTAAAAGACCCAGACATTATGTTGATATATAAGACAAATTCAGTATTATCTAATTCATCTAATATAATTGATACAATAATCCGTTTAATACCGACAGATTATATTTCTAATTCCTAAAAGTTCTTTTCACTGAGGCAGCGACGTTTTTCTGTATATTAAGTCTAAAGAAAGCCCGAAGAATGTGGATTTATCTATATGGGTTCAAAGGGGGCGGAAGACCCACAGGGATGGGTAGCCCCTTTGTATTAAGTTCGAGTTTCAGTTCGCAGTCAATACATCAATGACAGTCATCGACGGAGGAAGCGTCACCGTAACGCTTAAGCGAGGGTTGATGTGGTATACCTCTGCTCCAATTACAGTCCTATGTGGGACACTAACGCTCACTTCGGGGTGCAACCCTCAGAGCGTGTAGAGCCCTCCGGGCAAGGTAGAGGTGTGAAGCGGAAACCCTCTTCAACCAAAAAGGGTGAGTTCGCTCGGTCGAAATCAGGAAAGTCGCAAACTCTTTAAAAAGATCTGGGAACATTAAGTTTTAATGCTGAATGTAGCGGACTCTGACATGATATGATGAGAAAAACCTTCTGAGGGCGATAGTAATCAAAGTAATAAAGTTAATTCTGCGTTAATTGGGACGGCACGACTTACGTAAAAGGGAATACGTAATAATGTTAGATCACTCTCCATGCATAGAAGAATAATATTCAAGGTAAGCCTTCAGGACAAGTGCTGTAAAACGTCTAAGCGGGAATTGGTATACCTTCATAAAGACTAACAATATGACTGTTATATATATCTTTAATAATTTTATATTATATAAATATATACTTATATCTTTTTTTGTTTTTTCTCATCTAAAAGCTTTATTTTCTCGTTAAAACGTTTCTTAGTATCTTCCAGAGGTCCCGTAATACATTCCCTATCTACCTCTAATAAAACTTCTCTCACGAACTTGAAGGCACAGGAATTGCTATGAAATAGGAGGGAGTCGTCGCCTATCTTTAACGATACTCCTTGACCCTCGGGGAAAAATCTACCACATGTCATGCATCTCATTTTTGACGTCATGATGTATAGAAGACTTTAAAAGTTTAGAGTAAAAAACTATTCCGCCTGTCAATTAACGGAGTAGTATTATCTGGTGAGTAGATGAAGGAGTTTGCAGTTAACGATAGAATAGCAGCGTTAATAAATCTACGGGGATGGAAAGGTCTTTCAGAATTTCAGATATCATCGTTTAATGCGATATCAGCTGGAGACAACGTACTTCTTGTAGCTCCTACAGGTTTTGGCAAAACCGAAGCCGCAATTTTACCAATATTTAATACCTTATTGAGCCAGTATACGAAGCCGGTCTCATTACTATATATCACTCCCCTAAAGGCGCTCATAAACGACTTGCAAAATAGAATAGAGTGGTGGTCGTCGAAACTGGGTTTGTATGTAGGTAGAAAACATGGGGAAGTTCCTGCACGGGAAAAACTAGAACGACTTAGAAAAATACCTGATATTTTTATTACAACGCCAGAAGGACTTGAAATCGACCTGGACTGGGCACCTAAATTTAGAGAAAATCTGAGGGGCATAAAATGGGTGATCATTGATGAGGTTCATGAACTGGCTAATACTAAAAGAGGCGCCCAACTAGCTGTGTTACTTGAGAGATTGAAACTTCTAACGGGTTACGATTTCCAACGAATAGGCCTTTCAGCAACGGTGAGAAACTCGGGGGAGATACTTGACTTTTTATCCGGTTCTTCGCTGAGAAGTAAAAAGGTAATATCTAGTTCAGTTTCGAAAAAATTTGAGTGTAATATAAGGAAGATACCTCAAGATAACGATTGGTCTAGAATAGCAGAATATGTATCCAACTTGGTCGAGAGCACTACTCTCATCTTTACGAATTCTAGGTTTTCGACTGAAAGACTTCATGAGGCATTAGAGAAGGTATCTAAGGGAAATATTTATGTACACCATTCCTCGGTTTCAAGGGAGTTGAAAAAGGACGTTGAGGAAAATCTTAGGTGTGGTAAGGCGCTTGCTGTTATTTGTACTAAAACGTTAGAACTAGGGATTCACATAGGTGATATCAAGAAGGTAATTCTCTTCAGGCCTCCACCTACAGTTGCTTCGTTCTTGCAACGTTTAGGCAGAAGTGGTCATAGTATGGAAGAGAAGGCATACGGAGAGATCATTTGCCTTTACGACTCTGATGTGTTAGAAGCTACTGCACTTCTTTACCTTGCAAGAACGGGAAACATAGAACAAATCAAAATTGCAAAAAATCCATTGGACGTGGCAGCCAGGGAAACTTTAGGTATGGCCTTACAGTATAAGGACATTTCAGCCGACGTGATTTATACAGTGTTACATAATGCCTATCCTTTTACGTCGCTCTCTAGAGATACTTTCTGGGAACTTTTAGAATATCTCTCGAAGAATAAGCTATTAAATGTTGTTAATGACAGAATTAAAATAGGGCCTTTTTTCTTCCGTCAGTGGCGTTTTGGAAAAGGGAGGACTCCATGGTCTCACGATTTTTCGGAATTTTTCTCCTTTATAAACTCTGGGGAGACTTTCACTGTGAGATACAAGGACACAGTAGTAGGAGATATTGATTCTGTTTACGTTTATAGGCATATTAGAGTAAATGACGTAATACGAATAAGCGGAAAACTATGGAGAGTTGTTAGGATTAACCCGATGAATCTAACGGTAGAAGTTGTTCCTGATATCGGGAGGAAAGGAGAGGTGCCTATATGGAGAGGGGAAAATATCGCAAAATCTCCTCTTCTTGTTCATGCTATTGACAAACTACTATCAAACCTAGGAATTTTGAAGACACTAATTAGTGACGAGTCGAGTTTAAACAAGATCGAAAGCGTCTTGAGTTTCTATGAAGAAAAGGGATTACCGGCTCCCTCAAGTAGAGTGATTTACATAGAGAAGTATAATAACGAAACGATTTTTAGTTCTCTCTTATCAGAGAAGATTTCGAATACTATAGCATATACTCTTCTTAGCCTAGCGTCAACTACGTCACTGAACTCCTACGCACGAGCATCGATCTATGGATTTGCGATAAAGGGATTAGATGCTAATGCTTTAATAAAACTCGCGAGTAAGAATGAGAGAGAGATTAAGAAAATCGTAATGAAAGCAGTCATGCATTCCTCGTTATTCTACGCTACATTAAAAGAACTTGAAAGAAGTTTCGGAAAAATCGGAAAGCTCGAGAAAAGCGACTCCATTCTCCTCAGGGAGGCTATGAGACAGACTATATCTAGGTATTTTTCCATACGCGGTACCGTTAAATACCTGAAAGAGATACGAAGAGGAAGGATAAAGCTTGTAACCAGTAATGAGCTTACGCCACTAGGGTTAGCTGTTCTCTCCCATTCAACAATAAGACCCTGGTTACATGACACCACTTACGCAATTATTTCTACTCTTAGTGGTGGAGCATATACCGTTAAGGAATTAAGCGAGATCCTAAGTCTACCACAGAAGCTGATTGAAAACAAACTTAAAAGGCTAAGGAAATCAAGCAACTCGAGTAGGACCGTAAGTTTCATTGACATAGATACTTTAGAAACTAGGTGGTGTCTAGCACGCGAATTTCACAGAATAGTAGATTCCGACGAATACCTATCCTCCTTTTCCCCGTTAGATACTAAGGAACCGTTTCATATAATGTTACGGGGAGACGATGAGTCGTCATTTGCAGAACTCATAGTAAGGGCAGAAGATCTTTTGAATTCATCAGGTGAAGTACTAAAGAAAATCGCTTATCAAGAGATAACCGAACTTAAGGTTAAAACGCATTCCGAGGCATTAATCCCCTCTGTAGTTCCTAGATATTACTTTGTACGTAAGGAAGATTTACCGCATTTAATTCTGAATCTAATAACAGTCATTCAATACGTCAGGTATTAACAGGCTATTTTACAAAGATTGGGGTTCGAAAGTCGTATGAGTGAATATCTTTATCGAAATGAATTCCCTAACATAAATTTAGCGATAAGGAGAACTCAGTTAAAGCAGCCTAATCACACCCTTCTAAGGAGGAAACGCATACCATTAGGGACGAGGATAGCAAGTGCCTGCAATGGTTTGGCTTAGGGGGTCGAAGGTGCCCAAGCTAAAAAGCGTCAAGGAATACGACGTTAATGCGGGAAAAGTTCTGGACTCACTGTTCCCATGGCTGTGTTAGAGGCAAAACATGTACTGCTTCCACAACAAAGCCCCCTGGGAAACCTGAGAAGACTGGTATTTCCAGTAGATTTTTATCTTATTCTTATGGTTTTATGTTATCCTAATGAACAAGAACGTCATTGAACTACCAACATCTTCGATATTGCGGATTTGAATCAAAAATCCTTAAATGTAAGAGTAAGTCTAAAGAGTATGAGATATCTTAATAACGTACTGGGGAGCTAAGAAAACGCATTTCATTTACTAGGATAACAAAGATGATGAAAGCCCTTAAGTTGATAGATGAAATGGGCTCGTGTTTCTGATTCAGATTTTTAAAATGGTTCAAATGAAATATGAGGTATGTCAAAGAGTAACTACGAAATCTATCAAGTTTCAAGAAATAAAAAAGTGAACGAACAGGCTTTAGATGTAATTCTAAAGTTCAATACAGGGGTTGAGTCAATTTTGCTAAGGGGATTTGGGGATGAGATCTCTAAGACCATAGATCTTGTGAATGTACTTAAGGATAGATTAGGTGAGGGCATTATCGTTGAAACGATATCTACGGGAACAGTTAAAAAAGGGGAAATTCATCCTCGCCCTGTCTCATATATTGAGGTATTGATTAGGAAGAAATACTAGAAATGCTTCTCCTAATATCACTTCTTAACTCTCCTACTACTACATCAGGAGAGAGCTGTCCTTGCGCTACCAAGTCCATCTGTTTCAATAGATATGCCGTTCTAGTTTCCGAAATCATATCAGGGAACTTTTCGGTTAGGTAGGTGTACACATTCATACCTCTCCTAGTGGCTACAAGCATCTTATTTTTCTTGCTTTCGATAACGTATCCGTGTCTTTTCAATTGTTGAAGAGTTTTAGAATAAGTGCTGGGTCTCCCTATGTTCTTATTCTTCATCATGTGGATGACATCAGCATAATTCGGTAGCTTGAAGGTCGAACCTCTTCTTAATACCTTTTCTGGTCTAAACTTACCTTCGCTTACATTATAGAGTTTTAATTGATACAGAGCGGAAAATCCTCCTGACATTTTTGTTGGCAGTTCTTGTACGAATCTTTCGTTTCCGACATCTATCTCATATTTAGTTATACTTAATAAGGCGTCAGTCATTTGTGATGCCAGGAATCTCCTGAATATTAAATCATAAATTTTAAAGTGAATTTCACTGAACTTTATTGAATACCTGTAGGGGTTAGATCTTATCTCGTTTTTGAGCTCTTCTACATCCATAGATTTCGTTGGCCTTATTGCCTCATGTGTTCCGCTATGACCCCAACTTCTACCGGAATAGAAATTTCCTAAACCCTTTTGATAAAGGTAGGTTTTGGCTATACCGATTCCAGTAGGGGAGACATACGTACTATCGGTTCTGTGATATGTAATTACACCAATCTCGAATAAATTCTGTAGCACACTCATTACAAGCTCAGGAGAGAAGCGGTAACGCACCGAAGCCTCCATGAGTAGCTGGTCTGTTGTAAACGGAGAAGGCGCGGAGAAAACTTCTACTTTTTCATTTATTTTGCTAATGGAAATCTCGGATATTTCATTGATATATTTTTCAGCCTCTTTTTTACTTCTAAAGAATTTCTCTACTCTCAGATCGTCAACTTTCAGGACGGCAATCCATCCTAGGTGGGATTTATACTCCTTAGTGTAATCCGTTATCCATCCTAGGACAGGTGTCTGGACTCTTCCTGCTCCATGATTTTGCGATGAAAAGTGAGCTTTTAACATAGAACTGAGATAGAAGCCAATCCATCTGTCCTCAATTCTCCTTATAACTTCGCTTTCCACTAAAGGGATACTAATTGACCCTGCATTTCTAATGGCAGTTAGAATTTCATCTTTAGTAACTGCGTGGTATTTTACTCTTTTCACATTTTTATTATACGGTATCACCATAGATGCTACATCGTAAGCAATTTTTTCCCCTTCGACGTCAGGATCCGTAGCTATTAATACCTCATCTACTTCGAGAGAAACTTTACGTATTGCATCTATAATAGGAGTAGAATGAGGTATTAGTTCAACGTTACAATATGGACACTTCTCCTGATTTGTAGATAAAATTCTACCACAACTTTTGCATCTGTTAAGGGGACTGTAATGAGGTTTTATTTCTTCACCCTCGATCTCTATGCCAAACTCACCTATGTTGTCAAGTGTCAGATCGAATAAATGCCCCCGCGTAGCGATAACAGTAACTAATCTAGAAGTCATGGTACTTTCGTCAGTAATGATCGTTTCATAGCCCATTACTGTAGGAGAGAACATTCTTTTCACGGGATAGCCAAACATCTTAGCAATCGTTTTAGCTTTTGTAGGGGATTCTACTATCAATAGTGATGTTTTTATATCAAATTTCTTACCTCCATCGATACGAGTCTTTTCCATTTCCTCCAATAACGGTGGTAAATTAACTTCTTCGAATTGCACTGGAGTGAAAGCGTCGATTAAATATTCTAATCGCTTCCTTAATATTTTATATAGTTCGTCGTCATCAATTATTGTTATCGCTAACCCCTTAGTTAATCCTCCGTTGAAAAGCCTGCTTGATCTACCAGAACCTTGTATGTATGTCATCATATCTGGATAAGCTAGGAAAACTCCATTTTCCTTGTAGATAATGAAGGAATCTCCGACAATTCTGCGATTTAAATCTTTAACGTAGTCAAGGATCTGCTCAGCTAGGTTGTTGGACCTTTCCTGGATCTCACCTAATTTTCCGGACAGTTTTTCTCCTCTAATATTGGCAATTTTAATAATTTGCATTTCCTGAGGCGATAGAGATAATACTTGATTTTCCCATTGGTCGGTCTTAAATCCTAAAACCCTTCCGATTTTTATTGAGTTTAAGGGATTTTTAACTGCGTCTATAAGTTTAATTCTATTCTTAGGAACACCATAAAATACCACATACCTAAGTCTGTAGGGTTCATCAAGACCCCTGACGGCGACCCCATAGTATGAAGCAGTCCCTATTAACATGTCAGTCTCTCCCCTAGAGAATTTGTCCATGAATTTCTTACCACTAACGGCTAAGTCAGCCTTATATCCTAAACTTTCCACTCTTTCTCTTAATTGTTTAAGTAGAGTTTTCCCTTTATCCTTCGAGACTAAAATAAGTCCCCCTCGTCCGATTTTGGATATAACGCTTTCCAAGTCAATTTTTGTAAAAGCGTCAACAATATTTCTCATGTAAAATTGGATTGTTGACGCTTCAAATCCAAGAAGGTATTTAAGCGCCTCTTGCTTTATTCCTTTGGGTCTAGCGGTAGCGCTTGCAATAATTAGTTGTGATATATCAACTTTATTTTTAGCAATGGTAACTACTAATTCATCAATTTTCTGCTGAAGAGCATCAACATCATCTGGTTTCATAACCTTGTAAAATGAAAGAAGGCGCTTCAATTTAACTAACTTGACTGCGTTTTCAAAAAGTTCATTAGGTATTCCGAGTAGTTTCACTACCCTCTCTGCGGTTTTACCACTTCTTATTATGGCATCTGCATCATCTACGGCAACAAGATCGAATTTTCTGTTTTCTAACTTATCGAAATTTCTATTCAACATTTGATATGTGGAAACTATCACTGAAGAGTTATCAATAGCGTTACATGCGTAGTCTAACTTCATTGATTTTAACTTATCACACGTTTGTTCAGCTAGGGACTTGGTCGGCGTTATGTAATAGACACTCTTTCCTTGCAAAGCTAGATGGGCTGTAATAACCATGATGGTTGTTGACTTCCCTAGTCCTGTAGGTGCGGACATTGAGAAGCTCTCCTCCTGTATGTACCTTTTTAACCAATAGGTTTGCAAACCCCAGGGTTTATGACCTGTTATTTGAACGAAAAATTTATTTATGGTATCTACACTTTCTTCTATGTCGTTTATTCGCCAAAAACCTTTCAGATTGCCAAACTCAACCAGAAGATCGTATATCGCCTTAGTTCTACTTTGTTCAGGTAAGGCGTTTGGCGAAAGTGGAAGACACTTCTCACATGGAAGGCCGTTATAGCTTCTATACCCAGTAATAGGACCGCCGCAGTTAGGGCAACCCGATTGGTAAGTTATAGAGATCATTAGTTAGCACTAGTTTTCATAGTCCACACAATATCGTTTATATATACGGAGACTGAGTGTTACGATGGCTATATTCCTTGGCTTATTCTTTTTCAATACTAATTATTTGGATCCCGATAAAATAATTCATCTGTCTAGAATATTCATACCATATAGTCTAATTTAGGTTAGAAAGTATTTTTATAATATAAATATTTAAATTATGTAAAACTAAATCCTAATTTCCCTAACTTGGGGACTGTTGCGATTACCCCAGAGAAAATATTACGCATAAAAATCAGGAGACATGATGTGTAAGTATATTACTTTCTGAATTTTACGTAATTATTTGTCTACACTTGTTATGATGATCTTCTCTGACTTAAAAATGCTCCATTACTATTCGCGGAATATATAGGACTACTCTGAAACTAAGAAGAGCTTTTCATACCTTCGAAATTCTTTTTTCAACTCTTGATAGAACGCCGTATATTGAAGAAATTAGAATAGACGAAATTACTAAAGTGAATATTACCTGATATGTTAAAATTGTCGTCTGAAGTTCCACTTGTCTTAAAACTTCGGCAATGACGTAATACCCAACTATTATAGTGGCTATTTGTAACACATCATGCCAAATTTTAACATTCTTCTCTAGGAATCTAGATATCGCTTTACCTGCTATTAAAATTATTAACGTTAACATAATTAAAGGTAAGATATTTAATGTAAACGCAGCAACCGTCACTGAGTTAACTACGTGGAGCTGGTAGCCAATAGTTAAGCCCTCCACTATTGTCACTATTATTGCAATACCAGCCAATATTGCGCTTGTAACCATTATTGGAGAATTTTCCCACCATTTCTCGAATATATCATCTATGCTAAGGCCACGAATAATCATTGCAATCCCTATTATAAAGAGAACAACTATTGTACCGTATCGTAACAAACCCAGCAACTCCATTAGTGAGAGAACTAGTAAAATTATACCAGGGACTCCTAGAAAGATCCTTGAGAACCTGGGTTCCGTTAGGGCCTTTTTTATATATCTAGCTAGTAATGCATACGTTTCCTCCACACCTTTAGATTGCTCCACAATTACTTTTTCTATCCCCGCTATTGGAAGTCTTGATTGGATAATAGGTAACGCTTTTTCATCTTCCGGACTGTCAAAAACAACTATGGCACCAGAAGGTGAGACCTTTCGTATTACCTCGTCCAGTTTCTCTCCGAAACTGAGCTGCGCTTCAATACCTCCCTTTTCTGAGCCTGCTATTATGCATATCTCGGCTTGTCTTCCCTCAGCTTTTAGCTTGTCAAATGTGTTTAGTGCTACTACCATTGTATTGAAGTCCGAATCCGTTGGCATAACTTTAGATGCCACATCAATAACTTTTTTTACGTTTTCGCTTCCTATTACAGGCGTAGATATTCCAAAGGCGCCTAGATCGTCGTCAATATCTACGTAGATTACTAAGAGCTTATTCTCCATCTCTATTTATATCTTTACCATACAATATTAAAAACTCCTCAAAGGAGAGCCTGCTTCCTCTTTTCATTTTTTCTTCTATCTCTCTTTTTTTCCTTTCCATTATTTCTTTTTCTTTGCTCTCTTGAATACTCTTTTCCTCGTTTCTCCTCTGTTCTTTCCTTTCCCTACTTTTAGCGAAATTTTGGTTTAGTTGATTTTTTAACTCTTCTATACTTTTATCAATTTCCTCCCTTTTACTCTTTATTTCCTCTAATCGTTGTTTTATCTGATTTAATTTCTCTACTAATTTTTTAATACTTTCTCTCTCCTGTTCTATCCTCTGCCTTATCTTACTCATTTCCTCTTTAATGTTTTTTATGTTATCGGAGAGGGTTTTGTATTCCACCTTCTTAGCTACAAAATCAGCCTTATCCTCTATAAGTATTCTCTGGGCCTGTCTAATCTTCTCTTTTTCCTTGAGCTCTTTCTCCAACTGTTCTATTTTTTTAATTATTTTCTTCTCTTCTTCCATTGATAAAGACGAAGTCTGAATTCTCCACTCCAATTCCTTGATCCTTCTCTTTATATTAATAATGTCTTTTTGTTCTACCTTTACATCTCTGTTACTCTTTATTTTCTCGCGATACTGAAGTAGTGTGTTAAAAAGGTCCTTCTTCTTCTCGAATAATGACGAAATTTCTGCTTTCTTCTTCTGATAATCTGATAGTTGGCTTCGTATATTCTCTTTATGTTCCCTTATTTTCTTTATAATTTCGTCTTTCTCTGAAATTAACTTAGTTTTCTCTTCCTTAAGTGTTCTGCTCTCATCTATAAGGTTATTGATTTTATCCCTTAACTCGGTTATTTGCTGATAAAATTCCGTTTCTTGCCTCTTCTCAGACATCAGGTATTCTATCTTTATGTCTACATTGCTTAAATTAAAAGCATATGCCAATTATTACATTCAAGGAAACCTAGTAAATTTCGAAGAATCTTTTTTTAATTCGAGTTAAGGAAGTTGTTATTACGGTTAACTTAGAAATTCCTTAATGGTGAAGAATATAATCTGTTCTTGAAAATGGGTAATTCAGTTCTCCCTTGCAAATTCAGTTTATTTCAATAATTGTAACAATTTAATTCAATACTACAGCAATGACGGCATGGGAATTTACGCTCAACAATTTACTTTATTTCGTCGACCTTTCTCATAAGTTACATTAGTAAAAGAACCCTGAATTACCACTGGTTAGTTTTATCAATGTTTTTCCATTGCTTAAGGTAGGTAATAATAGCGGAAATTATTTATAGTGTAGTTAACTTAACAACACGTGTGATTGCTAAATGAGTATAAGAATGAAGGGAACTAACGCCTATGGCCACTCTGGATGGTTGACGCATAAGTGCGTGATATGCAGTAGGAGCATTAGGGTAGGAGGCACTATCATATATACGTGTCCAAAAGATGCTGAGAAACTAAGAGCGTATTTTTGTGAGGCTGATGCAAGGAACGTTAAATACAAATGTCCCTTTTGTGGGGAACAACTAATTACTATATGAACTACTACTAAACTATCTTAAGGTTTTGTCACTTGAAAAAAATCTTAATGAACGGCTTACAGGTAACGACAGTAGAGGAGAATAATTTAATGATAATTGATACAATAATTCCGACTAAGAAGAAAATTAGTGGTCTAATTGCATATTTTAATTTCGACCTTGAAGTGGATGAAATTAGAATAATTAAGGCAATAGTGTGTAATACGCAGATGGCTACATATATATGTAACCTCGTTGTGAAGACTCGAGATGTAAATAGCGAAAACTTAAAGGATTACCTAAAGACATTGAGTAAAGTAGACTTTGATAAAATACTAATGGATATGTATCCTGAGGTAGAAATTCGAGCTGACGATAAGCTCTTTTCTGAGAGAACTTTTTTCTGAAACGCCAATACTTGAGTTAGAGGTTTTATTTGTAGAATACTATTATTTCTTATTATGGATTTCAAAATCGTTGCAGAGTATTTCGATAGATTGGAAAAGATATCGTCGAGAATTCAGCTTACCAATCTATTGTCAGAACTTTTCCTTAAAACTGATAAACAGCACGTTGATAAGATAATTTACATTATTCAGGGTAAGCTCTGGCCTGATTTTCTGGGAATGCCCGAACTTGGCATAGGTGAGAGATTTATTATAAAAGCAGTAGAAGCGGCTACGGGCATATCCGAAAGTTCTATCGATAAACGGCTTAATGAGGTTGGAGACCTTGGTGAGGTTGTAGCGGAACTAAAAGGAAAAGTTGATTCCAAATCGTTATCGACCTTTCTCGGGATAAATCAGAATTCCCTTACAGTGGAAATGGTATATGATACGCTAACTAGAATTGCAACAATGACGGGAGAGAGAAGTAGAGATCTTAAAATCAAACTCCTAACAGGTCTAATAAAACAGTCCTCACCCTTAGAGGCAAAATACATTGTGAGGTTTGTAGAAGGCAAACTGAGAGTCGGCATAGGAGATTCTACTATAATTGATGCGATGGCCTTAGCATATACCGGTGAACAGCAGAACAGCGAAATAATAGAGAGGGCATATAACTTGAGGGCAGATCTCGGAACAATAGCGAAAATTCTGGTCAAAGACGGTATCGAGGCAATTAAAAACGTAAAACCGGAACCAGGAATTCCGATAAGGCCCATGTTGGCTGAAAGATTATCAGAACCTTCAGAGATAATAACAAAAGTTAATGGAAGGGCATTAGTTGATTATAAATATGATGGGGAAAGAGGACAAATACATCGGAGGGAAGGTAAAACTTTCATCTACTCTAGGAGGCTTGAAAATATAAGCTCTCAGTATCCAGACGTTGTTGAATACATCAATAAATCAGTCAAAGCCAATAATTTCATTATAGAAGGCGAAATAGTAGCAATTGATCCAGAAAGTCAGGAAATGAGACCCTTTCAAGAACTCATGCACAGAAAGAGAAAGAATGACATTCATTCGGCAGTAAAGGAGTATCCGGTAAAAGTTTTTTTATTCGATCTAATGTTCCTCAATGACGAGGATTATACAGTAAAAGGTCAACTAGAGAGGAGAAAAGCGCTTGAAGGAATAGTAGAGCAGAATGAGAATGTAACTATTGCTAATAGTGTTATAGTAAGTAATGTGACCGAGCTAGAGAGATTCTTTTATCAGGCAATAAATGAAGGAGCAGAGGGAGTTATGGTTAAATCGATTTCAGAGGATTCTAAGTATCAAGCGGGGGCTAGAGGATGGCAGTGGATAAAGCTAAAACGAGATTACCGTAATGAGATGGCGGACACGTTGGACTTAGTGGCCGTTGGAGCATTCTACGGAAGAGGAAAAAGAGGTGGAATCTATAGTTCGGTACTAGCTGCTGCCTACAATCCACATAAAGACGTGTTTGAAGCGTTGTGTAAGGTAGCGTCTGGATTCAGTGAGGACGATTTGGCGGAGTTACAAAAGAGGATTTTGCAGTGGAGGAGAGAAAATAAGCATCCCCGTGTTGAGAGCAAACTCGAACCTGATATATGGCTTGAACCTGCTGTTCTGATGGAAATTAGAGGTGCTGAACTTACACTATCACTAAATCACCCATGTTGTTCCGACGTATTCAAGAAAGATGTTGGACTGTCTGTGAGATTCCCCCGTTTTATTAGATGGAGAGACGATAAATCCCCTGAAGACGCTACAACTACCGATGAGATCATTGAAATGTATAATAATTCAAGGATGGAGATAAAGAGCGAGTCCTCTGAAGAGGCTACGTAAAAAACGCAACCACTCAATGCGTTAGCTTTTAAAACTCTAAATATCTTATGTAACCCTGACGGTATGGGTGATAAGATGTCCACAACGTCTCCAACACCAAGTAATGTAGTCTTAGTAGGAAAGAAACCTGTAATGAACTATGTGTTAGCGTCCCTAACCCTGTTAAATCAGGGAGTGCCAGAAATAACCATAAAGGCTAGGGGCAGGGCCATAAGTAAAGCCGTAGATACTGTAGAAATTGTAAGGAACAGGTTCCTTCCTGATAAGATAACTATAAAGGAAATAAAGATAGGAAGCCAAGTTGTAACAAGTCAAGATGGAAGGCAATCTAGAGTATCCACGATAGAAATAGGCGTAAGCAAGAAGGCATAAAAATTTTTAAATGTTTCAGTTTTTACTGCTTACTACAAAGTTTTAATATGCATTCCTCCTTAATATTGTCAGGTAGATATGAGTTCTCAACCTAGTTTCAAAGTAGAGTTTGAAGCAAAGGCTAAGATAGGAGAAGTGATGGGTAATCTAGTGTCAATTCAACTAAAACCGGAAGATTTTACAAGTCCGTTATCACTCCAAATGGCTCTTAGTCGAATATACAGCGAGGTTATGAAGATGATGCAGAATCCCGAAATGAGTAAAAAGTTCCTGGCAGAAGTATCTTTTACTGATTCCTTGGGAAATACAGTAGTAGCCGGAGTTGACTTAGGAACGTCTGTTCCTCCACTCAGTAGAAAGGAGGTTAAAGCTAAGGTCACTATTGAGATTTTTGACGAAGAGTAATTCTCCTGTTCAAGTATTCTGGGAGCAGCTTTTCCTGTAGGTACAAGTACAAATCCTCAACCTTTAGGTTATTTCCCTTGCATACTAATAGTCCTCTCTTTTTGAGGTAAATAACTATGTTTTTAGCAACTCTTTTAGAAAAATAAGGGCTTAGTAGCTCGATTCCCTCGAACAAAGTGAATTCCTTATCTCCAAAATTCTGCCTCAATAACATATAAGCTATTATCTCCCTCTTCTTAAACCACTTCATGTTCAACAGCCCAGTTCACATCACTTTTTCAGCCCTTACAGCGGTATATCATCTATGAAATATGATTCTTTAAACAACTTATTAAGCTAACTATACTGGCAGTGGCATACTCAGTGTTTATAAGTGATGGATTTAAATAGGAGGTATATATATCTTTTTAGGAGAACATGAGAGAACGCTCACATTCTTCAAATTATGAGGTGATGAGATGAGCAACGGTAAAGAAAAGATAGAGTATACGGCTGCTCAAAACGTAGAGAATATAGTTGCTACTGTTTCACTTGAACAGGGATTGGATCTCTACGCTATGGAGAGGAGTGTACCTAATGTCGAGTACGATCCAGATCAGTTTCCGGGTCTAATTTTTCGTTTAGAGAATCCCAAGGTTACGTCTCTGATATTCAAGTCGGGTAAAATGGTAGTAACTGGTGCAAAGAGCACAGATGAATTAATCACGGCGGTAAAAAGAATTATAAGGACCTTAAAGAAATATGGAATAAATATTACTGGGAGGCCTAAAATTCAGATCCAGAATATCGTAGCGTCCGCAAATCTCCATTTAATAGTAAACTTAGATAAGGCGGCATATCTCCTTGAGAACATAATGTATGAACCTGAACAGTTTCCGGGACTTATTTACAGAATGTTTGACCCTCGTGTTGTTCTTTTGATATTTAGCAGTGGGAAAATGGTCATAACCGGTGCAAAGAGTGAGGAGGAAGTGGTAAAGGCTGTCAGGAAAATATTTGATAAGCTTGTTGAAATACAGTGTGTTAGACAACAAGAGGAAGAAGAGGATATAGAATTTTAGCTGTGAAATCTGACCTCCTCAATCTACACTATTTAGCCTTATTTTTTTATTCTTGAGACAAGAGATATAATTAAGTGACTTTTGTGCGGCTTTTCAAGAAGCATAATGACGGTAAAGAGATGATATATGAGGACGAATTTGGAGAATGGTTAATCATAAGGAGAAACAAACTGCTTTCTACAGTATTTGAGATCGTAGCAGACACGGTAAAATCATTCCATCTCAAATATCATGATGTGTATTTTCTCTCATATAACATTCATGAGAGAATTCCTGCATTAGTTGAATCTAAAATTATGGCAGTTTTCTTTGCCTCTCCGACCAAAGAGACGTTCATATCGAAGTTTCACGGAAGGACAGAAGGTAAGGCTGAAATAGTCAAACTTGATGTAGACGAGATAGCATGTTGTAACAAAAGGTTCTTTTTCTTAGACACCGAACTCTTGATAAAGAAAGTTGAAAAAAGCAAAAGGAACATTAAATTGCTTCTTCCCCCAGTGGGATTATCTGCATCCGAGATACCAATAACTCTCGACTATCTAATTTCGTCATTTATATCAAAAAAGTGTAAAGCCTCTGATGGAAAAATTAAGAATAATCAACTTCTTACGCTACTTACTTGTTTCAATTTAGAATATGAACTTAATGAGAATATTATAAAAGATAAACTGACTTACTTGGGAACACCTTCAATAAGTATTAAGAGGGATCCAAATCTAAACAGGGTCGAAATTAGCGTAATTATAAACGACTTAAAATATGAGAAAATAATACCTCTTGTATGGACGAAGCTAGCCTAAAGAAGATACTTCTACCGAGAGTCGATTCTTAGGGAAAGCGAGTGTTAGTTAATCTTTTATTAATTAATAGCGGGTTAATATCGTGGGCCCGTAGCTTAGCCAGGTAGAGCGACGGGCTCTTAACCGCCGAGAGGCACCCGTAGGTCCCGGGTTCGAATCCCGGCGGGCCCGCTACATTTGATTAAGGTAACGTAATGGGATCCGGTATGTCCTTGCTTGAGCAGATTTTTCTCAGTTCCTATAATAGTAAGTAGCTATTTATACCTAAAAAGAGAAAGCGTTACTAATAAATTCCCCTCCCACGCTTTACTGAGTTTTCAAGATTACTATATATTTACGATGAAGTAACTGAAAGCCTATAATTCCAATATTTACATTTTAAAATGTCACTAACGTTAGTAGGTAAGAGTCAGGAAAGTGTCGGTAAGGATGCTTTTTTGCAAGAGCTAAGTTTCAATATTTCGTCGCTTTCATCTTAATGAATGTTAAAGACTTACATAGGCCTTAGTTTATAGGGACGATAATACCAGCTAGTTTTTACTGTCATCTCATGACGTACTACATTAAACCCTAGGCATTTATCGAACATTCTTAGAAAGTAAGGAGGCTAGGGAAAGTAAGAGTTTGGTAAATTATGATATACCTTTGAATACTAAAAACGATTAAATTCTTTATTATTAGGACTTATGTAAATTAATAACTGTGATGAAGTATTATATTTCCCGAAAATACTAACTTATTCTCTCATCAGCAAGTCAAAAAGATTTAAAACAGTACACGAAGAATAGTTTCCGGTATTTCACATTGAAGATGAAAGTAGAAGTCTACGAACAGCAAAAAGTATCTATTTATGGTGTAACCTTCGATATGGTGAAGAAAGTTAAGGAAGAGGAGGCAAACATTACAGAGTCCGATGCGGAACATATGAATGACGGGGAAAGGGTGTATAGGATAACTAATGCTGATGATTCCCTAATATTCATTAATGGAGGAAGGGGAAATTTACTGTTTCCCACGCCTACTCCAATAACCAAGTTAACTGTAGTAAATTCCGCAGAACAGGAAAACGCAATAACAGAATATCCGTTAGAGAATACCCTTCTTTTCAAAGGCGACGTAGAGTTGTCAGAAAAAGTAGAACTAGTTACCTTCTGGGGAAACGGCAATGTAAAGATCGTTACTAAAACAGAGAAAGAGCAAAGTAAACCTAAAATCGAGAGTAAGAAAAAACAGAAAAATGCGAGGACTAAAAGAACTCGTAAAAGACGAAAGACTAAGGGCAAGAGTATTAGAAAGGGTTGAGGAGTTCGAACTTAACAGAAGAGCAAGTAACGAGAAATGGTTTAGGGAACTGTTACTTTGTATACTAACAGCTAACTCTTCATTTATATCAGCCTATGGGGCATGGAATAATATCTATGATATAATTTTAACGGGCGACCGCAACTTAATTTCCAAAAGGTTAAGGGACTCAGGGTATAGGTTTTATAACATTAAATCTGGATATTTAGTTAGTGCATTGAAGTGGAGGCGGAGCCTAAGGGACGCAGTTTTCCCCGTTGCGAAAAGGGATCAGTTTGAGGCACGGGAATTCCTGTTACAAATCGATGGAATTGGTCTTAAGGAGGCAAGTCATTTTCTTAGAAATGTAGGTTTTTATGAATTGGGTATAATCGATAGGCATGTAATTGACTATTTATCGGAATATGTTCCCGTTAAAACGTCATTAACGAGAAAAAGGTATCTTTACCTAGAATCCGTATTGAGTTCAATTTCCCGTAATTTTAATTTGAAACCAGGAATTCTAGACCTCTACCTTTGGTATCGTGAGACAGGGACTATCCTAAAATAGTCTGAATTTAACATAAATAACGCGAGTACTTATACATACCATTAATACTATTAGTGACGATAAATCAGCATGTCTGAAATTCCAACAGATGCTGTAATATTTTCGCAGAAGCCAACTGAGGACTTACATTATAACAAGATCATTAAAATAGATAATAACGGCTCTTGCGTATATTCTAGATAATGCTGACTTCTAAAACGCATGTAGAAGATCACTTAACATACCTCGTTAAGGGGTTTCATCTGGGTGTATTGCGGATCAAGACATGGTAATATCACGACAAACTGATTATATAACACTTCACTCATAATCTAAATAACGTGGTTTAATGGTTGAGATAAAGGTTATTCATGGGTTAGGAAGTGGTGCTGAAGCCGTAAGTACAATGTATCAACTAAAGTCGGAATTGGAGAATTCGATAGGAGGAATTTATATAGAGACGGAATCGGACTTACTTGTTAATGACGAAGTATATTTAGAGGTTGACGGTCATGTCCTGAATTTTACTGAAGACTTGAACAAATTAAAAGAAAGGATTCTTAGCGTAGTTTCAGGAAAGGAAAAAGAAGACGAAGCAATACTTCCAATTAGGTATGGGTTTAAGAGGCCTTCCTTTGACAATTTATCGGTTGTTTTCTAAAGGTCTTAAAGAATAACTTGTTAAAGCATTCGTTACAAGCCATAAGATTTACTCCTTACGATATTCCTCAGTTTTTGGGAATCCATCTTCTCGGGAAATTATTGAAATCTATCAATTCCGAGTTACGATATTGTTTGCGTGTAGTAAAAGTCCAACAACGTGCAATCCTTACGGAACTTTTCTAGATTTCAGTAGTTTTTACGGCGCTAAATAAAAAGCAATCGAAGGATTTTTAATTCCTATAAGTTAATTTAATCACTTATTTAACTCTATTTGCATAAAGTTCAGAATTGCTATAAAGGAGTTCGAAGCGAATCATCGTCTTTGAAGGGATATGAGGTGCCGTAACCTTAAATTAACATACTTTAAATAATCAAGGGGTGGGAAGTTTTAAGTCGGTTTTCGGACCTGTAATAACCAATAACGCTGGAGTCTTTTGTTTATCTAATTCAAAAGAGGAGATAGATTCGTGTTATCAGCTGGCCAAGAGACTATACAACGGTTTCGAAATTCAGATTGTAGATATTTCAGATCCCCTAGAAAGATTCGACGTAATACAGTTTGATCCAGATATACCGTTTTATACCTTTAGATATGCAGTTATTATACGTGCTGAATGAGGTTTATTGAAAAATACTGTGAAGACTAATCTAGCCCTCTTCAGTCGAAGACGATAACATTTCTTTAATTTCTAAATAGAAAAATCCTAGGACTATCCACCCTAGGAATATGGTTATCATTGTTAGCGAAAAGGAGGCAAAGGAATAAAGCATTACCCCAATGCTCACTAATGTAGCTACTATGCCTACGACGACCTCCTGCCAATGCCTTTTCATTCTTTTGGCGGCAATTCTTACGAGGGAGAGATCTGCGGAAGAATGAATGAACAGATTGAAAATTCCCGCTAGACCTCCCAAAACCACAAATACCCCATAAAGGCCAATAAATTTTGCTAATACTGATATTATAGTGATAAAAATTCCTGAGATAAGAATCTCCGAATACAGCGGCTTACCGGACACGTTTTTACCTAATATAGAGGGAAAGACTTTGTCCTCAGACATAGCTTTTAGTGTTCTTGAATTGGCCAGAATGTAAGCTACACCCCCAAGCGTACCGTCATTCAGGGCAATAAATCCTATGATTAAAGCCCCAATTATTCCGAAGTCAGTGAGTAAGTATTGGACCAGGTTGCCCGTAAATCCTAGCGCTCCTAAAGAGTAGAAAAAGAAAGTTGCTAGTAACCCGCCGTAAAATACTACTATGATAGCCGCCTTCCCGATGCTTTTTGACGCAGCTTCGTAACCTAAGGGAGCTATAGAACCATAGCCTGTTGGAATTCCTAATCCGAAAACTACAGCTTCAAAAAACGCAGGAGAAATTCTCAAAGAAATCGGATTGTAGAAACGCCATCCAGAATCTCTCAGAAAGAATATCGATAACGCTATAATAACTATCATTTCAATTGACGACATTACCATAGCGTATTTAGCTGAAGCTTTCACCCCCGCCACAACTAATCCCGATGCCAGTCCACTTATTATCAATGCAATAAACCATTGATTAAAAACAAAGGGTGGTAAGGAAAAAGGAAGAACTTGTAATATATAATAAGTTACGTAAGCACCTCCAGATAGTAATGTACCTCCATATGATAACGCATAAGCTAGATAAACCCATCCAGTACTCGTACCTAAGTTTTCCGTTAAGCCATAGTGGGCATAAGTGTAGTATCCTCCACCTCTCTTAAATCTGTTACTTAGCCTATTTACGACTAATCCGTTTAAAGCTACAATAATAGTAGCTACTAACATAGCGAAGGCACCTTGCCTGCCTACCTCAGATATCATAACTGTGCCGAAAGTTAAGAGTGAAATAAAGGGAGCTTGTCCTCCAAAGGAAAGAAAGAACAGGTCGCCCGTCGAAAGTTTTCTACTTTTGTCGTTTGTATTACGCTTAATTTCTTTTTCATCAGACATTGTACTTTCTTACCCTTAACCGGTTATAAAAGGTTTTTTTACTTATACTGAAAATATCATTACTTCATAGAATTCTGTAATAAAGACTTTGCGAGTAACTTTAACTATGAGAAATACTAAAGCTTCATTGTATGATGGACCACTCTGCTTTGGGAATGTTTCCGAAGTGAGAAGGAAGGGTGTGAAACAAGGGGTTAGGCTTTATTGAATTTTTATAAATTTATATTCACTCCTTAACGCTAGGACTTGACCGAAGTGACAGGGGCATTGCTCTTTCATCCTTCTGCACTCCTTTACCGGGATAACCTTAACTCAAACCTGCTCGTGGATGCGGGTAAATTCACACATCTTGTGTAATGCCCTGTTACCTTTCGGGAAAGTTCGTCCGCAATTGGCTACAACGTCTATAAAATAATGTATAAAGTATTAAACTCCGCGTTTCATCGGAAACTGTTAGTAACGACTTTTATTTAAAAATGCGAAAAAGGATGAAAATAATTAACTCTCTTAAGGGGGAGGTACTAATGTAAAAATTATAAGTCTTAAATTTAGTAAAAATACTAAAAGCTACAGTGCTGATAATCTTATGAAATAACAATTCAAATTTTTATTAACAGGGCAAAAGTTACAGTAATCTGGGAACTCACAGGTCCTTTACGAATTCAATTTATTTAAGAGAGGGTGACGAATTCAATTGAATATTATTGCGTCTATAAGGTAGGGATTTACGCTCAATAGGTCAATTATTAAACTATTTTATTCATAAATTACAGTTCGTAAAAGAGCCCTGAATTATCTCTCGTTGCGGAACTAAAAGTGCCTAATGGTCTTTTGCGAAATATAACTGAATATGTGGGAATTTAGGAAAGTATTCCACCTCATTCATGGAACGACCGTAAAATGTCCTTAATATCTCTCGTAACCTCTATGCTAACACTTAGACACTCTTTTAACCATAAAAGTTCGATATTTTCCTTTATAGTTCTGCTGCCTTAAAACTTCGCTGACATTAAGGCGTAAAATATTGGGCCCGCTGGGACTTGAACCCAGGATTTTCGCCGCGTCAGGGCGACGTCCTAACCAAGCTAGACGACGGGCCCATATTTTACTACTCTCTTTCTGAATTTAAGATTTCTCTATACTACTAAGGGAAAGGTAAGTCTTTAATTATTTTACGACTCAATACACTGTATGAGTCAGCCAAAGAGAAAGGAAGAAACTGTAGGAAAGCAAATGGCCGCTGATGAAGCAATCGCCTATACGTTGAATGAAACGGGCATTACAAAGGTCTTTACATCGAATGATACTATTTCCTCTCTTATATCGAAACTTAATGAGTATAAAATTGATGTTACGATAGCCCCTACTATGAGAACCGCCCTTCTTATGGCAGACACGTATTCAAGAAGTTCAGGAAATGCGGGAACAGTAATAGCAATGCCTGGTTCAAGCTTGTTAGAGGGAATGGATATAATAGCTCAGGCCTTTGTGGACTCTATTCCCCTCTTCATGATAGGAACCATAAGGTCGTATCGTGACGTATCAAAATCTAGAATCGGGGAATTAAGGACTAATGAAGATGTGCCCTTTATGTTGTCTGCGGTGACTAAAGTAAGAGAGAGGACTGTTACGATAGAAGAGATAACTACAACCCTTGAAAAAGCTTACAAAGACGCAGTAAGTAATAGGCCAAGACCCGTATACGCTGAAGTAGCGGAGGACCTCTTTAAGCTTAAGGGTTATCCACTGGCTGGGAGCAAGCAAATACCAGAAAAGAAGACTCCTGATAAGAACTCGGTGTTGAAAACCGCCGAACTCCTAATTAATGCAAAGAACCCGGTTATAATCGCAGGGTACGGAGTATTAGTAGCTAATGCATGGAACGAGCTTAAGACGCTAGCTGAATTATTAGACGTGCCGGTCATCTCCACTATAAAGGCGAAAGGTGCGTTTCCAGCATCACACGAATTGTACGCAGGTGAGGCATTAGGTGTGGTGGGGACTTCGGCAACTAATTATTTGCTCGAAAACGCTGATGTAATTCTAGCACTCGGTACAAGGTTTGGACAGTTGTCTTTTGGAGGATGGTCAGCACCATTTAAGGGCTTATTAGTCCATAATAACGTTGATGGAGAGGAGTTAGGGAAGGTATACGTCCCACACCTACCCGCGGTTGCAGATACTGGACTTTTCCTGAAGGAATTACTGAACTCACTCAAGGATAAGATCAAAGAAAAAAGGGATACTGGTAAAAGGGAGATGCTTAAGAAACTAAAAGTGCAAAAGGAAATGAAAACCCACGATGGTATATGGCCTCATGATATTATGAACGAGATAAGCAAAATATCCTTTGACACTATATACGTTGACATATCATCTACGACAATTGACATGATTAGGCTCCCGATAGATAAGCCTAGAGGCTGGGTAACCTCAACCTCGATTATAAGTAAAGGACTTTCGATAGCAGGTGTATTAGAAAACGAAAAGTCGATTGGAGTAACCGACGTATATACTTTCATGAACTACCAAGGAGTTATCCCTAATTTTATTAAGGGTACACTAATCGTAGTAAATGATCACGGGATTAGCCGTATAAACGTAACTGAGGGAGATTCACCCTTTATAGAGAAAACCCAAAGGAGTGAAGAGCCTAAAGTACCTGAACTCCCTGGTGCCGAAAAGGTTGAAAAAGGGCAAGAGCTAGAGAAGGTGTTAAAGGATACAGGGACTAGAATAATAATTGTAGAACTTGATAAAAAATTCGAATCGGCTGTTCTCCCCGTGAAGGGATAACGATTTCCTATTTAGCGTCGGGAATTTAACTATACTTATTAAATATACAAAAAACAGTACCTTCTCCTTACACAGCTATACTACATTAAAACGTTGATATGGAAAACGGTTTTCGATAACTTCGTTCGAAATATAGGAGTCCCTAAGACATAGTGAAGTTCTGCAAGTCGATTACTGAAAGTAGGTAGAACAAAAGTAAAGCTTATTTTCATTCTACTGATCTCTAAATCTGATAACTAATGGGAGTATTCCAAGGATCAGATTTAAAGAAAATATCTGGGGGAGAAAAGAGAAGATATAGAGGGAAAAGGAAATTCGAGCTAGGAAGGCCGATGACGGAGACAACACTCAGTGGGCAGGAGCTTAGGGTAAAGCAAAGAACCATGGGGGGTAATTTTAAGCTTAAACTGCGATATGCAGTAGTAGCTAATGTATACGATCCAGCGAGCAAAAAAAGTGAGAAATCAAAAATATTACAGGTGATTGAGACGCCCTCCAACAGAGAGTATGCACGACGTGGGATTATTGTTAAAGGGGCGAAAATTAAAACAGAAAAGGGAACAGCTATCGTTACATCAAGGCCTGGACAGGACGGTGTAATAAACGCGATACTAGTGTCTGAATAATGAGCTTACGGGAATTAAAAGATAAGAAATGTATAATATGGGCGAGTTATTTTAATTCGACGAAAAGTAAAGGACTACGAATGAAGAAGATTCCTAATCTGAAAGTAGAAGAGATTATCCGTGCGGGTACAGAATTAGGATTAGAACCTGTACAACTGAATAAGGCGTATCCAAAAAATATTCAAGATAATATTGCAATAGTAGTTAAAAAGGTAGATTCGAAAAGAAAGACGCTTAATCTTATTTATAAAAAGGTATTGGAACTACGACGGGTAACATGAAATACTAGACACATCTCACAGTTCCGTTTAACTTCATTCCCCTATTACGGTTTTCTTGTAACTGTGTCTAACAGTAAATGTTGCTTTAAAAACTAAATTTGGGGATATAGAAATAACATGTCTTATAGCGCTCAATTAGGAGGATAATATAAGAGGATCACGGAGATTGAACACCCTTGTTAACCTTATAGCTTGCAATATCTGGCAGTTTAAGACCCTTAATAACAGAACTCATAACACTAGAAAAGCTCATTTTCTAGTCTTAATTTTCGAAAAATATGTTAAGATTTGGTATAACACCTAACAAATAAATTTATCTTATTATTCTACTCTTAATTAAACGAACTTAGTTGTTGGCAGACGTATTTTATAACTTTTTAGTTTATCTAGTTTTTCATGTTAATTGCGTATTTGACAATGGTCCGTGAATCCCTTAACTTTAAACCTCGCCTTGCCATAATAGTAAAATCAGATGCCTGACAATGAGAGTTTATTAACAAATAATTTAAACGTTAAATCCTAAACTTTATGTGGTCAGAGTTGCAAACAGATAAGGAAGTGCAGTTCTCTATAAGAAACGCTACCCTAAATGACGTTGAAGATATTATGTCAATTAACAGGATATCACTTCCTGAAAACTACCCATACTACTTCTTTCAGGAACATGTTGTTGAGTATGCGAGGGCTTTTTTCGTCGCGGAAGTAAAAGGGGAGGTTGTTGGCTATATAATGCCTAGGATCGAATCAGGCTTTAGTGTTATTAGGTCCTTTCCGAACTTCGTCAAAAAGGGGCACGTTGTCTCCATAGCGGTTTTACCGAGTTATAGAGGAATGGGTATAGGAGGAAACTTGTTAGATTACTCCTTATCGCATATGAAATCGGACTACGGAGCTCAGGAAGTTTATCTTGAGGTAAGGGTAAGTAATGACGTAGCAATACGCCTGTATGAGAAGAAGGGCTTTAAGAAGGTGAGGACTTTAAAGCACTACTACATGGACGGGGAGGATGCCTTCGTCATGGCTAGGGAATTATGAATGGATTCGTTTCATTCCTGAGATATACGGGCATATTTGCAGCAGTTCTCGCCTGGGTGATTATAGGTTTATGCGTGGTAATTAATCCGTGGTTCAAACTGACGGTAAATGCGTTTAGCGACCTAGGTGGGCCCAGAGCGACGGATCCGTATCTATACAACGTTGGCTTAATCGTTGTAGCTTTATTTACTGCGCTATATGGTAGCTATTTAGTATACTTAAGCCAAAACAAGGTGGAGACCGTCTCGGCAACGCTGGTCATCATTGCTGCTATATTCCTTGCACTTATAGGAGTGTATCATGAAGGCACTTATCCACATGTTTTCGTATCAACCTGGTTTTTCATACAGTTTGACATGGCTGTTTTGGTAAACGGACTCTCATTACTTTTCGCATCAAGAGACCTCGGGATTTTAATGATCTTTCTTTTCCTAATAGCCACCGTAGTTGCTGCCACGGTTCATTGGCCTTCGGCTGCCACGATAGAGGCATGGGGAATAGGGTGCATTGACGTATGGATTATTCTCTCTTATTTTAGGGTAAGGCAAATCATGAATCTAGGGGGAAGTCCTAGGAGACGTTAACTTAAAATAATAGAAATAATGATATAGTCTTACTACTGCGCAGTGCCGCGGTAGTCTAGCGGCCTAGGATGAGGGCCTGTCGAGCCCTTGACCCGGGTTCAAATCCCGGCCGCGGCGTTGTTTTACGTTAATTTCAAGGGAATTACCTTCTCTATTTAGGTAAGGCATTTGCAACAGCGAAGGATATTTTTGCAACAGTGTGTCAGTTTAACAATAGAACGTGATATTATGGTAAAGAACGACGTCAATAAATTAGAGGAAGAGCAGTTGTTTCCTTAATTTTACTAAATATGAGACAATTTCTAAAATACGGGAAAATTCCGCTTAAGAGTAGAAATCAACTAAATTTCCGTTGAAGTGGAGAAAAGATCGATTTTTATCTCAGAGAAAGGCACGTAACCTAGTTTTTACACGTATAGTAATACCTTGCATTTGGTATTATCAAGAGGGTAGAAATGATAACGTTAAAGTTTAAGTGAGGAACCTCCCAGACCTAGTTATGAGGACAAGCAAACCACGTAACAAGTCCCTCGCTAATAGTAGAGGAAGCGTTTAAGAAGATTTCCTCTAATCCCCGGGACGTTATCAAGAGGAGCAAATCCCTCCTCTCGGAAAATAGAGGAAAGGATTGCATTTCCCTTGTAAGACAAGGGAAAAAGCTAGGTAAACTTCTGGGTAAAACCTTCGAGTTCTGGGAGCTGTGTACAATTTTCACTAATGAGAAGATCGTGCTGGGATTCGACGAGACCTTCTTGAGGGTGGGAGAGAAGGAGGCGGAGAGAGTGGGGGACAAACTCTTCTCGGGAAAGGCCAAGGTTAGATCCGCAGATCTCTTGTCTCCCGTGAGATGTAACGTGGTTACCCAATTCGCAGTTCCGGGGGGATCAAAAGCCCTCCGAGTTTCTTCAAGAGTTCGTCAATAGGGCTTTACAGCACGTTAACTTGAGTTACGTTGTTGCTGACGCTGGATTCCTCAACCTCGAGATCCTCAAGGAGTTACCCGCTAAAACCGTGATCAGAGGGAAAACTAACTTGAAGGGAGTCAAGGAACTCTTTGCCCAGCCCCTTACCGTGAGGTACCACGCAGTTAACGACAGAACTTACGTTGCTTATAGAAGGCTAGATCACAAGGGACTCTACTATTACGACGTGATTTACGTGAAACACAAGGGGAAACCAATGCACTTCGTTTTCGTCTCAAACGTTGACAAAGATCCTTACGAGTTGGCCGAGACCTACAGGTCGAGGTGGTAAATAGAGGAAGGGCTCAAGACGAGGAAGGCTAGAATAGAACTTATTAGGAGGTTGTGCAACAAGCTTTACCTCTACCTGATCTACCCACTTCTCGACACTTCCTGAAACTTGTACTTCTACCTCTTGTTTAACTTCAAGGCACCGAAAGAAAAGCCCTTCATGCTTGACCAGTTCGTCAATCTCCTCTAGACGTTTTCAAGCTTCAGGGTGGACTATGTACCTCGTTTTGGACTCGTGAAATAAATTCAGAATTTCTTCCTTTTGTTATCATTAACTTGTAAAATGTAGCAGATTTTGACTAAACATATCATATTGTTATTTCTTTTAATTTAACTTAATCCTATATTTTTATACATGAATTATACTAATAATATCTTACAAAAATGAGATTTTTTGGCAAACAAGACTGATGGTTTGGCAATCTTTATCGGTTTTCTGTTTCTATTAATTGTGTATAATATTATTTACATATATTATTATTTCTAATGGGATAATATACGAAGAAAAAAGATTCTTAAATATGTCTTTCTTTTTATGTTAATGTGGTCTGCGAGAAGTGGAATATGAGGTTTCTGACGAGTGATGTTAGAGACGTTAAAGATCTAGCTAAGTTTGTGGTTAGGAGGTTTTCCAACTTAGAGGTTTTGATGTTAATAGTCGATAAGTTGGAGTTATTGAAGGAAAATCCTTTCAAATATGCCAGAGAGAAACTTGGAAGAGACATATACGGTAATTCGATGTTCTCAATAGAAGTTACGGGCGATATAAGGATACTATTCAGCGTGGATCCGAAAAACTGTATCATATTTATTTGGGAGATTGGGTCTCACAAGGACGTTTATGGTCGGGATTGAGCTCATAATAAGCTTCAATTAACATTTTCCTAAACTCCTCTAAATCTTCTTTAGTCTCAAACTCCAAAAACCTATTCCCGTACTCATCCTCAACAATTCTCATAATTATGTGTTTGTTGAAAACATTAAAAAGGGTATGCCGATTATTCTCATGAATTTTTGATAAACTATTAAGGAAAACTAGATAGAGCCGTTCACGCATTCATTGTGAGTTCACTTTCTTTTATTAGTTTGAAATTAACGAATTCATTGCTGGATCGGTAACGGGCAGATCACAAATCTATTGCGAATTGGAATAATAAAGAATTATAAGATGGATATTCAACGAAATTATCCTGCTAACTAAACGTTTTTAGTGAGCATGATCGTAATATTTTCTCTTAAATTATAGGAACAAAGCGAATTCAAAAAGAAAACCTGAATTGCCTGCTTAGCTTATAGTAGATATTTTTTTTCCCGGAGATGAACTAAACACTGTAGTTTACTATAATGATATTTCAGAAGCTTTTGACGTGTTCTGCGCAAAGTTCAGGAAAATGACCTCAGATTACCCTCTCACTTCGATAAGATCCCCAAAGTATTAGGAAACTATTAAATCTGTCATGTGAAAAATACTCTATGACGTTTTCGATTGTGATTTACGATCCCGACCAAAGCGTTTGGGGTATTGGCGTAGCAAGTAAATTTTTAGCTGTAGGCGCACTGGTGCCATGGTTAAAACCGGGAGTAGGCGCTATAGCAACTCAAGCTCTGGCGAACTTGCAATACGGCGTAGAAGGTCTTAAGTTGCTAGAGAAATACGACGCAAAAGAGACAGTAAACAGGTTAGTTGCCTCAGATCCTCTGAGGGAAAGGAGACAGGTAGGAGTAGTAGATGCTAAAGGTAACGCCTTTGCGTTTACAGGGAAAGAGTGTCATTCATACGCATCCCATATTGTAGGTCATAACTTCACAGTTCAGGGAAACATACTGGCAGGAGAAGAAGTACTCGAAGCTATGGCGCGAGTAGCAGAAGAAAAGGGGGACATAATAGAGAAAGTAGTCAGAGCGTTAGAGGCTGGAGATAGGGCAGGAGGAGATAAGAGAGGTAGACAGAGCGCGGCCCTTATTGCAGTTACTAATCAACGGAATCAAGAGGGGGAAATAGATCCGCTTTCAGTAGGAAAAGTAATAGACATTAGAGTTGACGATCATAAACAACCACTAAGGGAATTAAGGAGGATATATGAGATATGGAGAGCAACTTTCATGAAGGAGGAGATGATTGACGTCGAGGAACATGAGGAGGAAATAAAAAAAGCTCTAGCCAAACTTGGGTATAGAGACCTGAGAACCTGGGTAGAGGTAAATAATTTCGAAAACAAGTTTACCGGATACAAGATTGGGAAAAACGTATTTTCTCTCCTCTTGAATCAGGCCGCAGGGGATGAACAACGTTCGAGTTAAGGGATAAAACCGTTGTAGTTACAGGTTCGGGGAGGGGTATAGGAAGGGCAATAGCAATCAGGATGGCCACTGAAGGCGCATTTGTTGTTGTTAACGCGAGAAAAAGGGAAAACGAGATGAATCAGACTGTAGAGGAGATCGTAAAGAACGGTGGAAAGTCAATAGGGGTAATGGCAGACGTTTCAACTGAAGAAGGATGTAAACTTCTCTTAGAGACAACGCTAAAGCATAGAAAAAAGGTAGACGTACTCGTAAATAATGCGGGGATCGGAATCTATACAACGCTCAATTCCATTGATGAAAAGGTAATTGAGAGGCAGATCTCGACCAACTTTAAATCCGTTCTCTATTGTTCAAAGGTATTTTCCTCTGCTATATCTGATGGAGGGGAAATTCTCAACGTATCATCAATAGCGGGAGTCTCACCTATTGTAGGACTCTTGGTATACGGTTCGATGAAAGCAGCTGTAATCACACTAACCAGATACCTAGCTCTCGAAATGGCTCCACGTATTAGGGTTAACGTTCTAGTTCCAGGGTTCACTAAGACTAAGTTGGGGGAAAGTATGGCATCCCTCCTGAACCTCACTGAGGAACAGTTCGCTAAGAGGGTTTCATTAATGGGGAAAATATTACAGCCTGAGGATGTAGCCGAATTAGCTGCGAGTATAGTCAAAATAGAATCTCTAACTGGAGGGATATTCCTCATGGATTCTGGAGAGTCAATTAAAGGTTCCTCAATTCTGTGAACATGGTTGTGAAAATACGGAAAGTCAGCATTTGAAATCACCGAAGAAGTAATCATTAGAAAGCTTTCATGAAAACGTTTTTCCGCGCAAGCTTCCCAACGTCCCATTAAGAAAGTTAATGCTCTACAGAAATAGGTTCTTTTATTATATCGCATGCCAGTATTGATTTGCTGTACTTGTTTACGTGATTAATTGACATCTTAACTATTTCCCTTATCTCACTTCCATTGATCGAATACACGGAGTATTTTCCGTTTTTCCTAACGGACACTACGCCACAATTCCTTAAACACGTAAGGTGATGGGATATTAATGACTGTGATTTACCGATGGACTCTGAGATTTGCTGGACAGTAGCCTCCCCTTTATCTATAAGATAGGTTACAATTTGCAATCGCGTGTTATCAGCCAATGCCGAGAATAGCATCTTCAATTCTGTAATCAGTGGCTCTGACATAAACTATTATACACATTTAACATATTTAACCTTGTTACCTCTTTTCTAGATCACTTCCTAGAGAGATAGCGTAAAATACAGGAAAGTAAAGAAATCTGTTAATACAGAGTTATCGATTATATAATTTCGAAATGGTCACTTAAATCCCATAATTTCGGCGTAATTGGCCAGATCTAGAAGTCCGTGTCCAGAGAAACTCACTAACACTGTATATGTCGTATTCTTACTCTTCGCCTCGTCAGCTATCTCTTTGAGTATAGGTAGCGCGTGACTCGTTTCAGGTGCAGGAATCCACCCCTCTGTCTGAGAGAAGAGTTTTGCCCATTTAAACGATTCCTCTTGTGTATAATCCCTAGATTCAACTATCCCCTTCGACATCAATAAGGATAGTGTCGGAGCGACCCCGTGATATCTTAGCCCTCCTGCATAAACTGGAGGGGGTATAAAATCTGAGCCTATACTGTACATCTTAAGTTTGGGTAAAACTTTACCTGTATCTGGATAATCGTATTGATATACACCCTTTGTCATTTTAGGAACTTCTGCAGAACCTGCTGCAATGTATCTCCTCTTCCTCTTGCCACTTCTAAGTTCCTCCTCCATAAAGGGATAAGCAAGCGCGGCGTAATTGGATCCCCCTCCAACTACTCCAATTATGAAATCTGGATCCTCTCCCGCGATCTCCATTTGTTTCCTTGCCTCTAAACCGGCTATTGTCTTAAACATAATATCGGAATTGACAACACTGCCTACAACGTACTTACCACTGTTCTTCATAGCGTATTCAACAGCCTCACTAATCGCTATACCCAGCGAACCACTATGTTCTGGATTCTCCTTTAGAAGTTTCCTCCCGAACTCGGTTAAGTCTGAAGGGGAAGGATGAACGTCTGCACCGTACATCTGCATCAAGTACTTTCTGTAGGGCTTTGCGAAGAAGCTTGCCCTTACCATAAACACATGAGCCTTTAACTCGAATAGAGCTGAGGCTAATGAGACAGCGGAACCCCATTGTCCCGCACCAGTTTCTGTGGTAACAAAGTCCGTTCCGTCTTTCTTGGCGAAGTATACGTGAGCTAATGCGCTGTTTATCTTGTGAGAACCGGTGTACGTATGACTCTCCATTTTCATGAAGATCTTAACTCTGTTACCGAGTTTTTCCTCCAGTCTCCTTGTCCTTATTAACGGAGTAGGTCTTCCTATCTGGAGATACCTTTCAATAACTTCCTCGGGAATCTTCACATACCTTTCATTCGAGAACTCCAGCCTCAGAACCTCGGACGGTAGCACGGTCTTTAGCACATCAAACGACTTTCCAGATTCATCAAGAGGTGGCGGTAGTGGTTCGGGTAAGTCCGGGAGAATGTTGTACCAGTTCTTGGGCATATCTTCCTGAGATAAATCGTATCTTAAGACCATAGTTCTCGTTTTCCTGTAAAATTAAATCGTTTTCCCCTAATGATGGATTCCCCTGTACTTTTGAGCTAACTTGCGGAAAGGACCTAGGCTGACTCTCAAAAACGTTTCCTCCAGTTTGATAATTTGTTTTATTCTTTAACTTGGCTTCTAACGCCATTATAATATGAGCTCCACATACACTAGAGGGAGAGTTCCCATCAACTGAACATATTTCTGCTGTAAGGACACTCGCTTCAGAATAAACCTGTTCCGATATTGGAGAACTCGGATTAGTTAGTTGCGATATAACAAAACTCCAGTTAGTATTTGCCATTAGTGTGGGATTTATCATAGTGCCGACTTGGTAGCAAAAACCACCCACGTATATGAACGGTATCGCCCCGCCCACTCCTTGCTAAAACTAGTAAATGTTAGATGGTACCTGTTGAAGCGGCTGGTGTTGTCTATTCTCGAACTCGTACTCTAATAGCGAAATATAAGGACTCAAGTAATTGACTCCGTATAAAGTGAATATGGGTACATTCTTTATTTTCTCTTGGGAGGAGGATATCATGTATCTCAGTGACGTAATATTGCAGAATCTGTCTAAGGTTAGCATTAAGGCCTACATTTCGGCACCACAGTAAGGACACCACTCAGCCCCTACGAATATAACGACGGATTTGCCTCGAGACAGTGTCCAATGTGTAATTAATGTGAATAACTAAATAAAGTAAAAAGTTATAAAACACGTAAGTCTAGAATTAAATTCGCTTAATTACTAGTGAAGAAACAATATAAAATCAGTTTATTAAGTACACTTGCAAGTAATCTTGAAACTTTCGAGAATCAAGGCTAGGGACGAGCTTCTCTAGCGGGGTTTTAAGTGGAGATTTCAGCGCTTTCTAGCGGAGCTAAACCGCTGAATATTGTAAGCTAGGCCCAAGAGGCTGGCAAAGACATTCAATCTCCTCATGCTCCTCGCGTAAGGCCTCGTGTTCTGAGGAAAGTTCCGAAGAATTTAACGCCTCCTCTCAGTATTCCCAAGCCATTCTTGACTCTGATCACCTTGCCTTTCTCCGCAAACCCCCTGTCCACAAGCGCGATCACGTTTGGCTTTATGGGAGATTTAAAGTCGGAGACGTTGGCCGGAACTATCTTAACCTTGCAAACCATGAGGGTCTTCGTCGAGATCTCGGCGAAGCACTTCCCCCCCGAACCAGGCTTTCCCCCACTTCTTCCTCCAGCTACCCTCATGTTCGCTAAGGGTGTAATTTACAGGGAAATGAGAAAAGAGTTGATCCCTTTTCCTCTCATCGAGTGTCGCAAACACTTCATGAGGTTTCTTCCTCGGATCAATTTCCCTTAGATCCAACACTAGTTTCTCAATGTGCGTTTCCACGATCTTCTCCCCGTGAGGAAGCTCCACGGGAAAGCTGTCCATCAGCCTTTGCATTCCGAACTTGTCCTTCGCTAGGAAGTGGTGGAAGTTGCTCCTCGTTAACTCGCGACTCCAATCTCCTGAAGACCTTGAGGAGTAGATCCCTAACTCTATCTTCGTACTTGTACACAAACCAGTTCAAGAGGACCTCGAGGGAACCTCTTTAACGCTGAGGAAAACCTTGACCACTTCATTGGTAACCGCTAGCTCAATTACTCCCCTATACGACTCTCCGAAAAGTACCCTCACGATCAGCATCTTCAAGTAGACCGCGTTCATACTTGGAGAACTTGTGATCCTTGAACTCGCTAACAATTACGTCCTCTAACTCACTCAGGATTCGCTCGCACTCCAAAAGATATTTACTCTTCCAACTCAAGTACTCTTGGGGAATTACGTCTTGGTAGATCATTACCACGGTATAACCTAGGTGTAATCCCCCTTAAGTATTATCCTTCCATGTAAGTTCTTTAAATTTGTCTTTCTCATAAAAATTTAGTTAATAAAGCAGATTACATTTATTGTGCATTGGACACTGTCCCGTGACTTTAATGAAGTCCGAGGGCTAAGGATCGAGATGAAATATGAAATCCTATAAAGTCCAAGCCCCTTACAGTTCTAGGTGATCCACCCCTCGTTGACCCATAAACGCTTCATTTCATATTTCAATCTCAGCTAATATTATTCTAGAAGTTGAATCGGCATAGTTATTACTGGATATACCCAGTCAAGATAAATAACAAAAAATTTTTAATCAATTTTTTTACCAACTGATCACACGGTGTCATTATGAAAAAGAAATTAGGTGTAGGGTTATTATTATTAGTTTCTTTGTTAGTAGTTGCTGCTAATGTTATCTTGTTAACGTCAGCGTTGGTTAATATAATTCCTCAACACAAAGCTCAAGCTACGAGTTCGTCGGAGACTTCATCAGTTGTTTCTTCTACAACATCAAACTCTTCTACAACATCAAGTTCCTCTGGATACGTGTGGGGTTAACAGATGTTAGAAACCTTGAACGAAAGATTCCTAAGGTATGCATTAGGTGTATTTTCTGTTAGCTGGGCCATTTATCATTTTTATGTTGGATATGGTGCTGCGACGTTTGCCGCCTCAGTAACAGGCCATTATTCTTTCGTATTCGCGGAGTATGCAGAGTATTTTGGATTCGCTTCTGCACTTTACTTATTCGCAGCGTATGAAATATTAAGTGGTACAAGAAGATTGATACCTATTATTTTCACGCTTTATGTAATAAATTCCCTTCTTTTGTTTTTTGCATTTAAGGTTTCTGGACCTCTACTAAATCAACCACTTCCGCCCAGCTCAATAGTGATTCCTGCTGCTATACTGAATATTATCCTCATAATTCTCACCACTTTATTATGGTTAAAAATAATATATAGAGATTAATCAAATAAGCTAAATAAAGAAAAACCCCATTTTTTTAACAGAAAAGGAAACGGATTAAATAAATACTGAGTTTTAATCAATACTACGAAATCAGTAGATAAAACAGGTATATTAGATTCTATTAATTTCTTGTCAACGCTATTAACTGCCTCCGCTAAGATTCCCTTTTTTCTTAAACCTGATGCAATTTCTCCGCTTCTACTAACGGGATAGTCAAAGTATATTATCAATTGACGTCCTAGCTCCTCGGCCAATAGAATTATTGCATCTATCACCAAATTTGATTCTCCCTTATATTTGCCTAACGACTTATCGCGAGGGAATCCATCATCGCATTCGTATACATCATCTCCTTTTATTAAGTTAATGATAATTGAGGCTATATTAAACCCGTCTACTACAACTACATTAGAGTCTCGTAACTTTGCCCTTATTTGATATATTTCATAATCCGAATGTGTACATCTATATAGAATTAATCTTTCCTCTGACGTAAGAGTGTACCTGTCTGTGACCACCCTTAGTGCTAATTCCCTTTTATATCCCCTGTTAAGTAGATACTTATAATCGGTATAGGATTCCCTTAATTTCCTGGATAGCTTTATCTTTTCCTGCAACATTTGTCACTACTTGTCCTTTAGTTCCTTTTCCACCTCCTCTTCCATTGAACTTTCTTATCAACTCTGCGATTACTGCCTCTACATTGAGATCGCTGGAACAGGCTATTTCCACCCTTGTCGCGTTATTACTCTCTCTAAAGTAGACCACTAAGGTCTTCGGATTAGTAGTGATCTTTCTCATAATATCTTGTAGAATTGACTCCTCGGGAAGTTCTGGAATAATGTATAACCGCTTATCGTTAATGATCTCAGGTCTTAAAGTGTTTTCTAGGTTCCTTACAAACATCGTCCGGTATTCCCTTAACACTCTGTCATTTTCAGAAGTCCTTTTGAGATATGACGTAAGTCTTTCTTCAACTTCAGAGGGAGAAGTATTAAGAAGCGTTGCTATCTTATTTAGTCTATTTTCGAGGCTTAATGCGTATTTAGATACGATGTCTCCCGCGACGTACTCTAATCGTATAATACCATCCTGTATTTTATCAACATTGACAATTTTTATCCCCCCTATTTCACTTGTGTTTTTGACATGAGTTCCTCCGCACGCCTCTATATCCCAATCTCTTACCTCTATTAGCCTAAGATCCCTCCTAAGTTGAGGTCCTCCCTCATATATATCAAAACCGTATTTTGCTTCAGCCTCATTTTTGTTTATAACTAAAGGAGTAACATCTCTTCTATCCAGCACTATTTTATTAGCGGATTCCTCTATACTTTGGATTTCTTCCGTCGTAGGCATTCTGAAATGGGTTATGTCAAGTCTAGCTTTATCAGGCCTTTTCTCAGCGCCTGCTTGCCATACATGGGAACCAAGAATCTTTTTCGCCGCAGCCAAAACTATATGCGTCGTAGTATGATGCCTCATTAGTCTATACCTTCTTTCCCAATCTATTGTACCTTTTACGGTAGAACCAGGTTTTATCGTTCCACTTTCAAGGATATGAACCACGACGCCGTCAACTGCTTGGGTATCTAGGACCTTGTATTCGTTATTTTCGTCCATAATAATTCCCTGATCACCTAGCTGACCACCCCCCTCAGGGTAAAAGACTGTTCTGTCCATTACAACATATTTTCCGTTACTCCATATTACTTTCCCAAAAAAGGTCCTAAGATATGGATCGGTATAGTAAAGAAGTTCTGTCTTAGGCAAGTTCCTAACGTCCTCTATTACTTCCCGTGGCAATTTTTCTGATTGGAACGATTTTAACGGCGCGTTTCCATGAATCTTTGCTACCCTAGCGTAAAAATCACGAGGAATTTCAACCTTCATTCCTCTCTTTGATGCCTCTTCGGCGAGGATTTCAGGGGGGATACCGAAGGAATCATATATTTTTATTAGGGACTTTCCCCCCTCTCTTTTAAGGAGAGATATAGCAGAGTTTACATTACTCAATGCCTCCTCAAACTTCTCAACTTCGCTACTTACCGCATCGATAATGTAGTTCCTATTTTTGCTTAACTGGGGGAAATCGTCCTTCCAGTAATCGATCTGTGTTTTAATTAAATCAAGTAGGTCAACGGATGATCTCAGGAGCCTAAGAACCTTTAAAACCCTTCTTATAACTAATCGTCCTAAATAACCTTCACCGGTATTTGACGGAACTAAACCATCTCCTAACATCATAGCAACGGTCTTAGTGTGGTCTAAAACCTGAAAGACTCTGGAGGAAGTCTCAAGTTCTTGCCTTACCTGATTTGTATCGAGTTTTAAGGATTCTGCCACCATCCTGAAATGCCTTTGTAACGTTTCTGGGTTCTCGGTATCGATTTGGCCGGCGTAATATGAGGCTTTCCTCAGAATCTCCTCGTTAGGAGGAGATATCCCAATCTTATCAAAGAATTTGGCAACTAATTCTCCGTAAATTGCATGAAATGCGGTAGGAGATCTCTGCGAGAACCAAGCTATTCTTTCCACTCCATAGCCGGTGTCAACTATTTTTAGGGGAAGAGGTTCATAATTATCTCCATTCTTCCTATACTGTATGAACACTAGAGTAGCTAACTCTAATCCTCCAACAGTAACCTCAAAACACGGACCCGCATTACCACCACCTTCCCACCAGGATTCCTTAAAGTTTAGCATTTCCTCAGGGATCTTCATTTCTTCAGTGAAGAACTCCTTAGCATACTCGACTGTTTCATCCTTCCAGTATACGTATTTATCAGGGTAATTGAACGCGTGATGGGCTGCCATTTCAAAAGTTGTCAAATGTCTTCCAAATGTAACACCAACGTTGTCTATATCGTCTAGTCTTATTGATGGCTGAGAAATAACCAGCGGATTTGCTGGGGGTTCTACTAATCCACTTGTCACATGAGGCTGAAACACAACTATGCTGGCAATGGTGAGATAGAGATCCTCCCTCCATCTAGCTAATACTGGCCTTGGAGAAATGTAGGTGTGCCCTTTACGTTTAAAGAAATTAATGAATAATTCCCTCGACTGCTTAACATTAAGTTTCGGGGTGTTTAGTTCCATATCGAAAAAGTAGTAATTAGTACAGGGCGTGTCGGCACATTTATCGTTATTTCCCTTGCTCCAAAAAGGAGTACCACACGAAACACACGCCCTTCTTATGTAATTATTCCTGTCAAAGAAAGATAGTCTATACTCACGTTGTTCCATTAGTTATCAGTTTTTAAAAACGTCTAAAAATCTTTAAGTGTTTTCATCCGAAGAGGCTCGCAAGTCCCCCTGCTATTTCCTCTTCACTGGGACCTTTCTTCTCCTCTTCGGGTTTCTTTTCCTGTTCCTCCTTCTTCTCTTCCTTTTTCTCCTGTGCAGGCGCTGCCTGTGCCACTGCTACTGGCATTGCCGTTGCATTCTTTAGAACTTCGTCTATATTTACTTCCTTAAGAGCAGCTACCAAAGCTTTTATTCTTACTTCGTCAACAGTAATCCCCGCAGCTGAAAGAACGTTTTTCAGGGACTCCTCACTTATTTCCTTCTTAGCAGAATGTAACAGTAAACTAGCGTATATGTACTCCATATATTACACCTACCTATTTTTCATTACATACTCTCTTAAAAAGTCTTTTATCCGAAGAGGCTCGCAAGTCCCCCTGCTATTTCCTCTTCACTGGGACCTTTCTTCTCCTCTTCGGGTTTCTTTTCCTGTTCCTCCTTCTTCTCTTCCTTTTTCTCCTGTGGTTTTGCTAGTTCAATTCCTAAGTCGACCTTATTACTAATTGAAGACGCTAGTACCATGGCCCTAACAGCGCTATTAACCAGGATAGGTCGAACTGTTTCAGGCGTCACGTAACCCAATTCTGAAGCTAGGCTAATCGCCCTTCTTACATCTATCAGTATAATTTCGTCTAATACCTCTGGCGCAGGATAGGAAATTTCTACTGCCAGTTGCTTCCCGAATAGATGTGCGCTTATAACGTTCATTCTATAATCATCGATATTAAGGTGCAGATTTTCTCCGTTAATTACTATGTCTTCGTAGTAAGCACCCTTAATTTTAAGTTGAATGTATACAGGCTGAATACCAAGCTTCTGTAAAATCGGAGTTATCTCCTGAGGTATTTTCTCCCCTTTTTTCGCAATTACCGTATCTTTAGCTATATGTATTTTTCCGTCTTGAACTTTAGTCTGGATTTTCAGTTTCCCAAAAACGCTTAACATAGGACCTGCCGCTATACCTGTATCTCCTGCCGGCAGGATTACGTCCTCATCAGCATTCTCTCCTCCCACAGCGAATTTCCTGAGCTTATTCTTCGATAACTCCAAATCTAAGAGGAACGGATTCTCGCTAGTAAATATAATTACGTTAGGACCTGTTAAATATTTCCGGATCTCCTCATTCTTAATCCCCGCTTCCTCTAATGCTATATCCATTAGACTATTCTTAGTTACCTTAAGTAAAGCCCTTCCCCTTAACCTTCGTCTAATGTCGTGTAGTTTATCTGCAGGAAAACTTTCCACCGAAGCGATTATAAATCCCTTGTTTTCTTTTAGAAGTTTTTCTAGCTCATTTACCTCTTCAAGCTTCCATTTAGGAATTTTCTTCTCAGTCATCATTTCCTTATCACCTGTGGTTTACCCATGTCCGTCTTCACGTAAAGTAGTTTTATAAACTCTACTCTTATCTTGCTCTCAATAACATTCATAACCGCCTCAATATTTCCGTAAAGTTCGTTAACGCTTTGGTTTTCTGTTCCCACGAAAACTTGAATGTGAGGCTGATCTTTCGTTTTCACTATAGTTGACTTTTTATACCTATCTACTAATTCACTCATTTCAGCGTTACCCGGTACTGGAATAGGAAATTTACCTCTAGGCCCCAATGCAGGTCCTAACACCCTACCGGCTAATGCCATTGAGTCTTGAGCTATCAAAAACCACTCATGTCTAGCTGCAATTTTCTTTGCCACCTTTTTGTTTCCTTGGAGTTTCTGAAGCTCGTCCTTTGTCATAATCGTAGCGGGTTTAGACTCCTTAACTTTCTCAAGTTGTTCTATGGTAGGAATAACAAATACTCTTCTCTCTTTAGAGGGTCTATTAGGTAAAACTACTGATTCTCTTAGTTTTACCTCACCTTTCTTCATATCTATATCCTTAAGTACTACGTCAATTTGCACCGATTGTAAGTATTTCCTCTCGGGATTATTTTCCCGTGATAATGCCTGCTCTATTGCTTTCTTAACATTACCCTCATCAAACATCATGACGAGTTACCCCATTTACTTTGAAACTCTTTTAGCATTTCGCTGTACTTATTATTATAGATATCTGAAATAACTTTTTTAGGTTCCTCATTTTCAACTGTTAATCCTATAGTGGCTGCAGAGCTCAGAATAGTTATTACAGCACCCTCTAGCGTCTTGGCCGTTAGAGAATCCTTCTTCGTTATCGCTACGTTAACTACGTCCTTCAGAGATATGTTTCCAATTTTTTTATGTGCTGGGTCTCCAGATGGTGTTTGTGCTCCCGCAGCCTTAAGTAGAAGGGCAGTAGTTGTAGGAATACCAACCTTTACCTCATACTTCTTAGTATCGGTATCTATTTCAAGCGTTACAGGAACCGTCATCCCCTTGAAGTCGGCTGTAACGTCGTTTATTCTCTTCACGGCCTCTGCAACATTTATACCCATTTGTGACAACGTGGGGCCTAATGGGGGACCAGGCCTAGCCTGACCACCTTCTACCGTAAACTTTAGAGTCTTCATTACCAACTTTGTTCAACTATTTTTTCTTAGAGGGCCTAATATAATCTGTGGGTACCGTAACCTGAAGCGGATATGCGGATTCAAGAACTGTGAGCATCACTTCGTCTTTGCTCGTCTCCACTCTTACAACCTGTGCTTCCATTCCCTTAAACGGACCTGCTATTATCTCTACCATATCGCCGGCCTTGTAACCATGTTGAACTGTTTTCTTTTCAAGAAACTGTGAGATGTCTGCGTCGGTAAGCATGCCTGGAACCAATCCTTTAACATATCGTATTCCAGCTATTATCGGCTTTATTACATGAAGGCCTGTTGCTTCAACAATTACATATCCCTTTAGATTGGGGGGAATAATCACAGAATATATGTTAACTTCTCCTTGTAATTTCGCCCTTTCCTCTATCATTAATGCAACGTTTATTTCCTGACCAGCGGTTACCTTTATAGCGTAAAAATTACTTGCCTTAGTTCTCTCCAAAAGCTCACCCAAAAACTAGGGAAAGACCTAATTGAATTAGGTATGCTATAATCCCAACAACCGCTATTGCTAACAGAGTTATCTTCAGATCAAATGAAAATTCCTTTCTATCTGGTTTCTTTGATACTGATAATATCCTTTTCCATCCGTCCCTTAACCCACTGAAGTATTTCTTAAGATCCCCACCCTGCTCTGCCATATAATTAATATTTACCGTAAGTTATAAAAATCTAATTATTTGGGAGTAGCTTAGGTATTAACCATTCAGGAGAAAATTTTACTAAATCATTATAATCCTGACCTATCCCAAGATAATATATAGGTTTTGCCAACTCTGCAGCTATAGAAAGAATTATTCCTCCCTTTACATCTGCGTCGGCTTTGGTCACGATCAGTCCAGTGAAATTAATTGCCCTGTCGTAAGCTTTTACCTGTTCCAAAGCGTCATAGCCCGCCAGTGAGTCTATTATTAATATTTTCTCTTGCGGTTGGACTATTTTAACCATCCTTCGCAACTCCTCAATTAGGTCCTTATCGTTATGCATTCTACCTGCGGTATCAATTAATACAACGTCATATCTTCGAGCTTTAGCGGAAGCTACAGCATCGAATGCGACGGCTGATGGATCTCCCCCGTATTTACCCTTAATGAGAGGTACTTCTAACTTATTAGCATGATACTCTAACTGTTCCTGTGCAGCTGCTCTAAACGTGTCAGTAGCGGCTATTAAGGATGTCATACCATTTTTCTTTAGCAGATAAGCGACCTTAGCTATTGTTGTTGTCTTCCCTACACCGTTTGCACCAAAAAACATAATCACAAACGGTCTCTGCGAATTCTTTATTTTCTCTAAAAGGTCTTCAGTGGACGTGCTCCTCTCAAGGATCGTTTTTACAACGTTTCTTAATGATGATATAATTATTTCGCTTTCGCTTCCTCTTTTTACTTTTTTTCCCACTAGTTCAGACTTTAATCTGTTACTTATTACCTCCAAAGTGTCTAATGTTATGTCACTCTCGATCAGTTCTTCCTTTATTTCATCTATTGTAGAATCTATTTTATCACTATTAATTTCTCTGTATCTAATAAAATCGAAAACTCCTCTGCTATCTTGTGGTACACTATTCTCTTCTTTTGTATCGTCTTTCCTTATCGAATCAGAAAATCTAGAAAAGGCTTTCTTTATTTTATCGAAACAAAACTAGGCACCTTTCGGTTCTTCTTCTTCTGAGTCCAAACTCTCTCTAGCCTGCTGAAGAATTGCACTGATTCTATTGTATTCATTTACTGCCTTAGCTAGTTCCCCCTGCACTGATTCTATGGACTTCTTTACATCTTCTTCCTCCCTATCTAACAACTTAATGACGTCTTGTGGTTGGGCAAAGGCATAATAGTTAAGTCCTAAGTAAACGTAGATCTTATCTATATTAAACCCAGTAACTTTAGCTAGAGCATATCCTCTCTTATCCAGAGACACTATGTAATCGGTTTTGTTGGGAATAGCGGCTATTGCCTCCTTAGAGGAGGTAATGGACTCTAGTCTTTCCCCCAATTCATTAAGGACATTCTGTAAATTCTCAATATACGCTTTAAGTTGTTCTGCGGCTGCTAACACTTCCTCAAGAGAAATAGCTTGTTGAGACACTTTTTTTCACCTCTCAAGGATAATTTTGTCTAACTTAAGTAATGCCAGTATACTTCTATCCTTAACCTGTTCGGGTTCGACCTCCCTTATTTCGGTAATTCTAATATTGTATCTTTTTATCTTATTCTTGCTTCCAAGCTCGGAGTAAACCTTTTCCTTTGCTTGTACCTCATTTAAGGCTGTAACGAATTTCGTGAACTTCTGGACTGTTGGATACCTTGATACATTAAATACTGCTTCTCCTTTTACTACGAATATTTTTACTTTCACACTACTCACCCAATGCTTTTTGGATTCTTACTATTTCAGGACCAGTAGTTGCATTTCCAACTATTATACCTTTGCTGTTTGCGACGAGTCCACTTCTAATAAACGTGTTTCCGAAATTGACTGTACCTACGTCAATCTTTACTTTAAATAGGGTATTCAATTGGGTAAGTTCCTCTTCTGTAACATCAACATGGACTAGACCACCCTTATTAGTCACTACCCCTACACTTCCAACAGTTAGCATATTAGCTATTTTTCCAATCCTAATTTCCTCAACTCCTAATACATCCTTGATTATCTTCAAATTCTCCTCCTCCATCCTTTCGTAAATTAGCACTGCTCTATCATTGGCCAGAATTATATTTCCGAGCGCGTTAGCTTTCGACTTTACTATTCCATAAGGGATGTCAAGTTTCTTTACTGTCTCGATTTCGGTATCCCTGATGTTATACGGTAAGAGCAATCCTTTATTATTACCAGCTATCATGACACCTAAGAGCGCTGTATCTGATATGGTTGCTTCAATAACCTCGGTGAGCAACGTTTTCGCTACCTCAGCCTTTACGCTATCGGCTACACCCTTAGGGACTAGCGTAAATTTATCGTTGGTAAACATATAGACGCCCACAGCATTGACATTGAAGATAGTTAGCTTCTCTAGGTTCATGTCCTAACCTTTACCGCGGGCTTCACAATATAGATCTTTTCCGCTATTTTGCTTACTACTACTGTAACTTTATTCGGAGGCTTCTCCATTCCTTTTCTGGTTATCAACATGACTAGTTCATTTGTTATTATCACTTTTTCTGCTCCGGTGTGTCTTGCCACCATTTTTCGTAATAATTTTATTGCTCTACCTGCCCTGTTAGCATGCCTGGTATTTACCAGCCTCCTAAATGAAATTACCATTTCAAAATTTTCCTTTTCCTTCAATTTATTACACCTTGAGCTTATTTCTTCTCCATTCTCTCCTTATAGGATTTGTCCTGAATTTAGAGTTAGTTCTAACAATGACCCAAGCTGGTACTGGAGAAGTCCTTCTCATCGCTTTGCCTAACCTGAGCTTTAACGGTAATGTCTTATGCTTACTCATTTCCAACCCCTTTCTTTTATTTTGATGTTATAGTCCCTTCTATCCCTGTTAAATAATTGCTCCAATAACTCCTTAAGTTCTTCATCTGATACTGGCGTCCTGACTCTTCCACTTTGCGCTAAAGCGATTAGCTGATTTTCTAATGCGTCTACTATTTCCGGCCTAACTAATCTTATGTTTGCCAGTCGTTGTCTAGCTTCCTCCGTCAAAATGCTCCTAAGAATGGCCTCCTTTTGCGCCCTTATTTGCGCCTCTCTTGCTGCATCTTCTTTTTTCCTCATTGAAGCTGCTTTTCTCCTTAACATTTCCTCCAATTCTGGGTCATAATCTTGATCGCTTGACGTTTAACTCACCTTATCTGTACTTTACTAACTCAGGATTATATTTTGATATTTCATCAAATACCTGAATTGCTATATTATCAAGTAGAGATCTTCCCTTAGAAGTTAATCTTCTGCCTTTTTTTGTTCTAAAGACCAGTCCAGCCTTTTCAAGCTGCTGCATTATCATCCTATTCGCATGGCCAGGGGCCGTTCTGAACTCAGGGGGTAACGTTCCTCTTCGCTTTCTAGAACCGTAAATCATCTTTGTATCTCCTACGCTTACTGCACCATATATGTAAACATGTCTAAGAATAGAGGCTGCTCTAACGTACCACCAATCCCTAACGTCGTCAGGAACTCTCTCCTTAAAGCTGGCTGTTTTTGAAAAATACACCCATTGTGGAGGAGATATCTCTTGGATACTCTCCTTTATGTAATATGCCAATTTTTCTATTACTTTATCTGGAGGTAGCTGTCTCATTGTTACCATTTTAATAACCGCAGTAGAATTATCAACAGATTACATTATAGGTTTAACGCTAGTTCATTCCTGGCGTTATTTTTCAAAAAAGGTAAGATTTTCTCAATTTGCAAAAAATTATGGTGTAAGTCGCTTCTTGTCGCGTGGAAAGGGTATTGCTTCCTTAACATTATTCAAACCAGTGAAGAACAACATAAGTCTGGCAAAGCCCATCCCAAATCCCGCATGGGGTGGCATTCCGTAGTCAAACCACCTTAAGAAGAACTCAAAGTTCTCAGGATTTAGACCTTTCCTCCTCAGATTCTCCTCGAGTACTTTCCTGTTATGGTTGCGTGTACTGCCAGAGGCAATTTCAATCCACTTGTACATTAAGTCGAAGCTTTCGCTCAGGTCTGGATTACTATCGATTGACTTGGTGTAAAATGGACGTGTAAATGATGGCCATTCGACAAGGAAATAGAAAGGAGTTCCCACTTCTTCCGCTAATATCCTTGCCTCAGGCGTTCCAATATCATCACCGAACTTTATTGTGAATCCCTTCCCTCTAAGTATCTCAAGTGCTTCGCTATAGGAAATTTTAGGAAAAGGTTTGGTAATATTAGGTAGTTCGTGTTTAAGTTCGGCAAGCTCTTTTCCACAGTGGGTTTTTACTACGTCAATCATGTTGGTCACTAAGTCCTCAAGCAATTCCATCACGTCATGATAATCGGCAAACGCCATTTCGACATCCATACTAATAAATTCTGAAAGATGATATGGGGTATCTGACTCTTCAGCCCTCCATGCTGGGGCTATTTCAAAAACCCTTTCTACGCTTCCCGCTAACAACTCCTTATAAAGCTGAGGACTTTGGGCTAAAAATGCCTCTCGACCAAAGTAAATCACTGGGAAAAGCTGAGCTCCCCCCTCAGTCGCAGAGGCTATTATCTTCGGCGTAAATACTTCAATAAATCTTTTACTGTAAAGCGTATTCCGGAAAGACCTAATAACTTCCGATGAAATGTTTAAAACTGATGTCATTTCTACACGCCTTAAATCGAGCACCCGTTCTTTAAGCCTAGTTTCGATATCCGACTCGACTTTACCTGAAACTTCTAGGGGAAGCGGAGATTTCGCTATACTAAAGGGTTTAATTGACAGTGCGTGCACTTCAACTCCACTTGGAGCTCTTTTATCGGACTTAACTATTCCTTCCACTTGAACTGTAGACTCTAACGTAAGTTCAGACACCGAGTTATAAGCCGCGCTGTCCTTACTGACAACAACCTGAATTAGTCCGCTTCTATCTCTCAGGAGAATGAATTTCTTGCCCCCGAGGTCCCTTATTGTGTGAATCCATCCCGCCAAAAAAACTGTTTTACCGTCTAATTCTGGTGTTACTTCCGAGGTGAAATGGGTTTTATACATTAGCTATTCAGCTCTTATTTTAATCTGTGTAGAGTACAGTTTGCTTAAAAGAGTCTCTAATTCTGAATCTGAAGCTGGAAGTACCTTCTTGTCCTCCTTTGTTATCCTGACTATATGCTGAACAGAACCGTCGGGAAGCCAAACAGTATTAACCCCCAGTACCCTAGCAGGAAACATAACCTGTATAACTCCCTGTTTAATGTTATTTGTATTCTCAATTATTCTAACTTTTTTACCCAACTTTTCGTGAAGCATCTTAGCTACCTTTACCCATTTTTGTTGAGTCATATCAGGACCGCTGGTAACGACTACTATGATTAGGTTGTTCACTTGTAGAGACTTATTATAGGTAGAGTCTTTTAGTTCCCTAACTTCCCCCTCTATCTCTATCAAACTCTTCATAACCTCTATCTCAAAGTCGTCAATTTGCCCCTCGTCTACTAAGGACTGGCATCTGTCACAAAGCAGTCCGCTATTTATGCATACATAGTCTAGTGGAAGTTTCATAAGACTCACTCGCTTGGATAAACCTTTATATGCTAGATTAATATGTTCTTCTAGGGGTTTACATGCCAATAAACGACCCTGTCAAAGCGCAAATAGTAAGGAAAAGATTGTTAGAGAAAAAGATCTGTAGGAACTGCGGGGCAACAAATTCTGTAGAGGCAAGTAAATGCAGAAGATGTCATAGTAAGAACTTGAGACTGAAAAGAAAGGAGTTAGCTTCTAAGAAGAGCGCTTAACGAATAATACCTAAGTTCTTCAATCTTTTTACTATACTCTGAGTCGAATCCTCAAATAGTTCAGAGAACGACGTAATTTTGTCTACTTCAATACGAATGTTTTTTTCCGATAGGATCATCGAAAGGGACCTTAGCTCATCCTCGTCCTCCTCCCTATATGCATAAGCTTTCAATACGACATATCCTTCTAAGGGAATTGATTTGAAAGTGTAATTTCCAATTTTAACCTCTATAGACGAATCAAGAAGTTTAGACGGTACGTAAAAATCTTGAATATTATCGTAGAAGTCAAGTTGAAGTTGCCCTTCGTCAAGTTCCACAACAATCCGCGGAGTATCTATCGGAGTTCTACCGAAATCCCAACCGTTACTATAGGCAAAATTCCTTATTACGTCCTCATCAGCAAATGCGCTTATAGTTGTAGGGAAAATATCAACGTCACTCTCGGTACCTTTCCTTTTAAGGGTAACATCAACTATAGTGTCGCCAACAATGACGAACTCGGTAATCGTCCTTATCTCGTTTAAAATTTCGCCTATCTCTGTCATCTTAATCATTATTACACACCCGTTAGACGTAATTAAACATTTTAAGTTCGCGGATCATATATTTATGAGTGCCGGGGTGGCCGAGCGGCCTAAGGCGACACCGTATGGCGCTAGGGGCTGCAGGGGTATAGCTAGTCACCCGTTATATCGCGGGTTCGAATCCCGCCCCCGGCTTATCCAACTACGTCTACACTTTTTATCGTACTACATATGTCGAAGTTTTTCCACAGACCGAGTCTACCTACATGAATAAAATCGTCCATAGGTAATTCTCCAAACACGATACCCTCATTGAAAATAAGAAGCCTATCAGCTATTACCTTCTCCCTTAATAAGACTCGTCTTCTTTTTAGATTACTATATATTCTATCTCTAAAGTTAGACGGGAACGATAAAGCGGAATTAAAGAATGAATAGACGAAATACAGATCGTATTCCTTCCCTCTATTATCCCTTAAAACTATTGAAAACAAATCCCCACGAGCGCCATTAAGCATGAGATTCCAGTCAACGTTTTCCTTCTTCGTAGCTATCGCAAAAACGGCGGCTAAAATAGACCCGAGTTTTCCTAAATCTAAAGCAAGAATTGAGGCTAGAGCTTTCCGACTGGAAGCGTTAACTATCTCAGGCGTGTCAAACGTCATTCCATTCGATAAGCGTACAACGTTATCCTTTATCATGGACAATCTAGATTTTATTATTCGCTTGTTTCGCGTCAGCTTATTAACAAAATCTTTAAGATATACAATATATAACTTTTTTGAAGTAAATTTGGATAACCATTCGACTTCCTCAAGTCGTAATAAATTAAAACCGACTTTTTCCTGAAAGTGCTCAATCTTCCTATACATTGGAAGGATATCAATTTCAACCGAGGGAATGTCATATTGTGAAAGGTAGTTAGCACACTCCTTACCTACTACGCAAGGCATCTGGAGGGTAATATCATTAATTTCTTGTGAAAAAGTACCGCCAACCCTCGGGTTACTCTCTATAATTGGATAGTTAAGCTTCTCTGCAACTAGTAAGCCTGCAATGCCCCCACCTAAAATAATGCCTTTCATTACTTCATTTGAAGAATCTAAATTGATAAATTCAATAGAGCTCTTTTAGGCGCTTATTAAACGATATCTCTATCGGAACACCGTAAGCCACTGTATCTTTTATCTTCATTACCTTCAACTTAACTATGTCCCCTACAGTTCCCCCATTCACTATTACCTTAAAGTCCTTATACTTTCCTATACCTCTGCCTTTATCGTCTATATCTATGATTTCGGTCTCAATAACATCACCCAGCTTTAAACTTATGCTTTTATTTTTAGCCCCCTTGGCATACGCTGAGAACATCGAGTACATATATGGCTCAGGAGGATTATCGCTTTCCCTTCTCTTCAAAACTTTCACGTTTAAATCAAACTATTAAACTTCGATATTTAAAGATTTGTATAGATCGTGAAATCTATGAGAATTGGAATAATAGGTGGAGGCGTAGCGGGTTCGTTAGCCGGAGCGTTGTTAAGCGAAAAAGGTTACGCCGTAACTGTAATAGATCCATTTCAACATTACATTAAACCGTGTGGAGACGTAGTACCGAATGTATATTACCCCAAAATAAAATGGCCTGTAAAATATGAGGTAAAAAAATTCCTATTTAAACTCGATGGAGAGGAGATTTATAGCGTAAATTACAGGTATCCTAAGTGGCTCGTAATCGATAAAGGTAAGTGGATAGATTCGATGAGAAGTAGGAGCAGACTTCTGGTTGCCTCTAGATTAGAAAACGTTAACGAGGGGTTCGACCTTATTTTGGATAGTAGAGGTCCCTATCCGATGGATAGGAAAGTGGTGTATACGACGAGAGTTATTATGAAAGTGGATAATTTTGATGATACAGCAGTTTTCGAATTCAATACATCATTGACTGGATTTTATTGGATCTTTCCAGACGAAGAAGGAATTATTAATGTAGGAGCGGGCTTTCTTGAGTATCCAAATTCACGTGAGCTTGTTTTGAGTTATATTAAACGAAACTTCAAAAATTACGAAATCCTCGATTTAAGGGGAGCTCCTATATCAATATCTGAAGTAAATAATAAACAATTTAGAATAGGTGAAGCGCGGGGTCTAGTATTCCCTTTGAGCGGCGAGGGGATACGACCATCGGCCATATCAGCTGAGATCGCATCTGACGCCATAGCAAAGGGGGACGACTTAAATATAGCGTTAGACAAGGGACTTTCGGAGATTGAAAAAAGGATACGAATACAGAGAATACTACTTAGGATATACAGAAACATGTCTATTAATACTCGAAGGACATTAGTGAGAAAACTTATGAAAAACGAGGTACTTATTGACGCATATCTCGAGGACAAAATAGATCTAGCAGGAATAGCAGAATCAGTAGAGGAGATTAAGAATGGAGTTGTTAGTAGAAAATTGCAATAGTAGAACTGGGAAACATAGGGTAAGGACAATTTTAGTAAAAGTTGCCGATCCTATTGTAGAGGTGAAAAATTCTACATCGAGATGCGAACCAATTTATAAAGTAGGCGAGTGTCATAAGGTTAAGATAGGGAAGGAAACGTATATCTTTGCAAGGTTCGTAAGGAATATACATGGGAAGGTAAGGGGTAAAATAATAGTATACAGTAATGAAAATGAGGCCCTAGTATTTAGCTATAGAAAACTTAAGCTAAAATACGTTAAGGGGGAGAAGAGAATGATCGAATACGTAAAGAAGTTCGTAGAACAATATAAAATACCAGTCAAAAAAATCAATTAGAGGTTGAATTCGTGTTCTCAGTAACAATGACCGTCCTTACGGAAAACTCACAACAAATTAGGGAGATTCTCCCGAAGTTAACTGAGGAGATGAAGGGAGTATGTGAGATTGTAAAAATCGGAGGTAATATGATATGCGCACCCTCGGAAAGGACTTTAATTAGAATTTTTATCGAAAATAGGGAGTTTAAGCCACTTGCGTTAAAAGTTAGAGTTAATTCCGATATGTCCTCAGATGTGGTAAGATATACGAGGGAGATTAGTAACATAATCTCTTCCTTAGGATACAAGATATTAATGGAGGAGTGAATCGGAAAAAAGTAGCAACTGTCTAAATAACCATGCTCTCAGCGAGCAGTCTTCCTTCATTAAATCTTGATGGTCCAAAGATCCTTATGAATTCGCTTGCTGTATTATCCGCAACTAGGTCACTCATTAATTTCCCTGAGTATAGCCCAAACATCATACCGTGGCCACTATATCCTGCATCCACAAAGAGATTTTCTGGCCAGCTCGAATCATAGCCCATTATATGAGACCTGTCGGGCGTCATCTCATAATATCCGCTCCAAGATCTTAGAACTCCAATATTATGTAAGCCATTAACGATTTTCTTTACTGTTCTTAGAAAGTTTAGCATGTGAAAAAACGATGTTGAAAATTCTACATATCCTTCCTTTTCTTCAGGCCCTCCCCCTATAATTTCCCCCTTAAGGGTTTGAGAAAACGAGACGCCGCTTTCAGCGTCTATAATAAGTGGCTTTATTCTGAACTCTATATCCTCAGTTATGTACGCTTCCTTCCTTACTGGAGTTATTGGTAAATTTACTCCGATAGGACTTAAGAGCCTCGGTGTCCACGCTCCCGCCGTAACTATTAGTTTTTCTGTCTCCAAATCCGTGGAATTTACTCTTATACTTGCAACCTTTCCCGATCTTACATTTATTCCCGTAACGTTCCCATAAACGAACTTTGCAACGTCCTTTATTTTATCATAGATTCCATATGTTAAATAGTCGTGATGAAAAGCTCCGCTTTCAGGTGAAAAATAACACTCACCTTCAAAGTTAATGTATCTAAAATCTTTACATTCTATAAAACCTCCCTTTACTTCATATGTCTTCCACATAACGTCTAACCTCCTGAAATTTGATATATCCTTTTCCTTCTTAAGAAGCCAGAGATAACCGGCTTTGTAGATCATTGGATTTAGATTCAACTTTTTCCTAGCCTTCCACATATACTGTATAGCTTCCCTTGCGAACTTGACGTTATTTTCATCATTGAAGTTTAACCTGAACCTAGCTAGGTTCCTACCCGAACTGCCATATCCCACCCTGACTGCCTCAACTATCGTTATATCGTTAATTCCCTTCCTTATCAGATGATAAGCTAGGCTTAAGCCGTGAACTCCCGCCCCAACAATGGTTATCATGTAGAGACCACCGGAAGTAACGGCGATCTAAACGTAATTAGATTTTGATCTTTTACTAGATTTCCTAACAAGAAGCTGCATTGTCTCCCTTGACATTCTCCAGTACATGCTCCAGTAACCCTCTTTATGGATTCTACAGTATTGTAGCCTCTCGTTATTGCTTTACTTACGTCCCCAAAAGTGACATCTTCGCATTCGCATATATACCCACCCCTACTATAGAAATAGATTCCCTCAATGTTGTTGAACAATTGAGGTTCAAGTTCCTTAACTTCTGGTAAGTCTTGAACATTTTCTTTTCCTGAAAGGTAAGAAAGGTGGGGCTCAGAGATTCCTATAGCACCCCCGACCGCATTACAATCTTTTGGCACGTAGATTCCTCCGTTTTTTAACTCGTATTTACAACCGAAATTCGCAGTAGCTTCAATTCTGGGTTGTCTGATTACGGCGAAAACGGCAAGATTAACCTTTAATTCACGACCGTCAAATTCGATTGAACTTACCTTTTTCTTACCACGTAATCGCGCTTCGTCTTTTACCTTAATTAATTCAACACCCCTTTCCTCTACTTTTTCAATATAAAATTTACTAAATAACCACTCTTTATAAAGAACTAACGCCCTTCCCCTTACGTTTAGTGCTGCTCGTAATGCATCGTTGGTAGAACCAAAAATTACAACATCTTTTGCAGTGTTTTTGTATTTTTCCAGAAATAAATCATAAGAAACAAATCCCGGTAAATCATTGCCCTCCATAATGGGTGGTAAATGTCTACCACCAACCGCAAAGATCGTCTTTTCTGGCTTAACAATGATAAATGATTCCTCTGTAACAATCACTACGCCCTCATCGAACAATCCTATATACCTTCCATTTATGACCTTATTCAATTTCTCCTTCCATATAGTTTTGAGCTTGTCAAGTATCCTCTCATCATGGGGATCGGGAGAATCATCGTAAGGTAATTCTCCGAACGGTTTATCGCAAACTAGCATAGCATTAGCGTTTTCCTCTAGCAGAGAAATTCCCGAACTTCCGCATCCAATAATAAGCGTATTAACGGCGATATCCTCAACCTTTGAAATCCCGTTTCTTTTATATCCCTTCGGAAGATTCAAAAATCCCGTAAATCGTGGAAGGACGTTACTTGGAACGTTTTTGACAATGGGGGAGTGGAGGAACCATGTGGAAATAGGGAATCGAAGTTTACCTTCATCGTATATTCCTTCAATAGTATATGGCATACCAACCTCTGAATACCTCCTAGCTCTCGCTCTTCCATGTCTTTTACTTAAATGAACATCCATCGTACATAGCACTTCCTACTTACCGTTAAATATTTCTTCCAGAACTTTTCCATCAAGAGTTTTTTGGATGTTATAAAGTTTAAGAATAGTTGGTGCAATATCAATTATCTTTATTTTGAGGTTTCTGTGGGCCTTAACGTTCCTCATTTTCACTATAACGATTCCCCTAAAATCCTCATCTCTAAAGAACCCATGGTCACCGCTAACGCTTACGTACGGCTTAACGTTCTCTATGGCTTCGCTTGCGTATAAGGTATTGGAAACTGCATACCCCTTCCTAATAGTAAAAGTTATATCTCCTTCCCTATCACCGGCAGGAGTTTCGTTGGCTATTATTGTTTGGAAAATGGATTCATTATCTTCAATAACTCTCTCCAATTGCGATACGATGTAGTTGATTAGACGAGGAAATTCTCTTCTACTTACTACCCCATTCCTCTCCCTTCCGCGTAAATTTACTCTTATTGCGCCTCCACCGCCGTAGTAAGCCTTAGTCTTCTTTTCATCTATCCCATCCCCATCCATATGAAGTAAATTCATCTCCCTTAGGATTAGATTTAGATGTATTTTCTTCTTGACTTTAGCTATACCGTGATCTGAAACTAGAAATAAGTTGTCACATCTGTCTTTCACTATCCCTACAAAATTATCAACCATCGCGTAAGCCTGTTTTATATGTCTAAACTGGTCATCAACCCCGTAGAGCAAATGCTGAATGTTATCAATGATAGGTGTATAAACTATTGCGAAATCCCATTGGAAAGCGTCTAATAAATATGTGTTGTAGACGGTAAAGAATTTACTTGATGCTTCTAATGTCTGTAAATATTCGTCAAACGTGATTAGTCCCCTCTCTAAACTTCTATAGTCCCCGTCAAGAATTGGAGGAGTTCTTTTGAACACGTTTTCCCAAACTAGTTTCTTCTCCTCCCTATTAGACCAGTTCGATTGAAAATAGACAAATGGAGTAACGTAAACCCCTCTACTAAACGCCTTCAACCAGAATATCGCCGTAAAGTCTACCTCCCTGCACTCCACGTTTGCTTCAATTGGACCTACCCACGAGTTCTGGTCAACAACGTTCTCGTTACCATCTAGGCTAACGATAAACCCATTGTCGGCTCTTTTTACTATGAACGTGGAGGAGAGGTACTTACGTTCACCTTCGCTTAGTAATAGGGGTTCCGAACATCCTTTAATCTTTGCCCTATAGGGATCAAAGAGGAGAAGGGATTCCAACTTCCATCTATCAGGTAAAGCCTGTGGAGCAGAGCCAACTAAAACTTTGTAACCGTGTTTAGACAATGTAGACCATATAGGCTCTACTTGAAGGGAATAACTCGAAAATGCCGAAATCGGTTTAGAGATACTCCTCCCTCTAACGAATATCTTGTTACCGTTTACGCCATGCGACTCTGGGTTAACTCCTGTAAAAAGTGAAGCGAGGGCTACTGGAGTTAACGCAGGATATACGCTCTCCATCTCACCGAAAATTCCAGTGTTTGCAATATCCCTTATATTAGGTAGTTCATTTATTATCTCTTTTAGTATAACATATGACGCGCCATCAATTACCAGTAGTATAGTCTTATCCAAAAAATAATCACTCTTTTTTATACATTTTCTTTTCTAGTTCATCCCTTATCTTGTAGGGAGAAATTAAGTTTACGTGACTTCTCTTTATGTTACCTTTCTTATCAAAACTTATAGCAAACTCGTAGTATCCTGAAGAGCTTTTAAATCTACCAAAAGTATCAAACTTATCCTCTCTTTCTTGAAGGAACTCTAGTTCCAACGTATCCTTGATGTAAGTTGGATCCACTTTTTTCAACACTTTTATGAGAAGTTCGATGACCTCCGGTCTAACGTCCATTTCTGCTCAACTCCTTTAATACTTCATCTACACCAGTAATATCATGTCGTTTAGCTTCTATATAACTTAGTTCCCCCAACGCCCTGGAGGTTACAGGACCTATTGAAACAACTTTTACACAAGATGATAATGAGTCCTTTACCAAACTAGCTATCATTTCGCTTGTTAGTACTACAACGTCTACCTCACAGTTTCTAAGGATCTTCCTCGCTTTTTCAAGTTCACCTTCATTGAGTTTTACGTCATAGTTGTATTCCTCTCTATAACGGATTTTACCAGTTAACGCTTTCTTAAGAATGTCATTAGCCTTCATGCTTCTGAATGCAATAACGCTTTTTACATCGCTTAAGAGTAAAAGTCTAGCAAGACTGGAACTTGTGAAATCCTCTGGATATTCAGCCTTTATCCTATTGGACTTTAATGCGGTTGCCGTCGTTTCTCCTATTGCGAATACCTTTTTTGAGACAATTTTTTCTAAGCCTTTGAAACACTTAACCGCGTTAATACTGAAGAAAACAACTCCATCAAACATTTCTATAGGTTCCTCGTGCGGAATACAATATGGTGTAATAATACTGAGGTTTACACTGGTTATATCGTTATATCCCTGATAACTGAAAGAGGGATCAGGTCTTAAGAACAATACCTTCATTTTTCATTGCCTCAACTAGTATTTTTCCTAATCTTGAACCGGCCTCTTCAGGTTCTGTAGATTTCCACGTAATGTCTACTGTAACTTTCTTAAAATCGGACGCATAACCAGCAATTCCGAATAGTTTACCATCCTCCTTTTTAAACAGTACGCCAAGCGGCACATTACATCCTCCTTTTAGCTTGTTAACTACTGCTCTTTCTGCAATAGCCTCAATCATTACATCCTCGTTATTAAGTTCCTTCACGTACTCTCTTACCTTGGAATTTTCAGTGGTTATAATAGCTATTATCCCCTGATTAGCTTCAGGCGTTACGATTTTGGGATCAATTCTCTCAAATCCATTTTCCCCTATCCGTCTCAACCCAGCTTCGGCTAAAATTAAGGCGTCGTAATCTCCCTCTTTCAACTTCCTAATTCGCGTGTCTACGTTTCCCCTTATCTCCTTAATTTGTAATTGATTATTATATGCCAATATCATATTTTTCCTTCTTATACTGCTGGTGCCTACCACGTCACCTTGATCTAAAGACAACAAAGATTTGCCAACAATTGCGTCAAATGGTGGATCTCTGTCCAATACGGCTGCAATAGAGAGTCCGTCCACAAGATCTGTGGGGAGGTCCTTCATACTATGAACAGCGATATCGGCGATTCCCTGTAATACAGCTAGGTTTACCTCTTTCTCAAACACCCCTTTTCCTAAAGTGTAGAGGGGAGCATCCTGGTTTCTATCACCTCTAGTCCGTACTTCAATTAGTTCTGTTTGGAGACCGTATTCGTTGAGTTTGTGAATGACTTTTTCCGCTTGTATTCTGCTTAGGAGGCTTCCTCTCGCAGCTACCCTTATTTTCATTCGAGCTCCCTCTTAGCTATCCTAATTACATCGATACTTTCATTAATTACAGTATCATCATGAGCTACAGAAGTGAATATTGTCTCAAACTGGCTTGGGGGTAGGAAAATTCCGCGTTTTAACAGTTCGACCTGCAACTTCATATAAACGCCTTTATTAGCCTTCCTAGCATCGTCAGCATTTCTAACCGAATCTATACCAAAAAATATCTGCATCATACTATTAATTCTATTTATAACATGTTTAACCGTAATTCGGTCTAGTTCCTCATATACTTCTTTAGCCGCCTTATCGGCTATACTATATGGCTTCTCCCTTTCTAAAAACTCAAGAGAAGCTGAACCAGCTACCATAGAGAGTGGATTAGCGTTGAATGTTCCAGCATTGAATACGTTTCCAGCTGGTGAGAGCATTTCCATGATTTCTCGTTTACCACCCACAGCACCTATAGGCAAACCCCCGCCAATTATCTTCCCTAGAGTAGTTAGATCTGCCCTTAACTTATATACATCCTGAGCGCCTCCTAAGCCCAGACGAAAACCAGTAATTACTTCGTCAAAAATCAAGACTGAGTTGTAAGTTAAAGTGAACTCTCTAAGAGATTTAAGAAATTCGGGATCCGGCAATATAACTCCCATGTTCCCCATAACTGGTTCCACAATTACTCCAGCGATATCCTCCTTCTTTAACGTCCTCTCGACGCACTCAATATCGTTAAAGTGACATAACGCCACAGTATCTATGACTGATGAAGGTATTCCTGATGTTTTTACGTCAACTGCTGCACTTCCTGGAGAGATTAATGCGTAATCGTGTGCACCATGGTAGCATCCAATAAATTTAAGAATTTTTTCTCTCTTCGTAAAGCCTCTCGCTAGTCTTATGGCTGTCATAGTGGCCTCCGTTCCGCTATTAACGAACCTTATCATTTCAATTGAGGTAATACTACGGATTATGTGATTTGCAAGCTCGAGTTCTGCTCGAGACGGTGTGCCGTAAAGCCATCCCTTTTCGAGTTGCTGAATTACTCTTTCTTTAACAAAACTATTTGCGTGACCTAAAAACAAGGGACCGTATCCTAAGACGTAATCTATGAGTCTTCGTCCTTCTTCGGTATACAGATAAGCGCCTTCAGCACGAGAAACATAGAACGGATAAGGTTTTACTGAAGCCCTTACAGGACTATTTACTCCTCCTGGGAAAACTCTTAGCGCCTCATTCCATAATATTTCGCTCAAAACGTAAAGCCCTCTCTAAGACTTTTAGCTATTTCTTGAGCAAAATATGTTATTATTATATCCGCTCCAGCCCTTGCTATCGCATATGTCACTTCCATCATAGCTACTTTTTCATCTATCCAGCCTTTTTGTCCCGCAGCTCTGATCATTGAGTACTCTCCGCTAACGTGGTATGCAGCTAGTGGATAGTGGGGAAAATTCTCCTTAACGAGTCGTATTACATCTAAATAAGTATGAGCTGGCTTCACCATGATTATATCCGCCCCCTCCTCCACATCAAGTGCTATTTCCTTGAGCGATTCCTTTGCATTCCTCGGATCCATCTGATAGGTTCTTCTATCCCCGAAAGCAGGTTTCGAAGTAGCAGCCTCCCTGAAAGGACCGTAAAATACTGAAGCGTATTTAGCAGAATATGCCATGATTAGAGTATCATTAAACCCTGCTGCATCCAACTTTTCCCTGATCTTCCCGACTACTCCATCCATCATACTTGATGGTGCTACTATATCAGCTCCACTCTCCGCTAATGATAGAGCTATATCTGCGTGCACTTTTAAGCTCTCGTCATTATCTATTCTATAACCGTTCTGATTTCCTATAACTAAACCGCAGTGACCATGTGTCGTATATTCATCCATACACTCGTCAGCTATCTTTATAATTGATTCACCAAATGTCTCTGAGATCATTTTTAACGCACTTTGTACTACGCCGTCCCTTTTAATTGCTGAAGTGCCTATTTCGTCTTTATAGGATGGAATTCCAAATAGGATAATCGAATTTACGCCATTCTCCTTTACCTCTTCAATGTACTTTATTAGTTCTTCATTTACTGGATACCTATAGACTCCGGGCATACTCTCGATCTCTTCCTTACTGTTACCAATTTCCTTTACGAATATCGGAAGAACCAGATGATTAGGCGATAGGGTGGTTTCCGCAACCAATTTTCTTACATGTTCATTTTTTCTCAGTCTTCTCGGTCTTAGAGTCGGATATTCCACCATTTACCTCACCAAATATTTTAGTGATTTCCTCGGCCATGGTTAAATTACCTTCCATGATCATCCCTTTCAACTTCTGAAATACTGGATCCATCGCCTTCTGCGTTATAGACCTAGTCATTACATCAATAATCTCAAATACGTAAGGGGAGGAAACCCCTTTTTTCATCAGTTCTGATTTAGCTCTATCCACTTGTGAACGTCTTATTCGCTCGATTCTCTGCATCATTGTTGAAATGTAAGAGTCGTAAATTTCATCCAATATCTCTTTAGTGAAATTCTCCTCTTCCTCTATCAATATTCGTTCTGCCTCTCCTAATACGGTTTTCCGTAACGAGTAATTCCTCTCGGATATATCTCTAAGTTCATCAAGTGTTATTACGTTATCGCCAACGAAGGAGGGGGGAACGGAGAAGTCGATCGTGAGTGTTCTGGAATCGAGCTTTATGTCCCTTCCCACAGGAGCTGCAGAGAATATTACGTCATAATTTCCTAACGAGTTCAAATTTAACGGGAGGAACTTTACGTTATAACGTCGAGCGAGATCTACTCCTCTCTCCACCGTTCTATTCATAATAGTAGTATCCTTTGCTTCTAACTCCTTCAAAAAGGACAAAATTTTTTCAGCGAAGTTGCCTGCTCCAATAACAAGTACTTTTGCTCTTCTGAGATCGATTTTCTCTTTAACTAGTTCAAAGGCCAAAGAGTATACACCAACCTTACCACGAGAGAGTTCGGTTTCTATCCTGATTCTTCTACCTGCCTTTATAGCCCTCTCAAAAAGCAATGAAATGTATTTTCCTGACATCCCCCTCTCCTCCATATATTTTAAGGATTGAGATATCTGACCCAAAATCTCGTACTCACCTAATGATAAGGAATCCAAGCCTGCAGCTACCTTAAAGGCATGATCTACTACATCCTTTCCGTAACTAATTATCGCATATTTTCCGATATCCTCTCCATGAAACTCATTAATAGTGGTTATGAGCTTCTCTATCTCGTCGTTAACTGAAGTTGAAAAAACATATATTTCAATCCTATTACATGTCTGTAATAAAAAGAACTCTCCTTGGGTGATATTTCTGAGATACTTTACTTCGTTCTCCTTAATGTAATGTTCCCCAAGTTTAGTTATGGGTACCTGTCTATATGTAACTGAGATCAAGCCGTAATTTCCTATTATGTTATTGACCAATTGTGCCATTTATTATCTCCTCAGCCCTCTTCATTGCCGAATCCTTATCCCCTTTTTTAACACTCGATTGAAACTCTTGATCTTCAAATATTACGTGATAAAGTCGGTATCTGGTCGAGGGATCCTCCTCCTTCTCTTTGAGGGTTAACTTGACGTTATACATCGTATCAAGTAAATTGACTATATACTCGTTCGCGTATAGCTCGGTCTTAATCTTATCTAAGAGAAGTTTCGCCACTAAGGAGGATTTACCATATGTCGTTATTGCAATTGAAAAGTTCTTATCGTAATAATGTATTGGGAAGATGCAATTCGAGTGTTCAGGGGAGGTAGGGTTATTACATATTACTTTCATTTTCTTGGCCATATCACATATCCGTTCGTTTAATTTTTTATCGTTTGTAGCGGTAATAACTAAGTTAAAGTTCTTTAATCCGTTCTCTGTTAAATCGTACCCATTCCCCTCTATAACTCTGGCGGCTGAACGTCTTATGTCGTTTGAGGCTTCAAGGGTTAAGACTGTTACTCTAGCGCCCATCTTTAGGTATTCTAGAGTCCTCTTGGTAGCAACTTTTCCGCCGCCAACTATTAAGACGTCTAAGCTATCTGCATTTACAAAGAGGGGAACATAGGTCATATACTTCTCTTACCTTATCAGAAAATAAAATTCATCCATGAATTTCTAGACAAAATTTCATACTTTACTCCACCGTTTAAGGAAAAACTTTAGTTCCATTAAGAAGTTTGTAACAAGGATTGCGAGAACTTAGATTAGACATTATCAATGAGAAAATACTGATCCTTTCAGATATCCACTATCCGAATACTAACGTGGAAATATTGAGGGAAATTGTCAGAGATGAGCGTCCTGATATTCTAATATTATTGGGAGATATAATTGTTGGGGGAGATTGCAATTTTGACTCATTTAAATCGGTTTTACAAGTAGATGGAGATAGGACTAAAATTGTGTACGTTAAGGGAGATGAGGACTGTGTAGATGGCGACGTTGACGTTTTAAAGATCTTACGGAAGGGTTATGAAGTAGTCTTCCTTCACGGGCATCAATACTTTAAGGAGAGTGCAGAATACAGTCTCGCAAGGTTCTTTAAGAAACTCAATAGTAGACTCCCTCCATTCCTATTTTGCCTATACTTCAGAGTTTTGTTCCCGAGAGCCGATGAAATTATCTTAGGACATTCCCACGCACTCATGGAATTCCGTTCTATTCGTTGTATTAACGCGGGATGTCTTACATACACCAGAAACTTGTACAACGACACCGGTTACGTTGTAATGAGAGAAGGGAAAATAATAACTGTAAGGGATAATTTTATCGATATGGGGGGTTCAAGGGGGCGAAAGACCCGTGAGGGTGGATAGCCCCTTCTGTATAAGCCTAATGGGTGTGATTCCGAACTCCCCTAATGCCCGACGTAGGATCTAAGTTTAGAACCTACGCTAATTGACAAATATTTAGGGCGTTAAAGGCCCGATTAAAGTTGGGGTGTGAGTTGTACGACACTCTGCGTTGGGCGGGTTCCTATTTCTATTTAAGGGATGGAAAAGGTCTGACCCAAACCGAGTTGAGGCAACTCGCCTGGATCTTAGCAAGCATGACGGAGAGTATCAACAACTATACTCTCGGGTGGCTCAGAACATTGCGGACCGCTTCCATTAGGCTAGGAAAAGGTCCTTGACGGATTAGTGCGTCTCCCCAAGGAGAAGCACAGATGTTTCTCCCTGGTCTACCCAAGGGCGGTCGGAAAGTGCTAAGCGTAAAGACAACGCGGAAGAAGAGAAGGAAGGCGAGGGTTACCCCAAGAAGTCGATGAAGTTAAGGCTTTCTCACTTGGGTGTCTTCAAGGTTCTCACACACATGGACTTCCTCCTGAACAAGGTTAAGCGAGTTGTCGTGAAGTTGACGTTCTCAGGTACGGTCTACGTCTCCTCCGTGGTCGAGGGGTTACGAGTCCCCCAAAGCTACCTAAAGTTAATAAGGTCACGATACTGGACCTGGAAATCAAGAACCTCATCATGACGTCAGACGGGGAGTATTTCCCCCAACGCGAAGCCTTGCGAGAGAGAGGCTTATGGAAGGTACAACACCTACACGGAGAGCTTTCAAAGAAGGTTTTCGTCTCCAAGAACTGGTTTAAAGCAAAGGTCAAGTTGTCCAAGGCATACGAGCACCTTAAGGAACCTAAGAGAGACCTTCGATGGGGAAATACGTAGCACTAGGGATGAGGATTCACTATGATGTTAATGTAGGCAGCGTCCTGGACTTACTGTTCCATTAACTGTATTACAAGCAAAGCATATAGCGCCTCTCCATGACGTTAGGTAAGTACTTCGCTGAGAACTACGACGTTCTCGTCATGGAGGACATACAGGTAAAGAAGCTCGTGGGCAAGTGCTTCCGAAAAATGAGGCTCTATGACGTCGTCTTCAACGAGCTAAAGTCCGTCGTGAAGTCCCTGTTAGAGAACCACGGTTAGACGATCCTTCTCGTGGATTTCGCATACACGTCTAGGACCTGCCCTATGTGCGATTACGCGAGTGAAGACCTAACCCTCCTTGACCGGGTGTTCCTCTGTCCTCGATGCGAGTGGGTAAATGATCGAGATTACATTACTTCCCTAAACATCTTGAACAGGTCCGTGCGACCCTACTGTCTGTGGAGCTCCGCCCCTACCACTGGTAAGGTGCAGCTGTAAAGCAGGAGACCCCTTTTTGCCGAGAAGGGTTGAGTTCGCCTTTATTTGTCTCGCAAGTATAAACTTTGTTCAAGTAATGATTATTACTGGGAGAATTTTTGTCGTTGCCGTTAGAGTGTAAAGAAGTATAATAACAAAGGAATGGACAATTGTCGGACCTCTACTGTAAGAGCTAGGTCTTTCCCAAGGAATTAGGACATGTAACCTTGATCAGCTTTCTGTCTTCGATACTACAGGCCATTACCCCCTTAGATATAGGATGGTGGAAATTCTAGTACTACAAAAATGGGCCCGCTGGGATTTGAACCCAGGGCCTTCGCCGTGTAAGGGCGACGTCCTAACCAGGCTAGACGACGGGCCCCCAGATTGTGTTTAATTAAGAGGATAAAAACTCTTTCTGACCCTTTGCATAGGATGGAAAGATTTAGGGAAAAAGGCTAAAATTCTGATTCTCAGCTCTTTCTGGAATTCTTTACTGTCACTATACTTTTTACGTAGAGTCGTTGAAGATCTTCCACACTTAGTAAGGTTATTCTTAAAACTGCTAGTCGATGCAAGGAAAGTTTTTATTCCTTACTCAGGTGATAGACGTGTCTTTGCTATTACAACTCCTATTGTGACCATGACAAAGGCGAATATTGCTAGATATGCTAGGTATATGGGATCAGGATCGCCGTATACAGTTATCGCCCTGCCCAAATCTGCTGCGAAACTTATCGGATTTACCTCTGCAATATCTCTCATCCATACCGGAAAGAAGCTACTTGGAAATAACGCCGTACTGGAAAACATGAGAGGTAAGTTAATGAAATTCGCTATAACGTTCGGAGTTTGCCAATCCCTGGAATTCATAGTTACTATCAGGTATAGGGCGGAAAAGCCCACTCCGAGTAGAAGGAGACCTATTATCCACTCCACTATACCAATAACGTTTCCTGGTATTGTAACACCAAAAGCCATTGCCGCTAGTATCATTACGGGAATCTGAATTACACCTCTGGTTGTAGCTCCGAACACTTTCCCAAAGAATATAGCACTCTTGTCAGCCTTTGTTACCATGAGTTTCTTAAGGTAGCCGAATCTCTTGTCGTTTATCATGCTCATTGAACTAAACAGTCCTATAAATAACATGGAAGTAGCCAGTTCTCCTGGGAGAAGGAAAGCTATGTAATTCGAGGTATGGAAGAACGTCTGCAGAAACTCATGGGGTGTATTGGCAAAACTACTCCCGAAAAAGGCTATCCACATTAACGGCTGTATTATCATAATCGTTATAACTGCGGGGTTCCTTACGGTTTTCTTTACTTCCCTTTTATAAAGGACGTATATTTCCCTAAACATTATTGCCTCGCCCTCCTTATTGTCATGTAGAACTTCCTGAAATCAGTTTCTTCCTCTTGGATTTTCCTTCCTGTTAATTCTAGGAATACAGTGTCAAGGGAAGGCTTCTCTACTCTTAAAGACTTTACGTTATTAAAGTCAATAACTCTAGGAAGTTCGGCGAGCAACCTCTCCACCTTCTTAGCCTTAATTCTTACTATGTTTTGATTCTGAGATACGTCGATGACGTTTTCCATACTTCTTATTCCGCCTGTATCAATGGGATTTGTAACCTCTATTTCGACTATTTCTCCACCGACTTTCGACTTTAATTCGTCAGGAGTACCTATAGCCGCAATCTTCCCTTGGTTAATTATGGCTATCCTGTCACATAAGCTATCGGCTTCTTCCATATAATGGGTTGTAAGCAGTACTGATACTCCGAATTCCTTGTTGACTCCCCTTATCGTATTCCAGAGTAGACTTCTAGTATTTACGTCGAGCCCTATTGTAGGTTCATCCATAAATATAATCTCTGGAGAATTGAGAAGTGCTGACGCAATCTCTAATTTCTTCCTCATTCCTGTCGAATATTTCCCGACTTGCCTCTTAATGAACTGGGATAATCCGAAGTAATCGAGCAGGTCCTTCGCTCTCTTTTCCCAATCGCTTACACCCTGTAACTTAGCCTGAATTTCTAAGTTTTCCCAGGCGTTAAGATCGTCGTCCAGAATAACTTCTGAGGCCACCCAACCGATCCTCTCCTTAACCTTTTTCGTTTCCTTAACTACGTCATAACCTGCAACTATGGCTGTACCTGATGTTGGGGGTACGAGACCGGTAAGTATTTTTATGGTTGTAGTTTTACCTGCGCCATTAGGACCTAAAAGACCGAATCTTTCTCCTTGCTTCACATTAAAGCTTATCGAATTAAGAGCTATGAATTCCCCGTATTTCTTTACAAGGTCTTTGGTTTCTATCGCATCCACTTCACTCACCTACAATTTGTTTGAGATGTGTTATTACTGCCATAACCTTTCCCTTTAACCCATCATCCCTGAGGATTTGTTCACCATACAATTCTCCTAAATACTCGACGTAATTCTCGATTGTCTCAATAATCTCATCAGCGTTCTCCTCCCTGACCGCTACTCCCATATTTTCTAATTCTTTTCTTCCCTTCTCTGTGAGACTATATACTTTAGAATTTCTCTCTTCTCTGTATTTCAAATATCCCTCCTCAACCATAGATTTTAAAATGGGGTAAACACTTCCAGGTGATGGTTTCCATCTACCCGCAGTTAGTTCATGTATATAATTAATTATTTCTGCTCCCGTCATTTCCCTTTTTACTAAAAGTTGAAGTATCCACAGTCTAAGCCAGCCACCTCTCTCTACCTTGAATCTCGGCGTTTCGTGAAAATGATCCCACATTTCTTTTTCGATATCGAAACCGATTTTGTAAGATAAAAGCCTTTACTTGATCAAACGACGATAGTTTATACATTAGTACTTAATGCAATGGTCCCCGAATTCCTAGGAATAGTATCGCAAAGTTTTTAATTTACTAAATAACCTCTTGCAGAGAACGAGAAGATGCGACCTTACTATCTCAAAATAAGATAGAAGTATGAGTGATTCTAAAGAACAGAGTTAAATCAACAAATCTAAAATAGCCAAATGTTAATGTGTACTTAGGGATTATAAGTGCCTTCAGCATCTGAAAGTCAACCGCAAAGGCGTGAATTAGTCTTAAGGGTTATGGAGGCTAAACAAAAAGACGTAGGTAGAGCAAAGGTAAGAGTGGACGTTGAACTTCTAGCTTCAATAGGTGTAACACCAGGGGATGTCATAGAAATTGAAGGGACTCGGAAAACAGCAGCAATAGCTTGGGCGAATGCAGCTGAAGACGCCGGACTTGACATAATAAGGATGGACGGAATAATAAGGAAAAACGCCGGCGTGAGCATAGGTGATACGGTAGTTGTAAGAAAAGCTCAGGTCAAACCCGCTTCCTATGTCAAGTTAGCTCCTGCAAACTTCTCGATCTCCGTAGACCCTGGTTTCGTTAGCTACGTTAAGAAAAAGCTTAAGGATACGCCGCTCACAGAAGGCGACACGGTTCTTATTCCAGTCCTAGGGCAGGCTATTCCGTTCACTGTTGTTCAACTTCGCCCACAGGGTATAGTTATGGTTACTGACGAAACAGCCATCACTATTTCTGAGAAGCCTGCGGAACAGAGCAAAGTTCCGAGAGTTACCTACGAGGATATAGGGGGGCTCAATCAAGTAATAGAGAAGGTTAGAGAACTAATAGAGCTGCCTTTGAGGCATCCAGAACTTTTTAAGAGGTTAGGCATAGATCCTCCGAAAGGTGTTCTACTTTATGGCCCTCCTGGGGTAGGAAAAACCTTGCTAGCAAAGGCAGTAGCGAACGAAACGGACGCTTACTTTACATCAATTAACGGTCCGGAAATAATGAGTAAGTTCTACGGTGAAAGCGAACAGAGATTAAGGGAGATATTCGATGACGCGAAAAAGCATGCACCAGCAATAATATTCATTGACGAAGTGGACGCAATAGCTCCTAAACGTGACGAGGTAATAGGAGAAGTAGAAAGGAGAGTAGTGGCCCAACTCTTGACGCTAATGGACGGTCTCGAAAGTCGTGGGAACGTCATGGTAGTTGCGGCAACAAACAGGCCAAACGCGGTCGATCCTGCATTGAGGAGACCCGGCAGATTCGATAGGGAAATAGAAATCCCCCTCCCTGACAAACAGGGAAGGCTCGAAATACTTCAAATACACACTAGGAACATGCCATTAGGAAGGGATATTAACTTAGAGGAATTAGCTGAATTGACTCACGGTTATACGGGAGCTGATCTCTCGGCTCTGGTTAGAGAAGCTGCTATGTACGCTCTGAGGAGATATCTACCTCAGATAGATCTACCTGCAGATAAAATACCGACTGAAATTTTAGACAACATGGAGGTAACTAGGGACGACTTCTTCAAAGCTTTCAAGGAAATTGTTCCGAGCGGACTTAGGGAGATTTACGTTGAAGTACCGGAGGTTAAGTGGACAGATATTGGCGGATTGGAGGACATAAAAGTTGAACTTCAAGAGATAGTGGAATGGCCTCTGAAATTCTCGGAATATTACATGAACATAGGTATTCAGCCACCAAGGGGAATCCTACTATTCGGACCCCCTGGAACAGGTAAAACGTTGCTAGCTAAGGCTGCTGCTACTGAAAGCGGTGCTAACTTTATAGCGATACGTGGTCCTGAGGTCTTATCGAAATGGGTTGGGGAGAGTGAAAGGGCGATACGCGAGATTTTCAGAAAGGCTAGACAATACGCTCCGGTTATAGTGTTCTTCGACGAAATAGACGCAATAGTTCCAATGAGGGGCTATAGTAACGACACCAACATACTAGAGAGAATAGTTAGCCAGTTCCTAACGGAAATTGACGGAATAGAAAAGTTGGAAAACGTAGTAATTATAGCTTCAACAAATCGCCCAGACATCATAGACCCTGCACTTCTCAGACCGGGAAGAATTGAAAAATTAATCTACGTTCCTCCGCCCGATTTAAGAGCAAGGGTTGAAATAATGAAAGTGCATCTGAGAAATGTAAAATTAGCACAGGATATAAGTCTTGAAGAAATAGCAGCTAGGACGGAAGGATACACAGGGGCAGACATCGCTGCCTTGATTCGAGAAGCGGGTTTACTCGCCATAAGAGAAGGTATAAGGAGGGGAAAGAAACCTGATGAGGTTATCGTGGATAGGCAACACTTCGAAATAGCATTAACGAAAGTTAAACCGTCAATAACTCAAGACATGATACAGTTCTACAACAACTGGTTCGATAAGGCAAGGCAACAATTACCAAAGCAGACGGTCAAACCAAGTACTTTTGCGTGATATAGTTGTGGTATAAAAGAAGAGTGATTAACGAAATACTTGATGTAATTACTAGGAGGAACGCTTCAATAACGGACAAAGACCTCTATAAAGAATTATCGAAGGCATTAAATGACGATATACCCTTCTCAGACTTTATGAAAGCACTAATGGCTCTTGAAATGAGGGGATATATATCAGTTTCAACAATCAACGAGGATACTAAGATGATCAGTCTTCTAGGTGGTAAGGAATAGGAGTCGACTTAGGAGATTTAGTCATTAATGTAAAGAAGGAGCTCTCGGTTAACAGTCTGTCTGGAAAGTCGCTTTCGATAGATGCATATAACATGTTATACCAATTTTTGGCGGCAATAAGGCAACCCGATGGAACTCCTCTCAAAAACTTACGTGGAGAAATAACTAGTCACCTGAGTGGCGTTTTTTACAGGACAATAAATCTGGTAGAGGAAGGTATAACCCCCGTATTCGTTTTTGATGGTAAACCACCGGAATTAAAGAAGGAGGAGATTGAGAATAGAAGGAAAGTAAAAGAGGAGGCGCAGGAGAAATATGAAATGGCGAGAAAAGAAGGGGATATAAGAAGTATGAGAAAGTACGCCCAGGCTACGAACTATTTATCGAGTAAAATGGCTGGGGACGCTAAACGGTTATTAAAAAGCATGGGAATACCTTACGTTCAGGCACCAGCTGAAGGTGAGGCTGAAGCCGCATATCTTAATACGAAGGGGTATTCCTGGGGAGCAGTAAGTCAGGATTACGACTCTCTTTTGTTCGGTGCAAGTAGACTAATCCGAAACCTCGCAATAACAGGAAAAAGAAAGTTACCAAATAAGGACGTCTACGTAGAGGTAAAAGTTGAGGAGATCGATATCGATACACTGCTTAAAGAACTGGGAATTACGCGAGAACAGTTAATAGATTTGGCCATTTTAATAGGAACGGATTATAACCCAGAAGGAGTTAAGGGGATAGGACCTAAAACTGCGCTTAAGTTAATCAAGAAGCATGGAAATATTGATAATGCAATAAAATCAGGAGAAGTTCAGGTAGACTTTGATCCACGACCTATAAGGTCACTCTTCCTCAACCCTGATGTTAAGGAACCTGAGGAGAAAATGGAATTAGGGGAGATTAATAAGGAAGAGATACTGAAGATCTTGGTTAACGAGAACGACTTCAATCAAGAAAGGGTCGAGGGAGGAATTGAACGACTAACTAAAGCTGTAAGTAAAATGAAGAGAGAAGGAAAACAACAGGGACTCGATAAGTGGTTTTAAACCCCTTAATACCAATAACCCCTTTTCATCGCGTCAAGTTTTGTTTGAAGGGCGATAATTAAGTACGTGAAAGCCTCATTCGCAAAAAATAAGGCATCCCGATCACTTAACGCCGACGTCGATTTTATTATATCCGAGAAAAACCTTTTCAGATCGTCCTTTAACTTAGCATCTGTAATGTCATAGTTGTTGGTATTCAGCACGTTTGATAACTGGGCTTTGTCTTTGCATTCCTTTACTTTCTTATAAATTGAGAGAATTGAAACATCGTTACCGTACAATGCTTTTTCTACATTCCTAAATGTCCTCGCATGTGCAGACGCTAGTTTCTTTGCCTCGTTACTTAAGTCTGACACTATCAAATAATTATGCATAATTATTTTTAACTCTTAAGATCAACAGCATCTTCTTTAATTTTACGTAATCAGAGTCAACACTTATTGTAATAACGTTTTTAGAATTGAAAACTATCAAATCCCAGGTGTAAAGTGAAACAGAGCCTCCAAACTCAGAAAAGTGCCGAATCAAGTCGATTAAAGACATAGTTTGTCTTTTCAAATACCTTGCCTTGCAGAACAGTAAAGGAGTTAATAACCGTAAAGACTGATCCTGTGGAAGGGATATTATCCTATATAGGTTGAGGAGGAAATACTCTTGGAGAGAATAGTTCCTTATACTCAGAGTTTAAATGCTCTTTTTTCCTTGCCACCGCTTAGTGATACTGATAATGTTCATATCTGTCAACTGTGGGCCTAATTGGACTGAGGGGGTAGCAAACAATACCTTCTCTTTTCTCTTCTTTGTGTGATCATAAGGTACTCTGTGAGAGATAACCACCCTTCAGGTGATAGCTGATTTCTGATCTACTAGAGTGCTCCAAACGAGAGATCTAATTCGGAATGGATGGGGATAATGAGCCCCTTTCAGAGAGTGGAGAAAGTTACCGAGAAACTATAGGTATTCACCTAAGATTTGACATTTTTAAATATATATAGGGAAAACCTTTTAAATGATGAATAAAAGAACTCATTGACTTATAATGAAGGATGTAGTATATCTAATCAATCCGTTTTTAAAGTCCATTTCCCTTACTTTTCATAATGAATTGTTTAACAATTTCTATTGGTCTTGCTGGCAATAACGTATAAAACTCTTTTGGAGGAAAATAACTATGGAGCCATTTAACATTCTCATAGCTGACCCTGTAGATAGTTATATAATTGATAAGCTGTCTGCCCTAGAATTAATTAGAGTAAGATACGAACCCAATATATCTAGAGGAGAACTACTTCAAAAAATCGCCAATTATGACGTGTTGATAGTTAGAAGCAGGACTGTAGTAGATTCGGAGATTATCAGGAATGCGAAAAAGTTAAAAATAATTGCAAGGGCTGGAATAGGTCTCGACAACATAGACCTTGAGGAGGCTAGCAAAAGAGGTATAAAGATCGTTTACGCCCCAGGGGCATCGACTAACTCAGCAGCTGAACTAACATTAGGCTTGATAGTTACGGCAGCAAGAAGAATCGATAAGTCGATGTCGTACTTTAGGGAAGGAAAAATGGAAAAGGTGACAGGGATAGAGCTTTTTGGAAAGACCCTGGGGATTATCGGATACGGGCGTATCGGAAGTAGAGTTGCGGAAATGGCCAGAGCATTTGGGATGAATATACTGGCCTATGATATAATAGATGTAAGCAACAAGGTAGCTTTTGTAAACGGAAAACAGGTTAGTTTGGAGGAACTGCTCGCAAACAGCGATATTATAACATTGCATGTGACTGTTGACATTAAGTCAAGGCCTATTTTAGGTGAGAAGGAGTTCTCAATCATTAAGGAAGGTTCCATTGTAGTAAATACAAGTAGAGCAGTAGTGATAGAACCTGGACCACTTCTTGAGGCGTTAAATAGTAATAAGGTGTCATGCTACGCAGCAGATGTCTTCTGGGAAGGGAAGAGCGACGTTGAAACAAAAATATATGCCCATCCTAATGCAATTTTCACCACACATATAGGAGCCCAAACGAAAGAGTCGCAAAGGAGAATTGCGGAAATGTTGGTTCAAAATATAATTAAAGAAATAGGTGGAGTGAGGTAAATGTTACTAATACCTGGTCCTGTCGAAGTTCCACATTCGGTTATGAAAAGGGCAAGTGAGATAGGGAATCATCGTAGCAACGAATTCAGAGAGGCCGTATATCAGCTTGAGAGTTTAATGAAGGAATTTTTCGATTCTGACAGGGTAGCTATACTTTCCGGTTCGGGAACTCTTGCCGTGGAGACAATGATATTTTCTATGGTCGAACCTAATGAAAAGGTGGTTTCCTTTACCTATGGTGAATTCGGGAATAGAATGATCGATTCGCTGAAGAGGAGAAAAGCTAAGGTTTACGTTGTGGATAAGCCATTCGGAGAAACAGTAACGATAAACGACGTAGATACGGCACTGGATAAGTACTCGCCATCAACGGTTACGCTTGTGCATAATGAAACAAGTACTGGAGTGGCAATCAGAAATCTTAGAGATTTAGTAGGGCATATTCGAAAGAAAGGAGTGAAAATACTCGTCGATAGTGTATCTGGGTTTGCAGGTCATGAAATTAGGCTAAATGAGTGGGGAATAGATGCAGCAGTTACCGGTAGTCAGAAGGCCCTAGCGTCAGTTCCAGGAATCTCCTTCGTAGCTGTAAGTAAAAAAGCAGAGGTTAAACAAAGGGACGATATTCCAGTATATACAGATTTGAGTAACTACTTAAGGTTTCAGGATAGAGGTGAGAACCCGTTTACTCCTGCCGTAGGACCATTATTTGCGTCATTAAGAGCTGCTGAAATACTAAAAGATGAGGGAATAGAAAATAGGATAAGAAGGCATGAAGCATGCATGAAAATTACTAGGTCTCAGTTTAAGAGCTGGGGGTACAAGCTAATAGGTGATGAGGAAGACTTCTCTAATACAGTTCTTGCCGTGGAAACTGGTAATTTTACCGATGAAATAATTTCTAAGCTCAAGGAAAGGAATATCGAAATAGCGAGGGGTATGAGGAATATGGCAAGAAACACCGTAAGATTAGGATTAATGGGAATGGTCAATAACGACATGATAGACGTTTTGCTGTCCTCCTGGGCTGAAATAGCAGGGTTAAAATATGAGAAAGTCCATGATATATACTGCGAGTTACCAGAGTTCCTCAAGAGTGAAATTAGTTGGTGACAGTAATTTTTTAAACAACAGCTTCTCATCAGTTATGGACTCTTAATGCGTTTTTGGCTAACGGATTCAGAACTTACTAAATATGAGAGAGCAAGAATAATTGGGACGCGGGCTTTACAGCTATCTATGGGAGCAATCCCACTTCTAGACGAGTCCGTCATAAAGGGTTTGGATACCTTGGCTATAGCCGAGCTTGAGCTTGAAAGAGGAGTCCTTCCTATCACAATAAGGAGGCGACTCCCTAATGGAGAATACCAGTTAATCTCAATAACCCGCTTGTTTAAGAAGAACGAGTAAATATGATGAAAGTCATGCCAGATGGAACGGTGATAGCGCTCTGGGGTATCTGAAGGTTTTTCCTGAGTAGGGTTAATGTGGAGTTTTTATTTAACACGTTTTCATTTACTCTAACTTCAAAGAATTAGATACGAGAATATATCTTTACTGTATTTAAAATTGCTTAAATATAAAACTTTTTCACTGAATTATAACTTAGATCTACTCTAATTTACAAAACCTTTGTCATTGTGGTTTTGGTTCTCCTTTTAGGAGGGATTAGATTACTATTCACTACGGTAAGAGAACTATAGTATAGATTTTATAATGAAATTATAACAGAAGGAATACAATGAAGACAGTAGTCTTAAAGTTAACGGATGACGAGTACCAAGCACTATTGAGAGAAGCATCAAAAGAGGGGTATGCACTTCTTTCGGAATACGTAAGAGCTAAACTTTTCGAAAAACGCACACAGGAGTTTGACACGACTAAATTGGAAAGAAAGATCCAAGACCTCATTAATCCGTTCACCGCAAAGATTGACGAGCTTGCGAAGAGGATAGCTCAATTACAAGAGACGCTTCAATCAGCTGGAAAAAGCATGGAGGAGAGTGATACCGGGGAGAAGAGGGAACCTGAGAAGAGGACAATTAAAGATATCGTTAGGGAAAGGGGATTTACTGTAAGGAATGAGAATACTCTAAGAAATTCAAAAGCTTTTAAGGACAGAGCAAGGGAGTATGGTCTTAAAGTTATATCTACGAAAAAAGGGAATCTTATCCTAGTAGACCCAGAGTATTATAAGAAGTTTCAGGAGAGGCTTTCATCGATAAGTGTAAACAGTGTGGAAAAGGCAATTGATCTTCTAGGGGAATTCGGTCAGTTATTCAGAGTATTAGTGGAAGATGGTATAATCTACTACGATAACGATCAGAGAAAGTGGATACTCACTCTCTGAATCTTCCTAATACTAATAGTTTTTCGTTAAATGTGATCCTCATTGGTAATTCAAAGGGGGCAGGAGACCGAGGAGAACCCCCTTTTATAAATTTAAATGTTGGCATGCAGCCAACACGTTAATCGCACTCACGACGAAGTGAGTGTCACTAAGACGCCTAAGCGAGGGTGGATGCAATACACGTCTGCTTCAATTATAGTCTTATACGGAACATTGACGTTAACCTCGGGGATACGACCCTTAGTACCTGCGGAGCTCTCCTGGCAAGGTGGAGGTATGAGGCAGGAAACCCCTCCTACCAACAAGGAACGAGTTCACTGTAAGGAAGACCTCTTAGCAAAATGATAAATTTTTGGAAGGAGATCGCGTATTATGTCATCAGAATACCTTGGCAAAAAACCCAGTACTAAAGTTAAGCTTATTGATGTTGTTGTCCCATGCGGAGTAGAATGCCTTACAACTACCGAATTTAGGGAAATTCTAAATAATGAGAGGGTTAAGGAACAGCTAGAGATTATAGATAGCATGATATTTCTGATAGAACAGAATGTTAAAACTCTCTCAGATAGAGTTGGCGAACTTTTCAGCGAATATAACCTCAATATAGACAATTTAGTCTATTCTATTTATTGGAAATTAGAGAAGGGTGGTGATTTTAATGTAAGTGACGCTCTTTACTTTAACGACAGGAAAATAATGGATGGGGACTTTAAGTCGTTAATGACAGTCCTAAATGAGATTCAGAAAGCGATCGATAACGATAAGGACCTAAGGGACATATGTGATCAGATAAATTACTTAAGCGAGTCGTTGTGGAATCTATTTGAGAATAACATTAGAAGGTTACTCGAATGAAAGTTAAAATCGGAATTGAAGGAAAGGCTTTCGACGCAGCTCATTATACTCTTTCCTCACCATCAGACGATCAGATACACGGGCACACTTATCTTGTCTCCGTAGAAGTTGAAGGAGAGGTTGATGAAAAAACAGGATTTGTTCTCGACTTCAACACACTTCAGACAGTAGTATGTGAGGAGTTGAGAGGATGGGATCATAAATTGCTTATTCCAGAAAAGGATTTAGATAAGATAACCTTACATGGTCCTTTCAGGACAGACATAAGGGTAGTGAAGGACAGCTTTGCTACGGCAGAATTCATAGCTATGGAAATGGCTAAGTCACTACATAATAAACTAGGTCAGAAATTCCGGATTTCAGTAAAAGTATATGAGGGTCAGGGTAAATACGCTCTAGTTGAATATCCCTAGGGATGTAAGGCCTTAACACACCTTAAAGCCGTGTCATATGGGTTCGAACTGGACGTAATATAGGAACCTACTACGAATATGGAAATAGGTAGGTCCGCCAATTCCGTTATTCTCTCAGGGTTTAATCCTCCAGCAACAGATATCGGGATCTCCAGGGATGAGACCTCAACAATTTCCTCTCTTAAAGACGACACAGAAATATTTCTAGTCTTTTGGACGTCAAGACCTACGTGAAACCCTATTATATCTACACCTAACTTACTTACTTCCCTAGCACGCTTTACGGGATCTTTGACGTTTATCATGTCGACCTGAACTAAAATTCCCGACTCGTTAGCCCTTTTGACGGCGGAGCTGATTGTTGAGTCGTCCATAGCTCCTAAGACAGTCATAATATTTGCTCCTCCCTGGCTCGCTATTTCGGCCTCAACGTCTCCTGCATCGGCTGTCTTGGTATCGGCAAGTAATAAAATATCAGGTGAAATGGCCCTTAATACCTTAAGTCCTTTAATTCCCTCTGCCTTAACTAACGGCGTTCCTGCCTCAACTATAGTAACGCCAGCTTTAATTGAATTAATAGCTACAACCAAAGCTTTTTCTAACGCTATGAAATCTAATGCCACTTGCACATGCTTACCACTAGCTAAGCTAGGTTTTCTTCCCATATAGTCAAAGTTGATATTCCAGTAATAAAACTCATGACTATGCTAGTACCCCTAACGAGAACCCCCTGGCTAGAACGACTTTACTCAACGTCTATAATGGCGTTATTCAAGGAAACTTCTAGATTGTATATATCTTTTTAACTAGCTAATCGTATGCTGTACGTGAGGTGTACTGGGTTTGGAGAATTCATTTATATCTAACCTGGACGAGTGGATAAAGGTTCAGAAGAATCTACTTGAGCTTATAAAACAGAGAGGAGATAAGGAGGAAGGCGGTGATCGATTAGATCTTATCCTCGACTCGAGATATGCCTTTCAACACATGATGAGGACCTTGAAGGCCTTTGATCAATGGTTGCAAGACCCCTTAGTAATAAAACATATGCCGAAGGAGATGCTAATAGACGTACAGAAAACTTCATGGTCTATTCTCTTACAGTTGCTAGAACTTGACATAAGACATACAAGTCAGTTTAAGGACATCATAACTAAACTCAAGGATTCAGATCAACTCGATCCATTAATATGGATAAAGCAACCTGAAGAGCAAAATCAGGGTCAGAGTACTGGAAGGAGAAACACTTTCCCTATGATTTGACTAACGACGTCTTTGCCTCCTCTCTCTCTTTATTTTTTCCGTTTCTTCCAGATCAATTGCACGGATTTTAGTTTTTAATTCAGTTATTGCGTTACTTAATGCCGAAGCGAACTCGTTCTCTATGTTTACACTAGCTAATGCCTCATCCCCGTCACCAGTTATTTTCAACCTCTTGTCATTGACGTCGTTTTCCACGTAGCCTAAATAGAGTAGCTGTGTTATGTCCTCTCTTAATGTGATACTAGTAAGCTTTCCAGCTACTTCGGTAAACTCATATCCTAAATTAACATTTTTTTCTTGAAGATCTTTTATTAGGGAAAAAAGTCCCCTTTCAGATATCGGTCCTACAACCTTTATTATGTACAGAAGTTTTGCTTTTTTAGGGTCTTCATTAATCGCGTTCTTTGAGACTACCTGTTTCGATGTGATTTTAAGTTCCTTCGACTTCGAAGTTCCAGGCTGTGACAAAATTATCCCCTCTAGCTTATATTAAAAACTCTGTCCTTATTAACGTTTTACTATAATACCGAAAAGTATTTCCTTCAAACCTTAGCAACCTACTCGGTTAATAACTCAACTAGTAAGAATGCCAGTTTAACAAAATCTATATCATCTTCAGAATATATTTTGGCCGATAAAAGCTAATTATTTACTTCGTATCATTTCTAAAGATAACTTTTTATTCTTGAAAACATATATTATCTTCTTGGCGAGAGTGATTGGACACTAGAGAAATGAATAGGGTACTTACAGTATCGTCATCAATAGTTTATTCGATTAACATCATATTATCAACAGCGCTATATTCCGTACTGACTTACGTGGGACTTCCAATAACCAATATAGTAGAGAGACAGGTCTTGATAGGTGTTCCTCTAATATCTGCCTTATTTAACGTGTTAATCCTTGCCATGATAACCATGAGCTTAAAATACGCTGAGTACTACGGAATACTTAAATCGATTTTAGCAATAGTTATATACTCTGGTTACATAATAGCGTTTTCTCCTCCAACTTACCTTCTATTGTTTATAGGCTCCATAATGGCTTTGTGCGTTATTCAAATAATATTACTTTATTACTACGCTAAACTTCAAAAGCTCATGTTTGAGTGATCCCTTTGCTACTAAAAATTACGCTTAAGGGAAAAAAAATTTTTAAATCGGAAGTGAAGGGCTCTGCGTCTTTTATCAAGAACGCAAACCTGCTGATTAGAAATCAGAATAGGGTTCTCTTTGTCGATTACTTGGACGGTAAGGTTAGTCTAGGAGGATATAGGGTGCCTCCCTTCATAGAGGGTCAACTTTACTTCTATGAGGTCATAGATGTTCCTGAAGAATATGTCCCCTATCTGCAGTGCATAGCAAAGGAAATTCAGGATAAAGTGGTTCCATTTTATCAAAACAGGAGACTGTTATGTGACAAAGATCTGACAATAGTGATAAAATGATCGATCCCCTCAATTGCGACATATTTAAGCGGTCGACTGACGGCAGACTACTGATCGAGGTTCAGGGGATTAAGATATTTCTCAAGCAAGAACAGACTTTTGGAATGGTTCATGATTTGATCTTGAAGTCTACAAACTACAACTTGATGTGTAAAATAGTTTGTGATGAGAGGAAAGGAAAGGTGATAATGATCTCATGTGCAGGTTTCAAAAGTGACATAGTCAAGATTATGATCGAAGAATCTATGAAAAAGGCTGGATTACTCTACGTGTCTTAATTAATAAGAACATTTTTGTCAAAACAAGTATTAACTATCTCTAGAAAAGCTAATTAACACTACGATTAATTTTGAGGGGGATAGTTTTTGGTCAAGATACCCGTTAGGGTGGTCGACTGGGACGATATAGTAAACTGGAGTTCTGGCATAAGCGATAAGATCAAAAGGGACGAATATAAGGTAGACGTAATCATTGCAATTGCACGCGGAGGTTTGGTACCGGCCAGGTTAGTTGCCGACGCGTTAGGCGTCCTTGACGTAATTTCAATAAAAGTTGAACATTGGGTGCAGACCGCTAACAAGGACGTCGAAGCTAAAATTAAGTTCCCGTATAAACTTGACTTAAAGGGAGGGAATGTATTAATAGTCGATGATATATGTGACACTGGGGATAGTCTCGAGATAGCGAAGAAATTTGTAAGCGATAATTTCAATCCTGGTGCGATAAGAACATCTACTATGCAGTATATCGAAAGTACTGCGAGGATTAAACCGGACTACTATGCCGCGACCATTACAGATTGGGCATGGTTTATGTATCCTTGGAACTATTGGGAAGATGAGATAAATCTGATAAGGAAACTCCTTGATAACGGTGTAAAAACTGATATAGAGCACGCTTTCAAGGACAATTACGGAGTCGAACCGCCAATACCCGTTAAAGACGTCCTAGAAGAAATGAAAAGAAGGAATTTACTTAATTTCTAGGAATTCGAAAAAAAGCCTTTCTTCATCAAATAGTATTGCACGACCCCTATCTAACGAACCGATGGAAACTACGAGGACGCCATTAATTAGCCCCTTGCCCTGGTCCTCTACGTGTCCGTGAAATAAGATCTTAGGTTTATGTCTTTTCACTAACTCCGTAACCTCAATCGAACCAATATAAACCCCGTTTACCACTGCAGTTGTGGAGCCCAATGGCGGCATATGGCTTACCACATACTCCGTCGTAAAATCTGAAGATAACGCTAACGAGGAAGTAAACCTATTCCTCATAATATACTTATACGCGTGTACCCCATCAAGCTCCCCATGTAGACCCTTAAATCCCTTAAACCTTTCGGGACAAGTAACATCTCCAACTCCTATTACGGCGTCAACGTTAAAGCGATTAACCTTCTGAACCATCAACTCATTACATAGGGTTTTCGTTATAAGTAAAACTCTCATTATTTCTATTACTATATAGCTTATCCAAATAATATAGTGCTAGACCTGATGCTATTAAGTCAGCCGTCGAACCAGGGTTGAAACCTCTTTCCGTAAGATACCTGTCTAGGAATTCCGATATTCCCATAATGTTTGCCGTACTGTTGAGCATTGACCTAACTAGTTCAGAAACTTGCAGTGATACCCTTCCTCCGTGTTTCCTGTAGAGGAGAGTGTCTGGATAATTGGAGAGGAGATTGAGGAATTCTAAAGTAACAGTCTCCTCAGAGTCGCCATTACTTTTGAACCACTCATATATTTCGAAGGATATAACGTAACCGTTAACCATGTTAGAGCAATTTCTGTCAGATTCAGAAGATACTACCAGAACATCGTACATACTGCCTGAGAAGTTTCTGTAATCTGACATATCTAACCTACCCAAATAGCTGGGGCTAACGATTTGCAGGGATTTCCTGAAATTGTCAAACTCCGTTTGATCTAACTCCCTAATTACTCGTCCTAATCCACTACGTAAATCCGCTAGATTTGGAGAAGTGCCAGCAACATACGCAATGGGCATATTTAATAAAGCCGTACCCAGTAAGTGAAAAGATATCCCTTTTTTCTTAGATTCAACTATTGCGGAATATAGATGGTCGTATATCCCTTTTTCTTGAGAGACTCCCTTCATGCAAAGTTGATAATAGTAAGGTTCAAGTTCCATAGCGTTACTTAATATCTCGGAGAACTTAACACTCCTTATATCCTTTTTAGGAGACGCGTTACCTGGCTTATTTGTTAGAATCTCCTTTATTGATGCATATGTTATTCTTCTTGCTATGTCCCTACAGTTTGTCAATTTTAAGACCGACATCCCTATCCCCGAGAATTAACTTGAATCCTGTATCGCATTTCATTAACATTCCTTCCATTTTAAAACGTCCCCCGACAAATAGTAGATTGGAAATCACTCCTTCATATGACATCACCTTATCTGGTTTAACCGAGGGGCCACTAATTACGTTAGTATCGAATAAATTCATCGAAATTGGATAAAAAAGTGCTTCACATGATTCAGGCTCTACGTAAGCAACTAACTTTTGCCTACCCACCTTATTACATGATTCTTTGCAGAACTTCTCAGGTTTATCATTTACGAAGTTAATAGAGTATTTTTTTCCCTTGAAGATTCCTCGCCTTTTTATAGAGTAGAGGTCCTTTATGGGCTTTAATCCATAATTCTGACTTACTTCAACGATCCAGTCTTTATCGGTTTCAAATCCCTCAAAGCTATGCATTACATCCAAGGAACGCTTACATCCATAATATATCACGTCTATATCGGAATCCTCATGATGTATTCCCAGCATCAGGGAACCAGCTATTCCCGCCGAATTAGTTCCTAAACGACTAATCATCTCAACGGCAACGAACTCTAAGTTGTCAGAAGGATGTCTAATAATCCGGGTAAGGGCATCTTGTGGTCTTAAATGAAGCCATATTTCAGATGTTCTAATAATTGGGACAGAAACGTCCATGCAAGGTTCAAAGGAGAACTCCTGACTTAGTTGTAAAACGTTCTTAATTCCGTATTGCGGAAGTACACGTTGATAGCCTCTCCATAAGCCATTCCCTTTTACGTACTTTAGGTAAGCAATAACGTAACCTCTAGGATGCGCATTACCAATTACTATGTAGTAATTTCCTCTTTTATCCATTAAAGCGTCTCTATCAAGGAAACTATCTTCTCCCATCCCTTAATGTCTATGTAAGATAGCGGATTCCCGGCAGAAATAACTGACTCCATATATTTCCTGTAATAACCGCCTCCAAAAGCGTTTGCTATTAGCGCTGCACCGACTGCAGCTTCTTTATAAGGGAGTTGGAATTTGATTCCGTAAGGAAATACGTCTTTCGCTGGTCCAGAGATAATGATGGGAACATTATGTTTCCTGGAGTAGTAGGATGCGATAGACTCTATCACCTCAATTGATCTTTCTAGATTCCCCCCCTCATAGATCGACTCCTTCGAGATTTTTGAGTATTTAGATAGTAGGTAAGCTATTTCCCCATCTATTGCACCATTAGATCTCAGACCTGGTAAAACACTTCCTCCCACACCATTTACGATTTTTCTATCCACTACAACAATGATTGCTGAGAAATGTCTTCCCATTTCGACGAGAACGAATCCTGGAAATCTAGTTATGTAAAAAAAGGCCGACGCAACCTTGTCTGCTGTTCCCATATCTATTAAGTTCCTTTTCTTACTCTCGCTGATAGAGAGCAATTCCTTTACGCCAGGAATCGTGATTACGTTACAGAAACTCCTCGCGTAAATTAAGAAGTTCCTTAAAGGACCAGTCTCAAACGGATCCTTTAATGTCATAAAGAAGATCTCACGATTCCCAATTTCCCTACAAGTTAGGAAAGGCATCCCGTGACCCGAAGGCAGTGCAATTAGCTTAGGTTTATTCCTTAACAGCCTGTTAAAGAGACTCACGTAATCTTTTTCCACCAGGACAGCTGGTATTTCAAAGTAATCAATTAGATTTCCTATTTCGTTAACTGATGCAAATGCCCACGTGTCAGTTCCAGGATCAACTCCTGCAAAAATCAAACTTCTTCTATTGAAATGTACTGATATGTCGCTTTTACCGTTAACCCAGTCCCCGTTTTCCTTATGATACCATTAAAGAAATTTCCTATTTTTTCTATAAAGTCTTGAGTTATTGCCGTACCTGATGCAAATACTCCTTTCTTTCCATTTGAGAAATGAAGGGGGTTAACTCCTATCAGAAATAAGTACATCTTAGCAAAATTAATTACGTCTTCTTTACTCCCTTTTCCAATATTGGTCATATAGATACCCACAGTTTCCCCTAATTTCTCCCAATCCTCAGTTCGACTTTTGGTTACATGGGAATAGGGAAAAGGTATGAAACCGATATCCCTAAACATTATAATAGCTTGGATAATGTTATACAATTCCGACGCTGGAATCTTCATATCATATAACCGTAAGGCCTCTTCTAGAATATTGTTAGTTATGGTGAAAAGCGGTATTCCAGAACTTTCGCTAATTTTTTTTAATTTGTTGTGAAGCTCTGGTTTAATCGCAATCATCTTCCTGCTTTTAATTTCTTCCTCATTCATTTTTCACGAACCTCAGCATCCCGGACGTCTCCTCGATCTGTCTCTCAGCTATTGCGTAACCGTAACCACCCAGAAAACCCTCTATTACGGTTAGAGAAAATTGCTTTATTTCCGTTCCTATACTTCTCCTGTGAATTAAGGTAATTTTGAATTCGTTGCCCTCACTAGATATCATTGCTGTACTTTCCGGCATCATCCACTCCGTTAAGACCTTTACAGTGAGATTTACGCAATTGTTAAAGCATTCCAAATTTTTAAGTATTTCTGACAGGTTCTTACCAAGATTCTGGACATTTTTCACTATTTTATCGTCCCTAGTGTCCTTATATTGCATTATTAATTCCAACGGCGCCAAGTTTAGCCCAGCCTGCTTTACTGCAGGTAAGAGAAACATTGAAAGTACTATCACGTTAAGATCTGTACCTAGCTTCTGCGAGGTATCCGTCATTACGTCTAGCATTTCGCTCATTGAACTAGCCTTAGTAGGCGTTTTGTTGTCATCGTAAATAACATGTGTGTACTTACCAAGTAGCTTTACAAACTTGTCATGGGCCCTTTTTCTTACTGGCGTTAAGACAACTTCGTCATGGTCGTCCTTATCGCTGTCTTTTCTATTTCGGGCCATACGATATACTAATAAATGAACGACAGCTAATTATTATGTTTTATCGACATCCTCTTTCTCATGCGTTTAATACGATACTATGTTACCTTATTTGCAAGTTAAAAATCTCCTATTAAATATTATTATCATGATATTATATATATAAATTTTTATGAAGTAACAAGATTAAATATTTGATGCAGAAGTTCCCTTCACTTACGTGAGTTCAGTTTTAGGAAAACATCACTTTACTAAATTTTACGTAACTAGCGTTAATAGTGATTAGAACGACATAATTAGAATATATAGCCTTTTTATTTAGTACTGTAAGGCCCTGTGAAAATCAGAAAAATGCTGGGAACGAGTGTTCGTAATGTCTCTCCAGTAGTTGAGTATGCCCTATCTCATCACCTAAGGGTAGACGCAATGTTATGTAAGAGTTCGAATAGACGCCTAAGTTCTCAAATTATACGGTAAAATTAAAAATGTCGCGTTCTTTAAAATAAAGAAATGTTTTACGAATTACCAATTATCGTAATTCATGGTGGAGCAGGAAATTGGAAGAAAAGGGATCATGAAAAGGCTTTGTCAGAACTAACGAAATCACTAGATAGGGGTTATGAGGCCCTTATTAAGTACGGACCTGCGGAAGCAGTAGTAGAGGCAATTGCTTATATGGAGGACTCCGGTTTGTTCGATGCTGGAAAAGGAAGTGTGAAAAATAGTGCAGGAGAAGTAGAAATGGATGCGGGTATTATGGACGGACTAACTATGAAGGCTGGTGCTATAGCTGCTAGTAGATGCAAGAATCCGATTAGAGAAGCCTATAATGTAATGAAGAACTCCCCTCACGTATTAATAGCAAACGTATGTAGAGAAAGCACAGTGATCCCAACCACAGGATTTGGGGGGGATACGGTGGGCGCTGTTGCTGTAGACAAAAGTGGACACATTGTGGCTGGGACGAGTACAGGGGGGATAGAAAACAAGAGTCCAGGTAGAATCGGGGACTCCCCCATACCGGGAGCTGGATATTACGCCACAGAGAGAGTTGGTACGTCATCTACTGGTATAGGAGAAATAATTATGGTGAATCTTCCTGGTAAGGAAGTGGATACATTAATTGGTATGGGTTATAGTTTGCAGGATAGTATTACTGCGGTAACTAATAAGATCTCTAATCGTTTCGGAAGAGATAATTTCGGAATCATTGGAATTACATCTAGGGGTGAGGCGTTCTCCTCCTATAATACCATAAGTATGGCAAGAGGTGTGAGGAACAAGGACTTTTCTAAAGTTGCGATATTCGATGGGGTGGTTCCCTGAAAACAGTTGTAATGAGCAACATACACTTTCCAGAGGTTCATATAGAAAACGTAATTACGGGCGTAATCAAAAGAGAGGAACCTGAGACTATAATATTAAATGGAGATACAACGCAATGTTATTGGGATTACGAGTGTCCAAGAGTTATTGATGTCCTTTATGTTATAAGGAGTATAGCTCCCTGGGCACAGATCGTTTATATTCAAGGAGATATGGATCCTCATGCCCCAAAATGCATAAAGGCTGAACCTAGGTATAGGGAGGAAATCCTGACAACTTATATGTACGTGGCAGAAGCTGGTTCAGCTAAGTATTATATTCTTCACGGACATCAAGGGGAGATTGACGAATTGAGAAAGATGACAGGGGCAGGTCCTTGGGACTGGATAATTATAGGACAGACGAAGAAGCTCGAAATAGAGAAACTTCCGCGCATAATTTATGCCGGCGGGATATCAAGAGAATTTCCTCCAGAAAGTAGGGGATATGTCGTTTTATCTGAATCAGGACATGCTATTCGATCTATTCATCAATAAATTATTATCTATTAATACGTGAAAAATTAGAAATACTCCTATTAAGGTACTAAGTCCTCTTTCAAGCGCCTTACTTTTATATAGGGATACAGAGACATTCAAGCATGCCAGTAATCTTGAGAAAAGAGGGTATTCAACGTATTCTCTCAGTAATTGCAGTAATATCCCCTGAAGACTCAAGTAGCTTTCTTAGAGCAATCTTTAGAGAAACTAAGACACACGGCTTCAATAAGGTAGACCTTAATGTCATAAGCGATATGACTTATCCACAATTCGTTGCAGAGGCGAGGGAGGCTATGTTAGAAAATATAGACCTTTCCTTAAGTATTTACATGTGGAAAAAGGACGAAACAGATAAATTCCTGTCGTTTCTAGACAAAGCGACGCAACCAGCTGGATTACTCTTTTACTGTTCGGAAAAAGAAAAAGGTAGTTTATCGCGACTAAAAGACAAAATACCTAACAAACTAAAAGCTGCACTGGTAAGGGATCTTTGCGCTACGTAGAGTAATCATAATGGTAATTCCTATTAGTGATGTCGCTATGGTCCAATATCAAAGGAACTTCGTTTTGAGACAATATTATTATGCCGTGATATAGTGTAGCGAGATTCCCTCAACGATAGTTAAGGAAATTTTTTTAGTGTAGAATGTAGTAAAATAGCGGAGAAGCGTGGAAAGAGTTAGTTTTGATGTAGTTATAGTAGGTGGTGGCGTAGCAGGAGCATCTACTGCATGGTTTCTATCCAAGACTGGTCTAAAAATTCTACTAATTGATAGCAAACCTTGGAGCAGAATAGGCGATAAACCGTGTGGGGATGCAGTAAGCAAAGGTCATTTTGACGAACTGGGATTACCTTATCCTGAAGGTGAGCAGTTAGAACAGAAAATTGAGGGAATTAAGCTCTACAGTCCTGATATGAAAACAGAATGGATTGTTAAGGGCGAGGGATTTGAAATAAACGCTCCCGCATATACCCAAAGATTACTTAAAGAGTCCTCTGACAAAGGGGTTACAATAATGGACTTAACGACCGCCTCAGGACCTATAGTAGAAGGTAATTTTGTCAAGGGTATAAAAATATTCAATAGAAGAGAAAATAAGGAATACGAAGTTTATTCGAAGATCGTTGTTGATGCTTCAGGAAATGCGAGAAGCGTCAGGACTAAACTCCCTTCAGAAATGCCCATAGCCGAACAGTTAGAGAGAAAGGATGCAGATGTTGCGTATAGGGAAGTCCTATTAAGTAGAGATGAAATTAGTGAACCCGAATACCTTAAGATCTTTATCTCCCAAAAGGCCTCACCTGGTGGCTATTGGTGGTATTTTCCTAAGGGTAAAAACAAAGCGAATGTAGGTTTGGGAATTCAGGACGGTATGGGATATCCTAATCCACATTACTATTATGAGAAGTATCTGAAGACTTACGCAGAGGACTTACTCCCAGATAAAGTGCTAGTAAAAGGTGGTGCATTAGTAGCCACTAGAAGACCAATTTCAACAATGGCATGGAATGGAATTCTAGCCATAGGGGATTCCGCGTTTACAGTTAATCCGGTGCATGGCGGGGGGAAGGGATCGGCAATGATCTCAGGGTATTGTGCGTCAAGGGCTATAATGAATGCATTCGAAACTGGAAATTTCGGAGCAGAGGGGTTATGGGATATGAATCTATGCTATATTGAGAGGTACGGTGCAAAACAAGCCAGCCTAGATCTCTTTAGGAGATTCCTCCAGAAGCTATCTGACAGTGATATAAATTACGGAATGTCAAAAGGATTAATAAAAGAGGACGACCTCTTGGAGGTGAGTACTTATGGAAATCTTCACCTTTCCACTGCAGATAAGGCCATGAGGGTCATTATGGGGCTAGGACGTCCTTCTCTTCTTGTTAAACTCAAAATAGTAGCTGAATACATGGCTAAGGCTAAACAGTTGTATATATCATATCCGAAAAAGCCAGAATTATTAGAAACCTGGAAAGCTAGTGTTACCTCTCTATATAACGAATTTAATATAGCTCTGGAAAAATAATATTAATATTAGTGCTAATAAAGGAGTAATAAAGGGAAACCACACTGTTTTAATTGCTATATTTCCCATAACACTAAGCCCATTAACCATTGTTGATATCACCCTGCCTAACACTCTTATTTTCCTTGCGACGATCTTTTTGAACTTCACGTGGAGGACAACACTCATGTCCTTCATAGCCTGGTTTATACCCTCGGAAATTTCTGTCACTAAGGTGGCAGTGTTAGACACGGGCTCATAAAGATTCCCATAACTTATCCCAGTACATGAATGATCATCAGGTGTCACAACTACAACATAGTCCAATCTGTCTCCCACTGCTCTATTTACTGCGCTTCCTAATGACGCGTCAGCGTTGTTACCGTAAAGGTAAACTACTCCCAGTTTGTATTTGTCATCGTCGAATACCATAACCCTTACTCTATTGTCACATAAACCGTCAATTTTTCCATCTACTATCCTCTCGCTATATCCTAACTTTAGTTGTCTCCCGATGAAATTACTCTTTTTCATTATGAATAGTTTCAAATCATTTAATTCCCTTTTAGTAAACTCGTCGACTTTCGTCTCATTATGACAATCGATAAGTACACAATTATACTCATTCATGTAATTCCAAAGGTTCTCAGGCATATCATCAATTCCCACTCCAGGTCTTGTTGTGAATCCCAGCTTAACCTTATCAAAAAATAAAGAATATATTCTGAATCTATTTACCTGCTCGACCTTTATCTCAGAAAACTTAAGTGTTTCCCACTCCTTATCACTTTTCGCCTGTTCCGCTATATATGATGCAAGTGTATCAGAATCCTCATGGGAGACTAGATCTAGCTCATGGCTACCTGGACCGTGAAATACAAGCGAATTGGGGAGATAGTGTTCCATGGAATACACGAATCTAGAACTACCAACCTTGCCATACAATCCATAGTGAATTTTCGGAAGGATTAGATTGAATTCCCCCTTTTGCGTCTTGAGATTCAAAATGAATACTGGCACGTTTACTATGGTAGATATTCCCTTGAGGAATTCTTCTAAGAACACTTCCCTGCCTTCAAGCCAACTTCTGATAAATGGTCGAAAACTTTCCATAGCCGGCATACCCATCACTTTCTTACTCTTATAGTCGAGGAATCTAAAGTAAAGTAATATAATTACGTCAATAATTAATATGTAAGTTAAGCTCCATATGATTACTTTGGGTTCAAAAAAGGAAGCCACTAAGCTCGGTATGGTAGATATCAGGAGCGCCTTTACTTCCTTCGATTTCGGAATCTGAGAGAAAAATAGAAAAGGCGTGGCAAATGGTACCGAAAAGACAAAGGGAAACTTAGTTAATTCGAAGACCGAACCCATAAGGACGGATATTGAGGAGGTGAAGAGTATAGTCTGTTTTGAACTTCTGAAGAGTACTGTTAAAGTTAGTAATACGGAAACTAGTATAATTACATCGAACGTTCTTCCGAGAACAGCTGAAATGCTTATGAAGATCAAAAAGAGTCCTAGGAGAATCAATGACATTATTTTTCTACTAGGCAGCTTTATGATCTTAGTATAATACCTTCTAACTACATCCTCTGAATTCAAATTCCTCCTAAACATTATTTCTAATGGAAATTAAAATGCTTCTTGACGTGAATAACCTTCAATTCGATAAAGTAAAGGTAGAAGTAATGGATGAATGTACAATGTATATAGGTCAGAAAGGTGATAACATTTATGCGATATATGTGTATAATAAGAGATATTTGTTCTTTAAAATTCTTAAAAATGAACATATTGAGTGGGACTGTGTAGGTGCCATGTACTCACCTTACGGCCTTTTCGGCTTCCCCAGAGACGAAAAACAGTTAAGTAGCGAAATAATGATAAAGTTGGGGCTTATTCGATGAAAAAGTTAAAGGATTATGAACTCATAATAAGCGACGTAGATGGAGTCCTAATAAGGGAAGGGGAACCAATATACGAGAATCTCCAAGTTATGAGTAAGCTGAGGAGTATGGGGAAGGAGGTGGTATTAATTTCAAATAATTCCGGTATAAATAGGGTTCTCCTCTCAAGGCTTTTAACGTCCTTTGGATTACCGATCGAACCTGAGAGGATAATAACCTCAGCAGTTGCGACAGCGCATTACCTTAAAACTAGAACGGAAGTCAGGAATGTTTTTGTGGTCGGCGAGGAAGGTCTTATCAATGAGTTAAGGAATAATCAGTTTACTATAATAGACGAGAAGCAGGCATTGGAAAGGGGTGCTGAAGCAGTCGTAGTCGGTTTAGATAGGTTCGCAACTTATGAAAAACTATCACTTGCAGCGAGAATTATAAAAAACGGGGCGATGTTCATAGCCACTAATGCTGATAGACTCTGGCCATCAAAAGCTGGTTTGAAGCTCGGTGCAGGGGCATTAGTACAGGCAATAGTTTTTGGAATAAAGAAAGAACCTGATGTTATAACTGGAAAACCTCACAAATGGATACTCGTGCCGTTAAGCAGTGATATCAAAGTTGGAAAGACTGTAATTATCGGTGATCAGTTAGAGACAGATATAAGATTAGCAAACACGCTGGGAGTAGATAGCATTTTGGTCCTTACTGGTGTTTCAAGTAAAGATGAACTTACCAACTCATCTGACGATCCGACGATCGTAACAAACACGTTATTGGATTTAGAAATTGAATAATTCAGTGGCTGCCTCTCGCCAATTCATCGACTCTTCTCGGCTTCTTCGTCATCATCTTTAATAGCGGGGCCTGGATTTGAACCAGGGATCTCGGGGTTATGAGCCCCGCGGCCTTACCAGGCTAGCCCACCCCGCTATTCCTATCATTAACCTTACCACATTTAAAACTATCTAATCGTGATAATAACGCAAAACTACAGTGTAAGCTTTTTAGCCTGAGGATTCACTTCTTTAATGTGTTATGCGGGAGTGCCCGAGCTTGGTCAAAGGGGGCGGACTGAGGCTCCGCTGGTGTAGGCCTGCGTGGGTTCAAGTCCCACCTCCCGCATGCGCCACTTCCCACGATAGTGTAATGGGAAAAAATAATAGTTAGCGACTACGTAAAAAATCTGTAGTAGTAATGGTCAGTACCGCATTGATAGGAATTATAGGTGGTTCCGGAATCTATGATCCGGAAATATTTAAAATTGAAGAGAGGATAAAAGTTCATACGCCCTACGGTGAGCCAAGCGATTTCATATCAATTGGGAGTTTTAATAATAAGCGAGTTGCATTCCTTCCTAGGCATGGTACGGGGCATAGAATACCTCCACATAAGATAAACTATAGGGCTAATATATACGCTTTAGCACAACTTGGAGTAAAGTGGATAATATCCGTATCGGCTGTGGGTAGTCTAAGAGATGATTATAAACCTGGGGATTTAGTGGTTCCAGACCAGTTCGTAGATATGACGAAAAAAAGGGAGTACACATTTTACGATGGGCCTCAAGTAGCTCATATTTCAATGGCCGATCCGTTCTGCGAACAACTCAGGGAAATTATTATCGAATCCTCAGCTGATCTGGGAGTGGTTATCCACAAGAGGGGTAACTACATATGCATTGAAGGTCCGCGATTCTCAACTAGGGCAGAATCTCTCGCGTGGAAAAGGACGTTAAATGGTGATGTGATTGGAATGACATTAGTTCCCGAAATTAACTTAGCCTGCGAATCCCAAATTTGTTATGCGACTCTTGCCATGATAACCGATTACGATGTGTATTCAGAACATCCCGTTACAGCTGAAGAAGTGGAGAAGGTGATGAAGAAAAACGTAGAAAACGTGAAAAAACTACTGTCAAGGATAATATCAAATATCCCAGAGAACCCTGACGAGAAAAGGTGTAGTTGTTGCAAGGCTCTGGAGAAAGCGTTAATTTAGACGTTAGCTATATAGTGTATGGGAAAGACGGACTACTCCCATCGAATCTACTCTATAGAATTCTGTCCACTTTCTCGAATAGACGTATTTCAATTACATCAGTTTACGAGTTTCTATACTTCTCGCTAAATTATAATGATATAGACAATTTTCTCTTTATAGGAGGAGATAAAAGGGAGATTTTCGAAGTACAACAGGAAGCCAGGGTTTTGAACTCAAAACCTCAAATTGTAACGTGTGCGGAGACAAAACCTTTCGGTATAGAAACTATCCTTGTTAGACTGAACTGTTCAATAGACATGAGCGTTTTCCTCATCAGGGAAGCATTGCTTAGGGTTGAGGAGAACGTTAGAACAAAGCGACTTCTAGAGGAAATTAATGAATATAACGTAGAGGATTCGGAACCTTTTCCGTTAGATAATATCGAGTGTGTGGCCTTGTCGCCAGTAATGTATCCAGCCTATGAAATTTTGACTAAAACTCATAAATTCGTAAAAACATATCATTACCCGTATCATAAAATGTGTTCAGGAAATACTGTGGTTGTTTATAATGGAGTAGACGAACACATAGGACGTATGATGTCCAGCGACATATCGTTAAATGGAAACAAAGTCTCCATTAAGTATTATAATTACGATCCTATATTAGCACCACTCTACCTAACGGCTGAAATTGAGAGAGGTAAAGAGATGGTTAAAGGGGATTAGAAATGGACTTATTTAGGTATTGGCAAGAAAGGAAAACTTTAATCGATGCGAAGATTGACGATTTTATAAATCAGAATGGAGATTGGAATATAATTGAACTAAGCAAATACATGTTAAGAGACGGTAAAAGGTTTAGGGGATTACTGGTAATGCTGGTAGCCGAATTTTTCGGTTCGTCGGAGGAAAAGGCGATAGATGGCGCTCTTGCAGTGGAAATACTACACGCAGCGTCGCTAGCGTTAGATGACATTATGGATGGCGATTTGGAAAGAAGGGGTAAGAAAGCTGCATGGGTTGTATTTGGCAACAAGAAGGTAATCCTTGCAACCAACTACTTAATCCCATCTGCACTTAGGATAATCTCAAAATACGGTGACGAGGCGCTAAAGATCAGTGTAGACCTATGGAGGAATATAGGTGTGGGGGCATTAAGGGATACCTTTGAAACACCCGATTACATAGACATAATTGAATTGAAAACGGGTAGTTTCTTCGAACTCTCCACAGCTCTTGGTATTTTCGCCTCAGGAGAGTCGACTTATCTTCCCGAGGCTCTTCAGTTAGGGAGAAGTTTGGGGATACAGTATCAGATTATCGATGATTATATGGATATATTGAAATTCAAAGGAAAGTTAGATAAATTAATTGGAAGTGCTGCAGTCCTGTATAAGAATTTTGGCAAGAACGTAGAGGAATATGTAAACACACAGCTCGACTATTATATGAGGCTTTACTTGTCTACATTAGGGGAAATAAAAATTGATAACGAATATCGAAAGATAATGTCAGATTTGCCTCAGCTCTTCCTTTCGCAATTAAAGGCGGAAGAACTGTCATCAGGTTAAAATAATATCAAATTAGTTATTAGGGTTAATTAGAAAGATATAATATTTTCAGACCAAACTATATTCCTGGTACGGTGAAGATTATGAGTATATCTTTTAAAAGTGCCGAAGTAAAAGCTGGAGATGTATTTGACACAATAATAATAGGGATGGGTCCAGCAGCCTATGGAACCGCTTTATATACTGCAAGATATATGCTTAATACTCTCATTATAGGGGAGACCCCAGGAGGTCAACTAACTGAAGCGGGCGAAGTTGACGACTATTTAGGATTAATCGGTTATCAGGCGGCAGATGTAATAAAGGTGTTTAATAGTCACGTAATAAAATATAAAGTCCCTCAACTAATGGATACTGTAGAGTCTTTTAGGAGGGAAGGAGACTATTACGTAGTAAAGACAAAAAGGAAAGGGGAGTTTAAGAGTAAAACAATTATTGTCACCGTGGGGGTCAAGAGAAGGAAACTCAATGTTCCAGGCGAACAGGAGTTTGCAGGACGAGGTGTTTCCTACTGTTCGATATGTGATGCTCCTCTGTTTAAAGGAAGAGAAGTCGTGGTAGTAGGTGGAGGAGACTCAGCATTAGAAGGGGCTGAATTGCTTTCAAGATATGCTACAAAAGTATACCTAGTGCACAGGAGGGACTCCTTCCGCGCCCAGCCCGTATACGTTAAAATGGTTTCAGAGAAACCAAACGTAGAAATAATTATGAATTCTGTTGTTACCAAAATTGAAGGAGAGAAGATAGTCAAGGAAGTGGAAATAGAGAATATTAAAAATAAGCAAAGAAGAAAACTTAACGTTAATGGGATATTCGTGGAAATAGGTTTTGAACCTCCTGTAGATTTCGCAAGGAAGAACAACTTAGAAACGGACGAAAACGGTTACATAAAGGTTGACGATTGGATGCGAACAAATCTACCCTTAGTTTACGCCGCCGGTGATTGTACTAATAAGTGGTTAGGGTTTAGACAAATCATAACAGCGGTGTCTCAGGGAGCTATTGCTGCCTACTCCGCTTATAAGGACCTAAGTGAGGGCAAGGATGTTAAGGAAAATAACTGAAAGAATAACTGAATTGGCATCTGACTATCTCAAGGAACTTACCGATAAGGAGGGAATGGATCAAGTAGTAGGCTATCATGACAAAGATGTATCGAGGAAAGTAGACAGGCTCTCGGAACAATTCATAATTGACAACCTAAACTCCACTGGTTTCAAGTTCAAGATAATAACTGAGGAATCTGGAACTCATGTTAATTCGGAATACGAATATGTTGCCGTTATTGATCCTCTTGATGGAAGTACAAATTATTTATCTGGTATTCCCTGGTCATCGGTATCACTTGCGATTTTCAGTAAAGAGGGAGATAGTGTCGCCGGTTCTGTCAAAAGCGTATTTACCAGTGATGTATTTTCTTATGACGAGCACATAGCATACGTTAACAAAACGGAATTCAAAGGCAGTGCACATGAGGCTAAAAAGGTTATTCTGGCCTATTTTGATTATAAAACTGCCGAAAAAGCGAAGGAACTTCTCTCAAAATTCAGGGGATTTAAGTTCAGGAGCTTGGGTTGTTCATCACTAGATATGATATATACGTGTCTAGGAAGAACCTATCTTTTCTTAGACTTAAGGGGAACAATAAGGAACGTTGATGTAGCGTCGTCATCTAACTTTTGTAAGAGGTTGGGTTATGAGATTTACGATCTTACTGGGCGAGACATCGATATCGACCTGAATTCGGTGAAGGAAATAGACAAAGGCGTTATAGTATCGCATAAAAGAGAAAAACATGAGTTAACCGCTCTATTCTCTAACTAGTCTATACTTTGAAATTAAATCCCACTTTCGGCAATGTAGTTATGCGGCTACTAGTAGTCACTGGAACGCTTGCATTGGATGACGTCAAAAGAGCCTGCAGTGAAATTAAAGACGTAGATATTACAATAAAGTCCTTAGATTACCCAGTCGCTGCTCTAATGAGCGTCAGGTATATCGCGGAGAAATTAAAGGATCAGGACTTAAAAGGCTATGACATAATATTAGTTCCCGGTCTGGTATACGGCGATTGTACAGTTATTGAGGAAAAGGTCCACGTCCCTACTTTTAAGGGCACCGAAGAAGCCGCTGATATTCCTCTGGTTATAGACGCCCTAAAAAGAGGGATTACACTTTCCAAGAAGGACCCGGCAGATAGGGTAATCGATGAAATGAGGAAAAATTACATTAATAAAGTTCTTGAGTTGACCGAGGTGAATAAGGACTTCATGGAGGTGAACGGACTTAGGATACCGCTTAGACCTCCCCCGTTTAGAATCTTCCTGGAGGTGTCCCAGTCTTCACAGCTTGAGGAAATTGATAGAGTTAAACGTTATGTTGATGTGATAGTTGTCGGAACACCCGTTGGCTCCTCTGATCCGTCATATATAAAGGAAATGATAAAAAGGGTTTTGGATACGGGGTTTCACGCTGCAGTTGATTCCGACTCTATTTTGGAATTGAAAGCTGGTATCGAGGCCGGAGCGTCTTTTGTGTTTAACCTTAACGAAATAAATATTGAGAGATTAACAGATGTTAAAAAGGACGCCACCTTTGTAGTAGCGCCTTTTTCTAGGGAAAATAAATTGGAGACAGTGTCATGGTTACTTAATAAAGCTTCTGATATGGGATACACAAAGATAATAGGAGATCCCGTTATGGCACCTCCACTAAAAGGGGTGATAGACAGTCTGTATGCATATAAACAACTTAGCGTTAAATTTCCTAACATTCCCTTTTTAATGGGCACTTTAAACATTACCGAACTTATCGATGTTGACAGTCACGGTGTAAACGGCTTACTAACAGCCTTGGCAGTAGAGGCAGGAACTTCTTGTCTACTCACAATGGAAAAGGGAAAGACGAAGTGGTCTTCCTGGGAGTTAAAACGAAGCGGAGAGTTAATGGCAATAGCGCAGACACAAGGTAGGTTCCCTAAGGATATAGGGGTTGACCTATTACTTGTTAAGGATAAGCGAAAAAGTGACGATGAGGAGGAACCTAAGGAAATAGTGGAGGTAGTTAATGAAGAACCTGTATTTGATAGAGAGGGCTTCGTAAAAATTTGGAAAAAAGGAGGCAACATCTACCTTACATTTTATGGAAAGGACAAATTCACGCTTAAGGGAAGAGATGCTCTTTCGATAGGCAGAACGCTCCTAAGGAAGACGCATGTGTCCCCTCAACATGCTCTTTACATAGGTTATGAATTAGCTAAAGCAGAAATTGCGAGGGACCTTGACAAAAATTACGTTCAGGATAGAAGGCTATTCAGGCGAATAGGCGAATGATATCCTTTCCATCTGTAAAGGAAATACAGATAGACAGGAGAATTAAGGTGACTGTGGCATATTCCCCTCCTTTTATAACAAAGGAGAAAAATATCCTCAATCTCAGATTTGAAGATTTAGAGAAAGGAATGAGAATAAATGAATGGTGTACGCAAACGGCCTTCTGCTTAGCCCTCCTTTTCGGAGGCTTAATATTATCAATAAACGACATTCCCGTTCGTAGAATAGAATATGACGGATATGTCGATTTTTCCTGTGAAACATCAGATCCCATAAATGTGATATTAAATGACTTTGAGGAGTTATGTATAAAGGGAGTTTCGGGTTCACTAAGACTATCCAAGAGTAAGCTTGCCCATAGAATTGATAACATAGGAATGCGCTACTTGGACCTCTCTTAGCTCGTTATAAAGAAAAGAGCGTTAAACGGGGATAATTGGTTAGGGGATTGTTATCATGAGGTTATCTAATTCGAAATACATCAGTAATATTATATCAGATTAACTCTAATACCCTGCAATTGCTTAAGCAAGAACTCTTTTAATGGGGCTCTTTTCAACGTGAAAAGCCGACATCGAGCAATTCACATCTTATTTTGAAATTCAGTTTATTTTAAGAATTGTAATAAATGTAATTCAATACAATCGCAATGATTAGTGGGGGACTTACGCTCAACAATTCACTTTATTTTATCCATCTTTCTTACAAATTACAATCCGTAAAGAACTCTGAATCACCCCTGGTAACTGAAGGCTTTCAGTTCCAGCAAAGTTATTCAAATAACTGCCCTATCATGTAAAACTCAAAAAAGTGGTGTAACATTAATTAGCTAGTAAGAATAGAGTTCTCTATGGGTAAATTATTTGGAACTGACGGTATAAGAGGAATCATAAATAAGGACATGGTACCTCAACTTGCATTGAAAGTGGGCATGGCAATAGGGACTTTCTTTGGAGACAATAAGAGAATTCTAATTGCAAGAGATGCAAGAAACGGAGGAGATATGCTCACAAAGGCTGTCGAAGCGGGTCTACTCTCAACGGGGGTAAAAGTATATGAAGCGGGCCTAATGCCAACCCCTACTCTTCAATACGGAGTTAAAACGTTAGGATATGACGGAGGCGTTATGATTACAGCAAGTCATAATCCAGCTGAGTATAACGGAATAAAAGTTATGGGTCCAGACGGCGTGGAGATAAGCAGACAACAGGAGGATGAAATTGAAGAAATATTCTTCTCTGAAAAATTTAATTCTGTTACATGGAAATCATTACTAAACGACGTGAAAAGAGAGGATAGAGTTATAGAAACTTACGTATCGGGAATACTGTCTCATGTTGACGTTAATAGGATAAGGGGAAAGGGTTTCAAGGTTCTCATTGATGGAGCTAACAGTGTCGGGTCTATAACTACCCCTATTGTTGCTCGTGAGCTGGGGTGCAAAGTCTACGGTATTAATACTCACTTGGATGGACTTTTCACAGCAAGGACGCCAGAACCTACGGTTGAATCTTTAGCCCAAACGTCGGACGTAGCGAAGTCCCTTAAGGTTGACCTCGGTGTAGCCCATGATGGCGATGCAGATAGAGCTATATTTATTGACTCGGGGGGAGAGGTTAGATGGGGCGACAGATCTGGAGCTCTGTTATCATGGTGGGCTTCGACAAAAGAAAAAGGTTTTCCAAACAGGATCTTCACTGCAGTATCGTCCTCACTACTTGTAGAGGAATTCCTAAAGGAAAAGGGTATAGGAGTGGAGTACACAAAGGTAGGAAGTGTTGTAATAGCTCATACGTTGAAAAACGAGGGAGGAATAGCGGGTTTTGAGGAAAACGGGGGATTCATTTTCCCCTTACATCAGTACGTTAGAGACGGCGCTATGACATTTGCCTTAATGCTGGACTTAATGGCAAATGAGGGAAAATCGTCATACGAACTTTTCAATTCCCTGCCAAAGTATTTTACAAAGAAGACTAAAGTTCCCATAAAAGCAGATACTGACATCAATAAAATCTACAATGAGCTTATCTCAATATACTCGAACAAGGGCAAGGTTATTACAATTGACGGTATTAAAATAGTTACTGATTCGTACTGGTTCTTAGTAAGAAAAAGTGGAACAGAACCCATAATAAGAGTAATGATCGAGTCAAAAGACCAAAATACACTTGAGCAGATCTCAAGAGAATTGACTTCGGTGTTAGGGAGTTGAAATACAGGCTAATGGACTTGCTTGCATGTCCCATCTGTAAGCATTTCCCATTAGAACTATACTCCTTCAAGGAAGATGAAATAGATAGAACTACAGATGAAACTAAACCCCTATGCGAGCTTTATTGTGGACTTAGAAAGGATAAGGTTGCCAGTGATGCACCATGCGACGAGTGCTTTAAGAGGGAGATAGTAGAGGGCATTTTATACTGCAATAACTGTGGAAGATGGTATCCAATTATTGACGAAATACCCAGAATGCTTCCAGATAATCTAAGAATGAAAAGGGAAAGTGATCTTAAGAGGGAATTAGAGTTCCTGAGAAAACATTCTGATAAAGTTCCACATATCGCTAAGTCAGGGAAACCGTTCAATTTAGAATCAGGTTTGGGCAGTAGTAAGGTTAGGGAAACAACTAAATGAAACTCCCCAAATCACTACTGAGAGCTCTACATCTTAACCTAGGTATGGGAATCGTCAGGTTAGTGTTATTAACACTTATTAAAAGAGCCTATTAATCGCGACGAAGATCAAAACTACTAGAGATTTACATAAGTATACGTTCCCATTATCTTCTGTAATAGTAAACTCTTTTCTATCGAAATTGCTGTGTTTTCATCATCTTAATGTTTTTTAAGGCGAATTACTCATCTCCCTAAAACGTAGCTTTCTTAACCAATTAAACCTAATACTCTGTAAAGATGGCGGATGTCGTTAAAGCTATAGCATATTCGAGTTCAGCTAATTTGGGACCAGGATACGACTTGCTTGCAGTAGCCCATAATGCCTTTTTCGATACGGTTACCGCAGCAATTACCTGCGAGGGTGAGGCGAAAGTGGAGTTGTCTACTCAGAGGGAAATGACCATAGATCCCGAGAAAAACACTGCAGGCCTTTCCGTTCTTCATTTATTAAAGGATGAAGAACTCAAGTTATGCGTAAAATTAACTCTTTCAAAAGGTATACCAGTGGGACTGGGATTAGGAAGCAGTGGAGCCTCAGCTGTGGCGGCCGTTAGCGCAGTCAACGAACTTTTAGGTGTCGGAATTCCTCATGAAAAGTTAACTTATTACGCTATGATGGGTGAGAAGGCTGCAGCTAACGTACCTCATCCGGATAACGTTGCAGCCAGCATGTTTGGGAACTTTACAGTTGTATATTCAGTTAATCCAATTAAGGTGTTTACTATCTCCCCTCCTAAGGATCTTAGGATCTTGCTAGTTATACCAGATATTCACATCGAACAAAAGACGAAGAGAGCTAGAGAAATGGTTCCAAAGTCCATCAGTATGGAGGAACACGTAGAACTTTCGAGACGTCTATCCTCATTGCTTGTCGGTCTTCAATTAGGAAGTAAGGAAATGATAAGGGAAGGTATGCACGATCCCGTCGTAGAAGTTTCCAGGTTATCTTTGTTTCCATTCTACCCAAGTATGAAGAGAAGATTGCTTGAGGGGGGAGCGATATCAGTCGCGATAAGCGGTGCAGGTCCCACAGTATTTGGCTTAACTGACGACAGTACTAATTCGGAATATATAAGGAGATTTGTTGCTAACGAATGTTCAAATTTTAACATTCATTGCACAGTTGTAAATGCAGACTTCGCAAAAGGAACTAAAATTGAGAATAGGAAGTAAGTTAGTTGCTGAGAAAATAGAACCTTTAACTGGGGCAATAACCACACCTATTTATCAAACGACATCATTCGCCTTTCCGGTTGGGGAGAAATACAGGTATTCTAGAGAGCTTAATCCAACAGTTGAGAGGTTGAACGAACTTGTAGCGTCGATTGAACTAGGAGAAAGAGGCATTTCCTTCTCATCAGGAATGGGGGCAATTTCTACGACAGTTTTATCACTGATAAAACCTGGAGATCTCGTTTCCTTACAGATGGATATTTTTGGGAGGACTTTAAGGTTTTTTACTGATTTCCTCAGCAAGTGGGGTGTTAAAGTTAAAGTAGTTGAAACAGGAACCTTGCCTACTGATATAATAGCCAAACCTAATTTTGTTTTCGTAGAGACAATAACGAACCCCTTATTAAGAGTACCCGACTTGGAGAGGTTATGTGCGGAATCAAAGGAAAACGGGATTACTTTAATTGTGGACAACACTTTTGCTACACCTATTAACCTAAATCCGTTAATGTACTGTAATGCCATTGTAGTACACAGCGGTTCTAAGTTCTTAATAGGTCATAATGACGTAATCGCTGGATTTGTCATAGGTTCTGGGAACGCGATGAATTCTATAGATTTGTTACGAAGAACACTGGGAACGTCAATAGATCCCCATGCGGCCTATATGGCTATACGAGGTATTAAAACGTTGAAGGTAAGAATGGACGCGATAAATCAAAACAGCTTAGCATTAGCAGAATTTCTTGAGGACCATCCAAAGGTTTCCAAAGTTATCTATCCAGGACTTAGTTCTCATCCTGATTACAAAAGAGCTAGAAGACTTCTGAGAGGATATGGTGGGGTAATTAGTTTCGAAGTGAAAGGAACGGGAAATGATGCAATTTCAGTAATGAAGAAGGGTAATTTAATAATTCCAGCGCAAACCTTGGGAGGAGTAAACTCCGTAATATCCCATCCAGCGACTATGAGTCATAGGAGTTTAACTGCAGAAGAAAGGAAAAAAATTGGACTTACGGATACCTTATTGAGGCTTTCTGTAGGTATTGAGGATGTAGAAGATTTAAAGGAGGAGTTGGACAGAATGTTGAGTGATTCTGGATAAAAATTACTGTAAAACGACGAAAATTTAGTCCTTATCATCGAGTTAAATATAGTTAATCCCTTTTAACTTAATGAGGTTAAGGAAGCGAAGGTCCCCTTCCGTAAGGGAGTGGATGGATTGCCCTTATAAAAGGGTTTTCATATTTCTATATCAAAAATTTCTTAGACCACGGCTGTAAGAGCTTGGTCAGTACCCCTGGGATCGCGAACTTAAGCCTGTGGAGAGAGAGAACCCTGCGTAATCCGTCTTCCAGACAGGGCATTACAGAACGGTACCGTTCTATGGAACCTCCGCTTCGGGTGAAGAGGAAACGAGGTTTCCCGGCAGAGCAGGAAATCGCGAGGTGAAAATGTCTTATTCATGATGGCAGGAAACTTCACGTAAATTTCTTAACCTCAACCTTAAGCTCTTCTTCAATAATCCTTTTGATCTCACTCCGGTGAAGTCTAGATAAATGAAGGTAAAGACCACGTTTAGTGAAAGGACCCTTAGAACATATATTACAGAAGAATGAACTTCCTTCCTTTTTAGAGAGCCAAAAGCCTGTTCTCTTGGCTACCGCTTCTATCATATCACTCATTGCAACTCCTTCGATAGATATTATTTCGTCCTTCTGAACGGTAATTTCACAACCGTATTTTATTGCAACATCTACAACTTTCTCAGATATTATTGAAAACGCATCGACCATAACTTTTCACTTACAGTCGAGATAATCAAGGTAACGGCGAGTATAGAACAGAGTATTCTAGTTTTCCTGATAGGTTCTTCAACTAAAAACTGTTCTATTATATTTTTCTCTATCCCGAAAGCGTGAAGAAATTCAATAATATTTTCGCTGAGCTGATCGACGTCCTGCCCTAAAAGGTATGAGCTTTCGCCAGCTAAGAATCTAGTTACGTCAATCATTAATTCCTCTAACCACCTGTCAGAAAAATTAAAGATCACGGAAGTAATTCTGTTCTTAACGTTTTCCCCTATTATTTCTATCATACCCTCTACGTACTCAATACGAGGCAGAGCGTAAATCCATTCTCCTATATATTTAGCAATTACATCCCTTTCGTTCCTAGTCAGACCCTCTAGTTTATCAACTACTGAAGCCGCGGAGAGTATATGTACAAGGCTCTCTACGGCCTGCGTTGCGATTTCTAGGTTATAATTGTTAGAGGAATTCTCTACATCTATACTCAAGGTATCACATGTAATTTGTTCTCTATGAGAAATGAATTAATTGACTACCCTAGTAATACCATATTATAGGTTATCACAAGAATCATACACTATTGGCAGACTTTCTGATAATTGCCCCCATGCTGGTTGGTACATAGTTTAAAAGGAAAAGTTTTTTACTAACTAGGGAAAGAGAATGTAGACGGCCATGACTCGGTGGACGCCCACGTAGATGGGAGAGTGATGCCGAGTCCTCCTTGGTATTACGCCAGTAAAAGGATATTAACGCGATCTAAATATTATGATTGTGAACTTCGCTAATTTCAGGAATTTAGTAACAGTGAAACCCACTGGTGCAATAAAGTTGGGTGTTCACTTTGTTGTAGATGGTCATGATGAACTCGCTAGTTTTAGAGGAGTTACGCACTTTCATGCTGATCATATTTCCGAAATAAACAAAAGCATAAAACAAATGCTTGGAATAATCGCAAACCCTGCGACCTTAGAAGTGCTAGAAGTATTAGGTTATAAGATTCCAGATGTGATCAAAATCCCCATAAATTACGGACAGAGCGTTGAAATAGAAGGAGAGACGATCAGCGCACATAAGGCTGAACACGTACTGGGCTCAACACAGTTTATGGTACAAAACAAACTTCTCGATATAGCGTATACAGGTGACTTCAGATCACCAGGTAAGGGAACGGAAATCCTCCACCCAGATATCCTGATTATTGATGCAACATATGGAAACCCTCGATTCGTTAGACCGTTTAAGGACTACGTTGAGGAACTTTTCTCTGACTACGTGTCTGATGCGCTTAGTAAGGGTCCCGTTCAGGTTTTTGCATATCATGGAAAAATACAGGAGGCTATGCAGATACTTCGGCAGAGTAAAATTGACGCTCCATTTATAGCGGAGGGAAAGATATTTAAGATAAGTAAGATAGCGGAAAAATACGGTTATAATATAGGGAAGCTATTTGAAAGTAAAGATCCATCGGTAGAGCAAATTAAAAAGGACAAATGGTACGTCGAATTCCTTCATTTTAACAGGTTTTATGAGAGGAGTCCCGATCATTACGCGTTTCAACTATCTGGATGGGAGTTTGACGAACCTGTTCGAAAGATTGATAACAGAACGGTTAGAGTTGCCTTAAGTGATCATGCGGACTTCGAAGAGACGTTAGAATATATATCCACCTCGAAACCAAGGATCGCTATAATTGACGGATCAAGGAACGGCTATGCGAAAGAACTAAGCAACTACATTTCATTGAATTTACGAATCAGGACGGTTATCATGCCGTAAGCCTTTTTTGATGATACATATACGATATTCGTTCTTTATTTGCTTAATATGCATAAAGTAGGGTTATAATCATTGCAATATCATAGTACAGTTTCACTGAGAAAACTCACACTAGTAAGATATTGTTAGTATAACTTATAAAAAAAGAAATGATTCTATGTTGGTTGGAGGGTTGTTAGGCCTGGTGACTATGGGAATCGAAGGCCCTCCTAACGAGTTTCTGCACTACTGTTAATGAGACTCACTTTTACGGAGAAAACATGTACAGTGTCTAATATGTAATTAATATGAATAATTAAATAAACCAAAAAGTTATAAAACACGTGAGTCTAGAATTAAATCCATTTAATTACGAGTAGAGGGTAATATAAAGTAACTTTATTGAACATACTGGCAAGTGAGGATGTATCTCTCAAGGATCTAGGCTGAAAAGAGGATTTCAGCGTTATGAATTAAAAGTTAGCAGAGGACAGTGCCGGATATTTTTAGGGCACTTAGGAAGTCAGTAAGGGAGTTTCATTTCTCGTAATTCTCCTATACTATCGTCCTGATTATACGGTGCGAGGATAATTATTCATATACATTCAAATTTAGTTAATAAAGTAAATAATACTTATTGTAAATTTGACGTTATTGTGTAGCTCTAGGAATAAGAATAGCGAGTCCTTACAATGATTTAGTCATGAAGAAAACCTAGTTGCCCAAGGTAAATAACGTGAAAGATTACGACGTTTATCTAGGTGAAGTTCTAAATCACTATTCACATAGTTACCTTAGAGAGGAAGTATACAACATCTTACGAAGTCACCAAAATACCAATTCAAGATTGCCAGGTATATCTTAGCTTCAACTAACATCCCCCTTGGGATACCCTGGACATGGAGATCAATGCGGTATCCCCTTAGGGCTTGAGGGATTCTTTCGGACAGGATAGCAAATCATAAAGTGTTGTTTGCAACGCCATGATGATTGACCTCTTAGTAATTCCAGGTTAATTGAGTTATCCTAACTTCCTTTAGAATATAATTTATTAACAGGTATCATTAGTTTATCGTCATGCTGATGCTTGCGGAATTGATCGCAAAGAGGAAAACAGATAAAATAAAACGACAAGTAGAAAAGCTGTCTCATTATGACGGAATTGACATCCCCGATTCTCCTATGGGATATCCTGGAGTGTTACCAGTTCTGCCAGCGTGTGTAGCGCGAAGTGTCCTTCCCTCAGAGAAGTACGTAATAGTAAATCAACGTCTTAGGGACATTAACGAACTTCATTTACATTCAGTTGCAGTAACTATGGGTAGTCTAGGGAGCTGGATCGCTATAACTCAAGGCGATGCGCCGAGTATAGGAACCAGTGTAGATCACCTTAGTACGGAAATAGCACTTAACGTATTGAGAAGGTATAATCTAAAAGTGGGGATAATGCTTAGCATGCGTAAACCAATGATGGATGTGAGGCAAAGACTTGCAATAAATGCTGATTTCTACTTCGTGCTGAACCTAGAAGATCCTGCAGAGTTGGAAGGATTAGATACAACAAGGATGATTCCCTATTTTATTGTAATTACAGAGAAAAATAGGGAAATGTTGAAAGCGTTACCCCAACCGAAATTTAACGTAGATGCGTTAACCAAATTCATTGATAGAATATCATCCTACAAGGTGATGGGGATCCTCCTAAGCTCACCGTATGACGAGGAGTTTTTATATAATTTTGGTAGAAAGTGATCTGTGAAGTATCCTCTTTACTATCCTGATGGGACACGGGCAGGTTATGTCGAGTTTGATGGTCAAATATCAAGAGTCTACGACGATAAAGGGCTCCTATTTGATGTTTACGGAAACTTTCCTATCCCTATCGTGAATAAAATAACATATGGATGGATTGACACTGTTCTAAAGACCGGGCTTAAGGACGGCAGAAAGAGATTTATACTTTACGTCGGGAGCAGATATCTCTGTAATATTAAGCAGTTGAGTGATGATGAATGTCTTCGTATTCTACGCGAATTTTATGTGAAAGGAGGGGATCGGATTTATGATACGTGGATTAGATCGGTAATAAGGGGGGTAAAGTCGAAGAGATTAAAACCGTGGTCCCTGAAGAAAATCAGGAATACGTACCCCGAATTATATGAGGAAATAAGTAAGATATCAGGAGAAGAGAGAAATAAAAACAAAATAACCTCTAAATAGCTAGCGAGCTTTCAGATAACTTTTCCATAAGTAGGGGGCGACAGGACTTTCATGAATTTCGCTACACTAACGCAAAAACTACTTCAAAATGCTGATATAAGGCTTTGTTTTCAATCTTTTCGTTGGTGGAAAATAACAAATATCTCTAACTTAAGAAGGCGCTTTTAGCAGTTTAGAAACTTCTAGTTCCTCCTGAGGATACTAGGCGATGCCTCTATGACCTCATAACAAAGTCTAATGTGCATTGAAACTTATCCAACAGTGTATAATATGCAATCAACGGGAATAACTAGATAAGGTAAAAAGTTATAAAGAATGTTATTTAGAAATTAAATTAAACTAATTTATTGATATATTTAACATGAGATCTAGTAAAGTTGTTATTCGTAGATGCTTATGTAAGGTAACACTTGAGGGTTGAGTGACATGTTTTGCAGATCACAAGTAAACATTTTATAGAATATATTCTGAAACTTTTTCAGAGAGAAAAATTTTTATACGTAAACAACTAAGCTCATCTTGCATAACTTAAGTGAGATAGATTAGGTATGGAAGAAAAAGTAGGTAATCTCAAACCAAATATGAGCAATATAAACGTGAAGGTTCGAGTTCTTGAAGCGGGTGAGCAAAGGGAAATTACGACTAGGAATGGAGTTAGAACTATAAGCGAGGCTACTGTAGGTGACGAAACTGGTAGGACGAAGCTCACCCTTTGGGGTAAATTAGCTGGTTCTATTCAGGCAGGAAAAGTCATAGTTATCGAGAATGCCTGGACATCCGTTTTTAGGAATCAAGTTAATCTTAACGCAGGAAATACAAGTAAAATAAGTGAGGCAGACGGCGATGCATTCCCGTCAGAATCGGAGATTCCTCAAAATTCTCCTGAGGCCCCAGAAGGTTATAGACCACAGAGGAGGAACTTTAGGGGAAGGGGGAGAGGATACAGAAGGCATAATGAAGGCGAAGATGAATGACCAGTAATGAGAATAATTCGTTAAACTTTGAAGAAATGAGAAACGTTACACCTCTGAAGAGAGGAGAAGCAGTTGGACAAGACGAAAGCGAGGAGGGTTTTTATATCAAGTTGGATGAGGAAAGAACTTATGAGGTAGCTCCTGTGGCATTCTACGTGTGGAATATGTGTGATGGAAAAAGGACGGTTTCGGATATAGCAAATGAAATAGTTAGCGAAGTAAAGGCGGAATCGGTGGGAGAGCAAATAGACGAGGATAAGGTAATAAACTCGATCATGGTTATTTTAGGGGAACTGTTAAAGGCATCCTTAATAGCGCTTAACGCGTAAAGTTAATAGTTTTAGATTCTTTCATTTTTTTATGAGGATTACTCTTAACGACGAGGAACTTATAACCCTTGATGAGGCTAGAGAGAGATTATCCAAGTTAATTAGACGGCAAGTTGTTGAAGTAAACCTATTAGATTCACTTAATTTCATATCTGCGGAGGAGGTATATGCCAATATTAACTTACCGCCATTCTCTAGGTCTACGGTAGATGGATACGCAATTAAGTCGGAATTGAGTCCTGGCGACTTCGCGGTAATCGACAAAGTAGAGATTGGTGAAGCGAAAGAAGTAAAGGTAGAGGGAAGGCAGGCGGTGGAGGTCGATACCGGATCCATCCTACCACATGGAGCAAATGCAGTAGTTAAAGTTGAAGACACATCTAGGAGAGAAAACCATTTGTTGGTAGGGAGGAAAGTAAATCCATGGGATAACGTCGCTATAATAGGGAGCGACATATCAAAAAGTACAATGATATTAGGCAAGGGAGAAAGGATCTCGGCTTATAAGGTGTCTCTTCTAGCTTCTCAGGGAATTTCCAAGGTTCGAGTGTACAAACCAATGTCTGTTAGTATAATTATTACTGGAAATGAGATAATTGAACCAGGGGTGAACAGTTATTTTGCACCTAAAATTTTCGATTCTAACGGCTATTTCCTGCAGGCAGCTTTTAAGGAAATGGGATCTACTGTAATTAGAAGGGTCTACGTAACCGATGTTAGGGAAAAAGTGGAGAAAGAAATTCTGACCGCGTTAAACGATTCTGACCTAATCATAACTGTAGGAGGTACGAGTGCAGGTGAGAGGGATTACGTCAATAAAATATTAATTGAAAAAGGGACAATAATTTTCTACGGGATAGATATTAAACCAGGGAAACCAACAATAGCCTCTCTTATTAACGATAAGGTAGTAGTTGGATTGCCTGGGAATCCTGTTTCAGCTACAATTGTATTCGAGGAGTTAGTTAAATCGATTTTAGACTTCACTGAGAGAAGGGAGATCATTGCAAACAGTTTAAATGAAATTAAAGGAGATAGAAGAAGAGACGCGTTTCTCCCAGCGATTCTCCTACGAGGCAAAAGTCAAGTTTATGCTTACTTACCCCCTTTTGATAGTTATATGATAGGCGCATTTACTCTCTCTGATGGCTACGTTCATTTAAGGCGTGGAGAAAGCGTTAATGTAAACGAACCGGTTTCAGTGAAGCTAATTAACACCTTTTCAGGTTATACCGTGATAGGAGAGGAAGAACCTTCTTTAAGTTTCTCAGGTATATCCAGAATACTTTACGCCGGAAGTAGTGTGGCATGCGAGGCAATGAAAAGAGGGGTGGGAGACGTATTAATAATAAGTTCGGAAATATGTGAACCTAAGGAATTTGACTTTGAAATTAAAAGAAAAATTGTAAGAGTAGGTTCTGGAGAAAGCGTTGGTTATATTGATGGAGTAGGAATTTCAAAATTCGTTGACTCGCCGAGTATCAAGGTAAAGAGTCCATCAGCAGCTCTCTCCCTATCCGAAGACAAAACAGTTTACTTGCCATCCACATTCGGGATTAAAGGAGAGGAAGTGGGAGAGGAGACAATATACGTTGTAATAAATGAAAGCGAGCTGAAAGGTAAAGTCGGAGTAAGGAGGAATTTATAGTTATTAGTAACAAAACTTAAATATAGAAAAGTAGAGAAAAATTAGGTGCTAATTATGTCAGAGGAGGAATATTCAGAGTTATTCAACGAGGAAATGAAAAACGCTCTCGTTGAAGCGCTCAAGGATATGAAGGAACAGGTAGAGGTTTACGTTTTTACGGACAGTAAGAACAGGGAGTGTAGATACTGTGATTTGACAGTTAAACTTATGGAGTACGTAAAGGATAGTTCCCCAAAGATAGATCAAGGATACCTGTTGAGGGTTAAGGTAGTGGATAAAGAGGATCCCGCGTCACAGGAGGTCTTCAAGAAATTTAATGTTGAAAGAGTTCCTACAGTCGCTTTTCTCGACGGTTACTTAAGATGGACTGGAGCACCTATAGGAGAGGAGATTAGAGCACTTATTGAAACAATTATAAGATTGTCACAAAGAGATAGCGGTCTGAGTCCTGAGACTGTTGAGACACTGAAAACCCTTGATAGGGAGGCTAAAATAGAAACGATAGTGACCCCCTCGTGCCCGTACTGTCCATACGCTGCCCTCACTGCGCATATGGTCGCTTACGAGGCTTACCGAAACAATAAGCCGTTAATTCACTCAGAAGTAGTGGAGGCCTACGAAAATCCAGATATAGCAGATAAATATCAGGTTATGTCAGTCCCTACTGTGGCTGTTAATGGAACCCCGAAATTCATAGGAGTTCCTCAAGAAGACGCCTTAGTCACAGCAGTTATCGGAAAAGATAACGATGAGTAGGAAGCTTGCCCAATTTTATAACGTGGATTTAGATTATGATAATATATAGCCACCTTATTACAATTTTATCTTAATAGTGGTAATGGGTAGACCGATTAGGGATGCATAGTCTCCTTTACAATTAATGTTAGATGTGAAAAGGGACGCACTCAGCTCAGTGATATTCGCGAAGGAGTAAGCGTTACCGAGACGCATAAGAAAGCGTCTACGCCGTTCGCCTCTGCTCCCATCAGTGGTGTAATACATCGGTGTTAAGCTCACCTCGTGGTCGGTACGACCCTCAGAGCCTGTGGGGCCCTCTACGACCAGCAAGACGTAGTTGTGAATCAGGAAGTCTGTCGGTGGGGCTAGTTCACATAATCTAAGAATGTCTGGTGTACTGTCATAACGTTTAGTAATAATCTTACTAAGCGATGGAATACAAGCTTTTGTCACTACGTACCATTAGGAGTTATGCTGATGAGTTAGCTTTTTTGCGCATTTACTCTCGCGTAAAACTATAGTGAATGTTGGCGTAACATTTAATTAAGGAATTACTAGCGTCGTCGGGTAGCAGTGATCAGAACATCTTAGCCCGCCTCAAAACGTGTAAAAATAATATTTACATAACCTAGTTTAGATTTATGAAACTACATATAAGATATTTCGCACTTCTAAGAGATCTTACAGGAAGAGCGGAAGAGGATATCGAGACGTCATGTAACGATGTAGATTGTTTGGTGAAAGAGTTATCTAAGGAATATGGAGAAAAGTTCTACAATATAATAAAGTATGGCATAGGTTCGATAAGAATCTCGATCCTTGTCAATGGAAAAATAGATAATAATTTAACTGACGGAGCAGAGGTTGCATTCCTCCCCCCTCCTTCGGGGGGCGAGTTGCTCATTGGAAAACGATTGGATCTCTTAAACGAAATTGCCCAATTTAGAAAGGAAGCTCCCGAGGAGGCAGGTTCGTTAGTTATTTACCTCGGTTTCGTGAAGGGTATTGTAGAAGGGCATAAGGTTTCCTCGTTATCATATGAGGTCTATGAGGACTACACTAGAAAAAGATTGGAGGAGATAAGGCGCGAAATAGAAAGTAAATACCGCGACCTATTAAAACTGAAGATCGTTCATGTAATTGGAGATATCCATCCTGGCGATGACGTTATTCTGATAATGGCCTTGGGGAGGGGGAGAAAGGACGCAATAAGAGCAGTTGAGGAGGCTTTGGAATTAGTAAAGCATACTACTGGAATTTGGAAATTAGAGCGTAGGGATGACGGAGAGTTTTGGGTAGTTGCGGGAAACACGAGGGTAAAGAAGAATGGATAAAGACGTAGTATTAACAATAGGGGGGTTTGACACAGGTAATGGAGCAGGAGTAGAGTCTGACCTTAAAACGCTGGAATCCATAGGTGTACATGGGATAGGAGTACAGACTGCAATAACTTTCCAAAATTCCTTAGGGATTAGGGGAATATTCCCTATTCCCGAAGAGGTTTTAGCCAAGCAAATAGAGGTGCTTAAGGAGGATTTCGACTTTCCCTATGCGAAAACTGGAATGATTTACACGGGTGGGCAAGCAAGGATCGTGAGACAACTCCTCACTGATAAGAAATTCGTAGTAGACCCTGTAATAATTGCTAAGGATGGGACGACCCTGATAAAGGATTTCGATGAATATACGAAGTATATAGTAAAGGACTCGCTAGCCATTACTCCAAACGTTCCTGAGGCAGAAAAATTAACAGGAGTAAGGATAACTGATGTAGATACAATGAAGGTCGCGGCAAGGAAAATTTACGATGTCTTCAACGTAAGAAATATTATAATAAAAGGAGGACATCTTCCACTAAATGAGGTCGTAGATATACTGTTTACGGAGGAAGAGGTAGTGGAGTTCCGCCATAAAAGGAGCATTAGGAACACCGTACACGGAACAGGTTCTGCTTTAGCGTCATATCTGGCAGGCTTTCTAGCTCAAGGTTACAGTGTGAAGGACGGGTTAAGAAAGTCAATAGAGTTAATGGAGATAGGAATAGAATTTAGTAAAACTCCTGGCCTAGGCAACAGCGTATTCCAGCCTTTAGCTCACCTACATAGAGAGAGAGCCCGTTGGAAAACTTATGTTAATATGTTAGAAATTGATAACTTCGTTGCGAATAAGCGAGGTTTTTATAAACTAATACCTGAGGTTCAATCGAATATTGCTCACGCATCCGACCCGAGATACGTAATAGACCTTTGTGATATTGCTACGTTTAAAGGGAGAATAACCAAGTATGGAGACGATCAGGTAAAAGTAAATAATCCACCTGTATTCTGCAGGACTACCCATACTGCAAGACTACTTCATTCCTTAATAGGAAATGGGATTAACGCTGTGATTTTGATGAACATAAGGTTTGATGAAGGAATTCTCGAAGCGTTTAGGAAATTGGGTTACGTTCCCCTTGAAATTAACAGGGAGGAAGAGCCCTCTGGTCCGGAGGGGGGGACTATGGCGTGGATAGGGAAAATAGTCGCCAATTCGCAGAGCTTAAGTAACGTTATATTTGATAGGGGTATGAAAGGTAAAGAAGCTATGATTAGATTTTGGGAAAGGGATGTGGATAAATTTTTAAAAACATTGAACAGCGTGGTGGAAATGATTTGAATATTGAGAGAATTACAGCGGGTACTAAGAATCTAATTCGAACCGGATGGATGCAAAGGGGAGTTCCCCCTGCGTTAGGGGAGACAGTAGCCGAACATAGTTTTGAGGCCGCTATATTAACTCTAAATATATGCATCTCACTTAAGGATATCAATGTAAATTGTGATAGGGCGTCGACTTTGGCCTTACTCCATGATGTGGGGGAGGTTCTTCTAGGGGATATTCCGAAGTGGGCATCAGAAAGAATTCAAGAGAAAGACAACGTCGAATTTGAGGCGCTGCTTGGGCTAGGAGTACCAAAGGAATATGCTAAGGAATTAAAAGAGAGGAGTACCTATGAGGCGAAACTAGCGAAATTAGGTGATATTATTTCTTCAATTATCCAAGCTATAAGATACGAGAAGATTGCCCCTGATACCTCCGAAATAAAGGAAACATATATGAAACAACTTAAAGATTATCTTGACAGAGATTATTCTTTTGCAAGGGATTCTGTGTTGGAACTCCTAAAAACTTATAACTTAAACTTGTAATGCATCTCTATGAAACTTAGTCCAGGGAATAAAACCCCAGAACTTGTGAATGTGCTTGTTGAAATTCCGATGGGTTCGAATGTAAAGTATGAATACGATGAAGAACAAGGAGTAATTAAAGTAGATAGGGTTCTCTATACGTCGATGGTTTATCCGTTTAACTATGGTTTTATACCGGGAACTATGGCTGACGACGGAGATCCCTTAGATGTATTGATAATAGCTAACGTTCCGTTTTTACCAGGAACAGTTGTGGAGGCCAGGCCTGTAGGCGTTATGAAAATGCAAGATGAAGAGGGAAACGATGAGAAGATAATAGCCGTTCCCAAGGATAAAATAGATCCTAGCTTTTCATCCATAAAGGACGTTAAGGATATAAATGAACATGTAAAGAATAAGATAGTACACTTCTTCGAACATTATAAGGAACTTGAACCTAACAAATGGGTTAAAATATCCGGATGGGGTGATGTGGAAGAGGCAAGGAAAATAATAGTTAGCTCCGTAAGAAGGACGGCGTAAATTAGCTATTCGTCAACGAGCTTAAGACTGCGAAAACATCCTGGGGCTAATATTCTCTACATATTTTTAAAAAAAGTGATTTTTCTCACTTTAATCGTAGTGGATGATCATTCGCATGGATTACTGACTGTTCATGTGTTAATTGCGAATTCGGTTTATTTAGAGACATAGAATGAATTTAATTAAATCCAATCGTATGGACTAGGTAGAGATTCGCACTTAACAATTTCCTTTATTTAATCTTTACATGCAATAATTACAATTCGCGATGTATACCTGAATCTCCCTGAATTAGGGAACGAACATCTTCTGGTTCAGTAGACGAAAGGAAAGATTTGGTTTACTATTATTACGCTCCTCATGGGTTCCTTGTTATATATGTTCAGCTTATCGAACAGGTTTGATCTAGTGGATCTCGGCGTAACTAAGTGATTCGGTGTATCTTAGTCCCTTTATCTTCATTTGGAAATTCAAAGGGGAGGAAGACCTGCAAGGGCGAATAGTCCCTTTTTATAAGTTTGACTATCGCTTAGCGCCCAGAATATAAACGGTAGTCATCCACGGAGAAAGCTATTTCGTGAGGTCTAAGCTAAGATCCATGTGGAATGCCTCTGCCCATATGAGCGGTCCTATCTAGGATACTAACGTTAACTTCAGGGGTACGGCCCTCATAGAGTGTAGAGTCCTTTAGGTAAAGGGGTAGCTGAGAGGGACGAATCCCCTTCTGTCAACAATGGGAGTGTTTACTAAGCCGAAACTTTACAACTGTCTAATAATTAATGTAGAGTTGCTAAACCGGCCTTTAGTTCTAGATATTAGCAAGACATTTAACCTCTCGTAATACTCTATAGACAATACTACCATTAAACTCCGGAACATGTGTTATTCTTATATCTTGAACTTATAATCTTTAGACTAGTACTTACTGAAAATTAGTTAATGTTATGAATAATATACTGTTCGTATTGCATCTATAATTATATTTTTTTGTATCATAGATGATGCTATTTCACTAAGAACGTCTAGAAACTCCTTCGATTCTGCAATTGTCCTGTTTAAATAGTCGAGTTTAGCTGAATTAATAACTCTATTTCTAATTTCCATCAACAAAGGTTCCCAACTCATTCCCTTTATTTCATCGACAGCTTTGTCAATCTCTGCTTGTAAATAAGGATCGTCTATGCTCCGTTCTTTTAATTCATCCTTAATAGTCTTTAACTTTCCTACAAGGGCTACATATAACTCCTTTTTTACATAAGGTGTTATAATACTCTTGTAAAAATTCCTGCCTCCTAATTTCCAATTATTTAACTTATCGGCCATATATTCCGCTGAATTCAAGGTAGCCTCTCTTATGGCTAAATAAAATATTTCGCTCAAATTTAATTCTTTATTTACTTTAGCTTGGGTTTTTACTTCCTCAGAAATATTTTTCCTAAATAATGCGTAAACTGACGGTTTTCCAGTTTTCCATGAGGCGAAAGGGCAAACTGGTGTGTCCCTAATGTATGATTTGACCAGATTATTCATATAAACGGTATAGTAATTACCAGCACATTCGTCAGAATTGTTAACAATACCTAATTTCTTCAACCAGCATCCCTTATGAATATTAACTGATATTTTGTCCTTAAGTAGTTCATATCCCAACTTAACGTTTTTGTCAATAAGGTTTTGATAAACGTACATTTCCTCTGGGCATAGAAAGTATACGGATTCAGCGTTATTTATCTTCTTCTTCTCTACAATTTTCATGAGTTCATTTTTCGCCCCTTCAACGTCGCCTGCAACGTATTTGTTGAAACTACATGAAATGTCGTCAATAAGTCTTGCCCGAGGAGAAGCCTTTAGTTCATCTCCGTAATCAAGTAGGAACTGTAGAAATCCTTCTAATCCTACAGGGTCATACTTTGATGTACAGCCCACGAAAAGTAAGACAGGCGGTCTATTTCTGTATTTTTCGTCAATTTTTGCCTCTAGTGACCTTGCCATGGGAGTAGCAGGGGAAGTTTCTATTGGTTCTATTTTTCTCTCTTTACTTAATCTAGGTAGTATTTCAGTTATACTAGATATCTTAATTCCCACCGGGCAAACTTCCTCGCATCTTGTGCAACCGAAGCATGGTAGGAAATCCGTCTCACCTATTGATACTCTATTCAATCTCCCTACAGCAGAGTTATCTAAATTTCGGGACACTTCAAAGGCCTTACATGTATCTATACATTTTCCACAGTTGATACACATTGTTGCGTCGAGGAAAGCGTCCTTAATGCTTACGTACTTCGTCGGTATTTTTACTCCTTTATAATCATTCATAATTTTTTTGTGTACTTCTGTGTACGTTGTCAAGGAGGGAAAAGGCAGGATCTTGGTTTCCTTTTTTAGGAACTTGAATAATTCATCTAATTCTGACTGTTTAACTTTACCTAGTATTACATTTTGGGCGTCCGGAGAGTTATACTTTATCACGTAACCTATTATTGGGGTAAAAAAATTTGGAATTTTATCCTTAATCCCTACTTCCCCTCTCAAGATAACTGGTATATATTCACGAGAGAAGGAAAGGGATACCATTGAATTTATGATAGCGATTATTTCGCTAATTTTAACCGGCTTACCATTTATACCTACCTTTTCTGCAAGATCCTGGGGAACATAATATTTTACAGCATCCTGTATTATAAGACCCGACCAAGCTATGTCTACCTCGTAATCTGTCTCAATTAGCTCCATGTAAGGTACAGCGGCAATCTTAGCTACGTTATTATCAATTAGCTCTCCAGTTTTCTTTTTAAAGGAGACGAATCCATATCTGTAACTTCCGAATCCAGAACCATTAGTCGCTACAAACCCTCCAACTGTTCCCTCCAAATATAGAGGGAAGATAGCAGGTACCATATTTTCGCTCGAAAGCGTTGATATAACGTCAGAGAACTTAGCTCCAGCCGCTACCCTGTAATAGTATAGTCCATCTCTCTCGGTATCTTTTTCTATTAATTTCCCATTATCAAGTTTATCCTTCGCTATATCTGTTCTTTTAGCCTTTATTCCTAAGATAGTCCCTGTCATTGAAGTCCCTCTTCCCAGAATGAGTACGTCGGTGTCAGCTTGAAGTTTCTTCAAATCGTCAACATTCATACCGCTCATTGCTCTACTGAATATGGACGCATCTAACATCAAGCCGTCACTCTAACCTTATATACCTGATTACTTTAAAATAATAAAAGTTTTAGTTCGCAATTCTCTATAATTCAGATAATCAGAAATTTTATTCTACATGTTCTTTTTTTAACTTAAAAGGAAATAACTTATAAAACTAGTGAATGTGTTCAACTAATTAAGATTGTTTTTTATATCAAAGCGGTGTATTCACGTCCTGACCTGCATCGTAACTTCCTTTATCGCTTCCTCTGGTCTTATACTATACTTCACTATGTACTTTTTAAGCTCCTTATAACTCTCATCGCTTTGGACTATTTGTGGTATTTTAGTTAACGCTTTCAAATATGCTGTTCTTCTTTCTATCTCCTCCTTGGCTTCTTCTAAGGTCTTTCCCGACTCTTCGAGTCTGTTTCTCATAACTTTTGAATTCTCAATATCGAGTACATGAGCGTCACGTCTTGGATCCCAGCTTACTACTCTTCTAAAATCGTTATACTCAACTATCTCATCAATTGATACAATTCTTCTTCTTAATACCATTTTATCTCCTATAAAGACCGGAAGTCTTCTGACGACGATTCCTAAATTCATCATAGGAATCCATGCCTCTGGTATATTCAATGGGTTGTTTATCAGTCTTTTCGTGGCGGAATCTATATCGTATGCGTGGAAGGTTGTAGCGCCTCCATGCCCGGTAGAGATCGCTTGAAATAAAACGTAGGCCTCCTGCCCCCTTATTTCTCCTACAATTATTATATCCGGCCTATACCTTAGTGAGAGTTTTACTAAATCCATTAGAGAGATTTCCTTCCCAGTATCTCCGTAAGCGGGTCGGCTGACAAGCTGTATCCAATTCTCATTAGCCAGCCTTAATTCAGGGATATCCTCTATGGATACTATCTTATTAGTGTCCTTGACTAAGTTGAGAATCGCATTAAGCACTGTGGTTTTTCCTGCACCAGTAACGCCCATTACCATGAACGTCATTTTCATGTCTATTGCATACCATAAAAATGCGGCAGCTTCAGGCGACATAACGTTGCTATTTATGAGGTCGAGTACAGTAATTGGTCTTCCAGCGAACTTTCTTATCACCATACTTGAACCTCTGACTGATATCTCGTTTCGAAAAGTCGCTGCTATACGTGAACCCGTGGGAAGAACTCCATCAGCGATCGGGTTGGCAATTGATATAGTCTTATTCGCTAAAAATACAAATCTTAGGAGAATTTGATCCAAAAGTTCTTTTCCATCCTTGATCACATTATTAACTTTCATTATATCATTTATTGTGATATTTGTAGGTATATACTCATATTCTCTGTGATAGACGTAAACGGGTTGTCCTATTCCACCTATAGATATGTCTTCAATTCGCGGGTCCGTAAGTAACGTGGTGAGTATATTATACCCAAAGACATTCCTGAAGAAATAGTATAAGGCGATCTTTCCTGGCGTACTCAGCGTTAATCTTGTTTGGTCTTCTGTATTTATTAGCGTCTTATGAAGACTTGCAACGTCCTTTATTATTGACGATATTGAAAGCTTTGAACCTTCCTCAATAAGTTTCCGTTCTAATGTTCCAATTATATCAATGTAAATAGACATTGCTGTCGAATCTATTTCTGGTTCGACCACGTTATACGTGTATAGCCCTTTATTGTCATCATACGCAATAAAGACATGTGGTAGCGCTATTTCCGTATCTATTCTATTATTTTGCAGCTCAGTTATTACGTCACTAGGGATTGTTTTAGTAATATCCACTTCATAGTCAGCTACGATTTGATTTAACTCCTCTGGACTTATCGTGTAAAACGGGATAAGCGTCAAAGGCATCTCACTAAGTTCTTTATTAGTGTCAATGGTAACCTTATTGTTTTTTTTCGGAAACTTTATTGGTACCATTTAATATAATATTGTAGTACATATATATAAAGATTAAATAGTCGGTGTAGATGTGTGAGGAAATACTAAAGTTAAATGCGGCGCAATTATTACCATAACAGTGGATATTACTGTAAGTATTATACAATGTAAGAAACCCGATGCAGTCTTACCAGTTTGCAGTTTACCTACAAAAAACCCCGCGAAGAAAGCGTTAATTATTGAAGAAATTCCTATTACGTAAGTTATTCTCGGTAATTCTATGATAGCTTGTTCGAGATTGCCGTAACTGAAAGCTGGTAGTGTTGTTACGCTAAATAGCTTTACAATTGATGCGCCTAGAACAACTGAGGCAAATAGAGAGAGAAATATCGCAAGGTAGGGGCTTATTATGAGGATTTTGATTTTCTCTCTATACCTTTTCTCTGAAGAGAGTTGGGTGTCAATTTGTTCTGCTATACTTTCAATTGTATCAGGTGTCATACTTCCTATCTCTAGCATATCAGCAAGCGACACCATAGCTACTTTTGCTGTGAAGTCTCTTATTTTTGACGCACCGATCTTAAATGCGTCCTTTAAGGACACTCCGAACATGAGGATCGCCGTAACTTCTGATAATATAGTTCTGAACTTTCCCATTTCGCTTGCATCCCTAAGTCTCTCCATCACGGATTGAGGGGAAAGACCAGCCCTAAGTCCCTCCCCAATAGCCCTTAGAAACCTAACAATGTACTCGTTATATCCAGAACGACTACCTAATTCCTTCTTAGTTTCAATATAAGGCGGAATTGAGGCTATTATTAGACCTACAGCTATGTCTATAGAAGTCAGGTTAATGTTGTTAAGGCCCCCTGTTAATGTTATTAGAGGTAGTAATTGCTTTGTTAATGCTAAAAGCACAATTGTCACTGCAATTCCCACTGGAAAAGATATGAAGAAAATCTTATACGCTTTCATTGTTTCTTCTGGAAACTTAACCTGTATTTTATCCGCCCAGAACGTGAATACAAAATTAGCCATCGGGATTACAAATATGGCGAGTATCGCTAGGACGGGTAAAGGTATTTTAAATGTGGGAAACAGTCCAGACATTATCGCAGCTAAGAAGAAGAAAATATATCCAGAGGAGAGGTATATAACGTAACCTTCAGCGAGCCCTGAGAGATTATCGGCGGCTTTCTCAGTGAGAACTTCGAAGTCCTTAAGAATATCTTGAGCCTTAGCAGCCAATGTATTGACAACTGGAGCTCCAGTTCTAATAGCAGTAACGTATGTAAATAGTAAATCTCTGAACGTCTTTGAGGGAGAAATAGTACCTGCGGATAACAATGCTTCCTCTATTCCTCCTCCTACGTATTTTACTCTCTTGGTTATGTAAGATGAGAACTTCCTAATGTTATTAAAGGCTTTACTCTCAGCTAGCTGTTCAAAAAGGTAACCAGGATTTAGTCCCGATCGAATATACACGAGGAAGACCGCTGAGAATATTGGGGTCTCGCTATCTAATCCTACCTTCAATTTATCAATTTTCTCAGATATATTCGCATTAAGTGCTAAGTATAGAATAATTGGCATAAGCATGCCAAAGAGTATTAAAGGTAGAGCTATAATTATTATCTTTGGATTTTTAACAATTGCTAATATATAGAATTTAAAAATTAAAGCGATACCTACAGCTGCAATTGCAACACCACTCACGGACCCTATAATTAGGTAAAATAGCATCGTAGATGCATATGACAGAGGATCTATGCTTAGTCCTGCCTGCTTTAGTTTAATTTCATATCCCTTTGCTAGCGATTTCGCCAGTGAGGTATTTCTAAATATTAATTCCGTTGAACTCCTTCTAGGAATTATCTCTGGAGTGTTACCTCCTTTTCTTTTAGCCATTGAATATGATATTTATGGGCAATAATATATACTTTATTCTTTAAATAGGTACGAGAATTTAGTGTATATAACGAAGGTAGGTGATTCAGATTTCCATTGCGAATCGTAGTTATGGTAAATAGGGATTAAATAAAGGAAATTGTTGAGTGCTAATCCTTACTCACTCCATACGATGATATTTAATTAAATTCATCTTATTTTATAAATGAATTAAATTCGGAAAAGAGACGTGAATCACATCAAAGTTAGTATGTCTATCTTAGAGGTATAAGGTTATGTACTAAGTTAGGGCTTACTTGCTGCCTACAAGAAGATCAAATATTAATCTTCTTAGTCTCAACGCGTTCTAAACGGAGCTAATTACAAAATTTGTTTTCATTAATTAAAGTATTTCACCTTTTGCGTAGAATATATTAATCTCTTATATTACTTTTATACGATGAATCGTTATGAAATATTAGGGCTTTCACTTTTACTTGTTGTCTTACCATTAACATCAGTGTCTTTGAATCTTTATTTATTTATTGGGTCTAGCACGGTAGGCCTTCTTATAACTATATTTTTAATGGTCAGATATAGATTCTGGAGTGGAATAAAAAACGCAATTTCTTCTTTATACTTTTCTACTGCATACGCTGCGGGTTTAACGATAGCAACTTTCCTAGTACTCTCTTCGAGTATTAGGGAATTCGGTTATTTTTCACTAATCGGATTGATCCCGTTTTTAATAAACTTGATTGATGCGGTTTACCAGATAAAACCAAAGATAGGTTCGGATATTCTAAGACTTGGAAACGGCATGTTCGGATTCTTAATAGTAGTTATAATAGGAGCTATTATAGGTAGATTTCTACACAATTTCTACCAAGATATCATAGTATACACAGGTTTTATTGTTGCAGGTATTCTGGTATACCTCTACTTAAGGGAATAATATTTCGCTACAATGTGAAAAAGTGAGAGGGAGTCTTTGAAAAATTTTGCATAAGGTAAATATTTAATCTTATGCCTTAATTTTCGCCGTGGTGGGACAAATAAGACTTGGTGTTATTCATGAATCGCCTAAGGTCACTGAAAGTTCTAGGCAACTGTTAATGTGTATCAAGGACAGAAATTACTCTGCGCTTTACCTGAGGATATCTAAATTAAGCGTGTGGATAACTGACCATTTGGATATAAGGTATTCCGGTCACGACATGCAATTAGACGGAGGTATTATAAGGAGTTTGGGTTTCATTACAACAACTGAGCAATTAGTTAAACGTATAGATGTGTTACAAGAACTTGAAAATCAGGGCGTAGTTCTGATAAATAGCCCTAAAGGAATCCTGGACTCTAGAGATAAATATCAAAGCCTTATAAAACTCAAGAGAAGAGGGTTACCGGTTCCCGAAACTGCAGTTGTGGAAACTCCTATGGAAGCGATGATGCTTACCAGAGAATGGGGAAACGTGGTCATAAAACCAGTTATGGGTAGTCTAGGATTAGGAATAGTAAGAGTAGGAGACCCTGATATAGCATTCAGAGTTTCGAAATCTATTCTCTCCATAAACCAACCCGTATATATACAGAAATATGTGGAGAAGCCAGGAAGGGATATAAGAATTATAGTTGTAGGTGATAAGGTCCTGGGCGGAGTTTACAGGATCAATCAGACAAGTTGGAAGACCAATGTAGCACAAGGCAGTACAGTTCAGACTGTAAAAATTACATCTGAATTAGAAGAGCTGTCATTAAGTGCTGTGGAAACACTGGGTTTGGACTATGCCGGACTTGATATTGTGGAGTCGAGTGAGGGGTATAAGATATTGGAAGTGAACGCCTCGCCTCTTTGGGAGGGATTTACGCGCGGCACTGGAATATTGCCAGCAGGATATATAGTAGATCATCTAATTAAAAAAATAAGAAGATGAAGAGTAAGCAAACCGGCTGATGCGTGATGAGGAGCTCTCGGACTGACATTTTTAATTTTGAAAGCAAAAAACTATGTCTCTCAGAATTCAAGGTTACTCCACAGTATTTCCAATAATATTTGTCAGAAAGTAATTGAAGACCTTTTATGTGCAATTCAGGTAACGTTTCAAATTCATTTCACAACAATGGGAGAAAGACTCGTAGGTATGAATAGTCTCCTCATACTTATGACCTTTGCAGAACTATTAATAATGGCCACTTACGCAATCACCGAGACATCCCAGTAAAGGTCTATTTGTACGTATGTCCTTCAATCATCCTCCATTGAATACATACGAGGATTAAGTGGGACTATACCCTTTGTAACCAAGAAGCCCTAACGCTATTTGTAACGAGGAGGCCATAAAACCCTGTCCTGAAAGGCAGCCTAGTTTACAATGATGTAAAGAGAGTAAAACGACTAATGAACAGGAACTCTAAGGACAAAGTTAACTAGTCCTTTTCGACTCTAGCGCGACCACTCTAATGACTGTAAACGTTTCTTACACAAAACTCAGGAATTTACTGTTAATATAAATAGTGAACAAAAACATTGTTAAAATTACGACAAAAATATACTTTTTCCCTACTTTCTTTAAGTGATTATGGTTCCCTTTCAACTGCCTCTTGTCTTAGGGTGTAGGCAGTATTCTTTCTAAATTCTTTAGTACTCTCCTTTTCCATTTTTTTCGATACCTGTTCCGCCATTAGTATAATTTTCTTTAGTTTGCTTGCTATTTCATATGTTTCTTCTCTTTCAAGAGTTTTCTTATAGACATCTACGATAAGGGGGAGAACATTAAACGCTATCTCTCTAAACTTCATCTTATCTACATCAGTAAGTCTCTCCTTCCTCAACATGAAATCTAGTTTTCCCTCAATCGTCTGAAGGTCCAAACTAGCGACTTGTGTTCTTATTAAGGCTACTTCTGGATCTTCTTCTTTGTCTTGTATAACTTCTCTCACCTTTTCTGCATCTATAAATTTCCACCAGTGCTGATTTGATGTTCTGTAAGTCGTCGTAATAATTCCAAATTCCTTTTCTAAATTTCTTAAAATTAGGCTCGGATTTATCTCATAGCCTCTCTTTGCAAGTTCATCTATGAGTTCCTTTGAGCTGAAATCACCTAGTTCATTATTTCTTTCCGATAGTTCTAAAGCTACCTCCAAGATAAGTCTACATTTATCACCATATCGTAATATAGCCTCTATAACTCTATCTCTTACGTCTCCTATCAATAGTTTATCTTTTGCAAAAGGGATTAAATTAACAGATTATAATGTTAATAGGTATGACTGCGACTGTGTCTCCGATTGATGTTATCAATGTCAGGAAGTCCTTTGGAAAAAAGCAGGCACTTAGCGGAATCTCATTCAAACTGGATAAAAACATGGTATTTGGTTTAGTTGGTCCTAATGGAGCCGGGAAAACTACATTAATAAGAATAATCTCTGGAATAATTACCAAGTTTGAGGGGGAGGTAAAGGTAAACGGACTTGCCCCTAATGAAGCGAGAAACCGAGGATATATATCATATTTACCAGAGGATGCATCGCCTTATGAGAGGCTAACTGGAATTGAGAATCTGGAGTTCTACGCCCGGATATATAGTAAGGGGGAGAAGAAAGAGATTGAGGATATGCTTGAAAGAGGTATTAAGATCGCTAATTTAGGGAATAAGATTTACGAGATGACGTCCACTTATAGTAGGGGTATGAGAAGGAGACTTCTGATAGCGAGGACTCTGATGACAAATTCTCCTATAGCCCTTTTAGACGAACCGCTCTCTGGTCTCGACGTCGAATCTGCTGTTAAGATTAGGAAAATGATCAAAGACATCGGTAAAAAAGGGGAATCAACTATACTTTTTTCCTCCCACGATATGTTAGAAATAGAGCTGTTGTGCGACTTCATAGTTATGATAAACCAAGGGAGAGTTGTCGCTCAAGGCAGTCCTAAGGAGATAAGGGAATTATTCTCAGCAGGTGATTTAGAGGAAGCATTCATAAAGGCTGTGGGGGCAGAGTTATGATTCGAGTAATTACGTCTAGAGAACTTCTCGATTTGCGAAGAGATAAGCGGTTAATATTGGGTTCAATAATTCTGCCTCTTATTTTACTTCCATTAATTGGAGGAATAATAGTTGCGTCTCAGATTTATCATCAACCTGTCATTCTAATCGTAAATGAGAACCCCCTTAACAACATGTATGTTAACTTCCTTGCTAGTTCAATGAAAAGTCAAGGTGCAGTAGTATACATTAATAACTATACAGAAGAACCTGCGGTAAAGTTGGTAATTCCTGATAACTTTTATATTAACGCATCGGTCCTTAATAGGAGTGTGTACGTTTACGAATATACACTGATTTCTTCATCCTCCTCTGCTTCCGACATAGCCAACAACGCTTTGTATAAACTAGATGTAAACATATCTTACCAGAGAATTTTAGAGTTGGAACATAATACTACTATACCTCCTGCAAAGATCAGGTATCCTTTACTCGTAGTAGAGGGTTACGTCTCTCCCACTGGGGTTAGCGTCTCAAGTAAGAATGAGGAGCTAGCTCAACTATCCAGAATTATATCCTTCGTAATGTTTCCGAGTGTTACACCCGTAGTTTTGTTTGTTGTTGACTCTTTTGCAGGAGAGAGGGAGAGAAGAACCTTAGAGTCCCTTTTAGCTACACCTTCCAGAACGTTCGACCTTTTAATAGGTAAGTCAATCGCTAGTGGTATTATGGGAATACTTTCATCCTTCGCTGAAGTCTTAGGACTCGTTCTATTTTCAATAGCCGTGCCGTATATAACAGGCCAATCGTTTGCTTTTTCTATATCGTTTCTATCATACGTTTTTATCTCATTACTAGTTACAGTATTTCTTAGTGCTTCTTTGAGTTTAATTGTGCTTATAGCTATTGGTGGGTCAGTGAGAAATGTTCAGCTTATATCAACACTAATACTATTTCTAGGTATGCTTGCGTCGTTTGCAGGTATGTTATTAAATTTGACCAATCTGAGTTTTCCTAGTTCGTTAATACTCGTTATACCCTATGTGCAGATTGCTGGCGGAATACAGTCCTTTGCTACCGGGCTATGGCAAAACGCCATTCTATATCTTGTCGCAACTGCTGTTGCGTCTGCCTTGATAATATATTTTGCGTCAAGGAAATTCGACCCAGAGAGAGTCCTTCTGAGGTAAGGATAAAAATCTCCAAAAATGGAAAATTTCTGACTAATAATTAGCTATTTATATCTGAACTTTAATTATTAATTGCCATGGAGAAAGGAAATATAAAAGCATATATTCTTGTTGTTACATCTATTGGAAAGGAGACTGACGTCGTCTCATATATAAAGCAGTTCTCTGAAATAAAGGCGGTAAATGCGGTTTATGGCGAGTACGATGTTGTTGCTGAGGTTGAGGTTGAGGATTTAAATAAGTTAAATCAGCTTATGATGAAGATAAGAAAGAATAGTTCTATTCTTAAAACAGTTACTTTAATTGCGATGTGATTCAGTTTTTTAGTTAACATCATTTTCTCAGAACGTCCCTGTCACATCATGGGGGTAGACCCTCCCATGTACATGCTACCTCGGTAACGAGGAAGTTTCACATGGGCCCCTTTTACATTTGTTACACTAATCGTTTTTAATTATTTCTGTTTCAACGTCCTTTAATTCCTCTTCCTCAAGCTGCCTAACTCTTCTGGTTAGATCTAGAACTACTGCATCCAATTTGGATAATTTAGCTTCAATATACAGCAAAATTTCATCTGCTTCCCTATTATTGCCCTTGATTGAGTCCTCTTTTAGGCCGTTATTTATGTAAAGTTTTACCAGGTCGGTTATTTGTATACCCATTTCGTCAGACTTCTGTCTAAGCTTTTCATAAAGAGTATCAGGGATCGATAGGTGTATCGTCGGCATTAGTCCTCATCTAGCTTAATTATACTTTCGCTTAACTCCTATATTAGTCTTTTTATTATAGTCTGAGTACTAGAAGAGGAATACGGTATTATCGAGATAAATACGCTTAATGTATTAAGCATACAAGTATAATACTGAGAAAGTATGAGAGTCGTAACCTTTAAGTTGGATGAGGAGGTATTTGAGTTATTAGATAGGTACGCAACCAAACACGGGTATAATAGGAGCGAGGTAATAAGAAAAGCTATTGAAAAGCTAGTTATGGAAGAGATTTCTCATGAAATAGTTCCTGTAGCTAAGGTGGAGAAGATTAAATTATAACAATTTTTTTCACTTTTTCGCTTTCATCGATGAAGGTATTAAGCTTGTTTATCTCGTATCCTTCCACATGAAGATTCGAAGGCAATGGATCTAGTGGTAACAAGCATCCGGGAGACCAATAATGAATCGGTACCACTATATCCGGTTTTACCCTTCTGATAATATTGATGGCCTCGTCCCATGATATAGTTGTGACGCCTCCCGATGGAATAAACATTACTTTCGTATTTTTAATATATTCAAAAGCAGAACTATCAAGTGGATGACCCAAATCTCCTAAGTGGGTATACTTTATTCCTTTTTTCTCAAGAACGTACATCGACGTCTTCCCCCTCTTTTTACCCCTAACTTTATCGTGGAACGCCTGAACTCCAAGTATCTTCCAACCGTTACACTCGGTAAGACCTACAAAACTTTGGAATAGCTTATCATAACTTAATCTCTCATACGCGTTGTGATCGTAATGATCATGAGTTATGAGAACTAAGTTCACTTTCTCTATCTCTGGCCTCTCATAACCTATGCTTACTCCGTCGTGAGGGTCAATAACTATCTCATTATCGATAACCACCATAGAATGCTTGAAATATTTAATCAACCTGTACGTCAATACTTAACGTAGTTTAAATTTTTGTAGTTGCCAAAAAGTTCTGATAAACCGAAAAGTTTTAGCTGCTAGATACTTAAGTAATGTTTGCTACTTGTAAGCCCATCTTTATACTATTCGGCTACGAGTTTAGTCCTTAACAAGATTATAAAGATACTCATTAGGTTTATAGGCACTATATCCTCTTGTATAGATATCAACTAAATTGTCTATAATTGACTTAAATCCGAATTCATTACCCATCTCAAACAGCCCTTTAGGGAAGTTAAATCCCAGCTTCATAACTGTATCTATGTCATCCTTGCTTACAATATAATTAGCCACTAGCCAAGCAGCCTCATTCACCGCGAGGGATATAAATCTAGCCGGTTCCCCTTTAGACGTAGGAACTAGTTCTGGTTTAACGAATTTCCCAGGTGCGGGATAGACGTAGAACCCCTTCCCTGATTTAACTCCGAGTTCTCCCCTTGCTATCTTTTCCCTATATAACGAACAAGGTACATCGTCTGCTCCACCTGAGACTATCACGTTCCAGATGTCAACTATAACATCGATTCCTGTATAATCGGCAAGTTCGAATATACCCATAGGTAATTTCACTTTATGTCTTAGCATGGAATCTAACTCCTCCACCCTCATCTCACCGTTCTCTACTTCTCTACATCCCTCTTGCAAAAGCCGTAAGAATATTCTATTGCTCACAAAGCCAGGCACCTCGATTCTCAGTTTCACTGGAACTTTTCCCAATTCCGAAACTATATTAACGCTTCTCCTCACAACCTCCTCTGAGGTGAATTTGCTTGGTACCACCTCTACTAATTTCATCAGGGGCGGAGGATTAAAGAAGTGTAATCCTATTACATTTTCCTTTCTGCTAGTGAATTCTGCAATCGATGAAATGGGGATCGAACTTGTATTTGAGGCTAGAATGGTATCGTTATTGATTATACTATCTACCTTTTTAAATACATCGGACTTAATTTCAATCTTTTCTGGGACAGCTTCGATTATCAACTCAGCGTCGGCTAATTCCTTATAATCTAGCGTGAGTTTTATTCTCTCCATCACTTCCTCAGGAGTATCTTTTATTTCTCCTTTTTGAGCTAACTTAGTTAAGGAATTATATATTTTTTCTTTTGCATTATTTAGGAATTTCCAATCTACATCAATCAGTACGACGGAGTGTTTTTTGATGGCGACAACTTCCGCAATTCCGTGTCCCATTGTTCCAGAACCTATAACTCCGACTTTCATTAATTCTTAAATTGATTTCTCATGAATTAATTTATTGTGGATAGAGTTTGAATATAGGCGTCATGTATTTCGGCGGGCAGTATAACCACCTCATCACAAAAGTGTTAAAGTATATGGGAGTTCAGGTTAAGATATTAACAACTTCCGAAGAGGAGGTAAGTGGTTTGGACGGTATTGTGATTAGCGGCGGACCGCAATCCATCGTGGATGGAGGAATTGAACATGCTGTGAGGCTGGTGAGGAGTTTCGACGGACCAATTTTAGGAATTTGCTTAGGTCATCAAATCATAAACTACGCTTTTGGAGGGGGAGTACGACGTGCTGTAAATCCAGAATACGGTATGACAGAGGTCAAGATTATTGATAACGACACAATACTTACGGGTTTTCCTCATATTGTTAACGTTTGGGAGAGTCACACCGATGAGGTTTATCAGCCCCCTCCTGATTTTAAGGTGCTGGCAATAAGCCAGGAAAGTACTATACAGGCGGTAGCTAACAATAAGGATTCAATATTCGGAGTCCAATTTCACCCTGAGGTAAAGCATACTCAAATGGGTCAACTCGTCTTTGAAAACTTCATAAAAGTTTGTACAAGATGAATCAGAAAACTCACTAGTGTTAAGTAACCTGATTGGTGACGAATTACGGCCTTCTATTTTTTGCTATTCGGTCCCAGAAAGTAATCGAAAATAACTGAAATTATCTCTAAAGTGTAGGAAATGGTATTCACGTCCTGCTCAGAGGAAATTGGGTCTGGAGAATACATAATATTTGGTAATACGACTTAATCTCATGGATATAGAGGAGAAATATAAGGAATGGGAGCAGGAAGTTCTAAGCAGTTTCATTAAAAAAAGGGGGGAGAGGAAGGGTAAATTTCTAACTAGATCTGGGATAGAGATTAACCGACTTTACTCTCCTCTGGACGTAAGTGAAGACTATTTAAATAAACTTGGTTTTCCTGGAGAATACCCTTTTACAAGAGGGATATATCCAACCATGTATAGGGGTAGATTGTGGACTATAAGGCAATACGCGGGTTACGGTTCCGCAGAGGAAACAAACTCAAGATTTAAACAACTCCTTAATGCAGGACAGACAGGACTCAGTATTGCTTTCGATTTACCTACTCAGCTGGGATTGGACCCAGATAACGAATTGGCCCTATCCGAAGTGGGTGTTGTTGGCGTTTCAATGTCAAATTGGAAGGAAATGGACGTAGTGATGAACGGAATTCCCATGGACAAAGTTAGTACTTCTATGACGATTAATGCAACCGCAATCGAATTACTTTCCATGTATATGATCACGGCTGAGTACAGGGGAATCCAAGCTCAAGTTATTGAAGGGACTGTCCAGAATGATATTTTAAAGGAGTACATAGCGAGGAAAAACTACGTCTACCCCCCATTAAATTCCATGCGGTATGCTGCAGATCTCATAGAATACTCTGCAAGAAATTTACCTAAATGGAATCCCATTAGTATAAGCGGTTACCATATAAGGGAAGCGGGTTCCACTGCAATACAGGAGGTAGCGTTTACAATAGGAGACGCAATGGAGTACGTTAATAGGGTGTTAGAACGTGGACTTTCAATAGACGATTTCGCGCCAAGACTTTCCTTTTTCTTTGCAAGCTATCTAGACATTTTTGAGGAAATAGCTAAGTTCAGGGCGGCCAGAAGGGTATGGGCTAGACTGATGAAAGAGGAGTACGGTGCGAAAAAGAGGGAATCGATGCTCCTCAGGTTTCACTCTCAAACTGGAGGCGCAGAATTAACGGCTCAGCAACCTGAAATAAACATAATACGGACTACACTTCAGGCTCTTGCTGCAGTTCTAGGAGGTACCCAGAGCCTTCACGTAAATTCTTACGACGAAGCCCTTGGACTTCCTACGGAAAAAGCTGCAAAAATTGCAATTAGGGTTCAGCAGATTATAGCCCATGAAAGCGGAGCAACGGATACTATAGATCCGCTAGGCGGCTCGTATTACATAGAATGGCTTACAGATTATATAGAAGAGGAGATATGGAAGGAATTAGACAAAATAAAGCAAATGGGTGGAATGATTAGGGCAATTGAAGTTGGATATCCTCAAGTCAAGATCGCGGAGAGTGCCTACAAACTTCAAAGGAGAATTGAAGAGGGGGATATAGAAGTTGTGGGAGTTAACTCCTTCGTGGAGGAGGGATGGGAAAAGGACATAGAGATATTTAGAGTTAATCTGGAAACCCGGCAAAACGTTTTAAATAGATTGAAAGTTCTGAGGAATTCTAGGGATGAAATCAAGGTTGACTCTGCCCTAAATGAGATCAGGAAGTTAGCTGAAACCGAGACCAACCTCTTTCCAGCTATTCTTAAAGCTGTCAGAGTAGGTGCAACTGTTGGGGAGATAAGTAGCACATTACGAGAGGTGTGGGGAGAATATAGGGAACCTATTATTTTTTAGATCTTAGTAATTCTTCATATCTACGTCTTAACTCGTAATTTATAGGAATGTCATGTTTTTCTCTTAAAAATTCCCATTTATCCCAGGGGAAAATTATCCACTTGTCTATTATTCCAGCGTAATAATCCGGCATGAGCTTAGTCCACGGCTTGACATACACAGTCATACTCTTTAATTTTGTAGGTCTGAACATGCTTATCGCATTGATTGTGGTCTCCAGCGTCTCACCACTATCGGAAACGTCATCCACAACGATTATCTTCTCCTTTTCCACGTTATCGATGTAAATAGCGTGAACAGTAGGCTTGTTTTCCTTTTGAGATATTCCTCTGTATAATTTCACTTCAACAAACTTCAACTTCTCTATACCTATTATATCGGCTAAAATTTTCGCGGGGATAAGGCCTCCGGTCGATATCGCTATTGCCATTGTGGGAAGGTAACCGTCATCTACCATCTTCTTTGCCGCATTCATTATATCTTCTTCTATCTTTTCCCATTCTGGGACGTAATATTCAACCATTTATTACCACCAATGGAATTTCCATCTCCTCTTTCGATAATCCGCCGTGATTGCCTATTAGTGTTACTTTATCCGCATCCCCCTTATATCTGTAAATGTACGCAGAACTATCACTAGGAATACCTATGTAATCTGGCATCCAACCCTTTGCAGGTTTCATAAGACCTGATGAGATGAGTTCATCATCGCTCATCAGTTTTAAATAAGGATATTTTTCGTATAGGTAAGGAGTTAATTCATATCTTGTAGAGAACATCACTGCGCGCGGATCACCATATGGAGGCATGTCGAGTCGTGACAAGAGCTCCGTATCTAAATCAAGGAAAATAGTTTTACTGGTATCTACGTGACCGTGATCTGCTGTTATTATGACATCTCGGTCAGAGAGCCTAGAAGCCAATTGATAGACGTTGAAAAACACCTCCCTTAATGCAGCAAGTGCCGGTTCGGAGTAAGGACCGTATTGGTGTGACATCTTATCGACATATGGTATATAAACAACCAGAAGATCGGCATCAATACCTTTCCTTACGTTATATAAAGCGTCCCATAGCGTGGAATACTTATGATATTCAGGCTCCCCGTATATCGCGTTAGAAAAAGCAGTATCGGCTATCTCGACAGGAGTTACTACACCTATCTTTTTCCCCGACTTTTCAGCTACTTTCAAGAAACTCTTTACGTTAAACAGGGATGCGAAATCCCTCAAGTGTCTAAAGGCGTCATGTCCCCTCGTCAAGACGTGAGTGTATTTCAACGTATTTACTACTCCCCCTAATTCCTTTACGTAAACGTTATATCCGAGGACTTTATGGTCTCCGACCATCTGAGCAGTAAAAAGTGTGGTTAGCGCCGTTGCTGTGGTAGAGGGAAACACGGAAGTTATGGTCTGGACTTTTTCATTTATTGCCGATGCCGCTTTAAGCTGCGAAATACCCAATCCGTCTATAAGAAAAAGAATTACTTTTCTTTTCAAGTTAATTGGCAGTTCCTCACATTGAAGTTCAACAGAAAGATGATGGGCAAGAGTGCAACCCAAATTGAGTAAACTTCTACCGTTATAGGAGGGTTCTAAATCCATGTTATTAGTAGGAAAAACGGATGTAAAAGGTTAATGGTTGAAAACTTTGAGATTAAGCTTTCAGTTTCTATCACATGATTATTGAATCGTTCAAGGTAGTAAGTATAATTCTCACGCTATTATTTTCTGAATGGGTATGACGCTTGAGTAAGGTCGTATTTTCATTTTAACCCCTGATCATGAGTGGTATACTTGAGTATGAGATTGGAAATAGTTGTCCTTGTTTATACGGATTCCGAAGATCAAAATATCTTCCTTTGTGTCCTTTAATATTATCGTGTCTAAGGGACACCATTGAAGAATTCATTCATACTCACGCTCTAAAGTATTGAGTATTATGAATACCCTAGGTGAAGGCCCTTACCTCTTCTCGATATAACGATCAGTGGGATCTTTGGCGATTTAGCCAGATTTTACTCTAGAACTCATGAGGATAACTTATAGGATAAAATCTATTCTTCGAGAACTTAGAAGGACGATTTCAGCCCGGCAACGACACATCATGTCTCAGTTCCGTCACCATTAACACATCATCTCAATCAAATAATACTCCCTTATCTTAGAAAGTTTTCTATGAAATGATGAGAGTTTTTGCAGCGTGACTCGTGATATAAAAACTGTCAAAGCGTGACGAATGAGTAATCAATATGGTTACTCTTTTAGGAAATATCACAACCTCCAAGATCCTTACTGGTTTGCGATACAGGCTATAACCATGTACAATTACGTAGAAAAGCTTGAATATCATATTTAAACCCTTATGCTTAATATTATGTTAGAGTAAGTTGGGTTCGTTATCATTAGCAATTGAGTTGGCGGTTTCAGCATTAGTGTTCTCAGTGCTGTTTTACGTAATAACTAAGAGTTGGTCAAAGCGAGCTTTCATGAATCCCAAACCCCAAAACGTACAGAAAAAAGTACAGAAGCCCATGATTCAAAGCAAAAGCGAAAATATAACATGGGATCTAATTGGGGGTTACGACGATGTAAAAAAGGAGATAAAGGAATACATAGAGATACCGCTTAAGTATAAAGACGTGGCGAAAAAATACAGTTTAAGGCTCCCAAAGGGTATATTACTCTTCGGCCCTCCAGGATGCGGTAAAACCTTAATGATGAGAGCGATGGCAAACAGTGCAAAGCTGAACTTCGTTTACGTTAACGTTAGCGAAATAATGAGTAAATGGTATGGCGAGAGCGAGTCAAGGTTAAGGGAATTATTCTCCACTGCCAGAAAGAATGCGCCTTGTATACTTTTCTTTGATGAAATCGATACAATAGGGACTAAAAGGGAGAACCATACCGGAGATTCCGTAACGCCTAGACTTCTTTCGTTAATGTTGTCAGAAATAGATGGTATGGAGAGCGAGGAGGGAGTCATAATAGTAGGCTCTACAAACGTACCACAACTCCTTGATAAGGCGCTTTTAAGAGCTGGAAGGTTCGACAAGCTCATATATCTCGGTCCCCCTTCTAAATCGGCTAGGAGGGATATACTTAAGGTTCACTGTAGCGGTATGCCATTGGCGGAAGACGTAAGCTTTGATACGTTGGCGGAAATCACGGAAAGGTACAGTGGTGCAGACCTAGCTAATATATGTCAGGAGGTTGCCAGGAAAGTGGCATCCGAAAGCCTCGAAAAGGGGGTGGAGAGAAAAATTACAATGAGCGATTTCCAGAGTATTATAAAGAACTATAAGCCCAGTATTTCGCTTTCCATGGTAGAAGATTACGAGAAGTTCAGATTAGACTACGAAAGGAGAGGAAAGCAAGAACAGATGGAGGATAAGAGCGAAATAACTATAGACGATATTGGAGGTTATCAGCAGGTAAAGGAGGAACTTCTTGAGATACTTGAAATGCAGCTCAAATACTCCAAAATGATGGAAGAGATGAAGATCTCACCCGTTAGGGGAATACTGCTTTACGGTCCACCTGGCGTGGGAAAAACCATGATGGCTAAAGCTCTGGCGAGGACTCTTAACGTAAAGTTAATTCCGCTGAGCGGTGCGGAGGTTATGTATAAGGGATACGAAGGCGCTATTTCGGTAATAAAGGAAGTGTTTAACAGGGCAAGAGAGAACAAGCCGTCTATCGTATTACTTGATGAGATAGACGCTATAGCTTCTAGACGAAATAAAGAGAGCAGCGCCTCTAAAATAGTTAATCAGATCCTAACTGAAATGGACGGTATAAGGTCTCTAACGGACGTAGTAGTAGTAGCCACTACGAACAGAATACGGATGGTGGACACGGCTTTACTCAGACCCGGAAGATTTGATAAGATCATACATATGCCCCTGCCTAATTCGTTTGAGAGAGATGATATCTTTAGTAAGTACCTAGGTATCGACGTTTGTAAGTCTGTGGACTGTAGGACACTTGCGGAGATGACTGAGGGATATTCTGGGGCAGATATTGCCGCTATTACAAGAGAGGCTAAGATAAAGGTCTTAAAGGAGAGAATAAAGGGGAATTCCTCCAGAAATCTGACCCAGGAGGATTTGATCGAGGCAATAAATAAGATAAAGCCCTCCATAAAGAAAAGGTTAAAAAACGCTAAGAATAGTAGAAGCAACTCTTAGCTTAATGCTTTTTTGCTTTGTGTTTAGAGTATCCGATAGCAAGTAGGGCTTAGAGTATTTTCCGGTCAAGTCTGACTCAAGATCCCATCCGAAGAACTTTATTGAATTCGCACCAAATTTCCTTGCGATAACGTAAGCTCTATCCCCATCTGTAAATCCCCCATAAAGGTGAAGCTTTCCGAAAGGTCTGACCTGACATGTTCCTATCACTTTTCTCATGTGCTTAACTTTCCACAAAAGGGAGTAGTTATCACCATGCGCATGAACTACGTAAATAGAAGGAGGATAGGTGGAAATACCGTCGAGGTCAGTTACTACTATATCCGGCGTTATTCCAATTTCAACTAGGTAGTTAGTAGCTCCATCGGCCGATATAACGACTTCCGCATCGATCTCCTTTACTTTAGACAGAGACGGTCCTGCGCCCACAATAGCCACGATCTTTCCCTTAATTATTGGGGGTAACAATTCCTCATAGTCCTTAACGATGATCAGGTTTAGTAAAGTCGCTGAACGATAATCGTCAACTTCCGAATATCGCAAGTACTCCCTTAGTTGTTGGTAATATGCTAACCAAGATAAACTATCTTGAAATATATTTTCTCCCCCTCTCTTCTCACTATTTTCAATTCGAACTTCTTCTCTAATGCGAGGAGAAGTTCTTGATTAGATGTGGAGAAGGTTATGTCCTGGAAAACTTCAGCGTATGAAACGATGTCCTTTACGGAACTATTACAAGCGCTCTCGTCAAGGTCAATTATGAAACTCATCGAAGTACCTCTGTAAGGTTTGTATCAATTTCTCCCCCTTTTCCATTAAATCCTTAGCTTCTACATTCCTTATTAATAAACTGGGATATTTTAGCGAGGATTCCTCAATAACCGTTGCAATTTCTCCCTTTTGTTTAATCTCTATTATTGTGGAGAGTATTTCGATCATTTCCCTTTCATCTAAAATTGTGTCCCACGGGATTAAGTTCAAATAGCTCATCGGCTCTTCCCTTGTGTATATACCATGTAAAATAAGTATTGCTCTAATACCGTAAGAAGCTGCGGAATATAGCAGGATCACAGATGCAGAGATGTCGCCCTCTTCATACGCGCTTTCAGCGCATTTCATAAGACGAACTGAGCGGAGAATGAATTCAGAAGCAGTGGAGCTGTTATTCAAATGTCAATTACCTCCCCTTTTTTTAACTTGCCGAAGAAAACTGCCCTGCCTGATGAAGGTAACTCGTTTGAAAATTTCACCTCCTTTTTTATTTTGTCCGTTCCGAATAAAACGTAACTCCCTCTTAAGATTTCAACAATACCGGGTATATGAAAACTCAGTTCCTCCTCAGTAAGGAAGAGAAGGGTTAAATCCGGTTCATGTCCCGTTTTTGAGACGAACTTAATAAAATTTTCACTTCTCATTATTTTCTTTAAAAAGAAAGAGGATATTTCCCCTCGCGCAACTAAAGAGATCCTATCTATACCATCCAGAACAATTAAGACGACTATTTTGCTACTTTTTAAATTCACCACAATTCCCTTTACTTCATTTCCGAACCATTTTACAATCATTGAACACAAATCGAGTAAAACGTCTGACGATTCCCTTAACATACGCTAATATCTTGGTTGAACAATATATTTTTGCGGTTGTCTAAATTGAAGTTAGCTAGGCTATCCTCTATCCCTGCGTCAAAGCCTCACCTGTAGTATGACTAAGAGAGTGGTTAGAGGACGAAGTTTTACAAGTTCTGAAGGTAGTCATGACGCGTATCGAACTTGCTGGGATCTCGTTAATAATCTCGGCCTCAGAGATTCCTGGTATATTTAGACCTAATCCAGGCTTTAATATGTCTTTGCGGGAAGAATCCCTTTATACCTCTCACAATCTGCTACCACAGTAACGGTCTATTTCCCTTTATCGACGTGTTAACTCCATGCTTATATTCTAGCCGAGATCTCCCTTCACGTTGAGTCTCCTCGTCATCTTCTGATCATTCCCTGCTTAGTTCCTCACATAAACTGCCATTGGTTTACTTATTGTCTTTACGGATCTCCTAATCGATTGAAAATGAGTGTTCTACACGCATCTCCTGCCATTTCTCCGTTGAATTTCGTAATATCAAGAACTAACTAGAGATCGAAGATCTACCTCTGTGATTTTTTCTCATTATCTCTTTTACAATCATATTAGGTACGAGAATCCACAGTTAAGCTTTAGAAATGTGTTTATTTTACAATAAAAAATTGTTTTTACCTCTGACATCACATTCGAAATAGATAAACTACTTTTGATTTTCTGGTAGGGGCAAGGGGTAATTTACCTACAAAATGAAAATTCAATACCCCTTTACTAATTTTCTAATTTTTTCATCTTTAACTTTATACTTCTTCCCAGAAATATCGTTTTGTTCCTCTACTACTCCTTGGTCTATAAGTCTTAGTAGCCTCCTATAAACTGTTGATTTGGGCAATCCAGTTCTCATAACAATTTCGGAAAAACGGTCGGTCCCATCTAATAACACTCGTAATATTATAAGGTCTCTATCGTTAAGATGTATATTTAATTTCTTAGATTTGAAAAAACGATTTCTGAAGAAATCCATTTTAGTTATTATCAGGTATTCGAGAATCAGAAGAAACGCGGTAATCAAACTCGACATCATTATATTAACCTTTGGAGCTATGAAGAGAACTACGAAATGCTCTCCCCCTTTCATGAGTATAATATTGGGATTTATTAGATCATGCGTGTTCTGGACGAATTTTATCAAATTTGTGTCTCCTAAAAGGGTTGTTACGTCTATTTGCCCCGTATATTCCATAACATAATTTCATTATTTGTCTGTTATAAGCTTTTCACTAGTTATTTCTTGATAGTAAAAAACAGAATAATATAGAATAGTGTAATATTTTAGTGAGCATTTATCAGTATATAGAAAATGAAGTGAAAAATTTCTATATTACTTAACACAACATTGTTTTCGGTCGGGACTAGACCTTTTTTATTAAGGTCTTTTTTAATTATTAGTATTGCTCAAAAGTTTATGTAACAGAGGTTAATCAAATCTTAAAACGTTAATATCCGGAGTTAATATCTTCTCTTAGAAATAATGTATCCGTTAAAACTTACCGTAGTCTAGTAATTGATATGCGAGGAATTTGTCATGTAGGAGTCTAATAATATCGTTATGATCCAAGTTTTCCAGCGTTTCAGGAGGTTTATTAACACCCAAGGGAACAATTATTGAGTTTTAAATCCTAGTTACGTTATACTAACAACTTTGATATTCAAATGAAATTCAGGAAAATGCTGAGAATTAATTTTGACAGGTAGCGAGTAAGTTCTTCATTAATAATCTGAAGATAATTAAGCCGCAAGGAAAAATGGAACCTGAGTGGAACCAATGTGAAACTAAGACCGCTCTAAGTTTTATTTTCGTTCAGGAGTGTTCTTTTTATAAAGGAAGCAGGACGATTATTTCAGAAGAAACATGTATGTAACCCGAAACTCTAGGAAAAAGGTAAAAAGAGGTCTATCCAACATAGTAGGTTCGTTATTATTAATAGTGTTAACTATTGTAGCGGCGCTACTGATAGGTCACTTCGTATTCGGACTATTTGCATCTAATAGTCATGATGCCTCAGTTTCAGTGTCTGACGCCTCTGTAATAATAGCGGGAGGTAATTATAAGGCAAATGGAGCATCTATTGCAGTCACTGTTACGGATAGCGGGAATGACCCATTGGCCATAAGCGAAATAGCACTTGGCGCTAATGGTGTACAAAGCGCTTTATGGAAAGCATCTGCGTCTGGTGGAAATGGAGGAGGAAGTACAACTAATTACATAACTCCAGCCGGCGGAGAATATGAGGTCTTAAGTGATGGCGCTTTACTAGTAGAACCAGGACAATCAGTGACGTTTCAAGGGCTAATGCCATCGTCTTCAGGAATCTCCCTGACGGTAGGGCAAACTGTTGTGTTCGTAGTAATAGGGCAGGATAACGTCACTAGCCAATCAATAATAAACCAGTACAGCGTAGTCGTACAGGACTAAGGGGGGACCTCTCTGGTAGTAAAAAGGGGGAGAGGATTATCGAATATTGTAGGTTCTCTCCTCCTAATCTTAATTGTTTTTTTAGCCTGGACTGTTCTTTATAACATAGGGGTGGGTTGGATAAACAACCTAGAATCTACCCCTCAAGTTACAGTTACATCGAAAGTAATTCTTGTGAACGGAGGTAATTTAGCTTTGGTTGAATTATGTGTAGAAAACGATGGGTATTATTCTTTTGTAGTAAATCAGATCACGATCTCTAATCCAACCGGTTCAGGGTATTGGAGTATACAGCCTAAAGGTCCATATTATACAACATTTAGTAACTATTCCCTCTTAAAGAATTATGAAGTGAATTTGCCATATCCCGTCCCGCCTGGTAAGCATCAGCTCCTTTACACTTTCTGTTCTGTAAATCAGCAGCTGAATGGTGTTTCTTTGCCATTTTTCCTTATTGGAAACGTAACTATAGTGAAGGTATTTGGTACGTTAGGCTCGACGTCAATTGTTATACAATCGTCGGCGTCTGAGGTGGGAGCATGAACAGGGGTTTGTCGGACGTTGTTGCAGCCCTCCTGTCTCTTGTGATCACCCTGATATTGCTGGGGGCTTTTCTATCAATAGACGGAAGATTCTTCTTCAATTCAGTCCCCACATCTTCTCAAACTCCAGATGTTCAGCTCTTATCTGTCCTTTACGCCGATTACAATTCCTCTGACATATGTGTATATGTTATGAATTATGGTCCTGGGAACTTAGTTATAGCTTACGCAACTTATGGAAGTTATTTCACACCTGTACAGGCCTCGGTTTACCTGGTAGAGAACGTCTCATGTGGAAAACCTCTCCTCTATTTCGAACCTTACGGGAATCTCATTTCAGGCAAAGAGTATTTGATAGTAATACCTTTAGTGGTACCCACGAACAACTATAACGTTACTATATACACCACAGCGGGAAACGCGTATGAGGTGGTTCCGTATAGTGTTTAATTATGGATTGGGTTTCCTTCGGAGAGGTTTAGGGACAGTAATTGGAACGATAATATTCCTCCTTATAGTCCTAGCCTCACTCGCTGCTTTGGGGATATTCTTTGCAGATAATCAAGCTATTTCAACTGAAATTAGCCAAGCTCAACTTCACATACAAAATAAAAATCAGGAAGACATCTCCGTAACCCTATCAATAGTAAAGCATTGCGTGATAGTGAAATATTATACGACACCTCTACCTCTTCCACCCCCTCTTCCACCTCCACAACCATGTTCGCTACCTCTAGGGGAGAAGTTTTGGGGAAGTTACTATGAAATCAACATAATCATAAAGAATATCGGTTCCGTGGTATCTCATATAGATAGCCTAGAAATGTTGGATGCTATTGGTGGTGTACCAGAAGGTACTCCGTGGTATCGTGAACCCCTAAATCTGAATTTAGCTCCTGGACAGGAATATTCAATAACATACTACGTGTTTCAAAGCATCCAAGATTACAATAATGTAACGTACGGACTGCATCGGGGGAATGGGTGTAACCTTAACCTACCGCCTATTGGCTCGAAAAACGTTCTGATCAATACGTATTTCTTCAATGAGTTAAGCCAGCATGAATTTCAGAATATCATGGCTGCAGTTACAACAGCTTACGGTAATCTAGAACACTCTTCAATGCTTCCATTAAACGACTTTCAGCCATGCTACAGAAGGGTCTGCGAAGGAGGTGGGTAAGATGTCTTTGTTTAAGAGAAAGAAGATTGTGACGGCATCTGAAACACCACTTGGTACTGACATTAATATAAAATGTCTTAAAAAGGTGGATAAAGGAGAGATCCTATCCGAAACTAAATTAAAGTGGAAATATGAGGATAAAGGAGTTGAGTACCCATCTTCATATGTAGTAAAGACTAACGATGGATTCTCCTATCAAATTGATGAACCTTATCTTGACGAGAAGAAGAAGGCTAAACTTGAAAATAAGATGAAAATGCTGTATTACGTCATAAAACCCTCTGAGGAGGATCAGTTGATAGCTCAAATTTTGCAGGCTATAGACTACGACAAAACTATGGGTTACTACGTGATAAGGGACATCCTCAGATATAATGTACTAACTCCTCTCTTTGACGATATGGAGATTGAGGATATTTCATATGCAGGTGCTGGAGTTGATAAAGCAAGGGGAGACGTAGTATGGGTCTTTCACAGAGGTTTCGGAACGTGGCTTCCGACCAACATTCATCTAACTCCAAGTGACGCGGATTACCTCGTTCAGAGAATAGCATTGAAGGCTGGAAAGTCCGTTACACTAGCAAAACCAATAGTCGATGCTATTTCTCCTGAGGGATACAGATTAGCCCTTACTTACGGAAGGGAGGTTTCTCTTCCAGGTTCATCGATATCTATAAGAAAACCCTTAGAAGACGTATGGACCCTTAGTTATATGATTTACAGCAAGAGAATTATGTCCGATTGGATGGCATCAGCAATATGGTATGTGTTGGAAAATAGGGGAGTCGTATTAGTGGTTGGGAGATCGGGAACCGGTAAGACGACACTTATAAACGGCATGCTTACCATTCTTCCACCAACTTGGAAAATAGTGACGGTTGAGGAAATCCCAGAACTTAAGGTAATTCATCCTAACTGGGTAAGGCTGATTTCCAGAAAAAGTACAACTTTTATGGAGTATGCCGAGGCTGTTGACATACCTCTCGATAAACTGATAGCTCACACGCTGAGGATAAGACCGGATCTAGTGTCAGTAGGAGAGGTGAGGACAAAGGAGGAATTAAACGAGTTCATTCATTCAGTGGCCAGCGGTCACGGAGGAGTGACCTCAATTCACGCAGAGGACTTCCCATCACTGAAGGCCAGATTTAATTACTCAGGTATTGACGACTCTTTCTTCTCAATAATTTCCTTAGTAGTATTCATTGATTCCTTTCCAGTGAACGTAAATGGAAATACGTTTCTGAGGAGAAGAGTACAGGAAATGGGAGAGATTAATCTCATTCAAGGTCAAGCCGTCTATAATAGACTAGCTGTTTATAACCCTGTGACTGATATGTGGGACGACTCTGATCTCATCAAAAGCAAACGGCTCTCCTTATTAGCGTATAAAAAGGGGAAAACTGAGGAAGGGCTCAAACTAGAATTAGAGGAAAGGAATGAATTCTTCAAACTAACCGCAAAGAGTACGATTACCGAGTTCAAGAGCGGACTCCAGAAGTTCTACGAAAGGAGGGGAGTAATGTGATAGGAGGAGTGAAGAGAAGTTTCTCATTAGAAATTTACAATCCGTCCCTTGGCACGATCCTCACTGCAACCTTTTTAGCCCTCTCGATAATATTTCTTTATTTCGTTAAAAATATATATCTATTCACGATATTGTCATCTTTAGCCATCTACACCACCCTCTTAACTGTTTTATCGTTTAAGTATAGAAATTCGGATATGGTTGACGTTATGGCCTCTCTAATAGAGAGAGCAAAGGTTATTGAGAGTCCTGACCTTTGGCTGTCCCAAGCTAAATGGTACACATTATTGGGTTTTCCCCTTGTAGCAATAGTCTCTATCTTTATTTACGTGTTTACGGGAAATCCTTACTATGGTTTAGCCTCCGCCGCGTTGTCCCCATTAACAATATTTTACCCTTGGGTAAAAACTTACGAGATTAGAAATAATATATCCTCTCAAATGTCGAAAGAATTACCAATTCTGGCACTTATGATGTGGAGCATGTCCCAGCTAGGGATTGGAGTTATAAAAATGATTGAACAGCTTAAGCGAGAGAAGGACACCCTTCCGGAATCATCTAGGGAATTTGAGAAAATTTACAGGGACTTCGTAGTATTCTCAATGCAACCTGACGATGCAGTAATGAGAGAAGCAATAGATCACCCATCAACGATATTTGAAAGAATTCTCTCAGGTTCTGTATCAATATCTAAGATAGGAGGAAGTCTATCCTCATATTTGGACAGAATGACAGTCGAAGTAATGGACTTCCTTCGAGATAAGTGGGAGAGATTTGGAAAGGTCGCATCTAGCATGAGCGAACTCTCGTTACTCTTTTTGTTAATGCTCCCTATGCTTGCCATATGGTTTGCCATTGTTCAAAACAATCCGATATACGGTGCTGATTCAATAGCCTTCTTTATGTATCCGTTATTAGGAATTGGATTGATTCTTTACTTAGTTTTTCAATCTCCCCCGGAGGACGTTAAGATAAAGGGAAATCTGTTTTGGGGTTTATTCCTAGGTGGGGGCACGTTTGCGGGTATATTCCTTTTGGAGAACTTTTTGCGGTTTTCCGTTCAGTTATGGATGTTATTTCTATTTCCCGTAATGGTTTTTACGGCAGTTTATGGTTATCCGATATATCGAAGAATGAAATGGAAGAATGAGGCAGATGAGAAAATGCCAATATTTCTAAGGTCTGTAGCTGAGCACATAAGGTCTACAGGAGACAATCTTTATACGGCATTAACCAAACTGAGGGGGAACAAGGCGTTTGGAAGGGAAATAAACCGAATGATCGATAGTTACTTGTCTGAGGCAGTAACAGTAGGTCAGGTTTATCCTGACTCCGACTCGTGGTTGGCAAAGACCGTATTTAGATCCCTTATCGATATGGATAGGCAAGGAGTTTTAAGATATGATGTCTTAAGGCGACTTTCTGAAATAGGGGATGCGTATTATGATGCGTTGCAAAAGAAAAAGGAAAGTCTATATGCTTTTCTAGGTTCTACCGTACTTGCTCCTGCCCTACTAGCTGGAATAATAGTACTTACCGTGTACGTCATGGTTACAATATCGTCTCTTGTTCAAGTACCCGATCTCCAATCCACGATACAGACAGCTTCTGCTCAAGGCTTCTCAGTTTCGCTTGGCGGACTTACCGGTATATTGACTTTCTTCCAAGCTTTTACACACATTGGAAATGTACTTGAGCAAATGCTTCCTACCCTAGAGTTTATGATAGCTGAAACAGGAGTGATCTTTGGAATTTTATACGCAAAAGCCTACGATTCTACTGCCAAAAGTACTTTTAGAGTTTTTCAGGTTTCTATAGTAGCTTTAGCTTCTATCCTTGCCATGGAATTATCCCTTTTCTACATACTACATATAAATCCGTTTCAATTAGGTAATCTTCTCACGTTGCTAAGTTAACTTTTCTTTAACCTCCTATACCCCCCTTTTTTGAATCTCCCTTGCCCCGCTAAGTAATATTTTAAGGTTTTCCTAGGACATTCTGGTTAGTTATGTCTTCCTCCTATTTATTAGCACTATAGCGGCACCTATCGATGCTAGGAGTAACGAAAGGTAGGCTGAAGCGTAAATTATTGTCCCTACGTTAGCAATCGAGTTAGTTATCATAATCAACTATTAATGTTCTACCTTAAAAATCATATGATGAGTACCGGAATTCATCACGTTGGAATAGCCACTAAAAATTTGGAGAAGACGTCTAAAATTTACGAAACATTAGGCTTTGACATAACGTGGTCCGGGGTTTTAGAGGACAGGGATATTAAAGTTATTTTCTTGAGGAATGGGGACTCCATGATAGAACTAATCCAGCCCGTTCATTATAACGAAGTCAATCCCGTTGCTAGATTCCTCACCAAAAGAGGAGAAGGGCTACATCATATTGCAATACTAGTCCCCAATATATGGGAATTCATTCAGAAGATGAAGTCGAATTATACTTTCATAGATGAAACCCCAAGGAGAGGAGCCTTAAATTACCTAACCGTTTTCATCCATCCCCGATCCGCTAACGGAGTTCTAATTGAATTAATTCAACCGTAGTTCATCCTTGGGTCGGGCATTCATCATTCCTCAGATGCCTGAGCTTTAATCATTTATTCACTTCTCTTTTTATTAAAAAATAAATATTACGTGCTCTGACTTAAATTTTTTTCGTTCGGTTAACTTTATTTCCTTAAGAGGCCAGAAGTACTTGGTGACCACGATGCCCAAGAAGATTAGGGATATATTCGATTACTTCGACGAGATGATTGAGGATATGCAGAAGGAATTCGAGGAGTTTGAGAGGGAACTTATGAGGAGAGCAAGCACCTCATCAACTGGAGAAATAGGACCTTACGTGTATGGATTCAGGGTAACCGTAGGACCTGATGGAAAACCGCAGATTCAGGAATTCGGTAACGTAAAGAGACTTGGAAGCAAACCTGTAATAAGTAACGAGAGGGAACCACTAGTCGATATAATTGAAAAAGATAATGACATTAGAGTACTGGCGGAAATTCCAGGCGCAGATAAGGACAAGATTAAGGTCAGTATAAATGGCGATAAGCTGTTTATCACTGCAGATGCACAGGATAAGAAATACAGTAAGACTGTTGAACTCCCCGCAGAGGTGGACGAGGACAGTGTCAAAGCTACATACAAGAACGGTGTTCTGGAAATTAATCTCAAGAAGAAACAGCAGTCATTTAAAGGCAAGGAAATCAAGATTGAGTAATATTTTTTTTAATCGCAAAGCTTAAGCCGTAAGGATCTTCTATTATTATTGTAAATTTAATGTCTCCACGCATAGCCTGCTCTAACTTGGAAACATCTCCGAAGTCCTTAAGGTTCTCAATAAGTCTTTCTAGAATACCCTCAATTGTCGTGATCTCTCCAGGCGACGAACCTCCTGGGAAATCCTCCAGTCCCAATTCTGGGATTCTTATCATTGCAAAACCCGATCTGTAAACTAACGTGCCTAGGTCATCTTCATTGTTAACTTTTATTTCTATAATCTTTTCCTCATTAACTTCAACGGGAGATTCACTAGCCACTTTATACCCACAGGTAGAACAAGAACTGGAGGAAAGTAAGAGCTTACCTGTGATCCCACTATCGTAGATGTAATCAGTCACTAAAAGCGTCTTGTTATGACAAATTGGACACTCCAAAGTCTCTTCATATATCAGCTCGAGCTTTCCCATACTTAATAATAATGTTTAAAAGATAAAAAGCAGAAGTAAAGGTGGGGGCTTTATAAGCCTGGGAAATATGGAGCCAGAGAGGGACGAAGGAGCAATAGAGTATAAACTACTTCTCAGTGCAGACAATGTTGATAGACTTGAGAGATTAGCAACGCAGATGAAGTACAGGTTGGAGGAGGGAGGAGGCGAGGCTATCTATTTTCTAGGAGTGTCGGATGATGGTCAAGTTAAGGGAATAACGGAGGTGGAACTCACTCGAAGTGTAGAAATACTTGGGAAGGTCGCAGAGGTGATCAATGCTAAAGTTTCTATATTGAGGAGAGTAGAGGTTAATCATGGTATGTACGCTGCTGAGATTTTGATTAGACGAACTAAGGAGAAGTTGCCCATAACCATTCACGTGGCTGTTCTTGGACATGTGAACGCCGGGAAGACGACTTTACTTGGTGCATTAATAACAGGAAGGAAAGACGACGGAAACGGCATTCTGAGAAACGCAGTTGCAAGGTTCCTACACGAAGTAGTAAGCGGTAGGACTTCGGCTGTTGGAATGCGAATTCTTGGATTTGATCAAGAGGGGAGGGTCGTAAACCATAATATGAGGGACCCACTGGACGAGGCGGAGATTACCCTGCGTTCTTCTAAAATAATTAAAATAATTGACTTGGCGGGGCACGAAAAGTACCTTAGGACTACACTAAAAGGACTAATGGGCTACGGAACGGATTACGTCATGTTAACAGTTGGATGCGATGACGGGTTGAGCTCTATGGGAAGAGAGCATTTAGGACTAACGTCGGTTCTGAAAATTCCTATGTTCGTAGTAGTAACTAAGATCGATAAATACGATAAGGAGAGAGTTGAAAAAGTGGTGAATGAGGTAAAGTCTGTTCTAAAACTGCCCGGCATAAACAAGCTAGCCTATGTGGTTGAAGAGGAGGGAGATCTGTATAACGCATTCCGCTCAATGAGGACAAACAGAGTTGTTCCAATATTCAGGGTGTCAAATGTGACTTACGAAGGCATTCCTCTCCTACTCAGGTTCATGAATCTGCTCCAATCGAAGAAAACGCCATCAGAGTCAGGTTTACTAGCGTATATAGATGAAATTTACGATGTAAAAGGGGTTGGAGTAGTTGTCCTTGCAACTTTAGTTCGTGGAAGCATTCAAATGAACCAAGAAGTATACTTGGGTCCTTCGCAGGAGGGTCAATTCGTTAAGGTTAGGGTAAAGGGGATACAAGTAAATAGGGTTTTCGTCGATAGAGTACAAGCGAAGATTATAGCCACTTTTGCCTTACAGGGAATAGAAAAGGATTCCCTAAGGAAGGGAATGGTTATAATCTATAGACCGTCGAGAGGAACTACGGAATTTGACGCAAGAGTGTTCTTACTACATCATCCGACTACGATTAAGGAAGGCTATGTTGCCACATTACATTTAGTTACGATAAGGCAGGCAGTAAGGTTTAAGAATATAGAGAAGAAAGTGTTGAGAGCAGGAGATTCGTCGAATGTGAGAATGGAATTCCTATATCGGCCCGAATATATGGAGAATGGGCAAATTTTCGTTTTCAGGGAAGGAAGAACGCGCGGAATTGGAATAGTAGAGTAAGAGCTCACTAAACTATGAGGGTGAAAGATCTGAACTTATGGGAGGAGTTCACAGACTAAAAATCTTGAGTATGGTCAATGCTAGCATGCGAACACCTCTATAAGGAGTTGACTGGTATCCTTCGGAGGATCATGTATATATAAAAATAAAGTCGTTTCCATAAGGGACTACCCATCTCTCATGGAAGGGAGACTTTCGTCCCCTTAACTTCCCGTTAGGTTAAAGATGTAACTCATGAGGGTCTAAACTTGGGCCGTTCATGAGTTAATCGCGAATTGTAATTTAAGAGAAATTAAGACGAAATACAGTAAATTGCTAAGTTTAAATCCCTACCAGTGATTGCAGTAAAATTGAATTTAATTTATTATGTTTACTGAAATATACAAAATTCGCAAAGGAGGCGTGGATCGCCCCGAAAATCTCCTCTGTGATTAATAATGTAGTATCAATAGTATATTCAATAAATATATTCTAGCTATAACAAAAAGATGTAGCATTTATATTTGGCGTAACGTTAGTTAAAGTAATGTATCCACCTAAGTTCGGTTACGTAATTCCTGAATCGATGGACGAGGTCCTTGAGTTTCTAGAAAAAGAACAGGACGCAAGACCATTAGCCGGGGGACATAGCTTGATCCCCATGTTAAAGCTGAGAATAATTAGACCATCCTATCTAGTAAACATTAGGGGCTTAAAGGAACTTCATTTCGTTAATGACGGGAAAGATACTGTCTCTATTGGTGCGTTAGTAACTCACTTCGAGTTGAATACAAACGATATTATCAATAAAAACGTACCTTTACTTTCGGAGGCTGCCTCAGTTGTCGCTGATCCACAAGTGAGGAATATGGGTACGATAGGGGGCGTTGTCTCTAATTCGGATCCCGCTGCAGACTATCCTGCGTCTCTGATAGCTCTCGACGCTATAGTTAGGATAAGAAATAGAGGGGGAGTCAGGGACGTACCTTTCTCGAGTTTTCAGAAAGACGTTTTCACAACCGACTTAAAGCAAGGGGAGTTAGTGCAAGAGATCGTTATTCCGAAGTTGCCAGCCTATAAATACAGATATAGGAAACTTGAGAGAAGGGCTGGGGATTACGCAATTGTGGGAGTAGCAGTTTTGATCAAGATGAATGGAGAGGAGATAGAGGATGTAAGGATAGGTCTTACTTCTGTGGGACCTAAAGCAATTAGAGCGAAGGAAGCAGAGGAATTACTTAAAGGTAACAAGCCGTCAGACGAACTACTCGATAAGGCAGGAGAAGAAGCTATGAAGGTTTCAAATCCAACAGCGGACATAAGGGGTTCCGTAGAATACAAAAAGAAAATGGTGAAAGTAATGACTAAGAGAGCTTTAAAGGAAGCTCTTGAGAGGTGAAAGTCATGAAAGTCTACACTCAGAACGACAAAGTTAAGATTAAATTAAAGGTAAATGGAGAGGAACAAGAGGTTGAGGTAGAACCAAGGCGGTTGCTCGTACACGTGCTAAGGGATCTCGGATATACGGGAGTTCACGTAGGATGTGATACCTCTAACTGCGGTGCCTGTACTGTAATACTTAATGGTAAGTCAGTGAAATCATGCACTTTGCTGGCAGTTGAAGCTGATGGTTCTGAAATACTTACTATCGAGGGAATGGCAAAAGATGGTAAACTACACCCTATTCAGGAGGCATTTTGGGAAAAGCACGGGTTACAGTGCGGATATTGCACGCCTGGTATGATATTGCAAGCCTACTGGTTTCTAAAGCATAATCAAAATCCGACGGAACAGGAGATAAGGGAGGGAATATCTGGAAATCTATGCAGATGCACGGGCTATCAGAACATTGTAGAAGCCATCAAACTTGCCGCTGAAAAAATAAGGCAAAATCCTCAGGAGTATCTACGTCTAGCGTAACACCATCATCATCGACGTCTATAAAGCATACATCTTTTCTCTCCTCGAGGAGTTTCTTTGCACCTCTATCCCCTTCAAGTGTCAACACGCTTTGGAATATCCTTTTACCTAATAACACTGGATTTCCTGGAATATTTGAATATACGGGGACAACTGCTGAACACTCTAGGGAAAAAGACCCCAAGATTTTACTTACAGTTTCTCTCTTGATAAATGGCATGTCACCTAAGGCTACGAGAATACCGTGTTTATCATGGAAAAACTTAATGCCCAGTTTTAGAGAAGTACTCATCCCTTTTTCGTAGGTCGGGTTGTAAATCACGACTTCGTTTTTCAAAAGTTCAAGCATTTTCCCTGCGTCTTTCCCAACTATAATCACTCTTTCAAATCCTTGATAAATGCTTAACGTCCATTTAATGATCGGAACTCCTCTTATTTCAGCCAACATTTTGTTACTGCCAAATCTCTTGGACTGTCCAGCAGCTAGGACTACAACTCCGATTTGCATTTAATCTAGAAATTAGAGAACTTACCTATGAACTTTGAGGGAAAAAATGAAGTAAAGGTAGAAATAAATAAGCTGTGGGATTTTCTCACCCAACCAGAGAAAGTGTCACAATGTTTCCCTGGGATAAAGTCTATTTCGAAGGAGGGAGAGCAGTATAAGGTAAGTGGTAGGGTGGGAATAGGTTTGCTTAAAGGGGATTACTCCGCTACGTTTAAGTACTCTGACGTAACGCCATTGCAAAGGCTTTCACTTGTTGCCAGAGGGAACGGAATGGGAGGTACGATTGATCTTAACGCGGTCTTAGAGCTGTCTGGAAATAACCCAGTAATCGTGAGTTGGAAGGCCGACTTAAGGATTGGAGGAACTTTAGCTTCTTTGGGAGCTAGAGTTATGAACAGCGCTGCCGGTTCAATAATAGAAGACCTTTTTAATTGTATTGCCCAAAAGGTGCAGGAATCATGAAGTACTCTGGAGTTCTAAACGTAAAGGACTTGAATTCTACAAAGCAGAAGGCTACAAACAAAAACGCATTTATACAATGCATTCCTGGAATCAAAAGCGTTAATGGGGACAAGTTTTATGCCGAGGCCAACATGGGTTTCCTGAAAGTAGAGCTAAACGGTAATGTGGAAGAGTTCTCATGTTCCGATGAGCGGTGTGTCTCAAAAGTACTGATTAATGCTCCAGGGTTAGTGATAAAGGTTAATACGACGTTGGAATTTTCCACACCTGTAAAGTGGAGTGCGGAAGTCGACATATCAGGTCCTATGGCTAATATGGCAAGAAGTATGGCAGAGGAAAAAGTAAAGGAGATATCTGAACAGATAATGCAATGTATAACTGCATGAATTTAACCTAATAGGGGTATACGTTTTTGCTGAGTCGGTGAAGAACAGCGGATCTACTGAGATGTTCGATGATGAACTTATTTTGGCTTAATGATAGAATAGCAGGATCTGATGTTCCGGCTAACCCTAACGATCTAAACTACATTAAAAGGAAAAGGATAGACAGAGTGGTGTCTCTCGTAACCGACGAGGAATTAGAGGAAGTTTGGGGGAGCGTATTCAATTATAGGAGGGAACTTAATAAAAGGGGAATCGAACTTTTGAGATTTCCGATCGCGGATGGAGGAGCTCCCTCTGTAGAACAGTCCCTCGAGATCGTTCAATATCTTGAACAGGGTAAGAGAACTTTAATTCACTGCCTAGGGGGGATGGGCAGAACCGGTACCGTTCTAGCGGCCTACCTGATATTCAAGGGAATTAACGCTCAAACTGCAATAGAGAGAATACGACTAATCAGACCTGGGGCAATACAAACAGTAACACAGGAGTACTTCCTCATTAATCTAGAGAGGATAGTACGCAATGTATTTAGGAAGTGAATTCATTTCTTTCCTAATTGAAATTCAAAAAATAATAGGCAAAAGCGTGGAGAAAAGGCACTTAAACCTCTCAGAAATGTCTACGATTTGTTGTTGTGACGTAGCGTATAATGGTGATCAAGCCTTTGTCGTTACGGTGGTAGAAAAGGAGGGAAAGAGAACAGTGTTCGGTTCTAAGAGGGAGGTGAAGTTTCCCTATAGGACTGGCCTCCTTTCCTTTAGAGAGGGGCCGTTGCTTTTTGAGTCACTTAGGGAAAAGGACTGTGATGTAATACTTGTAGATGGTCACGGTCTTACACATCCTCGTAAGGCGGGATTAGCGACGACTCTAGGAGTTATCTTGAAAAAACCAGTAATAGGAGTAGCCAAGTCGAAATTATACGGGGAAGTTGTAAAGGAGAACGGTGTGGAGGTAATTTTAGTTGAAGGAGAAAGAGTAGGTGTAAAGTTTGGAAAATATTATTACTCTATAGGTAACCTAGTCGATTTCGAATCCGTTTTGGATTTCGGAAGAAGAGGTTATCCTGAATGCCTCAAGGAGGCTGATAGGTTAAGTAAGGATTTCAAGAGGAGGGGAGATCTTTTTATATCTAAATAAGTAATTATCCTAATATTGATAGATCCTTCCGAATATAATAAAATACTAATAGAGCAGATTGGATATTATGCTTCCCAGAAGAAGAAAATACAGTATGGTACATATGTGGTAACGTTTTCAAGAAGGCGAAGAAAAGGAGTTTACCTCTACATAGTGACCCTAAAGCAGAATGGTAGCAATGCGAAGATTGGGCTCTTCACGGAATACGGGCTTGCAGTAAAATACGCAGGTTCCTTATTATACGGGATCGGATTTAGGTAAAGGTTGATTATCGAATAGCACCGTCACATAATGATAAAGTTATATAATATATGTTATATTTTATTTTGTAGGATTTATGTCAAAGGAAGAAATGCTAGAGATATTAAAAACGGCTAAAGTTGACTACGTGAGATTAGAATTAGTAGATCTTTTAGGCAACGTAAGAGGCAAATCCCTAAGAAGGGTAGATTTTGAGGAAAACCTTGACGTGGGTTTCGTCTTTCCAGACGATGTGCTGACGAGGGATTACGCCGATAGGCCGATAAAGGAAAGTGATTCGGACATAGTAGCACTGCCCGATGCGTCTAGCTTTACTATAATTCCCTATCTAGAAAGAACTTCACGCGTTTTATCGTACATTACATCCGAAGACGGTACGCCTCATCCGAATTGTTCTCGAGGAATACTTAAAAGGGTAGTCAATAAAGCCGATGATGAGGGAATCAACATTGTAGCATCGTTTACCCTTTCATTCTATTTACTTAAGGAAAGTAAGGGAAAGGTTATTCCTGCAGATTTTGCAAAAGCGTACTCCCCAGAAGGTTTATTGATAGAACAGGAAGTGTTGAAGAACATGATGAAAAATCTTGAACTTCTTGGGGTACCAGTTCAGCGGGTTACGAAAAGCTTAGGTCCTGGACAATACGAGGTTAAACTTCTTCCCGTTGATATTATGACAGGGGCGGACTACGTAGTAAAGGCTAAGGAGGTAATTACAGAAATTGCGAATATGCACGGTATGGCAGTTACCTTTATGCCGAAGCCGTTTCATAATTATCCATGTAATTACGCAGAGGTCTCTCTCTCATTACTCTCGCAAGGAAAAAATCTCTTGGAGAACAGGTCTGATCCGAATGGTGTGGGATTGTCGGAAGCAGCGTATGATTTCGTTGGGGGAATTATACATCATTTACCTGCAATAATGGCCTTTTCAATGCCTACGATAAATTCCTATAAGAGACTCGTCGAAAACAAGATGATAGCGGGAATAGGAAAGGGTAAAAACTTTATACTGTCAACGTCTTACGAATATAGGCATGGGCTTAGCTTGGTATTTAGAGCAGCCGATCCCCTCTTCAATGTGTACATAGCGTTAGCCTCAATATTGCATGCTGGATTTAATGGGAAGCCGGATCACAAGGTTACACCGGGTATACCCCTTAACTCTTACCCCAAGAGTCTTGACGGTGCACTGGAGGAGCTCAGGACTGATTTAGTAATTAACGCTATCGGTAATGCTACGATAGCTACATATTTAACTCTAAAAGAAAGGGAACTTAAGGACTTTTCCTCCTATGTTACTGATTGGGAACTTAAGAACTACCTTAGGACTGGATGGTAAGCTTTGGACTTCAGCAAAGTTACGGAGCTTTGCCCAGTTTATTGTTTATCTCTTTAGCGGGATAACCCACACCCGCTCATAGATGTGGGAAAACCCGCACATCTTGTGCCCTGTCACCTTTTGGGAAAGCCCATCCAAATCTGATGAGAAAATTTATAAAATATTTTTTATATATAAAGTACATAAACTTCATGTTTCATCGGAAACTGTTAACAACAGCTAACGTGAAATTCAGGGAAGTATTGTTTATATTCAGAGAAAGCCGCGGGATATGATAGAATGGGTATAAAAGAGTATAATACCATTAAGTATTTATAAAAGGTTATCTTAACAACACAGGACGAAATATGTTGTCACGTTACGGCGTATTATTAATAACATCTCTACTAATAATATCCCTTTTAGGAACATTTTCAATATATCAAGTTAATTCATACCCCCTACCTTCTGAAAACGTTAATGGAGCCTTGCCTGGATTTAAACAAATTGGTTCGCTCCCTTATAATTCATATATAACTTTTACTATATACATTCAACCAAGAAATCTTAACCTCCTGTATTATTACGCCGAACAGGTCTCAAACCCCTCATCACCTCTTTATCATAAGTTTCTAACCAAATCCCAGGAACAGGCTATATTCTATCCAACTCAGAGGTATGAGCAAATCCTATCAATTATCTCGTCAGAACACTTAAATGTTATCTCAACTGCAGCGGACTCGGTAATAATGGTATCGGGAAAGGTTAGCTCCTTTAAGGAGTATTTTCACGGCTCGGTTTACCTTTACTCTAACGGGTCTGCAACGTATTACTTCGGAATTGGTAGAACAGAATTTCCTGATGTTTTCGTAATAGCGAGTAATGTATCCGGCATACTATTTAAACATCCTACAACGCTGATAACGGAAAAGGAAATTCTCAACTTTGAGAAGACCGTTCTGCAAAATCAGACATTTCCAGCTTCTGCATACTGGGGGACAGCGCTAACGAAAGTATACAACTTAACCTACCTTTTCAACAAGGGATTCATGGGCCAAGGTAAAGGTATAGGGATTTTGGATTTCTTCGGAGATCCTTATATAGTTCAACAACTTCATTATTATGACAAATTAACTGGATTGCCCAATCCTCGGGTATTCAACATTACTCCTATAGGAGTTTACAATCCTGAATTGGGTGTGGTGGAAGGTTGGGCTGGAGAAATTAGCCTTGATGTGGAAATATCTCATACGATGGCCCCCAAGGCCTCTATCAACCTTTATATAGCAAGTGGTTCTACACCTCTTCCATTAGCCATAGCTACAGTAGATCAGCAGGATTACGTTCAGGTATTATCTCAGAGCTTCTCCACTGACGAATCGATCTATCCTGAACTCCCCTCTCAACTTTTCTATCAGTGTGTTTACTTCTCGGATATTTATTACGCATTAGGAAGTGCTGAGGGCATTACCTTTCTAGCAGCTTCAGGGGATGCTGGAGGTTCCGGATACAGTTTCGGTCCCCTAGGCACAGTGGGATACCCCGATACCTCGCCTTTCGTTACATCTGTTGGGGGTACCACTACCTACATACAGTTCCCTAACGGCAGTTTCTATCAAACAGCCTGGTCTAATTACGGTTTTGTCCCAAACTTTGTAAACTACGGTGGTTCAACGGGGGGTGTTAGTGTTATTGAACCTAAACCCTATTACCAGTTCGCGATCACTACCCCTCCATCTTATCCTTATGGTAGGTCGGATCCTGATATTTCGGCTAATGCTGATATTTTCCCTGGCATATTTATAGTATGTCCTGGTAATATTACGAGCGTATCAGGGGGGACGAGTGAAGCCTCACCTCTAACTGCTGGACTCTTAGTGACTATAATGAGTTATGTAAACACGTCATTCGGAATGCTAAATCCCCTTCTATATCAGATAGGTGATAACGCATCGCTATATCCTCACGTATTTGAACCAATAACCTTCGGATATAACATTCCTTGGACTGATAGTTACGGTTATAATTTGGTAAATGGATGGGGGGCTATAAATGCGGGAGAGCTAGCGTCGTATGTTTTGACGACACAGTCTCACTCCCTAACGATAGAAGTAGCAGCCACGAACTCAACAGGACAAATTCCATTCCAATTCCTTCCAGGAGAAACTATGTACGTTCAGGCGAATATATCTGTAAACGGAATTCCTGTCATATCGGGAAAGTTTTACGCAACGTTGGAATCCACTGAGGGGAACCTAACGACTGTTGCTATGGAATACGTGCCTTCCCTGCACGAATGGGTCGCGAATATCATAGTGCCTTTAAATGATACGGGGATTACGGACGTGCTTGTATACGGTTCGTCGTCTGGTGAAAGCGGCATAGGCATGTTCGAAACTTTCTCAGGATATTACTCACAATTCATCAATCCTACTCCATTAACTGAGATAGTTAGCCAGCTTGGGAACCAAGTGGTTATAGTCAACATATCCACTGTTACTGGCGTTCAGCCTCTCCCTACGTTCTCTCCGTCTATTGGTGTATTTTCATATAATATTACCACAAATACTTATACACAAATAACTACTATACCTCTAACAGCAGTGCCTGCGTCAACAATTATACCTGGAACGCCTGGATTGCTATGGGTGGGAGAAATCCCCACAAATATCCCCGTTGGTGACATAATGTTGATGGGAAATTCGATTTTCGGTTACGAAAATCTCGTAAACGGAGTAGATTTGCAGAGTCTCTTTATACTTCCTCAGGTAGTAGCAGAACCGGGCTCAGTTTACCCCGGGGGGAATATAACAATAGTAGGAACGTTAACGCCCCCGCCATCCCTTACACAACTTTCGCTATCAACGGGTCTGCCTTTAGCGTCCGCTGTGCAGATGGGAAGTAACCTCACTGCCGAATTAGTATCATCAAACGGAAAGGTCGTTGCTAAAAATGTGATTAATGTATTGAGTTCAGGTGAGTATTACGGGCAATTAGAGGTTCCAATTAGTGCGTCACCAGGGCTCTACGACGTTCTTTTGTTCTCCTCCTATAATTCATCTACACTAGGTATGGAGATAAATGGATTCTTCTACGGTCAGATATACGTCAGTTCCGGACCATTATCAGTTCAATCGTCACTTTCAACCTTCTATCCATATCAAGGAGAAAAAGTTCTCATAATGGCGAACATCACTTATCCTAACGGAACAGAGGTAAAGTATGGAATCTTTTCAGCTACAATTTTGCCTAAAGTTGACTTGTTTAACTACTCTGGGATATCTCAATACGTTGAAGTTCCCCTATGGTTCAACCAATCATTAAACGAGTGGGTTGGCAACTTTACCACGCCGTCACCTTTTTCGGCTAGTAGTCTATCCATTTATGCTAAACCGTATGAGTTTGCAGGACCTTATAAAGTATTGATAAGTGGAATAAGTGCTCTAGGTTACTCAACGCCTACATCCCTGAGAAATTCGATGACTTTTGACGTACAGCCATACTCGATAATCTCATCCGAGAGAATAGGGGAGATTCCAGTAACGTCAGGAATCTTCTTCCTCAATGACACTATACAATTTAATGGTACTCTCACCAACGATGTGTTCTTAAATACCACTGTCAACGCTAGTAGATTGGTCATAGAGAATAGTAATGTGAGTTCCCTCGTTATAAGGAATTCCGATGTATCTATAACAGGAGGGTCAGGAAACTTAATAGTGGCCTATAATTCGACCTTGGACCTCTCCAACACAATTCTAAATAACGTTGTCCTCATAAACTCTAAAATTGAGATGGTAAATTCCCATGTTAAGGAACTATCTCCAAGTAAACCTAACATAACCATAACCTATCCTAATAACGTAACCTATCAGCTACCAGTAAACATAACGATTCTCGGTACCGACGTTAGTAACGTCTCTGTATACTTCGATGGTAAATTAATTACATCTTATCCGACTAACGGTAGTTACAGTTTGCAGATAAGCACTGATGGGTTACCCGACGGTACTTATCAACTTGTAGTGTACGTAACTCAGGCAGACGGTATAACTGTTCATAAGGTGGTTGAGGTAAACGTGGAGGATCAATTAGCCTCGGAAAACTCCAGGATCACCTCTATAGAAGGTCAGTTATCGGCAAATGTGACACAGTTAACGAATTCGTTGAACTCCGCCAAAACTCAACTCGCTAATCAAGCGCGTCAGGATTTCTACATAACGCTAGGGCTTTCAGTGATCGCGTTAATAATAGCCGTTGTGGGTATTGTGTTTGCGTTAAGAAGGAAGTAGTATTTTAAAAACCAATTTTTTTTTAAAAAATTTTTTAAAAAAATTAGATAATGCTCCTTACCGCATTCGTTATAGACTCATTCGACATGGGGTGCTGATCTGCAAATTCCGCCATTTGCTTGGCTGTTAGCCCGTTATGGACTGCATATCCTATCTCGTTTATTAATGACGGAGCGTCAATTCCCGCCACCCATCCTCCCAGGGCTCTTAGGCTTCCCTTTTCGAAGAATAGCCTAACTTCACCTTCGAGTTCGTCGTAGATTTGAGCTCTCGAATCCCTCTCAAATTTATAAGAGGCCTCTATAACCGAACTATCTCTGTTTGTAATAATACCCACATATGCGATGGGAGGAATTGTGAAAACAGTGACCGGAATTGAGGAGAAGTTAACGAAATCGGTATTTCGTCCAGTAAGTATATTTCGCGATGCAACAAGTGATTGCCTTACAGCTGAGTGGAAATACGGCGATATTCCATTAACATCACCGGGTGCGAAAACGTAAGGTATGTTGGTCCTGATACTCTCATCCACCTCAACTCCTTTTTGAGATACTTTAACGCCTAATTTTTCAAATCCCTTTGGGAGCACAGGTTTTCTTCCCGTAGCCATGACAACCTTTTCTGTAATTATCTCCTTTTTTTCTCCTTTCTGAGAAAATGTTACCTTTAACTCATTTCCATTTTTCTCTACTTCTAGCACTGGGGAGTTAAACTTGATGTCAATTTCAGGATCAATCATCTTTTTCAGAATCTCGACTAGGCGTTGATCTATACTTCGTAGGATTTTATCGCTCCTCACCAAAACGTGCACTTCCGTACCTAAGGCCTTGAATATGGTTGCGGTTTCAAGAGCAATGTATCCACCTCCTATTATTACCATCGATGATGGCAATTTCCTTATTTCGGTTTTATACTTGTATAAATCGTCGCTGGTTATACAGTGCTCACTTCCAGGTATTCTTGGGACAAACGGTTCGCTTCCCGTGCCTAAAATTAAGTAATTGAACTCAACATCAACTTCTTTCTCTCCTATTATCTTAGCGGTTTTATCCCCAGTAACTTGAACCTCTCCTTTTACGAACTCGACGTTATTCTCCTTTATTTCCTCATCGTGTTGCTTAAATCTCTTCTCCTGAACTTTATCTTTATGATCTTGTATGAGTTCGAAATTGGGCGAGATGTTAGCGAAAAACCTTTTCGATCTTAGGTGCAATTCGGCCATCTCCCTAATTGTCTTCGAAGGAATACAACCCTGATAGAGACAGTTTCCACCAAGTACTCCCTTAGGGTCTGCCATTATTACCGTTTTACCTGCTTTTGAAAGTCTAAATGCCCCTGGATAGGAGGCGCCTCCACCACCAATTACCAGAACTTCGTATTTCATATTGTGAAGGGGTTATTATTGTATAAAAGGTTATCTTGATGAGGGTTAAGGGAGCTGAAGATTAGTTTGGTGAGCATAACTCATTTACTCTATTCGAATTGTTAATATTCTTTCTAGGATATTGATGTAAAGAAATATCGTCAGATAAAATGGTAAGTACCTAACATGCGACCTTACTAGAGATGTCAGAACAAAAGGAATATGACGGAGTATCAACTTAGAAAATTGTAAGGGACTCATCATCACGAATCTGGCATATACTCGAACTACGCGGCTAGGTGCGGTCACATCAGGGAAGATTTGACGTCGGCCAAACTTATGTTTTCTCCCTAACGGTGGTTCAACTGTAGTTATGGGCTACAAGTCTTCCTTAATATCCTTAGGAGAACGAAATTCGGACGACTCCTAGGAACTGTTGTTCCCTTCAAGGTAAATAGAGGGCTACGTCCACATGCGAATAGTTAACTGATGACACACGTTGTTAACTCTTACCATCCAGTTATTGAGATGAAGTAATTTTATTGTCGTTCGTAATCCTCTCATTAAAGTAATGGGTGGAATTGTTTACCTAGTGGGAGCTGGTCCTGGAGATCCCGAACTTATAACAGTAAAGGGATTGTCAACTTTACGTAAGGCAGAAGTAGTCATTTACGACAGATTAATAGATAAGAAGATACTGTCTAACGTTAGGGGTGATGCTCTCCTAATTTACGCCGGGAAAAACATAGGTGAGGCAGAAAAACAAGAGACAATAACTTCGCTCATAATAAAGCACGCGAAGGAAGGCAAAATTGTCGTCAGGCTTAAGGGAGGAGATCCCTACGTATTTGGTAGAGGAGAAGAGGAGTGTGAGAGAGTGATTAATGAGGGAATACCATGTGAAGTAATTCCAGGAGTTACCAGTGCTATAGCAGGTCCAACGTACGCGGGAATTCCGATAACTGGAAGACAGTACTCGCCTGCGGTATCAATAATTTCCGCCACCAGGAAGGGAGACGAGGTTATAGAACCTGACTATATTCCCAGTAAGGGAACTCTCGTTATATTAATGGGAATACATAAATTCACACAACTCAGAGGCGTCCTCCTTAAGGTTAGGAGTGCCAATGAACCCGTAGCTGTGATCGAAAATGCAACACTGGAATCTCAAAGGGTTTTCATCTGTTCACTGAACGATATGGATAAGGTAATTTCTCAAAATAACGTCAAATCACCAGCAGTTATAGTAGTAGGTGATGTAGTGAAGATGAGAGATAAGCTTTGGAAACTATCTTGAATTTTCTTTATCTTGATTGGGGTTGGGGATGCCGAAGCTTAGTTAAGACGAACAGACACCTCTATTTCTCTTTACAAATATTTTGGATTAGAACTGTAACCTCTTTCCTTGACATTTTGAGGAGATCTCCATGATAACCTTAATATCTACGAATTTCTTTACCTATAGTGAAGCTTGGAATTAGAAATCTCTATCTATAGGGCAGTTTACGTAATACTAATAAACCGTTTAGCAAAACAGTAGATATGGCACGAGATCCCGTATGTGGAGAAGAAGTATTTACTAATAAATATAAACTTAATTACGCTGGAAAGGAATACGTATTCTGTAGCCCCCTGTGTATGGCCGAGTTCAAAAAAAGTCCTGAAAGATATACCAAGAAATAATTGAGACAACTAGAACTATTGAATGTGGTAGAAATTATATTATTAATATAATCGTTTTTATTCATCTGTAACTACTACATTAATAATATAGATAATGGGACGCATTAAACATAAAATACTAGTTCGTGAATAAGTACTTGAGTCGGTTTGATTGAGAAAATATTCCAGACAGAAATAATGTATCAACAGGTTCTTGATGAAAACGGAAATATTGATGAGAAACTTTATCCTCATGATCTATCCGACGATAAGTTATTGAAAATGTATTATTACATGACGCTATCTAGGGCATTTGACAATAAGCTTATATCGTTACAGAGACAGGGGAGGGCTGTAACTTATGCCCCGGCTATGGGCGAAGAAGCCGTGCAGGTCGGTGCTGCTTCTGCACTCAGAGATAAGGACTACTTCGTACCTAATTATAGGCAACACGTTATCTACTTCATGAGGGGATTACCTATCGAGAAATACATGCTATCTTGGAGGGGGTTCGAGGAGGGGTTAGAAATCCCTCCAGAAGTCCATGGTTTTCCAGTGGTTGTCCCCGTAGGTTCCCAGATACCTCATGCTGTTGGCGTGGCTTACGCATTAAAACTTAGAAATGACGGACAGGTCGTTTTGACATTTGTAGGAGATGGAGCAACATCAGAAGGTGACTTTTACGAGGGAATGAACTTCGCCGGCGTTCTTAAGGTTCCTCTTATTACAATAATAGAAAACAATCAATACGCTATATCTACCCCAAGGAGTAAACAAACAGCTGCAAAAACTCTAGCTCAGAAAGCAGTAGCGGCGGGTATAAGGGCAATACAGGTCGACGGGAATGACGTAATTGGCGTTTACAAGGCAGTGAAGGACGCCATAGATACAATAGGTGAAGGACCTATGTTAATTGAGGCGATCACCTACAGGATGGCATTTCATACTACATCTGATAATCCTGCTTTATATAGAACTAAGGAGGAGGAAAAGGAGTGGAAGAGAAGAGATCCAATAGATAGAATGAGGAAGTTCCTGGAGAAAAAGGGATTATGGGATAGCGAGAAGGAGAAGGAATTATGGGAAAAACATCAGGAGGCTTTAAACAAAGCCGTAGAAACTGCGGATAAATTCGTTCCAGATCCGAAGTCGATGTTTAACGTGTTCTCATTTTTACCAGAAACACTCAAGGAGGAAATGGAGGAGTATTTTGGTGATGGGAATGAAGGCTAACATGGTTGAAGCCCTTAATAACGCTTTGAACATAATCATGGACAGGGACGAAAGGGCTGTAATTCTTGGAGAGGACGTTGGTACAGAAGGAGGGGTTTTCAGAGTTACTACAGGACTTAAACAGAAGTACGGAGAACATAGGGTAATTGACACTCCTCTCGCGGAATCAACAATTATTGGAATGAGCATAGGTCTGGCATTAATGGGATTACATCCGTTTCCAGAGATCCAGTTCGCCGGGTTTAGTTACGTCAGTTTCAATCAACTTGTTTCCCACGCAGCTAGGTACAGATCGAGGAGCAGATCCTCCTTTTTCCTACCCATGGTGGTGAGAATGCCCTCAGGAGGGGGTGTAAAAGCGCTTGAGATACATTCAGAAAACCCTGAGACTTACTACGCCTATTCTCAGGGGTTAATAATACTCGAACCCTCCACTCCTTATGATGCGAAGGGGCTTTTGATATCCGCGTCAAGGTTAAATGATCCGGTTATATTTCTCGAACCCTTAAAGCTTTACAGGTTATTTAGAGAGGAAATACCCGAAGAACCCTACGAAGTCCCGATTGGAAGGGCCAACATTCTTAGAAAAGGAAATGAGGTTACGATAGTGACATATGGTCCCACTGTTCCTGATGTCCTGAAAGTGGTTGATAAGAAGAAAGTTGATGCAGAGGTTATTGACCTAAGAAGCATAGTTCCCCTCGACGAAAAGACTATCCTTGATAGTGTTAAGAAAACTGGCAGGGTTATGATCGTACATCAAGCACCTTTAAGTTTCGGCGTAGGGGCGGAAATCGCTGCTAGGATCTCAGAGAAAGCTATATACAGCCTCGAGGCTCCTATCGTGAGAATTGCGTCACCCAGTATTCCTTACCCGTTCCCTGGTTACGAAGACTATTACATACCGGATGAGAGGAGAATTGAAAAAGGACTAGACAAACTTATGTCTGCGTGAATCACTATGGAGTTTAAGTTTCCCGATGTCGGGGAGGGAATAACTGAGGGGAGGATAGTTAAGTGGTTAGTCAAGGATGGAGACGAGGTTAAAGAGGATCAGCCATTGGTAGAAGTTGAAACGGATAAGGCTGTAGTTACGTTACCGTCCCCTGGAAGGGGAAAAATAAAGATTGCCTTACAAGAGGGCGCTGAGGTTAAAGTAGGAGAGATTTTAGGTGTAATAGGAGACGAACTTCCTAAAGGAGGACAAGAACCCGAAAGAAAGGTGGAGACAAGGGTTACTCAATCTCCACAGCAGGAAGTTGCAAAGGAAAAGGAAGTAATAGCTACACCTGCCGTAAGAAGGTTAGCCAGAGAACTTGGAGTTGATTTAACGAAGGTCGAGGGCACCGGACCGGGCGGAAAAATACTTGAAGAGGACGTCAGAAGATTCTACGAATCTAAAAAGAAACCGCCTATTGAGGTAATAAAGGAAGAAAAGGTGGAAACCACCAAACCTGAGACAACTAAGGAGCAGAGAAGGGAGGTTCAACCAGGTGCTCAGAAACTCCCAGAGATAAGGTTAACGATAGCGAAGAATATGCAGAAGTCCTGGAGCATCCCAAGAGCCGTACATATGGACATCGTTGATGTTACTAAGTTCTGGGAATTTTATCAAATTGTGAGGAATAAGGTTGAAAAATTAACCGGTGATAAAATATCTGTAACGTCCCTCATGATAAAGGCATTAAGCGTTGCACTGAAGGAGAACCCGCAATTTAACGCCATGTACGATTTCGACAATGGGGAGGTGATTAGGTATCCATACGTCAATATGGGAGTCGCAGTTCAATCTGAAGATGGGTTAAGGGTAGTAGTAATAAAGGACTCTGATAAGAAGTCAGTAGTTACAATTGACAGGGAATTAAAGGCCCTCGTGACTAAAGTTAAGGAGAGGAAAATATCGGTAGATGACATGAGGGGAGCCACTTTCACTCTCTCCAATCCTGGTTCGTTTGGTTCAGGACTTCTCTCCGTGCCTATGATAAACTACCCCAATGTAGCAATCCTGGCCACGGGTCCAATAAGGGATATGCCGTGGGTCATTAACGGAGAAATAAAGATCGCCAAAGTTCTCCCCTACTCTATAAGCTTTGATCACAGGGCTGTTGATGGTGCCGATGCTATCAAGTTAGGCGAATCCTTTGTGAAGTACCTTAATGAACCGGAGTTAATGGTGCTTTTCTAATGGTAATGGGTTCTCTACCAGAAGAATTCGATGTAGCTATTATGGGAGGAGGTGCAGCGGGATACTCTGCCGCAATAAGAGCATCGTCTTTGGGACTATCCGTTGCTGTCATTGAAAAGGATTTAATAGGCGGAAACTGCGTAAATTTCGCCTGTATTCCCGCCAGGGCAATAAGGGAATCCGTATATTCCTTTTTTTTGGCAAAATCAAATAAGTCGATAAGGGGAGAACTAGAACTTGATTGGGAAGAAGTAATCAAAAGAAGGGATGAGGTAACAAATAGGATAAGAGGGAACATAGAATCTGCGTTCAAGACTTTGGGAATTGAGGTAATAAAAGGGGAAGGGGTTTTATCACAAGGTAAGATAGTAGCGGGAGGAGAGGAAATAAGGTATAAGGACGCGATAATAGCAACTGGGTCCGTAACGAACATCCCACCGACTTTTGGTAAGAGCGAAAAACTATTGGATTATAGGGGGTTTTACTCTTTAAAGAAAATCCCTGGATCTGCGATAATTGTAGGCGGCGGACAAAGTGGTGTGGAAATAGCCACCATTTTAGGAAAGGCTGGAGTTCAGACGACTATAGTGTCTCCAGACTTCCTGCCAGGGGTTGACCCAGACCTGTCGGCCCTCGCCAAGAAATCTCTGACGGATATGGGAGTAAAAATAGTACCAAAACGGGCGAATGGTTTCGATGGAGATAAGTTAATCGTTGAACAGGAGAAGATAGAGGGGGAGAAGATCATTGTTACGACAGGACAGAAACCTAATTTACCGCAAGGAATAAACGAGTTGCCAGTCGATGAATTGCTTAGAGTATCGGAACACTTATATGCGATAGGCGACGTCGTCGGAAATCCCATGGTCGCATCTAAGGCAATGAAGCAAGGAGTTATAGCTGCAGAGATAATAGCCGGTCAAAAGGTAGCCTTCGACCAGAAGGCCATTCCAGTTTCGATCTTCACAGAACCAGAAATAGTTATTGTTGGAAGTACTGTCGGGGATAAAGTCGTATTCAGAACGAATACGTTAGGATGGTCATTAGCAACCCAAAGTAATGCCATAGTGAAGCTGTTTCACAAGGACGGAGTTATCAAGGGAGTGGAGACAGCTGGTCGGGGAGCCTCCGAACTAGCTGGAGAGGCGTCACTGCTTATTGAGATGGGTGCTCAGCTTGAGGACCTATCTGAAACTTTACACAGTCATCCCACTCTTAATGAGGCGTTAATGGAGGCAAGTATGCTTGCTCAAAACCGTTCGGTTTACTCTATAAGGAAGAAGTAGAACGACTTCCGCCTATTGCTAGGAGAACAGCTAATTCGGCTAAGGAAATTACGACAACCGTTATCCATATAAGTGACAACGGTAAGAAAGACGATAAAAGTAGCATCATACCCAATCCTATTTGAATTGAGTTAACCTCGGCTAAAGGAATTGAGGAATTCGTTAATGGGGAAAAACTCACCACGTAACCGTATATTAGGGAAAGGCAGAGTTCGTTGAAGAATCCTATTAGTACGAAACCGGCCAAATACACCTGACTGTATAACATCAAAGTTGGGGAAATTGATAGAATAGCGGTAACTACTATTTTGGTCATAGTGCTTACCCTCCATTTATGTATTATGAAAGTTGATAGTCCTCCAATTGAGGAGGAAATGAGAAGGATGGAAGAGAGCAGTCCCTCAGTTATAGGAGACCTCATAAATACTTGGTTTTCAAAAAAGGGGAACAACTCGGAAATTGTGAAGTAACTTCCCCACACGCCTGATGTCCCTATCGCTAGAATTATCGTATTTCTGTTCTTTATTATGCTTATGTTTGGCATCGCGTTCGGATAATCCGTTAACATCGTTGAAAACCCGCACAGAAATGTTACCACTCCTAATGCTATGGCGGACGTGGAGAATCCCAGAACCGAACTGACTACCCCCCATGAAACCCCAACCACTCCTCCAATCGAAAAAAGGGTATTGTAAAGACCTAGTATGGGGGTTACGTTACTTTTGTTAAGAAGGGCTAAAGTCCCGCCAGCAGAGGAGAAAAACAACGACGCCCCAATTCCTACTATTACGTAAAAGAGGAGGAGTTCCCATGTAGATGACGAAAATCCTATGAGGACATCACCTAGACCCATGAATGACAATCCTAATGCGTAAGATCTTTTCATGCCTAGTTTACTTGACAGTAGAGCGGACGGTAGTTGCATTACGGCTGTGGCTGCGAAAAAGCTTAAGGGGATTATTCCCGCGATGCTTGGAGGTGCCTTAAATTTCTCCAGTAATTGCGGTATCTCTGGTGCTAAGAAAAACCAGCTTATACTGTATACTAGCCTGGAAATAAGAATTTGATATCCTCTCAAGTACTTCTATCATATCGTAAATTACCCCCTTTTTAACTTTACGTAAGTCGCAGAAGTAATTTAATCAGTACTTTCCATACTTTACATAACTTACGTTAATAGAACAACCTTATTACAGGTTGAAATCCTCTATTTCCCTCTATTGCTTTTACTATTGCTTTTACTGAATTATATCTCGTTATCATTTTTGCGACGCTTTAATGAGTAGCCGGAAATAACTAAATTGCAGCAATTCATACTACATACTATGAAATCGCAACTTTACGTTCCTGGAAATAACGAGAAAATGCTAAGGAAAGCAGATTTAATACCATCTCAGGGAATAATATTCGATCTAGAGGACGCAGTTCCTCCTGAGGAGAAAAGCAATGCGAGGAATCTCGTATCAAATCTACTTAAGGAGTTACCTTTTCATGGAAAGAGGGTAGGAATTCGAATCAATTCCCTAGACAGTCCTGAGTCGCTTATTGATCTTATGCTGGTGAGAACTCTGGACAGAGTTGACTTCGTTGTAATACCTAAAACGGAACAAAGAGTCGATTTCATTTACAGAATAACGGCTAAGGAGGTTGAGGTTCTTATAGAGACGGCTAGGGGCTTGAATAGAATTGATGAGGTCATAACCTCGGAAGGTGTAACCATGATTAGCTACGGCGTTGCCGACTTCTCCTCTTCAGTTTTCGGAGATATATCCCAATATCAGAAAAACGATTACTTAAGAACGGTTATTGCGGTGAAGGCCCATGCATATGGGATAGAGCCTTACGATAGAGTCTTCTTTGATTTAAAAGACGCTGAGGGATTCAGAGCAGAGTGTCTTATCGCTAAGGGCCTAGGGTATATTGGTAAGCAGGTTATTCATCCATCTCAGGTCGAAATAGCAAATCAGGTGTTTTCACCATCAAAACAGGAAGTTGAATGGGCGAATAAGGTAATTGAGGCGTATGAAAAGGCAAGAAGTATGGGTAAAGGTGCAATCAGAGTAGATGATCAGCTAGTAGACGCAGTTCACTACAGAATAGCCAAAGGGATATTAGCCAGAACCTAAGAAAGAATAGATTCATTAAAATGTGATTTTTTCATTATACATATGTACAATACAGCCAGAAACCAAAATCTCATCGACGTAATCGTCTTGGATCTTGGCTTGCTAAAAGATATATCTATGAACAAGTTTATTACTAGATATGTAGAGGAGGAAGAAATATGTCAGCGATAATTAATGGAATAGATATCAGAAAAGTGTACAAGACTAGGAAGGTGGAGTACGAGGCATTAAGAGGTGTTTCGTTCTCAATTGAAAAGGGAGAATTCGTGGCCTTAGTTGGACCTTCAGGTTCAGGAAAGACCACGCTCTTGGATATAATAGGTCTCCTTGACAATCCTACTGACGGTAGACTGATTATTGACGGTAAGGACGTTTCGAAATTGGGCGAAAACGAAAGGGCCGACATGAGGAACAAGAAAATAGGTTTCGTGTTTCAATCGTATAATCTAATATCTTATCTTTCTACTCTAGAGAATGTAGAACTACCATTAGCGGCTGCAGGAGTTCCGTTCTGGAAACGTAGAGAAAAGGCAATACAAGTTCTCTCCCTCATTCCTGGAATGCTCGACTTTAAGGATAAGAGACCTAACGAGCTCTCTGGTGGTCAACAACAGAGAGTTGCGATAGCTAGGGCGTTAGTAAACGATCCAGATATAATAATAGCCGACGAACCTACCGCTAACCTCGATACGGTAACTGGAATGGCAATAGTTAACCTACTAAAGCAACTCTCAGTTGAAAGGAACGTTACTGTAGTAATGGCAACTCATGATCCCGACATGATAAAGAAATGTGATAGGATAATACATATAAGGGATGGGAAAATAGAGGGTGTTGAGACACGAAGTGGGCAATAGCTAGCTTGTTTCTTATTCTAATAATTGTCAGTCCTGTGTTTCTCAGTTTAACTCCTGGAATAGTTAAGTTCTCTGGTTACAGTTATTGGGATACTCAAAGTCAGGTTGCCTATCCTGGTCAGAAGAACATACCTCTGACCATTGTAATAACCTATATCGGTACTAATCCTATCTATAACGTCACTTTCGTTCCAGTTAACTCATCACCGCTATTCCTATACAACTACAGTACACAACCGGAGTTCAAAACTGCAGAAATGACACCTGGGGAGAACTTCTCGTTTACCCTTCAAATGGAGGTGAGTAAAGGTATCTCCGGCGGTACTTACGACCTTAAGGTCTACACGTATTTTGTTAACGATAGCATTGGCTATGTCGAAACGGTGCAAATAGCCGTCAAAGTTTCAACCATTTCCTTTTCCGTATCCGCAGAGTCCCAGACCCCCCTCTATCCTGGGGAAAAGGACGTGCCTATTACCATGTTGATAAGCAATCTGGAGGGCGATGAGGTAAATAACTTAACGGTATACCTAACGTCTACGTATCCCATACGTTTCTATAAGAACGAGTTCAACGTAACCAACATTCCACCCTTTGGTACGTCTCAATTCACTGTTCTAGCTTCCGTTTACAGTAACACTACACTTGGATACTATCAAATGCCTATTACGTTAAGCTATTCGGGAAATAATTACTCAACAACGTATGAAGTGTTAATATCTAACAACTTGACGGTTTTTGGTAAGATAGTGAACGCTAATTTCGAACAGAGTTCCGTAGGCCCATACGAAGATCACATTCCAGTATCGCTAGTCATAGATTACCTCGGAGGTCCAACATTGAGTTATGTTAATGTGAACGTGTTTCTACCTGAAGGATTTACCAATGTCTCAGGAGGAGATACGATAACGTTAACATTAACAAGTCAGGGGCAGGGAGTACCCCTTCAGGCCGAGTTCTTCGTAAATACGGGGAACGTGACGCCAGGTTATTTTACCTTTCCAGTTTCTTTAAACTGGTACGTAATCGAAGGCGAGGGAGAAGTACAATCCATTACACAGTCCTCTTACTTTTCCCTTTTTGTTACTGGGACGGCCACTCTTAACATCTCTGGAGATCCACAACCCCTTGAACCTCTGACGGTTAATCAGATCACCTTTTACGTAAACAACAGGGGAGACTCCCCGGTTTATAACGTCACTATTACTCCCCAGCCCGTGCAGGGCATTTCATTCATAACCCAGCTTCCTGAAATATCAGAGATACCTCCAGGAAAGTCCGTGTTGGAAAACCTTAGCGTATACGTCTCATCGGAACTATCTCAACAACCTGTAGAAATTCCGATCGTAATAACGTACAATACATTAACGGGACAAGGGGAAAGCGAGTTCTCCCTAGGATATTACGTAGAACCAATAATTGTCCAGACGAATCCCGTAGTAATATCGCTTTCGCCATTCCAAATAACTTCTGGCGTTATCTCTAGTGCATATGTTACTGTTGAGAATAACGGTTCCCAGGTTCTCAAATCGGTCTCCATACAACTCTCCTCACAGGAAACGTCGTTCAACTCAACAGTGTTCTCACTTGACGTTTTGAATCCAGGTCAGAAAGTCGTAATTCCGCTAACAGTCTATACCTCAATTGAGGGATCGGTAATAATTCAATACGCTATCTCGTTTTACAATATTTATGATCAAATACAGCAAGAGAGCGGAACCCTAAGTCTGCTCTCAGCAGGGCTAATCAATATCTCAATCTCCTCAGTGTCAGTTCTACCCAGTACGCCGACACCGGGTTCCCTTGTCTCATTAACGGCTACAATTGTAAACTACGGTACGGGGGTAGCTCAAGGTCTTCTAGCCACATACAACTCAACACAGTTCCCTATAGTTGGTGGAAATACCTATTATGTAGGGAATTTAGGTCCTGACTCTCCATCAACGTTCACCTTCGCTTTTACCCTCCTTAATTCCACGCAACCAGGAACTTATAGAATTCCCGTAATTCTAAAGTTTACTAACAGTTTGGATCAGGTAAAGGAAGAGGAGATATATATACCATTTACAGTGTATTCACCCGCAGTTAGCTCAAACGTACACGCAAATCAGCCCCACAGCCACTACCATTATTTCTTCCTCCTTATCTTACTGATAGTTATAATAGCGATAATTGCGGTAGCCGTTTTCCTTATGAGGCGTAGAAAGTGAACGTAGGGGACATGTTCTGGGTCGGATTCAGAGGACTAACTTCGAAAAAGGGAGTGGCCATCCTTGCTATATTAGCCGTAGCAATTGGAATCGGTGGAGTAGTAGGACTTGTTTCCCTCACTCAGGGAATAAGCAAAAGTATTTTATCTGATATAGATTCGTTAGGTCCAAGCACCATTCTTATTCAACCCACTGAGGGACATGTTTTAACTCAAGCAACAGTTGACGAGATCCTTTCATTTCCTTATGTAACTCAGGTATATCCACTGGTGTTAGGGGTAGGCAGTGTGGAGATCGGGGGTCAGCTTACTACCGTTACGATAATCGGTATTAATAACCTTACGGCATTTCTAGGCCAGGTCATCCTATCGTCAGGGAGCATTTATCCAGTAACATCGGCGCCCGTAGCTGTTATAGGCTATCAAGTGGCGAATCCCTTGCCTGGAATAAGTATATCGCCAGGAGAGGAGGTAATAATCTCACTGTCTGCAACAGACTCCGTACCTATAAGGGTAGTGGGCGTCCTCTCTCCGTCCGGTTTCAGTCCCTTGACTAATGCTGGAACATCCGTGTTTATGTCACTCCAGGCAGCTATGGACATGTTAGATAGAAACACGTATTCTGCCATATTCGTAAAGGTGAATTCCGTGAATGACGTCAATAAGACAGCATCTGTAATTACTGCGGTACTCGGAAACAGTGTTTCCGTTACCACTGTCCAACAAATAGTTCAAACTGTATCCTCAATAACCTCAGGTCTCGGCATCTTGCTTACGGGAACGGCTTCAATCTCTCTTGTAGTAGGAGGTGTAGGAATAGCTGCAACACAACTTACAAAGGTCTACCAGAGAATCAGGGAAATAGGGATAATGAAAACGATAGGAATGAAAACGCATGACGTGTTGGGTATTTTTCTAGCAGAGGCTATAATGATAGGATTAATTGGGGGCGTTCTAGGAATTCTCGGAGGAATAGCACTTTCGGATTCATTCCCCTTATTTTTGGGGGGTAGTGCACATGCAGCTAGGAGGAGTACAGGGGTAGGCTTCAGTATACATCCCGTTATTTCTGTAGAGTCAATTATTTTAGCGTTCTTAGTTGCCCTAGTTTTGAGCATTATCGCAGGGATCTACCCCGCTTGGAGGGCCGCGAAGTTAACCGCAATAGAGGCAATAAGGAGAGAGTAAACGTAGCGATTACCTAAGGTCTTTTTTTCTCGCGTTTACCTGTTGTAAGGCTCGGGGGCGAAAGCTTTGAATTGTTCCGATCTGAATTATGATCGTCATGACCTAAGTATACAAATTTCAAGTGTAGCGAGCTTATTATTTTTTTAAGGGATGGCAGTTGATTAATCCTTCCGTAAATGTAAACCTTTATCTTATTCTCCTTATGATCGACGCTTATTTGGGCCTTTGTTACGTTAAGTGATAACGAAACAGTATTCCCATTTTGGAAATAGATTAATAGGACGAGTGAGGAGAAATTCGTCGGATTTATTACTATACAGTATTTTCCCTCATGGGGAAGGTGGAGTTTAACTGTAAACTCATACCTAAAGTAAAAGGACGAGTTACTACTTGACGTCACGTTAATCGCTTGTGTTCCGTTCAGTTCTGAGTAGTTCAAGGCTCCCGAAGACGAGATAGTTTCGGGATGTATATATCCGTAAAGTTGATACCCTAGTATCATATTACCCGCTATTGCAATTATTAGTATTGCGGTGAGTATAGCAGGTTTCATTTTAGTCTCTTTTAGTCAACGTCTCTAAAAAGCATTATTTCCTAACCATTTCATGGAACGGTGGAACAGTTGTAAGAAATAGAATTAAAAGCGATAACAATTAATTGTACAAGGATGAATTCTTGGAAGCTAGTGCTGATATCGTTAATATTGCTGTTTCCCTTAGTCTTTACGGTCAAAGCTAGTACTATAACTGTATTATATAATGGTACAGTAGTCGCTCATATTACAAATGAGAGGGTATTCTACCTGATAGGTGAGAACGCTAGTAACATTAAGGTTCTCGGTTCATCCTATCAAATTAACGATTCGGTAATCCATATTTACTCTAACGCAACAATCACTTACGTAGCCAAGTTTAAAGCAGGAGTTTTAGTTGGAGAGGAACCGTATAACGTAACTTATTTCGTTTTAATCCCCGAAGAGTATAATATACTGTATGTAAATCCGTCACCATGCGGTCTTTACTCATCTCACGGATATTATAACATTTCGTTCTATGGGGAAAGCTTCGAAATACTGTACTCCCAAACCATTCCTACGACTCGTGAAAATAATGTTCAGCTCCTTTTAATTATAGTAGGTCTTGTGATAATTAATGGTACACTCTCCTATGCCGTTATAGCCCAGTTAAGACAACGTAAGGCTCAACGCGAGGATGAGCCGGAATTAAACAATGAACAGCTAAACGATAGGGATCTAGTTGTACTTGAATCGATAAGGAACGGTTCGAAGACGTTAGCTGACGTTGTTAGATCAACAGGTCTACCGAAATCAACCGCATATAGGAGAATTAAGAAATTAGTTAAACTGGGTTACGTAAAGGAGGTAAGAGAAAACGGTAAAATCTGGTACGAAGTCGTCAATAAGCAATAACGTTCCATCGTTCCATCCTCAAATGAAACGAGTGCCTTATAAAGAATGTTAAGAGAACATAAATTAGATGAAATATGTATAAACCACTCATATTAGGAATAGTAGGAGCAGTAATATTAGCGGGTGTTGGGATAGCTGATTCCGGAATTCTTGGGAATTTGGCATATATCTCTTTCTCAGCCCACTCCAATGGACCGCAAATTACCCCTGCATACTTCAACCTGGGAAACCTTACTGCTGGTGAGACAGGTAATCAGACTGAGAACGCTACATTAACCATTCCTACTAGCGGTAACTATACTATACATTTAATAGAGGGAGTCGTCAGACCAACGTTCTCGCAATTCAATGTGACGATAGTAATAGGAAATCTTACTGTTACGCTCTCGTTGCACCACCCTGAAGCTCACGTATACCTAAACAAAGGAACGTATAGAGTTACAATAAGCGTCTCATATCATGTTAGAGATCATCTGGGACATAATAGGGTAGTTAATGACAGAGTTCTGTTGAGAGTAACCCCGGAGGATAACGATACGGAGACATCTACTTCAAGTTAAGGACCAAATTCGACTTATTTTTTTCATAAACTGAATTTATCTACCCTGGCTTAAGTCCAACGCGATTGGATTATTGAACTTGAAATTATGGAAAACAATACTATTTTAAAAACGTATAGTTAATTGTATACATGAATATCGAATGGGCGGAATATTTGGTTTTATCTGTTCAAAGGAAAGGGAGGTTCGGGACGTAATTATTGGCCTCCAGCGATTAATTTACAGGGGGTACGACGGGTGGGGATTGACTTACTTTAGGGGTGAGGAACCCATTGTGATAAAGCAGTTGGGAAGTGTCTCCTCTTCCCCCACCAGTATAAATGAAAGAAGCTACTTAGCTGTGGGACACACAAGGTACGCGAGTAGGGGGTGGCCCACCCTGGAGAACACTCATCCCCTTATGGATTGTCATAAAAACATCTATGTTTTCATGGATGGGATCATTGACGATTATGAGAAAATAAGGGACGAGTTAACCAAATCCGGTCACAAATTCGTTTCAACCACGGATACGGAGATTCTTGCTCACCTTTTGGAGTTAAAGGATTTAAAGGAGGTTATGGATGCTGTGAAGGGAATATTCTCGGCTGTAGTATTAAAAAAGGGGGAGAAAGGGGTTTACGCAATAAACAAAGGTCAGCCTATATTGTTAGGATTAGGAAAGGAGTGCTATTTCCTTTCGAGCGATCTTCCCAGCTTAAGCGGCTTTGCTGAGGAGGCGGTCATAATCCCCGACAATTCGGTTTTATATGTATTGCCAACCAGTTATGAGATTTTCGCAGATGGAACCAAACCCTCAATTAAGAGGGTTAAATATCAGCCGGAAATTTCCGAAAAGGCGGGATTTCCTCACTTTATGTTAAAGGAAATATACGATATACCCGAAGCAGTAATAAACTCCTACTACTCTCTGATGCAGAAGTATCTAACCCTCGCCGGCATGATCGTTTACGGGGGTAAAAACGTCTTCATAGTAGGTAATGGTACAAGCCTCCACGCAGGTTTAATAGCGTCATACTACTTAGGCGAAATGGGAATTCAATCTCATGTCGTAAGCGCAGCGGAATTCCCCTATTATTCGTTGGAGAATGTAACCACGGGTTCCGTCATTATAGCGATTAGCCAGAGCGGAGAAACGTCGGACGTAATAAAGAGCGTCAAGCTTGCTAAGATAAGAGGAGCGGTAATAATAGGGGTGACAAACTCAGTGGGTTCCAGATTAGCTTTGGAATCTAACGTTTACTTACCGATAACCGCTGGACCGGAAATGGCTGTTCCAGCGACAAAGACCTTTACTTCTACGTTAATAGCTCTCAGAACGCTCTCACTTTACGTTGGGTTAAACTCCGGCAAGGCGGGAAATAGAGATATAGCGGACTTTGAGTCTAGGATAAGAGCTCTCTCTTCATTTATTAAAGATTCTCTTAACGCGTTCGAAGAAGAGGCTGAGACGGCAGCTAGTAAGATAGAGTCGGCAAGCCTTTACGTAACAAGCAGTGGGATTAATTACCCATTAGCGCTTGAGGGCGCCCTAAAATTGAAGGAAGCTGCTGGAACTCATGCAGAGGGGATTCAGCTTGGAGAGCTTCTACACGGTCCCATAACGTTAACCCTAAGGGGACATCCGGTTATTGCGATAAAACCCGCTGAGACAGCTGCAGAAGACTTGTTCAACAAGGTGATAAAAACGGTTACAGATAGGGAGGGAAAGGTGTTCGTTATTAAAGTGGAGAAAACTTTTGGATGGGACCTTTCCCCTGTGGTCAATGCGATACCCATCCAACTTGTCGCGTACAAATTAGGAGTTAGACTAGGACTTCCTATAGATACTCCTCCAGGTCTAGTTAAGGCCGTAGTAGTATAGCAAAATGGAATCTGCAGTTTCCTAAGTTTTATGAGATTTTTACATTAATGAATAAGATGTAATTTAATGCTTCAGAACCAGTTAGAGCATTTGAACAACTGTTAATGATACATAAAACTTGTAAAGTACTCTCTACGCGAATCATTCATTAATGCTCCCGCAGGTCTCTATCTTCCTCTGTCGGTGTGTCATAATACAAAAATCTAAATACGAGATTTGACCAAGTATCACGATGAAGAGTTTTTTATCCTGAAAAATGATGTGACGGCGGCTGTCTGATGAAGGCTAATCACATTTCGATCGGAAAGTTCAACATTGATGTGATCACTACAGTGAATCGTATACCTGAAGTTGACTCGTCAGAAACAACCGACGTTTTAGAGATAGTACCAGGGGGTTCTGCCACTAATTACGCAGTTACTGCTACCACGCTGGGACATTCCTCAGTTCTGGTAGCCCCGGTTGCTAAGGACGATATTACTCGAACACTGCTAAATACACTGGCGTCATATGGAGTGGGTCTGGAGTACGTAATGGAGGTTAACGAAAAGCCTAACGTCACTCTGATATTTCTTAGGAGGGACGGAAGTATCTCGATCATCAGGAGGACAGCTACGTCCCTCAGCCAGGAGATGTTAGGTAAGTTAAGGGATGCAGTCAATTTATTTGACGTAGTTCACTTCGCATCGATCTCCCCGAATTACGTGATTAAACCGGAAAAAGGCCTACTAACCTATGACCCAGGTCAATATGCGGGGAAACTGGGAACTACAGTAGACGTTCTATTTTGTAATGAAAGGGAATACGAGAAAGTCAGTTCCTATGATGCGAGGCTAACGGTGATCAAGATGGGGAAAAAGGGGGCAAGGACAGAGGGATTAGAAAATTGTGAGGTAGAGGCTTATCCCGCGGAGAAGATAAACGATACTACTGGTGCAGGTGACGTATTTGACGCTACCTTCAATGTACTATATTACGAAACGAAAAAAGTAAACTTGTCGCTAAGATACGCAGTTACCGCTGCGTCGATGAAACTCGGTAAAATAGGGGGGATCTTCCCCATATCCAGAGAGGAGATTGAAGCCAAACTTAGGGACTTTACCCCTAGGGTAAGATGTAAATGATCCTTTTTGTGGATTTCGACTACTTTTACGTTCAGGTGGAGGAGGTTGAGAATCCCAGCCTGAGGGGAAAACCCGTAGCAGTATGCGTGTTTTCAGGAAGAAATGAGATAAGTGGAGCCGTAGCTACGGCTAATTATGAGGCGAGAAAACTAGGAGTAAAGTCCGGGATACCTATATCTAGGGCAATAGAACTTGGAGGAGATTCAATTACTCTCCTTCCGATGAGAAAGGACCTTTACAGGCAATACTCTTCCAGGATAATGAACATTATCGCGAAATACGGGAGAGCGATGGAGGTTGCCAGCATAGATGAGGCCTACTTGGATATTGGAAACGTAAGCGATCGTGAAGCTGAGGAAATAGGGAGGAAACTCAAAGAGGCAATACTTGGCTCTACCGGGATAAGGGTTACCGTTGGAATTGGACAGAATAAGGTGATAGCGAAGATCGCTGCTGATCGTTCAAAACCGGACGGTCTAATGGTGGTGAAGAACACCGCTGAATTCCTGCAGACAGTCGCCATATCCGAAGTACCAGGAATAGGAGACACCTTAGCGAGGAAGCTCGAAGAGGCCGGAGTGGTATACTTAAGGGATATAACTAATTTTGAATATACTCAGTTAAGAAAATTAATCGGTAGTTCGAAAGCGAGGTACTTGTTCAGGCTAGCCACCAACACCTACAACGAACCTGTTAGACAAAGGGAAAGGAAGAGCTATAATAGAATACTTACACTGAAAAAGAACTCCCGGGACCTAGACGATATTTTCGAGGCAATATCAATAGCTATTGATGAGGTATATCTCAAAGCAAACGGACTACCGAAAGAGGTGGGGATAATTCTTATAATGGAGGACCTAGACCTCGTTACGAGGAGTATTACGAAAAACAGGGGGATACCGAAAACGGAGGCGAGGAACGTTATCAGGGGCCTTCTCATGAAGTTGCTTAACGAGGATAAAAGAAAAGTTAGGCGGGCAGGAGTGAAGATCTCTAAAGTTACAAATGTGACAACTCTTGACGATTTCCTGGGAGACAGGAAGTGAAGTTAAGGATTTCTTTACCGCCTAATCTCCGATCAACTACAAAAGTCGAGTACGAAGGCTTCCCATTGGTCAGAGATAAGGACTTTCTCCTTTCCTATTCCTTTTTTGAAGAAATTCCAGGAGGTAGATCATTAAGGATCGCTCTAATCCACGATCAGTATGAGGAGTTAAAGGATAGGTTTAAGATTATAGGCTACGTCGCTTACGCTAAGATCCCAGAATTAGCAAGGTTCGTCGAACATATATCAAGGGAGTTGAGGACAAGACCTTTCACACAGACCTCCTTACCTATTATTTTCAATTTTACGCGCGTAGAATACGTGGATGTGAGGTACACAAGGGGGATCGAAAATTACATAAGGTTATTTGGAGTCCCGCGTATTAGCGATGTGGAATTAACAGTTGAATTATAGACGGGTCGTTTTAGATCAGAAGGCAAATGATACTTTTGGGTTTTACAGCATTTGATTAGAGTTGTAAACGAGTAACTCTTTCTTAATTCGCTCGTATCCCCTAATATGGGTTACCAAGAAGGGACCAGTTGTCCTTGAATTGCTCATAATCGTTAGGCTGAAACCAATAACTCCTTCTACCGTCCTTTAAGCCCTCGTGAATTAGGGATTTTACTGTTGGTGTATCTACAATATATAGCTTAGGTTGATTAAAGATGTCGGTAACTACAACAACGTATTCTGCGATGAGGTTACTAAGAGTTTTGCCGAATGGAACAGGACTTCTTTTCGAAAGAGCCTTAACTTGTATAGTATGCGAATTAGATCCTTTCTGATTGTATATAACTACGTCAACTCCCCTAGCATTGCGGGAGGTCGGCATTGCATTCCATCCCCTCTTGCTTAACTCGTAGCACACATAATAGAGGCCAGCGTTTCCCACTAATTGGTTCCTCCCAATACCATTATATTTACCCATATTGTTCATTATTAATAGAATTCAGCAATTTATATAAGAACTTCTCTGCGTGTCTGTTATAATGGGGGACAGTGTGTAGTTAAGCTTTCCCTAACCTATTTAAGCTGTGGTCCAAAAATTGCATAGGAGAGAGAAATACGCCTGGAACAGGCCGGACGGCTGCTTACGTGTCTATAACTAATTCACAATTTTATTATTTTGAAATTAACCAATTGATTACCTACTCGATAATGGTAAATATCGTTCGAGGGAAAGATAATACCATGAAACAGCTTAAAGTAACGTCCTTCACCGAACGAGGTACTAGGTTTCTTCTTATCACATTGCGTAATATTCACTATTGAACGAATCAGTCGAGTAGATGGAGAGCAAAGCCATCGAGGAGAGGAGTCCAGGTAAGGAAATGGTAGTTAAGAGGAAAGGAAATCTACGTACTGCTTCCTCAAGGGCTTTATGTTCATGGTCAAAGACTGAAGAAAGATCTGCAGACTCCCTACGTCGAACTATCAGGCACAAGGATCGCCACTCGGTCAAGACAATGTACAGCAAGAAGAGAATTATGCAATGCTAATTCGTTTCCTCCTTTCTTACCCTACCTCAGGCGGAAAACTAAACATATATAATATTTAAAGAGATATCTGTAAGATAAACAAGAACCAAATACTAGTATGGTTATTAATCTATTTAGCATACTTAGTTATACTTTAAGGATCAAGGGAAAAATCTCATGCGGCAGTGCCTAACTTTGGGACACTAGGAATCATAACTTCGAAATGTTTGGTTATGCATAAACCATTCACTTTGGCCTTTAAGGTCTGACAAAGGATAATACGCCTAATCAGTTTTAATAAGTTTTTTCACTAGTTCATAGACAATCGCGCACATCTTAGAGGCATTTTCAGCGTCAAACTTAGAGTACAACTCTTCGGGTGTGGCTCCAGTTTCCTCGTCTCCATACATTGCCGGTTCCCTTTCCCTTCTTAGGACTTTAGAATAGTATGCTAATTCATCTATTCTCTCCTGAAACCATTGGGGAAACCTATCTTTTTCTTTCTTAAGGAGATATCCGACATCGTGAAGTTTAGGCGGCTCTATGCCCACATATCTCAGGGAAGCTTTAAGGAGTAATTCCACGGCCTCTTGACATTGTCTCACCACATAAGGATAACTGCCTTCACTCAACGCTTCTTTTGAATGTTTTATCCTCTCTTCGGCCTGGGTAACGTAGGATTTCGCGATGTCGTTGTTATTCGTAAGCCTCACCCGAAGTTGATTACTTCGCCGAATTTGTAATCCTTCTTCCTCCAATACCATACTTTTTTAGACACCCAGACTCTCTCGAAACCTAATTTCTGTAACCTTTCTTTGGTCTCGTCAAGTACTGTCTTAAAGAAGTGGTCCTTGTCGTAAAGAATTATTGCGTCTTCAGTCATGTCCATATAAAGAGGAGAAAACCTCACTGCCTCCTCTGGAGTTTTCATTATGGGAGACAAGGTTACGTAATATCCTTGATCCCTAAGCCTTTCTATATCGTCTTCGATCCCCTTTTCTACTTTTTCGAATAGCATTATTCTCTCGGTTAATGTTTTTGGTAACTCCTTTATGACCAATAGCAAATCAACGTCACTATCCTTCCTGTTATCACCTCTTGCTACACTTCCGTAAATTACGACGGAGATCAGCTTATCCCCAAACTCCTCTGACAGTAGTTTAACAAGCTTCTCTAACACACTCCTGTAAGGATCTTCCACAAAGTGTGTATCCTTAAGCAAAAATAAAAACTTCTCTTGGGGTCTATTATGCTGTTATGGCATGGTTTAACTAAGTTATCCTTTCGATAAGTTATAAAAATTATTACTTGATTAGGTATGCTATCTTTAAACGATATTAACCTCGTTAACTAATTTTGTAAGGAGGTATGAGCTTAGAGGGCGGTTAAGCAGTGCCTTACTGAACATTGTTGAAACGGTGAGTTACTAGTTGCCGAATGTTATTGAATGAGGCTTCCACGGGGAAAACACATAGCACTAAGAGGATAGCAATCCACTACGATGTTGATGTAGGCAGCGTTCTGGACTTACTATTTCCATTACTGTGTTAGCGGCGAAGCATGTATTGCCTCAGTGGAAACTATGCTTGGGGTTTAACCGAAATGTTACTGGACCCCCGTAAAGATAAAAATAAGTGATAACCTCATTTCTCATATGAGTGAGCGAGCAATATTCTTGATAAAGGGTCAAGGAAAATACGTAGATGACATTTCCCTGGATAACCAAACGTACCTTTACATAGTTAGGTCTCCTTACGCTAGGGCGAGAATAAGGAGAATTAATTCACCTTCAAACGCTCTCTTGTTCCTCACTGGAAAAGATCTGGAACTGTTCCTTCCTGCCGCTCAATATCCTGGTGCCAAAGTAAAGAAAATGCCCGTTCTCGCTGACGGAGTAGTTAATTTTTACGGTCAACCTGTGGCTGCCGTAATTACTGAGAACAGATATGATATGGAAGACGTGGCTGAGGAAGTTTCGGTTGAATATGAGCCTTTAGAACCCTCATTATCAATAGAAGAACCGACGGTGCAAATATATGACGATGTACCGAAAAATATCTCGAATGTAGTTAATTTTAAAGGAGGAGAACTGGCGTTATTTAGGGAATCTCAGGTTGAGGTAACTAGAAAAATAGAGATGTCTAGAGTTGTGGCAAACCCCATGGAAACTAAGGGAGTAATAGCCAACTATCACGATGACGTCCTTGACGTTTTCGTATCATCCCAATCACCTTTTGGTATAAGGAACGGTTTAAGCGAAACCCTCCAGCTCGCTCCTGAGAAAATTAGGGTGTACTCACCTGACGTTGGAGGCGCCTTTGGGAACAAATCTCAGACCTACGCAGAATACGTAATAGCTTCCATAGCTTCGATCAAGTTAGGCAGACCTGTGAAATGGATCGAAACTAGGACTGAACATCTTAATAACCCGGTTCATGGAAAGGGGATGATAATTAACGCGACGCTCTTTGCGAAATGGGACGGCACAATCCTTGGTTTGAGGGGTAGGGTTATTCACGATATAGGGGCGTATAACTTTAGCATTAATACTATGATGGCATCGTTTCCAGCAAGACTCCTTACAGGTCCTTATAAAATGCGATTTGCCGAAGTAGAGGCCATTTCCGTATTTACAAATCTCCCACCTACAGGTCCGTATAGGGGTGCAGGAAGGCCTGAGGCTGCATTAATACATGAAACGTTAATCGAAGAACTTTCCAAAACCATAGGAATGGACTCTCTCGAGATCAGGAAGAAGAACCTAATAAAGGGGGAGTACACAACTCCACTAGGTCTTAGAATCGATGAAGCTGGCTATCAAAGGGTCTTCGAACTTGCGGAAAAGAAATATAGGGAGATGCAGAGGAATAGGAAAAAGGCTGCCTTAGTCACCTTTTCAGCTCTGATAGCCTCTCCCCCTGGCGAATCCGCCAAGGTGAGGTTAACAAGTGAAGGTGTAGAGATCATTATGGGTACTAGGCCTCACGGTCAGGACCATGAGGGGGCATTTCTTAACTTAGCCTCAACTGTTCTTGGAATAGATAAGAGAGAAATAAAATTGAAATTCGCCGACACTCCTGATCTGAAGGAAGCAATAGGTACATTTGGAAGTAGGAGTATTACAGCTGGAGGGGCCTCACTAATGCAGGCCCTGCTGGAGCTGAAGAAAAGAACTGGAGATAACTTATTTGAAGCATATAAAAGGGAGGGTCCCATTGAGGTGGATGTTTTCTTTAAGTCTGACGCAATATTCGCCCCAGGCGCATATGTGATTTCGGGTAAACTTAACGAGGAGGAATGTAGATTAGTTATCGATGAGATTTATGCGGTAGACGATGTGGGAAAGGCTTATAACCCAGATGACATATCTTCGCAAATCTACGGGGGAGTCGTTCAGGGAATAGGGGAAGTTATCTCAGAAGAGGCAAAATACGGTAAAGAAGGAATACCTTTGTTCTCATCTATATCTGACGCTGGAGTGTTCGATGCTGTTATGGCTAACTTCAGGGTGACTACCCAGATAGTAGAGTACCCTTCAAAGCTTCCACATGGAGCTAGAGGGGTAGGGGAAAGCGGAACTATAGGAGCAATGGCAGCGGCATTCGTCTTAGCCGAGAAGCTTATCGGAAGGAAGATCAATAGGATCCCTATTCCTAATACCGACCTTTGTAAGTAAACGCTGGTTGGTTCCAATTATAGAGAAAGAACCACAGCCAATACTTGACTATTTAATAATAACGAGGCTCCTTAACTCTTGTGCAAGTTTATTTAGTGTTGCTATTCGTAACTGTTCTTACGACCATATCCTTTGTCGTATTTACAATCTTCATTTACGTTGTATTAAAAAGTCAATTTAGAGAACGCTTACTAAGGAAAAAAGCCCAGAGCATGGCCATTTTCCTCAGGGAGGCTTCTAACTTTTTCACGGATAGCGAGACTGCGAGCTTCCTGGAGGAAATCATTACTTATTACAAGATTAGCGGGGAGTCCGGACAAAAAAAGGTAGAGCTCGCATCGGAGAACCTTTCTTACAGAATAAAGGATATCGTTGGAGAAATAGAAAGTCTGCTAAAGACAGCTAAGAGACTATTCGAACTCGACGTTCTTCAAGAGAGGTTGAGAGGTATCATGATCCTTTTTTTCGTATTGGCTTTTCCTGCTCTGTTAATCGAAATAATAGTCCTATTTAACTCCCAAATAGCTCCTACCGTTCTTTTCTATCTCATTGGGGTTGTCACAGCTCTAGTAGGATATACCATAACCAGCGTTATTTATCTCCTCAGATTCATTAGAAGGGAATAACATGAAACAGCGCATTTCTGAACTTTAGCTAACTGACGATAACGTTATTCACACTTACTTATAGCTTGGGGCCACCTTATATCTGAAATTAAATGAAAATCTTCCACATGAGAGGGTGTTGATGCCCTTTAAAGTCTTAGGAATTATAATACCGTAAAGTTAAAAACGTGATTTTAGGTAAGATGGAAAACGTTGACCCCCTATTTCATCCATGAGGGCTTCCTCTTTTCTATGAATGCCTTCATTCCCTCCTTTCCTTCGTCAGTTGTCAGTGTAAGGTAGAAGTTCCTTCTCTCTATATCCAGTCCCTGTTCCAGATTGGTTTCAGTAGCTTTAGATACACTTTCCTTAGCTAGTTCTACTGCGAAGCTGGGTCTTTTTGTAATTTCCTGGGCTAACTTGATTGCTTCTTCTAAACCTTTACCCGGTTCCGTTAAAGCCGTTATTAGTCCCATTCTTTCGGCCTCCTCCGCGGTTATTAACTCACCGGTCAAAACCAATTTCATTGCTTTGTATTTGCCTATTGTCCGGGTCAGTCTTTGAGTTCCTCCAGCCCCCGGAATTATACCGAGATTTATCTCTGGTTGACCTAATTTGGTTCCCTTTTCTGCTATAATTATATCACAAGCCATAGCCAACTCAAGGCCGCCACCAGCTGCAACTCCATTAATTACAGCTATCACTGGTTTTCGGAACCTCCTTAACGCGTTCCATAGTGGCATATGACCTTTTCTCACAATTTCCTCTACTTGCGTTTCATACATTTCCTTCACATCGGCACCTGCGGAGAAGGATCCCCCTTTACCCGTGATTATTACCACTCTAACGTTACTATTATCATTAAGTTCCGTTAAGACAGAGGCGATCTCCTCAGCCATCTTAATGTTTATTGCGTTCCTTTTCTCAGGCCTGTTCAAGTAAATTATGGTTATTTTTCCCCTTTCTTCTAGTTCAATAGTTTCCATGATAATACTTAACAAGTTAATAGGAAAAAACTTTGTTTCCCCTTGGGAAGAGTATGAACTAGCACTACATAATAAGAGTCCTACTAGGCGGATCTTTTGCTACTTTATATTCTTGTCACGTTACATACGCTCTACGCGAAGAAAAAGTTCAGATTCTTATGAACTTCGTGTAGAAACTAACTAGTGATGTAGAAAATGGGTTGGAGGATGTCTCAGGTATTCATCGCGAATTACAATCATTGGAAATAGCAACAAATAAAGGAAATTACAAGTACGAATTCCTACATAATTTATATGATTAAACTCAATTAAATTCATTCTATATTTCTAAACAAACCGAATTCGCAATGAATACGTGAACGGCCTAGGTTGGAAATTCATACATATTTATTACCCATATCCAAGGAGTCAGCACCGAATAGTAAAGATATCATCTTTATCTGGGATACATCATCTCGTATAGATCTTGTATGTCAGTTGAGCTAACTTAGGTATTAGAAACCGATATTCTGAATAGCCTATAGATCGAGTTTATCATATCCAGCGTTGATGAAAGTTGAATTCCGCTATACTTCATTGCAGAATGTCCCTTTGTCTCTTTTAACTTTATGGGGGGGTTAAGGGGGCGAAAGTCCCCTTCCGTGAGGATAGCCCCCTTATAGAAATCTTTTTATAGTTATAAAAAAATAAGCATAACTATGCGGTACAGATTGGAGAGAGGGTCGCACTCGGTTTACGCTCTTTATTACCACTACGTCCAGGTGGTGAAGTACCGCAGGAAGGTATTTAACAACGAGGAAATAATCAATTTTCTAAAAGAACAAATCCTGGAGATAAGCAAAACATTCGAAGTCGAGGTAATAGACATTGGTGTGGATAAGGATCACTTTCACATGTTATTCAAAGCAAAACCGACCTTGGACATACCTAGATACATAAACGCGGTCAAGACCATTACCTCAAGGGAAATACAGAGGAAATTCCCTCAAATGAAAGAGAAACTGTGGAAAGGACACTTCTGGTCTCCCTCATATTTCCTAGCGACAAGTGGACAGGTAACGCTAGAGGTGTTGAGGAAATACGTGGAGAGCCAGGAGAGAGAGTAACAAAATTCAACTCTCCTTCAAGTACAGGGTTTATCCAACAAGAGAAGTAGAGGAGAAACTCCTCCGCGTCATGCAAATCGAAGCTAGGGTTTACAATGCGTTGTTAGACACGGTAAATAACGCGAGGAAAGAAGGGAAAAAGATAACACCCAAGGACACTCAAAACATGTTGAAAGACCTAAAAATAGAAGGAAAGGAACTAGTTTACTCCAAAGTCCTCCAGATGGTCAACAACTTACTATGGTATAACATCAACGCCCTTCACGAACTTAGGAAGAAGGAGAGGAAAGTGGGGAAACTGAGGTACAAGAAGTTCCTCAAGGTGATCAATTATAACCAGTCAGGTTTCAAAGTTCAGGGAGACAGACTCGTCCTATCTAAGGTAGGCGAAATGGAAGTCCTCTTCCACAGACCTTTGGAAGGTGAGGTAAAGGGAGTTATCATAAAGAGGAGTGCCACTGGTTGGCATGCTATCTTTCAGGTTGAGGTCGAAAAGAGACCTCGCGAGAAAACTGGGAAAGTGGTCGGAATAGACCTGGGAGTTGACAAGCTAGTAACTACGTCTACCGGTATAGTGATAGGGAACCCTAAGGTTTTCGACAATGTCGAGAAGAGGATAAAGGTCCTGCAGAGATCACTATCAAGAAAGAGGAAGGGATCTAAAAACTACGAGAAGGTCAGGGAAAAATTAGCCAAGCTTCACGAACATGTGAAGAACTTGATGAGCGATTACCTCCACAAGGTGACTTCGTGGCTCGTGGAACAATATGATAAGATATGCGTGGAAGACCTAGACGTAAGGGAAATGGTGGAGAGTAACGAGAGTAAAACTCTGAGGAAGCATGTCCTCCACTCTAACTTCTCTAAGTTCATGAGCTACCTATCCTACAAGGCTGAAAGAGCTGGTAGGAGGGTAGTGAAGGTAGATCCGAGGAATACTTCAAAGACATGTGCTAGGTGTGGATACGTGAAAAAAGACCTAACCCTTTCCGACCGAGTGTTTGTTTGTCCTAATTGTGGTTGCGCTGTAGACCGTGATTATAACGCTTCTCTAAATATCCTTCACGCGGGGTCGGGACTGCCCTTAGAGCCTGTGGACAGGAGACCTCTGCTGTACATCCCCTTCTCTAAGGGAGTGTACAGTAAGTTCCCTGGAAGAAGCAGGAAATCCTCACCGCGAGGTGGGGATGCCCTGTCCGTGAGGGCGGGGTAGTTCACTACGTCATCTAACGGTATTGACATGAATGTCTCGGGAGTTATTGAGCAAAATTGACACCCCCGGGGACACCCCCTTGTCACCTGAACCTCTCCTAGTCTCGCAGGATTTTTTATTGTTGGGATTTTTGTGACATCTCGTACCTTTCTCGCCTTTACCACAGGTATTTTCTCTCCTGCCTCTATTTTCTTTAATACTTCGGGAAGGTCCGTTTCACCATCACCAATATAGACGGTATCGATCCATTCAGGTCTCTCCCTTTCAAGTTGCCACACCCCAGGTCCTCCCACGAGGACTTTTATTCCCTTTTCCTTCTTTACCTTTCTAACCTGCTCTCCCAATTCCTCAAAGAACTCTGCAGTCCAAGTTTTTCCACCTCCGAAAAGCATTGAAAGCTTCATGGAAACGGGTTCTATTCCTAAGGGGTCATGAGCCGTAATACCCACTATATCTCCCTCATTAGCTACCTTTTTTAGGTATTCAGGAGGGGTAACCATTGTGTCGAATCCCTCGTTAGATAGCAACGCCTCAAGCTTCCTTAGGGAATAGGGGGCATACAAGGCCTTGCCGTTTTTGTCTGCCTTTATGGGAGGGGTGAAGAACTTGTCCATAAAGTACCTAGGGACTAATCTACTAGGCATACATGCGACATAGCCGAGTACACTGGTTCCAGCGTAATCCGTGAATGCACTTCTATCTGCGGTTAATATTACCCTCGTCATGAGGTCTCAAAAAGATATATCCTTTTCATAGATTATATTTTTTCCTATATATAGAATAGCAATTGTAGTAATTGTTATTATATCCTGAAAATATCACTATCTGTTAAACTGTTCTTTCCGAAATAAAGTGGGTAATTGGATAAGGTAGAATAGAATTTTTATTCTATTGATAGAAAATATATATATGGGATTCGTAAACGAGAGAACCCAATTAAAGTATCAAGAGGAAAACAAGTTAGACGAATTCAACGAGGAGTATGAAAAGGGACTTAAAAAAGTAGAAGAGAAATTAAATAGGGAGTATCCGATACTGATCGGAAATCAAGAAATACATGAGAGTTCTAAATTTGAAGTAAAATCTCCTATTGACGAGAAGACGGTTATAGGTAAGTTTAACTTAGCGAGCGAGACTACTGTGTCAAAGGCAATTCAAATAGCAAAGGAGGGTTTTTACGAGTGGAGGGACATAGATTGGAAGACTAGAGTTGAAATTACTATGAGAGCGGCGGAATTGATGCAGAGAGAAAAGTTCGAATTGGCGGCGACTATAGCTTATGAGAACGGTAAAACGCGTGCTGAAGCAGTTGCAGAAGTAGATGAAACCATTGATTATTTCAGATATTATGCCAAACTACTTCAGGAAAACAGAGGATACGTAAAGGAAATGGATGCAAGAATGTATAAAAATGAGATCGCGACTTCAGTGATGAGACCCTACGGAGTATGGCTTATAATAGCCCCATTTAACTTTCCGCTGGCTATAACCTCTACGATGACCTTAGGGGCTGTAATTACTGGGAATACCGCTATCGTTAAGCCTTCCTCTGACACACCTCTTTCCGCCTATAATCTAGTCACTATAATGAGAAGGGCGGGATTTCCTCAAAACGTTGTAAATTACGTAACAGGTAGCGGAAGCACAATAGCAAAGGTCGCGCTAAGTAGCAAGGACGTTTCCGGTTTAGCGTTTACCGGAAGTAGGGATGTAGGGCATTCCCTATTAAAGGAGTTAACCTCAATTAATCCTAGACCTGTCGTGATGGAACTCGGTGGAAAGAACCCAGTTATAGTAACTTCAAAGGCTAATCTAGATAAGGCTGTGGAGGGAGTCACTAGGGGAGCTTTTGGCTTTGGAGGGCAAAAATGCAGTGCTACATCGAGGGTTTACGTTTATGATAAGGTCTATGAAACTTTCATAGAGAAGCTGGTTGAAAGGGTAAAGAAAATCAAAGTCGGAGATCCGCGCGAGAGAGACACTTTCTTAGGGCCTATTATAAACAGAGAAGCAGTTAAGAAGTATACGAATTTCATTGAAGAGGCTAAAAGAGATGGAGGGAAGATAGCTTACGGAGGGAAAGCGTTACACGATCTTTACGTTGAACCTACAGTAGTTACCGATCTACCGTTAACTAGCCGCCTGTGGAAGACCGAGCTTTTCGTTCCAATCCTGCTTGTAACTAAGTACGACACACTAGAAAGAGCGATAAGACTTGCCAATGATGTAGATTACGGCCTTACTGCGGGAATTTTCAGTGAGGATAAGGAGGAGATCGAGTACTTCTTCAGCAATATAGAGTCCGGCGTAGCTTACGCTAATAGGGAAGTCGGAGCGACAACCGGTGCAATGCCAGGCGTACAACCTTTCGGAGGCTGGAAGCACTCAGGCTATACTGGGAAGAACGCCGGCGGTCAGTATTACCTGCTTTCGTTCATGAGGGAGCAAGCGAGAACCATATATACTTGAATTTTTTTCGTTATAACTTAGTTATAAATACACTTATAACTCACTATACGTATTTTAGATTATGAGCATTACCGCGAAAATTGATAAAGCTAAATGGTCTAAAGCTCACTCTTTTCTCTTCACATCACTATCATTAGGGTTTTTCATATGGGGAGTTTACGCTACGATAGGACCTCTATCCTATTTTCAATTTAAGACTATTCTGGTTTTCATAATTCCTCCAATCGCTACGTTTTTGGGAACTTTGATCATTCCATATATTTCCGACATTAGATTGGGAAGGAAGAACTCCTATGTAATAACCATGTCGTTATACGGTCTAGGGGCAGCCTTAATTGTAGCTGGAGCTTTTTTCGCTAAGGGAACATGGCTTTTCACAACAATAATGGCAGGGATATTTCTTGGAACTCTCGGCATAGAGGGTGAGGTTCCGGTAGGGCTAGCATATGCTGCTGAAACATTCCCGTTAAAGCACAGAGAAAAAGCTCTTACTCTCATCCCAAACTTCAATAACATAGGCGCAGCTGTAATATCGTTAATAGCTTACCTGATTTATCAGTTCACTAATTCTGAGACCATAATGATGGCAAGTCTAGGAATATTTACTCTAATTATTGTAGGGATAACGCTAATAATAAGGAAGTTCTCTCCGGACTCCGCTAGATGGTATATACATAAAGGTAAGTTAGAGGAGGCTAAGAAGACGGTTTCGTCACTTTCTGAGGAAAATACAAGGGTGAGGGAAAATAAAGTGAGAGTAGGATTAAAGACGAGGATTCTCTTCCTCATGTTAATTGGAATTTCCCAGTACCTTACCTATGGTCTTATGGCATACGTTGCCCCAGAATTCTACCAGAGTCAAATACCCGGGAGCGTTGCGTCTTTTTCCATTTTCATAGCTAATCTCGCCGCGGGAATTGCCGGACTGGGAATAGGGCTGTTTATTGTGATGATCTCATCAAGAGTATTCGGCATTTTATCGTTTCTTGGAGGTACGATCACCATGATTCCGATAGTTCTTCTAGCGACAGGGGTATTACCGTTCTCTTTATCCACTTTCTATATACTCCTCTCTTTAAATATGGCATTTAGTGAGTTCGCATGGGCCACTAGAACGATTATGGAACCCCTTCTTATGCCGACCAACGCCAGGGCATTTCTAATAGGGGTGGTTAGAAGCGCTCCTATAATATCCTATACGATATCGGGGTACTTAACGACTGCGTTAAGTTGGCCTCAATGGACAATCTATAATTTAGGATTGTGGGGGTTGGGATTAGCTGCCGTTGGTTACTGGTTTTTCAAAGGTTATGATACCAATTACGTACCGATTGAAATGACAAGTGAGGAAATAAGTAACCTGGCGAATTGACACGATACATAACGCGTATCGGAGTTTTGGAACTGAATAAGGTACGTATAGACATAGTAATGGTCGACAATTTACTCGAATATTCGCTTTACCTTTTCTCCTTAATTATCGTCATAGTACCTAGGGAACACTTGATAACGTTAGTGAATGATCGCCCCACTGCTCCCAACTCTTTGAAAAGTTTCATAAGAAGCGTCTTGAAGTAGGTCAATTCGTATCTGGGGAGATAGAAACCCTTGAACTCCCTCAATCACAACCCTCAACTTCTTAAGGATTTCCTTTAGGTATTCCCCCTTAGTGATTGCGTACGAATTAGTCGTCCCTTTGATATAACCTACTTATAATTACCCTTAGGTGTTATCCTTCTGGCAATGTTTCACGATACTTGTTTTTCTTTTGGAGTTTAGTTTATAAAGAAAATAACATAAATTTTACATTAGACGTTATCCTTGTTCTTGCATCCCTAATCCAATTAATTCCTTCCCTAGTTTTCCCTGACGTTTTTATTACTTCTGGGGCAGAACTAGTATTCTGGGGCAGAATATGTTATTTGATGAAAGACCGAAGGAGAGAAAAGAGGACCTCTTTGACCGTGAGAAGGAAGTATCAGCGCTAGTAAGAAACATAAGGCGACCATTAATAGTTATCACTGGTGTTAGAAGAATTGGTAAGACCTCAGTCCTGTTAGTTGGCTTGAACGAGGCTAAAGAAAATTTTATACTCATAGATTTCAGAAAACTTAAGGAAAATTACGGCAGGAAGGACCTTTATTCTCTGTTCTCTTCCGCGTTGTCGTCTAAGCTGGGTTATTTACAGGATGTGCTGAAGAAGGTAAAGGGAATAGGGATTATGGGTAACTACGTAGAAATAAAGTGGGGAGGAAGAAACTATCTCTCACTCACCGACCTTTTCGATAAACTTAACGAGAAAAGGCTAATAATAGCTATGGACGAGGCGCAGAAATTAAGAGGACCTATAAGTAAGGAGGTTAAGGAAGCCATAGCTCACGCTTACGACTATGACAGAAACCTGACTTTCATTTTAACGGGTTCCGAAGTCGGATTACTCCATGAATTAATTGATGTAGAGATAAAGACTCTCCCATTTTCGGAAGATACTATTTCGAAATAACCTTAGATAGGTTAAATAGAGATGGAAGTGAAGAGTTCTTAAGAGCTGGTTTCGAGGAACTTTCCATAAAGGTAGAGGATAAGGTAGTAGAAGATATCGTGGACTACTTTGATGGAATACCAGGTTGGCTTACTTTCGCTGGTAATAAGTACGTTGAAGGTAAGCAGATTAGGGAAGTTAAGGAGATGGCGGTATTGTTAGCAAAGCAAGAATTAGTTAACTTAATAGAGGAAAAAAGAAGAGTTTCCACCTTAACGGCTAGTAGGTATAAGAATGCTTTGAAATGTTTAGCAAAAGGCGAAAACTCCTGGTCTAGGCTACAAAGTTGCATCGAAATGGAGGAAAACTCAACAATTTCTTCCAGTGTAATAGATAATATAATACGAAGTCTGGAGAAGATGAGTATAATAAAGGATTACGAGTTCCTTGATAGGGTGTATAAGGATGCCTCGAAATTGCTGTAATATTACACTATCGACTGATAGTGGACAAGTCCCTTGCTAATGAATTGATATCGGAAGCGTTTAACTGTATTTCATCTAATCCCCAGGGTGTCGTAATAAGGATTCTATGATGAGATTTGCGTGGAAGATCTAGACGTGAAGGAGAGAGTAGAAGGGGGTGAAAGTAAAACTCTGAGGAAGCATATACTCCATTCCAGTTTTTCTGAGTTCATGAACTACCTAGGAAGGCTGAAAGAGCTGGTAGGAGAGTATTCAAAGTAAACCCAGCGTACACCTAAAGGAGGTGTGCTAAATGTGGGCATGTAAAGAAGGATTTGTCTTTACAAAACCGTACCTTTTCCTGTCCCTGTGGTTGGGTCGTAGATCGCGATTACAACGCTTCTCTAAACATCCTTCACACGGGGTCGGGACTGCCCTTAGAGCCTGTGGACAGGAGACCTCTGCTGTACATCCCCTTCTCTAAGGGAGTGTACAGTAAGTTCCCTGGAAGAAGCAGGAGATCGAGAGGTGGGGATGCCCTGTCCGTAAGGACGTGGTAGTTCACTAGACTTCTGGGTTGAAAAACGCGTTGAAAAACTCTTAAGAATTAAAGGGAGGCTCTCCTCCTTCTAGGGAAAAGCTTAGGTAACGATAAGGCTGTGATAGTTGATGTTTTCTTGCAACGAAGCTGCGATCTTTTATAAATGACGCTAAAATATCTTAAGACATCATCTTTGGAATTGACAGTTTGTCAATCACTTTGCAGGAATGCATCAGAGTCGCCTAAACTTTGAAACCAACGTTCGTTGTTATCCATACCTATAAGTTATGCCTTTATCAGGCCATTTAAACGATATCGCCCCAAAGGGACATGCCACTAATGCGGCACCACATTCCAGACAACGTTCATAGTGGGCTGTTACCGTTCCGTCTGGCATAGCCTCATATGTCCCTGCAGGACAAACCCTAATACACGGCTTTTCTACGCATGTTTTACAGATATTTGTGTTTATTGAGATATGAGATTCCTGGGATACCTCGTACTTATTCAGCGAAAGTCTTTTCAAAAGGGGTATTACACTATTTTCCATATTTCTTTCACCGCTTCCGAGAAATTCAATCCGTTATCGTAAAATGATTTTAGGAGGGCCTCTATCAGGGTAGGTCTTTGTTTCCCGTTAACCAAGAATTCTCTAGATAGTGCCTCACATAACGCATCCTCATATTCCCCGTAGAAATTGGGGTTTGAAAGCGCTTGAAAAGCCTTCCACGCCTTTCTCATATCGCTTAGGACGAAACTTCTCTTTAGCATCTCCTCATAAATCGACAGCGGACTTCCATCTATTACTTTCTTAACGGCAATTCCTGCAATTACGCCAGAACCTATTGCAAGGTCCATTCCTCTAATCACGAATCCGTCAGAAATGAGTAAACCCGCTGCATCGCCTACAGCCAGGACTCTGTTATAGTACAGTGGCGGAAGGTTCCCCCATCCGTAATAGGGTATGAGATGTGCGGAGTACTCTAGCACGTCCCCTCTTAATCCCAATCCCGCCCTGTAATTCTCTACCACCTCGCTAGCTTTGATCGAACCACTTTGAAGGGAATCAACCTTCAATGTAACACCTATCGATGTAGTGTCCTTATTTGTATAGACGAAACCACCTCCCTTCAATCCTCTAGTGAGACCTATAACTGTCGTTGCTTCTCCCTCGTCCTCTGGCAAGTCCTGAACATATGAAATCACCTCTTTAACGCCCAGCATCAAGTGCTCAGGCTTCAGGTTTCTTCCCAACAACCTCGCGACAGGGGCAGTCACACCTCCTGCGTCAATAACGTACTTAACCCTTATGTCTCCGAGAGAGGTATTTAGGGTAATTCCGTCTTCTTCCTCCTGTAATCCCATTAAGTAAGTACCATATGATATTGTCACTCCTATCTCCTCGGCTGCTGATGCATACCACCTGTCGAACTTCGCCCTGAGAACTGAGAAACTCGTCTTACTTTTTTCCTTAAAGGTAAAGGATAACTCCCTTCCCTTATTGCAGAATACCTTGTAGGTTTCCCTAGTTATAGGCCTCTCGAGAGGAGCCCTCTCTTCTACGTCGGGAATTAAACTCTTCAATGCATGTATGTACATCCTTCCTCCTGATACGTTCTTAGCGCCAGAGTATTCCCCCCTCTCTATTACAATTGGGTTAAGACCTTCCTTTACGGCGGATATTGATGCGGATATTCCCCCTAATCCCGCTCCTACAATAGCTACGTCTGCGTCATAATTCACTTCTTTAGCGCCTCTGTAATGGCTTTACAAAACTCAATAGCATCTGCAATTACCGTATAGTCCGCGTTCTCAACTATCGGTGCATTCTTATCCTTATTTACCGCTATAACTAATCCGGAATCCTTCATCCCTGCTAAATGTTGAGGTTGACCAGATATTCCTACAGCTATGTAAACCTTGGGTCTTACCTTTGTTCCGGACAGACCCACTTGTCTGTCCTCGGGAAGCCACTTTAACTCAGCTGTCACTGGTCTACTCCCTGCCAATGCAGCGTTTAACACCTGAGCCAATTCCTCAGCGTACTTAACGTTTTCTTTACCCCCTATACCTCTTCCTACCGACACAATGACCTTCGCCGATTGGAGGTTAACCGTAGACGTTTGCCTCTTGGTATTTAGAATCTCCATTTTTCCCTTTCCCTCGTATTCGTGAATTTCAGTTTCGAACTCCCTTGATTCCGAGTCCGGAGGCTGTATTACAACAACCGCAGGAGTACTTAACTCTACCGTAGCTTTTACCACTCCTCCAAATCCCAATCTCTCCACTACGACCTTACCTCCTTCTACTTTTAGGGAATTACACGAGGATGAGAACGGAGCGTTAAGCCTGGCAGCAACCCTAGCGCCTACAGTTACCTCCCTTTTTCCCTCAGATAACAGAACTAGGGAGGGCCTCTGTTCAGATATCGTTTCAACAGCTAAATCCTCCGTTTTGGCTACTATAAGCTTCTTGACGTGATTATCGCGAAACGGAGCGACTCCTATTACTTCGTCTGATAACGTCTGCGCAAATCCTGAAAGTTTCTTAAATTTCTCCTGATCAGTTGAGTAAACTACTATCATAAGTTCCCCCTTAGTATCTCAACTACTTTTTGTACCTGTTCCTCTAATTTACCCTCTATTATCACTTTCTTCCTAGGCACAAAATACGGAGTAAGGTTTACAAGACGGGAGCTCGAGGCAATTTCGACCTCCTTAGCTACCACCTTCTTTTTTCCAGACTCCATTATCTGCTTTAGCGTCGGAATCCTCGGAGTGTTAGCCTCTCCTGTTACTGAGATAACGCAGGGAAGCTTAGCCTTCACTTCCTCTACTTCTGGAGTTAGGTTTCTTTCCGCAACGAGGAAACCATCTTGTATTTCCACTCTCCTAACATATGTAATTACTGGATAGCCGAGGATCTCTCCCACCATTGGCCCTACCGCGGAATCGCCACCATCAGTACTTGACTCTCCGAAAATTAGCAAATCGTACCCTTTAGCTTCCTCAGAGATCAATTTCGCTGTCGCTAGAGCGTCAGCGTAAGTTTTAGGAGTTATTGATATGACCTCATCCAATCCCATCGCTAATGCTTCCCTTATAGTCTTCCTATCGTTAACCCCTACTGAAATTCCTATAACCTTTCCACCATATTTTTCCCTTAATTCAAGCCCCTCTTCGATGGCATTCTTGTCATATGTACTTATCTTAACCGGCACGTTGAGGTCTACCTTATCGCCCGAGATCTTTATCAGCGTTTCGTCAGGCACTATCTTGAATGCAACCAGTATGTTCAGAGTCATGTCATTTACTCTACGTGAATCAAATTAAAATTAGCTTAAAAGACATCATACTTAATGACAGTTTCATCTTGATGTAGCGGAAGACCAGTGATAATGGCTAATGTGTAAATAAGGTGAATAACCGGGTAAAGTAAAAAATTGTAAAAAAGATATACTAAAATTAAATTCCTTGTGTAATGTACAACATGAAATCGATTTATCAAATGTAATAATAATTTCGTAATTTTCCAGGCATTGAGTGCTTTGCCTGTAACATGGCTATGGGAACAGTGAGTGGAGAATGCTAACTATATTAACATAGTATGGATCGCTATTGTAGTCCCTGCGCTACGTGTTTACCCCGTGGAAGTATCAGCCTTAGCGACCTTTTCTGACACGGGTTTATCCTTTACTGAGACTTCCGAACCTGTTGATACTGTAAGTCTATGAGGTTAGTAAAGTGCTCAATCTCTTACATTCGCGATTGTTTGTCATCCTAATTAAGGTCTATGACGCACGCGTGTTATTCCTAAATACTAAATTTAATTTTTAAATTAACATTTATTTTACATAGAACATAGACTTTTAGTGACGTATACCCCTAATATTTAAAAAGGAGTTTTAGTAACGCGTATGACATGGTAAATGTTTGGAGGGCTATTTCGAGTTTATTTCATCCATCTGTCCCCACTCTAATCGCCTTTACTATAATAGAGTTTTGGCTAAGGATGGGTTTCTTAACATTTGCGGTAACGACATTTTTCTTCTCCGTATTACCATTTGTCATAACCCTGTATATGATGAAAAAAGGAATTGTCTCTGACGTAATGATCAAGAAAAGGGAACAGAGAGTATTCGTTATCTTACCCTCAATTTTAGGATATGGTATTGCTATTGTTTTAACGGTTTTTCTCTTAAAGAATGTATTAATCTCGGCCTTAGAGGCAACCTACACGATTAATACCACAATAATTCTGGCAATTACCCTTAGATATAAAATAAGCATCCACACTGCAGTAGCGGGTGGAATGGCAGCTGGTCTATTTTACGTGTTGGGCTGGTTCTTCGTTCCCTTTTTCGTAATCCCTCCAGTCGTAGGATATGCGAGAATCAGGGAAAAAAACCACTCAATAGATCAAGTGCTAATAGGGGGCATCATCGGAGTTGTGCTAACCTTCCTGAATTTACACCTATTGGGTATAAGGAGCGCAATTTGATTTTGATGGAGGGGTAAAGAAAGATCTATTGTACGACTTCTGTAATTTGCCTAGAGGAACCTTCTATGAAAGGTTTTCTTGAATTTTTTCTACTGTTGTTGAATAGTATTTGAAGGAATCTGTTAAAATTAAAAGTTCTTGATTACTTCACTAAACCTAGTGTCTGTAATTCAGAAGAGCAGTGCTCTACTTTAACTCAATAATGAAGTTTAGGTTGGACAATAAACAGTGGTAGGGAAGGTTATCGCGAAAAGAAGTTACGAAAAGATTCGCTTTGAAATTATCATCTTCATTACGTTGAGAGCTCCCTCAGCACCTACCAGATAGCTGAAGATTCCTCGCATTGCCCTCTCAACATCGGCATCCTTAGAGTAACTATATCCTCCCATCCACATCATAACGGATTTAACTATCTCCATGCTGGTCTGAGGCGCTATTAGCTTAGCCATAGCTGCAAGTGTGGGACCCTCTTCGGTGTCTACACCCCAAGCAGCTTTGTAAGTTAAAAGCTTGGCCATTTCGAGTTTAGTCTTCAACTCAGAGGCCTCAAACGCTATTCCCTGATGTTCGTAAAGCTTTTTCCCAAAAGCCTCTCTACCCTTTACGTAATTTACGCCAATTTCCAAGACCTTCTCTGCACTGCCAAGGGATGCAGCGGCAACTAATGGACGCGCATGATTGAAACCATCCATTGCATAGTAAAATCCCTTATTCGTTTCTCCCACAACGTTTTCCTCTTCCACATCCACGTCGTACCTGACAATTGAGGTTGAAATGCCCATTCTTCCCATATTCCTGAGCTTAGTTATTGACGTTTCTTCAGTAACCGGGACAAAAAACATTGTAATTCCTCTATGTCCCTTTTCTGGATCAGTTTTGGCTAGTAAGAGATGCCCACCGCCCCATTCCCTTGCCTCTACGGCTCCGCTTATGTAAATCTTCTCTCCCTTTATATGCCAACCTCCTCTAATTCTCTCAGCTTTTGTCCTTATGTTAGCCACATCGCTTCCACCTTGAGGTTCGGTTGACGCTATTCCTAAGAACCACTCTCCTGAAGTCACCTTGGTAAGTACTTTCTTACTCAATTCCTTAGAACCGTACTTGGATAAAACGTATCCCCAGCTAGCCTCAAGGAGAAACATAACAGCGGTGGCCATGCTTATGTCCGCTCTAGCAAATTCCTCGGCTATTATACATGCTTTTAGGGAGTCGGCGTTAATTCCTCCGTACTCCTCTGGGACAGTTGGTGCCCAGAGCTTCTGCTCTCCAGCCTTTAATACAAACTCTCGAGGTATTCTTTCCTCCTCATCTATTCTCCTTGCTATAGGTTCTAATTCCCTTGTCAAGAAATTCCTTACTGAACTTCTGAGTAGGTTTTCGTCCTCAGAAAAACTGAAATCCATAACGATCAATTCTTGCAGGAAATATTTATCTCCTTTGTCGGTACGTTCCCTTCACCTCAGGAGGGCAACCCTTCAATCCGCTCACTGCTTAAAGCCCGTGTTTCTATCTTAATGGATTACCCCACACTGGAGGCATGAACCTATCCTAATGACGTAATGACTTGAGGAATATGTAGGTGAAAATGAATTGAAACTACCTTAATTTTGACTATCACAACCTTGTAACATCCGGCGAGGGATTTGATGGTGGCGAAGCATATCGAGATAGCCATATTTACACGTTTACAATCATCTAATGCTAAGTTCCTAAGTAAGAAAATGGAAAGAATTGCTATGGGGTGATTCTTCCTTCCCTAGAGTTCACAGCGACGTTCGTAAAGAATTAATTTAAAACACTTTTTAAAAACTATAGGGAAATATAGCGTATGAATTTTCTACTTACCGGTCTAGGATTTATATCTAACAATGTTGCGCTTTACCTCTCCGCACATCATAACGTAACAGTAACTTACAGGAAATTAAACCAAGTAACGTCAATCTACGCTGAGGATTTAAAGGATAAGGTGGAAGTGGTCAAAGCAGAGCCGAGGAGTGAGGACATGAGGAAGTTGATAGAGGAATCTGATGTAGTAGTTAACTTTATAGGCGAGATTATGGGTGATGAAAATACCCTCAGATTTGCTAATGTTGAAATACCTGGACTATTGGCAAAATTAAGTTCAGGGAAAACCTTCATACATCTCAGCGGAGCTACGTTGGGTCAACAAGGAAGCGTAGTTTCAGAGGAAAGTCCCCACGGTCATGGACTTAATCCAACTTCTCCATTTGAAATATCAAAATTAGAGGGTGAGAGGGAGGTACTCAAGGAGAATGAAAATTCCATCATTCTAAGACCCACACTAGTTTACGGTCCGAATTCTGCCCACGTCCAGTTCGTAAAGATGTACTCAATGTCTAAACTAATTTCCAAGTTTGGCGTTGTTCCTGATATCAAAATAAGTTACATGCCTGTCTCCGTATCATATATATCTAAAGCAATTGAGTCCTTGGCTGAGATGAAGCCTAAGAGGAGTTACCTATACGCTACGGAATGCGAACCTAAGACTATAACGGATCTACTGACGCCTTTCGTAAGTGTATTTCGAGCTAAGTGGAGTAAAGTGAGTCTGCCAAAATGGATCGTAAATCCGTTTTTACCCGGTGAGGTAAGGCAATTACTTAGATACTCAGGAGTAATTTTCTCATGCGATAAGATGAGAAACTTAGTTGGGGAAATGAAGTTTAGGGAGGAAGAGTTAAGGCAAAACGCCCTGTTCCTAAGGGAGTTAGAGAGAAGAGGACTTCTAGTAACCGCGTAATCGGATAACGCTTCTATGAGGCAGTACCCTCCCCTCAAGATTTTTATAAGCTATGATCACCGAGAGAGAACATTTCCGTATCTCTTTCGCAAGTTGTACGCTTGCTAAAATAGTTTTAAAGTAGTTAATGAAAGGTAGATTTTGAAATCCTACATCCTTATTAGGTCAGGGGAAGACCATGGGATGATCCAAAAGTTCTTTATAAAAAATCGAAGACTTTTACTGAAGGGACCAACTCGTACCCACTGAGTAGGGCAACTTAAACCAATAGAACCTCTTTGTAAACTTTTCGTATTGAGCACTACACAACGGTTCATGGAACCTCATTTACGAGATCCCTTCGAGAAGAGGATATTTAGATGACAGGGACACCAATATACGTAAATATCGTTAGTTCACTGGAATACTGTGAATAGAATCAAGAAACTATGAAGGTAGTAGAGGGGTTACGACCATCTTGGAAGCCTCCTAGGCACAATTCGAAATGGTTCGCACGTACAGTTTGATTGATATGTTTTCCTAAGATAATTATAAAATAAGAAGTTCTAAAAAACTTTATGAGTTCTAAAGTAGCCGTTATAGGTGTAGGAAACAGCAAGTTCGGAAAAAGGGACGACGTTTCGATCAGGGAATTAAGCTGGGAAGCGGTTCAAGAGTCTTTAAACGACGCAGGATTAACTCTTCAAGATATCGATTTGACAATAATCGGAAGCACTGCATATAGGGGAGTCGAGATTTACCCAGCACCAGTAGTTGCGGAGTACAACGGACTAGTTGGCAAGGCTCCGATTAGGGTTGAAGCTGCTTGTGCAACGGGTTCGGCTGCTGCCCTAAATGCGTATATGGCAATAAGGTCAGGCTTGGCAAAGATTGTGTTAGCGATAGGAGTGGACAAGATGACTGAGGTAGGTACCGCTACTTCCCTTGCTATTGGCGGTAGAGGTGGAAACTACCAATACGAGTTCCACCTATACGGTACAACATTCCCTACATATTACGCGCTATATGCGAGGAGACATATGGCCCTATACGGTACAACGGAAGAGGACATGGCTCTCGCTTCGGTTAAAGCCCACAAATACGCGTTAAGCAACGAAAAGGCTCATCTCAGGAAATCGATTTCGGTAGACGACGTACTTAAGTCTAGAGTGATATCCTCTCCCCTTAAGTTGCTTGACTGTTCTCCCATAAGTGACGGCGCTGCAGCGGTAATATTTGCGTCCGAAGAGGTTGCTAAAAAGATAACTGATGCCCCTGTCTGGATTAAGGGCGTAGGCTACTCCAGCGATACGTCATCCTTAGCGAGTAGAGGGGAGTGGACGTCCCTAAGATCTGCGAGGGAAGCGGCTAATAACGCGTACAGCATGGCGGGTATCGTGCCTGCTGACGTTGAGTACGCAACAGTTCATGACTGCTTTTCAATAGCGGAAATAATTGCGTATGAGGACCTCGGATTCGCTGAAAGAGGTAAGGGGGTATCACTATTAAGGGAAGGACAAACGGAAAAGGGAGGTAAAGTGGGAACTAACCTCTTTGGAGGGCTTAAAGCAAAAGGACATCCATTAGGTGCTACGGGACTTTCAATGATTTATGAGATTACAAAACAGATGAGAGATGAGGCAGGATCTGTTCAGCATCAGTTTAAGAAGTATATCGCACTGTCTCATAACGTTGGTGGAACAGGACATTACGCATATGTATTCGTATACTCTCGGTGATAGTATGGAGGGATTACCTCTTTACATGAAATACCAGATCCCTATAGAGGGATATGAGAGATTCTGGGAAGGTTTAAAGAAAGGCGAGATAGTGGCGACGCGGTGTAAGAGATGCGGAAATGAATACTTTCCACCTAGAGTAAATTGTACTTGTGGTTCGAGCGACATGGAGTGGTTCGAGGTCAAAAGGGAAGGAATTGTGCAGACCTTCTCTGAGGTGTTTTCGAAACCTCAGGGATTCGAGGATTTTAGCTATATCGTAGGGATAGTGAATGTGGGTAACCTGAATTTAATGTGCTGGCTAGTTGGTAAACCAAGGGTAGGATCGAGAGTAATGTTAAGGACGGACGGGACAAGGGTAATAGGTGATGTGGTTGATTGATTACGACAACATCAGACCTATGTCGCTAGACAAGGAACAGATAGCAAGCATTCAAGAATTCAGATTGCGGGCATTATTAAAAAGGGTTTACGCAGACTCACCGTTTTACCATAGATTAATGAGGGATAGAAATCTAACCCCTGAGGACGTGGCAAAGGACATAACCAAAATCCCCTTTACTACTAAGGAAGATCTACGCAAGAGTGGTTACCCTTATGGCGGGGATTTTCTAACAGTTCCGCTGTCCACGATCGTTGGATGGCATATGACGAGCGGTACCACGGGTAAACCCACTATCGGGGCTTATACTGCCGCTGATATGAAGTTGTGGCGAGAACTAGTAGCTAGGTGTCTTCTCGTTGCCGGTGTCAAGAAGGACGATATAATAGCTAACATTTACGGCTACGGTCTTTTCACTGGCGGTTTAGGATTACATATAGGAGCACAAGAGCTAGGTGCTAAGGTCATCCCCTGGGGCACTGGGCGAACCGAGGCCTTAATAAATACTGTAATTGACTTTCAAGCAACAGTTATAACCGGGACACCATCATACGAACTTGTAATACTTGAGAAAATGAGGGAGATGGGTCTTGACCCCACTGAAACTAAGTTAAGGATAGCTATTCCTGGAGCTGAGGCTATGTCTCCCGATACACTGGATAGAATAGAAGAGGGATTCGGCTTAAAGGGGAAAGGAGGCGGAGCCAGGGAAATTTACGGAATGACTGAGGCCATAGGTCCTGGAGTTGCACAGGAGTGTCCTGAGGATGAACACAAATTTATGCATATATGGACAGATCACTTTCTAGTTGAGATAATTGATCCCGAGACAGGGGAACATGTTGGAGAAGGTGAGGATGGCGAACTTGTTTTAACCACACTAACTAGAGAAGGGATGCCTCTCCTGAGATATAGAACGCGCGATCTAACTAGGATGGAGGAAAGCAGTGACAGGCTTCCCTTTCCGAAAATTTCCATTATTAAGGGGAGAAGCGATGACGTCGTATTCTACCGTGGAGTTAAAATCTACCCTACTGCAATAGCTCACGTAATGCATTTTCACAAGGAAGTAATAGAATATCAAGTAACGATATCTAAAGACGCAAGTCTTTTCCTAATAAAGGTTGAGACCAAAACTCCCTCAGAAGAACTTAGAAAAAGACTTATTGAGGAAATACAGTCCGTAGTATTTGCAAGACCTCAAGTGGAGTTTGCTTCTCCTGGAGAATTACCCCGATATGAAGGGAAGGCCAAGAGAGTCATTATAATATGAGTTCTATACACATTGCCTTCTGACGCACCTGCCTTTCGATAGGTAAGTCAGAGTTTCCAGGATTCGCGAAGATAATGTTGGTACTAACTAGAACGATACTTACGTAGTTTTCAATTTCTTCTTAAATATATCAATTCTTGCGAAAATGTCGTAAAGCGATATCCACGTTAAAATGGACTTTCGTAAAAATTCAGGAAACGAGTACAGCACTTTCCTGAACTTCAGGAGACTTTACAGTACTAAGATAGAAGCTCTTCAATTCTAATAACTCTTCAAATAGTTGTTAACGTTGATTAAGTAAAAGTTAAAAAGGTGTTTTAATAGATACAACACTCTTAGTTTCAGTGTTAGGAGATATGCAAACGTATGAAATAACGTACGAATGTATCTTTTTTATTTTTTGTGAAGCTAAAGTCTCGCTTATCTTCCGACTGTTCGTTAGTAGAATATTATGATTATCTGGCTTATTATAATATTCATTATTTATTTCACAATATTAAGAGAGCACTGTAATCCAGGTAATTCCCCTCTTTAGTGGTTAAATTACTTTAATGCATATCAATGTTTACCAGTACACTACGAATTAATAATTATAATTATCGATAATATATCTGGTGATTTCATGTCCCTATTCATAGATCAGATGGACATATGGTTATACGTATTAGGTACGTCGTTAGCGATGTCAGCAATCGTGGTCTACACGAACGCATTATCTCCCAAGAGAATGTCTATGAGAAAAGGTTCTCTACAGAGTTCTGTATCCAGTACGTCCGTTTATAACATCTCGGATCTTAATAGATCACTGGGAGCGTATCTCATATTTGCAGGCATTTACTCTATGGCCACAGGTATATGGGCATCTATTACTTGGCCTTTACCCAGCTCTTACAACTTAATGTTCTCTGATATGTGGCCCCTGTTTGGAATAGCATCCCTTATGCTAGGTGTTGCACTGTTTTTAGGTTGGAAGCTACAATACGTGACAATACCTTTCGCATTCCTCGGAATTCCTGTCGCCGTTTACGGGATAGATATGTTGATTCACGGATTAACTGCAGAACCTCTTGCCGCATTCGGGCTTTACATGGCAATAGCGTTAGCTTTATTCCTCTCGCCATTAGCCTTTACGAACACCGTAGTTGGGAAGGGGTTAGCCGCGCTAACTATCGCATTGCTTGTAATCGCAGTAGTGCTATCGTTCTTAATCGGAGTTGAAGCGTCGTTCGAACATACTCTAGCTTTTGCAAAATGGGTTCCCCCCCAGTTGATTTTTTAAAAAAGTGAACTTTTTTAGACCTTTTTTCATTGGTCTATTATATAGTAACTCTTAAATAGTAGTAACTACAAATAATCCCTATGGATAATCTCATTAGGGATAATTACAGTGACGAGCTTTTCGATCGCGAACTGTATAAGGAATTAGCGAAAATGGAGAAGAATGTTAAGGTCAAAGAGGTTCTTGAAACTCTATCTAAAGGAGAGGGTACGCACGCTGATTTCTGGAGACAGGTCGCACAGAAGAGGGGAATTTATCTCGAGGAAAAAGTAAACAGGAGAAGGCTAGTGCTATTTAAGGTATTGAGGCGAATATTAGGTTTAGTTCTCACGTTAAAGCTTGCTGAGTACGGAGAGATAGACGACGCGGAAAAATACAAGGAGTTATCTCAGAGGGAAGATTTCGATGTGGAGGAGAGAGAGCAGTTAAGGAAGATAATGAACGACGAATTAAGTCATGAAGAACTAATGATCAATTCTCAAATAAATGAAGATAACGTAAAGGACGCGGTATATGCGGTGAGCGATGGCCTTATAGAGGTTCTGGCTGCTGTTTCCGGTCTTTCTGGCATAATATTATCTCCTTTTCTGGTCGCACTTGGGGGTACTATTGTGGGAATATCTGGGATGATCTCTATGAGTATCGGGGACTACCTATCGGCTAAGTCAGAGGAAGATATAAAGAAGAACGCGATGCGAAAGCTAATGCTTGTAGGCAAGGAGAACACCAAAGTCTCCACTGTTAACCAGAGCGTTAAAATAACTGCGGTCTCTTACATTTTAGGAGCGTTAGTACCTATAATTCCTTTTGCTATCGGACTCTTAGGCCTCCTCGGACTCCTCGCGTCATATATGCTCACAGCAATTGTCACTTTTTCCGTTGGATTTATGATAGGACTCTTAAGTGGAGCGAACCCCACGAAGAAAGGTATTTTAATGATGTCTTTAGCCATAGGAGCTGCTTTACTGACACACGGTTTAGGTTTGCTGATTAGGTTCTTTGGTGTTACCGTTCCGTAGAAGTAGTTCAAGGGTAGGATGATTCAGGGTTCTTTTACGAATTACAATTCGTAAAAAAGATAGTATAATAAAGTAAACCACCGAGTCTAAAAACCCCCTACGGATGCAATAATATTCAATTAAATTCGTCTCTATCCTTTAAGAAAACTGAATTCGCTAAGGACCCGGAGTGTTTCGGCTATCTAAGAGTGATAAAAATTTCGATAAGTTGTGAAATAGGAAATACATAATTACTTACGAGTGGAGATTATTATATGAGTTATATCGTACCCTTAAAGGAATGTGGAGTAAACATGATCTCCCTTGTCGGGAGAAAAAGCGCATACCTTGGTGAAATGATAAACGTGGGCTTAACTGTTCCCGACGGATTCGTGGTAACTACGGAGGCATTCAGGGAAATCATAAAACCATTAAGTCAAGAAATCGAGGATATACTCTCAGGAGTGAATTTAAACGATCAGGGAGACTTAGAGAGACGGACATTTTTAATAAATCAGAAGTTAATGTCCTTAGAGTTCCCTGAAAAAATTCAAACGGAGATACTCGATACTTACAAAAAGATGGGCCTGAATTACGTAGCTGTTAGACCGACCGTATCATATCCGATGGGTGGAGAAAGCTTCGCTGGTGAATATCAGACAATGCTCTTCGTATCAGAGGGAGAATTAATTCAGGCAATTAAGCGTTCTATTGCTAGTTACTTTAGTCCGCGCGCAATTGCGTACAGAATAGGTGTCGGTAGAAGCGAACCTATTTCCCTCTTAATTCAGAAAATGGTTAACGCGGATAGCGCAGGAACTTCCTTTACAAAACATCCGATCACCTTGGACGAGTCAATAATTCTGATAGAGAGTTCCCACGGAATGGGCGAGGCGATTACAGAAGGATTGGTTACACCAGATCAGTATGAAGTTAGCAAATATACTAAAAGTGTGGTGTCGCGCATATCTGAAAAGAGAATGGCGGTTAAACTCGATTTCGAAAGTAAGAAAGTTGTGAGAGTACCGAATCCTAAATCAATGGAACCTAGCCTTTCCCATAATCAAGTTCTTTCCGTTGCGGAGATGTCGCTAGAGGTAGAGAAGATCTTCAATAAGCCCGTAAACCTGGAGTGGGCAATTGAGGAGAGTAAATTGTACCTCTTAGAAGTCAGAGGAGTTAGACCTATAAGGGGATTCCAGGAAATTTAGGGTCTTGTGAAATGCCTTTCAAAGTAGAGAATCACCTTCTTGGAACTAAGGTAATCTACTCGACGATCTACCCCGATATACGCGGTTACTTTGAGGAGGTATATAAGAGTAGAGAATTAGTAAATTACGGAATAGAACCTCCAGTCCAGATTAATATGAGCTTTTCGAAGAGAGGGGTAATAAGGGGTCTTCATTTTCAAAGAGGGAGTAAAGCTCAAGGGAAAACGATAATGGTAGTAAAAGGTCGTATTTTTGACGTCGCAGTGGGATTATCATCCGATGACAATTTCGGTAAATACGCTTCAATCGAGTTGAGCGAAGGAGATGGAAAATTGTTCTATATTCCTCCAGGTTTAGCCCACGGCTTCCAAGCACTAGAGGATAGTTATGTAATATATATGGTTACTCATAACGAGTACTCGCCTTCAGATGAGGCGTGTGTAAATTGGAGAGATGAGGAGATTAATATTAAGTGGCCTATTAATGATGCAATAGTTAGTGAAAAGGACTCTAAGTGTCCTACTTTACGAGAGGTTAAGAAAACTCTTTCGGTAAGGGAATTTCGATAGCCGTCACCCCTTTCCTGAGTTGCAAAAGGTTTTAGAAGATAAACGGAAAGTAATTGAAGATTTTCAATTCCAGCAAGATCATTTAAATACCTGTTAGTTACGTCTAATTCAAAAAGGCGCTTTCCATTTCTAATGAGGACTAACCTTACAGGTCTTCCGCTCCTTAACCCGGTTAAGATGAAATGTATCTACAAATGCCGAGGCAATCTATGAAAATTGATAAAGTTTCCTAGATAGGCCAGGCTAGATATAGAAAATTTTTTATAGTAAAAAAGGCACGAAATGGCAATGAGGATATCAGGTTTAATAATGTTGGCCATAATGGCCATAACTCCAGTTTACTTTTTTTCATTAACTTCAACGCAAGTTGTTGTAATGTTTCCTCCCGTTCACGGAAAACATCACACTGTAACTCAGTATGTTAATCCCTATCTTTACTACTCCTCTCCCCCAGCACCGGGAGGAATAGCCTCATTCGGTTTATTTAATTATTCAGGAAAAATCACGCCTTATATTATAAGCACTAATGAAGTTATCGGATATACGAATATAAGCAATTTGCTAGCCTATTATAAGCAGGCTAGAAGATACGGAGTAAATCTGTACTCAGCAACTCTTCAAATGAACGTGGTTTTACAGGTGAACACGTCGTCAGGAACTTTTGCTTATTGGTTACAAGACGTGGGAAGTTTTCAGACAAATAAAGATCAGCTAACCTTCATAGATAACATATGGAACTTAACTGGTAATCCGTCAGTACTTTCATCTTCTGCTGTGTCTGGTAATGGAAAGGTAGCATCTGCGGGTTCAGGAACTACGTTTTATTACGATGTAGGCCCTTCTTATACATATACCTTCCCCTTCGTCTACGTCTACGTAATTAACGTGTCTTATACCGCTACGTCTTTACACATATGGTTTGGGTACGAGCTTTTACAGAATGGCAATACTAAGTCTACAGGACAGGTCCAATACTACGATGAGGTAACTATTACCCAGGCTGATGTAAAGTCAGCAGATATAGTGGTTAACGGCAATACATACACACCAGACGGTCTTTACTACGATGCGGAACTCGTGTGGGGTGGTGGCGGTAATGGGGCTCCGACTCAATTCGTATATCTAAATGACACATTGGGGCTATATTACCTTAATTCTACTGGAAAGGTAACGCCAATGCCTTCACTTTACACCTTTGGCTCTGATACAGGGGAGAGTTCGTATAACGTTCACGATACACTAGTAAATGGCGTACCAACCGCTTACGAAGGTACAGAGACGCTTACAATACTTACTAACCAGTTTTCGACTTTGTTAATATAAAGTGAATGTATTTTGTCCTGGCGACTATTCATAACTTACGTTTAGTTTGATTTAAATTATAAGTTTTTATAATACAGTATATTAAATGTGTGGGGTATTACTCTATTTAACTTTATGGAGGTTAAGGGGACGAAAGTCCCATTCCGTAAGGGGATGGATAGCCCCCTTATGACTCTGTAGCAAAAACTCTAAGTAATCCTTACTTCCCATTTCGAACACGTAAACAAGAAGTTGACTCAGAAGGACTTCGAGGACTTCAAGGAGTCAATAGAGGACTTGATCACCGCAAAAGGAGAGTAGGGTAGGTAAGGTGGAGATTGAGGAAAGGGAAGAGGTTAACTAGGTTAAGCCTCGGTAAAGAGTTAGGGCGTCACACAATGAGGGGAAGTTCATGTAAACATGGGAAAACAAGGGAGGAAGAGCAAGTTAACCCCCAGGGCGTACCAATAATCAATACCTAGGCCAACAGGGAAGCACAGGACTAGCGTGACTAACAAAGCAGGAGATAAGCTACAAGACGGTAGAGAGACTTGTTTAATGTTTTTCCTTGTGCTTTACAACATGCTCTCAAAGAGCGTAGTGGACTTCGTCAATGGACAGGCTATTCCCTAGTGAGCATTACTGGAAGAAGGTGAGAAGTCCGGGAAAGAGGTGAAAAAAAGGAAAGCACTTCGCGTACTCTTCATTACCTAGGCAGTAACTTAATCGCTTAGTTACTCGCTCAAGAGCGAGAGGCTTACGAGGCCCTCTAGTTTCTGAGGGATTTTACCGTGCAAGTTGACTCCTTGAGGGTTGACAAGTACTACGGCAAGTCTGCACTTGACGACTTCTATAATTCCGAGGTCTATTTAACCTAAATCTAACTTAACGATCGATGGAGGGAAGATGTCGAGATGACATTGAGGTTCATTAGCCCATTGGAATAAAGGAGTCAAGCCTGAGAACAGAGTCCCCGATCTCCTTTAAGGAGGACAGGGCGTATCATAAACAGGGTCGATAAGAGAGGATCCACTTGACGTTCCTAACAAAGGTCGTAATTCACGACATACTGTGGTCTAAAGCATTAGATTAAAAATCCTGAAATCATATGTAAATTTGGAACCCATTAAATTAATTTGTCTCAGACTCAGAAATTTGACAAACTTTATATCTAAGTACCTCGTGTTTCTCTTATGAAAATGGAGAAAATAGAGTGTAATAATTTGGTTAAAGCCCTTCTTGCCATTACTTTCATAGTGCTTTCTATTACACCGGTTTACGCTGTTGCCCAAAATAGTACGAATTCAACTTATAACAGTAATTTAGTCTCCTACAAGTTAACTGAGTTCTGTCAACAGAGTTTCAACTTCTTATACTCAAGTATCCTTTACGACCCCGTTCTTAACGCAATTATAACCTATCGATACGGTTCGCAAGGTTTTACCATAACTTATCTCAATAACGATTCGAACTATTTCATTAGTACAAACGCTTCAATAAAATACATTTTCTTCGATGAGCAGGATTCGCTACTTTACGTCCAAACTTCCTTTACGTTCTGCATCTTTAACGGTACTAAGGTAATAAAGGCAGTAAACTCGCTAAGCAATCTCAAACTTGGTTATCAATTATCTAGGGCAGTTGCAGACACCTCAAACGGTGAAATTTACTTTCTCGCGAAGAAATCTCTCGTCGGTTTTCCGAATGCGATAGTTGCTGTAAATACTAACAATTACTCAATCACGATGGAGAACATATCATCCTCTGGGTTCCACACTTATCTAACTTCCATAGTTTACGATAATTACATAAATAAGCTGTTCGTATTCATGGATCGGAATGAAACTTTAGGACAAATTTACTCCGTAAATCCATCCGATCTAAACTTGACCTTAGTCGCCAATACTTCACCCGGATTTGCAATGACGTATTATAAGGATAACCTTTACGTTTTCTTGGGGAATCACACTTACGGGAACTGCACTGTGGATGTGGTTAACGCTTTAACGGGGGCTGTAACTCCCACTAACTTGCAAGTTCCCATCACTGAACTAGCGATGGCATTGCCTAATGGAGAAATATACGCTCGTACGAATAACGGCACTTGGGTGATAAACGCAAATACCACGAGTGTAATAGCGAAAATTCCTGTGCTTCCCACTGTTTCCAGCAGTATGGCTTACGATCCGCAAGCCAATCTAGTTTTCCTTGACGCCGAGAACCTCTTCTTGATCGCTGAGGTTAACCCCGTAACTAACAGCATAATCGGTTTCGCGAACCCCTATCCCGTAACCCCCGACTCCGTGGTATTCGATATAAGGAATTCCATGTTATACTTAGGGATGCCTTATTCTAACTACCTCTTTGAGGAGCAGCTATCCCCCATGAGGATTGTAAAACTTATCGGGCCCTTTAACGGTCACGTAACGTCAATAGCATGTGATCCCGAGAACGGCTACCTCTACATAGGACTTTACTACAACGAGATAGTAGTATTTAATCCCATAACCGACTCAGTAGTTACCAACATCTCCTATTCCCCCAGCGACGCTAACTCTCAGTGCGTGGACTACATTCCCTCCCTGAACGAGGTAGTAGTGAGCACCTCCTCTGGAGTAGTGGGGATAAACACTACCACGAACTCAGTGATCTACGATGTAAACACGACTACTTCTCCCTCGGAAATGGCTTACGATCCTAACAACGGCAATTTATACTTGGCAACTACGCAAATTTGCGTAATAAACGCAAGAAACGGAGACAAGATTGGTAACATCAGCGTTAAGGCCCTTTATCCTGTGAATGTAGTTTACGATCCCAACACGAGCTATATTTACGTGACGACAGAAAATCCCTCGTGTTTTTACGCGATTAACCCTAATACCGACACGATAGTGTACAACGTATCTCTGGGTTTCACCCCCATCATGCTCCTGTACAACCCCGTGAATAAGCTAATTTACCTAATAGGAGGCGTAAATGGTAACGGTAAGATAAAGGTCTTTTACCCCTACGGATCTTACTTCGTCTCCACCATCACGATAAAGGGAACTCCAGAGGCGTGGACGATAAACCCTCAAACTGGATGTCTTGTAGTGACGTCTTCTGCCTCACTAGTAGGATATCCAACCCTAACTTACTTTAACTTATTGTCGCTCACACGAGAGATAACGCAAACTACCACCCAGAGTTCAACGCAGACAACATCTCAGCAAACCCAGAGTTCAACGCAAACTACTACCCAGAGTACATCGCAGACCCAGCCGTCTCAGACCATTTCGACCACTCCCTCGACTACCTTCACTAAACCACCTGTAACGACTTCAAGAAGTTCCTTCAATCCTCTGTTAATAGTCATCGTAGTTATCGTCATCTTCGTGATCGTAGCCATAGTCCTAATCTTTAGTAGGAGATAATCGACTAAAGAGCATAAGTATTGAGATTTTTTAATTACACCTTTTTCTATTATTCAACATGTTGAGGTGTAAAATAGGGAAATCTCTGTCTTGTTTCGCCGTAAAATCTCGTTCGTAAGACATTTTCAGGGTAATCCGTGTATAGAAATATAGGATTAAGTTAACACGAGAGGCGTGACGATATGATATGTTTAGTCAAAATCTGTTATATTTTACAAGTTAATACTAGTGGAGGGCCGTTCACGCGTCATTGCGAATTCAGTTTATTTAGAAAAATCAGATGAATTTAATTAGATGTTATATTATGGACTAGTAGGGATTCGCACTTAACGATTTCCCATATTTAATTACCATTTGCCATAATTCCAGTTCGCAATAGAAACCTGAATTGCCCTCTCACTATATTTGCTAGTTAAAGATATTATGTTGACATTAAACAGCATAGAGAGTGGACTATAGAAATAGTGGTATTCACTATTTAATCCTAGCATCTTTATTATGGGGAACTATAGGGATCGTAGTTCAGGAAACTAACAGTCCATTTGTAGAGGCGTTTATAAGAAGTCTAACGGGAGGCATTGTAGGGATTGTAATTCTTAAGGATAGGAGAAATATTTTCTCTAAAGATCTCATTCTACTCGGTATAGCTACGACGACAATTTTTGAAGAGATTTACATGTACTCTATAACGGTGATAGGCGCATCACTATCTGCGGTAATGCTGTATACTGCGCCCATTTGGATCTTTTTTTTAGCTAAAACGAAAAGAATAGCAATGATTATACCTACGGTAATGGTCTTGATTGGAGCATATTTGGTAATGGACGTTCCCGCCATAACTGTTGAGGGGGTGGCACTAGGTCTCTTATCTGGATTAACATATGCGTTATTAATTGTACACTCTAATTCCCTACAAAAAAAGGGATTTAAGGATTTAGAGATTATTGCAATATCCCTTTTATGGGCATCTCTCAGTTCAGCTCCGCTTTCTGTGTTGTACCCAGACTTCTCAGTTAGCGCAATTGCAGCAGGTATTTATCTGGGTCTTGTATCGTCGTTGATTGCTTATTTATTGTTTTTCGCGGGTATGAAGCGCTCTGGTCCGTTAGTAGCCTCAATAGCTAGTTCTCTTGAACCGGTATTCACTATTGTTTTAGCGTGGCCTATTCTTGGTGATAGGCTTAACTTAACGCAGTTGATAGGGTGTGCATTAATAGTAGTGTCCATGATTTTAGTAAGGACATAGAAAAAAAGAGACTAGCCTGAGAATCATGTTTTCTACAATGCGTTGTCAGAGAATCGTATGTCAGTAAGACATTATTAGTGTGTCTTGTCTCCAAAAATTAGGATTAAGCTAACAGAAAACGGAACAAGAGTACTAGTGTTTTGGAAAAGTTCTTAGACCACGATTTAGTGCTATATCCTTTGTCTAACGCTATAAACCCTCTAAAAGCACTAGCGTTTAGCCAGAATCTATGTTTCATAAGTAGTTGCTAAAAGGGAGGGGAGGATTGTATTTCTCTTATGGGGTAGTGTACAATACGTAACCATAGAATAACTAAATAAACTAAAAAGTTATAAAACACTTTTCTCCAAAAATAAATTCGCTTAATCACGGGGAAAGATAATATAAAGTAAATTTATTGAGTTTATTCATAAGTAACCTTATTTCTAGAAAATGAAAAATAAAAAGAGGTTTTAAATGTAATGAGTTCGAAGTTTGTACAGGGTAGAACTAGGTATTTTTAAGTTTAGAAAGGCAGAAAAGGAGTATAATCTAGCTTAACTCCCACGTACTATAGTCCTGATTATGTGGGGTGAATTCCTACATATCGAAGTAGTTAATAAAGTAAATAACATTTATTTACATAATCAAAGACTTGTGTCTTCTAATTCCTATGAGAAAGGCTTCCTTTGATGTTGCAAAACTAGCGCTCTATAGGAAATGATGTTTATGTTTCTTAAGTTCTGCGCCACAGCTGCCACAAACTTCCACACCGGGCGGATTTACCGTTCCACATCGCGGGCAAGTAATTCCTCCCTGATATTGTTGAAAACCCCCTTGCTGAAACTGAGGTTGCGGGAAATTTTGTTGTTGAGACATTTGATTCATGCTCTGTTGGGCGAACGGTATAGGATTCTGATTAGCTTGCATAGGTTGCGTTTGAAAACCTGTGAAATCATATCCACATATCATACAATAGGTTGCATCATCCGGATTGTCTGCATAACACATTTCACATTTCTTCATAATAGTATTTAATCGTTACAAGATATAATATTTTTCGGATATGAATTTCACGGTAATATTTTCCAAATATAGGCATCATAGACAAATTGAATACTGTATGACTGAAACTACGTATTCATGAAGCGAATAGCAAGGGATCGAATAAATCCCTTTCGATGCAGAAAGGGAGATAACAGGGGATGTTTACAATTTTTGTATACTTAACCTTGGGACGCACTAGGAAGGCATTCATTTTCACTGAGAGGACTTTATCATTACACGAGCAAAGCGGACGTTGTATCCTATCCTTGAGTAAGAATATCCTGTACTCAAAACGCTTGTTTAAGAAAAGGTATTAATCTCAGGTTCGACGAAATTAGCCTCACCAAGAGCTGAGGGGGACTGACACGACCTAAACCCAAATTGATGGTTCTGAATAAGACGATGTATTTGTGTTCAATGTTGGGCAATGCCCTTAGTCCGTGTGCGACTCTGGGCAAGGTAGTAGAAGCCGTATCCCTAAGATGGGGGCAGTTCGCTAGGAGTTATACGGTTTCCAAGCGATTATTGGAATTTTCAACCTTGCTTAGAACTATCATTGAATACGGTTCAATAGGAAGTTTTTAATAGGGTTGTAGTAAATATAGAAAGTATGGAGTATCGTATTTTAGGAGCAGATATGCAACACGTAAAAGTGATTTTAAATCCTGGAGAGACCGTATGGGGAGAGGGAGGACATTTAATTTTAAAAGACCCTAACGTACAGCTTAATACTACGGCTAGAGGAGGGATCCTAAAGTCGTTAGAAAGGGATTTAACGGGAGGAGATTTCTTTGTCCTGGAGTTAACTGGTCCGGGTTTTGTAGAATTCGCAAGTTATTTCCCGGGGAGGATAATACCCATTCAAGTTCAGGGACAGGGACTTAGCGTAGAACATACTTCGTTCCTATTTGCGGAATCTACAGTGCAGTATAGCGCTAAACTAGGGAAGTTACTGGCCGGCATTTTCGGAGGTGAAGGAATATTACTAGCGTATTTCTCCGGTACCGGTAATGTTTTCGTACATGCTAAAGGAGGTGTTTCCGCATTTAACCTTCAACCTGGCCAAACCCTACAGATAGAGGCTGGACACCTCCTTGCTTTTGACACAGGAATGAATTACACTATTCAAAGGGTGGGCGGGATAAAGTCCATGCTTTTCGGCGGAGAGGGACTATTCTTCGTCACAATTACTGGTCCAGGAAGGGTATGGGTGCACAACATATCAGTCGCACAATTCGCACATACTCTTTACAGGCAAGTTCCACCTGGTGGAGGATCTAATCAAGGTATCGGTTTCGGCGGTGGAGGAATTAGTATAAATCTATGATCTATCTTATTAAAGTAAATCCTATAATAAATATTGATATTAATATAAGGATTCCTATTTTTTCGCTCCTATCCATGATATATGATATTACTTAGTGTTGATATAATCGCTTCGTCAACAGTTGTATATTCAGGCATATGAAAAAAGGGTAAATTCTGCTTATCTATCTAATTCTTCTCCGATTTTAGCAGGAGTATCCTCGTGTATAACTTCTATAAATTTTTATCGTTATCAACTCTCCGTCATTACGAAATCATAACAGCGAAGTATCATGGGAAAATACACCGCAGTACCTTGACTCCTCTTTAGGTTAAGTAATTCGAACTTACCTCTACGCTTTATATCCCCTGCTAAGATACTACTCTTATGGATGACGATATAGTTTACACTAATGGCGTTTACAAATGGTACGGGGAATTACTAGCTAATGAAAATGTGACCATTAGGCTGAAAAAAGGAGAAATAGTTTCACTTCTCGGACCTAACGGTGCCGGGAAAACAACCCTGGTGAAGCAAATATACGGCGAAATTCGTCCTAGTAAGGGAGAAATAAGAGTTCTTGGTAATAAGCCCACTGACAGAAGAATAAAAAAGCGTATGGGCGTTATACCCCAGGATTGCCACCCGTATGGCGATTTGACGGTTTTCGATAACGTGTATTACATGGGAAGACTTAAGGGATTGAGCAAGCATGAAGCAGAGAAGAATACTAATCAACTCCTAAAAAAATTGGATCTTGAAGATCGTAGGGGGATTATCGCTCGTGAGCTATCTGGTGGTCTAATGAGGAGGGTGTTAATAGCCATGGCTCTAGTTAATGAACCCGAATTTATCGTTCTTGATGAACCTACAGTCGGATTAGATCCTGAAGCCAGGAGGGAGGTGTGGGAACTTCTCCTAGAGCTTAAGAGGGAAGGTAGGACAATGCTCCTCACAACCCATTACTTAGATGAGGCTGAGAGACTGGCTGACAGGATATACTTTATAAATAAACGGGTGATTCTTAGTGGGACGCCCTCTGAGATAAAGGGAAGGTTCTCGACAATATATGAGGTAATAGACTATTCAACAGGCACTGTCCATTACGTGGAAGAGGAGAAAATAAAGGAGTTCGTCCAATCTCTTAAAGGAAAATTCGAGGTAAAACTTCCGAGTTTAGAGGACATCTACCTCAAGGTGGTGAAAAATGATTCGTGAGTTCGGAAGCTTAATAGTAATGCAGTTCAAGACGATAAGAGCATATCTCCCCGCTTTCATATTCTTCTCGTTTTTCTTCCCTATCGGCCTTTTACTAATGTTAGGAAGCATATCCGCTCCAACCTCTTATACCTTTATAATCTCTGGAACGGTGACGTTTTACATAGCGATTGGAACTATAACTTCTGTGGCTCAGACTTTGGCTGCTGAAAGGGAAGCTGGTAGGATATCCCTTATTGTCGCCTCCGGAATTCCTAGGGAGATTTACGTCATAAGCGTAGTCTTAAGTAACGGAGTTAGTACGTTAATAATAGTTCCTCTCTTCATTTTAATAGGCGTAATTTTCTTTCATGTCGTGATCAAGTCTGTTTTATTTCTCGTGTTAGCCCTCATTTCCTCGACATTCATGGGTTCCATGATGGGAATGGATTTAGCGTTTGCATTAAGAAATACTGTTGCAGTTAATCAATACTCAAGCATAATATCCTTCGTCCTTTCGTTTTTTGCCCCAGTCTATTATCCGCCAAGCATAATACCAATTCCTTACAGGTATCTAACCTTTATCGAACCAACCACTTACGTTTCTCAGGCGATTAACTACTCTTTTTCAGGAAGTTTTGAATCCCTTATGTGGGTGGGAGGAATAGTTGCATTTACAATAATATTCCTATATATAGGAAGACGATTAATGGAAAGGATGTGAATGAGATGGTTAAGAGAATTATCACCGGACCTTTACATACAAATACCTATGTAATCGAAGGTGTAGATAAAGTGATAGTCATTGATCCCGCAGAACCTTTGTTTTTCGACAAGGAGACGATTATCGTCTCTACTCACGGTCACTTTGATCACGTTATGGGCGTTACTGATATGAGATATAAGGAGTTCTTAATGAGTGACGACTATGAGGCGTTTGAGACATCAAGGGGATGGGCTCTTGAAAACCTGGGTATTAACGTAAAGGATATACCTAAGCCTACCAGAGTTTTAAATGAGGGTGATGAGATATCCGTCAATGAAGTAAAGCTTAAGGTCATTTCGACTCCAGGTCATACGAAGGGAAGTATTTGCCTGTTAGGAGAGGGATACGTTTTCACTGGAGATACCCTATTCGCAGGTACAATAGGAAAGGTTTGGGAAAGCGAAATGGTTGAGAAAATGGCACACTCGTTATGGAAGTTAAAGTCGCTTCCAGATAACACCATGATATATCCCGGTCATGGCGGTCCCTCAACGATAGGTATGGAAAAACAGCAAAATCCTTATCTTAACGGAGAACTTTAATGGTAGGAATATGTCTGTCATACTATTTTCTTAGTTCCTGGAACCCGCTAGAGGAGGTTGACAAATGGTAAGTGGGTACAATACGTAGTAAATGTTAATTCAAAAACCAAAAGTATAGGAAAAACTCGTCCTAGAGTGCTCAATTAGGGCGGTAGGACAGGAGGTTTCGGGACATTAAACTCCTTTGCTATCTCCTTAAGTTAAAATATACTACGTTACCCTCAGTAAACGCTCAACTTATCGGGCTGAAAATCTCATTTTTAGCCTTGATCCGTCAAAATATGTGGCTACCTACGATTATACCTAATAAACTGATTTTATATTATTGTCCTTCCGACAATTAAACGAATTTAATTCTATACATGCGTCTTTTTGAACTTTTTACTTTATTTAGTTATTCTGTTAATTGTGCACTGGACACTGTCTCGTGAAGTTGTTACGCATTTTCAGAGAGGAAACTGTTTTAAACCAGACCTGTCTAAGGGGGATGCGTTATAGTAGAGATAATTTAGAGATAATTGTGATATAATATTACAGGCACATATTGAATAAGATGACCGTATGAGAGAACCTCCCCTCTTCAACATTCTAGGCAACCTGAAAGTACAGTTTTTCATACTCTTCCTCCAGCTTCCTCAGATCTTGAGGGAGTTGCCTCAACTCATCTCAAGTTAAATTTTTTCAATTCCTTCAACAGCACTAGGAATCTCACTGATTAGAGCGTTATACACCTCACACTTAAGCTTTAGCTAGGCCTTTTACTCCCTTTGCGTTTCTTCACTCGTGTAGGCTCCAAGCCTGAATCACAAATATTTTAACTTATGTAAGGGGGGCTATCTATCCCCACCTTCACGGGTCTTCCACCTTCTTTAAACCCACAACGAAGATAAAATTATTCAGGTTTGCGCATGTTAGAAGGTTAGATACGAAAAAAATTGTTACAACGGAATAGGGCCAGTCGGTGGATAAAACTCTCCCGTTGATTGGATTGGTGAACTCAATACCTTAACCGGCATTAGGAGGGTGTCTGGGGTACCGTTGAAGTATATAGTTACCTGGACTTGGGTCATTCCCTTTATCTTCTGAGATAGTAGCGGACTGTAAATACTTGCTATAAAGTCCGCATTTCCACTAGGGTTGACTGTAATGGGGCCTCCTCTTATGAAGGTGTGGTTAAGGATCCTCACTTGAGAAAAGGGCTGTGTCGTAACTATAAACACGTTATAATCATATACTCCTACGTAACAGACACTTACTGATGGGTCGTCATGTTTAGAAAAATACGTCGGGACCAAGTGTACTAATATAGAATTATAGGCGAAGACTCCTGCGAGCGCTATAGTAAAGACCGCTATTATAGTGAAAATTTTTATAGTCATTAATTTTCTATTGTAAACTTAACTAATAAACTTTTTCGAAATGGGTAGGTTCAAGACTACTTAAATGCTGTAAGTTCACCCCTTCCTGACCGGTAGACCCAATATAGTTTTCCCTATATGATATTTAACCAACTATTATTATAGCTAATAAATATGGTAAGCAACCTGTGGGGATAATTCAGGGGTCCGTTGCGTATTGTAATTATGGCAAAGATGGATTAATTAAAGAAATTATTAAGTGCGAATCCCTATTTAGTTTATACGATAGCGTTCAATTAAATTAATTCCATTTTTCTATATAAACCGAATTCACAACGCACGTGTGAACAACCTGTTACTCCTCCCATAGTATTCTGATAGTTAAGTTTAATTATTAGTAATTAAAACGTTTCTGGTAAAAAATAGAAAAAGAGGTAATTAAGAGCGTTGACACCCAGGGAAGGATAGTTGTACCAAAAGAATGGAGGAATAAGTTTAACACTGACGAATTCATCTTAATTCTAAAAGACGATAGGATCGAGCTTTACCCACGTGTTTCGAACTTAACAAAACTCATTGAAAGCGTTAATATTGAAGAATTGCCGAGTGATTGGCATTAACTCAAAGTAAAGGTAATAGACTCTAACGTGTTCGTTTACGCACTACTAAAACCAAAACATACTGTTAATTAAAAGATTGTGAAAATCAAAGACAACGCAAGCGGAGTATTGACAAGAATTGATTATGGAGATGAAAGAGTTCTAACTGCTGTAGTTCACATCTCTTAAATTGCTAATGTAATTGAGAGTTTGTCTAACCTCACTAGCTCAATTAAGGTTATTGAAAACGTGATTAACAATAAGAACATTCTCATTAAAGAAGTCACTGTGCAAGATTACACTGTAGTCGTTAAAATGGCTAATGAGAAGGACGTAAACATTAACGATGCTCTCGCATATGTTATAATGAAAAAATTATATCGAGTAGATTTACACTTTTGACGAAAAACATTTTAAGAAATTAAATGTCAAAATTTAGTGAATATCTATCTTGAAGTGCAAAAATTAAGCTAAATATTACAGATTAGCTAAGAGTTTTTGCCTGGATTAACTTGTAGTTCAGTAAATGAGCTACTTCATTCGTTGTTAGATAATAGAGAAAATACTGATTCAGTATATTGTATCGTCTATTGGAATTTGTGTTTTTTAACTACCTCCTCTGCAATTGAAAAAAGCTCTGGATACATTTGCATGAGCCCTCGTTCAAGTGCCTCCTTTGCCGTTTTCCCTATTCTAAATCCAGGTTTTGTAGAATATAGGTATTGAAGTACCAAATATGAGGGATAACTCCATACTCCTATCTTAGGGTCCTTACCAATGAGGGTCGACATAATTTTATAAGTTTCGGAACCCTCACTCTTTGGAGAGGTCTCTTCCTCTCTCTTCAGTGTGGACTCTAGACCCTTCTCTTCCTCTCTCTTCAGTGTGGACTCTAGACCCTTCTCTTCCTCTCTCTTCAGTGTGGACTCTAGACCCTTCTCTTCCTCTCTCTTCAGTGTGGACTCTAGACCCTTCTCTTCCTCTCTCTTCAGTGTGGACTCTAGACCCTTCTCTTCCTCTCTCTTCAGTGTGGACTCTAGACCCTTCTCTTCCTCTCTCTTCAGTGTGGACTCTAGACCCTTCTCTTCCTCTCTCTTCAGTGTGGACTCTAGACCCTTCTCTTCCTCTCTCTTCAGTGTGGACTCTAGACCCTTCTCTTCCTCTCTCTTCAGTGTGGACTCTAGACCCTTCTCTTCCTCTCTCTTCAGTGTGGACTCTAGACCCTTCTCTTCCTCTCTCTTCAGTGTGGACTCTAGACCCTTCTCTTCCTCTCTCTTCAGTGTGGACTCTAGACCCTTCTCTTCCTTTTTTCGTTTTTTGTTTAAAATAAGAGATATATCACTCATTTTCTTATAGCCTCATTCTATAATATATTTAGATAATTTATCATAAGAACTCCAAATTTTACCTTTTTTGCTCTTTACCTCTTCATACTTAGTTGCTGGTATTCCTAGCCTAACGGCTTCTTGAAATATTTTTGAATTCGGAATATATGTATCGATAAACGAAATCGACTGTAGGTCGACTTTAATTGGTTTATTAGAAGCGTTGGTAAAAGCTATGGCTCTCTTCTCTAGACTCTGGAGTCTAGAACCCAGATTTTTCACTGCTTCTATTGAAAGGAATAGAGGAGTAACTGGAGCGATCACTTTATCTGCTACTAACATAGCGGACACGGAAAGCGTTCCAAGGTTTGGAGGCGTATCTATGATAAGAACATCATGGTTATTCTCAGAACTCTTTATTTCCTTTGTAACTTCATCTATTTCTCCATTCATTTCTTTATTAAGCAATCCTACATGAGCGTAGAATAGATCGATTCCGTGAATGTTTATGAAGTTCGCTCCTATTGGCAATTCCTGTTCTGCTTTTCTTATTCCTAAGGAGATTGTAGAACCTCCCTCAGGGTCGAGATCGAGTAGTCCAACTTTTTTACTTTTAGATAAAACATATGCTAAATTAACAGAGGTAGTTGTTTTTCCCACGCCCCCCTTCTGGTTAATTACTGTTATTATCATGTCTAGAGTCTTGAGTATACTCTATTCATTAAATATGAACCTTGATAATACCTTCAATATAGGAAATTATAAATTAGTTTACAATTCTTAGAGAAATACTGAGTTAACGTAGTGTACCTACATCATTATTCCCGTATAACAGTTCAGCGAAGGGATATTAAGCGTTACCTAAGAACAGGTTTTACTCCGAAGTATATACGGAATTCGAGTAACCTAAAGGGGACAATAGAATCCATTGCTCGATCTAGAAGAGTGTTAGGGATTTGCACATGCTGAGTTATGACGAACCTAGTCCATATTGCTATCTGAAATTCCCCTGTCGTTTAAAGTATAAAGGAATATCAATAAATCTTATGAAAACACGTTAGGGGTGGATCAGGGTTTTTTGCAAAATGTAATTTGCAAATAAGATAATATAATAAATGTAAACTATTGATCGTAAATGCTTACCTACAGATGCAACATCATTCAATTAAATTCTTCCTCTTTCTTTAAATAAACTTAATTAGCGAAGGACCCGTAAATTACCTCTCGTCAATGAGCTAATAGATAACTGTATTCGTTTCTGAATTATCTAAAGGATAACTTAAGTAAAGAAAACTCGAATCTTCACTTAAGCTCATATTCAAGAGAATCTGTAATCTGATCTATACTTCGCTTATTCTCATTATACTTTCTTAACTTATCTAGAACTAATTTTCCTCTTTCAGTTAAGAAAAACATGTCTGCCCTTTTAATTATGAGACCTTTCATCTCTAACTCCTCTATGTACTTGTTTGCTAAGTCAAAACTTAGGTTAGCCTGATACATTAACCTAGTCTTCCTTACTCCGGGTCTGATGGTTTCTAATATATCTCCAATGAGCTCATACCTATCCCTTTTCTTACCGTATGCCATTTATATCTCACCTCTCTTATTGTGTGACTGTTAAAAAGCTTATGTATATATAGAATCTTTCTATATATAGAATCCATGACGAAATAAAGAATAAAATTATACTAGGAAGATAAGGCGTTATTTTAGTATATGTTCATGTAACATGTAGCTAGAGATCTAACGTAATATCATAATAAATCTCTCTGTATGTAGATAGATTCGTTTCATAGAAAATCTTATTAATTCCTCCTACAATAGTTAATTGGTCAAGATGAGAAATTCCGCCTTAGATCCCAGTTCGATAGATGTAGAGATATTGGTCTTTCTCTCTCGACAGGAAAAGGGAAGAGCAACTAATATTGCAAGAGGTACGGGCCTAAACCCAAAAAGCGTATGGCAAGCGCTACAACGTCTCGTCGACGCTGGATTAGTAGTGAGAGACGAATTTGATGTTTACACCATTACTGATGCAGGAAAGGAAATGGTAAACCAAATAATCTTAGATAAGAGGAAGAGAGTCAAGCTTTACACTGCGTCATTAGCAAGGCACGTAGATGAGCTAACAGAAGAGGAGATCGAACTCCTAGATTTGATAGAGAAAAAAATCATAAAAAATAAATAGGTTATATTACATACTTTAAGTAAAGAGGAAATACGAGTGAGTAAAGGATCGTTGTTTTATAGGTTCGTTAGACATTTTCCTTCCCTTACTCGTCTCGTTCTCTTGAATTCTCCGCCTTCACTAAAGCTGAAAGCCATAGAGATGATTTCAAGGGGAATAATTGACGATAACACGACTCTAAATCTTTCGCACTCCTTTAAGGAAAAGAACGTAGGTGGAATTCCCTTTATAGAACTCGACTCTGACGAGGGAATCTATACGGGTAATTCGATAGTTATCAAGACGGGTACCTCTCTCTCAGAGATAGGTATAAATTCAGGGGATAGTGATGAGGCAGCTAAACAATTCTGGAACTGGCTAAATAGTGTGGCCCTTCCTGCTGCTTTTGCGATAGAGGAGGGAAATAGTACTGTCGATAACGCTTTGAATGTTAAACTATTCAGAACATTAGTCCACGAACATTGCCACTGGAGAATTCTCAACGGGTCCTCGTTATCTGCAATAATATCGGCGGTATCATGGAGAGTTGAATTAGACCAACTCCTCATCGGTGAGGAGATTTACAAAAGAACTGGGATTCCTCGGAACTTGATGAATGACGGTTCGAAATGGATAAAGGATAATTTGTCTTCAGTAGAGCAGTCGTTAGAATCCCTCACAACGGACGATAGGATAATAGATACTATTAACGATTTAATACTTCATCATTTCGCCCTTACGGTTTTCTATCCCGCCGTTATATCGCCCCTAGTGGAAACTTTAACGTGGGCCTTAATAGAGAGAGAGTATGTAGAGAATAAGGAAAAATACTTGAAGATGTATTTCTCATCTCTTCCTGAAAATAGCTTCGAAATAGCGAAAGACATTCTGGACCTAAGCCTGAGATATCTTAATTCTGGTGTGAGCAGAGTTAAATTGATAAACGCCGCGAACACGGCGTTAGATTTCCCCATAGAAGAGGCATATAATTCAGGATTAATAGGAGGTATGAGCGCTTTTGATATTAGCGAACAGCTGGCGAACATCCACAACTTCCTCTTTGATAGGTTTAAGCGAACTCTAGAAGGTGAAAGGGTAAGAACTGAAATACCTGAGAATAAAAGCTTCAGGAGAATTATAAGTTACGCTTCGAAAAAAGGCAAAGCGTTTGATACTTCTTTCCTTCTACGTAGCCCTGATGCGTCTATTTTAGGATTGAGCGAGGTAATGAAAACCTACCTGACCCCTAACTCCAAAAACCCTACCGTTATAGCTTACGTTAGTACCGCGTCAGGCGAACGTATAGAAACCGTATACAGCGAGTTAACTCCCCTTAAGAGAAGGACGAGGGAATCTACGAATAATCCTTTGGTTAAGTCCCATCAAACAGGTGTACCAATAATGCGTCCAGGAGATCTAGCGGGGGACAGTATACAGTTAATAGTGACGGTTCTTGCCATTCTCATGTCGTTACTTTTTAAAGAGCAGGTGGCGAAGAGGCTAGTAAGTATAGGAAAAAGGATATCGTACTTCGATCCACAGGGTTATGAGGTATATAAGGAAATAGTTGGAAGGATTCTTAGCGGGGATCCATACTTTCCGACATGGGATATACTCGGCAATAAATTCGAACTCTACAACTCCCTATTAAGGAGGGAGGAGACCTCGTATTATAAGTTTTTAGAACTCTGGGTTAGAATAATAGCTGAACTCGGCAGTTCCAGCGAGTACCTAATCACTGAAGGGAATGTATAACACATAAACCATGTACACTTTTAATTTTATCCGCGTGTTATTGTATATGATGATTATAATGGTACGACGCTTGTGGTAATTTCTTAATCATATAGAGGATTGGAGATAATTATTATAAACCTCTGCAGTGGATAAAAGGATTTTCTTTAACAATCTTGGCGAATATTAGTTAAATAGCTTCGACATGTACCGATGTACAATATAATTTTTTGATTATTATATCGGGATAAGCTTAAACTTATTTAGTATTTCTAGAAATAACCGTCATTCTGTTAAGTATTACACTATGCAACGTTTGAATTCTCATAAATATATCTGGCGTGAACCTGTCTTTAAACTTATCATTATTGCCAACCCTTATGAACCAGAACAACAATTGATTAGCCACTCCTCCCGCGATAGATAAGAGAAGAGCTTCATCGTTATTTAGAATAGGGGTAAAGCTCCACTCCTAATCGTCTCCTTGGTTTATTTCCTTGAGGAAAGTGGAATCCGGTAATTCTTTGCCTAGAATTAGGAAATCCTCTATATCGTCCAAGAACTTCACCATCTTAGCATAATCATCCTTATATCTAGGGCTCCTTCGACTTAGCAGACCCAAAACTCCTGCTAATATTCTTTCCGTACTTAAGTACATCTCTATTTCGGAATCGTACCCCTCCTTTGCGTTAGTTATCTTGCAATCGAATTTAGGAAATTCCATAGATACACCTTCCTGTTTAAATATTAAAAGATTGATCAAACGATACCTGGCTGTCCGGTGTGATTTGCATCAAACTCTGTTGTAAACCCTAAAATGTATCAAAAGTTCCCGGACGATTCTCGTAATATCTATATAGTATACTTCCTCTAGACTCCAAAGATCAACGTATCTTCCTCTACCTCCTTTGGCATTAACCGTATTCAAGGAATGACGTTGAGAGCTTTTGTGCCGGCCCTTTAAAGTGCGGAGAAGTATAAAACTATCATTCGACAATATAGAAGGTCTAAGGTAAATCATTATACGTATTTAATAAGGCCAATACGATCTCAATTGAATGGAGGTAACCGTAGGTATTCCCTTATACAAGAATAGCGTTTCGATATTAATGGAACTTCTGACCTCATTAAGTAGGCAGACATTTAAAAATTTTAACGTAATACTCGTTCATAAGGAAGTTCCAAATGATGGTATCAAGGAACTATTGGGTAAGTTTGAGGACTCTCTTCAACTGCAAAGGATAGTCCAGAAGGAAGGTTACTTTGACGAAGCGTTAAACTTACTCTACTCAAGGAGTAATGCTGATTTACTCATAACTACAGACGGGGATGCTGTACCTAGTAGGACTTGGGTTCAGGATCACGTAAGGGCTCATGTTAAAATTCCTGAGGCAGGGGTTATTTCTCCTGGAAGTCAAGGAAATTCCAATAAAACAGGTATACTTCAGATGGCGTACTCTCGAATATTGGAGCAACCTCTTGATGCGGGTATGCGTAAATACGGGAATTACTTCAGTAAGGGAGGATTACTGGTAAACAATCCTCACCCGCTTTCTTCTGGAGATTTCTCATACACCTTCAATCCGATCGGGGTGAACATGAGCGTAAAGAGGGAAGTGTATAGAGGCTTTAGGCTTATACCATTTACATTAAGGGGAATAGGAAACGAACCTTACCTCTGTCTTCACGCTTATGAGGAAGGTTATCCTTGCATTAAGTTGAAAGATGACACCTGTAAGATCCATCATTATGACGGAAATTCCCTAAGTCGCCCTAAAGAAGTTAAGGGAATTGTGGAGAGGTTTGCCGAATTTTCCCTGTCCCCATATTACGTATCTAAGCAATATGAAGTAAATCTACACTTCTCAATGGCAGATATTGCTATAAGGACAGCATTATGGGAGATGAAGGCTGATGCCGAACAGATGGCTAAAGTCAAAGGTCTTAAGCTCGGAGTACGCTTAGCGAAGGAGGGTATAGAGGACAAAAAAGACCCAGCCTGGATAAGGGATAAATTAAGGGAAATCGTCCAGTAACTTGATAAGGCGGTGGGAAGTTTTAAACCTACTATTAGAGCTCATTCTTATAGGTTCGATTAAGAGGAACAGAAAATGAATAAAATAATCGTCCATTACGACTGTATAATAATTATCAAAACAATTTCCACTGAGGTTATTAAACCTAGTAAGAGTAAAACTCGATGGTAATTTGGTCCTTAATTGTTCGTCGCTCTAATATTTCACCACAACGTAAACCAATGTATGTTGGACAATTTTCAGTATCTAGGGATAACTGTAAGACTAGGAGAGGATGACGAGGGAATACATGAAGGAACCTCCCCAGGGTAGGAGGCGTTAAGACGGATGAAAAACGGGATTAGAATTAATCTGAAGTGACTTACTGTATACTCATCGTTAGACACTGTCCATTTATTTCGTATATCCCTTGGGGTGTATTTGAGTAAGCTATAATTGGACTGATCATATAGCTATTTGTTACGAAACTTACAGAGTCTTCTTCATTATATCCATTTGCGAAGTAATACAGTTCGGCGAAATTCATTGAGAATCCCTGTAGGAGGGCTAAGCCTAAACAGAAGTTCCCATTTGGAGCTTCTCCGCCTATTTTCTGATAAGCCGGCACGTAGTTGAGTGGCCCTGTTACTACAGATATGACAGGCGGTATATATGAGGAGAAATGCAGTTCTGTAAGGGTCGTCATGCTATTATAAGTAATCGTAGAGAACTGGGTTATGGTTCCCCCAACACCGGTTTCGAAATTTGCGCCAGTGGAATTAGAACTGGCGATCGACTTAAAGGTATACACACAACAGGCGACTGTGCCAATGGTGGAGGCAGAGTCGGAGATTAAGCTCACTATCTTTTGCGGTTTTCCAGCATAGTTCTTTAGGAATTTCACGGCTGGTGACAGATCGTCGGCCGATGTTTCATCTTCCACTTCCTGGACGACTCCATTCAATTGCCTTGAGGTTGCCCCCGTGTCAAGAGCGGATGAAGCAACACCTACGAAGGCTGAAACTATACCCAGATAGGTTCCTTCATTAACGAGTTGGACGTTATTCGTTGCCTCTCCTATAATCTCCAGTATTTGCGATGCGTAGAAAACGGCTTTACTAATTAAACCTAATACTTTTGATAAGCTATTCATAACATCGAAAGCCAGATCCTCCGTCGTGCTGCCTAAATCGGTAATGTCTGCCCCTAGGAAAAACGTGCTCAAAACTCCACCTATATTAAAACTCCCCTCATCCGTAGCTCCATCCGATAAGACCGTTAGCACTATCTGCACTAATAACCCTATGAAGAAGAGTACCCAATCTCCTGCAGATGCCGTATTATGGACGTCAAAAACTGACGAGTAATCCGTTCCATAGAACATTGGAACTATTGCGGGTCTAACCATTGTACCTCTGGTTACGTAAATTACGCCAATATAGTATCCAGTAATATAAGTATAACTTATGTTCCCTATCGCGTAATTATTACTAGGGGAATTGGTGAAGCTTACTGTGCAACTGTAAAAGCTCTTATCATTTGATTTTAGGCCTACATTGAATCCGGTGTTGTAGTTACTACCTGCGTCAAAGAACCCCGTAACCAATACGGAACCCATACTCCCTGCAGTGAGGTCAACGTAAGAACACGTTTGACTTTTTGAATCACTATCACTGAGGGAATGAGCAATGTCTATGGGATAAGATATTCCGCCGATCGAGTTCTCGCCCGTAACGTTGTAGTTTCCGGGCAGGTTAAACGTTAATTTGACCGAATAATTCAACAGGGCTGGAGGTATTTTGACGAAGTTTGCGGTTATTCCCATGCTGGAATTTAACACTACCGTAAAGGAGGGAACGTAAAATGCCGCGGGTCCGTTGGGCAAACTCTGAACCATTCCCGTAGAATTAAATAACTCGAATGGGGTTCGACTTACCTCCGTTATGTTCCCAGACCAATTTGAAAACGTGTTCCCTAAATAAGGTGCTCCACTGAAGTAGAGCATGGAGTTAACGGGAAGTTCGTAAACTCCCGAAGTTACAACTATTCCCGCTTGAGTTCCGTTGGTATAAGTTAACAATCCCCCCGTATTTGTTGCAAGTACTATCTTAGCTGTCTCCTCTCCATTGTATTGAACGCTTACCGTAGCCCAGTCCAGGATAGGTATGCTTATGAAGGAATCCTCTTTGATATTCATAACATTTTTGATCCTGCTTGGAACTGTCCCATTCCAACAGTAGGGACTGGCTACGTCGCTGGGATTGAATTTCTTGAAAACTGGGTAAACGACGCTTTCCGTCGGAGGAGAGTCGTTAGATACTGTGACGGAACTAAACGTAATGTGGGAATTCCAGGAGTCAGAACTGACATTAAGGGTGTAACCGTATGGAACTAATGCTATTGCACATTGATAAGGATTAATTCCAAGGGTCTGATTCTTTCCCGATAGGGCATTTACGAAACTCGACGTTACGTAGCCTTCACCGTTAGCCTTTATTTTCACTAATTCAATGGGCCTGAAGAAGAGCGTTACTCCGCACTGAATGACCTCCGCCGTAGATATGCACGTGTCGTTTTTAAACGGATATGTACCCGTAGTTCCAAAAACGGGGTTCATCCACGAAAATTCCGTGTTGTTCCTGAAGTACGCTCCCGGAATGGCTGTAATAGTAGAGTTAAATTCATTTAATGTAGATTCATTTTGTTTTCCTGGTAGGGAGTCAAAGAATATCAGGGAGGTTTGATTCTGAAAGACCGATGCCTGTCCCCAGTAGCAATTGTTCCTCGGTACGCCACTATACGGACCGTGAGCGTAAGCTCCATAGACTAAACTGGTATTATCGAACCCTGACGCATTAACAATTTGACCAGTCGCTATATCTCTAAACTGTATACTATAGTACACATATGGGAAGTAAAAGCAAACTTCGTTAACAAAGCAATATTCAATGCAATTCTTAGAACTCTTCTGTCCTATAAGACCCGCATGTACGCTTTGTAAGGCCGAATCATAAAGGACGTAGCAGACCACCTCCTTCTCTATGTCGTACTTGATGGTTTTTTTCGAAGTTTTACTTTCATAACAATGTACTTGATGGTAATCAACGTGAGTCAATTTATTTGTAACCCCAGGGGTGAATCGTAAACTTCCATATCCACCGCTCGATTCGAGTCCAAGGCAGAACGAGTTAGGAGTTAGCGTTAACTTGGTATCTAAGCTCGCACAGAAAGTCGCGTTATTCGATATGTTTAAGCTCTTTCCTCCGTTTGATATCGTGGCGTATCCTCCTATGGGAGCTCCTGTGCCCGGCCATTCGAAGACTACGCTTACGTTTGAATAAAAGTTTCCGTTTAGGAAAGTCTTCGGAGAAAACTGGTTGAAATACGCACATACCGTTTGCTGACCCTTAAACATGAACGTTTCTATCAGTCCATGATTATTAAGTGTTTTTGAGGGAATTCCCCCCCATCTAGAAAACGAATAGCAGGGCGAGGTGTTCGCTACAAGGGTAACCAAGGTACATTGATCCACTAGTATCTTCTCATCTGTTTTAACAACGTAATGAGCTCCATTACCTAGATATACTATTACACTAGGGCTTTTCGTTCCTTGATTATTAACGCTGTATACCTTAACTTCGAGATAGCTGAAATCCTTTGAGTAAAACGAATTCTCAGCCTCTTTTATTACACTGTTAAGAGTTGTATTTAATTTACTTAAAACAAGACTGTTGCTCTTTTCAATCTGATCTCCATTTATAGTTACTTCTCTAGGCAAATTGGGGTAATAAAACGATAACCCAGTGGAGGATATGAAGGCCACCGATCCGGATTCGTAGGGAACGGCTATTATATCTCCTGGAGAGAGAAGTACTTTGCCTTTCTCAACTACCCCATTCGTTAATAGTTTGAATCCGCTTCCCTGAGGCACTGAGTAAACGTTAAGGAACGTAGCGTAACACTTTGAAGGGATCAGGCTTGGAGAGGCGAACGCTGGAATGCTGGAATCCGTATAGTTGAAATCCAGCACGAAAGGTTGAGCATACGGCGTCGGAAAGTACACAACCCCTACTATACAGACGGGTTGATCACCGGAGTCCTCATAGTAGGCAAGAGTTCCGTTTCCCCATGTAGACGTTAGTTCTGGATAGTTTTGCGCCATCGTCAATATTGACTGGATATACGACGCTTGGATCTGCGATGATGTGGAACTGTAAATTGAGAGCACCTCTACCATCACTATAATTAAGAATACTATCCCTAACATTCCTATGATTTCCTTCATTATTTTTTATTCATTTTCCCACTATTTAAATTTTTAGTGAACATCTTGTGGAATCGTTACGTAATTAATACGTCTTAGTTTAGACTAACTATTAAATAGAAAGACTTATTAATAGATATAAACTATGATATAACAGGTAAAATATGTCGGAGAATAAGAGAAGAGATGAATTAGAAGTAGTTGGAGTAGAGGAAGTCAGGAAGTCTGGACTTGATGTGAATAAGTTAATAGATAAGCTGGTAAAGGCTACTGCAGCCGAGTTTACCACTTACTACTACTATACTATACTGAGAATGCACCTAACTGGGCTGGAAGGAGAGGGATTAAAGGAGATCGCTGAAGATGCCCGTCTTGAGGACAGATTACACTTTGAATTAATGTCACAGAGAGTCTACGAACTAGGAGGAGAGCTACCCAGGGATATGAGGCAAGTTGCAGATGTATCAGCGTGTGCGGATCCCTATCTTCCCGAGAACTGGAAGGATCCCAAAACAATACTCAAAGTCCTTCTAGAGGCGGAACAGTGTGCAATAAGAACGTGGAATGAGGTATGCGAGATGACGTTAGGAAAAGATCCACGAACTTACGATTTAGCTCAGAGGATTTTACAGGAGGAAATAGAGCACGAGGCGTGGTTCTTGGAACTTCTATATGGCAGACCATCAGGACATTTCAGGAGATCTTATCCTGGTGAGGGACCGCTATCGAAAAAAGGAAGTAAGTAACCCGTTGATACGATGTATACCCAAAGATGAGGTAAAAAACAACGTGTTACAGAAAGAGCTAATAGGCAATACTTTTTTCGTAATATATAAGTCAGATAGTAGGATATGGGTGATCTCTCCCTGCTGTCCGCATAAAGGAGCCGATATGTCAAAGGGAAAAGTCGAAAACGAGACGATCACCTGCTATATGCACGGTTACGTGTACGATCTGAACACGGGTGTACCGCTGAAAATACCATACGGCGAGGCTTACGGTAAGTGGAGGGAGACGGGAAATTTGGAAGTTTACAAACCAACGATTAGAGATAATCAGATCTGCTTGGACCTCCCATAGTGGTTGACAATGTCTATAAGGGAAAAGATGAACCTGTTTGGACCAGCATGGGTGGCACTTCTCTCTAATGCAGACGCCGCCAGTTTCATAGGAGGATATATTACCGGACTCGAATACGGTCTAAGGCTAGTTTGGTTCATAATGGTCCTCTCAATACCTCTATACGTAATTCAAGAGGCGTCAGGCAGAGTAGGAGCCGTGACGGGCTCTGGGATCGGGGGAATAATAAGGGAGAGGTATTCCGCCAAACTCGCACTGACGTCAATAATTCCCATTTTCTCGGTAGACCTGTTCACCTACCTCTGCGAATATGCGGGAATAGGAATCGGTTTCATGCTGATGGGATTGAACCCCATAACGGGAATAATTTTGGCATTTATATTTCACCTGCTAGTATTCACTTCAGGTAAACTGTCGGATGCGGAGAGGATTCTAATTGGAATTTCTGGCGTCCTTCTGACGACTTCATTGATCTTCGTTTTTCCCTTCCATCCTGTTACCTCTATATTTTATTTTTCTCCTACAGAGAAATTTTTACTGTTCATGGCGGTCAATGTAGGCGCAGTGGTAACTCCGCCGTGTATGCCGGTTTATCAGAGCTACTCTACTGCGGTTAAATACGGTACGATAAGGGGAAACACTAGTGAGAAGCTATCATGGTTAAGTAGAGAAACCATATTGGGATCAGTGGCTACCGAAGGGATAATAGTATTTGCGGAAATTCTCGGGGCAAGGGGATTCCCAACAGCCGTCTTATCCCCCGATTTTCTTCCTCGCAACTTCATCTTAGGTTTTCTCCTAGTTGTAGCGGGATTTCTAGCACTTGTTGTGGTGTCCTTGGCCAGCTCATGGGGCGTTCTGGAGATCTTTGGCAGTAATAGAAAGAGAGAAAACGCATTAATACTCTACGTCCTTGAATCTTTTCCTGCTCTAGTAATCGTGGCCATCTACGGAAACTTCTTAGGTTTAATGAATTTTGCGGTTTCTATACTTTCGGTTTCACCTATTGTGATAACCCTTCCACTTCTCATCCTTGGTATAGTAGTTTCCAATCGTAAGATAATGGGGAGTAACGCTTACTCATCAGCGAGAAGTATTGTGTATTTCATTACGCTTGTCTTCGTTTTCCTGATGGGAGTGATCGGACTTGCCTCCTAAACAAGTTCATGACAATCGAATCGGTTTTCCCGTAAGGTGTTAAGGTAGTTGAGATATCCATTAATATTACCTAAATCAAAGGCTTGTTGAATTCTCTTAGCGTGAAATTTCGTTCCCCTCTTAATTAAATTGCCTATTGCATCAGTAAGCTGAAGTACCTAGGGTTAAGCACTCTTCGCATATCCACTACTTTCTTCGACTTGAGTAGGTTTCAATACCTCTGAAGTCGTCTCCCTCCATCTTAACTGTTATGAAGACTAATTTAAACTCAAGAGCACTTTTTATCGCTGAGAGCTCAATCTTCTATCTTGCTAGGCTGAGAAAATTTTCTAATCCAGGTTCATGTATGTGGTAATTTTACATTCTCAAGATCCTCTACTTTGTTTCGATCTACATCAATACCCATTACGGCATCCCCTTGAGGCAAGTAATGTGATGCGCCCCACGTAACCTAACTTCACTACGTTGACTTTAACTTCTAAACGCCCTTAAATCGGTTTATTGCGGACCTAAGTCCTTCCGCTGGTCATATCTTGGGCTCCCATTCCAAAAGTTCCGTGCCTCTGAGATATTAGCTACATTTAACCAATTGTCTGATTTACCATTCAAGTTAACTATTTTCGATTTTTAGGATGTGATATTCCTAATTAAATAGAGTAGTTAAACGATTATTATCTCCCTATCGCATCCTATAATAAATATCTCACATTTTGAAATTCCTCTTACTATTATCAGAATTGTCGCCTTAATCTGATCGTCTACGTATAGAAATGACCTCGTTTGATCCCCCCTCCCTATGGCGTCATATTCGGCGAGAGTCTGAATAATAAATCTGGAATAAATGCTTGCGTAACCGCCACCACCTCTTAGCCTATGACCGTAAACGCTTAACAGCCTCTTGATTCTTACGTCAAGTCGATACTCCCATAAAATGACGAGGAAAGGGACTCTGAAAACCTCCTGCTGTGTTCGTAGCAGTTACGTAGACCTACGGGATTTACATCAACCTTAACTTTTCGTTAATTGGGTAGTCCCTATAAGTGCACGGACTTGACAAAAAGGGTATATGAACGTTGGTCCCGCTCTTTCCCGTAATTTTAAGCATCTTATCGCTACTTAAAGGGTTAAAAAATGCACTCTCGCTTCGGAAATCCTCGCAATCTTCAGGGGTAGGAGTATCAACCAAGTGAAAAACGACACACCCTATTCTCTTCTATCACAGTTCCTCAATTTGACCTTTTAATCAGTTAGTTTCTCCGCGAAGAACAGTTGGTGTAGTAGGATCATACCCTATCGAAATCCCATTATTTGACTAGTTAAGTAATCAGGTGGCTCCCTGAGAAACAACTACCCCCATTAAGACTTTCGTAACATGAATTGTCCACTCCCGTGATTAAAAAAGAGAGAGTATCTACTGCTGTTACTGTTATAGAAATTAACGCAAAACACTTCTTTAACAACTGAAGTTGAACGAAATAAGAAATACCTAAAGACGTATAGAAGTAGCGAGGGTTAATTTCACAAGACATTAATACTTCACGGCATCTCAGATCTCATGGTAGTTATAACTGGGGGAGCAGGCTACATAGGTTCCTACCTTACCGAGAGGCTGATAAAGGAGAAACCCCTTGTCGTGGATAACTTCTCGTCGGGAAATTTCAAGGTAGAAGGGGCAACTTACCTTGTGGAGGACTTAAGGCTTACGAGCGATATCAAGTTAGAAAAGGGGTGTACTCTATACCACCTGGCGGCTAATCCGGACGTAAGGACTTCAATGGAGAGCGTTGGGGAGCACTTCGATCAGGACGTAAGAGCCTCACTTAACGTCGCGGAGATCTGCAGGAAAAGCGACTGCGAGGAGGTGATCTTCACCTCCTCCTCAACAGTTTACGGGGAGACAAGGGTAATCCCTACACCAGAGGAATCAAGCACCTCTCCTATCTCCTACTACGGAGTTTACAAGCTCATGGCGGAGGAGATCTTCCAATTCTACAGTAGGGTTTACGGGATAAGGACCGTAATTCTCAGGTTGGCTAACGTTGTTGGGGGAAGCAGGCAAACCCACGGAATCGTACCCGACTTCATCAAGAAGCTCATGAGGGATCCCACCACCTTGGAGATACTGGGAAATGGGGAACAGAGGAAAAGCTACATCTACATTTCGGACGTCATTGACGCCATGATCCACTTAGCTAAAGTAACTGGGAAATGCGAGGTTTACAATTTGGGCAATTCCGATTGGGTAACGGTTAAGGAGATAGCCTCAATTGTAGAGGGGGAAATGGGGCTAAACCCTCAACATAAGTTCAGGGATGCGGGAGAGGGCAGGGGGTGGAAAGGGGACGTTAGGGAGATGCTCCTCGACATAAGGAAGATGCTAGAAGCAGGCGTGAAAGTGAACTACAGTTCGAGCGAGGATATAACGAAGGCCACGGACGACGTACTCAGAAACGTAAAACCTTATTAACGTAATACTCTGAATCCCATTCTCATCCGTAATCGCTTTTAGAGAATTTTATTTTATATTTAATAATTTAATATTATTAATTTTAGTAAATACTTTTAAAAAGTATTAATCAAGTTACGTGAAATTTGAAGACGATGAAATTGTGAAAGTTATACCTATATGTTTTACCTCCTTTTTAGATCTTTCGGAGCATACCACTCCATAGGCTAGAGACCAATGAAGATTAATCCACTGCTTTCCTCTTTAGGAGTATTGAATTTCTTCTGATTAAGAGGAATTAAATTTAACTCTTCAGAGCGGGACGAGGTACGACTGTTATGGAGATTTAGAAAGGAGACTTTTTGTATTACCTAAGGTATAATCGCAGCCCTCTTTTTTGTACGGAGTCTTCGGAAATATATGGGAAGTCTTATGTATAACTCAAAGGTCAAAGAATGAATGGGTTGAGCAGGTTTAACTACACTCTCTAAAAGGACAGTACTCAATTTTACCTTCTCAGGGTTCATTCCTTGGCACGGTTAACGTAAAAGGACGTTGATGTTTAGAGTTCAAAGAAGCGCACTTTAACCATTGAGGGAAGTGCCTTTACTTCCTTGTGGTATTACTATCTTGTAGCTATCATTAACAAATCTCTTCCTGAGTTTAGCTGAAACGATATCAACAAAGAAGTTTTTGTAAGGGAATTCAGCGTGAGGAATACCGTATATATTAAGTTTAACGGGAAACTCTTTGCTGTATTTGCGTGCTAATCTATACGCCATTAAGTAATTCCTTGGGGAAGCTAACTTTTTCCCCATAAATTTCCTCAGATTTTCCTTAGCATAGTTGGAGATGAAATACATTTCCAGATATCTCCTGAACTTGGAATTAGTTACCATCATGAACATGAATCTCGATATATGTATATGGGTTTCACTCACGTTATCCCCTGTAGTTCCTTTTCCCTTGTGATATCCCGTTTCATAAGGAAAGTACTTAACCTCATACCCCTCATGATAAAGTTCCATGCCAAGTACGCTGGAGTCGAAGTAGAGAAACGGCACTTCATGGAAGATGTAACCGCGAGCCCTGGGTACCTCGCCCCTGAGCATCATCATGGCTCCAGATACATACGTTACCATGCTCTCCTTATTCGGGTCTAGGTTGGTGGTATGTAGTCTTATAACGTTTCCATCGTCTGCAATGAACCTCCCCGTATCAATTCTTCCTTTATCAGTTCTGAACTTGCCCTGTATGGCGCCAAGCTTTGGTTCGCTTTCCATGAGTTCAACCAATATATCGGCTGAGTCAGGATTAGGTATAGCGTCAGGGTTCACCAAGAAAAAGTATTTTGAATCCTTAGACGCATGCCTAAAGGCAACGTTGTTTCCACCGCCAAAGTAAGTATTGACATCGGATCTGACTACTTTGAACTTAGAATCGGAGATTCTCTCCCTTAGAAATTTTAATGTGGAGTCTGTAGAACCGTTATCAACCACAACCACTTCATATTCTGGGTAGTTTAAGTTAGAAAGGGCTTTGATATGTTTTTCTACTATTTCGCTAATTTTCATCGAATTGAAATGAACCACAAGAATTGATACTTTCGGTTTCACTAGGAGTAATATAGACTCTGTAGTATAAAAATCTATTCATATTAGATAAAAATATTACAGTAAATTTATTGCTAATAAAATTAAATGAATATATAAAAGTGTCTGCAGTGCTTAATTCGTATTTTGGAAATTTAATAATAGTAAATACGAAGAATTACCTTAATCGGATAATTACTATCCCTTTTGCCCTAGTAGTGGTCTTACACGTAGCTAACCGATAAGAACGTTCGAAGTAAATTCATGATGAGACCAGAATTGTCTAACGACTGCTTCTCTTAAGCTAATCGAGACTTTCCAAACCAAGTTCATAAGGGGAGCCTAATTACCTATATGAAGATTTATAGGCTTCCTCACTATAACATTGTGAGAAGTAATGAATTTCAAATCGCTGGTAGTCTTACCTCCTCTTTTATTCAACAGTGAGGCAAAGACTGCGACAGCGTTTATTAAAGCCATGAGAGAGTACGGTATTTCAGAAATAGTTTCAGTTACGCCCAACTTAGGAAAATTGCCACAAGTTCAGGATATGGTGGATGCAGTTAAGGGCGTAAAGAGTTCATCAGTGCCCATTCTGACAGGTCCTTTAGTTTCTGGTCCATTAGATTACATCATGTTAAATGCCAAGAAGGTTTTGGGGAGATTCGACATTTCCATTAACCTCTATTACGTAGACGTTCCAGTTGGCTTAGACATTTCATATATAATATATCCGCCGACGGCATTAATGTCTAGGAATGACATAGTCAATAGGAGATCAGGTTTGAATAGAGTTTATGCAAATGTAGTCGAGAGTTTAATACAAAGATCAGCCAACTCCAAGGGGCTCGTCTGTAGTTCTTCTTATATTAGGGACTTCATTAGGAATGAATATAACTACGAATGCTCTGTTATATATCCACCCGTGGACGTATTCTGGAAACCTGTGGTTGGAGAGAAGGAGGAACTCGTAGTAGGTATAGGGAAGTATGTTGAACCTAAACATTGGGACGAGTTCATTAACATAGCTAAATTGGTCCGAGAGAAAAATAAGGAAGTTCAGTTTAAGATAATAGGAGGTCTAGACAAAGTTAGGTCCTCTAAGGAATACTTTGAAAAACTCAAAAACATGGCAGGAGAAGATGTAGAACTATTAACTGATGTCCCTGAAAGGGAAAAATTGGAGATAGTAAGTCACGCAAAAGTCGTTTTACATTGTATGAGAAACGATAATTTTGGACTAGGGGTTGCAGAGGCCATGTCTGTTGGTGCCGTCCCCGTAATGTACAACGCAACTGGTTCCTTGATTGACATTTCCGATGGAGGGAAATACGGCGTTCTTTATAACACAACAGAGGAGGCGGCAAAAGAAATCATGAATATCATTATAGACGAGGAGAAGTTCTCAATTCTTAGCCAGAAATCACTGAATCGTGCCAGGGAGTTCTCCTACGAGACTTTTAGAAGAAAGGTTTTCGCTCTCCTAGACGGTTTCCTCACTTAAGGGGATATTTAATTCCTTGATAATTAGACTCTCCTATACAGGTTGGCCTTTCAATGACTACTCCGATTTGGATGAGGGTATTTAACGTCAGTCATCCTGCAAAGAGAGAATGATTATCTTCTCAATACGTTATTGAGAAGAATAAATTCCGTCCTACGCCCTCAATTAATCTACATCCCCGTTTCAACACTTCTTCCCTGCCATCCTTATTCCTGTGTCACAGTTCTTCACAATTCTAAGGATGCGATTTCCTCCTACAGAATCATTCCTTGAAACGGTTATTAACAAAGGGGAAAATATTGATCTTTAGAGTTCAAGGATATATAACGCAGTGGTTCTCTAAACTCATATCGTTTTTTACATATTATATAAGAATCCTATATCTGGGAGGGATGTAAGGTTGTACAATTTGATCAATTTCGATTGGGAAATGGTTAAGTTAATCGCTACAATCGCGGGGAACGCAAATCACGTAAAAATGAGATTTACGTTAGAAGTGTTTTCTTTGTAAGAGGTAAACATAGGGTTATGTGAGAATGAGGTAAAACTTAATCGAAGTGACGATCCTCAAAATATGTATGAGAGAAGTGAAAAAAGAAGGTATAAACTTCTATAACACAGCCGTAACATGTTCTATATATCTCACTGTATTGTATAGCTTACAGATTCCGACGCACCAGAAGCGGCTTGGTTTGCTCCAGTGCTTGCGGATGCTTGAACTGTGATGGTCGTACCTATTGGGATGCCGGAACCTAAGCTTAACCATATTAACGTTTCTGCCCCTGGCGTAATACCATATTTATAGACACCAGAAGTTGAATTACTATTAATGCCCGTAATCGAGCCGGCGAACTCGCGAACGGTAATCGTTTCATTGGTACCTCCAGTGTTCTGTACACCGACTATTAAGTAATAGGCAGAACCCTGATAGTCTAACGGTGAAACGCTGATAATACGCACACCTGTATTCTCCGTGTGTGAACCTATTAATCTGAACACGTAATATCCAAGAAACGCAGCTGCTACCACAACTATTAGTAGCAGCATTATCGCTCCTAAAATGTTTTCTAATCCTTTTTTCCTCCTATTTTCTGACTTATACCTTATCATTAATGACATGTTTTACAAAACTTATATAAAAACGTTTTGGGGTTTTTTAGAGGTCGCTTCTAGAATAACTAAAAATGTTTTCCAGACTATGCCGGAGATATGAAGGCGTTACCATATGCGGTAACTAAGAAGAAAGCAGTAACTCCGTTTTGATTGAGGGTAATGCGGAGTTCTTCCGATTGATTAACGGGTAGAAAGGTGGGATTGGCGTATTCCTGTGTAACGTAACTACTCTGGTTGTAAATCGCATAGATCCCTATTATACACGAGCCTATAGTGCCGATGTTGGTTATTACGATCTTGTAATGGCAATTCGTTTGAGAAGTCGATTCGTTGAAAACTTGCACTTCGAGTGCTTCCTTCGATTTATCCAGTTGTAGCTGGAGGGAGTTCTTATAGGCGTTTCCTATTTGTGAGAACTCGTACTCGTAGTAGCTAATTGACGAAAGGAATAGAAAGAATATTGCTATTATGGCTATCATTACTATTATTGATGACTGTCCCCTGGAGTTACGCATAATCACACCTCAATGAACTCCCCATTTGTGTGAATTATTATCACTCCGTTGAAGTCAATCATACAGGGGATGGGAAAATAAGGAGGAAAAGGAGGTGTAGCGTTAGTAACTACTATCCAGTAGACGACGTGGGGGGTTAAGGTGAGACCTTTAGATGGAAAACTCTCGTAAATATCTGGTTTTGTGGAGTTGGCAATTTCGACAACAGTATTAATGTTAATTACTTGTTTTCCACCGTTAATCCAACATATCCCGCTTATCGTTAAGGGATACTCTCCTGTATCCTCTATGTAAAAGATCCAATCGCTTTTGATGGTCCCGTAGCGCTCCGACGAGTTTTGATAGCTATATACCAAATCGAGTGTTGAACCTGCCTGGGATATGATCTGATTACTTTGTATCGTTAACCCTGCGTTATCTCTGCTGAACCTCCCGTAAAAGTAAACAACCACGAAGGCTAAGGCTGCCAGGGTTATCATTATAAGTAATACCGTTCCTATAATCTCTGATACTCCTTTCATATATGTTTAAATAGGGGAGATTCATTAATAAATTTTAATGAAAATGCCAGGCAAAGCGACCAGAAAGAATAATAAAGGGGATACCTTTGGACTTTCATTTATTGAATTAGAACCTGGTCCTACAGGTGCTTCAGTGTTAACCTCATACGATCTTGGGGAGGCCGATCCATTACTTTCCCAGGTAAAGGTAAGCGTAATGGAGAGTAACGGAAAGGGATATTACGTTATATCCGAACCTAAAATAACCCCGGAGGATCTGGAATTCATCAGACAGGTTTTACGTTACATGTACACTTCTCTTCCCGTCTCAGAAGATCCTGAGAACATGGGAACTCCCTTAATGTTCAAGGACTTCATAAGGGATTACATAGTGAAAATTGCCGAAAATTTAGAGGTAGAGAATAACCCGAGTAGGGTTGACAGGATACTTTACTACGTAGTGAGGGAGATGTCCTACTCGGCCCTAACGCCTCCTGTTTACGACAAGTTGATAGAGGACATCGAGTTAACGGGATTCAATAAGCCCGTTACCGTAGTCCATAAACTTTATACTAAATTTCTAAGGCTGGATACTAATATAAGGTTCAAAAATGAGGAGGAGGTAAGGGATTTAATTGAAAAGATCACTGAAAGGTCCGGAAAATCTATAAGCTTGGCTAACCCAATCCAGGACGCCATCTTAAAGGAGGGTCACAGGGTCGCAATGATATACGGTTCCGAAGTCTCCCTTCCGGGTTCTACGTTAGATATCAGGAAACATCCGGAAAAGCCCTTTACCGTAATAGATCTGATCAATTCCAAAATGATCACTGTACCGGAGGTGGTCTACCTTTGGATTCTCGCAGAAGCTAAGAAGTTCATGCTAATCGTAGGACCAACGGGCTCTGGAAAGACAACCGTCCTAAATGCCCTGTTAACCCTCCTTCATCCAAGCGCTAAAATATTAACGATAGAGGACACACCTGAACTCCTGTTACCCCATCAATACTGGAATAGACTGTTTACCAGAACCACTTCATTCGTGACGGGTAAGGAAATAAAGATGGAGGATCTCCTTAAAACTTCCCTCAGGTTCAGGCCCGATTACATAATAGTCGGAGAAGTCAGGGGTTCGGAAATATCGAACCTCGTACAGGCATCCGCTCTGGGTCATGGAGGGTTAACCACTTTTCACGGCGTCTCCCCGGAGGAGGTAAAACTGAGGATTTTGGGATTACTTCCTGAGATCCTAGCGATAGAGTTCGAACAACTATTAGCTGCTATAGTCTCGGTAAATAAGCTTAGCGATCTGGCGACAAGGGAACAGTACAGGAGAGTGATCGGGATATGGGAGAACAGGTTGGCTACAAGCGGTTCCAAGGAATTTTCTAAAGTTTTCGATTACGATCCGATGACGGACGAGACTTCTCCATCCGATTTGACCTACCTTTTGAGGAATTCCCATCAACTCCAGGATGCGGCAAGGTACTTAGCATGGAGTAATTCGAGACTGGAATTAGAGGTAAGGAAAAGGGAAAAGGTTATCAACAGTTTAGTTAGGATGAATATAAGGGATTACCAGGAACTGGCAACTTATCTAAGAATGTACTACCTTGAACCTGAGAGACTGGACTCGATAATTTCCAGGGGTGGATAGATTGAGTGATAAGGCAAGGGAGGGGAAGGATCCAGCACTCCTCTTTCTACTCTACTCTATAATTTTCGTAAAGAACAGGGATACTGTTAGGTTGGTACTGTTTGCAGTTGTTGACATCGTACTTGGGCTGTTTCTTATTCCGGTTGATGTGTTTCTTGACGGATTGGTTCACAATCAAGTATACTCTTTGGCTATAGGGTTCTCCCTGGTTGCCGCTTTCATAGGTTTAATTGCGTACGAGGTTATAGCCTCTTACTTTAACCTCTCTAAAACCAAGATGTCAATATATCAACAGCTTAACTCGATGCACGGTATTTTATCCGTAAAGGTGGTAAAGGTATTTCTGGGTAATGACAGGTTTAAGAGAATTGTCAACTGGTACGTAACGAGAGTACAGGGGGATCTCTCCGTAATAGGAGGGTATGATAATGCGGTGTTCAGAGTAATGGATTACGCTGCAAGGGGAATAGATTACATTCCCATAAGTATTACGCTAATAGCGTTATTATTCGGCATTACCAATTACCTCTTACCTAGGTTTAACCTTAACTTTTTCCCCCAACCGATTTTCATAATTCTCTACGTCGTTATAATCCTTATTCCCATTATACTGTTCTTCTATCCCATGATTGAAATAAAGTCGAAGGTGGCGAGTTCAAAGGGGGTTATAGAGTACGAGTTGCCCTTCTTCGCGTCCCTAGTTTCAATAGCGTCGTCTTCTGGTCTACCTATTAACTATATCTTTCAAAAGGTCAATAAATCGGACCTGTTCTCAGCTCTCAGAATGGAGTCTAGGGCTTTTCTTCGGGATTTCTACACCTTCGGTAGATCAATGGCAGACTCGATAAGAGATAGAGCTAGAGCGAAGATATCGGAGAAGTACTCCGATTTCCTCTTCGGTTACTTAGCGGTCTTCTCTGGGGGTGGGGACTTAGAGAAATACCTGAATGATAAGGCCGCGGAGTTCTCCACTTGGTTAAGCCTGAAGTGGAAGCTTTACGCGGAAAGAATAGGTTCTATAGGTGAATCCGTAGTGATCCTATTCTTAGTAGTTCCGACCCTATTCATAGTTTTCGTAGCCCTCGCGGATCCGCAGAGCGTACCGATATTACTGGTCATGCCTTTCCTTTCAGCTATAGTCATGCACGTAGTTATAAGAGGGGGAAGACCCAAAAGCCCTGACAAAATAGAGTACGATATATTCCTCCCGTCAGTAGCGGGTTTTGCTGTAGCTCTGATTACGTATCTGTTGTTCCCTTACTATCCATATATCTCGATTTACGCAGGTTCCATGGTCTTACTCTTGGCACTTTATTGGCAGATAAGGGGACAGATAAGGGATATCAACGGAGTTGAACGTTCTCTTCCAATGTTCATCAGAGAGGTAACTGAGTTTAGAAGGATTGGCTATGATCTAAGAAGGGCAATAATATCTAAGGGTAATTCCGAATCTTACGAACCGGAATTCAGAGTAGTAATAAAGAGCGCCGCTGAGCAGCTAAAGAGAGGCGTTCCAATGTCGAAACTTGAGATAAACACGAAAAGCTGGTTGGGGAAGTTCGTTTTCTTTATGTTAAAGCTTTTATACGAGAGCGGGAACGTCTCTCCCACGCTCCTAGAGGAACTTCATTCCTTTACTGAAGAATACACTGAGTCCAAAAGAGAGGCCGTGCTAAGGCTAAGGGTTTACAACTTCCTTGGCATACTGACACCGGTAATGTTAACGTTTTCCTCACTTTTAACAGTTCAGGTCCTAAGTTCATTTGGTTCTAATCAGCTCCAGAGTTCGTTATTGCCCACAGGCTCGATCTTACCGTTTACGTTCCAATCCCTTACCCCTATGGAGTACCAGATAGTCTACGTCTTTATCGAGATATCTGCCTTACTGCTTGGTATTTTGTTGGCAAGAGCTATTACCGGTACTGCAGCCGATTCGCGTCTAGCCATGGAATCGCTCACTGCAGCCACTATCTCAATAACCGCCTTCATCATCTTAAGACCGGAGTTGGTTCACTTCTTTTCCCTTCCCTCTCAACTAACGTTGTTGATTCCCCACTAATTTCCTCATAAGTTTTCTATTGACGTAGCGAAGGAATTCCTCCGATTCGCCTTTTGATGATAGCTGTGAAAAGCATTCAGAACACACTCTCTTTCCTTGATAGCTATTAGAGGCGGGTTCTCCGCAGTAAACGCAATTGTACTCGGGTGAACCCCTAATCCGACTCTTTGCTGCATTTATCATTTCATTGGCTGACATCTGATATTTCCTTGAGGAATCGATCTTTTCCTCTATTTTTAAATCAGGCAGTTTTGGCGTAAGGGTTACCATTTCGGTGGTGGGCACAAAGGCATGGAATATGATGGTAATCTCTCCACGAGTAGCTATTTTGTAGTGGGCGATATTTCCCTCCCGTGAGGATATAATTTCGACCTTTTTTGGTTCTAACTCCTGAGTTCTCCCGTCATCATATGCAATTATTAATTTCATTTCATCACGACACAGTATTGTTTACGCCTATATTAAATCCTGAGGTATACTTCTGATTAGATGGCAGGTATTGGGGATTACCCTCGTTAACATTAAAGAATATCATTAGATTCGAAATTCCAGTAATATTACTCGAAAGTTGCTCTACCGCTATGAAACCTATTGCCTCGTTGTTAGAGAAATCGTAAAGTCCGTTATTACTTTCGAAGTAGTTGAAGGCTATGTACGAGTAAACTCCGCTGAGGGCTATAGTTATGTACGCCCGGCCGCTGACCTGTTGCGATGATGAAACTGATACGCCGTATGCCGGACCTTTCCCCCCACTTATAAAGGTGTTAAAGGTAGCGTATAGCATTTTGAATTTTCCCGTAAACTGAACTGTGCTAGAACCTGGAGCGGGACTACCTGTAATAAAGATTAGGGAAGCGTGATAGGGTTGAGATATGAATACGTTTCCGGTAATCACAATAGAGTCAATGTAATATCCGTCCCTTATTTGGACAACCACGTTAGATCCGAAGTTAAAGGTATTGAATGCTATGAAGAGGCTCCTCCCCCCGTAAATATCACTTATAGTAACCTGATAACTTTCGAAAGTACACGCGACTATTGCGTAATCTACTCCCTGAGTGAGTTCCACATACCCCCCGTTTCCTGAGAAGGTGACGTTCTGGAATTGCGACGCTACAACTCTTAAATTATTAGCGCCCTGTGTTATAAGCCTAGCATAATCGAAAACGCAACCAATTATGGAACCGTTGTTTCCGTCAACTCCAGGATTAAGATATGTATTTGACGAGACGAAAGTGCATCCTATTACGGCATAGCCACGAGGAGATATTGCCAACCCCCCGTTATTCTCGAACCTGGTTCCTAACACTATGGCTTCCCTAGACTGGGAGTCGATTAGAATTTCGTTGTTATTTACATAGCAGTTATAGAACAGAACCAATGTAGTTTCATTTATCCAAATCGATGAGAAGAACTGCACCCCTTCAAAGTAAAACATAGTCGAGTGCATCTTATTGGGAAAGCTTGTTATAATTAGCCACCGTTGGCTTGTGAGGTTGGATAGTCTTAAGTTACGGAAAGCCACTATCCATCCGTAGGTGGAATACTGAAGCACCCCTGTAACAGATGCATTGCTTGAGGCATAACTAATCTCTTGCGTTGCTATTGGGGATATTGATATCATACTAGCAGGATTCGAAATACCATTCGGATTTACATAGACTATTTCACCGAGACCATCTCCCTCGAATACGTAATGTTCCGATTGATCCAATGTTAATGTAGGGTTCGAAGAGGCGTAAACGTAGAGTCTACCCCTTATAACTATGTGTGCAACACCGTAAATTTCTGATAGTATTAACGCGTCATTGAGGGCATCAGTAGCGTCCGCTCCAGGAGGTACGTAAAAATCTACGTCTTCATCCATGTGATCTGAGACCACAACCGGCATCTAAAACACCCCACTCTTTAGGAGTGCTCCCATCCTCTGGAATCCCTTACCTGTGACGAGATCTCCGACGTAGAATATACCTCTGTAAAGAGCCCAGAAAATCAGAGAACCGTAATCTATAGGATCTTGCATTGGGGTTGACGCAAGTGTTCCTATCTGCGATGATGACAGAGCTTCGGAATATATCTGTACATTTTCTATAACTGCTCTACCATTTATAGGTAATATTCCGGATTGCTGGTTCTGAATTGGAAAGTTTCCAATCCACAGGTAGGCGGGGGAGATTGAGTAGTCCATTGATACTGTTCCTGAAGACGCCAACCCGCCATTAACATATAGATCACAAATTCCGTTACTACACGTTACGGCGACATGGAAGGGAACGCTCGGTATTGATGAGGAAATACCACTGAAATACACATTTCCCCACCCCATATATAACGACCATATTTTCCCCTTTTCTAGAGAACCGTAAGTCAAAATATAGCCACCGTTATTGTTACCCTGACCGTATACCCAAGCCGAGATAGAAAAGGATGATGGGGTACCCAAAGCCTGTTGACCGTTGGAAAAAAATAATGATTCTGCGGGTGTATCGAATATTACATATGGATTCTGGGAGAACGAAGGTCTTCTCAATAGGATCGAATTTAAAACTCCTGCCTTCTCGTACCATTGGATTCTTATCGAATTCGATGTATAATTATATAGCCACATGCACATTAGAAGGCTACTCCCTGAGGCGTAAACTACCGCATTACCATCCACCGTAGCTTCGTAATTTGGGAACTGTGAGGGCGAGCTAGTAGGATAGAATTGACCCAAAAGTGCCACTCTTCCATATCCATGATTTACAGCGTAATCAATTGCCTCATATATACCGCAAGTTCCGCTTCCTTGAGAGCAGTTGCCTTGAAATATTATAGTTCCACTGCTAGTTACCGCTGTATATCCCGTCGAGGGACTTCCATATACTACTATATCGAATCCACCTAGAAATTGAGCTGGAGAACTCTTAACTCCTTGGATTTTCATCTTTTCAACTAAGGGGATAGTCACTCCTGCTCCTATCCCCGTCACGGCATATTTTATGAATTGCCTCCTTTTTTCCTCCATTGCGGAAAACTCTAGTGGGAAATTATATAAAAGGATTTCGGATCTTCTATTTGTTTAGAGCTAAATCCTATACACATAATTCTAATGTTTCCCAATACATATCGTCATAACTTATATATATAGAAGTTCAAGCGATTATAGAAGCTAACACCTATCCAATTCCTCTGTATTTCCTATCGAAACATTTCTATAGCGCACGCATGCCGAGTTAGACATGCAGCTTAACAAACCTCTTAGGGCAGTTCTCTACCCCTTCTAAGGCAAATGGGAATGTAGCAATCATGGAGTAGCAGTTCATAAGGAGTAACCTTAACGTTCGTGAACATCGTTAAGATAAAAGTCAATATTCGTTAGATCATTGATGTATCCCCTTAGTTTATGAGGGTGTGATTCATCGCAACAATCAGGAATTGGCACAATCTCTCCCTCGCTTTTCATTATGCTTTGTCAGACTTTAAAAAACCAAGGCCATTAGTTTGTATATGATAAACCTTCGAAAGTATAATTCCTAGTTTTCCGCAGAGTTAGACGTGTTATATTGTGCCCAATGATAGATTTTCCCTTGATCCTCAAGGTCCGACTAAGTATAAGGCTGGGCTGATTTTCCCCAAACCGGAAAATTCCTGCATATCTAACATTGGGAATTTTTGGGTCTAAGAGGTTACATTTTGTAATAAGCGGCCTCACTTACTTCCCTTAGGGATTTTCCTCTCACGCGGTTTGTCTGTTAATCCCTTATACCCTTGAGTATTCCACCTCTTTAACCATTTCCTTATGGTTGGTCTTGAAACCTTTATTGAGGAGGATATCTCAACCTCAGTCCTCCCCTCATAAAGCATAACTATTATAAGGAGTCTTAGTTTCAGTTTTCCGCTATCCTCCTTAGAGTAAAGCTTTAGAAGCTGTTCATATGAGACATGTTTAGTTATTTCAATCTTTCTCATTAACCCGTTACAGTTATTTTCTGAAGCTATAAGTTTTCCTGAAATAGTCTCAAAACTAATTGGCGATCCCCTACTTAACCGTTATAAGGAACTGATTAAAAACTCCGTCAAACTTAAATGAGTTTGAAGTAAGGTTAAAGTCGTAGAGTTTAGCAACTATCTTGTATTGACCGGGATACTGGATGGAGATGGATATAGGGAATGTGTAATTTCCCTCAGGGTATAGAATACGGTATAGTGATAGTAACGTTTGATTATAAGTCGAATTCAACAGAGTGATTGTGAGCATGTAAAGCATCGGAACGCCTTCATGGTTTCCAATCTGCAGCAGAAATGACACGTTACTTCCGGCTAGCACGTATGACGGGTAACCTCCAACAACACCTTCTTCATTGAGCATTAACATATATGAAAAAGGTTCCTTCTGGAAACCTGTGGAGTAAAGGTAACCAAACGAAGCTAGGGATGCAACAATAATTAATCCAAGGACTATCCCGTAAATTACACCATTGTCTTGCTTTTTATATTCGGTGATTAATGCCCTCCTGTTTATTCTAAACCAAATCTCGTTGTAGATAGAGGTAATGCTCTTCTTATAGAACAATAATATAAGTAAAATAACCCCAGGAAAGGTCATGGCGAGAACAGATACGATCAGTTCCGTCGTGTAAAGGCTATGGGTATAAGAGGAGTAGATCGCCTTGTATTGGGAAACTAATGCATTAACGCTCTGAACGTTCATGTAAGAATCACCTGTAAAAGTCCGAACACATATCCGACTAATGAGAGAAAGATGAATACAGGCGACGTCAATACATATTTAGAAAATTTGTAACGTTCGCACGTTTTACTATTAACTAAGTAGGTGGTACCTAGATATAATGTTATTAGTGACAGGATTAAAATCTTAAAGTCTCTAAAATACATTAATAACGCCAGAAGGGCCATAAGTCCTGAAAACGAAGCGACTCTCAAGAGCGCATCTTTTAAAATCCACTTCCTCTTAGTTGCCCTAAAATACGCTAGCGCACCTTTTGCTGCCTGTACGTTCTGTTTTATATATCCAATTATAGAATTGCGATGATAATGTAGGATTTCATCGGAGGTATTAACTTTGTAGAGATAGCCTAATTTTTCGAGTTTATTTAAGAGTTCGTCCTCCTGCATGTAATTCATACTCGTGTTAAACCCTCCTGCCTCTACTACGGCGCTTTTTCTGTAGACAGCTCCGTTAGCGGTGGTGAAACCCTTACACAGAAACGTATCAATGGACTTTTGCATGAAGCTTGAGTCCGTTGGAGAGTAAACCTTAGTAAATACGACAGCGACTTTTTCATTATCTTCCATTACTTTAACGGCGTTTTTAATCCACAAACTTGAACCTATCTTTGCATCGCTATCTAGAAACGCCACGTATTTCCCATTACTTTCCTTGATTCCCCTGTTATACGCTATACCTCTTCCTCGTTTAGGTTCAATTATCATCCTTACGTCGTCGCCAACAGCCTTATTCTTTACTATTTCGAGGGTTCCGTCTGTCGATCTACCGTCAATGATCACTATCTCGACATTCTCGTAATCTAGAAGGGATAGTGAATCTAGCGTTTTACTAATCATTTTTTCGGAATTCAATGTAGGAATTACTATACTTACTTTTGGTAGGCACATTACGTTAGCTATTACGTCTGCTTAGTTAAAAACTTTGGCTAACGGAGAGAGGAAGTTTTCTATTAGTCCCATGGTTCACAAATGTTAAGGGAAAAAGTATAGATGAAGATACATGGAAAATACTACTTATAATATAAGCCGATTTTATAGTAGTCCTCATATGAGAGTCCTTTACGTTTCCATAGGGGATCCACCTACGTCAGGTGCAACGACGACCATTTCGGAACTAATTAAGAGGGGTAAAGATCACGGTATAGATTTCGACATTTTAGAGTTTCTACTGCAGGATGAGAAGGGACTCTCCTCAATAAATGGGGTAATAGAGTCTGCACACTCTCACTCGGAAATAAGGCTGAAATATAAGAAGAACTTTACTGGCAGGAGCTTCCTTTTCTTTTTCAAGCGTACGGAAATGCAAAGGATTTTATCAGCAATCTCAAAGAATTACGATTTCGTTATAGGTTTCAGAACTCAAAACTCCGTTAACATATTATATTCAATGCCGTACATAGAGTTTCCTCTTATAAGGCTCTATTTAAAAATGGCAAAGACAACTAATCCTATCGAAGGGTTAGTTTGGTTGAATAATGTAATGTCAACGTACAAATACGTTAAAAAAAGCACTAGAAACATATGCGCTGGAAAAATACTCCAGGAGGAAATCAGGGCGAAGTTTGGGATAGAGTGCGAACCTTTAGATCCTCCCGGTGGAGTTAGCGAGGAAAAGGTAGAGAAAATCAGGGGAATATCATACGATGCTATTCACGTTGCGCGTCTCGGAGAGGTGAAAGGGACGCCGGATGCAATATACGTGATGAAATATTTAAAAGAAAATGGTTTCTACAGATTCGCAATTGCTGGGCCTTTGGACTTTGGCTTCAATCTAGGAATGAACAACGACATAAGTTATTTAGGAAATATAACAAATAGGGAGAAACTTTATTCCCTAATGGCAAGCTCAGGAGTACTGATCTACCCATCCAAACTCGATACGTTTGGATTGACCGTTGCGGAATCGTTATATAATGGACTTCCAGTTGTAGGATATAACATACCAGCTTTGAAATATTACTTTGGAAATTGTGATGCTGTGAAGTTGGTTAATGTGGGTGACAAAGAAGGTCTGGCAGAAAGAGCTTTAGAATTATTAGGTGATTCTCTTGAAGCAAGAAAAGATGCGGAAGAGTGTGGTAGAAAATTTTCCTGGGATAATGTAGTTGATTCCTTTCATTCGATTCTAGAGGGCTTTATCTCTAAGGGGGGTGTTTAATAATATTTAGATCGAACTTCATGCATAGTATTAGTTGAGATTGACTATTGGGCGTTTCAATCTACGACATGCGAAGAAGGACCAGTAGGCTCGCAAGGCCTATTACAGTGTGTTCTCTAAACTCGTCAGCTTCGTTAGTACAGCTTCCCGTAAGTTTTTACATGTTTCATAAAATCTGGGCTAGCGGAATTGTTCGTCTCAGCGAGGAGAAATTATCCTTAAACCCTTTATCGAGGTTACCTCATTCGCGATAGCCCCCTCAACTGCTGGGTCTAGGCCGCGGCTACTAAAAGTTAGGGTTTGGGCGTCTAATATCTCTAACTATATTCGTTATTCACGCATAAGTGTGGTTAATAGTACGTGGTTTTCGGGCGTTTGAAATCACATTGTTTTTATCTCCTTTACTTTCTCACTTCCAGTAAGTGCTTGGCTAATTTGATTCCCTCAAGTACATTCTTTGCATACTCTAAGTATGCACTCTAAGAATTGGTTTAGGGTAAAGGTGAAACTCGCAGGAGAGCTCGGTCTTTGCGAATTGCAATAATCTTTGTTGAATATAATTCTATGTACAAACAATACAACAAAGTAAAACTTTCGGAAAGTTTTTATGTCAGAAGCTCTTAAGGATTTGGATTCGTACGCAAAAGTAGGAAAAACTAATCTCAATACGGAGAGTTTTCCTATTTTCTTCAATAATACTCTTAGTTTTCGGTTCTGGTATTGCTTTAGAAATCCACAACAATCCCCCCTTGCTGTGGACGACATTGTGGTAATATTGGGAATTGTTGGTATACTCCTTTACTTCCTTATGAAAAAGAAGAATGAAGCTACGCTGTCCGGATTAAATAACATCTATTTGGGAGTTTTCATTATAGCGTTTGTTGTAAAGTTAGTTTGGGCTTTCATAGAGTCGTCACATCCAGATGATGTAGCTGATGACAATCCGGCAGTTATAATATTGGTGGCAGTGTTAGCTAACAGGTTCTCGTAGTTCCTAAGTTAGCTCCTCTATCATTAGGTATCTATAAAAATCTGGCATAGCAATATGTTAGGAGAGTTGCTTTAAGTGAGCCAGTATTTTCAGGCTTTTATTAACTCATACGCGTTAGGATTCTCTTGACTCTCCCTAACGTCCTGAGTATTTCATAACCTTATCTAGTAGGTGTGTGCATAAATACTAGGAAGTCCTTGAGCTCCTTTATAGCCTTATACTCACTCTTAACGTTTCTATTCTCTTCCTGCCCCACAAGTGGTTAGAGACGTAGAAGGGAAACATTAACTCGTGTTATGACGCTCTCATATTACTCGCTCCAATTCCTCTCGTACTTACCTACATAATATTACATAACTCTTTATTCTTCTCGTTTTGGCAGAAATATACGCATTAATTTCTTCATTAAATTATCATTATTTACATGAAATATAGCGATTTTCAATCGGCATATGAATCGCCAGAACTCGCAAGATCCCACGAACACCTAAGATAGCTTGTCGCTAAGTCCCTCAATAAACTGAGATTTCACGATTTCGTTCTCTAAGAGCTTAGGAATATTATGGAGTATTAACTCGAAAAATACGATAAGAATCTCTTCCTAGTTAATTCCGCGTGCTTAAACGACTAGCGCGAAGCACGGTTACGTTAAGTTCTAACGTCGTTAGAACGTGTATCCGATATTGCATCTAGATTACAAACATGGGGAATGGCGCTTTCCTTAACATACTTAAGACATTAGGTATTGCTTTTGTCGAGCTTAGCCCTCTACCTCTAACTTATGCCTATGAGTAGGGATGAGAAGCAGGAAAGCCATATTCGTAGGGAAGGGTAGTTCATGAAAGGAGTTTGAGCAAAGGTTTTTCGAGGAATCCCAGTCCAGAATTCCTAAGGCTATGGACGAAGACTTCAATCTCTCCCTTAGTCAGAAGACCAAATCTTACATACAGTTTAAATACTAAGAGTAAAAGTCCAATCGCTATTGGAATCCCAAATAACGAGTCAATGAATATTAAAGGGAACATAACAGAACCCCCAATGACGAAGATTTCGAAAACAAGTCTTGCAGGAAATTTATAACTGAATGTCTCAGTTACGAACATCATCGTTATAGCATATCCTGGGATCCAATAAAACCATCCAGCTATAAAATATCCAATAACACCAAATTTTATTACTAATCCAGTTACAAGTATAGCGTAAATTAGAGTGTTTAGTATTCCTATTCTCATGGAAAATTTCGTATACCCCTGGTATATTAGAAGGGAATTCAGGATAGATCCTCCTGACGCTGATGTTATAAGGTAACCTATCATTGAAAGCTTTAACAGAAAGGACGCGCTTTCATATTGCGGACCTGCTAACACGTTAATCACGATCGTTGACAACGAAAAGATAATTAGGATCAGGGGGACCTGGAGCATTAACCTCAGTTTAAACAGCTTATTAATCATTACGTTCATTCCGAGCTTGTCTGTCTTGTCCATCTTTGATAATAACGGTTGTATAGCGTAACTTAAGGGATTAAATATAGTATCGAAAAAGAAGCTTATCCTAGATGATGCGTTTAGGTTTGATATGATGATTATAGTTAATACCCTATTTACAAACGAGTTGGTGTATATTCCGAATACATTGTTTATGGCAGAAGATAGGGTTAGAGGAAGGCTATAACGAAGCATTTCGATAAGAACAGTTAGTGATGGGGATACTCCCTTAAGGATTCCCTGTCTTCTCAATATGAGGGCACCGTAAATCACAACAACCAAGTAGCTCAAAGCGTATCCTAATATCACCCCGTAAATCTTTGACCAAGCAATTGCTAAGGCTACTGTTGATAAAGTTTGAAACGAATAGTGTATTATCCAAAGACGACTGTTATAATGCGTTAATTCTAATCCTAATAATCCGGAAAATGTCGAACTAAAACTCCAGTAAATTACCGTATAAATACTCGCAAATTCGCCATAAGGAGTAATTGAGGGTTTATTCAATACCAGGGAAAAGATGAACGGGGACAGCAGGTATCCTGCTAAAGCTAGAGCCGAACCGAACAGTACGTCAAAGACCATTCCACTTGCGATTACCTTTTTCGCGTAATCGAGATTGGATGCCTTATGTTTTGATGTAAAGTGGGTAACCGCGGTGTTAACACCTAGATTTCCGAAAGCTCCCACTATGTAGGGAATTGACATAGCTATTGAGAGAATTCCAAAATCCTCTGGTTCTAGAATCCTTATTATTAGGATGCTACCTATCGCTCCTATAAGATGGGAGATTAGTCTTCCCCGAAAAAGGTTAATGTAGTTCGTCATTAACCCCTTACCAAGTTCCTCAACGTTATTGGTCAATTTTACTAACGCGTTTTAATTGAAGTAAGAGTAAAAAAGGTATATGGACTTACTAAACAGAATATTCTAGGAGTTAGTAATGTTCGATATATTTTAGAGCTGTTGCGGTTACAAATCCCCTCTCATAAAGGACGAAATACTCAGTATAGTTATTATCTATGGTCGCAATGAAACCATAATGAATTGGATATTGCAGGGGTAACGGATAGGTCCAGTTTTGATACGATAGAATAATAGGCGGTCTAGGCTTGGAGAAATTGAACGAATTAAGAAACCCTGCGACATCCGAGTTGGCGACGATATTAGTTATGAATCTCATATGCCAGTTGTAATCTATGAACCCCAATATGCTATAACCAGAGAGAGTGTAATTATTTACCCACCCCTCCCTTGAATACGCCGATATTAGAATTAGTGGAATTCGTTGCCCCAATGTTGAGTAGTTTGACAAGTTTAGCGATGAGAGATATGGCGATTTCCCAAGTCCGTAAGTGAAAATTATAGGTGGTGGCACTTGATCGAAGAAACCACCTCCCTCATCGAACGTTATTAATATTAGCGTATCGTTCCAGTAATTGCTTTTCATTATAGCGTTAATGTATTTATAAAGGTTGATTTGGGCCAATGTAAGATTACCTGGGGGATGCATGTCGTAATTAATGGAGTGACAGTCATAGCCTTTACCACCCGTGAACGATATCCATGAAACAGAAGGTAATTCGTGGTTCAAGATATCGTAAAAGAAACGCGAGGTATCAACTATGTGATCAGAATACGGTCTAATTCCACTAATTGAATTTAATGGGAAAGGGATTACCCCACTCTCTCGGTTTAATACGAAATATGTCCATGAGATATTGTTCTCTGATAACTGGTACATTACGGTATCGCTTATATTGATTGCCGAATTCAGATTACTGTCGTTTTCTACTCCAGTGGGATATCCTGTGAGGTACGCAAGCCTATTAGCTTGAGTAACTGAAAGAACTGGGGAAAAGTAATCGTCGGCTAGTGTGTATTCCTCAGCGTAATCCCAAAGAAGAGGTACTTGTTGATACGATAGGAAAACCTGCGATTGTGCTCCAGAGTATTCCGCAAATCCGTTCATTAGTCCTAGATTCCAATCCTTGTGATAAGGTAGGTAACCCTCTATTGGGTCCTTTAGAATTACGCTCTTCGCCTGTTCTAAGTTCAAGTCATTGGGAAGAGTCTGGTTAAAAAGTCCCACCGGTCGTGAGACAGAACAGGTTATTCCGTTCTTTATTAATGGGTAACCGAAGGGGTATGTCCCAAACACGTTGTCAAAGGCGTGGTTCTCTAATATGAAAATCACAATATGTTTAAATGGAGTTTCCGTTATTCCGTTGTATGTTGAGATATTCCGAGAAGTTTCATGTAAGAAGACTTGAAAAATCAGAAGACCTGCTATCGCTCCTCCGATTATAAAGCAAATCATGATCACTGCATATAAACTTCGCATTATCTAATGTGTACACTCCTAACTATTAATATGTGTGCATTCAAGAAATAGAATCGCATGGTGAGAATTATCATATCAATTTAATAACCTAGTTAGCGGGAGCTTATTTATCGTTATGTTAAAAGAGGATATTACGTTGGATGGTATGACCGTTGGGGATGCGGTCTCTATACTGGAGAAAAACGGCTACAGCAGGCAACAAGCTATAGAAATTATAAGAAGTCGTTATGAAATAAGACGCAAATGGGATTTGTCAACGATCTTAACTCACGTTTCGAGTGGAGTACTTCTCTTATCCCTTTTTACGTCGGGAGACCTCGATAACGTCCTTAAATTGATGTTTGGAGGAGTCTTCGTAACGTTTTTACTTGGTTACAACTTACTTTACGTGGTTTATGGAAGGGAAATGAAGAACCTCGACGGATTGGAGAAAATGGGCCTATCATTAGGGGTTAGTTTCTCCCTTGTAGTTCTCTTAGGGTTCATCCTTGATTTCACTGTTGGGATAACCTCAACTTCTATTCTAGTTACATTGATAATAGCAGGAGAAGTTATTTGGTTCGTTAAGACCTATGTGGTGGTTGAAGATTGAATAATTCTCTACCAGTTACAATGATCGCCACTTATACGGTTTTAGCCACGATTCTTTCATCTATAGGTGTTACTGATATAAGGGTTTACGTGATTTTATTCGCATTAGCCACAGCGTTAATACATGTTTACTATTATCCGCTGAAGAGGAGAACGTCTTATGTTATGACGGGAGTTTCCCTCATGTGGATTATTTGGGCTGGTATATATATGATTCAATTACTGGGCTTGTGAGGTGAGCTAATTGACGTTAAAGAAGGTAGAAATCGTCTCTCTCGCACTCCTGTTCCTATCTGTAGAAATGACAATATATGTTATTCTATCCGTAACAATTTCAAACTACGATCTTCTGAAGTACCCTTTTGGACTAGTTCAGGAACTTCCCTTTTCCTATTGGATAGCCGAAGGTTTAACAGTTATTTCATCTATTTTCACTATTTCACAGTATAGAAATATAGGGAGTAAGTTATACTCACATCTTATTGGAATAGAATATCTCCTGGTTCTATTTAATAGTTTCTTCGTATTTTACTTCATTAATCCTGTTTTCATATTAAGTAGGGACGAGTTGGGACATGCGACTCAAGTTTTCATATTACTAACTGCACATAACACCGTAGCGAATAAGGGCATATATGAGGCGGATTATCCAGCAGGATACATATTCGGCGCTTTCTCCTATATCGTATCGGGTATGGGCCCGACTAGTTTTTTTCTCTACTACGGCCCGATGTTCTTTACCTTATTCCAGTATATTGTGGACTATGTATTTATCAGACTATTTTTAAAGCCCCCTCTATCCGAACTAGCTGGAATTATATACGTTTTTTCTTCAATGCCGTTTGCACCTGCAGAATGGTCTCCTCAGCTGATGTCGTATAACCTACTCTATCCCTTGATCCTAATCGTAGGTTTAATTGTGAAGAGGGGAGGGCTTAGGTATATCCCCCTTGTGATAGCGTTTACTGTATTATCGTCCCTTACAGATATAGCTACCTTTACAAGTACACTAGTTCTCACCATACCTCTTCTTTGGTTTCTTAAGGGGAAATATAACGTAACAAAACTAGTGACAGGATACTCCCTTTTCGCCGGACTTGGTTCATATATATATTGGTCCTACCTCAATCCAGCGGCTTCAGGAACTATAAGTGGCGATGTTACGTTAATTCGAAGTTTCGTTAATCTTTTGGTTTCCACCTTTCTTCCACAAAGGGCGACGGTGCTCTCGGTACCTGCAGCGAACCTAGTCTCCACATTCCTCCCTCCCTCTCCATTCCACTTCATATCTGTTGCTAGTAAGTTACTAGAGGGAGGAATTTTCCTCATAGGCACCTTGATTTCCGTAATTTTTTTAAAACTAACAAAGAAAGGCACGAGGGAAATTACCACCCTTGTCTATTTAGGAACAACGCTTTTACTGTTTCAAGCTGTAGTAGGCCTTGTAGATAACGTTAGTAACGTGTTAACTCGTATGATACCTCAAGCGATGATATTTTACGTGATAGTTTTAGTCTATTACTTCAGTGTCACTAGAACTTTAGATAGGCGATTTATAGCTAAGTTGTTGTTCATAGGGTTGATTTTTAATGTACCGTTATCGATATTAGGGTATGCAACGATTTCAACCTCAGAACACTCACCTGAGGGGGCTTTTTACTCTGGAATTATACTAGGGAAATACGGGATATCAACGATTTCAACTTACAGCTTTTATAAACAGATCTACATTTACGAAGGGGATAACTCGCAATCGCTTTACATAACGTCAAATAACGTGCAGTTTATAGGGCCATATGTAGAGACTTTATCCGAATACTTTAATGGTCCTAACTTGAAGGGATATCATGAATACTGTGGCGGAATTGTTGCCAATTCTACGATATTTTTCAGTTCAGGTGTAGTATCGGTATCATTTTCTTAATGCGTATTCATATACCTTTATTATTTCCTCAGCTATTTTACCCCAATCGTAATTTCTCGCTATTTCGAGGGATCTTTGACCAAGTTCACTATTATAAATGCAATTCTTCATCGCCATAACCACGCTTTCAGTAACTTCTGGGTTTACAGAGTAGCCGTTATATCCGTCTATAACTAGTGAGGAGTTAACGCTGTTCTTCGACACGATAACCGGAAGTCCTGCTCCCATAGCATCAAGGAGGGCCGAGCTTACTCCTCCGTCACCAAAGGATTCGCCCATCATGACGAAAACATCTCCTAGCGAGTATGCGTATTTCCTTTCGGGGTATTTGACCGGCTTGATTAGGCTAACTTTTGACGTAATTCTAAGGTCCTTTATGAGCGCCTGGATTTGGTCCTTAAGATATCCCCACGCAACGAGAATTAACCTAGCTTTCTCCTCGGTTTCAGAAAGCTTTGCAAAAGAGACAATTAGCTCCTTTAGTCGTTTTCCATAAACCAACTGACCTAGATATAGGACGACTTTTTCGTCTGGAGATATTCCGAATTTATCCCTAATTTCCTTCCTCCTCTCCACCCTCAGACCATCAAGGTCGACCCCATTAGGGATCAGAAACGGGTTACTGATCTTGTAATAAACTTCCAATTCATTTTTTATGAGTTGATTTGGTGCAATATATGCGTCTGCCATTTTATAAAGCATTCTTCCCATAAGTCTCCGTAGAGACTTTTTCATAGAGCTTTTCTCCCTTAACGAACTTGCACCAATAACCGTAACGACCTTCTTATGTGGGAGGAACTCGATTGGGGCGTAATACCCGCCTATAGCGTGAATAACATTTGAATTCAAGAGCGCTTCTCTACTTTTAGAAACAGCTAAACCAAACCTCATATGATATCCTAATCCCCCCTTTATTCCCGGAACGGCTATGTACTTAACTGAAAACCTTTCGCTGACATCCCTAATAAAGCTCTTATCCCCTAACTTTATTCCTACTACATTATGTCCCTTTTCTGCTAACCGTCTTCCTACTTCATAAGAGTAAACTTCTATTCCGTCCCATGCGTTCTCTGTAGAGCCTGGCAGTAAAACAATGTCCATAACTTTATTCTAAAGTACGTTCGTTAAAAATTAGCATGGTACTTTTTCCCTCCTACCTAAATTCTTCCAACAACGTTAACAATCTTTTCTCGAAGACCTCACTAGAGAACGTCTCGGCTATTCCCTTCATATCATACATTTTCCTCTCACCCCAGGAACGCATTGCATTTGTTATTAAAGAGGGTGCCTCATCTATTTTTTCAAACATGAATTCCTTCGGAACGAAGTCTAAGACACCGCCTGTATTCTTAGTAACGGGGATCAGACCAGCGGCCATTCCTTCCACAACCGAAACGCCGAACCCCTCCACGTAAGGAGTAGGATTGAGGTAAACTTTAGAACGAGAAAAGAGTTTTACCTTTTCTTCATTACCTATGTTAGGTATGAGTTCTACGTTTTTCCCCTTATTCTCGTCAAGGCGTTTAAAGTAAGATTTGTTCTCTACAAAGCCCGCTAGGGTAAACTTGAACTCGCTATTGTTTGCAGTTTTAAGAACGTTTTCTAATCCTCTATCTGGTGAAAATCTAGATATCGTCACTACTCTGTTTTCCCTTTCCGTCGTATAGATATTTCGTAAATCCGTTAAGGAAACGGGAGGGTGCAACACCCTTGCATTTATTCCCCAAAAATCCCTTGCCTCCCTTTTAGTCCACTCGCTGTTTACTAGGACTAAGTTATTGGTAGTTTTTACCTTCGTTAAAAACCTCTTCCTGACATAGTATTGCGGAAGGAGGACCATTCTCTTAAAAAGAGGAGAACGCATTCTATAATCAATATTAAACTGATGAAAATATATTATGTTAGATTCTATTGGCTGAATATCTCCATGCATATTCATTCCTAATTCCTCTTTTTCTCTATAAAACACGTGTGAGAAATACATTTCTCCAGTAATCGTCGGAATTTTAGGTAAATTCCTGATCTTTAACCCCTTTATTTTCATTTCGGATAGGTACCTCATTACAGTACTCGAGACGTTACTGGTAACAAAGGTTACGGGATAGTCGTTGTTTCTCAGGATCCTCATTACCTCAAAAGTCATAAGCTGAATTCCCCCTAACGATCTCGCGTCAAGGAGAATCACTGATACACTTTTCATTGCGTTCCGTTTTCCCCAATCTCTCTGTAAATTGCGATTAGCCTGTTCATTATATTGTCGTTATTGAACTTCCTCAGCATGTTGTTTCTAGCCTTAACTCCCATTTTCATTACATCCTCAGAGTTCATCATAGACGTCTTATACAAAAATTCACCGAAAGCATTAACATCGTAAGTGTTTACGTGAAATCCGTCAACTCCGTCCTCGACTTGTTCCACAAGTCCCCCATTTCCTTGCGTCACGATAGTGGGTCTGCCCGCCATCATTGACTCGATAACCACTCTCCCCCACGTATCAAGGTAAAGGCTGGGAACTACGACGAAGTCGACGTCAGATAGCATCTCTCCAAGTGATCCCATGTATTCAGAGTACGGTACCCTTTTTGAAAGCATGACCTGTTTATTAATTCCCAATCTGTGGACCTCTTTTACAACCTCTTTTGAATCCAGCCCACCCGGTATTTTCAGTCTTATGTTAGGGTTTTTCTTAAGTGCTATTGTGAAAGCTGTCAACAGTTGAAATATACCCTTTTCTCTATCTGGGTAACTAAGGTATGCATAGGTAAAGAACTTATGATGTCTTGGTTGAGAGTATTTTATGGCTAGCGTTAGCGCGTTAACCTCCACCACACGTATTTTCTCCTCGGGGAACCCCCTTTTGATAAGTTCGTTTTTAACTACCTTACTTACCGCTATGATTGCAGACGCTTGAGATACGTTTTCCCTTATTGCCTTTAATTTCCTTTTAGCGTACTCCGCCTCAGCTAACGATGCGATCCCTTTAATTCCCCCTTTTTTCCTTCTAATACACCCTGCGATCTTAAAGTAGCTTTGACAATCACATTTAGAGTCGCTCATGGAATTAAAGTAACAAATTGGCCACCAGTATTGTATGTTAATAACGGTTTTCGCTCCCATTTTCTCCGCTATTGGAATTAGACCATGCCATGCGTTCCCAATGTGAACTATTGAATTTCTTGGTTCAAGTTTAATCCTGTCTAGCGTTTTTAACGAAAACCCTTCCGAGTTCATAACGGTTTCCTCTCCGAATATACTACTCTTACTGGGAGGTTCCAAAACATCGAATTCAGAGTTAAAGAGAGTATGCATTTTCACGTCGAAACCTAACGATTTTAGTCTAAGGAATGTGATAAGGAAAGTTGCGTAAGTACCTCTTTGTTCCGTTTCCGTGACCATGTGAATTTTCATTGTCCTAACCCTTTCTCGTAGTCTTTCATTACTAAATCCATACTTTCCTTGAATAACGGGTTCATTGTCCTAAAGTACTCTAGCCTTATCATGTTATAGTAGTATCTATAAGCTAAGGGTAGATTATACTTAGCGGGGAAGTCGTCCAGGAAGCGAGTGCATTTGTAATCCTTATCTGCTCCTTTAACGAGCTCCTTTAATATTTGTTCCGTCGAACTGTCCTGGGGCAGACCAGCGCTGTCTAGGAACACGTTTTTCCTTTTAAAGAGTCCGCTTCTTTTGGGCAAATTAATTTCATTTTCTATTTGTCCAGAAACATAATCCTGTTCTGTGATAAAAAGTAATCTATTCATATCTGTTAACCTAAAGAGTATATCCCAATCATCAAGGTAATCAAGATCTCTGAACCCTAACGATTGAAGCAAGGCCCTCTGCGTTACTAAAAAAAAGGAACTGTTTCCGACCTTCACACCATAGCCGTCAAATTTGCCGCTATATATCTGTTCAAGAGAAGTGAGGTCTTTATACAAAAGCCTATCACTTAACGATATAATGTATTTACCATTAGACTTCATTAAGGCGTAGCTCCTAGCTTGTCCCATGCTTCCTTCAAATCTATAAGCGTTTATCCCTCTGATTGAAGCACCCTTAGTGCCCTTTTGTATAACCACAATTTCCATTGAGGAGTCTGCGGAATTGGTAACGGACTCTACTATTTTTTCAATTACTTCATTGTTTTCCCGTATTATCAAGTTTACACTTGTCATTACCATACTATGCAGTGATCGACACGACTATAAATATGTCTACATACTTTTCCAATACTTCATTATCCTCAATTTCCCTAAGGTTTTATCTAAGTATTGACGTAAAAAGTATAGGTAAAAACCGTTAAACTTCTATAACACTTATCAGAGATTTTATTCAAAATTATCAAGTATTTTTTACTCTTCAGCGAAAGTTTTCGAATAAGAAGTTCTTGGCTTTTAGCTTTGAAATTACACTGCATTTCTCTAATAAATTTGCATTAAATAGGAATCCAATATTATCTCAGAAGCCTAGGTTTGATTGGAACATCTAAGAGCGAATTTCCATCTTATGAGTTATCCTTCCATAATCCGGTAAATCTATAAATTACTGGAACCGCACCGGCTAACATGGCCTAGGCTACGCCGAGACCGAAATTACCTGTTCGTTGATAGTGGAGCACAGTCTTCGCCGAACGGATAAAGGTCTCATTTCTCTCTCGCTAACATCAATTAATAGTTCCACTTCATTCCTCGTTAATAGCCTGGGTTCATCATGCTGAAGTGAAATCGGCCGAGTTTTCCGATATCTTTGAATTCTGCGTTTGAGTTTTTCTTACTAATTTTGCGATTGATATGAACCCCTTCCACTTCCTTCACTTAACGGTATTTTCCAATTCTCACTAAAAAATTTCTTTTATCGGTTCCGACGTCATCCTGAGGTAAGATAATAGGAGGATAAAGCTCATCACACTCTACGCTTAATAGATCTCTCTCATTAGTTTCGCTATGGAATTAGTATTGCATAATGAAAATTTTTAGATTACCGAGTTTCTCGTGTGGGATATGAGTCAATCGAAGTAAATTTTCTTGATTTCGAAGTAGGCTTTTCTGACGTTGCTTTGCTTCTCTTAATTCTAGCCATAATATTCTGGAAATTCTTTCTTAAAGCCCTTAAGTAGTTTTGATCTGCATCGTCCTCAAAGACGCTCGATATGTCGGTTACTCCGTTATCATAAATAAACTATGGAAGAAATAGCCGTTATGAATTCACTGTTGAATTTGGTTAAAGGCATGATTGCCATTGCTTTCATTTTACGCTATTCCCTCCGACTTATTTGTAAACCACTATGCTCGATATAAGGCAAAATATAGAACTAGAAACATAACATCTACAATGCCATTTATTATGAGGGGAATCAAAACGATTCTGAATACATCATGTTGTTATTTGACTTAGGGGTGCTAATAACTTCACTTCATTTCGTCCAACCCATCGGCTATTACTCGGTAATTAGTAAGAGAAAACTTAGCACTACACCCACCAATCGTCCTTTACCATTGATATCGATTATTATTCCTACCTATAATGAGAGAGCTAGAATTAGGAAGAAACTGAAAAATGTGTTTGAGAAGACAAAAGGAGAGAACGTGGAGGTCATAATTATAGACTCTAGCAAGGATGGCATTGAAGAGGAATTGAGGGAGTTCAGTGACGTGAAGCTCATAAAACAACAAAATCGAACAGGTAAAATTCACGCGGTAAAGGAAGCAATGAGGCAATCGAAGGGCGATATAGTTGTAGTAACGGATGCCGACGCTATCTGGATCGATCCGTTAAGCAATGCCCTAAGTTATCTTAATGGTAAAGTCGGGGCCGTAACTTGCGTGAAACACTCCTATGGGGAACTAGAGAACTCCTACAGGGACTTCTATAATGACGTTAGAGTAGGTGAGTCTGCTATGTTCTCTACTCCCATATTTAACGGGGAAATGGTAGCCTTCAATAGAAATTTGATTACGCCTGAGGAAATACCTACTGTTGGAGCTGATGACAGTACAATAGCAACTCTCTTGTCACTGAAGGGATATAGAGCCATATCCATACCTACTATGAGGGTTGTTGAGGAGTCTCCGAAGAAAATACTCGAATACCTAAGCTGGAAAACTAGGAGGGGGTCTCATTTAGTAAGGCATTTCTTGAGAAACGTAATTAAAGTGATGAGATCAAGTAATAAGGACTTTAAGATCGTCTTCGCTGAGGAGACTTACCTTCATACCGTGGGACCTTGGTTCTTAATAATAGGCCTTTCGCTAATGCTTTTCTCCGCCCCAGTGATTACGATGGGCGTCATCGCTATTGCCTCTCTTTTTATGGTTAATAAGAGGTTCAGGAAGATCGCGTTAGCTTGGATACCGAACCAAATAGCCTTAATCTTATCACAATTCTTCGCAATGAAGGGAGAAGTCATCGTATGGAGGAAGGAATTAAAATGAAATTAGTTCATGTTGCTCGATCCGCTGATCCTAAAGTGGGAGGGATTGAAAAAGTCGTTTATGAGTTATCCACGAGATTGGCAAGGAAACACGATGTAACTGTGGTCTGCACCTCAAGCTTAGACTCTACGTTCAGGACGGTCAAGCCTAGATCTATTAAGATGTTAGGTATAAACGATATTACTGTACCTTTAGAGGTTCCAGAAGAACTTAATGACGCAGATTTAGTCCACTTTCATTCACAAAATTCCCTTTTCTCCTTATTGTTACATAAAGGAATAAAGAATAGCGTATTTACCCTAATGGCAATAGATTCGTTAGCAGACCATCCGAGCTTGATCAAGAGGACATTAGGCAAGCTTTACTCTAGCTGGGGATTAGGAATAGCATTAAATAGTAAGCGACTTATAGTGAAGAACTACCGTGATAGTAAAATCGTCAGGGAGAGATGGGGATTCGATCCTGCGGTAATTGAGGACGGAGTAGACGAAAGGTATTTAGCTACAACGCGTTCCCCATCACAAGGGGATAGATATGTTTTATATGTAGGAAGGTTAGAGAGATTGAAAGGGGTAGAACTATTGATAAGAGCTACGAAAAAAATCAACGCAAATGTGATAATTGCAGGTTCTGGTGACGTCAGATATTACCAGAAGATGGCGAGGAGGGAAGGCGTTGAGGGGAAAGTGAAATTTACAGGATACGTTAATGAGGATGAGAAAATAAGATTAATAGATAACTCGGAAGCGGTTATCATACCGAGTATATCGGATTACGCGGAAGCATATTCAATAGTACTTAGCGAAGCCTGGGCAAGAGGCAAGGCGGTAGTCGCTAGTAGCGCAGGCAGTTTAAGTTATAGAATAAGACATGGCGAAAACGGATTTCTATTTCCAAAAGCCTCAGAGTCGGAAATGGTAAGGCAAATTAACGCTGTGCTCGCCTCTCCTGAATTGGCCCAGCAGGTTGGAGAGCAGGGTAAAAAAGAGGTAAAGACTTGGGAGGAGGTTGTTAGACAACACGAGGAACTCTATAGGGGAATATTACAATGAAAGAAATGGGTTACATTTGGATATACATAATGATCTTCGGTATAGGTATGTTGTTCCTTTCTCTTCTAATCACCTCATATATCCCTCTTGCGGTTTTGTCGATCGGTATAATCTCAACCTCAACAGTAGGTCTAGGATTAACTGGTAGTGAAAAAGAAGATAGCAACGAACTACTTTTAACTTCTCTCGTATCTAATATCGAGGCGATTTTTAGATATTACGGAAAGGAGCAGTTCTATAGACTTTTCGTTCCGTCATCCCTGGGAGCGAACGGTATGCTTTTAGTAAATAAAATTCCGGAAAGCGGCATTAAGAAGGTAAACAGGGAGTTAATGAATTACTTTAATGAAAAGGAATTCGGAGTGTTTCTAGAAACTCCTGGCACTATTGTAGTTAACGAGATGCAGAAAATGCTGACTTTCAATGAGGACTTGGGATATATTCTTAGGAAGGGAATGAAGGATGTATTTACAGTAGCTAGGGATGTAAAAGTTAACTCCCTTGAGGATTCTACCTTTGAGGTAAGGATATACGGACCTAAGCCTGCAAAAACTTACGAGATTCTGGGTTTTATGCAATCAATGATCGCGGCATCTATAATATCAGAGTATACATCAAAGATTGCCTATATCAAGGAACAGAAGCTTGAAAGGAACATTTTACATATAACTATTGGTACTCTATAGCTATTACCTTTTTAACTAGGACCTTTAGTAATCATCGATAAAATGGAAGTTAACACTTACTTGTTGCCGTTAATATTAGGGGGCTTCATAGGTCTGACGGCAATAAGTTTTACTAAACTGAAAAAACTTGGAGTCTTCTCCATCCCCCTTTCCTTAGGTGTAATAATACTTGTCCTCTTGGCTATAACCTTTAACTCGTCATTTGCACTATATTTAACGGGAGTTTTCAGCGTATTTCTTACGTTTTTCTACACCAGGAAGTTCTGGAGCTCCATCGATTATAGGAACATATTAGTGCCTATCGTCCTAATTTTAACTTTCTCGGCCGCGTTTTATGCAGGAGTTGCGGGTTTTACTTCACCAAAGGACGTCTCTTCATTAACTGTATCCCCGTCGACTTCAGGACTGTTCAATTATTACTCGTCTATAGTTTCCGAAAATAACGCTAGTTCCCCTCCTCCAGACGTTATCCTGTCAGAGGGTTATCAAAAATACGTGAATTCGTCATACGATGCTGCAATGAGCTTTCTGAGAAATTACGAATATACTAATGCGATGTATTTAGATTACTTAACTAACCTGAAAGAAGGTAATTTCGCGTTGGCGGAAACGGATTATAACCAACTTCTTTCTGCATATGCAAACACTTCAAATAGCCTAAATAACTTGAGGATACAAATGCAAATCCTTAGGGAATTCTCCAATGTGAAATCTTGTATTGATCTCAAATCCCTAGTTGACGATATGAATAGAACACTCTATTATAAAATCCTTAATTCGCAGCTGTATTTCCAGGTCATAGGAAGAGTAAACCCAAACTGGACCGAGAGAACGCATATCTCACTCACCCTTCCTAAAAAAATTCCAGAGAATAAAACGATCGAGATAAATGGATCAGTCACGTCCTCTAAGGACCTTTTCCCTTCCGGCTACGTTTTCCTACAGTACTTAAATATCTCAGAATATTTACCACTCGATCACGGAAAATTCAACTTTACGATTACTTTAAGGGATTACCTATCGTATATGTCAATAGTAGTAATATATCCGGGCAACCGCTCCTTTTATCCTGATTTCACCACCTACGAGGTTCCGGTAAACGTAACTCAAACGGAGCTCTACATCAATAAGTCATTTGGGAAAGTCTATGTTGGTGAGAACTTTAATCTCTCGGGCTGTGTAACTGGGAAAAACAGGATTATGGTAGTAAACCTCTCAAACGTAATTTCCAGGTACAACGTTACAGGGAACTTTAGTGTGTCTGTTCCTGTACCTATCAACCTGACCAATCAAACCTATAACGTAGAGATTTCCATTCTTCCACAATACTATCTCGCCCCAGCTAACGCAACTCTTCGATTTACCCCACTTTTACATATCCTTAACGCCTCAGTAAAAATATCAAAGTATTGGGTAATTCCACTAAAAATTAAGGTTTCCGGGAAAGTCGCGGAGAAGGGGGTAGACGGTTCTAAGGTGTACGTATACGTAGGAAAGGAGAGATATTCAACTTTAGTTAGGAACGGAAGTTTCGAACTCCTGCTTAATCCCAGAGTGTTAGTCGTTATGGGAAACCAAACTATTTTCGTTAAGATAGTTCCCCGAGATTATTACTATTCCGTTGTTGTTTCCACTTCAACTACGATAGTAAATCCGCTTTACGGAGTGATCTTTATTATTCTGGGGATAACGGCCGAAGTTATTTTAAAGAGAAGGAGTAAACGGGGTAAACGCAAAACAGAGCTAAGGGAATTAAGGGTGGAGAAAAATGATAAGTAGAGCATTCTACATTTTCGTTGGCCTGTTTTTCCTAATATTAGCATTGACGGCCTTTCTTTATCCAGACAACCTCTCTTACTCGCCTTATAATGTAGGTCCCTCTGGGCTCTCCGAATTACACCGTTCATATATCCTTGAAAACTCAAGTAATGTCACCCTTATGTTACTGGTGGGAGGAAGTTGTGAGAGTAACTTCTCATCATATGTATTTTCAGGCAATACCCTTATACTTGCAGGGAATTACAGCCTGGTTTCAGCTTATTTGATCAAGATCATAAAGGTTAATGTCGTTCTCGCTCCTAATCTAATAACGTCAAATAATTCGTACGTATTCAACTGCTCGATCGACATTGTAAAAGATAACGGTATGAGGTACGTTTTCCCTTATCCACATCCAATTATAGGCGGTGAATCAACCCTGTCCTTTGAGGGAAATTCCCTAATATCGTGTGTAAGTTACGGTAAGGGGAAAATTATCGTAATTTCGACTCCGTACTTGTTTTTGAATAAATATATGGAAATGATGAACAATACAAACCTAATTCACTCTCTGATAGCCCAGAAGGGATTAAGATTGATCGTTAATCCTCCTGACTCAAGCTTATTAGGTAAAATTAAAGGATGGGTATGGAATATCCCGCTAACTATTCTTGGGATTTCGATAAAATATAGGAAGATGTTCCATACCTATATTAAACTTATGCAAACTGGTGGGAATTCATGAATAGAATAATTGTCGTGCTAATCGTAACACTCTCAATAATCTCCATATTCGGAATAGAAGTGTTTTCTCAAACGTATAAGAGTGAAATAAAAGTGAGTTCTAATATCCCTTTTTTTGTCAACGGTACTTTAACTAGGCCAGGGAGCTATACATTTCAAACTCAGTTAATTAACATAACTTTCCAACAAAATTTTGATGTTTACCCCGCCTCTAGAACTCATTTGGTTGCCGTTAAGGTAAATAATACATATTATCATTCAAATGTGGTTGTAATCTCCTCGAACAACAAAACGTCAGGATGTTATTTGGTGTCTCCCCTATATGAGAAACAGTATTACGTAAACATTTCCTCTCAATACCCTTTCCCCATATCTTCCGGTTGGTTTAACGTGAGTCAATCTGTAGGCTTACCCAGGAACTATTTCTATCAATTGAACGATACAAGGTATATTCCCTACGATTATTGCATTAACGGGGAAAAGTTTCAATCCATATTTGTGACATCTCCACTCACAGCGGTAGTAGTTTATAAAGAACAGTTTTACGTCAATACCTCTTCTCAATACAGAGGTTATATTAACGGAACGGTTAAGGAAATATGCAGCGGATGGTATCCATCTGGAACCAACATAACTCTCGCTAGGTACCTTTATCAAAATGAATTTACGAGGTTTTTCACCTATGGAAACTTAATATCGACGAAAGTGCTTAACGCACCTTTATTCATAAACGATACGCAGATTGAGCAGTTTTACATAACTGTAAAGACCCCAATCTTAGCGTACATCTCTGGAAAGTTGGAGAATATGATTTCAGGCTGGTATAACAAAAGTGAGGAGATATGCGTACCAAACTACGTTACCTTATCAAACAATACCAGGCTAATTACAATGGGAAATTATTCGGGGATTCATTACCTTGGTGGAGGAGTATTCATAAGTGATGTACAATTAGAACAAGATCTCCTAACTTTTCCAATTCCCCTTCTTCTTAACTATAGCGGGAACATAACGACGCAGAGGTACATATGGATTTTTAATGGAAGTTCCGTTAAAGTTATGTCCCAGATCGTATACCTATCTAACGTTACGAGGGATGTGGTACCAAAACAAATTTTAACTTTTAATAACTTTTCAAAATTGGTTTTTTATACCCAAAACTATCTCTCCTTAGATGTACCAGTATACGGTAAGATTAACGGATTGAACTCTTCAATATATTCATCTTGGCTGAACGCCACGGATAACGTTACCGTATTTCGAATTTATTACATCAACGGTGAGAACAGATTGGTTATCTCATCAGATCGATATAATTTTACTATGGTAAGTCCCGTTTCGATTAATGACTATTACATACAAGAGTATTTAGTTCAGATATTAGGAATCTACGGTTCCGATACGGTATATAACTTTACAGCTTGGGAACCCAATTCCTCAATTATTAGTATTCCCCTCCTATACCTATATAAAGGAGAGACTTTCGAGTTAAATACCTCAACAATTAACAACTATAATAACATTACGATACATTCCCCCAAGAAAATTGTCGTTGAGTACTTGCCTGAGGTTTCCAATGCCACTCAGGTAACTGGAAAAAGGATTAACACATCCTCGGAAGATCTTATTTTAACTATTGTATTTATAGGTACAGTTATATCGATTATCTCAGCGTTGATAGCGTCAGTCCTCCTGGCAAAAAAGAGGATTGAATAGCGTATGACTATTGTAAGTGGGAACATGGCAGTTAAAAATGAGGAACCTGTTATCGGGAAGGTTATGGAAAAAGTTGTACAGCAAGTCGATAGCCACCACGAGTTGGTAATAGTCGAGGGATATAGTAAGGATAAAACCCTGGAGATCATCAACTCCCACTCCTCACCTAAGGTAATGAGGTTAAGGGGAGGTAGGCGAAAGGCTAGGGAATTAGCGTTAAGGAATTCAAGGTAAAATACATTATGCGAATCGACGGCCATCTGATGTATAACGATATTACCGATCTCTTTGCGAGATTTAGAAAAGAGATCGAAGATTACGGGATAACCCTTGGTATTAGTCCCCTTCCTATAATTTCGAGAGAGGAATTGATAGTGAAGGATGAAGGACGGCGAAATATGCATTACATTAAGGATTTCGATCCCTGGCTTAGATTGGCGAAAGCGTTTAAATTCATTTATTTGTCATGTGCTGGAAAATATATGAGGAAACACATAAGGCCTCATAAGGGAAAAGGGAACTTCCTTTCCATGTTGTTGACCGGGGTTAGGTCATCCGTGAATGCTTACACAGCGGGTGTGCCCGTAAGGTCCAACGGCCTTAACTCCTACGTCTTCACTCTGGGAAAACTCCTTTCGATACTGCGGGGAAATGCCATGTATCCCTCAAATAGAGAATTATTCCTCTCCATAGGCATACCTAGGAATATGAGAAAATCGGAATGGGTTGAGAAGCTTAACTATATGGTAATGAAATGGGAAAGGGAGTGGTGCGGGGCCACCTTGATTTCGGAAAAGCTAAGGCAGTTTGAGGAGTGTGAAGAGGCATATTGAGTAGTTTTAGGAAAACTAGTTCAATAAGAAGCGTAGAGTTCGTCATGATGGAATCGATCTATCCAGAGAGAGGGGGGATCCATGAGGAGGTGTTTCTAGTGTATAATGAGATGGTAAGGAGGGGAATCCCCGTAAGAATATCTCCTTACTCTAGAAGGGGTGTAGCCGAACGAGGTAAGAGGATGCTCTGGCTAAGGCAAAATAACCCTTCCTTTATCAAAGGGCTTATAGATGATAACTCTGACGTTTACATATCCGAGACAGCTTGGGCATCTATTCCAACATTAACGGCAAGTAAGTTATCTGGAAAGAAGAGCTTACTCCATTTGCACTCTGTAGAGTCAAAACAGGATGTAGGAAATAGTTTCGTAGGAAGGAGGGTTATTAAGTTCCTTGAGAGCACTGCGCATTACTACGATAGGGTTATGGTCCCTTCAACGATAGAGGCTAAGGAGTTAGGGGATCTCGACAACGTAACGATATTACCTAATGTCATTGATGTAGAGTCTTTCAGGAGGGAATCCCCATTTGAGCTCAAGAGGCCCTCAGTTGTTTTCGTGGGTGGAATGAACTATCCGCCTAATATGGAGGCTGCTAAGAGAATTATTAAAATATCCAAAATGGTTAACGAGAAGCGTAGGGCATACTTTTATTTAGTAGGCCCTAATCCTCCTCCGGTGGAATATCCTGTTATTGCCACTGGATATGTTGAATCGACTGCCCCTTATCTGCTTGGAGCAGATATATGTATAGCCCCCCTAGTTAGGGGAGGAGGAGTTAAACTGAAGTCTTTGGAGTACATGCTTTCCGGTAATCCCATTATCGCTTCAAATAAGGCGATGGAGGGTATAGAGAAAGCCGAATACGTTCTGGCCAATTCAGATGATGAGTTCGCAAATGCAATATTGGAGCAATTAACGTCTGAAAAGGCTAAGAGTGAAAGAAACATAGAATACGTTACAGAAAATCACTCCCCAAAGAAAGCGGTAGACATTCTCTTAGATATAATTAAGAGGTAATCTTACAGAAAACGCTATGTGGACATTCATATTGCCTTATAAACCTCCAATAGGTTGTAAAAGTATGGTCGTTATTAGCACGGAAATAACGCAAGAAGACGTTACAGTAGTACTTTCCGCCCTTAACGAGGAGGAGGGGATCGGGAATGTGCTCGATCAATTGCGTGATTGCGGTTACACTAATATCCTAGTTATTGACGGGTACTCTCGTGATAGTACAGTGAAAATCGCAGAGAGTAGAGGAGTTAAGGTCGTTGAACAGCACTGGGGAGGAAAAACTGGTGCTGTAAAAACTGCGTTGGACTACATTAATACCCCATACGTAGCCTTCCTTGACGCTGATGGCACATATCCACCTGACGAACTTTACAGACTTCTTGCGCACGCTCAAAAATACGTTGAGGTTATCGGAAAAAGAGATAGGAAAAACATAGGGTCTGTTCACCGGTTAGGGAACTTAGTAATAAATAAGATCTTCTCCCTCGTCTTCTCAGCAGACGTAGGGGACGTCTTATCCGGTATGTACGTGCTTAATACGGAGGTCGCTAAAACGTTAAACTTGGACTCGGATGGGTTTGAAGTGGAGGTAGAAATCGCAAGTCAAATGCTACAGAAGGGAAAGGTAACATACGTTCCTATTAGGTATGATAAAAGGCACGGTACTGGGAAGCTGTCGTCGTTCAAAGACGGCTTTAAAATAACCTCCTATATTCTAAAGATGGCAAAAGATCATAATCCCATTCTATTTTATTCCCTTATCGTTACTGGATTCTCGGTTCCGGGAGCTGGACTCCTCGCCTATACGTTAGCAGATTACGCTCTAAGAGGCGTATTTCATAGTGGGTATGCGCTTATGGGGATAACTCTTCTACTCATAGGAATTCAGGGATTAATGACAATGGGAATATCATCGCTTATAAAAAGGCTGGAATACGCAGTCCTGCGAAAATGAGTCTATCTTAATTTCTTAATAACATCCTTATGGTAAAGAATGAGTCCTAAATTTACTAATTCGCTATCCGTGTAAACGTACTGTTCTTTACTCTGATTTAACCTTTTCCTAATGATTTCTGGGATTTTAGTGAGGAACCAGCTTACTGCTTTTACCCTAATTTTGAATAAATTGAATTTCCTCCTCCTCAGGACGTCCATTAGCATACTTCCTATTAGGTAGTAAATAATAAAGGGAATTCTCCTTAATAGAAACCCTGTGTCGTAGTTCTTAAACACGAAGTAAAGTCGCCTACTTTCCAATAGGAACGTTATTCTCTCCTCCCTTTCTGCGGAAGAAAACGATCCGTGTTCGTAATGTCTTACAACGGAATCAGGGTGAAAAACGACGGGTATTCCCTTCCTCCATCCCCTGTATCCTAAATCTGTATCCGCAAATCCATAAAAGAAATCGCCATCGAAACCACCGAGTTTTTTGAATGTCTCCCTCTTCATTCCGAGAGCAGCCCCTTTTCCGTAGAGTATGCGATCGTATCTACGATACTCTAAAGGCTTCAAATCTCTGCCTCTCTCTGTGGGGTAACCTAAATCGTCAATGAATCCGCCGGCGGAGTCTATCAAATCCTTAGTGTTGATCAGCTTCAATTGAACCATTTTATCAGGGTTTTCATCCATGTAAGTAATGAAGTTTTGAAGGGTGTCACGAAAGACTTCGGTATCATTATCTAGGAACAGAATATATTCACCTTTAGCCTCTTCAAATGTTATATTTCTGTTGCGCGGAGGACCGTAGTTATGGTCTAATTTTATCTTAATCACCTTATCCCAGTTTACATTAATCTCCTCAGTATCCGCGATTAAAATTTCATAGTCGTCAAACGAGGAGTTAGATATTGAGTTTAACAGCCTTCCTAGATACTCCCTTCCTCCTACATTTAATATAATTATACTTAATTTAACCATTTATATCAAACTCTGATACTCTAGCTTTCACGAGTTACACCGTGCTTAATTATTAAACCCCTTGATATTAAGTAATACTCATCATAGGTTATCTCCTTCCTTTTCATTCTATACATGGCGATTTTAGGAAACTTCCCTAAAAACCAGACAAATGCAGTAATTCTCACCCTTACCAACCCCCTTCTTTCCTTGTTTAGCGCATCCCTTATTACACTCCCTGAGAAGTAAATTAATATTGGGAGCGTTGTCTTAAACAGCATTCTCAGTTTGAAGTTCTTAAACACGAAGTATAGTCGCCTACTTTCGAGAAAATAGGTTAATCTCCTACTTTTTGATAAGGCGTTCCCTTTAAATGATCCATGTTCATAATGCCTCACAATGGATGAAGGGTAGACGTACACTGGAACTCCTTTCTTCCAGGCGTTCAAGCAGTAATCCGACTCATCATAACCGTAAAAATACTCCTCATCAAAATATCCCACTTTCTCGAAAGTTTTTCTCGATAACGCGAAAGCGGCTCCCTTCGCATATAATACCTGTGTAACATCAGTTACTCTTTCGGGTTTTTCGCCCCTATGTAGTTCCTTGGAATATCCTAGCTCGTCTATAAGGCCACCTGCAGCATCAATTGCATTATCGTCTCTTATTAGCAATGGTTGGACTATCTTCTCCTCGTTTTTAAGCATGAAGTCCATAAGGTGCTGAAGGGTATTAGAAAATACCTCCGAATCGTTATCGAGAAACAAAATATACTCTCCTGAGGAACTATTTACGCCTACATTTCTACAGTATGAGAGACCCAAATCCTTCTCTATGACCACATATTTAATCTTCTGATGTATTATGTCACCCTCCTTTATGTCCACAACGATAACCTCAAAGTCGGAAAACGAGGAATTCATTATAGATTCTATTAGTTTGGGAAGATACTCACTTCCCTTAACGTTAACTATTATGATACTCAATAGTACCATTTTTTCACCTTAATGAAGGAACGGAATTGGCTTATCCAAGTCGAAAACTAATGATTTGAACTGAGAATGCCTTATCCACCGTCTCAAGGAGTCTACTGCCTTTGTTACTAGATTGGATAGTTGTTTCCCTTCGCTAATAATGCAATTTGGTTCACCCGAGAAAGACTGTGCATCTACTAATCGATCTATTTCGTTTTCGCCTCGAAAAATTTCAATTATTCTGGCTAAGAGAGGGTAAGACAGCGTTGTAGCTACCCTATTGTAATGGGTCAAGAGTTGGAATCGATTCTTCATTCCAAGGTAGCAGGTGTAAGATAGGGTTGTTTTTCTCGATATGTCATGGATTTCACGGACAACCTTAGACTTCAGTGTCATTAATCCACTGTAGCAAGGACTGTGAAGTCTCCATAACAACTCGGAATCCCCCCAGTAGTTAGACAGGAGTTTGCCAGAACTGCCAACCCCCTTTTGATTATCCCTCCTCGTGATCACCCTCGAATACTGGGTGACCTCACCTATCCTATCTCCATAAGGACATACAGTGTAGTGACCTTGGCGAGTCACTACGTCCCTACAATATTCTATCTCGTTAATTAACGGGTTTAACCTATCGGGAGTTACAGCAACGTTATTATCGGCAAACGGCGACTTTTTGGATTTCATAGTGCCGAGGTTTTTAGCATATTCAGGTCCGTTGTCTTCGCTTAATCCTAATAATTTCTCGCCCAAGGTCTTTAAACATTCTACCCTCGAATTCTCAGATTCGTTATATATTACAATTTCTCTACTGCGATATTTATTCATCATTTGAGTTCCATCGCATTTTCCTAGAGATTCTTCTCTATTGTAATTCAGCGGAATAGTCTGTACTCTATCCATATACGATTTTGTTACTTATGAATTTAAAATAGTATGGAAGATATCTATTCATATTGAGAGTAGTTCAGGTTTCACCATTCTATTATCCAGTGGTAGGAGGTGTGGAAAAAGTCGTTCGAGAGATTAGCGAATACGCTGTGAAAATTGGTCATGAGGCTATGGTTATAACTTATAATAGGACTAGGGATGGTAAGAGACTGAGTGAGGAGGAAGAGAGGAATGGAGTTAGAATATTTAGGGTAAACCCTAACTTCTCATGGGGTCACGGAACTTTCTCCACGTCCTTACCTAAACAGGTAAGGAGAATGAGAGGTGATGTAATTCACGTACACGTATGGAGGCATCCACATGTGTTCCAGCTTAGCGGAGAAAAAGGAGTTAGAATCCTTCAACCCCACTCCCCTTTCTACAAACTGGATCAAACTGGACTTATCAATTACGCTTACTATAAGATGGCGGATAACTTACTCGGCAAATTCATGCGTACATATAACGTCATTGCTATTACCCCTCAGGAAAAAGATATTTTAAGTAAAAAATTCAAGATAAATTCAACCGTAATTCCGAACGGGGTAGAAGACAATTTGTTTTCTGACGATCGTTATAGGGGAGACTATTACTTAATGATAGGTAGAATTAGTAGGGAAAAAAATGTAATGGCTCTAATCGAGGCGTATAAGCTATGTAAGCCCGATCGTCCGGCGATTATTGTTGGTCCAGATGGCGGTCTTGGGGATCAGCTAAATATGAAAATAAGGGAATCACGCGTCAATGTCCAATATATTGGTGAGGTATCGTATGAGAGAAAGGTCGATCTCATTAAGAAATCTATGGCCCTGGTGAGCACTAGTCCATTTGAGGGATTTGGATTATCGATTGCGGAAGCATCGGCTATGGGCAAACCCGCGATCCTGGTAAAAGGTGGAGGCCAGGAATACGCCTCACCACCAGGAGTTGGAAGCATCGCAATTAATAACGATCCCGAATCGTTATGTAAAGCGATGAAGGAATTAGATGACGACTATACCTGGAGTAAGTTGAGTATTGGAGCAAGGAAGTGGGCTGAAAACTTTAGACTTAGTACAACACTCCCTAAATACTTTAACTTATATGAACTTCTCGCAGGAAATCTAACTTAAGAAATCCCCTCAACAAATATCCCTAATTCATTATACCGGACACACGTAGAGGACTTGTGCTTATGCTCTCCTTAGCTATGACGGTCAAGAATGAGGGGCGGTAAATTTAGTTATGGAGAATATACTATATCAGGTTAATCGCTATGTGTAGATCGTTATAGTTGACGGGGGGAGTACGGGTGACATATTCCATACTGGGCTTTCAGGTTAGGATATGTTTGTATGGATTTCCTGGAAAAAGAGGGAGTAAGAACGGCGCTTGTAAGGTGTAGAGAATACTTCATGATGCTTGATTAGGATCAGATGTATGAGAACCTGATGAAGTTCTTCGAATATTGTTTCCACAACTATAGTGATTACGGTGTAACGACAGAAGTGACGTCTTTCCATATATTACTCACAAGGTAAATCCTTCGATCTATAGGTGGATGGAGAAATTTACAGTACAGAGAGAATTGGGTTCTTTAGTTCAGGTTAGCTGATGGGTTTGAGTACATCTACCTCGGGAGAGCTTACTATTTTTAAAACCATTATCATTAACAAAAGGACAAGAGACGAAATGTTTTCATTGAGGCATTAAAGCGGTATGCCCCAGATATGATAATTGGTGGATGTCCTATGTCCTCGAAAACCATCGATAAGATAAAGTTTACCCCCATATATTTTGTAGCTAAGCTTGGAGGTCGTTTTCTGTAAGGACTAATTACTAATGCATCGGGACTTTAAATACTCCGAATAGCGTTAATGGTATCTTAGGACCCAAGCATACGTACAACTTGCTTTGCTTCAAATTTGAGAGAAGCGGTAACGCAATTTTTAAGGATGCCGTGAACCAGTTTTTCTAGGAAAAATCTTTGTAATAAGTGAAAGTTCATTAGAATTACCTTACTTTGAATAGAAAATCTAAGATACCTCGTTAAATATCTCTTATCAGATATTATATTCATATTTATAGAATATGTTATAATTATACTTATAGATCAACTGATCGGACGTTATATTAGTGCAGACTCCCTTATTTAGCTAGAATTTAATAAACTATATATTATTAAATACATAAATTATATACGACACATTAAAACCGATTTGAGGTGATAAATTACAAGCTCATTCCTCATCAATTTCGTGGTCTTAGTGAACGTATTATACAAAGATCACTATAATTAAAGTATATTTCATAACTACTGTTTTTAACATATAATGATAAACTTAGATCATGAAACCATGCCCCGTATGTTACATGTCCTATAGCAATTGGCCTGGGGTAGCGGAGCATATGTATAACAAGTCGGGGAAAAACGATGCGGTTCATATATCATGGCTAAATAGGCATATATCCATCAAGGAAATGTCACCTACTTCTCTTTCGGAAAGGTTGAACGACTTCTTTTCAGCCAGAGATGGCTTAGCCGGGTGGATAAAAAGGAGATTCATAGAAACATTTTACGGGGAGAAGGTGCATCCATTTATAGCGGCAATGCAAAGTCCAACAAAAGAAGTACTTCTCGGTTACGTTATAGAGCATCAGCATTTTTTAGTAAACTGGGTAAAGGTTTTATCCTCAATAGTATACAGGACAGATAAGTTAGACGTCATGGATTACGAACTGGAAAACATAAGGACTGAATACTTAGGAACGGAAAAAACTCCCTCTCATCATGAACTCCTACTAAGAATGGGCGAGAGCCTGGGTATGAAGAGGGAAAAGGTGTTAAGTTTCGAACCATTACCAACGACGACTAGGGCTATTAAGACGTGGTTGAATATAGCGGAGGAGAGGAGCTGGGTTGAAGTTATGGCTGCAATGCATAGCTTAGAATTAGTTGCGGACAAAACCCTTAGGAAATACGGTGCTAAGGTTCACTACTTTAACGAGGAGATTCTCAAAACAGACTCCTATCCAAGGGAAGTAAGGGACTTCTTACGGGAAGGGTATGAAGCTGATGTAGGACATGCGAATTACGCGTTAAGTTTGGTAGAAAAGTATGCAGAGCGAGGAGAGGAAGTTCAGGTTACCGTTGTTAAGTCGTTTGACGCGTTTTACGATTACCTAAACGCTAGGTTGGAAAGAGCGAAAATGCTGGTGTCTTAAATGAAGGTATTTGTGGATGGAGAGGAAACGGGGGAAAAGAAAAGCGGATGTGCGTTATGCAGGGCAACGTGGGGAGGATATTATGAGAAAATAGAGGACAGGGAATTTTTCTTCTGCTGCGACATATGCGCGGCAGAGTTTCGAAATATGGTTAATGAGGTAAAGAAAAGGGAGGGTTGGTCGAAAATCGATGAGTTGAGAATCGCCGGTGACTATTATTCAGGTAGGAACTGCGTCGCGATAAACAATACCGAACATGTGAAGTTTTTTGTAAAGTTCGGAGATGAGGGGAAAATAGAAAGGTTTGAGATCACGGGATGAACTCGGAAAAAATTTTTTAATATCTTTGTCAAAAAATTCTTGAAAAATTGTGTATTGGCGTTCGTGGAACAAGAATTACATGGACGTATTGAAGCTTGTCCTTTCCCTAACGATAGTTAAGGTACTTTTAGTTGTTTTCCCGGTGTACTTAATTGCGGGAGGAAGCTTCTTTACTGTCCTTACAACGAAGTGGGATTCCCTAATATTTGAGACGATAGCATCGAACGGTTATTCGGGATACTATTACGCATTCCCCCCTCTTTATCCTTACATGATAAAGGCATTAACTTTTGTAACTGGGAGCTATAATACCTCCGCTTTCATAATAACAAACGTATTCAGCTACGTTTTTCCCATAATTTTATACAAGGTTTTCGACTTCAGAACAGCATTGGTAACGGAACTCTTTCCTGTATATGTAGTTTTCTCAACAATACCCTATTCTGACGTGGTATACCTGACGTTTTTGGCACTTACGTTTCTACTGATAAAGGAAAGAAAGGTGTTGGCATCGTCCGTAGCTTATAGCTTATCTATTTTCACTTTTTACAGTATTGCGTGGACTCTACCAGCTTTCATCGTAGGATTAAAGAAGAAATTCATAAAATTCGTTATTCTTCCCTTAATAACTGGAGCAGGTATATTTTTTTGGTATTACAGGGTTACCGGTACTCCTTTCTACTATTTTGAGGTAGAAAAAGCCGTATGGGGGGTAATGTTCACTAATCCCATATATCAAGATGTATGGCTCATGAACGGCTGGTTTACTACTCAGCCATGGGCTATACTTGGAGTAAGGTTATATCCTTTGGAATGGTTAGTCAGGAACGTATTGTTTGAACTTTTTATTCTAATATTGATTCTATATTTTATAAGGAGTACAATACCGGAAAAATATTTCTACCTTACTTACTCTCTGTTGGCCTTTTTACCTTTACTTTTGGTGATTGGTACTCCCGCGATATCTATCCCTAGACTCCTTCTAGCAGCGTTTCCAGCGTTTTACAACCTTAAGATAGGTAAATGGCAGCTTCTTCTTTACGTGGCTATATGCGCGACCTTAATTCCTCTAGTTACACTTTGGCAGTTATACTCGTTTTTCTCTTAGTTAGTCTTACCAAGGCCAAATTAGAAGACTTATGAATCCCCGTTTTCATGTACGTCGCATTCCCGCCCCTAATTTCCTACTTCTTAAGAAACCTAGTCCCTAACAGAGTTTCCATGAAACCGTAATGACTTGCAGAAGAGCGATCACTGCGGGTCTTCACATGCTTAACCCCTTTCCGTGGTACGACCTACCAGCCGAGGTCTAAGATATATTACGGTTTTTCGTGTCATAGAAACTTTAAGGGGCTATCCTCACGGGACCCACAAGTTAAATCGGTCTTGGTATAACGATTGTAGTAGGTATTATCCGTGAATCCAGATATTCTTATATTTCAGGAAGTATAAACTCTATATAAATGGAATCTGACGACCTTATCCTCAAGGCCAAAGATGTTACGGTAAACTATAGGGTCAGAATGAGTTTTATCCCCGCCCTACGGGGTGCTAATCTCGGATTGAAAAAAGGGGGAATTTCCGCCGTTATAGGAGAAAGTGGCTCAGGGAAATCCACCCTTCTTTCTAGCATAGTAGGTTCCTTGCCTCAAAGCGCGGATATTAGGGGTTTAGTTGAGCTTAACGGAATGATTATAATGCAGAATGGCGACTACGATAAGAGGTTTTTGAGCAGAAGATGGGAGTACATTTCCTATATTCCGCAAAATTCGATGAATGTATTGAACCCCGTGAAAACGGTTAAATCACACTTCATTGAAACTGGAGAGGTTTACGGTCTGAGTAAACAGGAGATATCTGAAAGGATAACGCAAATATTCGATCAGATAGGTCTAGACCAAAAGGTGCTCTCATATTACCCTCATCAACTCTCCGGGGGAATGAAACAAAGGGTGGTAATAGCTCTTGCGATTTTCCTAAGACCTTCAGTAACTATAGCGGACGAACCCACGTCGGCACTAGATATGGTTACACAAAAGAAAATCCTCGATCTATTACAGGAGATAAATCGAAAATACGGGATATCGATGATTGTGGCAACTCATGACATAGCAGTCGCTAGTTATGTCGCAGACTACTTTTTCGTGTTTTACAGAGGTAAAATAGTCGAACAGGGTTCGAGAGAGGATGTTCTATCACATCCTCTACATCCTTATACAATATACTTGATGGGGAGTGTAGTAAGCGTTAACGGAAGGAATAAATTCGAACATATTAGAGATAGAATTAAGCGTCCTAGCAGAATGGAACAACCCAAAGGATGCGTTTTTTCAGATAGATGTCCCTATTCGAGGGAAGTGTGCTTTAGGGACGAACCTAAACTAGTTGACGTTAGTTCGGTTCACAAAGTCGCATGTTTCAATATAGATGAGGTGAGGAAAGACGTCTATAATTGAGGCACGGGATATACACGTAGTATTCAAATCCGGGAAAAAAGAAGTTATTGCCCTAAATGGAATTAACCTTTCCGTATATGAAAGGGAACTACTTTCCGTTCTAGGGGAGAGCGGTTCAGGAAAAACAACATTCGGGCTCGTTATATCAGGGAATTTGAAACCTACTTCGGGAGAGGTCCTCTTCAAAGGCAAGAACATATACACTATGAGTAAAAACGAGTTCAAGGAATTTAGACCTAAAATACAATACATAATGCAGGATCCGTACGCCTCATTTAATCCGTATAAAACAGTTTACAGTTCATTAAAGGACGTGATAACCTATCATAAACTATGCCCCAGGAATGAAATTAACGATCTAATTTCCAGACATCTCGAAATGGTCGGAGTTGATTACGGTTTAGTAGAAAAGTATCCCCACCAGCTCAGCGGTGGTCAGCTACAAAGGATTGCAATAGCAAGGGTACTACTTCTTAATCCCGAGGTGATAATAGCAGATGAAGTCGTGAGTATGCTTGACGCTCCATTAAGAATAAGTGTAGCCGACCTTCTGAAAGCTCTTTCAAAGGATAAGGGAATAACCACGGTATTCATTACACATGATATAGGAATGGCGAAGTACTTTTCAGGGAATGAAAATAGAATCGTTGTATTTAAAAACGGAAATATTGTTGATGAGGGAAAAGGAGAGAGCGTAATAGAACATCCCACTTCAGAATACACCAGGCAGCTCATTAATTCGTATAACGATCCCTTTAGGCAGTAAATATGTCGGCCTTTACTCAGGTTATCCTGACGCTAGCTATGAGCTTACTGCTTCTTCTCCTATATTCCATAGTAGTGGTTGGTTTCACCCCGCTCACCTATCTGGATCTCATCCTTTTGCTTCCTATTCTCTCCCTTTTGATTTTCCTTGAGGTAAGGGATAGGAGAAGACGTTAGTAAAACTTTTATTTACCTAAATTAAGTTCATTAATAATGAGGAAGTTAATATTAGGAACGGTAATATTGATAGGTCTTTGCGCGCTTTCCGGTTTAATACAAATAGCTAGCTTATCTCCCGCAAGCGCTCAAGCTCAAAACGTAACAACAGTAACGGAAAATATAACTATTACGGTAACGGTAACATATGTCTCAACTGTTACTAAGGAAGTAGTTCATACAGATTACGTAACTGTTGTCCAAAACATAACCGTCCCTACTACAATAATAAGCACAAAAACGATAATTAAGACTCAGTACAGTATCGTAGAAACTGCTATAATTTTGGTTCTGCTTATTGCGGTAATATATCTGCTTATTAGGCGGAGATGATTTTACCATAGTTGATAGCCAGACGCATATTGTTTGCCTCCGGCTTGATAACCTATTTTAATTCTTCCCGCTCCTAAGGGAAGCATTGTAATCTGTGACGGCGTTCCCTCATAGCCCTGATACCCCGTTTCAGTAAGTGTGCAGGTTTGTTGGGTTGGGCCGTATACATATCCGTGACTCCATGTTTCGGACTCCCACGGTTTAAGGAGCCAGTTGGCGTTCACAACTTCAAAGGAATTAGTTCCTCCAAGGGATTCTAACTCCTGCTCACCTATAGAGTAGGACTCTAGTACTCCACCTATTGGAGTATTGGGCACTCCCGAATCAGTTAACTTAAATATGTTATAGATGTCGTTAGTTTCCCAATCAACCACGTAAAGATAGACGTCATTTGTTCCACCATTAGGGATGAATCTAATCCCTAATTCGTAAATATTATTCGGTTGCGGTCTAAACAGTCCGTTATTCACTCCGAATGGACCACATGCTAGACCACACGCTAAAATTGGATTTGTAGATCCCGCAGATACGTGCCAACCCCAAGAAGGATGATAACCTAAAGACGTTTGGTAAAAGTAACCTGTTGTAGTCGATAGGGAGGACCATATTACGTAAAGGCATGGAAGATCACTAGGCAAAGTCGGAGGCATTTTAACCCTTATAAATCCTCCGAAATTCCTCTTTGGAGGAGTAGGACTCATCATGCCATATTGCCAAGAACAAGGAGAGCAAAGCGATTGAGCTAGAACCCTCCTGGTAAGCAAAGTCTCAAGTGTTCCGGCAGCGGCTAAACCTGCAAGGCTAAGGCAGGTATCTTTAATGAACTGTCTTCTTTTATTATCCACTCCGTCCTCGTTATCTCGCATATTTTAATTTTAATAAACTAATCTAATAAGGTTTATCTTAATCGGTTGCGTTCAGCAATATTTGAATTGAACTTCAGGCATAGGGTTAGTTAAGATTAGAGCGTGTAAGTTTTAATACAGGGTGTAATGAAGGAGGATTCCTTATCCTCTCAAGACAATATTATAACCTCTATACTCCTCAACTCCATTGCAAGTATATTTCCCTTAAGTTTTTTACATTCCATAAAACTAGAGACAGTGTTTAATATGTAGCAAGTAAGATTTAAAAATAAAGTCTTTATAAGAATGACACGCGAACTGAGTTATGACGATATTCCAAAAAGTTGCAAGAGATTGAAGCCCTTGCCCACCTTTAGCTCACCTCGATTCTCAGAGATCACGTAATTCTATACGGTGAAAAAACTGAATTCTGTACTACTAGGCATAATTAAACTAGATTAATCCTGAATCGACATTTATGACTTTTTGGCCCATCCAGTCATTCGTATCAATTATGCATTGAACACTAACTCGTAAGGATGACCTTTCCTTTGATTATGAATTTACCGTGTTAACGGCGACATAAGGGAGTAAGCATAGCCGAAGGCTCAAGGAAAGGCTAAGTAATAAGCAAATACTTCACTAGGTGGCAGCATTTGAAACGTAGCTGACCATGTTTACTTGGGGCGGAAAGATCCTCAGCTTCGTGGAATACTTTACCTCTCGCAAAGTGAGATTCCCTAGTAGGAGTTTTCTTGTTAAGAAGAAACATTATAAGGATTTAGACCTCTATTCTCAGTTCCTGCCTTTTTCTTAACCCTCGTTATAACTGTTAAACTAATCTTCCTTGAATAGATAGATCTTAACTACTTTTTCCTAGATATCGCAAAATCTCTTGAAATTCAGAAAAAACGATGTAAATTTAATGCTTGAAACCGAAGAGATATCCCCCGGGTTCGAGGTCGTAAGCCCTAATGAGTGACCTTCTAACGTTTCTGTCCGGGGACATTATGAGAACGTGAAAGAAGTTTACATCGGTTGTCCTAGCGAAGAGAAAGTTAGAACTTCTCACGGTTTGAAAGCTCATTATTAACATTAAAGTAGGATATATGAGCTGAACTCCAGAGTAAATGACTAGATCGGTAAATTTGTCCTCAATGCGAGGAATTTCGGTTTCGATTTCGAAGTATCCTTTGTCCAGAACCACAGTTATTCCTTCCTCAATTTTGGTACTCCTAGAGACTATTCCCCCTTGAGGTATTATCATCGTTTCGCCCTCTTCGAAACAAATTCCATTTACTCGAACCCTCACTCCCTTATAATGATCTACCAGGGAAACTGTTTTAAAAGCGACTGGATATTTACCACTAAATTCCAGGTATCTTATCATTTTTCTCTTTAGAACATCGTGCTCCTGGAGGAACTTTAAAAAACGTTTATCCCTAATATCCCTATCCGTGAAGTAGGAAATACCTTCGCTCACAGCGGGCAAACCTTGAAGAAATAACCCATTTTTGGTTCCATACTCATCTTTATTTCCACTTTATTTCCTTTTGCTACTGAATCAGTTATTAATTCGGCATCCTCAGGAAACTCCCCCGGCGTATAAGCAGAGGACTTATAAACGTGTACTTCAAAGTTAAAAGGCATTGACAACACTATTAACGAGTTCTTAGTAGGATATGGGGAGTTCTCTATGAAATATAACTTCCCTTTCCTACCTAGATCCTTGGCACTTGAGAATCCAGGTTCGTATAACATCAAGTCTATATCAGTGGTTATTCTCTGAAGGGGTTTAAAAGGCTCTTTCATGATCGCATATACGTAAAAGTAGAGTTTGTCCCTAAAGTACTTACTTGTTAAAACCTTCCTTACTACTTTATTACCCGCGTTTTTCACGCCTATCTTGTAGTAAACTATCCTAGCTTCCTTAGAGAAAATCGGCCTGGTATCAGAATAGCCGGTTATATTAATCCCCTCAACTGTTTTATAATGCGTAAATCTGTGCTTCTCATACAAATACTCCCCGTTAATTACGTATGAACTAGAACCATTTACGTTAACTCCAGCATACCCCTCCTGGAGCCTATACGACCTTGCCTCTTTTCTTGGCATGCAATTAACTTTTTGAAGTTTATACTTATATTATTTTCCAACTCACTATTTCCAATTTTAAGTTAGGTTATTACTCTCACAGCATATGAGGTAAATACCGCTACATGCATTATTTCAATTCCAAATAAGCTAGAGAAATAAGATTGAATGAAGTATATGTAGATGGAAATGGTTATATATTAGCAGTTTTTTCACTTGGTATAAGCAAATTATTATAGTAAACGAATCTTAGGATAAGAGGGTGTCAAGCGTATTATTTTTCAGGCCTATTATTTTTGAATATATATTAAGGAGAGGGGGGCTAAGCAGTAGAAAATGTCATTCTGAACGGTATAAAAAATTTCAGGTGTAATTTTAACGTTTACCAATAACTTAAACAAATTGTGTTACCTGTAAGACGGTTTCTTTCCTAGTTCCTAAATAGACAAAGGTGGAATAACGAAGTCAGTGTAAATTGAGTAATACGTTCTGCTTAAGTGGTGTGAAAAAGTTTATTAAATGGGATCCACTACTCAATAGGTAATGAGATTAAATAGACTAAGAAGTTTAAATTATAGGATACTAGTTGGTATATTTCTACTGGTTGTTATGTTACTCCCGTTTTTACCTACTACGAACCTCATAACAACCAGTAATACGCTACCCAATAAGATCCCTAAAGGAGTATGGCAATGGGCCCCAGAGGGACCTCCTACTCCAGGTGGAGTTTACTGGAATTACTGGTCTTCTACGAATCTATGGCTTTTCATGTGGCAATACCTCCCGTTAGCTATATACGTCCATAATGAGAACCAATTTATTCCCTTGCTCGCAACTAACTGGACATGGAATGGAAGTGAAATGATAGTAACCTTAAGGCACCCATACTACTGGGATACTCCTACAGGTCCTAAGCCATTTACCGCATGGGATGTGTGGACAACGTATATAATAGGCATTAGGTTATTCGGATGGTTCTCAACTTACGGTCTCTATAACGTATCGGTAATAAATAATTATACGGTGGCCTTCCTATTCAAGGGTAGTACATATAAGAATTTCATAAGGACAGAATCAGTAGTGTTAGCACCTGCAGTAGGTGCTCCGTACTTCCAATTCGGTAATTACGCTGCTACTCTATATCCTCTTAATACTTCCAACCCAGCCCTAAGCAGTTACCTCTCTAATCTTACTTCTGCGATAGAGAAACTCAATGTAACGCCAACCAGCAATGGGTTTTACCTTCCTAATGTTAGTAGTATGAATGACGAATACATGGTATGGAATGCAAACCCATATTTTGAACAGGCATTCCCCAATTCCTCACTTAAATATTATCCTGAGATGATAACCTATTGGAGCAGCGGAAATACGCAGTCGGAGAACTTTTTGGTTTCGGGTATTTGCGGCTACGGGACAACGGCAATTCCCCTAAGTATATACGATACGCTTAAAGGAGAGGGAATGACCCTTTACATGGCTGATACTTATGGAGGGGTCGGCTTTTACCTTAATCCTAAGATTTATCCCTTTAACATATCCCTCGTAAGGCAGGCACTTTATCACGTCGTTAACTTAACAGAATTAGCTGCAGCGTACGCTCCAGATTACGAACCAGGACCTGTTAACTTCGCCGGGATACCTTTAGGTTTCCAGAACCAGTTCGAGTCAGTAATTCCTTCCTCTTTCTGGGAGGGATTAAATAACTATACTTACAACCTGACTCTAGCTACTCAACTACTAGAGAAGGCTGGTTTAACGGAGAAAAACGGAGAATGGTATCTACCCAACGGTTCTCAGTTCCAGATAAGCATACTGGCACCTAATTCTCTTACTGATTGGGTCGCCCTTTCTCAGGAGTTGGCAAACCAATTTGACGCCTTCGGAATAAAGTCCCAGGTATACGAAATAACGACCTCCACATACTACTCAGACTTCTTCTCAGGTGCATTCGAAGTAGGGCCCTTCTTCACCCCATTTACTAGTATAGTTGATGCGTGGAGAATAGGGAGTATAATACCTCAACCACCGTTTAACCTGTCGCTGAACACGTGGTATATGTACGAGGGGCACAACTACACTATTAACGTCACTCAGGTAATGTTACAGATGCACTCAATATCGTCTTCTTCACCGCTATATATTAACGATACGGAGAAGCTCATGGCCTGGTATAACTACTGGTTACCGGCTATAGCGGATGTAGAGAAAGTAGAGCCTGTTGAGTTAAATCCATTCCAGGCTAATTATCAGGCAATTCTTAATACTAATAACTCAACATTCATATCTACAACGTTATTCCCGTTCATAGCATACGACTTTGAGTATATGGGTCCTGTAATAGGATTCCTAGATGGATATATAACACCACCAAACGTAACGCCGCCAATTCCATCTTACGTATACAACGTTACCACAACTACGACAACCGTTCCTCAAACTACCACATCTACAGTACCTTCTACAACCTCATCTGTGCCTCCAGTCTCCTCTACAGTTCCTCCCACGTTAGCAACTCCTCCCTCAACAACAGTACCTTCAACTCATCCGTCGTACACTATAACGATAGCGATAGTCGTTGTTGTAGTTATAGCAATTGCAGCATTGGCTATATTTTTCATAAGGAAAAGATAAATTTAATTTTTTAAGTTAGATTTTTTTAAGTTATTTTTATTAAACTCGTTTATTGTAAAGACAAGGTTTATATATTGCCTAGAGTAAATTATAGTCTTAATGAAGCCCTTCTTATGGTGGCTGTTTAAGAGAGTTGTCCTAGGGGTCGTAACAATATTCGTCGTAGTCTCTCTTACATATATACTTCTCTATATTGCTCCGGGTAACCCAGTGCAACTGTATATTTCATCGCTTCTAGCTAAAGGGTATAGTAGGGCATATGCTGTAGCTAAAGCGAGGACGGTGTTTCTCATAAACGTTAACCAAAGCGCACCGGCTGCGTATGTCTCATATATGTCTCAACTACTACACGGTGATCTAGGTCGGTCAATTTACCTTCACGAACCAGTAGCTACTCTAATCGCTTATGAAATTCCCTTCACCGTATTTTTGGTTACCGCATCATTAATATTTTCATACGTAGTAGGAGTACTGATCGGACTTTTCTCATCAAAATATTCTGGAGGCAAAATAGATTCGATTATAACGGTATCTTCAGCGGCCGTAAATGCAGTTCCCAGTTATCTACTCGCGATAATCCTCCTGTTGTTCTTAGCGGTTTATAAGAACTATTTTCCGGTCTCCGGTTCATACTCAGTTCATCAGGTTGCGTTTAATCTGACGTTTATTGAGAATTTGTTATATCATTACACCTTACCTATACTTTCATTTTCGATTCCAATGATACCGGGGTGGATACTAAGTATAAGATCTGCGGCTGCGTCCATAGCTAAGGAGGACTTTGTAAATTACGCCAAATTGAGAGGTTTAAGGGGAAGAACGATAATGTTCGACTATATAGGTAGACTATCAGTTATTCCCTCCTTCACCCGATTAATGTACTCCTTTGGACTTCTGTTAGGTTCCGCCACTTTCGTAGAGAGCATATTTGGGCTCTACGGCGTCGGTTCCCTTTACGCTACTGCCCTGACAGGTAAGGATTACCCATTAGCTATAGGATGTTTGTTGGTGATAGTTACGGTAAGCGTAATAGGGAATATCATCGCAGACATCCTATATGGAGTCCTCGATCCGAGGGTGAGGTTAGGTGCCTAGTAGGGATAGCTTGTCGAATATTTTCAGGAATAAAATCTTCTTCGCTGGTTTCCTGGTCTTCTTAGTGTATGTGTTAATGGGAACAGTGGGCTTACTCTTTGTCCCGTATCCCTCCCCAAAATTAGCGAATCCCGCTGACGCTTTTCTCCCACCTTCACTGAAGGATTTCCCCCTTTACATCTTCGGTACGGATTACGAAGGACTCCCTCTATTTGACGAAATAGTATGGGGTACACCATTTATTCTTGAGGTTACGACAATAGCCTCACTGATCACGATAGGGGTGGGGGTCTCACTCGGACTCCTTGCAGGATTTCTGGGAAAAAGAGTAGATATGGCATTAAACGCCCTTTTCGAGATGGTGCTTACCATACCGGGATTTCCAATAACTCTCATACTCGCAACTATTATACATACGAGTAATCCTTTAATTCTAGGAGGAATTCTGAGCATGTTCTCTTGGGCAGGGATGGCAAAGGCTATAAGAGGGTTTACCTATTCGCTGAAGAATCAGGGTTACGTCATGATGGCACAGATGTTGGGTTTTGGAAATAGAAAAATATTATTTGGGGAGATAGTTTATCCAATGATGTCTTACATTCTAGTCCACCTGTTTCAAGATATGATGTTTTACGTCTTTGGTCTAGTTGGTCTATACGCCTTCGGGTTCCTTCCTCTGAATAATACAAATTGGGGAGTCATATTGAACTTTGCGACAAGTATAGGCGGCGCTATATATTCCCCGCTGGGTATGTATAATCTGGTGATCCCCATAATTGTGATAATCGTATACGAGATAGGTCTTATGATGATGTCAATAGGTGTACAGAAGTTTGTTGATCCGCGTCTAAGGAATTTCTAAGTAGGTGCAAATTACTAGAAATCTCGCCTTACCTGATGAAGAATTGACTCAATTACTATTATGTATAGTATTACTATTATGTGCAGTTTAGATAATACTTTCTTGAAAGAGCTTTCTAGAGTCTTACGTAATTAACGTAAGCACCCATTAAAGCTATCTTATTGGAATTGAAAATCTTTGAAAATTGTTGGAGTTGAGGGAAATTGCTGCGTTGGGAATATCCTAAAAACTCAAGAAAGTATAGGTGTTCAATTAACCTGATATTGTTAGGTTCCCTAGACAAAAATTTCCTTTCTAATGCTTATATATGTTGCAACAATAATATACATCAGGTAGGAGGGAATATGTTTCATTATTATGGAAAAAAACAGAGACTTCTTATATTTCAATTTAAGTGCAGTTGAATATAAACATTATCGAGCGAATCTACTATATTGAGATATTGTAGGTGAGATTCTTAATATTAAGAATTCCTACCATCGCATTTTGTCATACGGGCAATAACTAAAGTCCTTAATCCTATAATTGTTGCTTTCGTGGATTTCTCTAATTCAGTTTTCTCCCTATAACTCATCTTAGAGTACTTCTCCGCCAACGCTTCGCTCTCTCTCATTATTCCCTCGATTTCCGTTAGTTCTTTGAACGCGTTCTTTTTGTCGCACATTTCGAGATATATTCCTAAAAGATTGATTTCTACCTTCAGGTCTGCTTCCGTTAGCTTCTTAGCAATTAAAAGCTCTTTAAGCGCTTCCTTTTTCTTACCGATTTTCCTTAGTAGGATCCCCTTATTTAGGTGAGCTATTTTACTCTTAGGTTTCAACTTTATTGCCTCATCATATTCCTTTAGTGCGTCCTCAAACCTCCCCATCGCCGAGAGTACCACTCCTTTATTAACGTGTGCAGAAGCTGTGTTATACTCCTTTATTGACCTATCTAATTCCCTCAAGGAATCCTCAAATCTATCACGATATAGGTGGCAAAAGGCGAGCTCTTGTACCGCGATTGCCCTTTGTCTTTTAGTGATATCCTTACTTTCAATTACTTTATTTAAGTCGTGAATGGCTTTCTTAATCTTACCCAACCGCGAGTAAGTCTTTCCTCTCAAAAAGAGTAAATACGCTTGGTCAGGAAACTCCTCTAGAACCTTATTAATAATTTCAACCAACTCCTTTGCAGGCCTAATCTCCTCTAATAAGGTAAACTCCATTGCGAATATGCCGACTCTTTTTCTATCCCCGTAGGGTAGGATATTTCTAGCAGTTTGAAGAGTGTCAATAGCAGAGTTAAGATCGCCGGACAGCGTTTCTGCCGTAGCTTTCAGAATATACGGCATCGTATTTTTCGGGTTCTCTTTCAGCATAGAATCTATTTCTCTCATTGCTTTAGCGTCTTCCCCTTCTACTATTAATTTCATAACATTGAGAACCCTTTCCGTTTCCTTAGGACTTGAAGGCCTCCATACGTCGTCAAAAATATCATGAGGTTGATCCTTTTTCTTCATAACCAAATATCTTCAAACAAGTATTTATCTTAGTAAGGGAAGGTGGAAGACCCGCAAGGATGGTTATCCCCCTTTGTAGTAAGGGATAATTAGTAGCGACGCCCTTTTTCCCAACGCTAGACATGGGATCTAGGTTTAAGGCTTATGATGTTGATGGTAGGGTCGTTAAAGGCCCGGTCGATGTTACCGCGTTAGGTATACAAATTGGGAGGGCGAGTTCACTACTCTTCTAAAGACTTTACCAAAATTCAGGAGTCTTAATCATAAACCAGAATACCTTTACCAGTATTAGCTGACCTGCGGAGAGGCAGTCCTTAAATTAGTGTGAAACGTAATTACCTCATTATGCATATGTATAAATTTAAATAAAGAACCTATAATACAGCCCGCGAGATCTATTTGCTAAGGCTAAACTAAGTATAGATGAGTATATACAGCCCTACGTAAATTTACCCATTCATTCTAAATTTCTATTTGTCTCATCGTTAGTCTAATACTCGCTTGGTATATAAAAAACTAAAGTAGATTTAAAAACGAGAGATATGAAGTGATATCGACTTTTGATGTCAACGTTTAAACCAGGATTTAAGTTTGGATGGTCTCAGGCTGGATTTCAATCTGAGATGGGACTCCCTGGCGGTGAGGATCCCAACAGCGATTGGTACGTGTGGGTTCATGACAGGGAGAACATTATCGCTGGGATGGTAAGTGGAGACCTCCCCGAGAACGGACCAGCCTACTGGCACAACTACAAGAAATTTCACGATATTGCAGAGGACATGGGATTAAAGATAGCCAGAATAGGGGTAGAGTGGAGTAGGATCTTTCCAAATCCTACTTTTGACCTTCACGTTGATGCCGAAGTAAAGGAAGGTAAGGTTACTTACGTCGATGTAAAACAGAGCGATCTTGAGAAAATGGAATCAATTGCAAACAAGGAAGCCGTTGAGCACTACAGGAAGATGTTCTCAGATCTGAAGGAAAGAGGCATTGAATTTATTTTGAATTTGTATCATTGGCCACTTCCCCTCTGGATTCATGATCCTATAGCCGTTAGAAGGGGGGAGAAAACCGAAAGAACAGGTTGGCTCTCCACTAAAACCGTTTTGGAGTTCTCAAAATTCTCTTCTTACATAAGCTGGAAGTTGGACGATCTGGTAGATGCCTACTCAACGATGAATGAGCCTAATGTAGTGTGGGGCGCGGGTTATTCCGGCGTCAAAAGCGGTTTTCCTCCTGGATATTTAAACCTTTCATATATGGGAGTGGCTATGTTTAACATAATCCAGGCTCACGCTAGGGCATATGATCTGCTTAAGGTTCATAAGAAACCCGTGGGGATAATATACGCTAATTCAGATTTTCAGGGTCTAACTCAGGAGGATGAAGAGGCTGCGTCAAGAGCAGAGTACGATAACAGGTGGGCCTTTTTCGACGCGATAATAAATGGTAAGTACAAGGATGAAGTAAGGGAGGACCTTAAGGGTAAACTCGATTGGATAGGAGTAAACTACTACACAAGATCGGTTGTAAGGAAGTCGGGTGACGGATATACGGGAGTACCAGGTTACGGTCACGGTTGCGAGAGGAACTCCCTAAGTGCTGGAGGGAGGCCAACCAGCGACTTCGGATGGGAATTCTACCCCGAGGGACTGAGGAACGTAATCGTGAAGTACTGGAAGAGATATGGACTTCCAATATACGTTACGGAAAACGGAATAGCTGATGAAGGTGATTATCAGAGACCGTACTATTTGGTCTCTCATATCTATCAGGTTTATAAGGCAATAGAAGAAGGAGCAGATGTAAGGGGTTACCTTCACTGGTCGCTTGCTGATAACTACGAATGGGCTTCAGGCTTTTCTCAGAAGTTTGGACTTCTAAGGGTAGATTACTCGACGAAAAGGCTCTATTGGAATCCGTCGGCCCTAGTTTACAGGGAAATAGCTAAAAAAGGTGGAATTCCCGAAAGCGTTGAACACCTTAATCGTATACCTCCAATTAAGGGTCTCAGGCGGTAATTTTTTTTACGCTTATGTAATAATTATCTCATGATAGATTATAAGGAAATTTTAGAAAAGACTTATGAGATAGCCTCACTTAACTACTACGTTGTAATAGACGTAAAGGGCAATTACATGCTTTACTCCTCGAACGAAGACGGAGTTAGTTCGCTATTTTTAATGAAGGGGGATGCCAGGGTGAAAGTCGCCGAGAGAATAACGTTAACTACATATATTGAGAATGGAAAATTCCTCTATGCGTATGAGGCAGCAAAGGGAAGGGAACTCCATAAGGTATTCATGTACGATGTAAATGCGGAGAAAAGTATTGAGATCCAACATCCTGCCATGCGAGTATTAAGCGCAGCATTTGATGGAAAGGTTGGACTTCTCACCGGATCCGCGGAAAGGAATTCGCTTTACGTAATAAGGGGTAACACAGCGGAAAAGGTAAGGGATCTAAATTACCCTTTCTCCGCAGTCAGCAGTATTTACGGGGAATACGCGGGAGGTATGGGCTATAGAACAGATGGAGCTTTGGAATTATTTTTCTATAATTTGAAAACCGATGAATTCGAAACTTACTCTCCTAAGGTGGGGAGTAGTAGTTATCCTCCGCTCATTACGGAAAAAGGCGTGTTGTTCGCGAGCAACTTCGAAAGTGGGAAATTTGCCCTTTATTTGATGGATATAAGGGAGAAAATTCCAAAGAAGTTACATGAGGGTTATACGGACTACACTTTCTACGATTACAGAGAGGGCAAAGTAATTTTCGTCGGAAAGGAGCGCGGAAGAAGCAGCCTACACGTAGGTGAAGAGAAGGTTAAGACGCCAGAGGGTGTAATTTCTAACGCAATTCTCGATTCTGGAAAGGTATACGTTACGTACTCTAACCTGATCACCCCTCCCTCAATATACGTATATAACGGTGAGTGGAAGAAAGTAATGGGGGACAGGACGATAAACTTAGGAGAGGTGGAATACCACTCATACCCATCTTCGGATGGAATAGAAATTCCAGCCTTCCTGGTTAAGTCGTCAACTGCTAAGTTACCTGGTCCAACCGTGGTGTACATCCATGGAGGACCTTGGGGGGAAGTAGATGACAGTTTCGACCCGTTTATTACCGCTCTTGCAATAAACGGTTATCACGTAATAGCCCCTAATTTCAGGGGTTCCACTGGCTACGGTGAACAGTTCAGAATGATGGATATAGGAGATGCAGGAGGGAAGGATATGGAAGATATAGCTAACGCCGTTAAGTACTTTAAGGAGATTATAACAGAGGCGTTTGCCGTAGGCTATTCCTATGGTGGATTCTCTACGTTAAAGCAACTCGGGAAGTTCCCGGAACTGTGGAAGGCTGGAGTGGCGGGGGCTCCCGTTGCGGATTGGGTTGACATGTACGAGCTGGCAGATGCCGCCTTCAAGGGATTTATAGATCTTCTCTTTAAAGGGGACAGGAAGTTGATGTCGGAAAGGTCTCCTATTGCTTACGTGGAAAACGTAAAGGCTCCTGTTTGCATAATAGCAGGGCAAAACGATTCCAGAACGCCGTTACGTCCTATTCTTAGGTATGTTGAAAAGCTTATGAATCTGGGAAAGTCGTTCGAGGTGCATATCTTACCCGATGCAGGTCACATACCGGAAACAAAGAAAGATTTTGCATCCATCCTCATACCTACCATTCTATTCCTTAAGAACAATACGTCCTAAGACAGGCTCCTTAACCCAAGATTTAAATATTAGTATTACTATATTACGATACGTCGTAACATGGATACGACTGACCGTAAACTCACGTTCCTCAAGTTCTTCGGACCTGCATGGCTGGTAATGATTGCCGATATGGACGCTTCGAGTACAATAGGAGCCGCTGAAACAGGTGCGGCATTTGGATATAAACTAGTTTGGTTTATGCTTGCGCTCATTGTTCCCCTCTACTTTATTCAGGAGGGAGCGGGAAGAATTGGAGTTGCGACAGGGAAGGGATTGGGGGAGATCATTAGGGAGAATTACAGTAGAAAGAACGCCTTGCTTATGTCTCTACCAATGGCACTTACCGATGTAGTAACGTACGTAGTCGAGTACTTGGGAATAGCGATAGGGTTTGAGATGATAGGAATTCCCGAGTTCTTCTTGATAGCAGTTTTCGTTGTACATATAGGATTAGTAATAAGCAAAAAATACGTGACGTTTGAGAAGTGGTTGATTTTCCTCTCGCTGATACTTGTAGGGAGCTTTGCCGCAGATCTAGCAGTCAGAGGCATTAGAAACTGTTTTCCCATCTATTTTTCGACGTCCCGTAGTTTCTTATTTATCCTGGCTGCTGATGCCGGCGCTGTAATCATGCCTTTTATGCTGTTCTTTCAGGCCTCAGCTACTGCAGAAAAGAGGGTTCACTTTTCAAGGGGAGATGGAAGGAAGATGGTAAGTTGGATGAGGATTGAAACCTTGATAGGTGCAGTGGTAACGGAATTATTAATGGTAATAGTTGAGATGGCTACCACGGGATTAAGTCCTACAACTAATTTCGCTTCAGCTATCCAACTGTCAAAGGCGTTAACGGCAATTGCGGGTTCCTATTCTCCGTACCTGTTTGGCATAGGCTTGATTTTTGCAGGATTCATAGCGTTGGTTATAATATCTTTGGGTTCAGCATGGGGAACGGTTGAAGCTATAGGGCTTCGCAGAGAAAGGGCCTTCTGGATATATGTCATTGAAAGTATTCCCGCCCTACTTATTAGTTTAATGCTCCCCCAGAGCATGTTAGTTAACGAGGTGTTAAACTTCTTAGTATTTCTCCTCATAGTTCTCATAGGGCCAGGCGTGATCATGGGCTTAGTTCTCAGAAATAAGACAATTATGAGAGAATACGCTAGTTCTTTTCCTTACGAGATTGCCTATTGGTTTAGCTTCGTACTCATCGTGTTAATGGGCTTGATCTCCCTTATCGCATTCCTATAAGAGTAAATACGTTCTGTTATCTCCTATTTCTCAATGTCCTTTGCGACTTTTACACTCCATAAAATTATCAGGAATCTTACATACAGTAGTCCTGTTCCCCAAAAACCTCATATTAGTAAGGTATTACCGTAATCGGTATACAAAGATAAGGGATTAAACTAACTAAAAGAGTGTGATAATATGAGGAATTTAGTCAAAATCTATTATATTTTTACAAGTTAAGGGTAAGAAACTATGGGAAGTTCCGAGTTTTCCTCACGAGCTCAATAGGAGGTACATACTTAATCCTATAGCTAACAAAACCCGCTAGAGGAGGTTGACGAAATGGTTGAACGCTTGAGACTTCATTCTGGGAGCCTTGAAGTCAAGCGAGAGGAGGATATGTAAGTTCAAGGACTTATCTAGGAACGCGTAGATCAACTAGAAGAGGAGTTTGCCCCTCAACCTTCCGAACAGTTCTATCCTTTCTCGTCTCGAAGCCCTCCTCTATATCTCAACCTGTGAACCTCGGCCAACTCGTAAGGATCCCCCATAGTATTAGTGACGAAAAGGAAATGATTGGGTTTCTCCTTATTTCTCACATGAATCACATCGTGAATTCCTTCGAACTCTAATTCCCTGTAGACAACGTAAGTTCTGTCCTTAATCCTTCGGTATTTCTCGTTAATGGGCTGAGAGGAGGGATTCCATTCTTTCTAATATACTCTTTAAATCATCAGTAATATCAAGGATTTTATTCATCTCTTTGAGAATAGAATTTACGGAAAGGTTTATATCATTCGTGTTTAGTATAACCCTGATTATTGGGAATATTTCATCATAATTACTTCCGTAAGGATCTTGAAAGTATTTATCTTGCAAGCTGAATAAGTACCAATGCGTTAGCCTGACCGCTTTTATCAGCAGTCGGTTAGCTTCCTCTATGCTAATATCGGATAACAAGTTAAGTTCATTGCTCAATTGTTCTGACATTGGTTTGAGCTTGTGGAGGTTAGTTAGAACAACATTGAGCTTATCCCAGACACTCTTATCTATTACATTGTGTTTATTGAGAAAGTTGATTAAATCGTTCTGGAGGATATTATCGATTAGAGTAGGAAATGCAGTTAAGGAGTATGGAACTATTTTAGAGTTAGCCATTTCTCTAATCAAGTCTCTAATAAGAAGAGTCTGCTTTTCAAGGAGAACGAAATCAACATGTTCTATGGTGTCTGCTTCGGTTCTGTACCAATAACCTAAAGGGAGATCTCCAGGAATGTAATCAACATGCCAGTAGTAGGGTATTCCTATTCCAATATAGCTGTTTTCACCGTGTTTTCCTTCATATCTAAACTCTGAGTTAAATCCATGTTCTTTTTCAACTTTCTTTGCGTAGTCAAGGATTTCGGGTGATATATAGCTTACAGACCTTTCTCCTCCTCTTATACCTAATGACTCTACGTTGACCGTTACTATGGCGTTATTTTTCAGCATTTCCCACTCACTGTCTACAAGAAATGCTGAAGATGCCGATTCTGCCACCTCATGACCGTCAGTAAATATTGCAAGGATGTCATCTGTAGTTTCTACAATTTCCATTAACGCAGCGTTCGAAGCTGAGTTAAACGTAGCCGTACTTCCAATAGACTCCAATGCGCTTTGAACGATGACGAATCTTCTTCCACTCCTAACTTTCCTTATTATAGGTGTAGCAGAGGTTACCCACTCCCTCGACGTTCTTACGGAAATAAAACCTGAAGTTCCCTTCCTCATTTTTCTTATTATTTCTACCCCTTTCTTTCTACTTATTGAAATCGACGCTATAGAGGGTATATCTCTATAATTAAATATTGTGGGATTGCCCCATACGTATTTTATTCCCCCTCTGTAGATGAGGTCGTTATCATCCGTTCCATATCCTATAAAGACGATACCTTTAGCTCCAGCATCAGAAGCAATTTTCGCCTTAAGAGGCCTAGAGGGCGGTTTTGACAGATCAGTCAGGACTATTTTCCCATCAATATCGGAAAAATCATTGGTGTAGATCAACTCACCCTCAAACTCCCCGCTTTTTGAAAAGAAATCGGTCAAACAATCAAATCTTACTTTATCGACGAGGAAAATACATGGAGATCCTATTCTTGAAGTTAACAGCCGGAACTTGAGTATTTCGGGATTGTATTGGTTTAACTCGTCAACGATATATCTCGCAGCTTCCTCAATTTCCTTTGTGCCGGAAATTCTCTCCCCTATTTCAATAAGCTTCTCTGTTCTTCTATGCAATCTGTTTCTGTTTAATTGTAACAACTCATCCTCCCTGAACTTTATCTATATTAATCTCTCTCTTTCCAGATTTAACTCCAACCCAGTAGAATACCAGAGAGATAACAGCTATTAAGAGATAGCTTTCCGTGGAATTAACCAGACCAAGGCCTCCAAATATCTGACTCCCAAGGTAGGATATTGCAAATAAGAGGAGGGAATATACTATGAACCACCATCCTGCTCTAAGATCTTCTTTAATTTTCATTATATCTCTGTTGTAATAGAAGTATACTGGAATGAATAGGAGCATTACTATTAATCCCCAAAGCGTTGAGGGATAGCCACTCCAGAAGACAACGAACCCGCCTAAAATCATGCTTATTGGAGCCAGAATCTTACCTAAAGGAACCTTAAATCTACTCGATGAAAGGTGTTTTACTATTACCGAGTACTGGACACCAATCGTTGCATAAGTAAAACCATATGCACTTGACACAAGCGAAAGGATGGAGGAATACCTTGGGAGTAATATCAATGTAATAATGGTGAGTATTAATATGAAAGTGACTGCCACGTATGGACTACCGTATTTCTTAGACGTCGTATTGAATACTTTAGGCGCATATCCGTTATCTACAAGACCCATTAGTAGCCTGGCCTCAGCCCCTAATACTGGTACTACGAATACTAACGGTGAATATACAGCAAAAAATAGAATAATATCGGAAAGGAACGAAAGACCGTTACTCAGAGCTATCTGACTTAATGGAGACGATAGTGACGATAATGATGACCAATTCCCCGGTATTACCGAATATTGCTGTAATCCAGTCCAATTAATTCCCCCTATTACTGCAACTTGAACGAGCATGTAGATTACAAAGACAATCAAAAAGGAAAGCAGAACAGATCCGGGTATAGCCCTCCTTGGGTATTTCGCCTCCCCTGCAAAATCAAAAATTAGCCTAAATCCTGTAAAGGCGAAGAATAGACCTCCTGCGGATACCGCTAGTGCAACTCCATTTATTCCGTAAGGGATAAAACCATGGTAGGCGGTGAAATTAGATGGATGAAATGCAAACAGGATTAGTAGAAGAGCAAAGACGAATATGATGATCGCCTTAATCGAACCTAATAGAGCTGATAGTAAGCCGGTAAGTTTAACACCTAGTATGCTTGGAATGTAAAAAATAATGAAAATTAACGAAGCTACCGCTATACCTATACTCGTAATATTACCGTTCTGATATACTGATGGAAAAAAATAGGAAAGATAGCTTAGCATTATTTCCAAAACTAACGGGGGGCTTACTACATAAGCAAGGAGGAGACCATAGCCTATCATAGCGCTGACGATATTTCCATGAGAAATATCAGGATATCTGACGGTACCTCCGGTTACCGGAATCTCAGAACTCAGCTCTGCATACAGTAATAGGAATATTAGTATAGAAACTCCTGCTATTATGACGGATAAGAGGCTTGCAGGACCCGCCATGTACTCTGCCGTCGTAGGTACAACCAGAACCCCAGAACCAATTACGGATATTACAGCAATAAAAATTAGATATAAAACACCTAAATCCCTTTTAAGGATTCCATTCCACCTCTTTATCAAGGTAACAGGCACATCTTATTAAGCGTTTTGATTCTATATTAATTGAACATTAAAATGATATATAAATATCAAAATAAGAATAGAGTTTGTAAATGTTAAGAGACGTACTACTTTTAAATCCGTAATAAATTTAAGGTGAAGGTGATGGGGGTATCTTATGAACGATTTTGCTATTTGGAAGGGAGGGTTGGGTTATTCTGAAAAGAAAGAAGCACAGGACTTCGTAACAGGAAAGGATAGGGAATACGATGTTATATTCTTTAAATATGAAATTTTGGCCCTTCTATCTTATCATATTTCACTTCACGACAAGGAAATTATTAAGAAGGAAACGAGCAAGGAGATAATTAGAGAGCTAATAAATCTCTATGGTCAGCAATTAGATATGATCCAAGAAGAGGATATCCACACGGAGGTAGAGAAGTTAGTTCTAAAGGCAAACGCTGAAGCAGGAGTTAATTTAAGGGTTCTCTTATCACGTAATGAACAGATCCATACAGACATTAGACTTTTCCTCATAGATTCTCTTCTCCACTTAAAGCAGGAATGCCTACTTTCGGCAGAAGAAATAAAAAAGAAAGGGGTCAAGGAAGACGGGATAATTCCCGGATATACTCACTATAGACAGGCGATGCCTACAACGTGGTCTACTTACACTGATTACATCGCTAGTACTTTCGTGGACTTCTCAAAAAAGATATCTCAAGCTATACAGGACTTAATGGAGTTGCCCCTCGGCTACGGTTCGGGATTCGGAAGTTTTTCTCCGGCAGACTGGAAAGAGGTATCGCAAATGCTGGGGTTTAGGGAAATCGTTAAGAATCCCTTATTAGCATCATCATTTAGGGGAGTAGACGAACTAAGGGTTATCGATCTATTAAAGGAAATCATGTTAAGGATTTCGAGGTTCTCGCAAGATCTGATACTTTGGTCGTCAGAGGAACTAGGTTTCATAAGTCTTCCAAAGGCGTTCGTAACCGGAAGTTCCCTTATGCCGAATAAGGCTAACCCTGATTTTCTCGAGATGGTTGAAGGTTATGCCGCTTTAATACTATCGAACTCTGTTACCGTATCAACCCTTCTGCTTTCAAAGACGAGTGGATATCATAGGGACTTTCAGATAGCTAAGTGGTGTATTATAGAATCACTAGATATAGTATTCAAAACTATTAAATATTTCAGGAAAATGGTAAGTGAGATAGAATTCCTGCCAGATGTGGCGTCAAAAGTTGTTCAAAACAGTAGCTTCGCTACTGGGAACGCTGCATCTGAAGTAATAAGTGGAACTCCGTGGAAAGATGCCTATGCAAAGATAGGGAAGAGGATAACGCAAGGTATTAAACTAGAAACTTACTCAGTTACATCGTTTGAGGCAATCAAATTAGACGAGCTGGCGAAACTTATCGGAGAAGCTGAGGAGGAAATTAGGGACAGAGATCAAATATATTCAAAATTAATTGAGAGGAGTAAGATAATATTAAATAGCTAGATTATCCTGACGCAGGCGTTCAGTAATATTTCGGTTGAACTTAAACATAATATTGTCCGCCTACCAACTAATAGTGAAGATCGAACTATTTGTTGGGGCGAATTACTTAACTCTCTCCTCAATTCCCTCCCTCCTAACCTTAAGCCTTCTCAAATCCTTCAGAGCAAACTCACCTCGCCAGGATAGTATTATCTCCACCCCTAATACCTCCTCAAAGTGCTTCTTTAACATACTATCACCATAGCCCAAGAGGATCAAGTCTCTCCTCAACCTATTCTTTACCCTAGTAATACACTAGATTAAAAATCCCATTGACTCATAAATTCATGCCCTTACTTGTTGTGAACCCACTACCCAACAACTAGCTCAGAAAGCTTTACAGCATCATTCTTGTATTTCCCCTTAAACTCCTTAAACGTCTTGAATATAAAGGATTAATAATCCTTACGTCGTACTCGTCGATTAGGTATCCAGATTAACGTGATAAACTCTTGTACTCTTAATATTCACTTTACAACCTCTCGGCAAGACTTAGCAATTCTATAAAGTTTTTGTTAGTTAAAAAACGTAAAATAAGACAACGATAAGATATAAACTTACTGGAAATACTAGTGAGGACGTTCGCATGTTCATTGCGAATTGTAATATTCCTCGTTAAATCAGAATAGTTCAGGGTATAATCTAAATACATGGAAATAGTGGGAGGAATAAGGATGACGTAATATTATTACAAACGTAAGAAAACATATTGAGAGGTTATACGAGAGGGCAATAGTTCACGCGATTTGTGAAATCATCAAGAGGAGTGAGACAGACCGAAACGCCTTGACAAGGGAGTTGAAGGACTCCGCGAGGTTGTTGCCCTTGAGTTACTCCCACAACTCGAGCTAAGAGGTAGTTCAGCACGCGGTACTTGTCCACGATGGGATTTCCCTCCTCAGCCGAGGAGCTCGTTCAACTCCTCCCTTGTCATTCTCCGCTTCTTGTATATTATGCAGTGTTAACCTCCTGACCTTCATTTTGGGAGCGAGAATAGCGTAGTTCAAGGGAGTAGAGCCGTCACCCACGATCAACTCCACGTTGTACTCCCTCGAGAGGCGTACGAGGAAGTCTCAGTAGCTCCTCTTGTCCTCTTCTCGGATATTACCCATACTGCGATGAGGAGCACTCCCCTCTTCCCACTAGTTAACTTGACGTATTTCCCATCTACGTACTTGAAGTCGCCCCTTACGTTTAGATTTGGCATTGGAAGGCTAACTTTCAATTTCCCCCTATGCACGAATATGAAAAGAAAGTGAGGAATGACTCTCTATTTCCTCCTCCACGCGGGTTTTCACCCTCTTATCATCCTTGCACAAGACGGGTAATTTCACGCTAACGTAAAACGTTGTAGATCTTCCTCTATTCTCCGTTAACAGCACGATGCCCTTGAGGAAGCGGAAACTAGAGTGTCCTTTCCTCTTAACCCCCTCTTCCCTACTTTAGACTTATCTCCTCCTCAAGGGCTTTTCTTCTCCTCGACCGATTTGTTTGATAACGTGTTCTGCGGAAGGTGGATTAACTAAAAGGTAATACTACACTCGGTGATACTTGGTAATTCAGGTTGTTCCATCGTATTATCTCCGACTCGTCTCCTATTTGATATTACCAATCTACAATGAATTAGTTAATTTCCAACTGATAAAATAAAGTTAATTTGGAATGAGCGCGTGAACGGCTCTTACCATATAAGGAGAAGTTCTTTTTACTACGCTAATGTACAATATTTAGTATGAAAGTCGGCTTCATTGGTTTGGGAATTATGGGTTCTGGTATGGCTGGAAACATTTTGAAGGCCGGTTTCCCTCTCACTGTATACAATAGAACAAGAGGTAAGGCTGAACCCTTTGAGAAATTGGGGGCTAGAGTCGTCAATACTCCAGAGGAGGTTGCAAGGCAATCCGATGTGGTCTTATCGATTGTTACTGATGCCCCTGATGTAGAACAAATCCTATACGGAGAGCACGGAATAGTGAAAGCCGAGAAGAAGGGGTTAATCTTCGTTGACATGAGTACCAACTCTCCCGATTTCGCCCTTGAGACGTACTCTCAACTAAAGGAACGAGGGATTAGATTTCTAGACGCTCCAGTTACTGGCGGTGATAAAGGGGCAAAAGAAGGAACTCTTACAATAATGGTAGGCGGCGATGAAGACGTTTTTAAACAGGTTGAACCTGTGTTCAAGGCCATGGGAAAAAACGTAATATACGTTGGTTCTGCTGGGAAAGGACAGGCACTCAAACTATGTAACCAGGTGGTTATAGCCCTTGACATGGTCGCAGTCGTAGAGGCGCTTCAACTTTCGAGAAGCATGGGAATTGAGGATGAGAAACTATTCTCCATGCTTTCGTCTGGCGCAGGAAATTCCTTTACCGTTCAATATTACATGCCTAAGATCATGAAAGGCGACTTAGAGCCCGGGTTTAAGTCTTGGCACCTTAAAAAGGACCTAAAATACGTAGACGACGTTGCTTCAAAGCGATCAATACCTATGCCGGCAACGTCATTAACGCTCCAGCTCTATTCGGCCTTGGTAGCTAACGGATTGGGCGAGAAGGGAACTCAAAGTCTGATAAAGCTTTACGACAAATTAGTAGGAAAGTGACAATAAAGAAGTGCAGATTAAACTCACACGAATTCTCCTTAGAATACGATAAGTCAAACCTTCCTTAAACTCCTCTAGAAATGCAGAAATTACAGCAGATCTTTAAGCTTTACGTGAGTTATTGAAGTGTACTTTCTCCAATTATAACATTAAGAAATAGATAGCAGAAGTGTTCAACAAGTTCGTGCAGTCTGAAATTAAAGATTCATCTCTATTAAGTTCCTCGCGATGATGAAGTAAAGGCACACCAACCTCTCGATTTCAACGAAGATTGTCTATAAGAGCTTTAAAACTCAGTGAGGGGAAAATCACGCACCGATTTCAGCAAATTTTTCAACTGTGTTAATGGATTGTTACGACTTGAGGAAAACATTTGCTTTTCGGTGATTGAGAATAAATGAAGTTCTCAGGGAAGTGTTTTCGTATGGTTTCTCTCTTAGGAAAATCAAGAAGTTGCATAGATCTCCCGGAAGGATTTTCTCCGGAAATGGGTTTAAGGCTAAGACTAAACTAGTAATGGCTTATGAACGCTTAAAGAACTTGATGGAGGAGGCTGGTATTTCGAGCGAGTTTGTCTATTCTTAGCAGATTTTACGTTATCTTACTCAACGGGAACTTCTGGCGTTACCAGCATGAACCCGTTATTTTGCTGAGCATTACTATCTCCTCGTAATGGAGGATATAGTTAAGCAACTTGTTGGTAAGTTCCTCCTGGGACTTCAGGATCTAACCTTTTATTAACTCAGAAGCTTCATAGATCATCAGCTCAAACAATAAGAAATTCATCCTAGAACCCAGGTTTACTTCCACGACTTTCATCGGGTGCGGTTAGGAAAGACTTAACATTAATTACTCATATTCTTGGCTGTCCTAAGTACTGTCGGGTCTTATGTCGTGATTACAACACACTACATAACATCCTAAGGAGATTATGGTCGGAAGAAACCTCACAGTATCCGAAGCTCTTTGGGCAAGTTGAGACTAAGAAGCTTGATGAGGGGGATAGCTCACTTCCTCTAACGGGATTAATGAAATATTTTATAGAATATTTATGAATAAACTTATAGTTTCTATATAGCAAAATTAACATACTTGAAGTCAATACTTAGAGGAATTGCACAAGATTGAAATTTAATATCGTCCACTCTTATTCCTGGTTGCTGACAATCTTGAGTAATAGCACATTTTATTCATATGAAGAGCGGTAAAAATTTTAATAAATTGGATAACTTCTTTCTATGAGATTGGCCTTTATTGGTGTAAAGGGAGGGTCGGGCAAAACCACGTTAGCTCTTCACACGTCACTTTACCTATCTAAGAAATTCCGAGTTCTATATGTTGACAAGGACGTCAATTCCTGGGGGTCGTTACATTTGAACTTCAGGGGGAAAGGCTTTTTGGATTACTGCAAACATGGCGGAGACACCTCGAATTTCTATGAAGAGAGGGGACAACTCGGAATTATCAAATTCTTTTCAGGGATATCCGATTATGACGCCTTAAGGGAGGGAATTGATAGGGATAAAATCCAGGAATTGATCGAAATATACAGGAAATATCACGTGTTGGTCGTAGATTACGGAGACACCTTCGTCACTAACACGGAATTCTCACGTTCCGAATTTAGTGGATATAATGAAGCTTTTCGAGACTCTCAAAAATCCCTTATCACAGTATCTGACCCCCTCCCATCAGACATTAAGGAAAACTTAAACGAAACGAGGAGATACGCTGACGAGACCGATCAGCCAGTCATGGCTTTCGTAATTAACCTGGTGCCACCGTTACCTGACGAACTTGAGCTGGCAAATAGGAGGAAAAGAGAAGTGGAATCCGAGTGTGGCTGTAGAGTATTCGTTATTCCGTTTATAGAAGATCTCTTCAACTATAGAAGAATTCCAGAGATTAAAGAGATAGAGGAGATCCTCCCCTTTATGAGATTTGTAGAGGAAAGGATAAAGTAAGGGCTTTTGACTTGATATAATTTTATATTTCATACCAACCCTCAGCTCCTAAAATTCACAGAAGTCTTTACTTTATTCACCTTCCTCATATTGCAATCAGAGATTTACACCTGAATTGCCATGTTCTGCCATCCCGTAATGGACTACTAATTAAGGTAATTCTTCGCTAAGGGGGTTCGAATATCCGTCGTTCAATTACTTTGTCTAAAAAGTTTTTGACAATTGAGAATAGCAAGATTTTTTATGACCGATTACTATAGATATATCGATTCCTATGCCTTCGTCACCACTGAGGAGATTTCTGCCGTTGCTAGCATCTCTCTCAATACTGACAATGTATGTAGAAATGGTAGTGCTACCTTCGTTATATACTATAGAGAGACAATTTGGAGTGAGTTCGTCCGCTGCCGCGTGGGTGTTATCGGCAGAAACTCTCGGGGGTCTCTTGCTATCGCCTGTCATAGGTAAGACCGCTGACTCTTTCGGTAAGAAGAGAGTTCTAATGACCATACTTCTGTTCTATACAATATCTGTTGTCCTCACCAGCATATCTCCTAACTTCACACTTCTCGTGGCATTCAGGGCAATTCAGGGAATAGGACTTGCAGTAAACCCGATTGCGTACACCATTCTTAGGGAAAACCTCAGCAAAGAACAGCTTCCTGTAGCCCAAGGGATAATAGCTTCGACTTTCGCGGTAGGGGCTGCAGTAGCTCTTCCTATAGGCTCTTTTATATCTCAATACTACACCTGGCAATTCGCCTATCAAACTGCGATCCCCCTATTACTGATCATAGCGGGCCTTATTTACAAGTATATCCCTGAATCAAGGATAAGGGTTAAGGAGTCCTTAGATTACGTGGGGATAGCCCTTCTGGGAGCTACTTTCCTATCCTTTGGTTTCACTTTGACCGAGGCCGCAAGCTGGGGGTGGCTCTCCTTTGATACTTTAGCAGGCTTCGGACTCGGATTTCTCTTCCTAATCGCCCTCATTGTAAGGGAAAAATCCATTCAGGAACCGTTTATAGACCTTAAGGAAATGTCAGACCCGAACATAGCCGTTCCCCTTATTACCTCCTTCGTCTCGGGTTTCGGATTGTTCCTCATGTTCCAATCACTAGTTTACCTTTTCGAATTACCGAAACCGACAGGATTTGGAATGGACATCATCTCAACTGGTCTGACTTTAGCCCCAATAAGCCTAATTATGTTATTTGTGGGGCCGATATTTGGTAAGCTGTCGCTTAAAGTGGGAATAAGACCTATATTAATAATTACACCTTTAGTAGCAGCGCTTGGTTCATTTATGTTGGGGATAGCGTCAACTAGCTACTCCCTCACGATAGATGAGATCTTAGCCCTAGTGTTCTTTTCCCTTGTAGGAATAGGGGGCATGACTATATCTAGGGTTACCCTACTTATGGTTTCCTCTTCCGAGAAAAGGCTGGCAACGATAACTGGTACCAATACGTCGATGAGACTTATGGGGAACACCCTAGGACCCGTCCTAGCAAGCTCTTTAGAGGACACCTTTAAAATTCCGTTATATGAGGGAACGGTTGCAGGAGTTCCAATGTTTACGTTCTTACCTGGACGTGAGGCCTTCTTCTTTATCTTCCTTATATCGGGGGTAAGCTCTCTTCTCACGATGGTTATATCTACTAAGGTAAAGGAAGTGTATAGAACGAGAAATGTAAAGGTTGAGGAAGGCGAAGTTAGAAGGGAAGTGGTTGGTACCAGACACTAAAAGTTATTGATTGGATCCGTTTGAGTTTGCCGCTGTCAACAGTTTCTAATAAACCGTGAAGTTTATGTATTTTGTCATAAAAACATTTCATAGATCTTTTCATAGATACGAATCGCCTTTCCCAAAGGGTAACAGGGGACAAGATGTAGGGTTTTCTCACATCTATGAGCGGGCGTAGGCTATCTTATTAGAGGGACGAAGAAGGATGAACCGGGCAATGCCCCGTAACTTCGGTAAAGTCCAAGGGCTGAGAATTAATATGAAATATCATTATATTTCATGAAGCCAAAACCCCCACAACTTATTCACATTAAGGTTTTTAAGTTACAGGGGTGTAACTAAGTTACAGGGGTGTAACTTGCTTTTCGATACGGAACCTAAAACGTCATTAAGTGATTTGTTCGGTAGGGAAGAGGAAGTTGAGAAATTAAAGGGGGGACTCAATGAAAGGTTGATCTTAATCTTAGGAATAAGAAGAATAGGGAAATCGAGTTTAATCCTCTCTACATTAAACTCGCTCGGGGTAGATTATGCCTTCGTAGACGTAAGAAAGGTGTATGACAGTTCAACCAGAAAAGTGTATGTTGAGAAGCTTTTGGAGGAAATTTACTCCTCCCTAACCAAACTTAGCAAGAAAGCATATGTGAGAAATGTATTTGAAAAACTCGGAATAGAAATCGAATATCCTGTTAGAGTGAGAGTAAAAGACGATGTAAAGGACAGTTTGAATAAGGTATTCGAAGCCCTTAACGAGATAGGACTTAGAAAAGGTAAGATACCTATAGTTTTTGATGAAGCCCAATACTTAAAATACTCTACATTGGGTTTACGCCCATTCTTTGCTCACGTTTACGACTACATGAGGGGAATAACGTTAATCGTGACAGGAAGTGAAGTTGGTTTACTTCATGACTTTTTAAGTTTTGACGAACCGAAATCAGAACTTTACGGTAGGTACTATTTCACAGTAGAGTTAAAGTCATTTAACGAAGATAAATCTAAGGAGTTCTTAAGGAGAGGGTTTAAGGAAGTAAACGTTGAAGTTAAGGAAAGCGTGATAGAAGAGGCTGTAAAGGAGCTAGACGGTATTGTAGGTTGGTTAGTGTACTTCGGCAAATTATATCTGGAAAAGAAGGAGGAAGCTATAGAGGAGGTGAAGGAGATAGGTTCCAATTTAGTTAGAGAGGAATTAAAGGAACTAGAGGCGAGGAGTCCCTACTACCTTCTAATACTTAAGGCTGTAGCCAGCTTAGGAAAGGCTAGGTGGAAGAACATAATGGACTACGTTACTGCCAGTACGGGAAAGAGGGTCAGTAATACCACTCTCTTCAGGGAATTAAACAAGCTTAAGAGTATGGGATTCATAGAGAGGAATGGAGAGGAATACAGGATTGCTGACCCGATAGTTAGATATGCAGTGTTAAAGTAACTATTTCCTCATCGTGGAGAGAAAGGAATGTATCACTCGTACTATGAATCTTGAGGAGAAACTTACCCTTGAAATCAATGATGACAATCGTTAGTGATACGAGATGGGAAAATAGTCCTCAATTTTTTAAAACTTCGCCTTAGTGAAGCTAGGAATGAGTGTATAGCAATGTGAGGGATATAGTGTAATACTAGGTAGTCCTGGTTAGCGAAAAGAGGAAAGATTTTCGTGAAATGGTATAAATACTGTACATGAGCGTAGAAAGTTGAGAATGGGAAGAATTTAACTGAACCAACAACCAAGAATTGAGAGAACTCTCGAAGTTATTTACCGCATTGCTAAAAGGCAACTTACACTACCTTAACAAGGCTCTCTGCCGGCGTCTCCCTAAACAGCTCAATAATCCTATTGACGGATATATTGGGTAGCGAGCCATTTACAGGAGAACCAGACGTAGCTAAAACCGATATTGCGGTAAAGGTATCATGGGCCTGAATTAATATTCGCTTTATATGACTATATGGAATCATCATGAATTCACTATACAGACTTTTTTCGTCCTCCTTCTTCCCTCCTATGATTGGTGCCATTATCAAAGAAATGGTCCCGTCATATATGTGTATCCCCCTCCTATCAATAAGGGCTACCCTGGTATTATCATGAGTGGTTTTATGCGATTCCGGAATGTTCACGTAAACTCCCATTTTCTCTATGATGATGTCCTCCCTGAAGAGCTCATCACAATAATACTTAACGTGGAAAAGACCTCTGCGGGCACATCTTACTAATACCTCGTAGAAAGAGCTTATTTGAGGCTTGAAGTTTATAACTCCCACATCAGTGAAATCTAACGCGGTACTCATTATGCACTTGGGGTGATAATGTCTTCGAGTTACGCGATGTCGCCAATCGCATCCTCTCACTATGTTCCTGATTCTCAAATAAAGTAAGGCGTTACCCCAATTGCTTACGTTACCGCAGAAGTTACATCTACCAGAACCGTAAGTAGCTACGTCATTTGGTAATACGTGATCGCAATAAGCACACCTCATAAAGTTCCTTTAGAGTATACTATATATTAATTTTTCTTTCCTTATCTATATTGTTGGAAGTTAGAGGGGGCCGTTTACGTATTCATTGTGAATTCAGTTTATTAAAAAATTAGATAAATTTAATTGAATATAATCGTGTGAAATAGGTAGAGATTGGCGTTTAACAATTTCCTCAATCTAATGCCGCTTTACAATAATCACAATTCGCAATGGAAATCCGAATAGCTCACATTACGTAATACTACTATTTACAAGGGAAGGAGTAACGCCATGAGAAATAAGTTAAATGGTGTCATAAGAAGTCTGGGAATATGAGAGGAGATCGGAAAACTCTATGAGTCCCTGGATAGAGTTCGGAAAAGCCAGCTTATTTTACCTTTATTAGGTTCTCTGCCGGCGTTCCCCTAAACAGCTCAATAACCCTGTCAGTTGGAATATTGGGTAGCGCCCCAGATAATCTTCTTACGGGAGATGTGGACTTCGTCGAGAATTCTACATAGGTAAAGGTATCATGGGACCTTATCATTATCTGCCTCACCTTATCATACGGAGTCATTGCAAATTCGCTGTATAGGTTTCTATCGTCCTCCTTTTTCCCTCCGCTCAATTCTCCCTTAACTAATTCCTTAACTAATTCTACTGTAACATTATCCTCATCATAAATATGTACACCACGACTATTAATGAACGCCACTCTATTATTATTATGTCTTTTTCTGTACGATTCCGGAATGTTCACGTAAACTCCCATTTTCTCTATGATAATGTCCTCCCTGAAGAGCTCATCGCAATGCCACGTAACCTCAAAAAAACCAGAACGACTGCATCTAATTAACGCTTCGTAAAACGAACTTACTTGGGGCTTGAAGTTTATTACTCCCTTATCGGTGAAATCTAACGCAGTACTTATTAAACACAACGGACGATATCCTATTCCCGCATAATATTGTTTCTCGCAGTTCTTAATTAAGTTTCTAATTCTAAAATGAAGAAAGACGTTACCCCAGTTATTAGGGTTGCCGCAGAAATCACATCTGCTCGATGCGTAACTAGCTGCATCATTCGGTAGTGCATGGTCGCAATAAACGCATCTCATACTCTTTTTTTAAACTGTGCCATATATTAACCTATCTTTCCTTTTTTGTAAAGAGATAGACTACGTGTGCACCACTTTACAGTCAATGCAAAATAATTTTCCTTAATAATATCTACACTATTGGGGAGAAAAGGGAGGGATAGGCTTGTAACGAGCATATTACTTCTCTTATGTGTTACCGGAATAATACGTAATTAACATGAACGACTTGATGAAGTAAAAAGTTATGAAATACGTCTCTCCAGAATTAAATTCGTTTAATAAGATAAGAAGACATAATATAAAATTAGTTAATATAATTAGTCGTAACTAACTATATATCTTTTAATGATCAGAGCTAAAAATTGGGTTTTCAACGTAACGAGTTCGAAGTTTACTGAGAATGTTGCCGGATAATTTAATCATAGGAAATTAGCAAAGAAGTTTAATCACTCTGGATCTCCTTCTGTTATTGTTCTAATTGAGTAGTGTGGGGTAGGTTATTCATATATATTGAAATTCAGTTTTAAAAGTAAATAACATTTATTGCAGATTGAACATTGTCACGAATATGAAAAGAAAGTGAGGAATGACTCTCTATTTCCTCCTCCACGCGGGTTTTCACCCTCTTATCATCCTTGCACAAGACGGGTAATTTCACGCTAACGTAAAACGTTGTAGATCTTCCTCTATTCTCCGTTAACAGCACGATGCCCTTGAGGAAGCGGAAACTAGAGTGTCCTTTCCTCTTAACCCCCTCTTCCCTACTTTAGACTTATCTCCTCCTCAAGGGCTTTTCTTCTCCTCGACCGATTTGTTTGATAACGTGTTCTGCGGAAGGTGGATTAACTAAAAGGTAATACTACACTCGGTGATACTTGGTAATTCAGGTTGTTCCATGGTATTATCTCCGGCTCGTCTCCTATTTGATATTACCAATCTACAATGAATTAGTTAATTTCCAACTGATAAAATAAAGTTAATTTGCAATGAACGCGTGAACAGCCCCTAAACGCTGTCAACTTCTTTAGGTCTTAGGATTGCATAAGATTCACGGAAATAACATAAACTTTACGGTCTAGGGAAACTGTTGACAACGCCGTAAATAATATCAAATTTTAACGGAAAGACCTATCAACACCGAAAAGGGTTCAGCAATAACTGGGCTCAAAACTTAAGGAATTACTCTTACACCGCGTTTTTTAGCAATTTTCCTTAACTTCTCGTCGTATGTCGCCAAATCCCCTTTCACCCCCTTAGCTAGTGCGAGAATAACGTAATCGTTAAGCATTCTCAGAGGTTTCCTGTCTTCCTTCAACATCTTTACCCCGACAAGCACAGTTTCCGGCCCCTCGCATATAATTTCAAACTCCCTTAACTCCTCAACCTTAGTGTTTATCACGGAAACATTCGACGTAACCTTTGCCAAAACCCATAAAAACTCATAAACCACTATCTGAGGGATTTTAACGTCCTCTCTCTGTATTATATCCAAAGCTCTGGTGTGGTTTTCGGAATCTTCAAAAGTCGAGTAAACTAATACGTTTGTATCAACTATTATCATTTAGCGCTTCCTCAACTGCCTTATCTATATCCCCTTGACTCACCCTTCTATTCAACCTCATTGTAGTCCACTTCCTTTTATACGGTCTGACTAGTATAGTTCCAGTTTCGTCCAAAGTTATTTCGACGTAATCCCCCTCCTTTATCCCTGACTTTTCTCTTATCTCGGAGGGTATGGTAATCTGAAAGTTCCTAGTAACTTTCACCTTCATAGTAGAAGATAAAAATCACTAATATATATACCTTACTAGTATAAGCCCTTAACTTCTAAACAAGTCCGTTAATTCTAGCAATGAACGGTTTAGTCTCTCCATCTCGTTTCGCCAAAAAATCTCATGATTGTAAGATATTATTAGAGTAATCTGTATGTGAAAATGTAGGGTTAATTTAACTCAAATATAGGATAACAGGACATATTTAGTGATAATCTGGTATATTTTACAAGTTAACTTCAATGAATACTAGAAGTTTTGAATTTATCTCAAGAGTTCAAAACGAGGTACATAATCCGCCTTTAATCTGAAAACGCCTAGAAGAGATTGACGAACTTGTCAAACTGTAGGGGCTTCTTTCCTGTGCCTTGAAGCTAAACGAGATGAAGAGGTACAAGTTCCGGGAAGTGTCGAGGATCGCTAGATCAGGTAGAGGAAGTTTCTGTTCCTCAACCTCCCGATGAGTTGAATCCTCGCCTTCCTGGTCTTCAAGCCCTCCTTTACACCTCAACCTCTAGGTCTTATCCAAGCGATAACGATCCTCCGTAATGTGGAACGCGAAAACGAAGGACGTTGGTTTCTCTTCACGTAAATCACGTCGCAGTAGCAGAGTCAATTGTACTCTATCTCCCTATAGGCAACGTAAGCTCTGTCCTTAACCACATAATATTTCACGCTAAGGGGCTAGGCAAAGAGTGCCTTGACTCCCCTCAAGTTGCTCTTTGGTCTGATCACGGTTTTAGCGGGTAACTCCTTGAGGATCTCGAGGTTGAGGAATCTAGCGTCGGCAACAACGTAACTCAGGCTGACGTGCTGTAAAGCCTTGTTGATGAACTCTTTAAGGAACTAAGAGGGCTTTTGTTTCCCTCTAGCCGCGAATTAGCTCATCACGTTACACCTCACGGGAGAAAAGAGATCTGCAGAACTAACCTTAGCCTTTTCCGAAGGGACCTTCGATCATGAAGGAGTCCATGCAGTGCTTCCAAACCCTCCCATGCAACGCATTTGGTATGTAGCCGGCTAGTAAGCTCAACCTCCACTCTAATTCCTCTAATGGTTTCTTGAATACCTTGAATACTTCCCTTATCACCCTAGCCCTCTTGTGGAACTCAACTGGACTCGTCCTAGGAAACTCCTTACCACCACGGTCGTCATGTAAAGGCTTCACACGTCCCTATAGGAACATCTCCACATGATCATGACTATTAACGCCCTCAACGTCAAGACATCATTTAGATGCGACAACGCTTATGACGCGACCAACATCTAGTTCCTTTTTAAAAGAGTCTTATGCCTTGAATACAAGTACTCATAGTAAATCCAACCGTTGTAGTATTGTATCTAAGGTATCTCGTCCATCGGTATTAGAATGTCCCCATTTCCTATGAGTATTACGCAACTTTTGAGGTTGAGAGAAAATTCAAGATTTCTCACTGGATCATCTTCTCTTTTGAAAGATACTCAGCCAACTTATACATACATTTTATTCAATTATCTGTGTTCAGGACACTCTCTCGAGGGATTGTATTTGTTCCGCATTGGTTCCTTTATCAGTAAATGTTGAGACAGTTTTAAAAACAGCAGTTTATAAGCATTACTTATGTCAGATATTGATGAATTCTTTGAGAGTATACGGAGGAACGACGTAGTTAAAGTAAAGGATTTCTTAATGAGGGGTATAGATGTGAACTCTAAGAGGAATGGAGTCACCCCTTTACATGTAGCGGTTGAGCAAAATAATCTTCCTATCGTTGAAACGTTGCTTGAATATGGGGCAAATCCCGACGTCATAAGCGAACCCACTGGTAAATCACAGTTGATGTATACGCCTTTACAACTCGCACTAAGTTCAAAGCAGATTAACTACTTATTGATCAACGCTCTAATTAAACATGGGGCAAACGTTAATTTAACGGGGAATTCTCCTCACCCTCTGGCGTTAGCCACATTGAGGAGAGATCCTAAACTGGTCAAGCTAATCCTGGACGCTGGGGCCGACATTGGAATTATCATAACTAGTAAAGAACAGAGAAATTGCGTCATGAACGTTCTGGCGATAACTGGTGTAAGTGGCGATATTGAGACGGCTAAGATCCTCATTCAATACGGCGCGAGAGTGGATCAAAGTGGAGAGAATTTAATTACCCCATATCACACCGCAGCCGCCGCAGGGCAAGTGCGTTTTCTAAAGTTCCTTATGGACATATACCACGAACCGAATATAATCGGATGCCACAAGAGGACGCCGCTGTTTCGAGCGGTGGAGGCTAACCTTGAAACAACGAAATACCTAGTTGATGAAGGTGCGGATATCAATGCTGTTGATAGCTTTGGAAACACACCATTAGCTTACGCTGCCTATGCAAAAAAATTGGACATAGTCAATTACCTAAAGAAGAAGGGCGCTATCGCCATGGTCAATAACAAGGAGGTAAAGTTCTAAAGAAGTGGACTAATTAATAGGTGTTTATTACTCTGTTTTTGGGAAAAATTGCGTTTAGGCATAATTTTACTCTTTAAAACTTTCTTGCGTTTTACTCTAGTATCTCCCCAAGCATTTGGGATTATTGTGGTTTCCTGTAAAAAAGGACTTAATTCCCTTTTAAGGTCCTAAAAGTAGCTATTCTACTTTAACGTATCCTAAATATTTTCATCAAATTAAGGGTATTTCATAAAAGTATTTTAACAATTATAGGGAAATGCACCGCACTTTTTCACTCAAAGAGGTATCAAAAAAGATTTCTTGATAATACTGAGAATAAGCTATTAACGAGGAAAATTAGAACAACCGCTAATCCTATTAAGGCTTGTAAAGATAGATTGTTCGTTGCTATGCCGACACTTTCCTAACTTTGCTTTACGAAATTATATAGAATATATAGCTAATCGGGTAAATAAAAGCGAAACAAGAATTTAATAACCTTTACCCATTAATTTCATTATGATTAGATGGTTTCTGTTGGGAATTTTGATAATTATTTCGGTTATTCCCGTAATTAATTCTCAGGCGTCCTTTCCTATAAAGCACGTAATCATTATCATAGAGGAAAACCATTCATTCGATAACATTTTTGGGACTTATCCTTTTGGATGGAAACCAATTGTCAACAACATAACACTGTCTGTGATGAGGCCTGTCGGATTGTACTATAATCTATCCCAGCTTGAGGACTCAAACGGGGAGTTAAGTTATATATCCGTTCCCAACGTACCCTGGTTGCCTGAGCTAGGCGTTTATCATCCTTATTACGCTGACGCCAATTCCACGGTAGATCCCTATGAGGGATGGAATTCCTACCACGGTGACTACTGGTTTGATACTGCGGATGGTTTCGTATACTATTCCGGACCTCAGACAATGGCCTACTTTTCATATCAACAGGTGGGCCTCCTCTGGGATTACGCTGAGGAATACGTATTGGCTGACAACTACTATGCTCCGGTAATGGGGTTAACCGAACCAAACAGAATCGCATACCTAACAGGTCAACCCCCCTCGTTTTACACAGATGAGGCAAGCGGGGTATGTCCCCTTAATGAAAGCATCATGTATCAGCTAACTCAAAACAATGTAAGCTGGGGATACTACACATACGACTACCAAGGCGGAATACCGTGGCCTTTAAACGCGTTTAACGGTATCTCGACGTATAAGGACCACTTCTTCGGGATATCACAATTCATTTCCTCTCTTAAGAACGGTTCACTACCCGCTGTTTCCTGGGTGATGTTTTTAGGGTGTAACAATGACCAGTACGACATGCATCCTCCTTATAATATGGTTAAGGGGGAAGTACAATTAGCGCGAGTTATAAACGCGGTTATGGAGAGTAAATACTGGAACTCCTCCGTAATCTTCATAACCTTTGATGAGGGTGGAGGTTACTACGATCAGATAATACCTCCCGCTGAAAATCACTACGGGTTGGGGCAGAGAATACCTCTCCTCATTATATCTCCCTACTCTAAGGAGGCTTACGTAAATAACTACACTATGTCGGGGTATACTCTTCTTGGATTCGTTGATAAAGTGTTCAATCTACCTTACATCACTCCTCTCTCAGCACAGGGAGTTAACGGTTTAATGGAGAGCTTTAATTTCTCCCGAATTAGAGCACCGATCATCCTATCACCTGAGAACTGGTCCTATCCGGTACCTCTGCAGTACCCCGTTCACTACGGCTACGTGGCTACAGTGAACTCTCATTCGGGTTACTCCTCAGTTTACCCCATCCCGGAGACTAGTTTTCTGCTACCTCTAAATGTAGTGGGGATTGGACTGGTAATTGCGTCGGTAAAGAAGAAGTTCCTCAGGGTCTATGCCTTCATAGTAATGGTCGTAACGCTAGCCCTGTCAGGTTTCGTATACGAATCGAACAACATATATCAATTCGTTTCTCAGTATTACATGACGGTATCAATGATAGGATTTCTGGGATCTGGTGCCCTTCTAGCTAGGGGAAAAATACGTGCTTCCCACTGAAGTCGCCTTTCTGACGGCTTTTTTTCCCTGCGTTTTCGAAGGATTGGAAATGTCCATGTTCTCCTACATGGGGAGGAGGGGAAATAAGAGAGCTGGAACATTTGGTACGATGACAGGAATAGCAGGAGTGCTCCTGATGAGTGTGGGAGTATATTACGCTCTTCCGTTACTGATTACGGATACGGCGGAACACAACCTCAAGATGTTACTCGGTATCCTCTTCATAGGAATGGGTACTTTTTTCATCTTCTCGGACTACCCGTCACCAAAGGGTTCCTTCATAACCGCAGCACTGGGAGTAATGGCAGAGGGGGTGGAAGTCAACATGTTCATTATATCGGCGTACTTCATGACTAACGCTCTTATTTACGCAGTGTTAGGGGGATTGCTCGGCTTTCTAAGCGTTTTATGTCTCTCCTTTGCGGTATTTTACTCAATTCCTGAAAAATACATGAGAGCAGTAGCAATATTCATACTTTACACTGTGGGGTTTGTGATACTCACAAGCGGTTTAGTTTGAAACCCAGGATTTAGGAATAGTGGAGACGTAATTGATTTACCACCCAGCTCCACGATCAAGGTCGCATTTGTACTAAAAATCAATAACGTGAGGCAATTTCACTAGGACAGACAATTTTTAGAACAAAGGGAAATCTTTTTTGCAAGAGGGAAATGAGTTTTCCGATAAAGTGGTTCATTTGGTTTAGAGTTGTTGGAGAAAAGTTAAGAAATGACATGTGCAGAAACCCGTTTTTTCCTTAGAAGTTACTGGTGATACAAGAATATTATATAGTGTTAACTAAAAAAACTGTATTTGAGAGATTGGGCGTCATAAGAGGGTTTATCGGTAGCTTTTCTTGACTCTTCTTTTTAACCAGTTTTTAGAACTCATCTAACTCTTCCTACTCTAAATGGTTAGGTACCCCTCCCCACTGGCCCTTATCTTCAATTCTCATAATTGTATGCTTGTCACAAGGCATTAAATGGGATATGCTAATTTCTCTCAACCTAAATGTAGGTTTTTCAAAAATTTCCCATGTTTCTAGGTAGAGAGTATTCCCCCCTGCTAAGGAGATTTCAGCAATTTACGCGAGTGTTGTAAAATTAAGTCTCATTCAAAAGCATAGTGGCACATAAGATGTAATTACTTTCATACATGAAAAGCTTTAATAATGTGTAATCATTTTATTACATGATGAAAATGGATGGACGAATTAGAGGGATTAGCGGTACAGCTAGAGGCCTTAGGTCACCCTTTAAGGTTGAAACTAGTAGGAATCCTAAAGAGAGATGGGCCTTTATACCTGTCGGATTTGGCGAAAAAGGCGGGTATAAGCAGGGCTTTAGCGAAGGTTCATCTCATAAAGCTTCAGAAGGCGGGAATAGTGAAGTCGAGGATAGTGGTCTCTCAGGACGTAGCAAAGGCGTTGAGGTACTACGAGTTAGTGGAGTTCTCAATAAGCGTGTCACCAGAGGAGGTAGTGAGGTTGATGGAGGGGAGAAGTAATGAATGAAATGTTGGCATCCACTGTTGTAGTTTGGGTTTCCATAGCGCTAATACTCTCCGCTGCCATAATCCGCAGTGGAGCCCCCGGAGTTCTCTTCGCTTTCATAGTTCTTCTCGTAGCGATCCCGGTGTGGAGGAAGGTTCTAACAAGCATGCGTACGAGTCCCGAAGAGTACACCGAAATAGTTAACAAACTTTCCTCTATTGAGAGCAAACTAGAGGAAATCAAGAAGCAGTTGGAGGAGTGAAAATGGATTACATGAAAGGGATCCTTATTATCGTATTGACAGTGTTGATTTCCTCAGTTGTTTTATTCGTTGTTCCCCATTCCATAGGAGAATCGTACACGCTTTATCAAAAAATAAGTCCACACAATGTAAAGGAGGTTATCGTTAGGGGATATAACGGGGAAATTAACGTGTTACAGTGGAACAAAAGCTATATCCTCCTTCAGCAATGCGTGAGATCCCTTATAGTGAAACCAACTACAGAATTGAAAGTAGTTCAGAATAATACCGCCGTTGAAATAGAGCTGTTAAATCAGTTGACCTCGTTTTTGATCAGAAGGGTTAACCTCACGATTTACTTACCCAGAGATCTTTACCTTAACCTCTCAATATCCCTAACTAACATGGTAGGGAGAATTGAAATTTCCTCATTTGATGCGATTTCCGTATCGGCAGCTAATGGAGTTATATACGCAAATGTAAGCTCTGGAAAATACTTGTCCTTGTCCTCGTCTAACGGGGAAATCTACATTACACCAGAGAACGTAAGCGTAGCGCGTGTAATAACCAGCAACGGGGAGATATATTTCAACGACGTTCTGCCAATAACTTCAGGGGAATATTACATATCGTCTTCAAACGGTCAGATAACTGTTCATATAAATCGGCAATCTTCGATTTCGATAAAGGCTTCAACCGTTCTTGGTTCAATCAATGTGAATGGAATTACCTTTAATAACGTTACTTACTCTCAAGGATACTTTTCGGGAATACTGGGAAAAGGAAAGGCGAGCATGAGTATATCTGTTCAGAACGGGGAAGTACTAATTTCGTAATTCGAAGAAAACGTCACGAAGTTTTTTCACTATTGAATTCCTGGCACAACTTCGTTTGGTCCCTTAAGCTAGTGCTGAGGTAGATTTCCGAGGGATAGCCTCCCTATAGTGGCCTTTTTATTTTATGTATTTTTCCGCACCTTGCAGTTGGGACAAATTAGTCTAATTCTATCAAATGTTCGTAATACAATATAAGGAATATCTAAAGTTTTTGCCCTAGAGTCCTCATCAACGAAATTCATGTAACATAATTTCCGCCTTAACTTCCTGAGTATGTTAGAGTTCTGTTGGGTAGCAGATAAGCTTCTTAACCTAATTAGCCTATTATTTTTCCGTGCGTGAGTTTCAGAAATTCTGGTAAATTCACCTTCTTCTTTATGAAGAACCTCTCGTTCTCAGCAAGGAAGAACTTTCGTATGTAATCTCCGTCGAAGTACTTAAACTGGCTTTTATGAAAACGTCCGAATTTAAGTTTCTCCTGAATCAAGTCGCTCACGGGAACGAGAAGCACCTCTGCAATTTCCTTCGCGCCGCCCCAGTTGACGTAACTTAACAAGAGAGACGGGTAATCTATCTTTTTCACGATTAGGCCTCCAGCTCTATGATCTGGATGAGAGTCAAATTCAGAGGGATATATAATTACGTGCGGAGAGAATTCCGTAATTACTCTCTTGACTTGAAAGAACGCTACATTCACATTCTTGATTAACTCTCCGTCGGAATAGGAAAGAAAGAACCATCTCTTTATTCCCGCCCACTTAAGACCTGCTACTGCCTCAGCTCTCCTAATCTCCGCAAGTCTCTTCCCCCTTTCCCATGAACACGGAGAACCCTTTCGTCCATCAGTAAGGTAGAGAACGGCTATTTCCACACCCCTCCTAGATAGCCTCAGAAGAGTGCCGCCGGCGTTGTCGCATTCATCGTCAGGATGGGGCGCTACAAAAAGCAATCTCATTTTTTAGACGCCCTCATTGAGTAATGGTAGGTAAAACTCCAAAGTGCGGGACTCCCTATGTAATGATCAAGAAAGGGGTTGTCTGGTTTACCGTCCCATCCGTGAATTATTGAAGGGAAATTCCAGATCAGTCCCTCCCTGACGAGATTATCCCATTCCTTCTTTGCTATATTTTGCCACTCGTGGGACTCCCTTCTATAACCCAGGGAGGAAATGGAGAAGACAAGTCTAGGCCAGGATGAGGTGAGTTGGGAGTCTATATCAACCTCAGAACCATCTTCAGTAACCATATTTGGCGTGCAGTATGGGGAGGCCTTTCCGTTATACTCCCTTACAGTCCTAAGGATCACTTTGATCACATCCTCGGAAACCACTTCCTCTAAACCTAAGAGGAACGACCACCAGGAACCAGTAAGCTGAGCCGCAAAAACAAAGGACTCAGGGGAATACTTCCACGCCTTAAATTTCTTGCCATCAAAAGTGGATAAAAGCGATTTCCTTGACTTCTGCAAAACTTCATTCATTCTCTCGACCTCTCCTGCATCATGTAGAACCGATGCTACTTCCCTTTGAGCTAGATAGGAGGTAATTGCAAGAGTGGAAGTGTACGAACTCCAACCTTTCATCGGTACGCAGTCGTAACCGGTGTCGCAACTTCCCTCTAACTCCGGTAAACCGTCTGCGTCCTTATCCTGGGAGAGGAACCAATCCATTGCCCTTTTTAGGTAAGGGTACATTTCCCTGAGAAAGTCCATATCGTTAGTTATTTTAAAATACCTTAGTACTAAGAGGGTAAATGTCGGATTCGTATCCTTCCACTTGGGAGGAGCTGTAGTGCCATCAGATGGAGAGTCAAAGGAGAAAGTACCTAGGTCGTGAGGAATGTAACCGTCATCTCTAATTGACTTAGCTAACTCCCTTAGAAATTTCTCCTCAAGTTTAGGGAATAAGAGGACGATCGGAAGGGTTCCCGTTTCGTAGGCGAACCCCCCTACAGTCCCGACCATAGGACCTACCTCAGGCGCTTCCAGCAATGAGAACCTACCTTTTTCATCAAGCCACGCCGAGGATGTTAAAACGTAAGTACTGTTAATTATTGCATCCTTAAGCCAATCCGGCAGGCTGGGGTCGATAAGGGAGTCCTGCCATTTAATAGTCCTCCTTAGAAATTCATCGAAGTTGTCAAGGAAATACCTCCCTACCTCTATTGCACTTTCAAAGAGATTAGTATAGTAGTGTCTATACGGAAATTCCGTAGAGGGATGCCTCATATACCAGGAAATAACGAACTTCGCCTCTCCCTCCGTGATTATCATCCCTGCGGGAAGGTAATACGAACCCATGGACTCCCCCGCTTCCTCTTTTATTTCCTCACCAGAGAGAAAGGCTTTCCAGACGTCTTCGTTCTCGAAAAACTTCCCTGGTCTAAGGGTCTTTTCTCTCTCCCTACCTCCATTCGCGTTATACTGGGTAATAACCCTTTTCGGGTCATTGGAGATCACGTAAGTCTCGCCCGCAAGGTGATCGTAAGGATTAGCCCTTGCGTTAATAGAGGAGAATCCGTCCTTCACCCGTCTATTTACCCTACCCGAGGCGTTAATCCCCATGACATTCGGAAAAGAAAGCGCTAATGTGGCCTTTGCGTTAGTCCTTACGTAAATTCCCACTGCTGGAAGTGAGGAGTCGTCAACGTCCTCAGGAATTAAGGCAGAAAAGTACGTTACTCTAGCCTCTACATCCCCCCTTTTTGCGATGAGGTTAGCGATAGGATATTTCATGTCTCCCTCTAGGGGCGTTGATAAATTGGGCAAATAGTAGAACGGTGTAACTGGGTCCTGGAGTAGAAAGGGTTCTCCTTTTTCAGGTTTTACTAGTATGTGGAAAGCCTCTAGCTTCCTTATCGGCTTAGACCAGTTATTTCCGAGGTTAAAGTTCACTAACTCTCCTCTAGGCGTTATCTCTATCTTTCCAGCTCCTATCCCTCCTAGAGGCATTCCGCCTTTCACGTAAAAACTTGAGTTAACTTTAACCATAGAGAAAAAGGGATTAAAATCGTATAAAAGGGTTACCTTCTTCTGAGGAGCAAAATTCCTACAATAACCAGGATTACCACAACGATGACAACCGCAATCGCGATCGTAGACACTGTACTAGATGTGCTTGAGGGAGGTACACTGCTAAGCGTTGATACGACACTCTGAGTTGTCTCTGTAGTTGATGTAGCAGAGCTCGAACTTGTCGTGGTACTAGTGGTACTTGTTTGAGTAGTGGTCGTTGTTTGACTACTCGTCGTAGATGAGGTACTTGTATTAGTAGACGTTGTAGTAGTTGAAGTGGTTGTGGTAGTACTGGTTGTCGTTGTTGTCGTCACTACCGGCACTTCAACTATAATCTCCTTAGAAGTGGTAGCATTCCCCAATATTCCACAAACCTCAACAGTTACGTTGTAATCTCCGCTACTGGTTACTGTATAGTTTCCAGTACCAAACGGGTTAACTGAAGTCAATACGGTAGTTCCATTTACTCTTACGTAGAAATGTCCAAAAATACAGTTTGAATCGTTGTAGGAAAGCTCCAGAATTGTCGAGTTAGTGGTATTTACCTCATTAACTGCTATCGCCGGTGATGGGGGATAGCTTCTCGTCTGGTTTACTACGTAAAACCCGGATAGATAGATAGTAGCCTGCGCTTCCATTACGGAATTAAATGAGTAGCTAACAGAAGCGTTAAACTCATACATGTGCAGCACGTCAGGAAAAGCGTAAATCGTTGTGTGATAATTGGTTATGTTTATCTCGGTACCGGAATAACCAGCGTTGGTGCCTGAATAACCGGTGTTTATGGATATGGTCGTATCTCCTATAGGATAACAACTGACCTTAGGACTGTTTAGAACAACCATGTAGTCCTCCAGGATTATCTCGTTTTGTGTAGAGTATATCTCTTTAGATAATATAACGTATCTGTCAAGGGAGAACGTTTCTATGCCTTTCGGCGTGAAACTTAGGTTTATCTCTCGCGCAATTCCAGTAGAGGATGATATGTAAAGGGTATTACTATTGTTAAGTACGTAGGCAAAGTTGTAGGGGTATCCGCTGTCTCCTGCAGCCTCTAGGACGGGTAATTTCCCAATCTCTTTTCCGTTTGTGGCGAAAGATGCAACGTAAATGCTCGTCCCATTACGGTCTACACTTGTGTTAAATACTGAGAGTTCCCTGCCGTTGTAGGAGAGTAACTGCTGAAACGAAATTAACTCGTTCTGAGAGTTGAGGCTAAGGATAAAATTAACATTCTGCTGTAACGATACGTTTGACACCAATCTATTTTGAATGTAAGTTAAGAGGAAAGTATCGCTAGCGTTAAGAGAGGGTTTCCAAAGGACTGCTAAAGAGGAATCGTTACCCAATGCACCTACTACAAACCCACTAGATATCAGTTCGCCATTTCCAAAGAATAAGTTGCCGTTAAAGATGACGTATCGAAGGTCCATTGATGTGAAGTTGCTTGAAGGAGAAACTAAATATATGTAAACGTCGTTCCCGTAATAAGCGTAAGCTGTGTAAAGTGCAGAGGCATTTACTATATCACTAGAGTTAGCACCATTTGCTGTGTAACTCATTGTTGTGTAGCCTGATATACCCTTAGGTGTAATGTGAATGCCAAATTCACTCTCTAATACCTCTTCAGAAAAATAAAGTACTCCATTAAAATCTATCTGAACGTATCCCTTGTCAAAGGGTACTGTGCCAATAAGGAGGTTTGAAAACTTGTATTTACCATTTAATGTGATTTCTGTGGCAGATTGTGGAATTAGTGGCATGAAGACTACAAGAGTTAAGACCAATAACGTCAGGAATATTAACCCTATTTTCATACAAAATCGTAAGACTTTCAGTTTAAAAGTTTTTCACTTGGTATAATTCCATCTTCATAATGCAAATATATGTAGGAGCACCACGTTTATTCATTAAAGTCTTTTAAGGAACCGAATATACTCTTTACTGCGAAATAAGAGCTCTTTGGTTCTCTTTCCCTAGTTAGTATGCCCTTTCTGTTAAATCCAGTTCTAGAGGGACTTGAGTAAGTCCTAAATTCCACTAAATTCCATATGTGAATTCCCGCTACTCCCTTTCTTGAAAGAGCGTCTATATACTTTGACAGCAATTCCGATTGATACTCTTCGCTCCATTCCACCGGAGGTTCGGAGTGAAATCCCGCTATCGCATCTGCACCAAACTCCGTTATCAATATAGGCTTTTCAAATCGCTTAACCTTATCTAATTCCTCTTCTGCCTTCTTCACGCCGACATCAATCTGATTGTGTTCTGAGTACCATCCGAAGTAGAAGTTAAGCGATATCACGTCACAGTACTGTATCGCCTTATCCGCGCTCCAATGATTTGAGGCAAAGGTTACTGGTCTGCTGTCCCTTTGTTTTACGGTTAGTATTAGTTCTTTCAGGAAATCCGTCACGTTTTCCCTATCAGAAGGAGGTTCGTTCGCTACGCTGAACATAACTACCGACGTATAGTTCCCGTAGTAATCTACAATATGCTCTATGACCCTTTTTGCCCTACTAAGGTAATCGTCGCTTGAGAACATAGAGAAATCTTTCGTAATGTGATTAAGGGTAGAGTAAGAGAGAGGGGCCTCTAGTATAACGAGGAAACCCATTTCGTCAGCGAGTTCTAGGTTCTCTGTTGAATAAGGGTAATGTGACGTCCTAAAGGAGTTAGCGTGAACTGCCTTCATGAGGTTGAATTCCCTTATGAGAACGGAACCGGGGACGTATTTCCCGGTAACCGGAAAATCCTCATGTCTACCGAACCCCTTAAGGAATATTTTTCTTCCATTAAGTAAAATGTCCTCGCCCTCAACAATTAGGTCTCTAAATCCCAGTTTGTGAATGACGTTATCTTTTACTTCCTCTCCTTTAGTAAGTTCTAACTTTACCTCGTAAAGGCGAGGGCCATCTATAGACCACTGTTTTACACCGGGAATTAATACCTCGTCCTCAGTAGAGACACTCTTAGAAAAGCCTAATGCTGGTATATTTAACTTAGCCTCACATCCATCGCAGTTGGTGTCAAATTTTAATTTCAGATGTCCCCTGCTATCCGTGTTAAAATTTACCTTTTCAAGCCCCTCTTCGGGTACTATTACAATTCCAACATCTCTAATGAGACCGCCATAATGGTAAAAATCAAATGCTGTCTGCCTGTGACTGTTTCCTGGGGGAAAATCGAGTAAAGAGAGGGTGTTGTCAACCTTTAGAGAAATCCAGTTTTCATCCCCTTTCTTTACGTTCTTTAGATGGATTAAGAATGGGATGTACGAGAGGTCGAATGACCCCTCCTTTTCTCCATTTACCCAAACCTCACATTTTCCCACAATTCCTCCAGAAGTAAGCAGAACCTTACCCGGAAGATTTGGTACGTAAACCGTTCTTTGATACCAGGAGATTCCTTCGAAATCAAACCACATAGGATTTTGGTTATTCCACGCGGAGGGAACGTATATGAGATCTCCCTCTCTGAGTTCCTCGAAGGAATTGCCTCCTGTCTTGAAATGCCAAAAGCCATTAAGTGAAAGTGAAAGACGGGTTGTACTTCTCATTACATAATAACTAATGGTAGATTTAAAAAGGTTCACGGTAGACTAATTAATATTGTAAACCCCCTTTTTAAAATATCTTATATTTCCCTACCTTAAACGAGTCTGATACTTAATACCTTTAGCGTTTATGGAGCCCTTCTTTGCAAGATGAGGCACAAGGGTTCTGCAAAAGATGTGTTTTTAACGACACTTTTTAGCTGAAAATTTTCTCCGTCTTACTGAAAAATTATCAGTAGAGGAGTTTTACACAGCTACACTACTGAATTATGTGAGTAGAAGTAAAGAAATTGGTAGTTACCATATGGGCCAAAGCAGATATATCTAAAAGTTTTTTATGTTTTGTAGGAAATACTCTTTATGTCATATACTTCCCTTGGCGACATTTTTAATTGGTTTCGGATTATGAGACGTGAGAATCCAGTTTACTTTGATGGAGAAGTATGGCATCTATTTAAATACGATGATGTGAGAAGAGCGTTAATAGATACATCTATTTTCTCCTCTAAATTAACTAATTATGACGAGAAAGTGGCCGAGGAATTGAGACAATCCGAGGGAATTGCAGGTCTCCCCATTTACTATACAATGCTCACTACAGATCCTCCGATACATGATGAATTAAAGAACATAACTATCGAACTTTTCTCCCCACAATCCCTCTCCTCCTATGAACAGTTCATCACAAAGGTTGTCAGAGCGCTTATTAATAGTCTGGGGGAGACTTTTGACTTCGTAAAGGACTTCGCGATCCCCCTTCCCATTATGGTTATAGCGGAGATGTTGGGACTACCTGAGGAAGATAGGGGAAGGTTTAAGGAATGGTCGGACAACGTGGCGTTAATGCTAGGTCAGGGAGATAAACCTCTTTCCATGGAGAAATTCGTAGAAAGTATGGAATATCTATCTACGTTAGTAAAGGAGAGAAGTGAGAGAAAAGGGAGGGATCTCATATCTGTGATCTCTAACGGAATGACGGGAGGAAAAAGGCTATCTCTAACGGAGGTTTTAGGTTACGTATTCCTGTTATTAGCTGCGGGGAATGAGACAACCACGAATTTCCTCACTAACGCCATGATAGCGTTTGTTGAAAACTCAAGGTACCATTCAATACAGCCAGGGAACCTTACCCTAGCTTTAGAGGAGGTTCTTAGGTACCATCCCCCCGTCAGAAGAACTACTAGAATAGTAAAGGACGATATATCCATAAGGGGACTAACCCTAAGAAGGGGAGATTACGTAAAGGTATGGATAGCGTCTGCCAATAGGGATGAGGAGGTTTTTCCGAATTCAGAGGAATTCGAAGCTTTCAGGAAACCCAATCCTCATCTCAGTTTTGGAGGTGGAACACATATGTGTTTGGGGGCGTCCTTAGCAAGACTTGAGGCGAGAATAGCGTTTGAGGAATTGATAAGGGAGTTTGATGATTTTAGCATTAAAGAAATAGGAAAACCCATTCCAAGCGAAATACTCAATGGATATTCCTCGCTAATTATGAAAGGTCGTAAGAAGAACGGGGTTTAAACTTTCCGAATTTTTCTAAAGTTCTAAGATTTCACAGAAATTAAAAGTGAGAGAGACGGAAAGCTTTGAGTTTGTGGCGAAGAGTAAACCCGATTTGATTTAGGCTAAGTAAGGTACAGGGACAGTCCTGCTTATGCGCGATCGAAGACTCGTCTGCTATTTAGCGAAAAAGGACATCAGTAATACTTTCCTTTAATTAACTCATTTTTATCCCTCCAACCTATTAATTACACGGCAAATATGTTAGTAATTCTATAAATATTATTAAAGAAAATGTAAAATTTCATAAAGGTAAAATTTACTGCAAATACTAACCTAGGCAAATGCATGTATCGAAAGGGTCTATGGTGGTTCTGTTTTTCTGTGGAAATCTATATATCTTTCGAAGTTTTGCTGTAAAGCGATTCCGTCCTTATTTGTCAAACCTCTCTGAACTTCACGTGACCTTGGCTATTAGAATGAAATTTCTAGTGCCTCATGTTTCTATTATTAAAACACGAAAGCAAAATAGGAATTGACGAAATAACAGCAATAACAGAGAAACTAATGGATACATGACGATATTCTTAAGTCTTACGGCTAACACATTCCTAAGTTCCAATAGTTAAAAGGCAGAGAGACTAGGTTGTTAAAAATGTAAAGGCATACGCCGATACAAATATAACTAGGTTATATCGGTATTGAGAGAACTTATTATCTCGTTCTCAGTCTTCGTAATCATGCGTAAATCAATATCCATCTTACTTCTTTTTTTATTTTTGACATCTATGCTATCGACTTACATATACTTTAGAGGTTCTCACGGAATGAAATCCATTCAACCCGCTAAAGTAGTAGAACCGACATTCGCAGTGTACTACGGTCCTATAAATACTACAGTAATTCAAATGTTGAACAACTTTTCTTGGGTAATAATAGATCCCACTCAAGTCAATTCCTCACAGTTAAGTCAGATAAAGGCGGTTAAGATAGCTTACATTGATCTTGGAGAAATGGCGAACATGAGTTTAGGAAACTTAACTCCTCCGACAAACGTAATTATAGGCTACGATCAACTTTGGGATCAATACATAGTTAATGTTTCCTCTCCAGCATGGCAAGAATATATTGAATCTCAAGTTACCATAGTAATGAGCATGGGATTTCAAGGGGTTATGTTTGACGACCTCGATGTTGTAGAACAATATCCCTGTGTCGCTCAAGGAATAATATCTGTAATTAATTGGACAAGAACTCATTATCCTAACGCAGTAATAGGTGTTAATAGGGGTTTTTCCGTAATGGAGAATATATCGAGGTTGATAAATTTCGTGATGTTTGAGGATTACGGGACGCAAGTAGTTTCCCCAGGGACAATATCCTTTTCGAATTCCACTTGTGTAATTAATGAGACTAACATATTAAGAAGCTATAACTTAACTGTGTTAGCCCTTGGTTACGCTAATTACCCAGGTGATGTGTACTGGAATACAGTAAAATCGTTAGCTAATTCAGAGGGAGTTTCCAGCTTCGTAAGTAACTGGAATCTCTGCGTAATCTGGCTACAAAATCTCTCATATCAGTAGTTTTCTCCATAGGGGAATCTAAACCATGGACTCCTTGTAGTTAAGCACTTCGTTAGACATAGTAATTGAGGGTAAATCAGATTAAGGGGCACTCTGAAGATACATCCGCTTTCCCACTATAACGTCTTGAAGCTCATTCTAAGGTAACATTTTCGTAAATTTGACTTAAATCGCGTTAAAATCTGTAATGCTTACCCAATATGAACTCAAAAGCTCTTAATTTCTCTTTTCTAGATCTCATTAAGTTTATTAACACATAAAAGTGCAGTTTTGTATTCCTAAGCACATAATGAATCCCACAGCGTAAGCCATTTTCATGAATGTGGCTATACGCTTTCCTCCCAGCTCAGACTACTTCGGGATTACTAGAAGTAGCCTAATTATATCCAGGATAACCATACAGGATTGTCGATTGGATAATGGGGTATCTTATCGGCTACAGTGTTAACGTCTCGCAGACTTCTTAAATGCCTATTGTCTGATAATCCTGCGAGACCTCATAGGGATAAGGAATATCTCTTCTCATGGACCTCACGTCCTTTACCTCTCCTTAAGATGGAAGCGCCTGGACAGCGCGTAAGTTCCTCCAGATTCTTCCACGGGAAAACACATACCGTTAGGAATGAGGAAAGTAAGGCCCTACAACGGTTAAGTCTGAAGGAGCCCATGTTGTGCGAGACAGGAACTTCGAGAACTGAGACATTTAGGCAGCTAACCATACGTACTAAGTATTCCCTTGGCTGCGTTAGAGGCGAAGCATCAATCCTATACGAATATAAATTTCCCTACAGCAAGTATTATTTATGATCTTCGCAACTTTAGGTTCTGATAAACTGATCACCACAGTGGATGCTATAATGACGGAAATCTTTACCGGAATCAAACCTAATAAGATCCTCATCTTATCGGAATCGGTCAAGGTAGACAAGGATTTGAGACCTGTACTTAGATCCGTGGGGATTGACTCCGACGTAGAGCTCAGAATGGTGGGAAAGGGGATAAAGAGGTGGAGGGAAGAAATTTCCTCCCTTAACGTAGATGTCGCTGATGTGACGCCAGGGAGGAAATACATGGCTATGGTCATCCTAAATTATACACCCGCGGAGGTAAGGTATGCCTATGTGGAAAGGGAGGAGTTGGGGTATAAGGTGTTTGGTTACATTCCACTGAACCAGGTAAAGGTATATAACGTAAGGACGGGAGATGAGGTTGCTTACGAACCTCCGTTAACTATAGAAGGATTACCTACCGAATCCAAACTTTCTCCAATAGGAATAGAGGCAGTGTACAATCTGTTCTCCTTTATAGGAAAGGTCGACTACGACCCCAAGCCACAGGAGCACTCTGAGGAAGAGATTTGCGCAAGGAGAGGAGGTTTCATTAGGTTCAAAGAGGAAGAGAAAATAGGGGATTTTGTTAACGGCGGTGCGTACCTCTTAGCTGATACTAACGTATACGTGAATGTAGAAGAGAGGCTTGGAAGACTTACGTGGAACAAAAAGGACGGGAGAAAGCTCTTAGCTTCAAGGGCGGTATATAACGAGATCTTAAATCACGTTCAAAGTACTCAAAAAGATAGCAATGTTAAGTTCCACCTAGCTATGATGAGCTATAAAAGGTTACATCAGCCACCAATAACTACAATCGAAAAAGGCTCTGGTGATATTCCACTTATTAGGGAGGCCAGAGATCTGAAAAGAGAACTTCCAGACCCCCTAATATTGACTACCTCAGACGTAGCTCTTAGTAATGCCGCTAAGAGTTCTGGTGTGGAAACACTTCTTTTAAGAACACCTATCACATCTAGCGAAGGATCGACAGGGGAACTTATATACTGTATGTCGTTCTTCAAGGACGTAACACTAACGGTAGACGGCGAGGACTTTGCCATAGTTAAGAAAAACAAGACTTTTGAGGATAAAACCTCGGTGATTTCCCTCAAAAGGAACTACAACTATCCTAACATGATCCAATTGTTGGAAGAGCTCATTGAAGGTACGTAAACCGCTTGTGGGTCTACCACACTATTACTTGCAGATGTAATGGTTCTTACCTAAAAATAGCGTTAAGAGAAAATTAAATGGAAAAATAGTTCTCTCAAATAATTCTTCTTGAAATTATATACTGTTACAGCTATATAAGTATCTCTAGAGTCGTGATTGCAGACTTCCTTATTTTTTCCTTGATAGGCTTATTCAACATTAGCGGATCAGACTTTAGAAACTTTAGGGAAAGATGTATTCGGCACTCTTTCCCATTTAAATATTAAGAGAAAATTCAGTAAATTGCTAAGTTTAAATCCCTATCAGTCGTTTCGGTAATATTGAATTAAATTTGTCATATTTACTGAAATAAACCGAATTCACGATGAAGATGTGAATCGCCCTTATTATCATTTCCTGTAATTATCTATTATTTTTGAATTAGAAACAAATGTCATAAGTATGAGATTTTAATAAAATTATTATATGAAACTATATTAATATAGTTCATCACCAATTAGACTTCTCCGAAGAAATGCTTATTTACTTAACTTCAAATCAATAATTATGAAAGCTCCCCTATCATTAAGAATAAGGACGGAAAAAGGGGACAAGATCTATTACCTCCTGTTAGGGATAATTTGGATAATCTATATTGTCGATGAAATTGCTTTAATCGTATTGAAAAACCTATTCGTTTACCTATTATTGTTATCATCTTTCCTTGTAACAATGACCGTCCTCTTTGTCTTAGTCCGACCCCTTGATCTTCGCCTTACACCTAAGAAGTTGATCTTAGGCAAGTTTAAGTTACCTCTTAAGGCTATTAGAGAGCTAAGGATCTCTAATCTTCGTCATTTAAAAGGCAACTACGTGGCCGACTTAACCATAGTTTATGATAGTGGCGCGTTAACTGTTAGCGGTGTAAAGAACTGGAGGGATGTTCTTGAAACATATCAAAGATATAGTAGGGAAAACAAGTGAGAGACTAAAATTTTAAGAGATACGAACTATAGTTGCATATTTTACCTTGGAACCGTGCTACTAGGTATATTTAAAAGAAGGAACCAATATCTCAACTCTTAGGGACAGACGTTCCATTCAATTCTTAACCTACTTTCATTCACTGCTTAGCAGCTTTCTCTAACTTTTATCAAAAATAATATAAAATTTTTTAAGAAACAACTTTGAATTTAGGAAGATTCAACAATTCCTGAACCTAGAAATGATGAGGAATTTGGAAGGTACGGAAAGTAAACAACTGAGTTCATAAGATTCATAAATAAATTATAATAAGATTCCTATATAAATATATCTTTAATATAATTTTCTATCTTTCCAATAAATTATTTGACACAACGTCAGGGGATTAGTGTCCCCCAAATTCCAATTCATGAACGAGGCGTGTACAAAAGTATTGGTGAACGTAGATCTCCTTATAGTCGTTATGGTTACATTCAATTAAATTCGTCACCCTCCTTTAAGTAAACTAAATTGGCAAACGAACCACGAACGATCAGTTAACTTCACCGGAGATGCTTCTAAGGTATGAGAGGACCTAGGTTTGGAGCTTTTTAGCTGAGGATGGAAATGGTAAATGACCTCCCTATTTCGTGGAAAAATCAGGCAAAGCTATTGAATATTTATCATTATATCCTGTTAATATCAAGTCTATATGGGAGAATTCAGGTAACAGCTATGGATTTTAATTTATATGTATATATAGTATAAAATATTATTATTATTATTTAAATATTAAGTATGATGAGGATTTCTAATATAAATATGTTCCTTGTAGTATTCAGACAAAGTTAACATGAAATTGACGTGTGATCGATCTTTTTACTAACAATTCCAACTAATTATATGCTAAAATATCTCCTAGACCCTTAGTTAATAACTTATCAGAACCATTAACCCAGAAAGCATTTTATTTTTAAATACAAATTCCGGGTGATTACAAATGCCATTGGATCCCGATGTAAAGAAAATACTTTCCATGATTCCCAAGCTGGAATTGAAAGGAGATCTCAACGAAATAAGGAGAGTACACGACTCCTTCTTCGGATCAGGAGATAAGATTTCCATGAGGACTAAGGACGCCGTCATTAAGGTCAGAGACGGGGAGATCATGGGAAGGTTCTATTATGGAGGAGAGGAGAACTCTCCAATCCTTGTATACTATCATGGAGGAGGGTTCGTTTTCGGAAGCGTTGAGAGCTATGATGGATTAGTGAGGCTTTTGGCCAAGGAATCAGGAATGACGGTCCTCTCGGTGGGGTATAGGTTAGCGCCTGAACACAAGTACCCAATCCCGGTCAACGATGCGTGGGATACTCTCATGTGGTTGAGGGAGAATCACCTAGGGGACTCAGGTAAAGTCTGCGTAGCGGGGGACAGCGCTGGAGGGAATTTGGCAGCGGTAGTAAGTCAGATTGACAGAGATAAGGATCAGGGAATAGTAGGGTGTCAGTGCCTCATTTACCCCGCAGTAAACATGGTGGACAACTCACCTTCTATTAGGGAATACGGAGACGGTTACTTTCTAACCAAGGACCTAATGAATTGGTTCGGCTTAGCTTACTTCTCATCTGGAAGGGAGGCGATCCAACCTTACGCTTCTCCCGCATTCGGTAAACTGGAGAACCTTCCCTCAGCTTTGGTGATCACTGCAGAGTACGATCCCCTGAGAGATCAAGGTGAAACCTATCACCACATGATGAGGGAAGCAGGAAATGAGTCTGTTTTAGTAAGGTACATGGGCATGATCCATGGATTCGTCAGCTTCTACCAATTGGTTAGGGCAGGGAGAGACGCTATATCTCAGGTTGCAGGTTACGTAAGAGCGAAGATGCTCAAGTCATAGATACTTCTATTTTTGAGATCATACCTTCATTTGTTTTACTAACGTAATACTCGTTTTATCCTAATCCCTGGTGTAAAATACTTTCCCCGTGGAAGTATTTAGTCCCAAAGAGGTCCAAGTTGTCCTAGACTAAGAACGTCAAGGACTACGACGTTGAGGTAAGTAGTCTTCCGAACTCGCTGTTTTCATAGCTGTGTTAGAGGCTAAGCGTGTAGTGCCTTGAATGAACTCGTAAGGGCAGAATAGTTTACATATCTTACCATTCATTAACGAAATTCTACATTAATAAATTTTCAGATCTCCTGCTTATCGTATGAGGGTTTTCATCGTAGAACGGTATAAAGTACATGGTAATGACTGAGGTTAAGGAGATCCTAATAAGGTTATTACGTGAGGATCTTCAGGTTAGGGAAGAACTTAAACAAGTGATTGGTATCGATAATATAGTAATACGCACTACACTGGAAAATGTAAGTAAATCCCTAGAGGAACAGGCAAAATTGAACTTAGAGAATAGGCAAATTCTAAATTCTGTAGTCAGGACGTTAAACGAGCTTGTCGAAGCACAGAAGAGGAGTGAGGATGCGTTAACTAAACTCTCTTTAGCTATGACAGAACTAACTGAAGTCAAAGGACTAAAGAACAGGATTTACTCCATAGGGATGAGATGGGACGAAGATAATGAGGAGGTAATAGGGCTCTTCTTAGGGAAATAATAGAAAGGGAGGGATTAGAGCTTGAATATGTAAATATGGTTTATAATGTATCTATGTTCCAATCTACGTCTCAGGCACCCTGAATTTGGTGAACAAAGTGGACCCTTAGAGCCTGTCGAGCTTCTTTCACAAGAAGGGGGCCACTAAGCCATGTAAGTAGAGCAGTTTAATCGAAGGACATATGAAATAACCCATCTCTCACTAAGGAAAGGGTTATCTTCAAATGTCTCGCAAACTTATTACGGATTCCGGCCGCTTATTTCACACATAGGTTTAGGAAAAAGAAGCATTGAACGTCTTCTTTAGAAACTCCTCATTAAGATCCACGCCTATTCCAGGTTTGTCGTCTAATTTTACGAACCCCTTTTCTATTTTCACCTCAGGAATAGAGATCTTATTCCAAATTGGAAGGTCGTGACCGTGAAACTCGACAGCCCCTAGAGTACCTGCAGCAGAAGACACATGTGCATTGAACAGTGTAGCTATCGGTGAGCCTATGTTATGGGGAGAAAACTCTATGTCGTACATCCAGGCTAACTCGGCTATCCTCCTACCCTCAGTTACTCCGGTTTTAGCTATATCCGGAGCCCATACTCTCACTCCCACGGGTATCAGCTCCCTGAACTGGATAGACTCATAAAAGTTCTCACCGGTCTCAATAGGAGTTCTGCAGAAACCGGTTAACAGTCTGAACTCGTCTACGTTACTTATCGACATTTGAGCTGGAACCGGATCTTCAATCCATTTTAACCTTAAGGGGTCCAGTGTACTGCATATCCTAACTGCTGTATTAATATCGTACCTCCAGTGGAGGTCAACCATAACGTCAATTTCATCTCCAACTTCCTCCCTTACCGACTTCATTATTGAATACATGTAATCAATGTCTTTATTCGTGAGTTGTCCAGACCTAATGTTATACTCCTTTGAGTAAGGCGTCGGTACGTCTAGATCGAACTTCATTGCAGTGAAGCCCTCCTTTACCATGTTTCTCGCTCTTTTGGAATAAGCTTCTGGCGTGTAATCCTCATTCCATTTCTCCTGCGAAAGTCTTCCATGTATCGGGTTATTGGACGACGTCAGCCTTTCCCTCTCTACATCAGCTCCTTTAAGGAATTCCGGATATGTAGGTAACTGTATCGAGGTCATGGCTTCCAATCCCTTACCTCCGTGAGCGTCGACGTAAACCCTTATGCTCTCCCTATCTCCTCCTAAGAACTTGTAAAGTGGAATATTAAGATGCCTTGCTATTAAGTCGTAGATTGCGTTTACTACTCCTGCCATTACGTGATGTGTTGTCGTCCCAGAGTAAAGGGAGGCGAATCTGAACTTCTCCTCAATCCTCCTAAGCTTTAAGGCGTCCTCTCCTATTATCAGTTTCTTGAATTTTTCCCCCATTGCAGAGATCGATGGGGCGGGACCGGCTTCTCCTATCCCGTATTCCTCCCCAGAAAAAACTTTCACGAAAGTCCATTCGAAATTCGCCTGAATTGTAATGAACTTCACGTCGGAAATTCTGAGTTCCATAATGTAATGTTTTTTCCTACATTATAACGCTATTTAATTCTCCTGAATTTTTAGTTATGTTAATGTCATCTTAAACGTCGATGTTAATCGTTTCTCAATTACCTTGTAAGGGGAAATCCCTAAAGCTAGGGAAGGTGTCGGTGTAAATGGCGATATACCGTCTTATAACCGGTAGACCCAAAATCCGATTAGCAAAAGTAATTTTCATCCATCAATAGTAGTTCATGGGAGTTTAACGTAATAAGGTCATTAATTCTGTAAAAATTTTTAGAGATTTTTAAGCGTCTTATTAAATTTTTATATTTTTACGATAGAAACTAAGGAATACTGTTTTAATATCAGAAAACGATGAAGACGTGAGTAATGAAATCTGTTTTATTTGTATTGATTGCTTGAAACATTGTTTTTAACACTGTTCACTAAGAGATAATAAATTATATTATTTTTCTGTGAAAAAATATGAGACTCGTGTTGAATTCACATTTGTAAAACAGTTTTAGGTCTACCGGTTGGGCCGGTTAGTTTACTTACTAGAATAGGGGACGATTTGCTCTTCTTTTCTCAAAGATCCAATCCTCCTCTTCCGAGTGACACTGAATTCCTAACTCCAGGCATAACCTCTTCAACTTCTCCTCCAATTCCTTGATCTTCTCCCTCCGAATTCTGCTAAAGGGTAACCCAGGATAGTGGTTATAGAAATCGTATATTACCCTTATTCCCATGTCCTTCACCCTTTCCAAGATTCCCTCAAAGTGTTCGTTAACTCCAGGAATTATAGGTCCGAGGAAAATCCAGGTCTCAATTCCCGCATCTCTTAAGCCTTTGACGGCGTTAAACCTGGCGTCCGGTAACGGTGCAAACGGCTCAATCTCCTTCGAAACGTCTCTATCAACAGTTGTTATGGTTATTCCGACGTCCACTTTTTCCCTATATTTCGAAAGTACGTCTACATCCCTTAAAACCAGGGGTGACTTAGTTTGAATCGAGACCCTGAATCCCGATTTGAGGAGAATTTCCAGCGACCCCCTTGTGATCTTTCGTTGAGCTTCCACCGGCTGATAAGGATCGGTAACTGTGGAAACGCCTACCACACCCCTTCTTTTAACGTTAACCTCCCTCCTAAGTACCTCCAACAAATTCGACTTTACCAGAATCACTTCCCCCCATTTCTCCTTTACCTCCTCTGGGGAGAAATACCTCGCATAGCAGTAGGTGCAGGACAACCTACATCCGAGATATGGATTTAGTGCATAGTCGAGCTCCTTAAGATTAGACTTACTTAAAGCCGTCTTAACTGTAATTTCCCTTATCATGGAAAAAGCCTCGACCTTACAATGGGGATCAAACCGGAACTCCTCTCCCAGTTAGGGGTTTTCACCTTGAGGATACCGTTAAGGAACTCCAAAGCCTCATCGAGGGTCGAGAATTTCTCAGGTTGCGATTTGAAAAGCTCTCTGATGTTTTCCCTCACGAACCACACTCCTATGGGAAAGTAAAATCCAGGGTAAATCTCCCTCCAGAGAATTGAAACTGCCTGTCTCTTTCTCCTGTGAAGGTGTTCCGCGACTCCTAATCTGGACGAATAGTAACACCCGCCAATGCCCGGATAGGTCTTCCTGCCGAAGTACCCCTCATAGTCCACCGAAACCTGAGGTTCTTCCCCCCACATATTCCAGGTAGTAGCGGGGAACCACGCCTCGCCCCATTCGAATGCCCAGTTCCCCGGTAACAGGATTGCTACAAAGGCATTTAGATTAAATTTCCTAACGTACACTTCAACGCTATCTATCTGAGGGAATCTCTTTATTTCCCCTACTAGAAAGTCGGATAGGTTCTTATCAACAGCCGTTATACTCCACCTCGTCGGTACAAGTCTTCTGTTCCTCCCTAGGTTACCAACGCTAAGGAGTCTACTGATTCTCTCGACGGAAATCCCCGACTCATAAAGAGTCCTCATGGCCTCAGACGCCTTGATATCCCTCTCCTGGAAAACCCTTTCGACCACTTTTTCAGGAGGTGGCAGAGTACCTAACTTGAGAGAACTGAGCGAGGCGGAAGGGCCTATGGGGGGTAAGGTTTCGCTTAAAATACCTCCCCGAGGAGGAGAGACGAGCCTCAGTTCCATTTCCACTGGTCTGGGGGAGAGCGAGGCAATCTGCACGTCGTAGAGACGTCTCTCCGGGTTCTGAGCTTCCGTAACTTTGTACTCTAATCCCCCCCTTACCATCGACATTCTCATGGATAAAAAAGAGGTAATATCCATTTTCAACCAGGCAGACGGATCCTCGTAATGAGACGTGTCCCCACCAATAGGAGGAGTAGAGGGGTACACAGTAATCCTAGGATAGCCGAATCTCCCTACAAAAACTGACGGCGGTGAACTCCCACTTATGTCCTTATCCAAATTAACTTTATGTAACGCATTTCTCACCATGACAGGACAGTAGTTAAGTCCGCAGAGGTACTTAGCCCCCCTACAGGAGATGCAAAGGCGGGGATCTACACGCATAGATGTATATCTCCCCTAGGTTAATTAATTGAACTGAGGGATAATCGGTATTTCCCAACAATGAGGGGTTAAAGAGATCTTGGGGAAGCACTTACCACCTAACCGATATCTCCCTCTGTCTGCTGTGTATTCTCTTAGGCGAGATGAGCGTATTTCCGAGGGGGTTCTTAAATTACAATATTTCAATTCCAATATGATTATTGTAACAGGTGCTTACCATAGCTACTTAAATTTGGGAAAATGCTACAGTATACAAGTTATGATGACACGAAATGATGCCCGACGTATATAATGATGTTACGATATAAAGAAGCTTTTATGTGAATTAAAGGGATTACAGAGGTGAAATTAAGGGCAAATACAGGGGATTTGGGGATATTGAAACACCTTTGCTGATCTCATAAATATAATATAGTAATCGGTTAGGCAGTCCCAGTATAGGATAAAGTCCTCACAAAAAGCTTGCTCCCTTAGCCTTAATTACCAAAATCACGTAATCGATTCTACATATGATAAACTATCTTTATTGTATAAGTATAATTAAATGAATTTGATTCTGGATAGACGTCTTTTATACCTTTTACTTTAACTAGTTATTCTCATCAAAACATATTCATTATCGCGAGTTAAAGTGGTCATAATAGATGAGGACGTTCAGAGTTCTTTACTGATACAATTTATTTATGGATATTGAAAAACTTTATAAACGCTACGGGATCGATTAGCAGGAGTTTACGCTTAACAATTCACTTTGGTTATATACATCTCAAGAATTACAATCACAAAAGAAACTCGAATTATACCCAGGAGGCTTCCCATCATTTTGACTAAGATAAATATCTACCTACGGCATACCTAAATTCTTAGGTAATTTCTGATCCGCTCCTTACCCTTTTGGTTATATCTAAGCTTGACCTCCTTATCTTCGACCTTAACCTCACATAAGGAACCTGGTAATCCCGCATGGGCTAGGAAAGTTCTCTTGTCAGGTTCCTCTTGCGATTTGATGAAATTCGATAGAGGTTCCCACCCATCTTGAGTTACCGTACTCGTTGCCTTTTCTACTTCTTGTTTTATTTCATACAATTCATTATTAATAATTGTTCTCTGCATATCCCTGTACCTGTAGATTTGATTCGCCTTTCGCCACAGTTCTGAGACTGTCACATCTCCTTTAAAATCCCCCAATGAGATCTCCCTCAATATGCTGGCGATTATCAACGACTCGAACTTTGACGTAAAAGCTACCTTTTGGTAAACACTTTTCTGTTCTACATGAACGTATTCCTCGAATAGTTTCACGCTCTTTTTTATAACCTCTCCGAAGTCCTTGGCTAACTCATAAGCTGCAAGCAGTGCGCCGGAGTTAATCGCGTTAATTAAGTAGAGGTCGTCTACCTCACCTGGAATTTCCTTGGATATCCTCTTCCCTATATCCTCCTTCATTTCTTTAGACAAGAATCTGGCGGGACGAAGGACGTTTTGCTCTAATGTTGAGTAGGTGAAAGCTGGTTTCACCTCCCTGTTCACTATCTCATTAAGTGAAAGCGATACCATCTTACTCTCGCTTTTGTAATGAGGATCTGAGTTGAACAATCTGAGCCTAACGTTGAAACCTGTTGAATAGGCGTCAAGAATTTGCTGTACGGCACTGGCAGTTAGGTAACCGATGTAGTTGACTCCGTGAGTTATATCGAGGAATACCTCCAAGTCCTCCCTTTTATTGAGGAGCATGCCATACAGCTCGTATAGGGTATACGCGTAGAAGTTGTATATTTCCCCTACGTAACTCCAACCATCGGAGTAACCGTACACGCCGGGTGAAACTATCACCTTCCACTGTGATGATAAATTGAGTTTTTCTCTGATGTATTTCTCAGAATTTTCTTTTAAATCGGCGTAATTCGTGGGTGTGCTTGACTTATGAGCTAAGGTGTACTGTCCGACTACTATGGCTACGTCGGGGTTAAACGCCTGATAAATAGCCTCACCTGAAAACTTGCTCTGATATTCCTTGTCTTCTAGGCGATACTTCACCTCGTCATATCTAGGGTCTCCGATTGAGGAGATAAGGATCTTCATAAGTTAACCTATACATGTACGAATTTAAATCTTTTGAGATCTATAAAGTGAATCGCAACTCTTGATATATTTAGTTCTGATCATTTCTTAAAGTTTAGGAAGTCATCACCCTCTGTCAATAACTTTTGTGTTAGCCTTTGGGGCTTAGGCCATTATCAAGTGGGGTCAAGAAAAGTTCCACCCTGTTCTTTAGTAGAGCGTATTCTGTGCATTGGAGAGCTACCTCTCATTAACTGCGTAAACTGCGTATTTCTGGGTTCCTCGAATACCTTGCAAAATTTAGACAATTTACGACATCCTTAGATCAAGCAATTCTAGTGGATATTTATATTCTTATATTCCGGAATATATATTGGGGAATATATGTTTGACATAAGAAGAAGGGAGTGCGATGAGATAAGAAATTTAAAGGGATGGAGGCTAATTTACGGCAGGAGAAAAGTAGGGAAAACTTACCTCGTTAAGAAGTGCGTAGATTTCGACGAATATTATTTGATTTCTAGAACTTTGTCCGTAATTTACGAGAATGAGGAATTACCCCTTCACGAAGGAATGAGCAGAATTCAATCCTCGCTCAAAAACGGGAGGACCGTCATTCTAGACGAATTTCAGAGATTACCTGAGAAGTACCTTGATTTATTGTCCACGGCCTATCCTAGGGGCACCCTGATCCTCTTGGCGAGTTCTTTAGGAGTAATCAATAGGGTCGTGGAGAGCAATAGCCCATTTTTAGGTTTAGTAGTGCCCTACAAGATGGGAATAATCAAATTTAGCGATGCCCTAATTAGCGTCAAAGACCCGTATAAGGCCCTGCTTTTCAGAGATCCTTGGATTACAGAACATGCAACCGACTGGGACGATGTGAGGAGAAACCCTCAATCCTTCTACTACATTAATAAGGGATTAATAGGGGAAGTGTTTCAGGAGGAGGAGAGGAAACTGACCCAAACGTATGAAGCCATATTACTGGAGATATCTGAGGGTATGTGGAACTCCACCATGATTTCCGCGAAACTACAGTCTAGAATGGACATTAACCCCTCTAAGGTATCCTCCTACTTGACAACCCTGTTCAAAATGGGTCTTATAAAGAAAATCAAAGTCTACAGAGGAGGAAAGGGTAGCGAGTGGTATTACGATCTTGAGTCTCCGATAATGAGCGTTGTGTTCTATGCAGAGGCTAAATACAGGATTTCTGAAGGAGTAGGTCCGGTCAATTTAACCTACCCCATCTCAAAGGAGATTCAATTCGCCATTGGGGAAATGCTAGCTGAGTATTATGACGCAGAGCTGGGCTACACTCCGCAAGGGGATATAGACGTGGTTCTGTTAAGGAAGGGAAGGCCATTTATTGCATATGAGGTAAAGAATAGGTTTACCGAAAGTGAGGGGAAAAGGGCCTTAGAGAGGATAAAGAACTTCGGAATTCCCAGGGCGGGATTGGTAGGAATATTGGAGGAACCTCCTAAATCAGAGGATAGTATAGGACCTGATAGTTTGATGAAAATTGCTGATGCAATAAGAGAGAAGGTCAAGTGACTAATTTCCGGAGATGTATCTCAAAATGTGAGTTATCCGATCCTATGATACCCACTTCATATCTCATCTAAGGTGTAAGTGGGAGCGTAGAAAATCCTAATATGTAATTTAGGGTTCTTTTCACATTTTAATTTGTGAATAAGATAGTATAATAATTAAACTACGCATAAATCCCTACACTGTAGATTCAATAATATTCAAATAAATTCGCACTTTCTCTTAAAATAAACTGAATTTGGAAAGGACTCGTGAATATCCCTCCTCCCGACTTGTTTAGCTTTATCACTAAAAGCGTTCCTGATTGTCTATCCTTCGGGAATTTAGTTTTTCAGAGACTTAATTGAGCCCTGAGTTCATTCCATAACTAAAGTGTTGTGATTTTCCCCTTTTTGTTTAGGCCCTTATACCAAAATCACGAAAGGTTACTGAGAACAAAAAACATAGTGACGTGTATTATACGTGTATATATGAAGATTTATTTACCCTACTATATGATGATGAAGCGATGCTATTGTCTAAATGGGTTCGAATGATATTTCTTGCACTTTTAACTCTTCCGTTAACCCCATTATCTCTACTTAATGCCCAAAGCTCTGGGGTCACTTCATTACAACCTAACTATTATCTCTACTACAATGTTACGGTATACAACGGTCAGTTCATTCACGTAAAATTATACGCCTCCTCACCAGTCACGTTTATGATAATGAACCAGCAACAATTCAATGAGTTTCGTCAAGGTCAGAGAACTTCCTCTCTTTATACAATAGTTACGCAGAGCGTTAATCAGAACTTCAAGCCATTAAGCGAAGGGGAATATTTTGTGTTGGCTTATAACAACATCACGAATAGTGTAATTAGCACGTGTCTTAGAGCTACCGTATTACCTATACTTCCCTTAACCTACCACTCCTCATTACCAGCCCCGATAGGGTTAGGTTTCTACGGTGTCGCAAATGAGTCAGGGACAATAGTAGGAACTATAATACCTTATCAGGAGGCAATAGGGTATGCAACCGTTTATTCAATACTTGCCTACAACTCTACCCCGCCTAAAGGGACAAGTCCTTGGGGCGCTGGCTTACAGATGAACGCGGTATTACAGGTTAACACCACTTATGGCACTTATGACTACTGGCTACAGAACGTAGTTGACTTTCTAACAAACAATAACTCCTTCTATATAGAAGACAATGTATGGAACTATACCGCTGAAAGGTCGTTTCTCAGTAACTCTACAGTAACCGGAGACGGTCACGTATACTTCTACAAAAATGAAAACGACTATTATTATGCGTCATTTGGAACAAGCGGAAACTACTCGTATCCGTTTTCGGTTATCCTCTACACGAGATTAGATTTCATATCCGCCAGTTCCGTATCCGTTTCGTTCGGGTATAACCTAGGTCCGGGGATAATGTGGTATGATAACGTCACGATTCATCAACTCGGCACAGTCTCTGCATCTCTGCTTATCAACCCGTTTAATATGACGCCAAGTCGCGACCCATACGATCTCGACTTAGTGTTTGCAGGAGAAAGTAACGGGGAACACACATTTTTTGAGAAGATGAATGCTAGCCTAGGACTTCAGATGGTGCTACTCAACGGAACAGTTATTACACCTTCCTCATTTTACTCTTTTGGTGTGACGGAGGAGGCCTCAGATAACCTTATGGTAGTTAACGTTAACGGTACGGCATTTGTCGTACTTGGAAACGACGTATTTTGGAAACAGATAACTGTAAACGAACTACCGAGGCTTTATCTTGTTTATAATTCCTCATCAACATCTCAGTTACAATCTGGAGTCGTATATCTTATCATAGGCTTTGTATTCATATTTTTGGTGTTTTTCGGTATTTATAGTCTTATAAGGAAGATTATGAGAAGGAGAAGAAGGAGAAGTGTGAGGTATGTTCCAAGAGAAAGATATAGAAAATGGCGACCTAAACACAATTGAACGACAAGCCTCATTTATGAAGGAAGTAAAAGCTCACATCAGGTAAAGTAGGGAAAAGGTCGCCTCTTAACAAGTCGCTTAATTAAGTAACCTCTCCTTAGTAAGCTCTTATACATAGTCGGACCTTGAGGGTAGGGAAATCTCTCATGAGGTATACATAACACGTTTAACTCTGTGGACCACTGTGAATCATACTTTTCAAGGTTTATTATATGCTAACTGGAAACCTTGGTTTTTAAAGTCTGACAAAATATATACATGTTAGTAAAAAATTCATTTTTCTCCCCGCTACAGCTGAAAAACGCTTTACAGTCTTCAAAGAGGTTAAAAATTAGTTTCAGCTTTCCCCCATCAAGTCCTAAATAGGTAAGGACTAATTATGCTCGCTGAGTTAATTAAGGACAAGACTACTATTGGTGTAAAACGAGCACATTCTCTAGGTGAGAGGATCAGCGCTTGCCCTATAGTGTCTGGCTAAGCATAACGTCCCCTAACTTATGATCTGTCGAATGAATAATCAGTAGGAATATCTAGATAAACAAGAGGTTATAAAAATGTTTTGTGAAAATTCAATTTATTTAATAATAAAAGGAATAATATAAAATTAATTCATTAAGTATAGTCGCATCTAACCACACAACTCAAAAATTGTTGTCGAAGCGGGGTTTTCAGCGTTATAAGTTCTATGGTTAATTAGGGCATAGTGGGATTTTTCCCAGCTTACGAAATCAGCAAAGATATTCAATCTCTCATTATCCGCTTATATTATCGTGCTGATTGACAGTCACAGTAGGTGTTATTTTTATCCCAAAATTTAGTTTTTAAAACAGCGCTTATCGCGGATAGTATATCATCGCGTAATATTTAACCTCATTTTATGATCAGTGTACTCCCTTTAGATTTATATTTCCCTGTATACAACATTCATCTATGAAAACTGTTTACAGTGTTAGGATAAGAAAAGAGTTGCGTGATGAAATGGAGAGGTATAAGCATGAAGTAGATTGGAGTAAGGAAATGGAGAAGTTCATTGAGGAGAAATTAAGGGAGATAAAGAAGAGAAGGGTATTACAGGAAATTGACGGAATCCTAGGGAATTTACAGGAGGAAGAAATAGGACTTCACGATAAGTTATTGAGGGATGATAGAGATAGCGGTCATTGACACTTCTACTATTGCTAAGTATCTATTTAGGGAGAAAAATTGGGATAAAGTCGAAGAGAGAATTGAGAAAGAAAACAAAATAATTTCGCTTGATTTAGCCATCATAGAATTATATAACATTTTGTGGAAAAAGGTGTATTTATTGAGGGGAAAAGTAGACCTCGAGAAACTAGTTGCCTCAATAGATCTTTTCACCAGTGTAGTGGAGATTAAGGAGAGTGGGAGTTACGTTAAGGAGGCATTAAATATAAGCGTAAAGGAGGGGTTGTCCCTTTATGATTCCTTGTTCATAGCATTGGCAAAGGCCATGAATGACGAATTACTAAGTAGTGATAAGAGGCAATCCGACGTTGGAGTTAAGTACATTAAGGTAACTTATATTGAATAGATATGTTGCGCTCTTAAACGCATTCCACGATGCAATTTTTACTTGATGCACGTGCGGTCTTCGAGGATCCATCCCGTGTTCAGATTATTAACGAATCTAGTTAATCCGTCAGGAAGTAGGAATACGCTCACGGTTTACCCTATTACATTCTCCCTTCTGTAAATCAAATTTAAGAAAAACCAATATCGCCCTCAAGGCGTCTTTCATCCTCTTCTTATTATCCCAGTAAATCCCTTACGCTAATCCCTTCAAATTCGAACATTCCGAATCCCTGACTGTTCTTCACACCGAGACCCGCGAAATATCCGACCTTCAATTCAGTTTTAGTTGAGTAGAGTTTAAACTTTCCCATAACTCCAATAACGGGGTTTCCCTTGTAAAGGGTGATCACCCTCCTCCATTTTAGGAATCTGAACTTGATCTCTGACATTGGTTCCCTTCCTGTAACTGCCTTAACCTTTCTCTTTAGGTTCAGGGATAACCTCATGTTGTATTCGTCATCAAAGGGTAATAAGTACTTGGTCTCGTTAGTCCTCTTCGTCACTACTATAGGCGATAACGTGTAAAACTCCCGTTCCTCGTTGTCGGGAAACTCAAGAACCCTCATGCTGTCCACATTAAGAACGCACTTTCCAATTCTTATTGACGACTCCTTTGACAGACTGTTTATGAGAAGCCTCATTTCCCTCGTTAGTACAGAGGATATGCACAGGTAAGCGAAGTCCCTGAAGATCAGGGAATTGTCTCTTCTGACGAAGTCCCCGTAAAGTCTGGAGAACGTGAAAAGCTTGAATTTCCTTGGACCCTGCCTGACACCGTTCTCATGTAGGGATTTCCTGGTCTTCGGAGGGAGGTGGCGATAGATCATCGACTCTATGAAGTAGTTGTAGTGTACGGGTATTTCTCCTGATATACTCCTCAGTTTAATGCAAAACCTTAAAGGAATACTACTCCACGCCCATTACACATTACGCCATTCAAGGGAGAATTGTACTCTATTTCGTAAGGCGAACCGTTTACGGAAAAGTAGTAGTTCCTTGCCCTTCCGGGAACTCTCCCCGATGAGAAATCACGGGGTACGGTGTCCTCTAAGGAAATCTGAACTTTGGAGGAGAACTTGACCTTTACCTCCGCCGGAACAGCCCCTACCACCTCTGCGCTTCCTGACGGCAACTCGTCACAGTCCACCTCCTCAACCTCATCAACCCAGGCCAACATGTTAGCGGGGCCCAGGGATAGGGGGTAGACAGGCTCCCTCATACTCTTTTCCAATTCTTGATTAAGGGGATTTATGAAAATCTCGTAACTTAGGAAATCGCCCCTTGACGCTATCACGATTTCCTTGGTCGTGGGAACTCTATTACTAAATCCTCTAAACTTGGTTGTGTTAAGTTCATCCGTGTCTAGAATGTCCTCTGCTGTAACTAACTTCCTCAGAGGAGTTAAGGTCGCAACCCCTACATTGTAGACATTAAACTCCGAGTAGTAGCTGTCCCTTTCCTTTCCCAGCGCGGCTGCGATAATTCCTAGGACTGTCGTTCTAGGTGGAAAGTAATAAGACAAGGAGGTGGAGTTACTGTAAACCTTTCTAAAGTGAGCCATCTTACCCTTAATTACTGCTCTTAATACCTTCACGTTAACACCTAATACGGAATTGAGATGAACTTTGCCACTTGCTTTAGCTTGTCGCAGACGAAGTTCATCTCCTGTGAACACCTTCCGTATACCGTTGCTCCGCTAACCTTTGCGATTAGTTGAGAGAAGTCCAGCTCCAGGTCCTCTAGGGATCTTACGGCGTCCTTTTTCTCCTTAACCTTTATGTACCTCCTCAGGTCTCCCTCGAATTTGTCCTGTTCGTTCCACTCAACTCTCATGTAGATGTGGGGGTAATGACCTATCTTGCTCCTGGTAACCGATTGTGAGAGTATAGCATCCCAAAGTAAGTTTTCGAATTTCCTTAAATCCTCCTTAGTCGCGTTGGTCTTCAAGGCTCTCCTATAGCTGAAAGCCCCGTAAAACGCTATAAGGGAGTAGTACACCCTGTAATCCTTACCTATTGTTCCGTACTCTTTACCTGTTGTTTCCTCATCTTCCTCCCGTTCAGAACCCTCCTTCCTTCCAGAAGAGAATGTAGATGTTATACTCCTGGTATCCATTAAGTCTACCTTGTGCAACGAGTAACCCCAGGTCAGTTGTAGAGGACCTGTAAACGATATGGACTCGCCCTTCTCTTTCCCTTCACCCTTTTTACGTCCCATTTTAGGTATAGTAGCACCAAAGAGCCTAGCGTCAATGCACGACTTTAGCATATCTTCATAAGTTTGGAATTTCTCTATTTTATTAGTAGCGTTTACGATTTTCCCATCAACTTTAGACACCCATATCGCGTTCTCTCCCTCCCTCTCTATGATGAGATCCCTGAAAAACCTTTTTATCCTCACGTCTGTAACTATGTTTGTCTTCGTTTTCGGATCCATTCTTGGTCTATTCTCATCGTCGGGATCTCCGTTCGGGTTCGCCATTTTGACCTCGTAAATAAGCAATATTTCGGAGTTTTTAGAAGGAGAATTTGTACTCATACACTATGATAATATCTAAAACTATATAAAGCTTTACGAGACCTAGATCTCTAGGAAAATTCCTTAGTTAATGCGGTATGAGAACTAGAGTTTTTTGCATGTAACTGAGTGAGGCAATTCACTGAGTTGTGAATAGGCCTTCACGTCTTCCATTACTCAAGTTCCCGGGAGTTCCGCGTATTTTCAGCATACCAGTTAATAGGTATACCCATTTCAAGATAGTATGGATGGGTGAATTCAAACCCCTTTATCTTTATAACAATAAAAACTACAACGTCATGAGCCTTTAGGAATGAATACATTTCATTGCTCAGAAGGTACGGGGGGATTGGGACAAAATCCCTTTACGAATTTTACTGATTAAGTTATTGAGTATTACCCACCTCCTCGACTCTAAACGCCAAGACTTTATTCCTATCACGATTATATCGTGCAATGTTAATTGATGACCTTGAAGAAGGTTATTTCAAATAAAAGCCCTACCTTTTAATGTTCAATTCAGGAAACTACTTGTTTACTGTTCTCGAATATCTGCTTCGTACTGTAGGAGTATCCTAACAGGATCAGAAAGACATTCTCCTGAGGATTCGCTAGGGAATTCCTGTCCTCAGCGATCAACCTCATTGCTTCCCCCAGCACTCCCTCATTGTAGTGGAAAACTTTGTAGTCCCTCAGGGACTCCACTAGTCTATTAGCGAAAGTTATTACATCATCGTAATCCATTCCCTCGAAGTCTATCTTGTCTAATATCGCTTTCTTCTCATCTCCCTTCTTCGCCTGTTCCTTTCCTACCTGTGCTGTGAGGTATCCTAGTAAGTATAGACCTTTTTTCCCTCCCCTTAGACCCAGTGAATCTGCAACTCCTTGTGGAGTTCTGTCCTTATTTACTTCCTCCTGCTTGTCAATTTCCTCTCCCATAATACCCAATATTTTCATTGAGTATATAAACGTTTCCTGAAGTAACACGATATTCCTTAAACTATGTTTTTTGGTTTTGCTGTTCTCACAGGTATTGTATCTCTTACACCTTATCGACTCAAGGAAGACTCTATAGACCAGGCCGGGATCTAGGGGATAGTCCTGAATGAGGGATTCCATGAAGTCCAGAAAATACCTGGGATCAACGCCATTCCTGGTTTCCCTTACCGGTAAAATGGAATAGAGATCATTGAATGAGGGATTCTCTTTAACTTGCATAATGGCAGCGGCCTTGCCAAATGCCTTTACCACTTCGATAAGTCTCATATAGTTTACCTCTGGGATTACCCTCCATACCCTGAATTTGGCTCTATCCCTTTTCCCGAAAACTATAGTTAGCCTAGGCTCAACTCCAAGGGATTCAGCAGTCTCCTGTACATCCCTCTCCGCTTTTCTGACGTCTTCTAGATGTTTTAGCAGGAAGCCCTCCTTACTTGGTTTGTAAAGGTCTAAGAATTGTGTGAGTCCCTCCTTAGGCAAATCTGGTATAATGTAGGCGTTAAGCTTACCGAGAGTCGCCACCAGATCCTGCTGGACAAAGTTACATCCTAACTCAAGACTCCTTTTGCACGAAGGACAGATCGCATGAGCGAGAATTACGTTATCTTTAGAATGATTCGGCAGGAAACCCTTTTTATCCGTTATGAAGATTTTCAGAATTGAACCGTCAGTATAATTCGGGTTTTTGAGTACGCCTTGTGAACCGCACAACTGGCACACTCCATCAACAGTATCTCCCACCTTTGATAATAATTCCCTGTACTTAGGATCTTTAGCAACAGTTAATTCCCTCCCTTGATCCATAACCTTAACTGAGTATAGTGCGCAATCTTTGTACTGTTTAAGCTCTGCATACTTAATTGGGTCTGGTTTGTACCAGTTTAGAACCCTTCCTAAGATCTCACCTAATTCCGTTCCCCTCAATTTATCAGCAACTACCTGAATTGCGAACTTCTTCTTTAAGTACTTTTCTGAAGGAGAAGTCTTGTCCTTCCTATCAAATCCGATCACGTATTTCATATTGTTAGAGGTTAATTCCACCTGATCCTTTTGAGGTCCTGCATTACCGATGTAGGCAAGGTCATCCTCTGCCCCTTTATACAGTCGATATCTCTCCACCCTAACCTGTTTATTATCGTTATCGAAGATTACGAAACAGAGATCTCCTTTAGTGTTCTTCAATTTCTTTATTGGAAGTTTTACCTCCTGAGTTACCTCCCGATTTTTCCCAAGTTCTAAAAGAGATGAAAACATCATCGAAAATTGCATCCTGAATTTAAAAAGATGGGGGTCTCGATTTTACCTAGTAAAAGATACGGCACATACTGCTAAATCTTTGTATGATCCTTCAGTGAAGTGAAGGGATTATGGTAAGGTCTTCTTAAGTTTGGGTATTTAAGAGTTTCACATATGTTGGAAGTTTTCGCTTAAATCAGCTAACTTAAAGACCAAAAAGCGTTATCCCCTGATAGGGATGTAGGAGCGTTAAGGGCGTTGATCTTTAGAGTTTATTCGTGGGATCAAGTAATTCGTTTCGAATAGCTTCACACTCTAAATGAATATCCCGACCGGATTACCTTTCTATCTACTGTACGTAAACCTAGCAACACCTTTCTACCCGCAGTCTTAATGCACCGGATTACCTTGCTGTATACGGAACGTAAACCGCGTCCCCTATCACGTCCCTCTCCACCTTGTAAGCCTCATACCTAAGCAGGGTTGAGTAGGACAACCTCCTCCTTCCCACCTTCACTCTCGTCTCAAGCTTTTCATCGAATTTAGCCACGAACTTCCTTAGTCCGTCCCTCTTAAGCCTAATCCCCTCAGCCTCAAAGTCTTCCTTCCTAATCTCCTTCCTGTTAACCATGGAAATTACAAGCCTGTCAACGATAAGTGGCTTGAACACGTCAGCTATGTCCAGGTTAAGACTGTGCTTTCTCAGGTTAGTGGAGTGAAGGAAACCAATCCTCGGATCTAACTGAGTTTGGATAATCTGATCCAGTGTCTCCATGTAAAGTATGGTATTTCCCAAACTCATTATGGAGTTGACCCAGTTCTCCGGAGGTCTCCTGGTCCTCTTGACCAGCAAACCCCCTAACACCTTATCCAATTTGGAGTAGTACTCCTCCCTTGCCAAACCCTCAATTCCCATTACCTCGTTTACGTTCTCGGCCTTTTCTAACCTGTTTAGAAAACCCCTTACCCCGCTGTTGTCCACCCCGTTCTCCCTTAGGATTAGAGCCATGTTCTTGATCGAACCCTCCACGAAAGACCTGGCAAGCCTCACCCTCTTTTCGGAGAGGTAAGCTTGAACCTGCTTGATCAGTACGAATCCCGACAAATTAGTGCTTTTAGGTAGGAAGCTACCTATGTACCTCTTAGAGAAGAAGTGGATGGGGACACCGTACTTGCTCAGAAAATGGAGAACTCTCTTATTGACGGTGATCTCCCCGAAAGCGTAAATTGACCTAACCTGAGTTATCGGGATGAACTTCGTGCCCTCCTTCGTTATGAAGGCCAGGGTATTGGACTTACGCTTTAACGTGCCGTGCGACGTTATGTAAATCCTCTTCATTGCAGGTTCAGGCAAAGGGTCTCGCCCTTGGAGCGTGGAGATTTGAGGTTAAAGCCCATTACCTTTCATCACCCCAGCACAAACCCCTGTAGGCACACTTCTTGCAGAACTTTATCCACTTTCGCTGGGGAGGAGTTTCCATCGAAACTATCTCCTTAACTTTCTCCACGTCATTCCTCACCTCATCTTCATTAAAGTTGTCGATTTCCTCAGTTAACGATTCATCTGGTACCCAGACTTGACCTTTAGCCTTCAATCCCAGTTCGCTTAGGCGGAATAAGTAATAGCTCAACTGGGCTCTAGCCGACTCCAGATGCCTGGACATCGACTTGATCTCTATGACCACGTTGCTCTCCCTATCGAACTTATCGATCTTGATTCCCTCAAGAGATAGGGGTACTGTGTCAGAATGCCGCTGGTGTACGGCTCTACCATATTCCAACCTCCTATGGTAGGCATAAGGGGTTATCCCCCTCGACATAAACCACACCTCCCTAGGACAGACGTGAAGGTACCATATCAGCGTACCTGTGACAGGAACGTCAGGCGCTAGGTATATATCCATATAATTAATTCAGTTTACTAATATAACAATATTTCGGTACTTTATCACGTTTCAATGACGGTTCAGGCCAGGCTAATATGTTTTGTAACTTTTTACTTTATTAAGTTATTAGCGTTATGTCGGTTAGACCTTAAAGGTTAAGGTAATTAGTTTGGATATGAAGCACGCCTGAACTGTTATTGCTAGTCATCCATGGAGTTAGGCATGTTATTTCTGACTCATGAGAAATTTTCGCTTAACCCTTAAGGTCTGACTTAGTGTAGTTGGATTGGACGTTACCTTAGGAGAGTAATAAATCTGTTCGGAGGTATTTATTCTGTTTAGCTTTTTATTCATTTTTTATCTCATACAAGAATTCGGCAACCCCACGTAATACCAAAATATGTATAACAGAACATATATTTTTAGACGTAAATTATCGACGGCAACCTCACGTAACCTCTAGGGAGAGCGAGATTGCCGAATTTGATACCGAAAAATTTATGAATGAGAAAGGACAAAACAATGAGTGTTTGTAGCTTTCCTAAGAGGGCTTGAAACTTATGAATTTGAATCATTAGTTTATCCTTAGTATCAGTTTGTAGCTTTCCTAAGAGGGCTTGAAACTAAAACGCTGAAAGACACTGGACCGATATTAATTACCGAGTTTGTAGCTTTCCTAAGAGGGCTTGAAACGAAGAATGGCAGAGTTACTATAGCGTTATGCTTCCGAGTTTGTAGCTTTCCTAAGAGGGCTTGAAACAGTACTCCTGGTACATCTTCTGCTGTGCTTCTAAGAGTTTGTAGCTTTCCTAAGAGGGCTTGAAACCAGCTTCAAAAACAGAAAGATCGTAACACCCTATGTGTTTGTAGCTTTCCTAAGAGGGCTTGAAACTAGCAAGACCGGGCAACGGCATGATCACACCTATGTGTTTGTAGCTTTCCTAAGAGGGCTTGAAACCAGCGTCCTCCACATAGAGCGGTGGAAGATTAGTTGTGTTTGTAGCTTTCCTAAGAGGGCTTGAAACATTCCACCGATATTTTTGCCTGTTTCACAAGAATTTGGTTTGTAGCTTTCCTAAGAGGGCTTGAAACGTATATCAATATCGCCCTTCTCCACAATTTCAAAAAGTTTGTAGCTTTCCTAAGAGGGCTTGAAACAAAAAAATAGATATCCGACATATAGCACTTTCATATGTTTGTAGCTTTCCTATGAGGGCTTGAAACGTCTCCTGTATTAAGTAATCGAGAGCAATAGTGTACATGTTTGTAGCTTTCCTATGAGGGCTTGAAACCAATTAATCTATCATTTTGTGAAAAAAACGTAAAATGTTTGTAGCTTTCCTAAGAGGGCTTGAAACTATGCCGCCGGTTCCTGTCCCTTGTACGCATTGGACGTTTGTAGCTTTCCTAAGAGGGCTTAAAACCAACAGGACACATTACGCTATTCCTCCAACTCTTTAGAGGTTTGTAGCTTTCCTAAGAGGGCTTGAAACTAGATAATCATATGTCGTGTAATTACATGCATTACATTGTTTGTAGCTTTCCTAAGAGGGCTTGAAACCAAATTCAGAAAAACTTCTAGATCTTTTGGCACGAGTTTGTAGCTTTCCTATGAGGGCTTGAAACACCATCCTACCATATGTCCAACGTATACTCCTGCTAAGTTTGTAGCTTTCCTATGAGGGCTTGAAACGAAAAAGACTTAAGCGAAATGGCAAAAGAAGGGCTAGTTGTAGCTTTCCTATGAGGGCTTGAAACAGTGTGAATATAGCTTAATTGTTCAAGATAGAACCGTTTGTAGCTTTCCTATGAGTGCTTGAAACAGTGTGAATATAGCTTAATTGTTCAAGATAGAACCGTTTGTAGCTTTCCTATGAGTGCTTGAAACCAGTTAGGACTTTAACCATAACAGACTATCTCCTTTATTTGTTTGTAGCTTTCCTATGAGGGCTTGAAACAGAATGAGACCATAAAGAAGATCATACTTTTCGGCTCGTTTGTAGCTTTCCTATGAGGGCTTGAAACAACACGCAGTCTACGGAGTTCAACGGTCACGCCCCTGGTTTGTAGCTTTCCTATGAGGATTTTTCCAGACTCCACAAACTTCGCTATATTTGCAGTTTGTAGCTTTCCTAAGAGGGCTTGAAACTCAGAAAACGAATAAGCTCTCTCAAGTCTGTGACCCGGGTTCAAATCCCGGCCGCGGCACCAATTCTCCCTGAAATTGAAAGTACGTCGCGTTCTCTTTATAAAGGCGTAAGTAAAACACAAAACCTTATTTTTGGAAAAGCGTCACTTTCTTATAAGTAGGATAGAGAAATATGCTAATTGACGTATCAAAATTAGATGAGAAACGGAGGAGGATACTAAAGAAAGTAGAAGAAGAACTAGGCTAGCAAAAGCTTCAAAGCAGTCAGGAGTAGGTAGGAGTACTCTATTCAGGTACGTGAACACGGACCAGAATATCCTTTGGAGGTAGTAAGAAAGGCTGCAGATATGCCGGCACCAGATAAACTTTCAGATGCTATTTACGGGTTGAAATTAGTGGAAGTAGACGTTACGACTGCCTTGTCAGTGGTTATAAAAGCGATGAAAGACGAAAAGTTCCGTAATTTCTTTGTCTCAATTCTCTATCAATGTTTAGGAGGTTATCTGAAGAATGTATCTTCTACGTATATTGTTACTGAAGATGATGTAAACAAGTTCGAAAAATCACTCCAGGGCAAGAGTAAGAGTACGATGGCTATGAGGATGAGGTATTTAAGGCTTAGAGTTACAAGGCTAGGATATGAATTGAACCCTGACAGGTTCCGGGACCTATTAGCTGAACTAGGTTGAAGAAAGCAACAATATAGCTAGGCATGCTGCTATTCCCTAAAGTTATTTATTAAGACTATTATAAGAGAAAAGAACTTACACTTAGCTCAATTACTTCATAATTCCTTCAAAGTGCCTAAGTCAAAGTACAGATACAACACCGCAGCCGCTTTCTCTAGAGACTTTAAGGGAGATATTCGATAGCATAGACCATTTAGGGACTAAGCCTGTCTTCCTATTATTGGCGTAGAGTGGGCTCAGGGTAGGAGAAGTATTCTCGCTTAAGATGAATCAAATAGACCTGGAGAATAGGGTCATAAAGATAATGAAAGAGACGGAAACTATAAGCTGCCTATAAAGATTTTGCCTACAGTAGAGGAATTACAGATTTTCAACACGTTACTGGTAATACGAAATGCTCTTGCCCACTGAGATGAAATAATGAACCCAATGGAATTTATTATAATTCTAGATATTTCCGGAATATCTATAGTACTTCCTGACGATATTGTAAGTGACGAATACACGGATTGGGATACAAGACTTTTTGCACTATCCATGATTACAGTATATCTTCTAGTTATTGACATTATCGTACTAGTGGGGACTTACTATTTTTCTCATCTAATTTAGGAAAATTGAACTAACAGAGTAGATATGTCTAGTCGTCAAAAATGATACGTGAAATAAATTCTGTTAACTCCCACAATTTAGTGGCGAGAAAATTCACAACTAAAACTAGTTTATTACTCTATATGATCAGAGAGTAATTAGCACCATGACTAGGGTTGATTTAAATTCATTGGCACTATTTACAAGCGAGTATACATTACTATTTATAGCAGTTATGATAAATTATTTTAGGTATATTCTAACATCTTCGCTTAGATTTACAATAGAAAACTTTAGCTTACAAATTCCATGGATTCTAATTCTAATAATCTACTTAATAGTGATTTTATGGTTAGTTGTTTCTAACTATCTTTACTTTAAGTTCTTGAGCTCTAACAGAAATGATGAATCTTTCAAATATACCATTACCGAGGTAGAAGACTTAAGTATTAACTATACTAATGTCATAATGAGTTACGTACTTGGGCTAATATCTACATTCCAAGCCAACATATATGGACTAGTAGTCTTTTTCTTAATTATGGTTTTTATATATGAATTATTCAAGAACAGCGAAGTGCTCCTCTTTAACCCTATTCTTTTCATAAGTGGTTATAGAGTTTACAAGGTGAAGGTACAGGAGCATAACAGATCGGTCTATATTATATATGAGGGGATGGTACAGGAGGGTAAAATAGTTGAAGTTTTCCGCCTATATCAGAATATTTATTTAGACAAAAAGTATAAAGAATAAGAGGTTAATGAACAAAGAGGGCTACTCTGGAAAAGATTTAGTCGAGGCTACTAATAAAATTGATTTAGAAGATAAACTCAAGGAAATATACTTCTTTGTAAGAACTAAAGGAGGAGTAAGTGATAAAGGTGTAACATATGAAGCTAAGTATATAAATATTGAGAGAGGAAGTAGGAATAATTTTATTTACATAAGAGAAAAAATATCTACAAAACTAGAAAAAGAGAATATTATTAATGAATGTGCTGACTTTGAGTCTAAAAAACCATGCTATATAGATCTCGATATTTTATCTTCTGACCCCCAAATTCAAGCTGCTTCTCAAATTCAAGCAAATACTTCTCAACAGAGTGGATCCTATAATACTGAGAGTGATATTATGAAATTAATTCAAATGATCAAGAATGCGAACCCTCCTACTGACGAAAAGTTTAGCCCGGAGAACGACACGAAGAATACTAAATATGTAGCATTCAAACTTAGTGATGAAGGCGGGGATGACATATTAATATTTAGTAAATTTGATAGAAATATTATTTTAAAAAACCTTAGCATTTTACACTTTTTTAAGTCTAAAGACACCTACGAAGCAGTAAATATTAAGGATTATATAATTCTAGAAAAGAATATTCTGTTCACATATTATAAAGGTAAGATAATCATTTTTACGCTATCGAAGTTTCAAAAGGATAGTAATTTTAAGAAAATGCTTGTTGATTATTATATAAATAACTTGAAGAAGGAGCCAAACTTTAAAAAGGTAATAAATATTGTTGATAACGCGGATGCATTCGAAAGAGGTTTGAGAGAGGTAGACCCATTACAATTAAGGAATCTAAACAAAGTTGTAAAAAATGGCATAACCGAAATCGAACAAAATCTAAATACCGACCCTAAGATTATAGAAAAAGTAAAGAATGAATATGAAAATAAAACTCAAAGGGAGTTAAAAGTAGAATTTGATGAGCAGAACAAGAAATTTATAGTAGATAAGTCACGTGTTGAAGATTTAATTAAAATAATAACTGATAAAGTAGCTGAGACACTTCTAAGAAGGAGAGTCGTTGAAGTTTCAGAGTAAAATTTCATCTTTTAGAAAATTTTATGATCTCCAGTATAATCGCTAGAAGATAGATAATTAATCCTGCCCGGATCCCTGATTTTTCTCTCGTTTGGGCAGACTCTTGCGTTAATAGTGAGAGTGTTACAAATTTGTAATCCTACTAAAAAGGGTTTGGGAAAGCGGTTTTCCACGTCTCCATGAAGGGTAACATTTTTGTAATCCTACCTAGCCTAAATTATGATATGAACATGTGGAGAATTATACCATTTTACTTAGCACGAAACAACTGTGAGACGCTTGACGAAATTTGTAGAGATGTAAATATAGATGAAAACAATGCTAAGGTAGTACTAAGTAGACTAGCTAAAGAGGATCACATAACGAGAAGAGGGCTTAGGACCCCAAATGGGAAAAGGATAAGATTATACTGCGTAAGCATGATGAGGCTTGAGGAAATCAACATTTAGCGTTAACTAAGGAGTTAATGCTTTGAAACGCTGACCGATTTCTGCTATTATTCTATTCTACTTTTCTTTCACATGTTAGTTCTACTTCAGTTTAAATATGCAACACAAAGCGTTTTTTTACATTTTATTGGAACATTATCTAGTCTCTTATGCCTATGGCCCGGGTTTATAGCTTTCCTATGAGGGCTTGAAACCAACCTTAATACAAATATTAGGACTAACATCATGCTCAGCTGGTTCAATGTTTTAGAACATACTCCATCCTAGGGTAAAACGTCAGTACGAATATCTTATTTACCCCAAGATAACAAAAATAATTGTAAATTGTCCTACCTATCGGAAAATGCGAAATCAGTATAAATTAAATTTACATATTAATTATAGTGTACGTAGTACTGGTTTACGATTTTGATGAAAGTCGGGTAAACAAAGCGCTTAACATCTGTAGGAAATACCTTGCCTGGGTTCAAAGGTCGGTATTTGAAGGGGAAATATCCGAGGGTAAGCTCTACTCCCTAAAAGAGGAATTACGTCAAATAATGAGGGAAGGGGATTCAGTTATAATTTACTTAACGGAATCTAAAAGAACGCTGAAGAGGGAAATTCTTGGAGAGGAGAAAGGGCCGTCCAACGTTTTATGAAGATCACTATTCCAGTTAACGCGTAATGTCTTCAAAGAGATCAATAGGGAGTAATAACACTAGAACCAGGCTTAGACGTCAATCTGAAAGAGATGAGAGCATCTTAACTCAGTAAACACGCGGAAGGTTACAAGAAATTGAACTCCTTTGTACTTCCTGGTTAAACCATTAGGCCTTGGTATGAGCTGAACTCTAGGGTTAATTTTTAACTTTCCCCTTAAAGATTACGGAAAGCCCTTTATGGGTTTCCTTTTATTATTGAAGTTAGATAATATACTATCATAATTTTAGGATAATTTAAATACTCTTTAGTTTGCCTAGTGTTAATTAAGCAAGTCGTGATTAGTTTTTCAAGGTATTCTGATGGGTTTAGTAAAATGGACAAGGATCTTCAATTACCTCAACAAATCTGCATGAGGTTTTGCTAATTTACGCGGCCCTGTACTCCGCAGTTCTCGAACGTCAGGAATGTAACAAGTAAACCCCTGGGTAGACCCACCTATGCGGCAATGGATTTTTCACCCTGGTCAGATCAAGTTCGTAAAGTACCCTTGTTACTCGTTAACCCTAATTATGAGAGATTGAGGAAGGCGAAGTAAGCGCTTTTACGTAATATGCGTAACCTACAGTTGTAATGAATTTCCAATCGGTTTTTGTCTCATCCTTTGTCATGAACGGGAATTTCATCATTACCAGGGCCTTACCACGTTTTTCTTCCACGCGCTGAATGGTTTTAAGTTGAGGGAATACCTCAAACGCATTTAAGATAGGTAACTAAGGGGCAACGAAGTGATCTTAACCTTCTGACCACGAGCGTTCACGAAAAGTTTTTTTCCTCTCCCTTCCTGTTCATTATGTGAAGTTTTACAGTCATCCTGATAAGGAAATTAGAGTACACTTGAGGGAAGTGGGGGAGGGAGCAAGGAGAAGAATAACTGATGCGGGTAGAGAGGATCTGGCGGAATTCGCCTTTATGGCAGGCGGACTTCACGATATAGGAAAGTACTCCCGCTTTTTTCAGGAGCACCTGCTTGATCAGAGGAGGGTCGACTGTTCAGATCACGCCCTCTTTTCATCAATAATTACCCTTTACACTGTGAAGGACGACCTATACTCAGTGCTGTCAGCGATTTCCGTGTACTCCCATCACGGTTACCTAAGGGGTCTGAGGGATTACCGCGATGTACTTAGAAATAACAGGGATAACATCGGAAACCCCCAAACTTGTTTAGTAAAACAATATCAGGATATCAAGTCCAAGTGGTCTACTATCAGAGAGGAAGTTGAGTGGGTTCCCGCAGATCTCCCCTCGCTTGAGGAACTCCTTAGGCAAGGATATAGGAAAGTAACGAATGCTGTTCTTAGGGATAAGGGGTGGAAGGAGTATCTGGAGGGCCTACTCATCTTTTCATCACTGATCGATGCGGATAAACACAGTGCAGGTAACGTGGAGGAGAGAGGTCTACCGCTACCTGATTACAAAATCCTTGAAAGGCACATAAGAAGCCTTACCTCACCAAACCCTCAAATTAGAGGAATGAGAGAGGAACTTAGGAATTGGGCTTTAAACTACGTTCAAGAGTCTCCCTTCATAACGCTGGTTGCCCCTACGGGTAGCGGGAAGACATTAGCGGGTTCCCTAGTGGCTCTGAAGGGAGGGAGAAGGAGGGTAGTGTACTCCCTACCCTTCATTAGCATAATAGAGCAGAACTGGAGGGTTCTATCCGACATTCTGAGTGAGGAGAACGTCATGAAGTTCCATCACCTGGCTTTCACCCAGAAGAAAGGGGCAGATGAGACAAGGGACTTAGAGTCGCAACTCATGTTGGCGGAGAGCTGGGATTCTCCCTTCATTGTCACTACCTTTGAGGCCCTACTGGCAACCCTTTTCTCCCCCAAGAACTCCAACTTGAAAAGGTTACACAACCTCTCAAACTCTTTCCTAATCCTAGACGAGGTCCAGGCACTTCCCCTGGAATACCTGGGTATCATCAAGAAGGGGTTGGAGGAAATGACGAAACACCTTAACGTTGAGATCCTCATGATGACGGCTACACCTCCTCTTAGCGTAGAACCGGAAAGACCTGTTACGACCGTTCCAGACAGGTACGTTGTCAGGTTTAGGAAATTCGATCAGGTGGAGACTCCGGAGGAACTTGCGGCGGGAATTGACGTGAGAACTTCGACTATGATAGAGCTTAACACAATTGAATCGGCGGAAAGAGTTTTCAAAGTCCTCAGAGACAGGGGAGAGAAACCTTACTTCCTCTCCACTAGGATAGTGCCCTTAGAGAGGTGGAGGCGGATAGAGCGCATCAAGAGTAAGATTGAGAAGGGGGAAAGGGTAATACTGGTGACAACTCAAATGGTTGAAGCAGGTGTGGACATTGACTTCAGAAGAGGTTACAGGGACTTAGGGCCTATTGATGCCGTGGTACAAACGGCTGGAAGGATTAACAGGAATTACGGAGAGACAGGAGAGGTCATCCTAACTAGGGTAAAGAGGGAGAACGTCAATTCCACCGATTTCTCTCTTATATACGGTAAACTGAGCGAAGAGGTAACTCTGTCCACACTGAAGGGTTGGGAAAAGGGGTTCAATGAAAGGGACATTTCGTCAATTTTGGGAAGGTTTTACGAGGAGATTAGGAGAAGGTATAGCGACTTTCGTACCAAGGAATGGGAGAACCTAGAGAAGGAGATAACGGATTTGAACTACGGGGAGGTGGAGCTAAAGGTAATTAAGGAGGAACCCAAATACTCAGTTTACGTAAACGTTGATGAGGAGGCGGAGAAAGTTCTGAAGGAGCTGAAGGAGGTGCTTAAGCAGAGGGGGTATCAGAGAAGGGCCTTGCTAAAGGTGCAGAGGGGGTTGGCTGAACAATACGTGGTCAGGGCATGGGATGAACCTCCCCTGGAACTGGATGAGGAGTTGGGTTGGTACTTGCTGAAAAGGGAGGACCTGGAAAAGTATTACGATAAGGACACGGGGTTTAGAAGGCTTAAGAACGAAACAGCGATTCTCTGGTGAGGAGGGTCGCGAAGTGAGTTAAAGCTGTGAACACATGGGAACTTCAACATAGAGTATTGAAAGTTAGGGCAAACGCAAAGGGGAGGAGAGCTTCACCTCAGTTCGAGTCTTACCTGTTCAAGGGATTGGGGACGCTCATGGGTTCCCCATCATGGAGCTTCCCTACACTTAAACGTGATCTTTCTACATTTCGCTATCTGGCGGTAAACCTTTTCTGACGTGATCTAACGTTAATCCTCTGTTACGTAGAAAAAGACCGGGTTGAACACTCCCGGGTCACTTCTAAAGTGGTGAGAATTTACATGAATTGAAAGTATCCGAGTAAATTTTCTGATGAAACGTAAAATGTACTTTACACGAATTCGTTGGGAAACCTCGCCGCTGGTTAATGACCCCACAAAAGGTAAATATACCAACGTGGTATGGGTTATTCAGTTAAAAAAAGGGAAGTGGGGAATGCCCCTTGACCTTAACGAACTCTAGGTTCAAGACAACACTTAGAGAAGTTCAACAAAGGTTCCTTCCTGTTAAATGTAATGATTTATTTAGAGCCCTTAATCACTCCCCCAGGTTGCTAATAAATGGGGTCCATTCCTCTTATGGAAAAGTCATATCCAATCTCAAATAGTACGGGATAAGCGTTTCATGATCAAAAGTGGCAATTACCTAAATACCAGGTCAACGGCTAAACAACTGCTAAGATGAATTGTCTCCCTGAGGATATTAAGTTAAGAAATTAAGAAAGTGCTATGGCAATTCACATTTTAAATTTAGTTTATTTAAAGAAGTAAAATTTAATTAAGTACCATTGTGACTACAGGGTACAATCCACGTTAAGGAATTAGTCAGTGCCTATCACTAGGGGATTGCAATTATTAAGGGACTGTGAATCGCACTGTAGCCGGAAATTGCGGAATACATTCAAGTCGGTTTGAGCTTTTCCCATATTTAAAGTGAACCAATTGCAAAAGTGGTAAGTTAATTTGAGAAAATTCTTTAGAATTTTAAGTAATTAGCGTTATTATTTACTGGAGAGAGTGAAGGTATTGTTATGTTTGGTAAAGTTTGGCGATTTAAGTCCCCATGGTATTATTTCCTGTTAGCCCCTCATTTAGTGTTAAAGTCTACAATTATTGGGCTAATTTCAAACTAATAAAGTGAAATTTGTGAAAGCGTGAATGGTCCTAGTGTTGATAAACAATTTTTGTAGGACATTATTCGGCTAAAAAGCCCCTGAACTTTAGGGTCTACACTTGGACCATTGATACAGGAGGTTGAGATGAAGGGTTGGACTTTCGTTTATGAATAATACTTTATATATGCATACTTACATATGCCGAAAGTTATAACTATTTCAGATGACGTTTACGAGAAGCTGTCTAAGCTCAAAGGTAGTAAGTCATTTAGCCAAGCTATAAACGAATTAATTGAATATTATAATAAGAGCAGGAAGGGGAGGGTAGAGGCGTTAGACCTAATATTCGGAACTCTGAGCGAGGAAGAGGCTACAGAACTGGAAAAGGAGGTAGAAGAGTTCAGGAAGGGTTTCAGAGTTAGAGAATATGGTAGTACTTGATTCTAACATAATAATTTCTATAATGAAAGGGGATAAGGACTTACTTAATTTTATAAAAAATAATTTCAATAATATTGCAACTACTGTAATAAACTTCTATGAAATTGTGAGGGGTAAATACAACATCGGTATAGGGGATTTTTTTGATCAAATTATAATTTACCCACTGCGATAGACTCGGTGAAAATAGCAGCTAATATGCATAAAACACTGAAGGGTAACGGTAAAATTAAGAGCGATTCGGACATATTAATAGCCTCGATAGTTATCGCCAATAACGAAGTATTACTGACAAAGGACAGGGATTTTCAAGACATTAAGCCTTTAGGTGTGAACATAGAAATAATTTAGCCGGATAATTCGCAAGAACTGTCATTTTCTCCGATAAAAGGGCCTCACATGTCCATTGTGAATTGTAATACTCTTCGTTAAATTAGAATAGTTCAGCGTGTAATAATCCAAACGCATACAAAATAGTGAGAGGAATGGGATCACTGCAATATTATTACAGGTGTGAGAAAACATATTGAGGTTATGCGAGAGGGGGGATTCAGGTTTCCATTGCGAATTGTAATTATTGCAAAACGATATTAAATAAAGGAAATTGTTGAGTGTGAATCTCTGGTAGCCCATACTATAGTATTCAATTAAATTTACTTTATTTTTCTAAATAAACCGAATTCGCAATGAACGCGTGAACGGCCCGTAAATAACCTCGTTAACCGGTTTAGTAAGGAGGTATAGTTTTAGAGGGTGGTTAAAGAGTACCCTACCGGAGATTGTTGGTATGGTCATCTAGGTGACGAATACTATTGAATAAGGCTATTCTAGGTGAATACAATATATCCTATTATTAATATAACTTTACATATACATATAGAATAAGATGAATGCTGAGAACACTCGCCAAGAAAGTTAGCTCAGTTAATATTCCTGAATAGTAGTTAATATTAAATAGTGAATGCGAAATATGTATGATGTGGTATCCCTTGAGGTAAGGCAATTTGCTGATCTACTCACTGAAAGAGGAGCTACAATAATTATAGGGGCGGAAGTGTCTTATGAGCTAGGTTATCCTCTCAGCTACGAGCTCGCCTCCGCCCTTGCCCAGGAATTCGACGTCCAGACAGGAGACCTTGAATCGGTCGTAAAGGATATAATCGACAAGGGAGTGAAGAGGGAAGACATTATTAAAAAGATAAGGGAGATATTCGATAAGAAGAGGAAAGAAGGGTTAAAAAGAGATTCCCTCAGGAATCCTTATTCTTTACTGGCCAGAATCTTGAGGGCCTTGGTAGAGTCTTGGAAGAGAGAGGGGAAACACTTGACAGTCAACATCATAACAACGAACTTCGATCGGGAGCTTGAGGACGCCCTTAAAGATAAATTAGATGAAGGCTCGACGAGATACACCGTGGTAAAGAGCAAAGACGACTTCTCTCAACCTACTGACGCCTACATCAGGATTTACAAGGTTCACGGCGACATATACGAAGAGGACAAAGAAAAAAGTAAACAAATTGTCCTCACCCAGGACGACTTGAAGTCATTTGAAGAAGATAGAGAAGCCATCTACATCAGCATGAAGGGACACATCATCGGAGTACCCCTGTTGGTCGTGGGGCACAGCTTCAGAGATAAGGATCTGCAGGTTGTTTACGAAGAGGTAAAGAAAGCCTTGGGGGACGTCCCCACATTTGATGTGCATCCTGGAGGAGAGAAGAACATCGAGGAAGCGGTAACAATTCCGGAGACTTCCTCAGAGTTCCTCAAGGAGCTGATGGTCTATTTGAGGGAAAGTAAGGGATTTAAGGACCTTCCAAACTACGCGGATTACGGAGTAGAGCTGAGCGTAGACGCGAGTCTGAAGGAAGCTTTGGAAAAAGCTAAGGAGAGAGGAGTGCCCGTGGTCCTTTTTGGTCATCGTTATTCCGGTAAGACCATGGCGATCCTTAGGGCGAGGAAGAAGGGAATCCTTCCAGAAGAATACTCCTACGTTGAACTTCCCTACTACTCTATGGACGAAGGTTACGCAGAGAAGATAAAGGACAGATTACACGGGAAGGTCTTAATAGAGGGGAGCAACTACCAGATCCGGTTCCTAAAGGGTGAAAAGAGGGGGGATCTACATAATCCTATCTTTGGAAAAGATCTACTCAATCGTGTCTTTGGAAAAAAGGGTAAAGAAGAAAAGAGAAGCTGGATCCCTGAAGGCAGTGTACTTGTCGAGTCGAAGATTACTAAAGAGGACGCCGAAGGGCTTTTCGAGTACTTTTTAAAGAAGATAGCCGACAAGCGTAGGGGAGAAACCGGCCTCAGCGAGGAAGAGCTAAGGAGAAAGAGGTGTCACCTCCTTGAGCTGGCCAGCTTTGGTGGCTCCCCGCTAGAGGGTAATGGGTTGTTGATACCACCTCTTCTGGAGAGAGTAATCGAAGAGCATGCTGGCAAAAGCGAAGAGATCCTTGAAAAATTGAAAGAACTTGAGAGACATAGGGAAGAGCTTCTGCTTGAGACCTTTGGTTTAAGCCTTTCCGAAGGGATGGGAGCTTTAGGCGAAACCCTGGAATACCTTAAGGGGCCTTTGTTACCTACTCTGTCTCGCCTTATCTCGGAATTTTTATTGCCAGCATCAGTAATACTCTTCGGAGTGTCATTAATACTTAGCTTTTACGAGGAGAGGAAAGACGCGGGTCTTGGAAAGTACGTAAAGCTACACAAGGCCTGGAACGAATATCCGGTGGAGAAGAGGGAGATCCTGTGCGAGAAACTGGACGAGAAATACGGCCTCAACCCCGGGGACTGCTACAGCTTCCTCTCAAGCTGGCTATCCCCTGTGGGACCGGGAGGGGGGTACGATGAGTTTTTGTCTAGACTTAAGCAGATCTTTACCGAGGATTACATAAAGAAGCTGAACGAAGTCATAAGGAAAGTGCCAGAGCTTGAGAGCGAGGTCAAGAAGATAAAGGAAAGAATAGATAAACTCGAAGAAATAATAAACAGGCATGAAGAGGAAATAAAAAAGCATGAAGAGGAAATAAACAGGCTCAAGGAGGGACAAATTAAGCAAGCCGGGTTAAAACCAGAGGATAAGGACTCAATTAAGGAATATTATGGTGTAAACGAAGAAACTCTAGTTGAGATTAAGCAAGAGAAAGTCAATGAACTGGCCAATGAGATCCTCAGCTGGAGAAAACATACTTTATCAGAACTCTCCACCTTTAGGGGAAATCCCCTATTTTATGCCGTAATAGGTCCTTCAGGAGTGGGAAAGAGCTGGTTCTCCTATCTCGTCGTGAAAAAGTTGATGGAGAGAGCGGAAGGAGAAACTGGAGGAAAATTTGTGGTTTATTCGATCCAAGATCCAAGGACATTTAAATATCCTCCCTCCAGGGATGGGAAGTGCCTTTTAATTTTAGATGACGGTAGAGTTACCACGAACATGTTGCAGGAACATTTAACCAATGTCCTACATGAAGCGTTTATAGAGGGCAACGCGGAATGTCCGATTCTCATCACAACGGAAGAGACGATGTGGAGATCCGTTGTGGAGAAAGCTGAGATGGGATTCGCAGATCTGCATAAGGGGGATTTATGGAGAAAACTGAGGGAGCGGGGGAATCTGTTCAAGGAAATCCGCATTAACACGAATGAAGACGAATTAATGAAGATTCTGGAGAGTATGCTATCTGAGAACATAAAAATCAGTGATGAGTTGAAGCGAAAAATAGTGAAGAGGGCCAGACTGCCTGTAGTATTAAGGTACTTTCTAGAGGGAAAGGAGAACATAAGCGAAGAAGACCTAGACGAAATAGACCGGAACCCTAAAACATATGCCTTTAGGAAGATTCAACAGTTTTACTTTAAAAATGGAGACATTCCCCTAGAAACAGAAAGTGGTAAGAAGGAATTCCTCCTAATTCTTGCCCTACTGGGGGCTATGTTGGAAAGCAAAGGAGTACCGATCGCTGCTGTTGACAAGGAGAGGTTGAGCTTAGTTGGTCTTAATACGGAAAGTTCCCTACTCTACCGTGCTCTGGATTCCCTAATCTCCTTACAAAGGGACACGGTACAGGAGGGTACGGTAGGAGTAGTAAGAGTGGAGAATGGGGAAGTTAACGCTTTCTTCCCGTTTTTCCGAATGGACCACCGAGGAATACTATCTCCTATCCACGGCTCGGTGAAGGAAGGATACAATATTTTGGTAGGGTATTTAGACGGCGAGGAAATCCCAGATAAATTAGAGGATGAATTAGGGCACGAAAATTTAATAACGAAGCTGGGAAAAACGAACTTTGATTTTGAGGAATTTGATAAATACCTTAATAGAATTAGGGAAGAGCTAAAAGAAGTGTGTAATAGTTACGGGAGGTTAATTCTCCAAATTTATAAAGACTCAGAAAGTTATATTAAAAATCACCAACGTTATTTCAGCAGGCCAAATAACGTTTCGACTTTCCTTTTCGACGCTATTTCCGTGGTCCCATATTTCAGTGACGAAGATTTTAAGGTCAAGATATTGGAAGTAATAGCATATCTTTTGGAAAGATATTCTGATAAAGCCGATGTAATTCAGACCTTTGAGGTCATGATGAGGCCGATTGCTGGCGTGATTAACAAACCAGACTTTAAATCACGGCTTACATCTGTACGTGAATCTCCATACAAATCACATTTTAATAATCTAATCTTAAGGATGCTGAGCGCAACTGACGAGTATGTTTGCATCACTGTTTGGAGTATTGTTAATGTTCTGATCGACAAGGGTATATTAACACTGGACGAGGTTAGACAGAAAAAGGACCATTTTCTCTCACTTCTTGAATCACCGAGTGAATACGTTAGGTCACGTGCTTGGAGTATTGTTAATGTTCTGATCGACAAGGGTATATTAACGAGGGAGGATTCCAAGGCATTTCTCTCACTTCTTGAATCACCGAGTGAATACGTTAGGTCACGTGCTTGGGATCACGTTAATGTTCTGATCGACAAGGGTATATTAACACTGGACGAGGTTAGACAGAAAAAGGACCATTTTCTCTCACTTCTTGAATCACCGAGTGAATACGTTAGGTCACGTGCTTGGGATCACGTTAATGTTCTGATCGACAAGGGTATATTAACACTGGACGAGGTTAGACAGAAAAAGGACCATTTTCTCTCACTTCTTGAATCACCGAGTGAATACGTTAGGTCACATGCTTGGGATCACGTTAATGTTCTGATCGACAAGGGTATATTAACACTGGACGAGGTTAGACAGAAAAAGGATTCCCCTTTTTGAATCCCTTTTTAACGACTGGAGATGCATCTTTAAGTTATTAACTCTAATATTACTGAAGCCTAGTAGTTCTTCTGTAATTGTTCTGAAAAATTCTACAAAAAATACTAATGCATAATTCTGAATAATCTGAACATCTTCTCAGTTGATTGTAGATAAATATGGTTGGACTTAATAATTGCCTTCCCAGAGAAGTTTACTTGCTTCTAAATCAGAGTAGGCTACTTACGAAAAAGCTTTGGCATGCTCTAGGAATTTATCATCGGGTTTACTTATATTATCTCCCTCCTTATACTTCAGACAATACATCCTATCTTTTCCTGCTCTCTCCTTATGCCACTTCCTCTCTACCCCTCTGCGCCGTCCTGGACAGATAGACCAACAACTCGTCTTTATCTACCAACGTCTTCTCAGTGAGATATTCTAAGCTACAGCACTTCCAAGACTTTTAGCCATTACCATCAAAACGATCTGCGTAATTGTGAAGGGTTTCTTGTGTTTCTCAATCTTACTTTCCATAAAATTGTATTGCGAAAGTGATTGATAAACCTTAAATATGATTAACAAAGTGTTACCTAAATCGAAGGACTCTGAAATTGAGTTCCTAATACGGGTATATTAGGATTGATAAAGTGTAAGGTTTTTCGCCAATATCTCGAGAGCCAGCTCTTTTTCTTAAGAGATGCGGGATCCAGGATTAACAAAGAAGTATAAGTATATAATTTAATAAAAAGTAAAATATTCTATAAAAACTATTCGCTTTTGCAGTCTATTGTTTTAATGTTATATTTATTGAAGATTTCAGAAAATTTTACTTGTCTCGAGTCCTCTTTACACATAACAATCCTTATTATGGTATCCAATTTTTTACTAATGCCTGTTTTATTAATTGTGAGTCCTATTTCATAATCGCATTCCTTATCTCTGGACGTCTCCGATTTCTCCTGAATTGTCTTATCTTTATCGCATACGGGCTTTATAGTTACTTCTCCTCTAGCAGGTGTCTCAACATTGTTACCCGCAGCAACAACACTAATCGTTATCTTTTCTATCTTATCATTTCCTATTGGTAACTTCAAGAGAAGCTTGGGTTTGTCCTCAGGACCATATTCGCTGTTTATCCTCAAAATATATTCCTTATTTACAGTCTTGTAGATATCCATTAGTATTGCCATGTTAAAACCCCTATTCGGAATTATTCCCACATGTTTGAACACCATATTTTCAATTCCCGTTCCATTACTCACCCATATATTCCAGGAAACGGGCTCTCCGCTAACCTCTCTGTATCTATCATATGGGTTTATTAAGGGAGTCCATGCTCTCTCGTTATAGCCTTCTGGTTTCTTTTCTTCCTCGAATTTGCATTCTTTCATGATATAATTCCTTATATCATCGTGCGTATTCCTTCTCTGACTACTTTCGTTTTCACCTTTCAAGCTCATTTCAACTGATATCTGGCAAAATGTGTTGGTTGCATTAAAGACCCCTTTATTATTTTCTACTTTCAGAAGGACCCTTACGGAGTTAGAAAAAGTATTAAAAATTAAATTTTTATGAAAGGATAATTTAGCAAATCTCCTGTTCTCAAGACAGTATGAGATAAAACCGCCGCTAAAACCGCCGCCAAAGCCGCCGCCCAGCAGGCTTATTATAGCCTGTATAAATGAAATACTCATTAGTTTATTCTACTGCTCTTCTAAGTTAAGTTTTTTCATTACATTAAGATTATTTCGGACCATTATTACGGAAGTAGATTAGCATTTCATAGCTCTTAGATCATTTTGCTCCAAATTTCCATTAAGCGTAACGAATGTTAAAGTACATGCTTTGTGAAGATTGCTAATAAACGAGGCATTAATTAAAGATTTAATTCTTTAGTATAAATAAGGAAAAAAGTATCAATCAGTTTCAACATTCCGGAGATAATAGGGTATTTTATTGCTTCTATACTCTATTTCCTGGGCATAATTACGGGAAATATGTCCGGAGAATTCTGACCGATTCCCGGCTAATGGTAAAATATTTGATACAAAGTGAGTAAGTGCTCATCATGTTAATGGCATTAAATATTATAGGATCGGTGTGAGTAACGACGGTAATACAGCTACAGAAGAATGGTAGGTTATGTAAACATAGAACATGAAGGGTATCTAACCCAGATTACATACCTAAATGGGATGCAACACCAGAACCCCTCAACGGCCCGTAAATATTTATTTGATTTCTATCGCGTAAATGGCTAGAGTTAATGCGTAAAGTGATTTAATGATTTTTGATAAACGTTATTGATACCTTTAATAACTACACAAAGGTTCAAAATTGACTTTTAATTACAGGAATAATACAAAAAATTCAAAAAATTGCCTCTCTATGCGTGTAAATATTAAAGCTTTTCCCTCTTAGAAAGCCTATTAACGTGACTCCAGCCTCCTCAGCCATTTCTATTGCGAGGCTAGTTGGAGCTGAGATGCCACAGATCACTGGGATTCCCGCCTTTATTCCTTTGCTTACGATCTCGTAACCTATTCTTCCGCTAACTTGCATCACATATGAATAAGCGGGTAATTTTTTCTTCAAAACGAGGCTTCCCACTACTTTATCTACAGCGTTGTGCCTTCCGACATCTTCGTATAAGCAAATTAGTTCGCCGTCAATTGTAAATAAGGCTGAGGCGTGAAGTCCTCCAGTTACGTTAAAGACGCTCTGCCTTTCCTTTAATTTCTCCGGTAAGGAGAAAATCACTTCCTTTTTAATTTTTGTCTTAGAGCTTATTATGTTGATAGTGTAAAGGAATGCCCTTCCACAAACTCCGCAACTGGAATTAACTATTAGGTCTCTGGTTTTCACCCTTAACGGTTTGTTTATCCTAACATCCATTACGTTTCCGTTTCGCTGAATGCTTTCAACGTCCTCTACACTATCTATCACTCCCTCAGAGTATAAGAAACCTAAAGAGAGTTCCTCATCATTTCCTGGAGTCCTCATTATGACCGCGAAAGTATCGCAACTCCCATTACATATCCTAATCTGTAAAGGCTCCTCTACTGCCACGAAATCCTCATCATTGAACTCTTCCCTCTCCTTAACCCTAGTTAAATTAACTTTTCTTACTTGCACTACCTATCGCCTTAAGTACCTTTAAAACTAGGTGCAATCCCCTCCTGACATCGGGATCGTTTAGTTCCCTTATTAACTCTCCTAAACTCACATTACCGACCTCTTCCTTCCCACTTAAAACGCTGTAAATCACGTTAACGTTCCTTATGAATATAGCGTTTTGTTCCGCTAAGAAAGCTAAGTTCTCGTCCAGTTTTTCCACTATTCCAATTAACAGCGGCAGTATTCCGGACTTCTGCAATGCGTTTAATAGGGCTAAGAACTCCTCTAACGCGTCCTTGCTTTCAGCCAGTTGTTCAACTAATCCGTCAATGGTTTGAACTCCTCTTTCACCCATTTCTTTTGCACCTCTATTCCTATCTGTCTTTTCCTCTCATTTAAGTGAAATCTCCAATTATCTGAAGGTAACGGGCTTCCTCCCTTCCCTTCCTCTATTTTCTCTATTACCACCGGCGTATCCTTATATCCAGGGGTACCGCTTGCCTTGTCTATTTCTAAGCCAGTGAGGTTATTAACGCCTTTAGAGGGATCTGAAGCGAATAAGGGTATGAATATCTCCTCGCCTCGAACTCTATCGCTAACTACAGCCCTAGCTTTTACCTCCCCTCCAAATTTAGATTTTACCAATACGAGATCTCCGCTCTTTATGGAGTACTTTACGGCCAATTCCCTTGATACCTCAACGAAAGTTTCCGGAACCTTTCGCCTCAATCCCTCAACTCTTCCCGTCATATTTCCTACGTGGAAGTGTTCTAGCACTCTTCCGCTATTTACGATCACTCTATGAACCTCATCTCTTAGTTCCGGAGGTTTCCAGCTTAACGGATATAACACGGCCTTTCCGTCTCTCGTTGCGAAAGCGTTAGCATATAAAAGTGGAGTGTCGCTTCCATCCTCATGTACCGGCCATAGTAGGCTATTAAATCCTTCTAACCTTAAGTAGCTAACTCCGGCAAATATTGGACACAGTCTAGCTATTTCATCCATTATCTCCGAGGGGTGCTTATAGTCCCAGTTTGCCCCTAAGGCATTAGCGATCATTTGGATTATTTCCCAATCAGGTTTAGAGTCTCCTAACGGTTCCATGGCCTTATAGGATCTTTGAATCCTCCTCTCGGTATTTACGAATGTCCCTTCTTTCTCTATGCTGGCAGCTGCCGGTAATATTACATGGGCTAATTTGGCAGTTTCGGTCATGAACATGTCCTGAACTATTAAGAAGTCTACCTTCTCTAAGGCCTGTTTAGTCAATGGGGTTCCGCAGTCCACCATTACGGTGTCCTCTCCAACTATGTACAAGGCGTGAACTTTATCCTCTAATACTCCCTCAATCATTTTAGGTATTTGCAATCCCGGCTTTCCGTTTAATCTAACTCCCCAACTCTCTTCGAATTTCCTTATTACGTTTTCATCGTCTAATCTCTGATATCCTGGTAAGTAATTAGGTAAACAGCCGAAATCGCTAACCCCTTGTACATTGTTATGACCTCTCATGGGATACGCTCCAGTCCCTGGCCTTCCGTAGTTTCCGGTTATTAACAGCAAGTCAGATATTATGGTTGACGTATCAGCCCCTCCTAAATGCTGCGTTACTCCCATTCCCCATAATATTACTACGTTTTTAACTTCGTGTATCATTTCCGCTAATTTAATTATTTGTTCCTTTGAAACTCCGCTAACGCTTTCAACGTAATCTAATGTGAACCCCTTTATGGATTCCTTGAATTCATCAAATCCCTTTACCCTCTTCTCAATGAACTCCGCGTTTTCCCATCCTTTGTCAATAATGTATTTAGCAACGGCAGCCAATATTGCCGCATCGGTGCCTGGTTTTGGTCTTATGAATAGGTCGGCCATTTCAGCCATTTCGTGCTTTCTCACGTCTATTACAACTACCTTTGCCCCCCTAATTTTCTGGGCTCTCTTTACCTTACTTCCTATAACGGGGTGACTTTCGGTAGTGTTATGCCCCACTGTAATTATTAAGTCAGCCATTTCTATGTCCTTAATAGTTCCGGAATCTGCCCCTATCCCCACGGTTCTCCAAAGCCCTACTGTGGCTGGGGCCTGGCAATACCTTGCAGAGTTATCTACATTGTTGGTTCCTACTATCGCTCTACCTAGTTTTTGTAATAGGTAAGCCTCCTCGTTACTCATCTTATCTGAGGCTATGATTGCGACGGAATCTGGTCCGTATTTTTCCTTTATCTCCTTTAGCCTTTTAGCAATGTATGATATCGCTTCATCCCAGGTCGCCTCTCTGAATCTATCTCCTTCCCTTATTAGGGGTTTTGTTATCCTATCTGAGCTATTAACGAAGTCCCAACCGAACTTCCCTTTGACGCACGTTAGAATTCCGTTAGCTGGAGACTCTGGCTTAGGTTCCACCTTTAGTGTTTTCCTCCCCTTAGTCCATATCTCAAAGGAACAACCGACTCCGCAGTAAACGCAAACGGTTTTCGTCCTCTTTATCTGTCTTTCCCTGGCTTTTGCCTCGATTTCGCTAAAAGTCATTAACAGGCTGAAGTTGTCCTCAGCTTTTCCTATTGCTTCGATCGCCCTTCTCTTTAACTCTTTGTTAATCCACGTTAGATATCCAGCTTCTCCTAGCATTGTTCTCTCCATTAAAGCGTTCACAGGACACACTGTTACACAAGTTCCGCAGTTAACACATGAGGAATTCCCTATTTGATTTCCGTTATCCCAGACCACTCGGGGAGGATTTAAATCCCAATTAATCCATATTACCTCATTTACTGCGAAATCCTGGCAAGCCTCAACACATCTCCCACAAAGTATACATTGCGATGGATCATAAACGTAAAAGGGTCCTGTATCGTCGACGGTGTGCGGTTTTTCAACGTATTTCTGTGAGTTTATTCCCAATTTTATTACAGCGTCATGTAATTCGCAGTCTCCATTGTTATTTTCACACATACTACAATAGAGTTTATGATACTTTAATATTCTGGAAATTGCAGTTTTCCTAGAGTTTATCGCCCTGGAACTGTTCACTAGAATGCTCATTCCATCTTCGACCTTTGTTGAACAAGCCCTAACTAGTCTTTTGTCCACTTCCACTAGGCATGAATCGCAACTCTCTACTGGCGATAAGCCCTCATTGTAACATATGTGGGGTACGTATATCCCGTTCCTCTTTAATACTGATAAGATGGTTTCCCCTTCATTTGCTGTTGCTTCCTTGTTATCAATCGATATCTTCATGGACACGTGCGTATGATCTAGTTTTGCATTAAAAAGGATAGCTCACTAAACATTTTAAATAAAATTTTTGATTTTAGAAAAAGTCATTTATCGTGATAATGATTCGCGAATACACAAGTCGTATACCACACTTGCTCTTATTATAAAAATCCCGTGATGAAATCCAGTTGTGTTTCGCCAAAAGTATGGTACAATTTCTAATGCACGAGAAAATCTCGCTCAAGAGAGTAGAAATTAGCTAAATTTTCGTTGAAGTGGAGAAAGGATCAACTTTTATCTTAGAGAAAGGTGAGTAGCCTAGTTTACGCGTATAGTAATACCCTGGGTGTTAATAAGTGGGTAGAAATGAGAACGTTAAAGTTTAAGCGAGGAACTTTCCAATTCTTCCACGGACTGCAATTATTGGGGGATTACGAATCGCGCAGTAGCTGGAAATCGCGAAGTATGTGCAAGTCGGTTTAAGCTTTTCCCATATTTAGAGTAAATCAATTGTGAAAGTGGTAAGTTAACCTGAGAAAACTCTTTAGAATTTTAAGTAAATTTCGTTATTGTTATTTGCATACTTAACTAAAGTTAAAGACATTTACCTCTTGGAGTTTCCGAGATTAGGCGTAATACGTTCACGTTGATCCTCGATTAACCGTGAAAACCCTTAACAAGATAGAGGGTATGTAGAAGTTGTAAGAGCTGATGAGACCGATACATTTTTTAAATTTCAGGATTATCTAAATGCTATGTCTGTCCCTAAGGAGAAGGTTGACGTAATACTTATTTACGCAATAACTCCACTTCACGTAGGAGCTGGGAGGAGCGGGGGAGCTGTGGATCTTCCTGTGCAAAGGGATCCGTTTAACTACCCTGTAGTTTACGCCTCATCCTTTAAGGGAGCGTTGAAATCGTTCTGTGCTACTCTTTACAACTCTCCACTCGAAGATGGAAGGATCAATTGCGAGAAGGCTGGAATATGCTGTTGTCTTTTCGGACCTGAGAAGGGAGACGAGACGGGTAGTGGGGTAATAAGCGTGACCGATTTGATACCCTTACTAGTTCCCATTCCGAGTAACACTCACGGGTACATTTACGGAACGTCGCGGTACCTAATCAGCAGGGTTACGGACCTGTTGGAACTCACAAGCAACGAGAGCTTACGTTCCGCAATCAAAAAGTTCTACGGAAATTCCAGCGGAGAAGTCGACGTGGCGGGATTGAAGAAACCGCTAATAAAGATCGAAAATCCGACTATGTTTACGGGACTGGGCAAGCTTAGTGAGAAGATCAATGACGGTATTACCGTCTTAGAGGACGACGAGGGTTCGGAGATCTTGGAGAGGGCTTACATCAGGATGACCAGGAATAAAATAAACCTGAGTACGAAGACCACGAATGAGGGAGGATTGTGGACGGAGGAGTACTTACCGCAAGGAACGATAATGTTCGGACTACTCGTGCCTTCCCTTCCTAAGGTCAATAAGTACTGTAGGAACCATGAGGAGATCTGCAGTGATAACTGTTTCGCCAACCAATATAAGGAGTTCCTTAAGATGGCGACGGGAAGTGAGTCGGGCAACTCATTTTACATGAACTTGGGCGGTAAGGAGACAATCGGAAGGGGCGTTATTAAGGTCTCCTTGCTTAGAGAGTGAGAACTTGGATTTGGCTATAGACATTGCTAAGAAGTTATACCAAGTCAAGAGGAAGTGCGGGGATGAGGGAATTAAAGGATTTACGAGAAGAGCAAGGGACTTCCCATCATTGATGCTGCAGGGAGGTCTTGTAGGTGCCATGATTTTCTACTTATCAAAGGGGAAGATCTCCGATATCGGGTACTATTACGATTATTGGAGAGCGGAATCTCCGAGGGTTGAAGACAAAAAGATATGTAGTGACATGGAAGGGGAGAGCAATAAGGGCTATTCGGCGTTTATCGGTTCCCTTTTCTACATCTTGAACAGTATGGAGGTGGAAAGTTGTGGTGGTGACGAAATCAGGGAGGATTTGATCTTAGAGTGCATAAGGAGCATTGAGGAGCGGGAAGTGAAAATAGAGAAGAAGATACTCACGCCGATCATAAGAGTCAAGGAACTTAGCGAAATGCTCACGCCGCAGGGTGACACTAATGAGTGATAATCCAGACATAGGGAACATGATAAACAAGGTAAAGGGAGTCGCGAAACAAGAAGTAATCTTCAGGGGGAATTTCGTCAACTACACTCCCTGGTGGGGAGGAGATTTCTCCGGTAACGTCATCAGAGTAAAGGGGAATTACGGATACGTCAATTTACCTGATGCGAAATCCCTGATGGGTAAGACCGTTTGGTTCATGAGGACTATTAGGGGAGACGATTTCCTAGAGAAATTAGGCATAACGGGGGACTCAAAGAAGAGGAGAAAGTCAGCTGTTACCGTTAGCATTACTGGTAGCCCTATAAAGGTGGACTTAAAGACAGGTGAGGTCGTGAACGACGTCGTGCCTGAAACTGCAAAGAAGGAGTCGAGTACAGGCCACGGGGGGAGAAAAAAGGTAACTTACCTCGCTCTGAATGAGGAGAATGAACTAAAGAGGAAAATGAAGGAGGTTGAGGGAAGCCTCAGAGGTCTCTGTGATGAAAAGCAAGGATTTGATTTCCTGTCAATATTCTGTATTCCAAGAGTTTTTCTCAAGGTGGAAAAATTGCTTAGGATTTGGTATCGTCAGGGTTCCCAAGAGAGCGCTTTGTTGAATGTTATAAAGGCTTTACCTGTGAGACCAGGTACTGTGTCCATCACAGTGGAGGTGATGGCGGAAAGGGAAGAAAAGACCTTGGGTGAGGAATTCGTTAAATCCTCTCTGTTCACATTATCTAGATTAGGAATTGGACAGGGGGGCAACAGAGGGTTCGGGAGGTTCGAGCGATTAGACAGGAGTGAGTTAAGCGTCGACCCACAGGACCTCTTACACCAGAGACTGTCTCGTTCAGATACCTTTCCGGTATACACCAGTCGCGTTAAATTAGGGTTTGTTTCAGGAAATGTGGAGCATGCCTTAGAATGTATAGGAAGGGCCATCCTTAAGGCAGAGTGGAAGGGATTATATCAGGAAAAGCGTGGTAATAAGTTAGACACATGGGTTTTAGGATTACCCAGAGAGGGTAAGGGTGGAAAAGGAACACCTAATATCGAAGAGGCAAAGAAGATATTAGGGGAACGCCTGCGTGATGTAATTGATTTGGGGAAAGGAGATAAATCTAGGGGGGCGGTAAGACCTCATGTTAAAATTACAGGATACATCTTCTTTGGGGAAAAGAAGATAGCGAGAAGACAATCTTACGTTGTATTAGATGTGAGTAAAGCCGAAAACGGATTTAACGTTCACGCCCTAACTTTTCTACCAAATGTGCCCAAAGAGAAGGTATCTGGGACACCCAAAGAGGAAGGGGTATCTGAGGGCTTTCTGATAAATGATAAAAAGAGAGGGCCTATATTCATCCCGATTAGAGACGACTTAGAAATTACTAGTATTAGCAAATTAGTGGATAACGCCATGATGTATGTCAAAGCCTACATAGGCGTGTGTTGTAAACCTGGACAAGAACAAAGGGATCAGTCAACTCAATGCTTCGGAGGGGGTAGGCGAGTATGAAAGGAAGGAACTTCATGCTTACCTCAATATCTGCCGTGAAGGAAAAGTATAAGGGTTCTCTTGGCAAGGAGGACATGAGAAAAGAGATCAAGGAGACGGTAGTTAATGAGGGGCTTGATTTCGACTTCCAGAATAACGTGGAATTGGCCAGGAGTTACCTTGACGAGGTAGTTACTGCCTTTAAGGGCCTCAAGCTAAGCGGGTGTGACGTAATAGCTGTGTTGACATCTAGACTTTTAACCGGTTCGGCGTCGGGATTCCTTCAGCTCGTCACCGAGGTCGGGATGCACTGGGACTCAGTCCTGGACTTGCCCTTTGTACCAGGTTCCTCACTTAAGGGAGTCATGAGGTCATACGCATTAGAGTTGTGCAGGAAAGTTAATGAGAGGAAAAGGTGCGTCGAATCCGTACTAAAAGTCTTCGGCTCAGGTGACGTTATCGACAAGGAGGACCTCGAGTACCTTAAAGTAGAAGATCTAAAAAGTCAGAGTAAAGTCGGTGAAATCGTAGTTTCAAACGCTTATCCGGTGGAGTTGAGTGAGGGGGAGTTATTCGAGGGAGATATCGTGAATCCACACTATTACAGTAATGGGAGAGTGGTGAAGAGCGAATGGCAGGTCGTGCCAAATCCTATCACCAGTTTGTCAGTAAAGAGGGGTGTAAAGTTTAGATTCATAATAGGGATGAAACCTACTGAGGAGGCAAAGTGGTATTCTAAAACAGTCTTCAACTACGACCTTAAAAAACCCGCAGAGCTGGCCTTTCTACTGCTAACTTACTCCCTATCTAGGGGAATCGGCAGTAGGACAAGCAAGGGATACGGAAGGGCGGACATTGAGGTATCCAGGGTGAAACTATGGTAAATGAAATAAAGGTTAAGTTCCTGGCGCTTCTTCACGAACCCCCGTGGAGGCCTTGGTTGAAGGGGATTGAGGAAAGGAGGATAGTGAAAGACGTTTTGACGAAGATGGGGCTTGGCAGCGCGTATGAGGATTTGGGAGAGCTGGGGAAGTCTGAGGGATACGCCCTAGCTAAGGTCATAGGGAAGGCGGACGTTGCAAAACTGGAGAGGACAGTGAACGTAGCTAGGCTATTCTCCACGTCCGCTGATGAGTTCTTGACGCCCCAGGCGGAAGTTCAAGTCCCTAGGTATAAACTCAATATGTTTAATCCCCTGTACAAGTACGATATACAGGAACCTAGGGACGTACCTGGCTTCGTCGAGGACGCCTTAAACCTATATCTAGGCATAGAGAACGACGTGATCAGGTACAACGCTCTTTACACGTCTCTAGAACTTCTTTGGTACTCGCATAACCCTAAGGGAATTCCCGTAGCCGACCCAAGGTCACCCACTTACTCATTATTCGATCTCCTCTACAGCACGGCGACTCTTTCAAATTGGTTCCTTGACGGGGATGAACCCAAGGGCTACCTAGTTAAGGTGGACATACCGGGCATTCAGCAGGTGATAAGCAAGGCCAGAAGGGCCTCAGATCTGTGGGCTGGCAGTTGGACCCTCTCCTTCCTGGCATACAGAACGGTTGAACCCCTGATCTTCAAGTACGGTGCTGACATCATGATTTCGCCTTTCATAGGCCTTAACCCGTTCCTAATCTCCTCCGTAATTAAGAAAATGGAGGAGGGAGTTCCCAAGGACGTTGCGAAAAAGTACAGAAACCTTTTCTCCTCCGAAATTCTCACCCCATACCAACCCGTAATGCCCGCAACCATTCTGCTGGCACTACCTCCTGTTTACGAAAAGGCTGATGACGTTAAGAGGGAAATTACGGAGAATTACAGCAACGCCTGGAAGACTCTTGTGGATAAGTGCATCAATTCGGACGTTAGAGAGAGGATCAGGGATTTCCCCATAATGCCCATAAAGGTTGAGGTCATTGACGTGAATAACGCGTTTAAGGATTTCAGAGAGGCTGTAGGGAGTTTTACGAGCGGGAGTTCAGATTTAGTTGAGCCATCTAATTCCCTCTTCTTGGAGTGGTTAATTAAAGAGGTAAATAAGGAAAGCCCGGTCAAAGTACTTTACGGTGTAACGTACGCGTTGGAAGCTGGGAAGAACACGCACGCCCTTTTTAAAGAAGGAGGAAAATACGCGCTGTGTACGTCTTGCGGTATCCTACCCTCAGTCGTACATGGGGGTGAGGATAAGAACCTTGACGAAAGGGAGGAGCTCTGTGCTTACTGCTACATTAAGAGGGTTTTAGGGAAAAGCAATAAAAGGAAGCTATTGGAGGAATTGGGCTTCTACGTAGAGGAAGATTTTGAGGTAATACCCTCCACGATAGATATAGCCAACCTAAGCCTGTGGAGGGAGGTCTTGAGTAAGGTAGGAATAAAGGACAACGTTAAGATACCTCTTCCCAAACCGCTTAAGGAATACGAAGACGTGGGCTACCTGTTCTACATTGGGGAGGAGAGGCCCTTTATCTCGATACTCAGGGAACCGAAAAAGGCCAAGGAGTTATTCAGCAACGTAAACGACGATGATTTCTTGAGAGAATTACCCAAGAAGATCAAAATATACTACGCTATAGTGAGAGGGGACGGGGACTTCATAGGAAAGAAGGTCTGGAGAGGAGGCATTGAAATGACCCTAAAGGTGTACATTGAGAAAACGAGAGGGAGTGTTACTGAGGAAATTGAAAGGAGGCTTAACTCTCTGTTATCCCTCATGAAACATCTCTCCCTAGGTCCTGACGACTTCATCAAGGGAGAGAGGAGTGCTGTTATCCCGGTGACTGGAATATATCTCATAGCCATCTCTCGAGCTCTGGCCTTGAGTGCGGTGAAGGACGCGTCCACAGTAAGCAAAAAGGGATTTCTGGTGTTCGCTGGAGGTGACGACGTAATGTTCCTTACCCCCGTTGAGGAAGCCCTCGACCTAGTTAAGGAAACCAGGACTAACTACTGGGGTTCCCCCGTAGGTTTTCACGTATTTAACGAGATGGTAGTGGACGCTTTGTCCTTATACGGTAGGAGTTACGGCGTTCTCATAGCTCACTACAAGGACGCAGTCTATAACCTTTGGGAAATTGCGCATTCCCTGGAGGAAACAAAGGATTTCCTGGAAATCAAAATCAATTCGGAGACTCGCTCACCTAAGGACGTAACTGTGGTGCTGAGGGGAAGGGGGGCAATTGAATGGGAGGAAGCGGCCATTCTCTACAACTATCCGCTGGTGGAGGGCGGTAAGCTCTCCTTGAGAGTCCTTGACGTCCTAGACTCCCTGAGAAGGGAAAAGAAGTTGACGTCTAGCTTTATACAGGATTGGTTAACCACTGACGTGACGGTCATAAGGGAGTTCCCTGAAGACGCTATAGCTCACCTTTTCCGAAGGAACGGAGATCCTCACCTTAAGTTGAGGGGACTTTACCAGGATTTGGTATCCCTGGACCTGACGATAACGATGAAGGGGGAGAAATGGGATCAGAGAAAGGATGCGAGCCGTGATATGGATTTTTCAAACTCCTCCCCTAAAAAAGAGGATCAGAGAACGGAGGTCATCAATCATCACCCCGTAAACCGAAACAAAAGACAAATGGAAAGGGATCAGAGAACGGAGGTCATCAAGGCCATTAAGCAATTGGAGGTGTAAGGGATGGGACTGCTCATAAGGCCTATAGAACCCGTGTTCTTCAGGTGGTACGGGGAATACTCTCCCAACTTCAGCGGACCCATGAATAAGGGGATTTCGGAACCTCTTCCCCTAGTGAGCACAGTGTTAGGCGCAATTTACAGGAAGTACGTGGGGATTAAAACCCTGACGCCGCAAAACGAGATCCAAGAATTCGAGAAGACCTTCGTTGACGTGTGGGGACCTGTGATCTACGTGAAGGGGGTGTACGCGAAGAGGGAAACGCAAAAGGGTGAGTTCATAATGGTTCACGATTTCCCGGGGAAGCTCCTGTTGCTGGAAAAGAGGGAAGATAGAGTAGTGTTGGCTAGAGACGAGGACGGTAACCCCATCAAAATAGAACCTGCCGAGATCAACAGGATAGGGATAGGTAGGGACTTGGGTAGGGGAAGCTCTAAGGAACATATGCTTTACAGCTCGAAATTAGAGGACCTAAACGCTACGGTAATAAGGAACTTCAAAGAGGTGGAAACGTGGGGAATATACCTGGAGATGCCCATTAGTTTTGACGGCGTGATCGAGATAGGCGGGGAAGGAAGAGTCGCAAAGGTAAGTGAGGTATCTCTTTCCCTGAATAAGGGGGGAGGTAAGTCCGTTCTGGTTTCCCCCGCACTTATTCCCTTAACGGATAACGTGAGAATAACATCACTGGACGACGTACTTAAACTTAAGGTGGACGACGTAGAAGTAAAGGATATTCTGATGAGCGGTAAGCTGGGGGTAATAGGAACGGGGTTTAGCATGTCGGTCGGGGCCAGAAGACCTATGTATCCTGCGATTTTACCTGGGGCTATTCTTAAGGTTAACGCAAAGAGGAAATTAGGGGAACTAAGCAAGCTAGGATGGGGTTCGCTATTGCAATTTGATGAAGGCGAGTAGGTCATGATACTGATGGGTAGTGCAGTTTTTAGGGAGTGCTGATCATTTTCACCGTAGGCACTATTTACAAGAAAACTAAATAGGGCACCATACCCCATTGCAGATTCAGTTAATTCAATAAATGTTTAATTCATTGAAATGAATGACTGGGTGGCGATTTACGCTGTAGGAGTTCAGGTTGTGCTTGGATTGTAGTTTTGGCAAATGGAGATTAAATAAAGGAAATTGTTAACTGGGAATTCCCTTGTAAATACGATTACATTCAGTTAAATTCATTCTATTTTGCTAATTAAACTGAGTTTGGAATGAACGCGTGAACAGTCCAACGGGGCCGAGACAGGATAGGGAACGGTGAAGTCACAATCCCTCAAAGGGTGCTATAAACTGATGTAATCCCTCAAGAGTACTTCCAGGGGGAGAACGTAGTATAGGGATGAACATAGCGATCCATGAGATGTTGATATAGTTAGCGTTCCGAACTCGCTGTTCCCATAGCTGTGTTAAGGCGAAGGGTGTAGCGCCTTGGGTTGGAGAGATCTCATGCTTAAAGCCCTTGGGGATAGCTACACACAAATCCAGCCCTTGGCGTATGTGTTAGCCACCCACTGTTTAAGCTGTCTAAATACCAACTTGTAAACCCTTTATTAGAGGCCAGACATGTAGGGCCTCTTACGGTGGCAGAGACTATAGTATTTGTTATGCTTCAGATTGTTAGAGGCTAAGTACCTACTCCCTTAAGCTTTACGTATATCAAGTCGACTATCACATACTTGAAGTCACGCAGGTTTCAAGCATCCAGAGCCTGACGTTAAACTTACCTCCCTTCACCGAGTAGACGCTGTCAAGGCGAGAATCTCTTTCTTCTGCCCCATAGTCTCCTCAACCTACGTCCTCATCCTCTCCTCACCTTAAAATACGTACAACTCCGCCAAAATCCACTCCAAATCCTACTTTCCTCCCATCATGATCTTGAACCCCTGAGGTACCTGTACCTCGCGTAGTACTGCCTCTTGACTTCCTTACCCTCTTAATTTGGACTCACCCTCTCGGCTTGCTCCTGAGTTATCCTCTAGATGTCCTGTACCGATTTATTTAGTAACGTGCCGTCAAGTAATATCTTAGGGTCCAGTGTAGTGGTTAAGCTCTGTCCCTCTACGAACTTCCTTATTCTGACGTGGAGGGTTACCTCGTTCACAGTTAGCATTTCTATGATATTACCTTACCCTCGTCCCCTGTTAGTACTACTCGAAATGTAGAGTCGATTTCTTTTATCTATTTTTAGGGAAATAAATTGAATTCGCAGCTGACTCCTGAGATTCCCTTTGCTCATCTAACGGGGGCTCTCTCTGTAGGTCTAAAAGTAATTTCTCTACTCTTATCATTGTCATTACTATTAACTATAATAAATGTCTTTTTCGATAAAAATAATACATAGTGCTACTAACTAAGGAGACCACAATAAAAACAAGAAAACTATTAGCTAATGATTCATTATGTAAAATATTACCAAAAATGAAAAACCACAAACCTATGACAAATAGACCAGGCAAAATTACGTACAAAAAATAACGAACGTACCATCCAGACTCTCTACTCATATTCCCACCTATTATTTTTTGGAAAATAAAATGTTTCAAGCCCTCATAGGAAAGCTACAAACAAAAGTGAAAAATTCACATTTAATCGAAGTAGTGAAGAGGTTTCAAGCCCTCATAGGAAAGCTACAAACAGGTTAGAAGAAGGAAAAGTTTTGCAGTATGATGAAAGTTTCAAGCCCTCATAGGAAAGCTACAAACTAACTTTATTATCGTTTTTATCGCGAAATGACAGATGTTTCAAGCCCTCATAGGAAAGCTACAAACATCCATCACCCGGTGGCATACATGTTCACCTTTAGGTTTCAAGCCCTCATAGGAAAGCTACAAACAAAATACCCATGTGCCGTAAACTCCACTATATTCGTGTGTTTCAAGCCCTCATAGGAAAGCTACAAACAGCGAAATGGCAAAAGAAGGACTAATAACAAGAGGATGGAGTTTCAAGCCCTCATAGGAAAGCTACAAACTCGTCCTTGCTATAGTCGTGTTAGTTGTTGGTGCTGGTTTCAAGCCCTCATAGGAAAGCTACAAACCCAGGAAAGCCAGCTTCTGCATTCTCGTGTCAGTAGGTTTCAAGCCCTCATAGGAAAGCTACAAACACACGCTAACAGACATGCAGGATTAGGGCTAATCTGTTTCAAGCCCTCATAGGAAAGCTACAAACGAGGAGATTGAACAAAAACCCAACACCTGGGTACGGGGTTTCAAGCCCTCATAGGAAAGCTACAAACATGGGTTTGACCGACAATCAATATATGACTACTTTTGTTTCAAGCCCTCATAGGAAAGCTACAAACTCATAACGGGTATTCACCCAATTTTTGACCTGAAGGTTTCAAGCCCTCATAGGAAAGCTACAAACAACCGTTCGGTTTAGGTATGAAAATTCCCGTGAAATTGTTTCAAGCCCTCATAGGAAAGCTACAAACTGACAAGGATACAGGGAAATATATGATAATATTTGGTTTCAAGCCCTCATAGGAAAGCTACAAACCTATATCATTCATTATTCTCACTCTCCAATTGGTTCTGGTTTCAAGCCCTCATAGGAAAGCTACAAACGGTCATACCAAAATCCTATAACTGCCAAAACTCCACGTTTCAAGTTCACCAGGGTACCCCATAGACGGAGTACCTATTCCAAACCTATAACTGCCAAAACTCCACGTTTCAAGCCCTCATAGGAAAGCTACAAACCTATATCATTCATTATTCTCACTCTCCAATTGGTTCTGGTTTCAAGCCCTCATAGGAAAGCTACAAACTCATAACGGGTATTCACCCAATTTTTGACCTGAAGGTTTCAAGCCCTCATAGGAAAGCTACAAACAACCGTTCGGTTTAGGTATGAAAATTCCCGTGAAATTGTTTCAAGCCCTCATAGGAAAGCTACAAACTGACAAGGATACAGGGAAATATATGATAATATTTGGTTTCAAGCCCTCATAGGAAAGCTACAAACCTATATCATTCATTATTCTCACTCTCCAATTGGTTCTGGTTTCAAGCCCTCATAGGAAAGCTACAAACCATTTTACAGCCCTGGGCGATTTCCTGAACGGGAAGTTTCAAGCCCTCATAGGAAAGCTACAAACTGAGAATAGCGAAACGTACATTATAAGGGCATACTTGTTTCAAGCCCTCATAGGAAAGCTACAAACTAATTTTTGCCGGGATAACCCACATTACCCGGGATGTAGTTTCAAGCCCTCATAGGAAAGCTACAAACTAAAAGAAGGGGGCAACATAGAGGAAAGAATTCTAGGTTTCAAGCCCTCATAGGAAAGCTACAAACGCTCTTAGGAGATTAGGCAGACCCTTATACAACGGAATGGTTTCAAGCCCTCATAGGAAAGCTACAAACCGATTTCGAGTGCGGTCAACTAGGGAAAAACGAAAGGTTTCAAGCCCTCATAGGAAAGCTACAAACTGGAACAGAAAATACTACATTGGAAAGGTATATGTAAGTTTCAAGCCCTCATAGGAAAGCTACAAACAGAATCGCGTCATATACCCAAATCAGTCACCGATTTGGTTTCAAGCCCTCATAGGAAAGCTACAAACAATTTCCTGCTATATATCTAATGTGGCAGGCTGAACGTTGTTTCAAGCCCTCATAGGAAAGCTACAAACAAGAGCGTATCCCTTTCCTTCACTCCATCACCTAGTTGTTTCAAGCCCTCATAGGAAAGCTACAAACAATGAAAAAGAAAGCGTATTTTGTTTTCGATGAAAATGAGTTTCAAGCCCTCATAGGAAAGCTACAAACCACCTGATGAGATCGTTCCAGATGGTTGAAAGATGTCACGTTTCAAGCCCTCATAGGAAAGCTACAAACAGAAGGAGAGAAGTTAGTATCCGAAATTGAACGAATGTTTCAAGCCCTCATAGGAAAGCTACAAACCAAAACGTTATCGGAAATATTTATGCTTTTCTGAAAGTGTTTCAAGCCCTCATAGGAAAGCTACAAACGTTACACGTCTTTTACGTGCTTTTACGTAACTTTAGTTTCAAGCCCTCATAGGAAAGCTACAAACCCTCAAATCGCTGAAGATGAGGTGGGACCCGGCGAAGTTTCAAGCCCTCATAGGAAAGCTACAAACTGAAGTAATCAATTCGCTTCAGAGTTCGGAGGAAGAGTTTCAAGCCCTCATAGGAAAGCTACAAACGATTTCACACGTTTCATTGTGTGGCAGCCTCCCCAGGTTTCAAGCCCTCATAGGAAAGCTACAAACGATTTCACACGTTTCATTGTGTGGCAGCCTCCCCAGGTTTCAAGCCCTCATAGGAAAGCTACAAACTGGATCTATTCATTCACGAGTATCTACAGGGACGGTAGTTTCAAGCCCTCATAGGAAAGCTACAAACACATGGCGACGCCGAAAGACATCCACACGATAGCGAAGTTTCAAGCCCTCATAGGAAAGCTACAAACGAAAAATAGTAAGGCTGACGGACTAAAGAAGATCTAGTTTCAAGCCCTCATAGGAAAGCTACAAACCTTTTGTATTTGTCTCAGTTTCGTGAAACTTAGAAAATTTGTTTCAAGCCCTCATAGGAAAGCTACAAACGGTTATAGGAAAATGAACGTGAAATTGGTTTCATATAGTTTCAAGCCCTCATAGGAAAGCTACAAACCTTGAAACAGCAGAGCCTCCCCAGAGACCCAAAATAGGTTTCAAGCCCTCATAGGAAAGCTACAAACCCCGTACAGGGTGAAAACTTCACGATTACGGAAAAATTGTTTCAAGCCCTCATAGGAAAGCTACAAACAAGATATTCAGAGCTGGTTCTGGCTCCTGGAAAATTGTTTCAAGCCCTCATAGGAAAGCTACAAACCCTTCACCATGCTAGTATTCCCATGTATTATTTTGGGTTTCAAGCCCTCATAGGAAAGCTACAAACTTGATGAAAACATCTACTTAGGATATCCATTATATTTAGTTTCAAGCCCTCATAGGAAAGCTACAAACTTTTCACAATAAAAGAGATTTTAATTTTCACTTTTTGTTTCAAGCCCTCATAGGAAAGCTACAAACAAGGAGGACTTGGTCTCATGGCTTGTTAGGAAAAAGTTTCAAGCCCTCATAGGAAAGCTACAAACCATTCGTTCGCTGTATAAGGGCTACCGCCCTTAACCGTTTCAAGCCCTCATAGGAAAGCTACAAACAGTGGAACGCAGATCTGTGGAAGGACGCGGGGTTTGTGAGTTTCAAGCCCTCATAGGAAAGCTACAAACCGACCCAGTCCGGAACATCACTCGTACCTCTCACCTGTTTCAAGCCCTCATAGGAAAGCTACAAACCCGAAATAGAGTTACCATTGAATGAGTACTTAGAGTTGTTTCAAGCCCTCATAGGAAAGCTACAAACGTGGGTTAGAGGCACTTCTAAGAACACTGTGGACTGTTTCAAGCCCTCATAGGAAAGCTACAAACTTACAGATGAACAATATAAGGACTATCGTGATAGAAGTTTCAAGCCCTCATAGGAAAGCTACAAACTTTAATGCCCCCAATTTTCCGTTTTTCTTTATGAACCGTTTCAAGCCCTCATAGGAAAGCTACAAACTTACGCTGCCGAAGGTACCAGGGGGGAGGGCAAAATGTTTCAAGCCCTCATAGGAAAGCTACAAACTATTGGCAGAGTTGAGTGAAGAAAGCAGTAATGTGGGTTTCAAGCCCTCATAGGAAAGCTACAAACATTCGATAATATTCATAATTATCCTATGTCTTGAAACCGGTTTCAAGCCCTCATAGGAAAGCTACAAACGAAAATAAGCCGAAGATAATAAAGAAACTATTTGAAAGTTTCAAGCCCTCATAGGAAAGCTACAAACTTGTTGTTCAAAATAATAGTAGTAATCCCGTTCCTGGTTTCAAGCCCTCATAGGAAAGCTACAAACGAACGATATAGTTTACTACGTTCTAGACAAGGAACATGTTTCAAGCCCTCATAGGAAAGCTACAAACCGACTATCCTCCTCTACAATATCACACATCTTTCAGTTTCAAGCCCTCATAGGAAAGCTACAAACACATAACGGTCACAGAGTACAACAGTACCACTACACCTGTTTCAAGCCCTCATAGGAAAGCTACAAACCCATACTATCCTGTGAAAGTATCGGTGCCGGTACTTAGTTTCAAGCCCTCATAGGAAAGCTACAAACACTCATTATTTTGTCCTTTCTCGTTCATAAATTTTTCGGTATCAAATTCGGCAATCTCGCTCTCCCTAGAGGTTACGTGAGGTTGCCGTCGATAATTTACGTCTAAAAATATATGTTCTGTTATACATATTTTGGTATTACGTGGGGTTGCCGAATTCTTGTATGAAATAAAAAGTGAATATCAAAATAAATAGAAGAATTATTTGTCACTATCGAGAAGTTCTAATTTTCCCTCGCGAATCATACTTCACGTGACGGTGTTCGATGCACAATTAATGTGAATAACTAGATAAAGTAAAAAGTTATGAAACACGCCTCTTCAAAATTAAATTCGCTTAATTACACGAGAAGACATAATATAAAATTAGTTAACATAATTACTCGTAACTGACTATATATCCTTTATTGAACAGAGGTAAAAATTGAGTTTTCAACGTGACGAGCTCGAAGTTTACTGAGGTTGTTGTCGGGTATTTTATACTTGGTCATACCCTTAGGGTCAAGGAAAATCTCTCTTGGGGTGTTGCACAACATGCCTTACTATGTGGAATATAGGAATTATGTTTTGGTAGGTTTATATGTACAAACTAAAAAGCTTGGTTTTTAAGGTCTGACAAAGTATAATAGTAAGTTAGTAAAGGGGGTTACTCACTCTGGCTCTCCTTATCCTATCGTCCTGATTGAGTAGTGTAAAGTAGGTTACTCCCACTTATTAAAATTTAGTTTTTAAAGTAAATAACACTTATTGCACATTAGACGCTCTCCCGTGACTTCAGTGTAGCCCAAGGACTGAGGAATGAGATAAGACATGAGAACCCGGAAGCGCAACCTCTTTAAAAAAGGCATTGCCACCATCGTTCTCCATGGATTTGACAGCTTTGGCTATGAAATCTAAGACAGGCCCCTCCACTCCAAGGGAATTCCACGACAAGGCGTGATAGGCCTCAACGTACCATCTTTTCGTTACAACTCCCAGGTTCCCCCTAACCTTGATTGCCTGCTCAAGATCTTCCTCAGTTAGTGGAGGAAAGTCTCCTGACAAGTATGCGTCTCTTGCCTTCTTCATAAGTGCGTCCGTAACTATTGATCTTATCTCGGACGCTGATGCCCATTCCGTCATCTTCGCGAACTTCTCAAGGTCGAAATTCCCATGTTTCTTTAGGTAGTACTCAAATATTGATTTCCTCTCCTCCTTGCAGGGATGCGGGACGAATATCCACTTATCGAATCTTCCCGTCCTCAACAAAGCGGGATCTATTAACCAAGGGGAGTTGCTCGTCCCGACAACGAAGACGGATTCCGCCGAACTCCTGAGTTCCCCTATCTCAAATAGTAATTGGGAAATCACGGTTATTGTGCTATCTCCGACTCTGAGATTCCTATCATATCCTATTCCATCTAACTCGTCAATTCCCAGAAGTAAAGGTGAGTTACTCTTTGCGAAGTTGAATATCGTAGCCAGGTTTCTCTCGCTAGTCCCCGTGTACATGTTAAGCACTGTACTGGGGGTTATAATTAGGTAGGGGATTCCCATCTCCCCGGCCAGTGCCTCGATCATTAGGGTCTTCCCGTTACCGGGAGGACCATAGAGCAGTACGTTAGCAACAGAATCCAACCCATATCTCTCCATTATTTCCGGTTTCCTGTGCCTGAGCACCACGAACTCAAAGAGCTGTTCCTTTACTGAGGAATACCCCGCGATCGACGAGAAGTCGATTACGCTTTTTCCGGGATATATCTCGGAGATCACCCCTTCATTCGTGTAGGTTATGAGAGGGGTAATCCTCTTCGCTACCTGTGGTCTCTGAAAATTGGATTCAGCGTCCTCGGACTCATCCTTTGATTCGCTTGACGTTTCGCTCACCTCGCTATTCCCAGAATTGGAATCGTGGTCTACCTGTTTTTCACCATCCACGCTCTCCAGTTCCTTTAACTCCTTCTCTAATTTGGGAATATCTTCGCCCTCGTCCCCTTTTCTCCTGAGCCATCTGAGTAGTTCCTTCCCTCTGAAAATCCAAATGTCGGCACCGTTGGTTGAGGGATTTGAGTCCTCAATGAATTTCTTTGCCAGACTTGAACAAGCTACAGCCATGTTGTACGCTGTGCCAAAGCAGTATTTCCTATTCTCCTCCTTAATTTCCCAGCAGGACTCCTCAAATCCCTGTAGGTAAGTCAGGAAGGCGTGATAATATCTCCCCTGGTGAAAGAGTTCGTTCCCTGTTTTCACGAGGCTACTTAGCCTCTCAGGGTCGATTTCCCTTAACTTAAAAGTGAATCTGCAATTCCTACACTGTACCCTTTTCCTGGTGGCAACTCCGAGCCTGCTCCCACATAGGGGGCACGTCTCTTCCACACTCGAAGTATTACGGGCTAGGATATAAACTTATCTTACGAACTTTACGTTTAGATCTGTTACGCTCTGAGAATTGTAATTCTCATAACGTTAGCCCCTGTTCAAATTACCTCTTACAGGGAGGCGCGATCCCGGCCTCGAATGACGCGATGATGTGGAACAAACGCTATTACCTTATTGTCTTAGTTTCACTAAGGAATAATTAGATCCTTAGTGTATATCCAACTATAGTAATGGGGGGGAGGATTTAAACTACTTGATTAATTTCATAAGCTTAAAACGTTCGGCCTCCTTTACCAACTCGTAACTCTTCACGTTGTAAGCCTCTTTCAGCCTTAGGTTACGAAAAATATTAATTATTTTTTATTAACTTATTTTATATTACATTTCTTCTCATAATTTTGAACCGGCATGCTTTATAACTTTTTAGTTTATTTAGTTATGTTAACTACGCATTGTATGCCTTCACGTGCAAGTCCCGACCTACCGTGAAACGTCCTGGTTAAGGTGCCCTTTTAGATACCCAAACCTGGGAATCGGCTCAAGGTAAATGAAAAACGAAGTATCCTAGCGGTTTCAAGAAAATGCCACCCTGTTAATTCCTCTGTTTTGTGGTATAGCTTAAGTTTACTGAAGTAACACTGTAAGTTAAGTAGAGAGGTTTATCACGGAACGCCTTTGATAAATCAACCCTTAGAGGGTAAGGAGTGCGGTAATTGAGTGTTAACCAGGGAAGTTGTTATAATTCTGAAATAAGGGCTGAGATAAATAGGGAAGGGTAAATTTAGTTCAGGAGAGTTTGAAACGGCCGGGTTGACCTTATTCCTCAACTTCTTGCTTGATACACTCCCTCAGTGCGTCGGCGATAGGTTCCACTCTCCTGCATTTCTCTACGAAGCAGTCCTCATCTACGTCCAAGTTACCCCTCACGCTCCTCAACTTCCTCAAACACTCCTCCCTTTCCTTACTCTCCCTCTCTAGTTCCAACATGAACTCGTGGTACTCCTGAGCGTCCCCAATCCTCAAGGCCTTCTCTCTCAATTCAGGGTCCTTAGCGAGGAAGCTCCTGGTCAGCATTGCCTTACCGTGCGGAGGAGTAAAGGCGAACTCGTAATAGCGTATTTCGCCCTTCCTCCCGAACTCAACGTATCCCATTAGAATAACGTCCCTCTTAGATGAGATGGAGTGTATCCCCCTTTTTGAAATAACTATAGTAGTAGTCTCTATCTCATCAGAGGAGAAGAGTACGAGCCCGTCCTGAAATTCCGCCTTATTCCACTTCATTGTGATCTATGTACTCTTCGGCAAAAAAAGATTCGTGTATGCGTTTGTTCTGGTTGAGAACGCGGAAACCTTATCCGCAGTTTTGGTGGAACCGTCAAGGGTTTACGAGTTCGCTTTATCTTATCCTATAATGAACCGATTTACTGCTGAACCGGACTACCAAATGAGGGACTAGCAGGGAATAATGTCATGAAACCGCTGAATCGAAAAACTTTACTGAATACTGGAGTTTCCAGCTCGTCTCCCCTTAGTTGAAGGCGTTATTAAACAATGGATTGAGAGGGGGGAGCTATTAAGGAGATTAGTCCAAACTGGGGGCAGGTTGGGAGGAAAGGGTACTCTGGTACTCGTTCCTTAGGGGCTTAGCGATGATTACAAAGTGCATGGGAAAGACCTACAGACTCTCCTAGTAACGTGAGAGTACTTGTCTTGTATAAACAGGTTAATACTCATGCAAAGGCACTATATACACCCCCTCTGACATAGCTATGGGAACACCCGAGTCCAGAACCTTACCTATATCAACGTGGTGATCGTTGAAGTTCCTGGCCTTGAATAACTTAAACTTCGTCATAACTTAATCCTTCTAGGAACTGGATATCATGATCATAGCGTTACGTGTTTTTCTCGTGAAGGAAAGAAAACTCCATAAGTAGTAAATAATCCTTCTATTTATTTTGATATTCACTTTTTATTTCATACAAGAATTCGGCAACCCCACGTAATACCAAAATATGTATAACAGAACATATATTTTTAGACGTAAATTATCGACGGCAACCTCACGTAACCTCTAGGGAGAGCGAGATTGCCGAATTTGATACCGAAAAATTTATGAACGAGAAAGGACAAAAGAAGGAGTGTTTGTAGCTTTCCTATGAGGGATTGAAACAAATAGAAGTAGATGTAAAAGGCATCGTGGTCCGCGTTTGTAGCTTTCCTATGAGGGCTTGAAACTCGGGGTCGTATAGTTCACCGATAGTTGCACACCATTGTTTGTAGCTTTCCTATGAGGGCTTGAAACCAGTGTACATATTGGTATGAATTTGAATCGGCATACGGGTTTGTAGCTTTCCTATGAGGGCTTGAAACTCGATATATACGCAATTAGATCTGCAGGTGTAATACGTTTGTAGCTTTCCTATGAGGGCTTGAAACGTATACGGGTCATCATATTATCGGTTTAATGTTGGTTTGTAGCTTTCCTATGAGGGCTTGAAACAATACGGTAATGGGCGGTTTACGTTCGTTTATAAATGTTTGTAGCTTTCCTATGAGGGCTTGAAACAATTACGGAAATATTTTGGGTAAATATGTAAAATTGTTTGTAGCTTTCCTATGAGGGCTTGAAACTGATAGTATGTAAAATTGACGGGAAAATTTCCTGTTACGTTTGTAGCTTTCCTATGAGGGCTTGAAACCCTGCTCTATAACCGTTTCATAACTAGCCTCACTCTTTCGTTTGTAGCTTTCCTATGAGGGCTTGAAACAAATTTTTTCAATAATGCGTTTCTTCCTTCTCTTCGGTTTGTAGCTTTCCTATGAGGGCTTGAAACTCATACGCACAAATTCATTTGGTTCAGCTTCGGCTAAGTTTGTAGCTTTCCTATGAGGGCTTGAAACTAGCCGTATCATCGACAGCAATAAATGGAATAAATGGTTTGTAGCTTTCCTATGAGGGCTTGAAACACATCCCTGGTAGAGACTAATTCAAACCCCCTCCTTATGTTTGTAGCTTTCCTATGAGGGCTTGAAACCTAAAACAGATCGATAGTTTTATGGAGAAAGGCGAAAAGTTTGTAGCTTTCCTACGAGGGCTTGAAACATATTCCTATATAGGTATATTATATATTGCTATATTAGTTTGTAGCTTTCCTATGAGGGCTTGAAACGACTCCAATTTATCCTCATCCTATATCAACCCTCTGAGGGTTTGTAGCTTTCCTATGAGGGCTTGAAACTGGCTATTCTGTCAACTTCTTCTGAAATGTCCTCATCAGTTTGTAGCTTTCCTATGAGGGCTTGAAACTGACGCCAGGGGCGTGGTGATTCAAATTCGCCGGATTCGTTTGTAGCTTTCCTATGAGGGCTTGAAACTGTATAATTCCATCCAAAATCCTTTTCTCCAACCTGGTTTGTAGCTTTCCTATGAGGGCTTGAAACCAGTTACATCTTGATTAGTAGGAAAATTTGTAACGCGTTTGTAGCTTTCCTATGAGGGCTTGAAACCTCTAGTGTGAACGAACAAGTTGCGTCGGTCCTAACGGTTTGTAGCTTTCCTATGAGGGCTTGAAACTAGGTCTCCCATGGTATTAGGGCTAATAACACATATTGTTTGTAGCTTTCCTATGAGGGCTTGAAACTCTGATCTGGAATATTTAGACCATTGAGACGAGTACGTTTGTAGCTTTCCTATGAGGGCTTGAAACCTCTCCACTTCGTCCAATTTCCTTCCGGCTACCTTGTTTGTAGCTTTCCTATGAGGGCTTGAAACCCGTTCCAACTGGCATAAATACAAATTACGGAATTGGTTTGTAGCTTTCCTATGAGGGCTTGAAACTCTCTCCCGCTTTCTTTGCCTGCAGCATGTTCTCATAGTTTGTAGCTTTCCTGTGAGGGCTTGAAACCGATACTAGGTCGCAAAAGTCCTCACGTCTTGCCACTGTTTGTAGCTTTCCTGTGAGGGCTTGAAACCTATTTCGCTTTTGGGTCAAGTAGTTGCCTCTTCTGTGTTTGTAGCTTTCCTGTGAGGGCTTGAAACTGAGGATGAACTGACTGTTCAGTGCGTGCAAGATGCGAGTTTGTAGCTTTCCTATGAGGGCTTGAAACTCGCTGTATATGTTGAGCCCGGCGCACCAACTCATGGTTTGTAGCTTTCCTATGAGGGCTTGAAACCATTCCCTGCTCCGACCGCATATCTCGGTAAGACGCGTTTGTAGCTTTCCTATGAGGGCTTGAAACCCGTTGTACACGAGCCTGATCTCAGCAACCAGGTTGGTTTGTAGCTTTCCTATGAGGGCTTGAAACAAAATTACAAATTTACAATTAATCTATAATTTTGCGAGTTTGTAGCTTTCCTATGAGGGCTTGAAACCAGTCGATGTTGCATGGTTTGATAGATGTGTATTGGGTTTGTAGCTTTCCTATGAGGGCTTGAAACGGAGATAGGGTTATGGAACTGCTTGGCAAAGAGGGAGCGGTTTGTAGCTTTCCTATGAGGGCTTGAAACTCAAGACGGAATACTAGGTATAGCGCTCATTTGTATCATGTTTGTAGCTTTCCTAAGAGGGCTTGAAACTACTCGAAATCGCAGTAATCAATATCCTCATAATCGTTTGTAGCTTTCCTATGAGGGCTTGAAACTCCCTATGCTTGTAGGTATTTGTATAAATCACGATATGGTTTGTAGCTTTCCTATGAGGGCTTGAAACCCCATGTGTTTGGTTTTTCTTCGATTTCCTCGAGGAGTTTGTAGCTTTCCTATGAGGGCTTGAAACTAGTCAGTTGTTTGAAATACTCGCTTCTAGGAGAATAGTTTGTAGCTTTCCTATGACGGCTTAAAGCCAGCCAGAGCATTCCTGAGAAGTTTCCGACAAACGGTTTTGTAGCCTTCCTACCAGGTTTTGAGACAATCGCGGTCATTCACTATAATAACCGTCAGTTTATATCTCCCCTTCTAGAATTTGAAACTTACGTAAGCAAAATTATAAAATAAGGGAAATGGAAAAATATTTGGATAAATTGATGAAATTCTGGTACGCGATTGATTATGAAAACAAGGTAGTGTATTACGAACGCGAGGCTAGAGCGGAGGTGGAGCGGTTGAATGTAGTGAAGTCAGGCTTTAGAATGGAAGAAGGCATATCGGTTGATGATGAACAGGAGGTACTCAATAGTCAGAAAAGTCAGAATAACCCTACGGAAATTGTAGTTGAGTTGATAAATAACGCGATTTTCATCCCTAAAAGCGTAGCTGAAAAACTGAACCTAAAGGAGAAGGATAAGCTGATCTTAATCTTAAGGGACGACAACAAAATCGAGCTTGTACCCCTCAGGAAGGCATCTAAGTATTGGGCCGAGATCGACCCAGATGAGGTCGTTGGAGAGCAAATTAGCAACAATCTCGGAATTGATAGTTGATACTCCGTTTTTACTCCCCTTTGGGGGGATAAAGGTGAGAGGAGTTAAGGACGACCTACTTAGAAAAAAATATTTTATCCTACAATGATGCTTACCGAACTTGTAGCGGTATCACAAGAGAAGCGAAAAAGCTGAAATTTGAGGAGCCCCCTGAGGGCGTAAGATAAGGTCTAGCAAATTTCCATAAATTGGGGCAGACTAGATATGATAGACGTAGGTACTGTATTTCAGGTAATGCACGCAGGCTGGAACGATATATTCGACGCTGTTCTCTACTCCGCCTACAAGACTATGACGGTATCCCTGCTTATTATGGACAGGCCCTTTTACAGATTCCTGAAGCAAAAGGGAAGAGACGTCAGCGGAGTTATTTTACTGTAACCCAAGGGACTATTACGGGACTTTTTACCGTAATTTACCGTATGATAGAACTGCCTGGATTTCGCCAAACACGTTCAATTCCGCTCTCAATGTCATCTCGTTTACTAGTTACGACAAATCTAGCTCAATACTACCGCGACCCGTTCATCCTTAAATTCAGTTTATTTAGAATAGTAGGATAAATTTAATTGAATATCCTCAGGACTAGTGAGGATTCTCACTTAATAATTTCCTTTATCTAATACTTCCCTCAATAATTACAATTTGTGATGGAAACCAGTACCACGCAAGGACTAAGGGGCCCTAGATAGCCATTCACTGTTTTTTATCCCACTCTCATGAACGGCAACGAGCGCGTGATCGCCTCTACTTCGTTAGCTAACTCTCGTCCACTTTCCTCAAAGTGGCTAATGCAGGTTAACCTGAGCAACCTCTCTTGAACCCTCGAATCCCCGGCGAACCCCATCCGTTAAGGTTCCTCATATTCTGGCGAGTATTAGCATCACAATCGATAAGAACACGTAAAACACTAAGGCTTCCAGTAACCCCAGGTATCCCAAAAGGAGGTAGAACATAAGTATTGCAAGGACCTTTAGCCACAGACCGTCTGCCATCCCCACACCGCATATCACTCCGTAACTTCTCTCTCCCGTCTGTCTCTGGTGTAACACGTCCGCCTTTAATCCCTTCACAGTATCCATAACTACTGAACCCAGGACTATGGGGAAAAGCACGACCAGGAAATCGTAGCTGTTTATTGAACTCAAGTGGAGAAAATAGGAACTCGCAGACCAGACTACCACCACGATTAACGGAAGGTAAACGTCGGAACTTATTGATGAAACCACGTTGCCCGTCGCTATTCCCCTGTAATTGGTTTCAACCCGCATCGTTAGGCTGAAGTAAGCGAAGCTGAACGCCGTTAGTATTCCCAACAGAATTAGAACGCTTAAATTCACGCTGGTTTTTAAAAAGGCGTACAGGGGGTACACCCCGTAGAAAAGTATTCCCGCTATAGCTAGGTTGTACCCAATTTTGTTAAAGAGGATAATCACGTTGGAGAGCAGGTAGGATACTCCTAAGATGAGGAAAAGCCTCTCCGGAGAGACGATCTTCAAGTCGGAGGACGTGTAATATCTAAACGTTAAGTACATGAGGAGGAGGTATAGGAGGGAAGCGTAGGCGTACTGTCGCCCTGTTCGTAATGACAACAACCTTCTCCTTCCTATCAGGAACCTCGAGAGGGAGAAGAGACTGCCGTATACAATTGAGTAGGCGATGGGCATGAGGAAAAGGTAATATCCCCTTACTAGGGAAGGAACTCCCTGCAGAACCGGGGAAATGTCATGACTCTTAAGGATTAGGAGTACAACGAAAGTTACCCACAGGTAAGTTGTAAACCCCCTTCCGTAGGAGAACTCCCTCATGTACAGGAGGGTCAATGCCCCCAAAAGGACTGCTATGATCGAATTCCATATGAGGGAAGTTAACGTGAGGGGGTAGTACAGAGTGTACTCATAAAGGAAATAAAGCACAAGCCCTAGTAACAGAGACGTAGCGAGGTATTTCAACTCGACGACGTTAGGGTGTACCTTCACGAATTTGTCTTAAACGCGATAATTAAAAACTTTACGTAACGTTTAGAGGAGCGTCTACCTACAAATTTAGTTTATTTAGTATAATTTAATTCGGTACTACGACGAGCAGTGAGAATTCACGCTCAACGATTTTCTTGTTCGTCTTTCTCTCCCTCCGTACACGTTAAAACGTAATAGGATCCTTAACACCCTTTGGTGTCTGGAGATCCAGGTCACATTGTCTTACCTCAGGGATTTTTCCGAGGGGATCGCGTGTTGAAGACAGTGACTCTTCGCGGTCTATTTGGCTCAAACCCAAGACGGAAACTTCAAGGCTAAACGTCAGTGGGTTTTTCTACCCTGTACCTAAGGCCTTGTATAGACGAGGGTTTATTCCCTCGCGCAGTGAAGTGAGTGAAAGGGGCCAGCTCACTCGTAGAGGAGGAATTACCAAACGGATATATTACGGCCCCCGTAATGTCGTCTAGAAAAGCATACGCGCTAAGCCTTCGTTAAAGAGGTATTGTACCACGAATGTAAAGCCTTTTAATTTACGGTCAATTATGACCGTTATGCTCTCCACTGAACCGTTGCTGAGGGGTCTTCAACTCGAATACCTGACCTTCGTTAGGGAGCCCAATACCGTAGATCTCTGCGATAAGACGTTGAACGACTTCATTCCGAGTGACAAGAACTTCAACTTATACGCCCACCAATGCGAGGCGTTAAACTCCCTAAACGAGGGAAAGAACGTTGTGCTCAGGGCGGAGACGGGTAGCGGTAAGACGGAGTCGTGGCTCCTCTACTCAATATCGAAAAGGGTGAGAACCCTCGCGGTTTACCCTACTGTCGCCCTTCAAAGCGATCAGACCAAGAGGCTCAGGGAGATAGCTCAGATGACCAATTTGTCAATAGGCGTGATCTCAGGAAGGGAGAAGACAGAGGGTACAGTTCTGGAGTCAGCGGACATAGTCACGACCAACCCTCAGCAGTTGCTCATGGAGATAAAGAGGGTGAGGACTTACGAATACCTGAACTCTCCCTTCAGGAAATTCCTCTCCTCAGTTCAGCTTATCGTCCTCGACGAGTTCGATTTTTACGGAAGCAGTAAGGCCTCGCTCCTCCTCGAGCTCCTGGGGTTGTTGATCTCTCACGTTATTGGAAGGCAAATACAGATAGTAGTGGTCACCGCCACACTCTCCAATCCGGAGGAGTTCTCAAACAGGCTCTCAGAGTTAACTGGGAGGGAGTGCGCGATAATACAGGGTAAGGCCCCGAGACCTCAAATCACCACTTACCTCATCCTGGGAAGAAGGGGAGTTGTTGACGAGCTTCACAAGATCTCCCGTTCCCTTTCCTCAGAGTGGGGGGATTACTCCCTTGATTACGAGGAGTTCAAGAGGGTTTTTCACAAGTTCGTCAGCGACCTTAAGTGGAGACCCTCGAAAAATTACCAACTCATAAGACGGGGACAGAGGATATCTTCTAGACCTTATAATAAGGATGACGTAATACTCCTCTTAAGGAATTACGAGAGGGATGAGGCGGTGACCCTGGTCTTTACCAAGGGGGTTAATTCAGCGAATGAGTTGAAAAAATGGTTGCCTTCTGCAGGAGTGCACCATCATTACGTTTCGGAGGGGGAGAGGAGGAGGCTAGAGGAGGATTTAGCGCAGGGGAGAAAAAAGGTGGGGATATCCGTCAGGACGCTTTCCCAGGGCATAAACTTCCCGAATATAGGGAGAGTAGTTCACTACGGATTACCCCAATCCGTTAGGGAGTACATTCAAAAGAACGGAAGGGCGGGGAGAGATCCCAAGAAGATGCCCGTCTCTGAGATAGTGGTGTTTCCCTTAACTGAGGATGACATGGCTATCATGGCGGGGGGCATAAACGAGTGGGAGAGCTTAGGACCGGAGGTACTTATATACACAGCTGAGAACAAGTATCCGAAACTCCTCAGAGAGCTAATTGAGGCCAAATTAGGTTTAAGCGGGAGTTACGAACTCCTAAAGGAAATGGGGCTGTACAAGGAGAGGCTAAATGAGAGGGGAGAGGAGGAGTTTTACGCAGTTAACTTCTACACTAGGGGGAAAACGTATGAGAACATGATCCCCGTCGTGGTCGATGGTAGGAAGTACACGGAGATCTCGATGAAGGATTTGGTTGAGAAGTACCAGCCTGGATACCTGGATCACGTAAATGACGCTGTCATTACGTCCGTTACGCAAAAGGAAGGTTACACCGTAAACGAGACCTCCGTGAGGGAAGGGCTTCACAACGTTCCTAATTGCGTAGCTCAGGGAATACAGGCCTACCTTCAGGTGAAGAAGTCCTGGGAGGAATTGACAGAAGAGGGGGTTAAGAAGTTCGCCGAAGACTTACTGAGGGGGAAGATCCAGCCGAAAGTGACCGTAGGATTTTCATATGAGAAGCAGGGTTTTACCAGATATACCGAGTTTCCGCATTCGGTCAGCTGGATAGTGGAGAGCGAGGGTAAGCAGATGATTCCCTTAGGAGATGGGAAAGGCGTACTGGAGTACAGAACGAGGGAGATCGAATTAGCCTGTAGCAAAGTGGGGAGGTACGAGGACTACACATACGTTTACGAAAGCGATCTAGACCCCAGGGACGATGAGGAATCCGTAACCCTCGGTCACGCTTTTGTAAGCGCCGTATTAAGGAGGAAGTTCGGGGTACAACACAATCACCTGAGGTTCTTCATACAGCCGATGGGACTTGGGAAGGAGTCCAAGAACAGGGTGGTAATCTGGGAGTATGAACCAACGGCTCTCGTGGAGAGGTTAAGAAAAGGGGGCATAAGCGTTAGGAACGAGGAGTTGAACTGCAGCCGATTGGAGGATGAGTTAAGGAAGATCAATGAAGATGAACTAGTAAAGGTGATAATGAGGTGGATCGACCCGGGAATAAGGCCTAGCAAAATGGCATCCTGGGAGAAATTGAGGGAACTCGGCATAAGGTACCTGGGTTACCTGTGCGATAGGACAGTAGTGAACACGAAGAAGGTAGGAGTTGCCACCGTTGAGAGGAAGCCTGCACTAGCGATCTCAGCGATTTACCTGGGAGAGGAAGCGATAATATGCGGTTTCAACGGGAATTACATTTGCGGAAAGGAAAAGGTAAGGGAGGCGATCTCCGAATCCGTCCTCTCAGGTTCCTTAGAGAGCATCGTCCACTTTGGTCAATCGGAGATCTTGAGTAAGTTAGGAGTAACTAACTCTGCCATTCTGCGAGTAATGGGATTTTACGACGTGCACCAAATTTACCTGAGCAAATTGGGAGGAGAGAGACCCATTAGCTTGGAAAAGCTTTACGATGAGATCTTCTCAGAGCAAGTGAACAGGGACATTTACAAGAAATTCTCTGACATGATAGTGAAGGGGGATTCGAACAGAAAGGAGGTAGCTGAGGAGGTAGCCAAATTGAAAGCCTATCAGATTTACATGCTCTATTGCGTCGCCGATTTGATCTGATAACCCTTTTCACCGCTCAATTACCTCAACAGGTTAGTACAGGAGTAGATATTTAATTCCGAGTGAGACCTGATGAAACTCAATGCTAAGTCGTCGGGACGTTCTGTCCCACCAAAAAATCTCATTACTAATTATTAGAGTAATCTGGATATGAAAACTGGGTTTAAGTCGACTTAGGTAGCGTGACTACATGTTGTATTTGGCCAAAATCTCGTATATTTTAAAGTCAACACCGGGCAACTCGAAAAGTTCTAGTTTTTCTTGCAAGCTTAGCACAAGGTGCTTAGTTCAACCTTCGGCTAAAAACACGTAGTTGTTGTTAATATTATAAATATTTCTGATATAATATTAAAGGAAAATGAAGATTATTAAATACGTTTTTCCTTTTATGTTAATGCGGTCTGTGAGAAGCGGAATGCTAGGTTATGTTCAACAAGAAAATAAACAGTTCAGAAGAATTAGCGGAATATTTGCTGGAGGAATTTAAAAGCGATAAATTGGTTATGCTTATTCTGGATAAGGAATTACTCATACTTGATAATCCCTTCAAACACGCCAGAGAGAAGTTGGGAAAGGAAAAGTATGGTAATAGTTTTCAATAGAAGTAGCCGGGGATACTTTACAGTGTGGACACAAAAAAACTGTTCTATTTGGAAGATGAGATCTCATAAGAGGGTTTACGGTGCTTACCCTTCTTTTTAACAATTCCCTTAAGCTTAAATATATCCTCTCTATCTAATTCAACGTAATAGTATTTCCCGTCCTTCCCAGTCTTCATGGATAGATACCTGTGATAAGGTGTTAAAAAAAGGTATCCTGGTTTCTCCCAACGAGTTTTGATAAACTGTTGAGGAATTAAGGGACGCCAGACCATTAAAGTCGGGGGGTGGGAAAAATTGAGTTAACTCCCTAGTTTACACCCTGAAAATTGTAGCGAGAAATTGATGCTGAAATGGAACTGATCAAACAAAAAGCTTAATCCCCTATTCTAGGGATTCGTGCTGATATTTCCGATTGGGTAATTCAGGTTTCCAATGTGAATTGTAATTATTACAAATGAGTAGTAAATATGGGAAATTGTTAAGTGCGAATCCTTTCCAGTCCATACGATACCATTCAATTAAATTCATTCTATTTTTCTAAACAAACTGAATTTGCATGAACACGTTAACGGCCCTAGCACTCATATAAGCATTACCTCATTTATTCCCTTAAATATTTCATCTCCAGTGACTATCTTTGCAGAGTACTTCCTACGTATTGCTAAAAGTACACTATCTGTTAAGCTAGGTTTGTTCTTTCCCTCACTTTTAGCCTCACTTAGTAATTTAATGTAAGCCATTGCTCCTTCGACGCTTAACTCTGAGTTAATGCAAAGAATTACGCTATTTTCCTCTATAAATTCCAATCTCTCTATGATAGTTTTTTCATGAATTCCTCCTCTAACGTATTTCCTACCTATTTCGGCTAACACTAAATCCGGTGTTAATATTTCATCGACTGAGGAAAGAATTTCGAAAACTCTCTTTCCCTTATCACTTCCTAAAAAGAACTCTATCCAGGCATAACTATTCATTACGATCCTCAATTCTATCATCTTTGCCAAACGGAGTAATTCGCCCTTTGTCTATTCTAAACTCTCTCCTTAACTTCTCCTCTCCATACAATTTTAATAGCAAAGCGATAGCCTCATCCATTGATGAGAAGTTATTCTCTTCTTTAAGTTTTTTAAGCATCTTAAGGGTATTTTCACTTACTTTTATTGTAGCTTTCTCTTCCTAGTATATTTTCTACTTTCCACTCAAAAGTTTTCTTAAATATTAGTTTTTTACAATAGCCCAAAAAGGATGATAAGATATCTAACGTCATATGCAACTTTTATAACCTCTAGGAAGAAGGGGAAAATATGGAATAAGTATTAAAAATTGCAGAAAAGGAAGGTATTGATGTTATGGACGTAGTAATGAACGCTAAAAAAGGATCCAGAGCATAAAGATATGGTTTAGCTAGAAAGTATTTCAGAGAATAAGAGGATTAATCAATAGAATGTGGCGTAAACCCTTTTCAGGGTGGGCAAGGGAGTATTACTCGGAGGTGATACTACGGGAACTAGGTGGAAAGTTCCCGTGACGGTGTCCAATGTGTAATTAATAGAATAACTAAATAAACTAAAAAGTTGTGAACACGTCTGTCTAGAATTAAATCCATTAAATTACGATAGGGGAGTATAAAATAAGTTTATTGGGAATAGGCATAATTAATTACATATTTCTCAAGAAACAAGACTAAAAAGAGTCTCAGTACTACGAGTTAAAAGTTAGCGGAGGGTACCGGATATTTTTAAGCCTAGGAAGTCGGCAATGGGGTTTAACTTCCCGTAATTCCTCCGTACTATCGTCCTTATTATACAACGTAGATTTAATTATTATTATATCTAAAAATTTACTTAATAAACTAGATTACATTTATTCCACACTGGACACCGTCACGAGTTCAATTATTTTTGATAGACCAGAATCAAGTGACAATAACTGAGATTTGTAATGCCATGCTACAAAATAAAAGAACGAACTCAAATCAGTCCAGTTTTCACCAGATGATACGAATTTCTTGAATAAATACATAACCAAATAAACCTTTAGTTTAGAATCTGCGTTGTTTTTCTCGTGCTCTAGTAGTTGTTTTGCGTAATCGTGGCTCGTAAGGATCTGCATTGAAGCGTTGAAGAGCAATTCATCTAGGTTTTTATTATCTAAATAGAATATTTCACCAACGTCGCATTTAGTCCCCTTAGCGTCTCCATCTAGAAGGATGAGAATTTCAAAATTTAATTTCTTATATTTGAGTAATTCACTCAATTCTTTAGCCCTTCTACAAATATTATCCTTACCACCTCCTTCGCAAATCAATAGATCGTCATCTTTGTAGCATCTATAGCTCGAAACTATTGCTTTAGCGTGCTTCTCAGCGTTTTCTAAGTCACTGATTCCTAGTAATCCCGCGATGAATTTAGCGTCAGATATTCCCTCCGTGAAGATAACTTTCATCAGCATAATCCTCTCAAATCTTCAGAGAGTTCGTTGATCAGCTCACTAGCTTTACTCCCCTCCAATTGTCTAATATGTATATTTTCCCTTTTGAGGAATTCGTAAACCATTACCTCCTCCGGGTTCTCCAGCAGTAAATAATTCAGAAATTCGGTACTTTGGGTGGTTATGAACCACTGAGAATTACTTTCCTTCATGAGCTCTATTGCCTTTAACATGAGCTGAGGGTGTAAATGGTTTTCAATGTTGTCGAAGATCACTATATCGTTGCTCGAGGCCATAGCTAGCAGAATAAGGGATGCGAAACCGCTTCCCAAAAACTGTACTTCAAGATCCTTATTACCGTTTGACACTACGAAGGTCAATCTACCGAATTCGTCCATTTTCACGCCCATTAATTCGAAGTTCAATAACTTCCTTAATGAGTCCTTGATTTTGGAAAATTCCATTAAAGGAGAAAAGTTGCTCACGAAGTCTGGAGATATCGGGTTTGGCGTGGAGAACGCTATAAATGTGTAACCGGATAATTCCTTGACCTCGTCTCTATCTTTGTCTTGTATAGAGATGCTGATCTGTGCCGAAGCAGGTAAAACAGAAATATCCACTCTAAATATTCTCACTTCCTTATCGTTCTTGAGGAGTATGAAGCCTACGGGGTTTATCATAGTACTAACAGGCTGCATTGGATTCACTTTTATAATCTCGTCAAAAGTAGCACTCCTTACCTTATACTGATTATTAACTATCATTTCAAACCCGTCTCTTGCTAATAAGTATTGCCAAAGGGGTTCCATTCTTAGAGTTGACGCCAAATTAATAATCGATCTGGCTTTAAGTACGTTTCTTGAAGTCATGAATAGCGATACTGTTAACGCTTCGAGAAATGTCGTTTTGAAAGAGCCGTTACAGCCGGTAATAACGTTTATTTTCCTTGGGGTAAGCCTCGGAGGTTCCAGAGTGTCGTGGTCTACTACACTGACACCTCTGAGGTGATGAACTTCTATTTCCCTAACGTAATTAGTTTCTATATCACTAGATTTTCTCTTTATTTCTTCCATGTGATGTATTAAATCTTCCAGGTTAAAAAGTTTAGAAATCAGAGAACGATTCTGCGGAAGATCAATCATAGTTACTACAAAATGGCGTCGGTCTCGGAAGAGTTATTATCGTTAACGATTCCCCATGAATTGCACTAAGTTAGGGTAGTGAAAGCGGGTTGAAAAAACTCTCTCAATGTATGCTAAATCAGGGTCATGTTCCGTGATTGCGTCACACATCCAAATATCGTTTGGCGTCTAAACTCCTCTCAGAGTATGTGGACAGGAGGCTCCACTATACATTCCCTATCTTTAATAAGGTGTACAATGAGGACCCACAGATTAATATCGTGACAGTGTCCAATGCACAATAAATGTAATCTACTTTATTAATTAAATTTTTATGAGAAAGACAAATTCAAAGAACTTACATGGAAGGATAATACTTAAGGGGGATTACGCCTAGGTTATACCGTGATCTACATTTATTCCGACGTAATCCCCCAAGAGTTGGGTTGAAAGAGTAAATCCCTTTTGGAGTGCGAGGAAATCATGAGTGAGTTAAAGGACGTAATTGAAAGGGAGTTCAAGGATCACAAGTTCTTCAAGTACTAACGTGGTCTACTTGAAGATGATGATCGTGAGAGTGCTTTTCAAAGAGTCGTATAGGGGAGTGATTGTGCTAGCGGTTACCAATGAAGTGGTCAAGGTTTTCCTTGGCGTAAAAGAGGTTCCCTCGAGGTCCTCTTGAACTGGTTTGTGTATGAATACGACGATAGAATTAGGGATCTGCTCCTCAAGGTCTTCAGGCGATTGGAGTCGCGAGTTAACGAGGAGCGACTTCCACCATTTCTTAGCGAAGGAGAAGTTCGGAAGGCAAAGGTTGATGGCTTTACCGTGGAGCCTCCTCACGGGGAGAAGAGCGTGGAAAAGCACAGAAACTTGTACTGGATCTCAGGGAAATTAATCCAAGGAGGAAACCTCATGAAGTACTTGCGACACTCGATGAGAGGAAAAGGGAGAAACTTTTCTCTCATTTCCGAGAAATTACACCCTCAGGGAACATGAGGGTAGCTGGGGAAAGAAGTGGGGAATTGGTTCGGGGGCAAGTGCTTCGCCGGGTTCTCCTTAAGACCCTCATGGTTTGCAAGGCTAAGATAGTTCCAGCTAACGTTTCCGACTTTAAATCTCCTATCAAGCCAAACGTGATCACGCTCGTACACAGGGGGTTTGCCGAGAGACGCAAGGTGATCAGAGTCAAGAATGGCTTGGGAATACTGAGAGGAGGCGTTCTTCGGAACTTTCCTCAGAACATGAGGCCTTACGCGAGGGGCATGAGGGGATTGAACGTCTTTGCCAGCCTCCTCGGCCTGGCTTACAATATTTAGCGGTTTAGCTCCGTTAGAAAGCGCTGAAATCTCCACTTAAAACCCCGCTAGAGAAGCTCGTCCCTAGCCTTGATTATCGGAAAATTTCGAGATTAGTCGCGAGTGGTCTTAATAAACTGATTTTATATTGTTTCTCCACTGGTACTTAAGCGAATTTAATTCTAGACTTACGTGTTTTATAACTTTTTACTTTATTTAGTTATTCACTTTAATTACACATTAGACACTGTCACGTGAACGGCCCCACAGGAAACCTGAATTCCCTCATGAATCGCCCCTTATTGAAATTGCGCCGTTTCCAATAAAATTAATAAGATGTAATTGGTTTAGTGACTATGTTATTGAGAATTCCTAGCTACTATGAACATATGGGAAGCATAATTTGGAAATTTAGAAAAGAACAAGTCGATCTTGCTTAGAAGTCCAGAAACACCGTCAGCCTCAATGCCTTTAATCTCTAGGATTTCAAAATTAAAGAATTTTAAATACTCGATCATTGCCCTTAACGTAAAGGACTTAATGTGACCGTTAGTCTGTGTCTTATTCCTTAATCTTCCGAATCCTCCTAGGAAAGATATGTCGTGAGAAAAGGGCTGATAGCCGAGCAGTAAAGTTAACCTGTTTATCCAGGATGCTAGGTTTGGTGTACTCAGAATTAGTATACCTTCTCTTTTCAGCAACCTTTTTATCTCTCCTATTACCAAGTCAGAATTGTAGAGGTGCTCTACAACCTCCTCGAAAATTATTACGTCGATAGATGAGTCATCTAAAGGAATCTTATTAGCATTAACGTCCAAAATAATCGGAAATAATCCTCTCTCTCTTATTTTGGTTTCTGTAAGAGAGGCCACCTCTACACAATAGGCTTTACTAAAGTTGAACTCCTTGGCATAATATGATAAATTTTCTCCCGTTCCACAGCCTATCTCTAGAATATATTCTTTTTTTCCAAATTTTTTGATAGCTTCTTCTGTATATCTCACCCTTTTTGACATATGAGAAGTCTGTTCTAGCTTAGCGTAATGTTCTTCGTAAAAATCCTTTATCGGGTTTCTTTTGTCTTCCACAAAAGACATAAAAGGCATAAATTATAAAATTTGGTGATTCCGGTTTTGGGACAATTAGTTCCATTGGTCCAAAGTGTATAACAATTTGAGGTTTTTACCCTAGCACTTTGGGCCACATTGTGTCGTGAGGGTGTCAAACGTATATTTGATAGAATAACTAAATAAAGTAAAAAGTTATAGAATATGTACGTCTGAAATTAATTTGTTTAATCCTATGAGTAAAATAATATAAAATTAGTTTATCGAGAATCTTCACAAATAACCATTTGTATCTTGTGGATTAAGGAGAAAAACGAGGTTTTCAGCGTTATGAATTTAGCATTTACTGAGGGTAACGGCGGATATACTTAGGGCTACGAGTTCAGCAAGGGTGTTCGATCTCGGGTAATTTGCTATATTGTCGTCCTAATTAAGCAGTTTAGGATGAGTCATTCCTATCCTGAAATTTATTTAAAGTAGCATTTATTGTACATTATATGCTATCTTGAGGATGTACATAATGTTGTCCTTTTGTCTGTGCTCCTCCCTTACTTCTTCGGCTAAGAAGGACTCTCTAGTCGATTTAATCACTTTCCACGATATTACCATGATCCCCTATTAGTGTTATTCAAATGTGGAAACAGCTACTCTCATCTATAGAAACAAATTGCAAAGGAACAGATCGCCTTGTAGAAATCCATAAGTCCGTAAATCGGAAACATACCGTAGGGCTTAGCACTTCACATTACCTATCTCCTTTAAAATAGGATCAGCTAGGAAGTATCTTCTGTTCTCTTTAACTAGAAATGAGTACTCCAGTAAATTGCGGAGTATGGTGTGCAAAGTATCGTCATTTATCTCCCTTCCCTCCAAGGCCTCTAATGCGTTCTTTACGTCCTTCCAGGAACAACCGAGCTTGCACGTTTCCAGGACTTTAAGGTATCTTTCCTTCGACTGCAATCTATTGCCCTCCACCAGAAAATTACAGAACTCGATAGACAACAACTTCCTAGCGTACCTCTTAGTTTGCTCCAATACGTCAATGTCCCCCTTCTTGACATAAACGTAACCATAGTAGGTTAGCCACCCGGGGTTTCCTCCTAGTTCTTCGTAAACCTCCTCCGCCTTACTGAATTTAAGATATTCCTCAAAACCTCTTTCAACGAACTTAATTGACGTGTCCTTATCAAAGGGATTAACGTTGATTTCAACGTAGGCCCTACCGTAAAGTGGGGAGTTCTCATTGTCAACCCTCAAGAACTTCGATTTTACCCTTATTTCAGAACCTGTGACTACGAAACTCAAGTTCCTTAAATTATCAAAGGCATAAGCTATTAACGGTAGTACGTCATATCCTTTAACCTTTATCAACTCCTGAGCTTCGTCTAAAACCAAGATCACGTTATTTCCGTTATCCTCAGCCCAATCGTTTAAAGAAGAAAGCACGTCGGAGAGCTCTGTCCTTTCCCCAACTAAACCTTAGAGAAAGACCTGCGAAGTTGACTCCCTTAACTGTCTTCACATAATCAACTAATCCCTTATATTTTCTAGTAATTGCATTAACTTCTCTCTCCAATACTCCTAGGAAATCCTTGTAAACTACGTATTCCCTATTTTCAAATCTTCTCATATCCAAGAATATGTAAGTGGCCTTTACGTTGTTAAGGACTGATTTAACTAACGATGTTTTGCCCGTTCTCCTTAAGCCCAAAACGACAGTCAATGGGGAATCAAGCGAATTCCTTAGTATACTTATTTCTTTTTCTCTATCAAAAACGTCTTTTAGCTTGTCTTTAGGTCTGGGATTAAATAACGTATAACTTACCCCCTCCCAAGTTATAAAGTTGTGAGAGAACCCAGGCTACATAAGAGAAAAGATTAGAGAATTCTCTGTCATTAGCAGATGTATTTAATGCAGTAATGATTTATACTTTGTCTGATCTTAGACCAGGTTATTAGTTTGCATATAATAACACATCCCAAGTACGATCCCTGGTCTTACGCAGAGTTAAGCGTGGTATGCATTAACCCCACAAGAGATTTCTCTTTGACTCTCAAGGTCTGACTAAGCATAGTTTAAAAACTAAATTTTGGGAATAACTTACTTATACTACTCAAATAGGAGTATATCTGGGGGATTATCAAGAGATTGAATACCTTAGACAACTAGGCTTACGAGGTCAGGCGGTTTATGTCCCTCGGTAAACCCAAACATATCACGTTATCAAGTTCGTCCTTAACCTGTATTCTCGAAAATTAAGCAATTATTTGCTATAAAGCTTAATTAACTGATTTTATATTATCGCTTTACACATGGGTAAGAGAATTTAATCCTAGACAAATATGCTTTATAACTCTTTAAATAGTCATGTTTTACCAATTTTACTAAAAGTAAGATAATTTCTAATGCAAGGGAAAATCTCGCTGAAGAGAGTAGGAATTAGGTAAATTTTGACTAAAGCGAGGAAAAGATTGACCTTTATCTAAGGGAGAGGTAAACTACCTAGTTTTTACATGCATGGTAATACCTTCTATACTATCAAGTGGGTATAAATGAGGACGTTAAAGTTTAAGCGAGGGACTTCCCAAATCTTGGTAGGCGGGAAAACAGGACGAGGGACAAGTCCCTTACAAATAGTGGAGAAAGCGTTTAGGAAGATTTCCTCTAATCTCCTGACGTTTTTAGGAGGATTAAATCCCCCCTCTTGGGAAATAGAGGAAAGAACTACATATCCCTTGTAAGACAAGGGAAAAGCTAGGGGAACTTCCACGGGGAAAACACGTAACACTAGGGATGAAGATAGCGAATCCCTATAATGGTTTAGTCTTAAGAGGTGCAAGTTTGCCAAGAGTAAGAACGTGGAGAAATACAACGTTGATTTAGGTACCGTTCTGGACAGGCTGTTCCTGTAGACATGTTAGAGGCGAAGAATGTAGCGCCTCTTGGGAGATTACGTCATCGTATATGTAGACCATGGTATAACCTAGGCGTAATCCCCCTTAAGTATTATCCCTATAGTTGAGTTCTTGGTGTTTATTTTTCTCGCTAAAATTTACTTAATAAACTAGATTACATTTATTACACATTGAATACTGTCTCATGTCCTTTAGCTTGATAGAGAGTTATTTAATTGATGATGTAGTAAAAATTTTGTCTGAAGTCCCTTTTCTTAAACGTAGGGTTTTTAAATAACACGTCTACAATTTACCATGATATCGATAGAAATTCCAGTATTACATGGAAAATACTTAAACCACCTCTTCGAATCAATAAGAGACCAAACCTTCCAAGACTACGAAGTTATAGTTGTCAACTCCTCATCTGACGAGAATGTTTCCGACATTATACAACAATATGGCTTTAAGGAGATCAAAGAAAAGGTGAAGCTACTTAAGGCAAGGTACTTATCTCATTACTACTCAAAAGGTGAATATGCCTTTCTACTGGACGAAACTAGGACACTGAGGAAGGACGCACTAGCTCTCCTCTCTTCTCAGGATCACGATATGACGATAATAGGAGAGGAAGAGATCGGTGACTCCTTCTGGATAAGACTCGCTAATTTAGATAAGGAGAACATAATGGAATGCAATACTCCTGAGGCGGTGAAAGGGTTTGCCCTACCGAGGTTCTTCAGACGAGAGATATTGGACAGGACGTTCGGGAAGTTGAGAGAGAACTTGAAGGAGAATTTTGACGATGTGGTCTTCCCAGATCACGAGTTGATATACTATGAAGCTAGTAAGACGAGCAAAGACGTGTCTTCACTTAAGGATAAGCTAATAATGCACTACGGTGATGCTAGGTTAGTGGATATTGTTAGGAAGTATTACAGGTACGGTAAAAGTTTAAAAGTGCTGAAGGGGACGCCTTATAGCAACCTCGTGAGAGTTTCGAGAAAGAAGAGGAATATCTGTAAGGGAAACAGATTCCTCCTTTACTTGCTCTATCTGTCTAGAGGAGTTCCTTTTATAATAGGATACACCTTATAACTCATATCTTCTTTCTATCAAGGCATTACACTCTTTGCCTCTAACACAGCTATGGGAAAATCAAGACCAGAACCCTGCTTGCATCAACATCTTAGTCCTTGGCGTTTCTTGCCTTGGGCAACTTGGACTTCTTAGCAACTAAACGCTTGCATTGACTGGCTATCCTCATCCCTAGTGGTACGCGTTTTCCCCATGGAAGAACTTGCTGGAACATTCGTAGGATGGAATATCTTGATGTTGAGAATAACTTATATAAGGTTTGGGGTTAGATTTGAATAATTAAAATTCTTGAAAGTTAAAAACGACATAGAACAAAAATTATATTAAACTGGAATTTTATGTGAAATTAATGGTAAAAGTAAGCGTAGCAATTCCTACCTATAACAGAAGGGAAAAACTTAAAAGACTATTAAATTCCCTTAAGGACTCCACCTTTAAGGACTTTGAAGTTATAGTTGTAGATGACGCCTCAACTGACGGTACCGAGGAAATGATAAGAAATGAATTTTCAGAGGTAAGGTACATAAAGCATGAGAGACCCACATTAGTAGCTAAATCAAGAAATGACGCAATAGAGGCTTCTGAGGGAGATTACATTTTCTTTATCGACGATGATAATGTAGTAGAAGGGAACACAATTGAAAAACTTTTAAACTATGCTGAAGAGCATGAAGATGTTGGAACAGTAGCCCCGGTCACTTGCTATTACACGATGCCAGAAAAGATTATGTATGCCGGTGCAGTGTTCTCTAAGTTTATGAGGAGAACGGTCTCCTTATATACTGGTTTTTCTTGTAAGGGTCTAGAAGGGAAGGTAATAGAAGTGGATGTATTTGCTAACAGTTATATGTTCAAGATGGATGCGGTAAAGAGAGCAGGGTTAATACCTTGGAAAAGAATACCTTGGAATGGAGAAGATGGATACTTACAATATAAAATAAAGAAGCTTGGTTATAAAAACATCACATTAGGCTATGCTAGGGTATATCATGATGTAGATCCCAAAGAAGGAGTGAAAAGATATAACGAAATGAGGTTATACTATGCAATGAGGTCAAAGATCGTTCTCCACAGAGATCTTGATCCTCCTTCTGAAAGGATTACCTTTTATTTTTCTCTTCCAATATATGTAATTTATTGGTTATACGTTGCAAATAAATCAGGAAGGGGATTGAAAGGAGTTAAGGCAGTACTTGATGGATTGCTTGACGGATTAATAAACTCTGACGAGATTAAGTACTCATAGCTCCCCTAGTTGCTCCTCAGGATTAATCTTTTATCTTTCTACAAACGACTAAAGTTCTAGAACCAAACGATTTATTGACAATTAAAAGAAATTTCTCTATTTTATGTAAGAAATTATATTCCCTGGGCCAGTTGTTTATCGCGGTATATGATTTCAAATTCGTTGTAGCTTAAAAATTCATTTAATGCTTTATAAGTAAACACTCTGATATGTCCAGCTACTCCTTCACTTAAATCATATTTACGAGGTCTTCCATAATGCTTGCTTGTAGATACCTCTGTTCCGAGAGGCTGATATCCAAATAATAATAACCTGTTTATAAAAGAGGAAAGATTAGAAGTGGATATTACTAAGACTTTTTGAAAATACCTTTTAACACGCTTAAAGTTCTATCTGTGTAAAATAAATATTCTATTACATCAATTAGTAGCACTACGTCGAAAAAATTTTTCTTCAAATATTTTACTTAAATCATATGCTGTACTATTTATAAATTTTATATTATGTAGAACTTTCTAAATATAATCGGGTGGCACATATAAATCTGTGCTATAAGCGTTATTTATTTTAACGTGTTGCGTTATAGAATTGAGTGTTGGGTCAATTCCTCCACCTACGTCTAAGATATTATTAATACCATTAGGAAATAAAGATTTTAATTCCTTTATTATATAATATAATATTTGCTTATTATCTATTTCAAATTTATTTTTTAATTCTTCATCTAAAGTACCTTCATAGGCTTTTCTCTCATAAGTAAAAATCTCGGATGACTCATCCATAAAAGCGATATTTTTATATATTATAAAAGTTTTATCGTCACTATTTTGAATCGATGATTCTTGTGGCATGTCCAATATGGAACAGATGTAATTTACTTTATTAACTGAGTTTTAAAATATAAGGAATTATCTATCTAGAACATATAATCATGACAATAGTGTGGGGAATTACGAGAGATTAAACTCCTTTGCTGGCTTCCTAAGCTTAAAGTATCCAGCTCTACTCCTTGTAACCTTTGAACTCATCTCGCTCAAAACTCCTGTCTTGAGGAATACGTTATTGTTCGCGAGTTGGCTTAATAAACTTACTTTATATTACTCCTTTCCTCGTAATTGAACGATTTAATAGCAGAAAGACGTATTTTATAACTTCTTAGTTTATTTAGTTATTCACATTTATTATACGCTGAGCGTTGTCTCTCCGTCTAACCATTTATTAAAATTTATAAGTCTTGTATTTCGATCATCTATTAACTACGAGATGCTAATCACTATAGTCACTTTCAATCCTAATTTGAATGATTTGATAAATACAGTCACAAAAATAAAAAGGATAGACAGTTCTCTCAAAATAGCCGTTATTGATAACAACTCTTCTAATCAGATGGAAATTGAGAAATTAGGAGGTCTCATAGATTATCTCTTCAAATTTGATAGGAACTATGGTGTTGGAAAGGCGTATAATTTTGCCATTAAATTGGCTAAGGACTTAAACCAAGAATGGATAATGTTTTTAGATCAAGACACGGGTATTTTAGATAATTTTAACCCTAACATGATAATTGACAAAGTTAGGGCAATAAAAGATGAAAAAATTGTTATTATAAGTATAAATCCGTTAAATTCTGTATATATAAAAAATATCATTAAAGAAGATTTTTATGAGGGAAAAATGGTTGTTAACAGCGGAATGATATTAAATGTTAGTTACGGGATTTCCGAACCTTTCTGCGAGGAGTTATTTTTGGACAGAATTGATAGTGAATATTGCCTTAGAAGCGTAAGGAAAGGCTTTAAAATCCTTGTATATCGGGAACAGATGATAAAACATAAGCCTGGAGAGAGAGGGCAAAGTTACAAGACTTTTTTAGGTAAACTCTATGTAAAAGTGTTGTTTTTTCTACACAAGGATTGGGATTACACTCGATTTACATATCTTTTCTATTCTAACAAGGTAAGGTATTATTTATTAGTGAGGAATGATATCTGGCTTTTATTAAGAGAAAAAGTCCCTTTATCATGGGTCAAAATAATTATAGGAGATTTCTTTGTTATCTATGATAGAATGGGTATTGAAGGCGTAAAACTATTTATCAGTGGTGCTCTACATGGAGTAATAGGAGATCTACAAAAGGATAATTATAAAAGATTTCAAAAATAATATAAACTAATAGACTTTTAATTCTATTTCATTATTACCCTCCTGCTTGTTGTCCCTCTCCAATAGAAATTAGCTTTTCATACAGCTTTTTTAATACTACATTTTCGTCATACATCTTAGCTACGTCTATTGATTTTTGTGCTGGAATCTCAGCGTGAGCTAAGGAAAGAGCTTTTTTAATATTCATTATGAAATCTTGATTCTTTCTCGAAAAGAAAACTGTTTCTGCATTTCTAGATACTTCTCTAAGCACAGGTAGGTCTCTGGTTACAATCAGGTTCCCAGCGGCCATACATTCTAAAAGAGAAATACTAAATGTTTCTCCTCTGGTAGGTAGCAAGCATATCGAGGTTCTTTTTAGCAATTCAATATATTTCTCTCTATTTAATTGTCCTGAAAAGATTACATTATCAGGTAATTTGTAACTTATTTCTCTACCTGTGATATAGAATTTTATATCGCTAAAATATTTTGATACAAATAGTAATGTATCTATCCCTTTCTCTATTGTTGTAGCCCCCGGCGCAACTATCTCTCTAAACGATTTATCTTCTTTATTTAGATTAAATTCACTTAAATTTATAAAATTAGGTATGATGAAAACATTTTTATAACCTCTCTTTTTCAATAAGTTTGACTGATACTCAGTCAATACGTGATGATATCCAATATTTTTCATCTTAAAGTCTAGTAGGCGATAGTACATTCTTTGTAAAAAGTTCCAATCGTTCTTAGCATGATATCCCAATACTAACTTAGCCTTGATCTTCTCTCTGTTTATTAGAAGAGGAATCTGACTTCCTACAAAACTATTAAAATAATATAAAATATCTGCATCTTGAATTTTTTGATAAAGCTCGTTAAAATCATATAAATTAAAAAAGAGTAATTTCTTAAATTTTATAACATCGTAATCGAAATTTGGTTTTATTTCGCTAACTAAACAGCAATCTGTTGTTATTAGCGATGCTTTTATTTCCCCTAAGGAATTGAGATATTCTATAACTCTTCTTTCCCAGAATTCTCCTCCTCTTTGAACACTTAAATGGGGTATGTTAAAAAAAACTACCTTCATCATTTCACAACACTAAAGTGCACTTGTTGTTTCTAAGTTATCTTTATCAAGATCTCCCTTAATGGAATGGAGAACCGCCTTTAAGACCTTGATATTTCCGTTTAAAAATCCGTCGGTCTCATTTATATATGCTATCAACAGAGGAATATATCTAACATATGAAATGTCTACTTTTCTTCTCAGGAGCAAATATAGATCATTTCTTAGCATTAAATAATACCTGTTAGTATTCTTATAATATGGGTATCTAGTTAAGTCTTTATGTAACAACTTGCTAAGTATCTTAAATGTTAGAGTGTTGAACCTTCTTTTAAACATCCTAATTTCTTGGCCCATGGTGTAATCTATCATCTGTTTAGAATATGAAAGTAGAAAATATCCCTTTTTTCTCATTCTAACTGAATATTCTATGTCAATACTATAGAGAAAAAGGTTTTCAAGAAACGGGTCCGAATAACACTTATTTACTTCTAGCATCGAGCCGCTACCTACTACGTATTTAGTTAAGTAAAAGTCATCATTTAATTTTAAGATTTTAGTTGAAATATCTTTATTTATACTAAGTATTGCAGTTTTTATGTAAAAATCTTGGTATTTTGCTAATTTCTGGACTGGCTCATGTGGATTAAATTGGTCATTTAGTCTTGAGTCCTGATCTAATAATAATAGCCACTCATACCCATCTTTTTTTGCTATTTCCAGACACTGATTATAAGCCTTTCCTAAACCGAAGTTTTTGTAATTATAAATTAATATATCGGAGTCGATATTCTTATTATGTGTCCCAGTATTATCAATTACTATTGACACACATCCCGAGGTTTTCAATTTATGTAATGTTGATTCTAAGAGTTCATAATCAGGATTATAAGTGACTATACATGACGCTATATCCATTCAGCCCTAAAAATGCTTATTACTAAAAAATTAATAAGTTGTTCATGCCTTCACTAAGTGCCAGGGCGCTAACGACTTATCTTACTAGAAAATATGTGTTTGTGTTAGCTACGGCATTATTATCATCCTTAGCTACTATAATAATATTATATCATAGATATATATTTTATAGTTACGGCGATAATATTTTCCCCTTAAGCTTTAACTACCTTTGCAACTATCAGTTATTCTTCACAAACGTAAACGGCGGCTCTATAAGTAACAACGTAATAATCGATATTTTTTCATTAATGTTTTTTCTATTCCTGGGTAAATACGATGAGATCACTAGTATGCTAATTACCACTCTTATCGGAAACGTTGCAATCTCCCTAATAGCGTATGATAACATAATTAGAAATTCTACTAAACCTAACATGTTCTTCTTTTGTTTGGTGATCTTGGCAGAGGTTTTCTTTAATTCTGGAATTAATTTATATTATGATATACTTTTGCTTCCTAGCACGTTTATTCCTTTTCATGCTTTATTTCCTTGGGTACTATATTTTATTTATTCAGTATTTATAGATAATTATAATTTTATAACAAAATCACTAAAGGTTATTATAGCGTCTATCCTGCTCGTAATATCGGTTGATTCTATTTTAACCCTTGTTCTTGTAGCATATCTCGTCGTTGCCATCTTCTTTTTCGGACTTATGTTAATCTCAAAACAAAACATAAAATCCAAGCTTAAAATATTAATGATGTCAGTAATTACAGTAATTGTTCTTAATGTTTTCAGTTATCTCTCATCATATATATCGGCATTAAACGTATTTCCCTCCAGTATTGGAAAAAGGTATTATGTGGCAGTATTGAAAGCATATATCGACTCATTCCAAGGTAATATATTTCACGCACTTACTCTTACGTATTATCCGAATACATTCTTTAATAATAATACTGATTTTCTTATATATACAAATTTACTAATACAGATATTAATTTTTATTGATTTTATATTTTATAAAGCAAATAAACTTAAAATAATAACTTGTTTCATGTTTCTCCTTTTAGATCTTTGGTTGGCATTGCCCTACATTTATCCCCAGTACATTCAAATCTACGCTAATACTCCTTACCTATGGAGTTTAGACATACCTTGGTTATCTTTTACATTTTTCATTGTGCTTAGTGTTACACTGTCACTTTCAGTTAGCTTTGTTAATATAAAATTAAATGTGCCGAAAAAGATTATTATCATTATATGTGTTTTGTTAATTGTTGCTGCTCAGGTATACCCCTTTTACACCGGCTCTATAACGAAGGCAGAGGCGTGGAATCCTCCTAACTATCTTTACCAGGTAGCTCAAGTCGTAGATAGAGGACCCGACATAAATCCACAAATTTTAGTTCTTCCTTCAAGTGGAGTTTATGTAGCATATAATTTCTCCCAAAACAATCAATATGTAGGCGCTGGATTTTGGAGCACCTTAATAAAGGGGGATGTCTATAATTCCTATTTTCCTTATAATAAAAACTCTCTAGAATGGTTTATTACCATTTATCCTATCAACCCTAATTCCTCTCTAGAACCAGTTATAAATGCAGCGAAAATACTTGGTATAAACTACATTATCCTAACAAAAAATGTGATCCCTCACGACTTTTACCCCTATCCTACTTCCCAAGAAATATATAAATTCGAACAGATTTTACAAAAGTATCCAGTTATATTTAATAATAGTAAGATCATTGTATATAACTTTTCTGACGAAGAGGAAGCTAGCCCGGTTAGATATATTATATTTGTAAATATTTCAGGGCCTCTCTGGAGTCCTCAGCCACAAGGCGAGTATCCCTATAAGCTAAATTTGCTAGCTAGATCCTTGAATATAACTGGAGTGAATTATTCTGAAGCAGCAATATTATCAATAAAATATGAGAAAGAAGTACTAAATAGTATTACAAACTACTCTATATTTTTTACTACAAAGAATATTTCAGTTATTTATGTTAAGAATATACCTTCCTTAAAAATAAAACAAATTGGATCAAATCAAGTCATTATTACTAAGAATACTGATAAGAAGTTTGAATTTCCTATAATATTTAGATATAGCTATATTGAAGATATGAATAGGTTCTTAAAAACAAGTGGAAGTAACGAAGTTATACCTGTATATTCCAATGAAAGTTTCGTAGTTATAACTAATTCTAATATAAAGCTAGATTATGTTTACAGTTCATTAAATGACATACTAGTTATTTTTTATACTATTTTGCTTATCGTATTAATTATACTAGTCATAATTATAGAAAATAAAAAACTCTTATTTAATCTAAAATTAATTTAGAATTATCTATGTTTATAAGGAATTTTTTATATAAACAATTAGAACAAGCAAGAAAATGTAGGAATATTCTTTTTTTAAGGTAGTCTTGTTTTATCAATTTCACCAGGGATAAGATGATTTCTAAATTAGGGGAAAATCACGTGACAGTGTCCAATGTGTAATTAATGTGAATAACTAGATAAAGTAAAAAGTTATAAAATACGTAAGTTTAGAATTAAATTCGTTTAATTACTAGTGAAGAAACAATATAAAATCAGTTTATTAAGTACACTAGCAACTAATCTCTATACTTTCGAGGATCAAGGCTAGGGACGAGCTTCTCTAGCGGGGTTTTAACTGGAGATCTTAGCGCTTTTTAACGGATCTGAACCGCTGAATATTGTAAGCCAGGCCAAAGAGGCTGGCAAAGACGTTAAATCCCCTCATGCTCCTCGCGTAAGGCCTCACGTTCTGAGGAAAGTGTCAAAGAACTCTACACCACCTCTCAGTATTCCCAAGCCCCTCTTGACTCTGATCACCTTGCCTCTCTCTGAAAACCCCCTGTCCGCGAGCGTGATCACGTTGCAGATAGGAGACTTAAAGTTGAAACTTTAGCCGGAACTATCTTAACCTTGCAAACCATGAGGGTCTTAAGGAGATCTCGGCGAAGCACTTCCCCCCGAACAGGCTTTTCCCCCACTTCTTCCCCAGCTACCCTCGTGTTCACTATCGTGTAATTTCCAGGGAAATGGGAGAAGAGTTTCTTCCTTTTCCTCTCATCGAGAGACGCAAGTACTTCATGAGGTTTCTTTCTTGGATCAATTTCCCTGAGATCCAGTACAAGATTCTCTATGTGCGTTTCGACGATCTTCTCCCCGTGAGGAAGCTCCACGGGAAAGCTGTCCATCAACCTTTGCATTCCGAACTTCTCCTTAGCTAAGAAATGGTGGAAGTCGCTCCTCTTTAACTCGCGACTCCAATCTCCTGAAGACCTTGAGGAGCAGATCCCTAATTCTATCGTCGTATTCATACACAAACCAGTGCAACGAGGACTTAGACGGAACATCTTTAACGCCAAGGAAAACCTTGACCACTTCATTGGTAACCGCTAGCTCAATTACTCCCCTATACGACTCTCCGAAAAGCACCCTCACGATCAGCATCTTCAAGTACACCGCGTTCGTACTTGGAGAACTCGCGGTCCTTGAACTCCCTGACAATTACGTCCTGTAACTTACTCAGGATTTCCTCGCACTCCAAAAGGGATTTACTCTTCCAACCCAACTCTTGGGGGATTACGTCGGAATAAATGTAGATCACGGTATAACCTAGGCGTAATTTCCCTTAAGTATTATCCCGTTAGTTAAGTTCTTGGTGTTTATTTTTACCATAAAAATTTACTTAATAAACTAGATTACATTTATTGCATATTAGACACTGTCACATTATTATTATAGATCGCGCGTATAAGGGTTTAGTTATAAAGAAGCACAAGCTGTCCAAGGTTAAGAACGTCAAGCACCGTGACGTTGTCGTAAGTGTCATTTTGGACCCATTATTCCCAAAGCCGTATTAAAGGAGAAGCATGCGACGCCTCTTGGGCCCACCTTACAATGCTCAGTGGTTTGGGTCCATTAGTAAACGCTGAAATCTCCACTTAAAATCAGGCTAGAAAAACTCGTTTCTAGTCTTGATTCTCGAAAACTTCAAGATATCTTCCAAATACTCATGATAAACTAATTTTATGTTATTTTCCTTAACATAATTTAACTAATTTAATCTTAAACAGAGGTGTTTTATAACTTTTTACTTTATCTAGGTATTCACGTTAATTACGTACTAGACATTTTATTATTGGAAGACGTCTATAAGCGCGTCATAAAGTAGTGCCTCGTATGCCTATAGGAAAGAATGTTGATCTCAAGAAAAACAAAATATGTGGTGCACTGGACTCGATGTTCTAGTAGTCTTATTAGAAATTAAGTGTGTAGCGCTTCCTACCCAAAAGTAATTGTTGTTATGCAAAAAAGGATATCTTAATGATAGTACAGTGAGCACGCCAAACATGTTTAACATAAGAAACTTATAACTATTAGACTCTTATGTTATAAGTGATGAAGTCTGCTGTAATTGTAACCATTTATAAGCGTTACAACTATATTGCTCAAGCATTAAGTTCTCTTTTAAACCAAACCATTGTTCCTGAACAAGTAATTATTACAACTGATAATGTAGAATTCGTAAAAGGCTTACCACTAATCAAAGGATTCCAAAACTACAATATTATTGAGGCGGGTTATGCATCAATAGGAAAGAAAATCGCCGCTGCTATAGACTATTTAAATAATGATATAGATATAGTGTTTTTCTTAGAAGATGACGATATGTTCAAGAGTGATAAGATTGAATATATAAAGAGAATTTTTGAAAAAAATGACGATATAGTAATGATACACAATCATCAGCAATACATTGATATTATTGGTAATAAAATAGAAAATTTTTACGCTAAGTCCCTGGACGAACGACAACCTCATGAAGATATGGTTATAAACTCAAACAATATATTATCTATATATAGGCATTATTCAAATATTCATCATAATACCTCTTCAATGGGTATAAGGAAAAATGTTCTGATAAAGTATAAGAGTTTTATTGAAGGTATTGATAATATTCCAGATTTAGCTCTATTTTTTATATCATTATTGGAAGGTAATATTTTACATGTTTCCAGAAGATTAACATTTTTCAGAGTAGGTTCTGGAATTACAAGCTTTGGAAAATTTTCTAGTTACAACGATTTCGTAGAGTTTCAACATAAGACGATCTGTAAAGCAAACAGAGATTTGAAAGATTACTACAATATCTTAAAATTAGTGAAGAATTGTAATAATTGTAGAAGAGTTGTTGAGATACTAATAATTAATTTAGAAAAATATTTATATATATATAATAATTATTTTAATTGTACTTACAAAGTTAAACTACCATCATATGGAAATTTTCTGTTTAAATTCATTAAATATCTTCTCATTTCGCAGATGAATATATCAGAATTTAGCTTCAGTTTAATCGCAATTACCATGCCACTATTGTTCGGTAAAAGACGAACGCCTCAATTCTTACTTATAAGGCATTACAAAAATATACAAAATAATAATATTTAATTTAATTTTAAAATTAACTATAATAGATTAATTTAATAATGAAAATGCCGTGTTACAATAACTAAGAATCCTAGAAGGGTATGGCGATACAGGATTCTTTTGTGAATAGCAATTTATGAATGAGATAGATATATAGACAGTCTTGTTTCACAAAAAAATCTCATGTTTGTAAGATATTATTAGTGTAATTTGTATATAAAAATATAGGATTAAGTCAACTCCATGGACGTAACAATAAGATATGTTTAGTCAAAATCTGATATATTTTACAAGTTAATGATAGCAAACACAAGAAGTTCTGAATTTATCTCACGAGGTCAAAGCGAGGTACGTAGTCCACCCTGAAGCTTAAAAACACCTAGAGGAGATTGACGAACTGTTTAAACGCTAGGACTTCTCTCCAGGTGCCTTGAGGTTAAATGAGAGGAAGAGGTACAAGTTCCAGGAAGTGTCGAGGAGCGCGTAGATCAGGTAGAGCTTGTTGCACAAACTCCTTATGAGTTCTATTCTAGCCTTCCTCGTCTTAAATCCCTCCTCTATTTGCCACCTCAACCTGTAGGTCTCCTCCAACTCGTAAGGTTCTTCCTTAATGTTGGACACGAAAACGAACTGCATTGGTTTTTCCTTATGTTTCACGTAAATCACGTCGTAATAGTAGAGTCCCTTGTACTCTATCACGCTGTAGGCAACGTAAGATCTATCCTCAACCTTGTAGTACTTCACGGTAAGGGGCTGAGCAAAGAGTTCCTTGACTCCCTTAAAATTCTCTCCCCCCTAATCACGGTTTTTGCGGGTAACTCCTTGAGGATCTCCAGGTTGAGGAATCCCGCATCCGCAACAACGTAATCCAAGTTGACGTGCTGCGTTGCCTTGTTGACGAACTCTTGAAGAAACTCAGAGGGCTTTTGATCCTCTCTAACCGCGAATTAGGTAACCACGTTACATCTCACGGGAGACAGGAGTTCTGCTGATCTAACCTTTCCCGAGAAGAGTTTGTCCCCCACTTACTCCGTCTCCTTCTCTCCCAATCCCAAGAAGGTCCCGTCGAAACCAAGCGCGGTCTCAGAGAAGATCAAGCAGAGTTCCCAGAACTCGAAAGTTCTACCCAATAGTTCCCCTAGCTTTTTCCCTTATCTTACAAGCGAAATGTAGTCCTTTCCTCTATTCCCCAGGAGGAGGGATTTAATTCTCCCGATAACGTCGCGGGAATTACACGAAATCTTCTTGAACGCCTCCAATACAAGTTCATTAGCGAGGGACTTGTCCTAGTTTGCTTATCCTCATACCTAGATTTAGGAAATCGCTCGCTTAAACTTCAACGTTCTCATTTCTACCTACCTGATAACACACAAGGTATTACTATACGTGTAAAAACTAAGTTACGGGCCTTTCTCTAAGATAAAAATCTATCCTTTCTCCACTTCAACGGAAATTTAGCTAATTTCTATTTTTTGAGCGGAATTTTCCTATGTTTTAGAAATTGTCTTATTTTTAGTAAAATTAGCGAAACATGACTGTAAAATTGATGAAACATCACTGTTTTTGTGCTATTATTGTTCCATTAATTGAAAGATCAAATGGTAACTCGTTTTGTTTATAAATCCTTATTTTTGTAAAGCCGTACTCTCGCAATTTTTCAATTACATAGTTCATATCTCCTATCTTTTTGCCATTAATTATAGTGAGGTATTCTATCCTAACTGTACGGAATTTTTGTATAACTCTATCATTAATGACTTGAAACTCGTTTCCTTTTATATCTAAATCAAGAATATCTGGTTGAGAAATACTAAATTCTTCTAGAATCGTAGAAATACTTACACTCCTTACTTTTATTTTATCTTTATACTCATGAAGGTAAGAAGTTCCTCCATTACACTTAGTGTTAGGAAATTCTATTTCGCCATTCTCTCCTATCGCCCAATCCTTTAACACAATTTTTCTAGCTATTTCAGGATTTAATTTAAGATTATTAAGAGCAATATTATAACAGTCTAGTTGAGGCTCGAAGGCATAAACATAAGCTCCCCGTTTTGCGTAATATAATGCCGTCTCGCCAGTGTAGGCTCCAGCATGAATTACTTTTCTATTTTCTAGATTATAATCCACGAAATGCGTGTCATACAAAAAAGTTTCAGCAAAAATTAAGCTATCAAATCCTCTTATAGAGAATTTTATTTCATCTGGAGTAATTATAATATTATTCTCGTTATCAAATTTCCAACTATTTCCAATATCCACACCGTATTTATAAGAGAAAAGATAAAGGTTCAACACATCATCAAAATTATCTTTATTTAATTTAATACTAAACTCATTAGGAAATATTACTTTACCTTTTTTCCTTGAAAATGCAAAATAATTATTGAATTTACCTCTTTTACCGTGTAATAGGAATAAATCAAGATATATTAAATGGTAGAGTAGCTTATTCATATGACATTTTTTTTTGGAAGTACTATATTTAAAGGTTTTTAAAGTATAGTCAAGTTAGATAAACTTATTTTAATGTTTCTTAAAATATAAAAAAATTCCCTATCAGTTGAATATATTTAAATGAAGAATGTGTGAGTTTTAAATCTTTGATATAATAGAAATATTTTTCTGCTCATAGGCAATTTATCTGGAACACTTTTAATTCTTCTTCCAGTTAACATAGAATATAATGCGATAACCGTTAAATCCCTCAGCTTGAAATTAAAGGGTTTTCTAGCCTTGAGGAACAGACCTGGTTCTAATGGATCTCTCATTAGGTTTATTATTTCGAAATCATCGAAAATTTCTTTCATATCTTCAATTTCATAACGCCAGAAATCATAAGGATATGCATGATATGGAAAGCCGAAAGACCTAGTCGATATATATATATCCGGTCGGTTTAAGAATCAGCTTCATATTATTTATAACTGTCCTCCAATCTTTGATATGTTCTAACATTTCCGTAGAAATCACCACGTCAAAGGAATCCTCTCCAAATTTCTCAACAAGCTGCTCTGCAGGAAGAACAACATCGACAAATTTCCCTTTTTTAACATCTACTCCAATATACTCCCTAGGTTTACAAAACTTCTCTATAAGAGGCCTAACACTACCATTAACATATTTACTTCCCACCTCTATAACCCTTTTGCCTTGAAATTCTTCACAATTAATATTTTCTACAAAAAATTCGATAACTGCTGTATTGCACATTCACATAAAATATAAAAATACATTTAAAAATTTTTGTAGATATAGTGAGTATGGCGTTCAGTAATAAATCTTTAGGTCAAATTGAGTCTGGGACAAGTTAGTCTAATGGGTTCTAAATTTACATATCATTTCATAATTTTTAATCTAACGCTTTGGACCACAGTAGGTCGTGAATCGCGACCCTCGCTAAGACCATCAAGCGGATCCTCTCTTCCCTGACCTTGTTTATGATCCACTCTGTCCTCCTTGGAGGAGACCAGGGACTCTACCTTCTCACGCTTGACTCCTCCAACTACTCCAGCAGGTTCCCAATGAACCTCAATATCATCTCCACCTCCTTTAATCGTGGCGTTAGACTTGGGTATCAAGTAGACCTTGGAATCAGGGAAGTCATCAAGTGTAGACTTGCCGTAGTACTTGTCAGTCCTCAAGGAGTCCACTTGGGCTCCAAGATCCCTCAGGACCTCGAGGGCCATCTCATAAGCCTCTCTCGCTCTTAAGCGAGTAACCGTAAGCGATCAAGTTACTGCCCAAGTCGAAGATGAAGAGTACAAGAAGTCCTTCCCTTCCCTCACCTCTTCCCCAGACTTCTCCCCTTCATCCAGTAATGCTTACCACTAGGGAATAGCCTGTCCATGACCGCGTTGATCGAAGGCCACTACGCCCTTTGAGAGCATGTTGTAAAGGAAAACGAAGATATCAAATAAGTCTCTCTACCGTCCTGTAGCTTATCTCCTCCTTCGTTAGCAGTGACGCCTGTTCTACAACTCCCCTGTTGGCCTAGGTATTCCTTTTACCAGTACGCCTTGTGGGGTTAACTTGCTTTTCCTCCCCTACTCTTACATGTCTTCACGAACTTCCCTTTCATCTATGTCCTTCCTTAACTCTTTACCGAACCTTAACCTAGTTAACCTCTCCTCTTCCCTTTCCTCAGTTTCCGCCTTACCGACCCTACTCTCCTTGTATAGTAATCAAGTCCTCTATTGACTTCTTGAAGTCCTCGAAGTCCCTCTGGGTTAACTTCTTATTCACGTATTCGTAATATAAAATAAGTGATATCTGAAGTTTTTGTCCCAGACTCAACATAAGGAAAAGCTTTATTATTTTACTTCTAAAGCCGATAACTGAATGAACCCTATAAAGAATGCACTGAAGAGCCTTAGTGTCACCACTACTAACGTCATCGTTGCCTTAATATTCTTCATCATTACCGCTAAAATTACCAATCCGGCGTTCTTCGGGAAAGTCGCGATAATTCAACTCCTGGAGGTAATTACATCGACTTTTTTTTATCTAATCCCTGGTGCAATAATCGCAAGAGAAATATCTTATCTTTACGCTAATAAAGAGATAAATAAAGGTATAGTAGAAAAATTTCTTTCATTCCCCTTTATGACCATTCCTATTCTCCTAGTCCTTCTCCTTTTCCCGAACTACGTTAAGTTGGCAATACCTTACCTTTTCCTCTATCTTCTAAATGCCGTAATGACAGTGATAATGATAGGGATGGACATGTTCACTGAATTAGCAATAACGGGGAACCTATTTCTAATCATAAGATGGGGTATATCGATAATAGCCGTCCTCTTTCACAGCATTTACCTATTCGTTGAGATCTGGACTTTAGGAGGAATGCTTTCAGTTTCCATAAACTATGCCTTCTTGAGCAGGAAAATTGGAGTAATTTTCCCTTCTCCACATTTCGCATTTCTTTTTAAGCATTTCAGGGAAGGTTTGCCTCTTTACCTATCTTCTTCGTCAAATTTCTTTTCTTCTCAAGGGGATAGAGTAACTACAGCTTATTTACTAGGTTCTTACTACTTAGGCATTTACCAATTTTCAGCTCTAGTTGCCGGAGTACCTTCAATGGTTTTAGGCGCCTTAAGCGGCGTTTTGTTGCCAACAGCGTCTTTTTACAAGGCTTTAGGGAAAGATGAGAAGAGGATGTCCTCCCTTTCCTTTAGAGTCCTATCACTAATAACTTTTCTTGCAGTAATAGTCTCTATTCCCATAGGCGAAATAGTAATTGACCGCTTCTTTCCGGCGTACAAGACGGGACTAGATGTTTTCGTTCTGCTTTTGATTTCATCAACCCTTCCATTTTCCGTATCTTCCTTGACTAATTTCATTGTCGCATTTAAGAGGGATCTGAGACCTTTTCTTATCCTGTCAGTTTTAAACGGCGGTCTTGTATTACTCACTTCCTATTTGTTAATTCCTAGGATAGGAATAATGGGAGGTGCTATATCTCAGATCACAGTAGCAACAATCTCCTCTCTCTTTGTGCTGTTTTACGCTATTAGAACTTCTGCTTTCTCTCTAGGAAAGAAGGAAATCGGCGTTCTCTCAATGATTCCGCTTATTGGCCTCTACGAAGTAGCAGTTGACCCTCTTTTCCTAGATTTCGTTCTAATAATAGCTGTTCTTGCCATTTTCAAAATATTTAAGATAATCACAGAAGAGGACGTTAAGATAATTGAGGGATTCCTACCTCGTAGTCTCAATTTCATATCTGTCATTTTAAGGATTATAAGCTAAATATTCCCCTTGTTAAGAGTAGGTATAACATAGTGTTTAGGACAACCGAGGGATTCTTCGGGGAAAACACTACTAGGGATAGCAAATCCCTACAACGGTCTAGTCAGAGAGGCTCACGTTGTCCAAGACAGGAGAGGCAAGGACGACGTTTACGTAAATAGCGTTCGAGACAGTTGTACCCATAGTTATGTTGGAGGCGAGGCATATAGCGCCTTATGGTTCCATTCCCTCTCAAATTGGAAAGTACATTCGATACACTTTGTCAGATTGATGAGGAGAGGAAATGACCAGGACATCTTGTACAGGGGTCATTGTCTGCGCGTAATTTCCATATAGAGGGATACAGGAGCTCTCTCGTTAAGGTCTCAAATTCCTTTTTATTTCTACACCCTTAAGGGAGAAGGGATCGTATTTACCCGAAACGTTCCCCTACCCTAGGGAAAGGAATGGTTTACTTATCATTACCCTTATTCAGAGGTGATACTGTACTAGGTAGGATATCAGCTCCTAGTCACGAATTGTACGGACTAGGAAGAAGGAAAATGTATAGCGTAAATTTCTGTTCGATTGAGAATCAATTTCATCAAATTTATTGTAATCCTTTGAATAGACTCAATAAGTGATGACGACCCATAGACCCTATATGACCAGACGAACCTTAATGAAAACCTTCACACTACCCTTTGTAATCACTTACACAGGATGGGACCCTCATTTCTAATAATTTTGTTTGAAAGCATTTTCCCCAGGGTTCTTCACTTTTCTTTGATCACTCCACGCCCTTTTTACCTCAAAGGAGCAATAAAGTGTAAGGTAAACTCCACCCTTTCTTTTTTACTAAATAGCTTACCGGTTTTTGCTAGCACGGTGCATAACTCAAACTTATCAATATGACCACAAATTAATACACTCTCGATAGTAACTCTCTTACCCTCCTAGCATGATTGCTCCAGTGTAAGCTCTTAGCGATCTCCCAAGAGTTCTTACTCATCTCCCTCCTTAAATTCTCGTCTTCCAGTATTTCGTTTACCCTATCAACTGCCTCCTCCCAATCTCGTACAACGTATCCGTTATCCTTTATCAACTCCTTGCTTCCCAGCCCATCATTGACTACAACAGGCATACCAGCCCCCATGGCCTCTAAAACTCCCATGCCGGGTCCCTTCTCATTGAAACCGAATCGTATTAACACCGCAGCCTTGTCATACAACTCTCGCAATTCACTCTCCGGTATAGGTCCCGTCACCGTCACTCCCCCGTATTTTTTGGTAAACTCGGTTAAAGTGTCCTGCCTTGTCCAGTAACCGGCCATAACTAATTTCCCCTTAATTTTCCTGCTGATTTCCCCGTAAATCTCCGGTCTTCTGCCTGAGTCCCACACCGACACTGTTAGCGCAATTTTCTCCCTGTCAAGGTTTATCTTCTCCTTGGGATAACAGCCGGGGTAGACCACCTCAGCCCTAAAGCCCCAACTCCCCAAGATCTCCTTGTTCCAATTACTGTTGGTGATAATCACCTTACTCTTTTCCAAGACCTTTCTCTCCATGATCCTGGGCAAAGCCCACTTCTTTCCCTTACTATCAAGGGAAGTCTCATGAATATATACCGCGTAATCCTCTCCGTATTTCCTTTTCCTCAAGTAGCCCGTTATTCCCGCAAATTGATCGTGAAATAATGCAGGTCCCCTAATGAGGTCCTTAGCTTTTATGATCCTGTCTAAGTCTACCGTAGCCTCCTCTCCCCTATGACCCGCGTAAATGGACGTCAACAGCGTAAAAATCCGCTTTGATTTATTGTCGAAAAGGACTTTAACGTCTACGTCAGAGAGATCGTATTGAGTAGAAGCGTTCCTATAAACGATCAGTCTGCTGTTAATATTTCTAGCTTCTTCTACCGCAACTCTGGTAACGCCGCCTTTCCAAAGAATTCTAAGTACAATGTTTAACTTCTCCGTGTCCATTATGCTAAAGCTTCTTTGCGTGTATTAATTTTTTCCCTTAAGGTACTTTATCTTAGAGAGTTCTTTGCGAAGGACTTTTCGCGAGTAATGAAAGGGATTATTACGTAATCAACGATGTTTCACGAATTCAATTGAATTCGTTCATTTTCAAATAGCCTGAATTTGCGAGAACTTTGAATAACTCAATTAGAATGCAATACATACTTTACCCATTTTATAAAAGCATATATTCAGTTTCTTCAATATTTCTCTACCTAGTAGGTTCATTTCTACGTAAGGATAGGACTCAATAAATCCATCTACGCTAATACTATTGACGGTAATATTGGCTTTGGACATGTAAACTTCAATATTACCTAAAATGCTTCTATATTTCCTTGTTACGGGAATTTCCAGAGAGTTAAGTTTGGTGTAAACTTCGTAATCGAGGAGTAACCAACCGGAAAATCCAGTGTCAACTAGTACGTCCACTTCAGCAGATTTCCCATTCACCGGGTCAGACACTGTCACGTGCAGTGTAGGTTTTTCATTTACATCAAAACACTCCAGTGAGTTCACCCTCTCCAATCAACCACTTTTTGCTTAGAGCGTAACACTTAGTGTATTCCCGAGCCTCCTTTATCATTTCATTCTCGTCCTCATAGCCCCCAATGAAATTGCCATCACAGAACAACGCGTACTTTCCTTCATTTACGGTATCCCAAAAGTCCTTGCTCTTTATTACCTTAATTCTGTCCGAATCCTTATTTAACAACCAAAGTTTTATTGCCTCATTTATTGCCTCACTTACGGAGATACCTTCAATCGACGCTTTAGCCTTTAACATTCTATAAAGCTTTTCATCAACGTCTTTTACAAGCACTTTCATGAAGTTAAACTAGTTAAACTAGTTAAAATATTTACCGTCGAACGCAATTTGGGCATTAGCGAATTCCCCTCGATTTCGATTAGATTCTCTTAAGTGGGAATAGTGGATTCCGGGCTGTTCCCGTTGTGAATTTAGTTTATTTAGACGAAAAAAATCTAATCGAACATCCTTAGCTAGCGGTAGACTACGATTTATAGTTTAGCTTATTTGAGCTGTCCTAACCGTAATTTGCAATTAACACTACTTATTCTTATTTCAAAGAGTATTAGAGACTATTGAAAGGTAATATCTTGGGGGATGTACCACGCTAGGACCTTCACTCATATTACGCACTGAGTAAGACTAGTGAAGGTGATAAATTAGAATTCAGAAGCCACCTGAAGATCATTTTTAATACATTACCCCATCAGGGTAAGGGGATCACTGGTTCAAACCTTAATATGGGTACCTGACGACAATTAATGACGGGATTTACGAAGTCGGCGAGAGGTTCCAGCGTCATTCGGTACTTCCTTCCTCGATCAACAATCGTGCACCTCAAGCAGACGAAAGTATCGATAACGCCTATGTGCCCCTTAAGGTAGAGGCCTCCCCACGGGGAAAACGCGTAGGAATGGGGATGACTACTTTTGAAACGGTTTAGTAACGAGGAGATTCAAGGTGCCTGAGATTAGGAACTTCAAAAACTAGGCATTAATCTAGGGTGATCTGAACCCACTTTTCCCATACTTGTGTAAGAGGTGATACATATAGCACCTCATGGACTTTTCAATGTTATAATGGTCAACACCAACTCGCTTCGACCTCAGCGTTTCACCTCGAATTTCAGGACATTCAGAACAGACGCGAATTAGCAGTGTAGTTTCTCCCGTAGGTACCCTAATTACGAAGGACTCTTGACCAGGAAAGGGAGATTAGTTTAGGAGAGAGGCACTAGCCCTATGAGCAGGAACTGTCAATTACTAATTTACAATACCGCGCAGAACTGTCAATTCTCAATTGACAGGTTTAAAAAGGCTTACGGAAACACTTCATTATGGAAGTTGAGGAATTAAGAAGATAATTCTAGACCAAGAGGATTTGATCGGGGAGAAGTTTGAGAAGGAGAAGAAAATAAAGAGGGAAGTCGACTATAGCGTTAATGCGAACAACGCCTATTTAATAACCGGGCCCAGAAGAACGGGCAAATCTGTTTACTCAATTCAGCTGAGTGAGGGGATGACGTACGCTAGGGTTGACTTCGAGGACGAGAGGTTTTCCCGGATGAAGGCCAATGAGCTCAAAAAAGTGTTAGAGGCCGTTTACCAGGTCAAGGGTACCGTACAAGTATTAATCCTTGATGAAGTTCAGAATGTAGAGGGTTGGGAGAGGTTCGTGTCCAGGCTTAGGGATTTAATGCCCGTTATTGTTACGGGCAGTAACGCAAGTCTTATGAGCAGTGAGATGGCAACTTATTTAACCGGGAGGCACGTAGATTACCTTCTACTCCCCTTCTCCTTTCGCGAGTTCCTCAAATACCATGACGTGAATGTTAGGGAAAGTACTAGGGGTATAAGCGAGGTAAAGTCTAAACTTAGGGAGTACCTCAACGTTGGAGGTTTCCCGGAAAGTTATAGGCAGAGCGTAAAGGCGTATTTAGGAACTCTCTTCGACGACGTCATCACTAAAGACGTGATGGTCAGGATGTAAGACCAGGAGGGATATTAAGGAATTGGCGATGTTCTCACTGGAAAACATAGACAGGGAGGTCTCGACGATAAGGCTAGGTAATGCGTTTTCCTTATCTCATCAGACGGTAAACAACTACCTCGACTGCTTACAGAACTCCTTCCTCTTCGTCCTGTTGAGGAGGTTCACTGGTAAGACGTTGGAGAAGTACCGAGGAAGGTTTACACAATTGATCCCGGCATTTACTCTTCGTTTGTCAGCGGAGAAAATATGGAGAGGAAAATGGAAAACGCGGTTCTGATCGAGTTACTGAGATTCAGGTATTACAACTCTAAGTCTTACGATGTCTACTATAGTAGTGGGGAAATTGAGGTTAACTTCATAGTCCTAGGTCAAGTGAACGTTGCAATACAAGTAAGCTATGAATTAGAGGGTTTAAGGGAAAGGAAGTTGGGTGCATTGGAGAAGTTCTCGGAAAAATTTAAGGGGTTTAATCTCCTGCTCTTAACGTTGGATAACGACGGGGAACACGTTTTGAGAAACGGGAAAAGGGTAAAGGTAGTTCCCTTATGGAGGTTTACATTAACACCGGACAGGTATTTGGAGTAAAAACACAGAGGAGATGGGAGTGCGATCTTGTAGACCATGTGAAATTCTGACAAACCGTAATTGCTATTTAATCGAAAATCCCCTAAAGATTATAGGGAAGTGATAACGCCCCCTTCCTGAACATCCTTTCTCTCTAAAAGAACTTTCCATGAATCCCCTCTAGGAAAATTACATTACATCGTAGTATTTACTTTCACAGATATCCGAGCCAACTTAAGGGCTTATCAAATTCTGAAACCTCCGAGAATTTATACGTCTTACACCCTCCCCTAGTGAAGTAAAGTATAGTGCTCTCATTTTCGTCAAATACCTTAGAAGCCATTTTTATTACCTCGTTTACATGGGTTGTAAATATTGTTTGTATACCACTTTGTTTAATGTCGTTCAGGACTTGCATTACTAAATCAGGGTGTAAAGAATCCTCGATCTCGTCTATAAGCAATAAATTAGAAGCGGTAAGGCTGAACTTTATCATCTCCTTCTTAAGAATACCTCTACCCATGACGTAGGCAGGTAATAAGTTATAGTGTAACCTGGGTTGCCCATATTCATCCAGTAGTATTTCAAACTCAGATTTAATCTCCCTATTTTTCCTTTTTGCAACACTGAAAATCTTTTCCGGATTGCCGGCATTATCAAAGAAAGTTGAAATATATATCGGGTAGTACCCGTTATTCACTTTTTTCTGGATTACTACTAAAGGTAATAGTAATGGCCCAGAAAGTCCCTCCATACTAAGTAACGCATTTTTCACATTTACTTCCGCAACTTTATCCTCGTTTACGTACGCTTCTAAGTTATACAGATCTTTTTTCCTAAAACTAACCGTGGTATGATCAATAGTTATTACACTATCTGAAAGTGTGGAAAAAGCTGAAAGTACGTCACCTCTACTATTCATTGCGTATGTGAATGAAGTAATAAAGTCGGAATCGTTCTCATATGATTGGAAAAGAGTTGATAAAAATATTGCTTCAAGAAAGGAAGTTTTCCCAGTACCGTTCTCCCCTACTACTATATTGACCTTATTGAGCTCAGCGTTCACCTTAAGTCCTCTGAATCCGTCGATGTTTACTTTTGTTATTACCATAATTAACATCTCTACGCCATATTTAAAAACCATACTATAGCATCGTCAAAGGAACTCTGAAATCTTTTCAATAAAGAGAGATTGCGTTGTAATCCTCTCGTTGTAAAACTGTTGGGGCAATTCACGTCTCCATCGCGGATTTATTTCAACAACCGTAATAAATTTAATTCAATACTACCATAATGACCACATGGGGATTTGAGCCGTTAACGTGTTCATTCTGAATTGTAATATTCTAGTTAGATTAGAATAGCTCTATATGAAATAATCCAGACATATACCAGTGGTAAGAGAAATAAGGGTAACTGTAATGTTATTACAGATGTGAGAGAACAGTTTGAGAGGTTATACGCGATAGCTCGTGCGATTTGCAAAATCCTCCGCGACGGGTGAAACAGACCGAACCTCTATAAGGCACTACACGCTTCGCCTCTAACACAGCTATGGTAACGGGAGTCCAGAACGCTACCTACATCAACATCGTAGGGCATAGCTATCCTCATCCCTGGTGCAACGTGTTTTCCCCGTGGAAGCCTCTCGATCACCTCATTTCCATGCTCCTCAGCGTAGTCCCTCACGGTTTGAGGCGACACCTCGTTTTCCCAGGAATTTCTCTCCACATTCCGCAAGCACGCTTATACCAGCGTATTCACCACTCCCCTACCTTTCTCCCCTTGAAGTTCAACACGGAAAGTAATTTATACCTTATTCTAGGTTCTTGTGTTGAGAGACTCGGTATTACCATCTCCGTTCACTACGTGATAATACAGGCTTCCTCACCATAAACCTTTCTTCAATTTTTTGAGTTCTTAACAAAGCTATAAATTCTATTACTTCTCACTAAGCTTATACTTGCCAGTCAGAATTATTTTTTATAAAACGATTTTGGGTCTACCAGTAAGGGCGTGTTAGGTCACAGGTTTTCTAGGTCTACTTAGATTTCACCGATTCTCTCATAAAGTCTATCATGAGTACTTAGGTTGAAAGGAATGCCAATTTTAACGGGATGAGGTTTTGTAACGAGAACTAGGTGCTTTTATGCTTACGATCATTTACAATAGCGTTTCAATAGTAGTATTGAAGTACTCCTTAAATAACATCTGATTTCAACCCAAAGATTGAAAAACTCTTTATAAAAATCCTCATAATCTTCTCAGTTGGAATAATGAAATTCGAAAGGAGTCACACCGCTTTTAAGTTTAGAAAATATATAAAGATTCATTTCAGCTTGCCAGACAAATCCCCAACCTTATCCCTTTCAATTAGAACGTCTATATCGCTTAAAGAACGTAAATCCCGCTGATTACAGCACCGAAGACTACTATCGTTACGTGTTCTAGTACCCTCTTCAGCGATGAGCAGATCTCATAAGCGTAAATCCTTTATTGAAATACTCTATTTTTGCTGCTAAGGACTATACCTCTGAAAATTGTTTTACCAAACTAATTATCTGCATCTCCATGAGGAGAATTCGTAAAATGTCTTGATCCATAGGATAGTTTTAGCAGCGCTATCAATTCCTAGTCCTCCAATTCTAGCAATTCGGGTTTTACATTTTGAAGAACTCAATAGTTCGTTTATGTCATGGGTAAAGGGATACCGCGCGATAAGGGAATGTAGAAGATTATCAAAGTTTTCCAAATCTACGCGCAAGTATATAACGTCTCACTTGCGGTGTAAATAGGGGAAGAGAGATAACACTTGGGATCGTAAAGAGAGAAATGCGGGAGGGGTAATGTACCCCGATGTGCGACCCGTGGAAAGTAACTAGTTACGGTGAGAACACAACGTCTTTGTAGGGGTGAATAAGGCACTGGGACATAAAAAGGTTCTTAGGACGACAGATTAAACCGGTTTCGAAATGCAAGGACCTATTCCATTAAAGATAAGGGTGACCAAGGTTCTAGATCATCACCTCAGGAGGAGAATAAAGTTGATCGTCCTGGAAAAATAACCTACTTTATGAAACTTTTCAAGCAATGCTAAAATCCCTGAAAACAACTAGGAGAAAGCCTGCGTAGTTCAAGGAATAGATAAGCTCGTGGGGGTGACATCGTTTAATAGTCCTCCTCATTTTGCTTCGACTCGAATTGTATTGTTACGTGACCTATTCCGAACTTCTCTCTCAGCACGGCTTCAGCTCTTTTTCTCAACGTATCAAGTTCCCCTAACGTTAGATTAGGGTCTTCAATTATGTGACACGTTGCTATTCTCATATGCGAGCATATGTTCCATACGTGTACGTCGTGTACGTTTGGGAATATCAATAGCAATTCCGAAGTTACGTCGTTCACATCAACGGGAGATCTTTCCATAAGCGTTGAAAACGAATCCCTTAATTGAGAGATCGACTGTAGTATCACGACTCCAATCACTGCGAAAGACATCAGGGGGTCAATGATAACATCGTGAGTTAGAAGAACGAGCAATCCCGCTCCTATCCCCATGGTGTACGTCGTACTATCTAAGATGGAATGGACCTTTACCCCTCCTACCTCTCCGGAATTCCTTACGGCGTATATTGAGAGGAGCAGATCCGCTGACGAGATTGCCGTTAATACTTCTGGATTATCAGGTATGTGGTTCAGGAGAAAAGAAACGGAAAGAGCTAAGGAAGCCATACTCCCAAGGATAACAGTCCCTATATTCACCACTGAACTTAGCGTCTCAAGCCTATGCATTCCGTAAGTGTAGAATGGATCTCTATTATTTACAAGTGTTAGGGCGTAAAACGTTATCGTAATAACTACGGCATCTGTCATGGAATGAACTGCTTCGGCTAACAACGTTGGACTGGAGGAGAAAAAGAAGGAAATTAGGGTTATAACGAAGGCTATCCAGTATAAAAGCAGAACCTTATTCGAAGGTAGTTTAGACAAATTACGAGACGAATTGTCCGTAAGCTCTACACCCGTCCAGAGTTTCATTTACCTCCGGGGATTCGCTCATACACGCTACTTTACTTCCGTGCCTCATGTACTCCATTATGAAAACGTTTTATCCATTCCATTTAAAACTATCCTCCCGGATACACCATAGCACAAGGGAGTCGTAGTGCTAATGTCGTAATACCGATTGACAAAAGGAGAGCTAGTGAGGTAGCCTATATGTCTATTTACATTAAAATAGTCTGTAGGAATTAACTCACAAATGAGTAAGCGCCGTCGTCACTTTAAAGTTAGGGTAGTGTAGTAAGCACTACTTTGTGAAGTAATCCGGAGTGGAACACCAACATTAAGTTTAATGCGAGTTTCAAACTGCCCCTAAGAAGTCCTCTAAAATGCGGGACGATTGCGGAAAGCTTGGCTAATAAGGACGAGGTAGCTCTTTATGAGGACTGTTTTAGGACGGAGGTTATCAATTCTGGTAATAAATACTAAACCTTGTATACTCTATCCTCCTACGATGATAACGTGGCCCCCAAGTTTACGGGATTTGGGCCATTCACGCGTTCATAGCGAATTTAGTTTATTTACAAAGATAGAATAAATTTAATTAAATCCAATCGTATGGACTATGTAGAGATTCGCACTTAACAATTTCCCATATTTAATTGCAGTCCGCTATAATTACAATTCATAATGCAAATCTGAATCGCCCCAGGATTTAGTAACACTTAGTTTAAAGTAGCTTGAGCCTTTTAACTTCAACAAAATTATTATAAAAGGTTTTGAGGCAATTCACGTAAAATTAAAGTATTATTAATTGCTTCAATAGGAGGGATACGACGAGCGCCTTCTCCCTGGATAGAAATCGAGGAATATCACGATATTCACAGTAGGAAATCGGGATTAAACATAGTAAATACTCTCGGACAGCTTAAAGAAAATATATTATTTAGTCGTAAGAATATTCTTATATGGGAGCTAATGACGTTACTAGGCAGATAATTAACAACCCGGAATTAATTGAAATAATAGCGGATAGAGTTAAGGACAAGATAAAGGATGAAGTAGTAATTAAGAAACTGGAGGAGAACTCTCAAGCGATAATAAGCTTAGAGCACACTGTTCGAGAATTCATGAAGGAGGTTAAGGATAGTTTATCAAGCTTACAGAGAACGGTTGAACAGCACTCCGTGGTCATAGAGAAGCACAGTGAGGCCATCGCTTCCTTGCAAAAGTCCGTGGAACAGCACTCAGTAGCTATCGAGAACCTCACAAGGGAAATGACTAACTTACAGAGAACGGTTGAACAGCACTCCGTGGTCATAGAGAAGCACAGTGAGGCCATCGCTTCCTTGCAAAAGTCCGTGGAACAGCACTCAGTAGCTATCGAGAACCTCACAAGGGAAATGACTAACTTACAGAGAACGGTTGAACAGCACTCCGTGGTCATAGAGAAGCACAGTGAGGCCATCGCTTCCTTGCAAAAGTCCGTGGAACAGCACTCAGTAGCTATCGAGAACCTCACAAGGGAAATGACTAACTTACAGAGAACGGTTGAACAGCACTCAGTAGCTATCGAGAACCTCACAAGGGAAATGACTAACTTACAGAGAACGGTTGAACAGCACTCCGTGGTCATAGAGAAGCACAGTGAGGCCATCGCTTCCTTGCAAAAGTCCGTGGAACAGCACTCAGTAGCTATCGAGAACCTCACAAGGGAAATGACTAACTTACAGAGAACGGTTGAACAGCACTCCGTGGTCATAGAGAAGCACAGTGAGGCCATCGCTTCCTTGCAAAAGGCAGTAGAGGAGCTGGTTTGGGAACAAAGAAAGCTATCAACGGAAATCGGAAGCTTCACTAATAGAGCCGGTTTGAACATGGAGAGGACAATGCTCTCACTTTATAAGAAAGCACTGGAACTACATGGGGTTAACCCCGAAAAGGTGCAACATGGAAAGGTAATAGACACAGTTGGAGTAATAGAAAAGGGGAGGTCATTTGAAGTAGACTTTTACGAAACTAACGATTATGTATACGTGTTCGAAATAAAGAACTTAGCGGATGAAGGTGCAGTAGAGCAAATTTTCAATAGAAAAAAGCTCTTCTCCGCTCTGTATTCCAAACCTCTAAAGCTATTCTTAGTTGCAAACTACGTCAGGAAAGACGTGAAAGAACAACTTGAGGGAGAAGGAGTTGTCATAATAACCTCTCAAGTTCTTGAGGATTAACTTGATAACCATTAAAACCTCATCAACGATGTTTTTAAGGGAGTTGCAATAATTTTAACGCTTTCAGAGAGTGTTATGAGTTCTTATTGACCCCTTAAGGAGTATAACAGTTATGTAATTCTAATTACTTTTCATGAGTTACAGGCAAGAAGTTCGAAGGGAGGGGGAGGGAATTTTCTCATAAGGAAGAGGACTTGTGAAAGAGTACTTAGTTTTGAAGTACGGGGAAAGCCTACAAGTAATATACTTTATGAACTGAAACATTTTCTTTTACAAAAATTAATCAAAATATAGAGACTACTACTAGTAAATGGTTAAGGAGATTTATAAGGGGAAAATATATGCAATAACTGATAACGTAATTGTCCCGGAGGTAACCAGAGCATTAAGGGTAATTTACGAACATTTAGGTATTTCAGGTGAGATATGTAAAATTCCGGAAAACGTAATTATTCAGGAAGTCCGGGTGAGAATTGAAGAAATCGATTACATAATTGTAAACGGAATAGAAATACACGATAATAAAAACACCGACTTAATTAAACTTAATCAGGCACTGAAGGTCAAGGATAAACATGAGACAGTGGATAGCGCACTTTATTTCGTTAAACAGTAAATCATATACTCAGACAATCTAATTCCATATACTGCACTACCTTGATCTTTACCGCCTAACCAAGTATGACTTTGCATGTTGTAACATGCGTTTGGAATCACGAAATAAGAACACTGGGATACACTACAATATAGTCCTTGATAAGCTTAAGGTAATTTTCCTCATTATCTTTGCTAATTACCTTGATATCCACGAGGTCCGATTTGTCTCCTAACTCGCTTGCTATTTTTATATCCCATAGAGTTATTTTATAACACGGTTCATCGAAAATCAACAAGATATCTATGGTTGAATAAGGGCCTATGCTGTTGAGCGGTACGTCGCCAAACACTACGGCCTTAGTCAAATTCCCGTATCTCTTTGCTATCTCGACAACCTGCAACGCTACTTTTCTCCAGTTGTTGGCGATGTATTTCTCCCTCCTCAGTCCCCGCATAAGAATTGGTAGAATTACCGTATAAATATTTTTTCGACAGATGTGTGATACAGAAGCGCAATCAAAAACGCACCTCTAAAAAGGTAAGCTTAGGTAAGAAGATTGGTTTATAAAACGGGGATTCAGGAGTAGTAGAGAAATTAAGGAGATCCGGTCACTTGCTTTACGTCATTGCGGTATTTACAGTTAACAATATTCGCTCCTTTTGGGAGATCCTCCTTAAATTTTGAGGTGTTGCCCTTAACTTCCAGAGATTCGGTGTATTCCGCATAGGGTCGTAGGAAGCTTTCAATTCCTATTAGATAACCTAACAACTATTAGCTTTATTCACGTAAAATAAGTCCACTCATTCCTAAGTAAATCTCTTAATTCAAAGAAAAAAAGTAACTTTACAGTATCAAGTCCGAGCTCAAAAATCAGATTTACCTTTTTCTCTCAAAGTAGATTACTACACCCGCTATTGCAGCTACTATTGCCCCAACTATTCCGTAGAACGCGAAGTTCGGGGATAAAACAAGGGTTTCCGTCAGGGGAGAGTTAACCGTTATCACCGAGTTAACTGAGACGTTATACGTTCCCACGTACTTTCCAACTTCGTATATTGGGATGGATGCGGTTAACCTGATCTGCGTACCCTGATTCACCCAGCTCTTTACCCCGTTTACATCCGTTAGGAACTGCTTAACCGTATTTACCGTTAGCACTTGGGGTGAGGTGAGGGTAAAGGTCTCCGGAGTTACGGAGGTTATTACACACCTAGTTTCGTTGTTGACGTAGTAAGTGTTGTTTGCAACTGTTATTGAGGAATCATAGGGATACCATCCTGACGTTACGTTAAATGAGGTGGAGTTGAAGTACCCCTTTAAGGGAATCGGAGAATTAACGGTTAGGTACTCCTGCTTTTGGTATGTAACTGTAACGTTAACGCCGTTATCCAGAACGAACTCAAGGGGCTTTGCTGAGAGTATAACGTACCTCGTACCTGTGGAGGGGGAGTAAGTTAGGTTGAGTACGTGAAAAGTGGTGTTTGCGTTATACCAACCCGAAAGGAGGGTTGTATTGGTACCGTTAATCAGAGCTCTCACAGGTATCGGGGAATTGACCGTAACCAAAAACTGAGTTAGAGTCTTTACTTGAACTGTTAGGGGTTGATCCACTGTAAAGTCGAGTCCGGTGCTTACGGAAGTTATCACTTCCCTCTCCACTTTGGAAAGGTAAATAGTGTTATTGTCTACATGAATGGTAGTACCTTGTACAAACCACCCAGAGGTAAGCTCAGTGGAAGTTGAGTTTACGGTTGCGTTTATTATCACGGGAACGGTTAAGTAGTATTCGTTAACGTAGTAAGGGGAAACCGTTAGTCCCGGCGTGTTTACCTCACCCTGCGTCGAAGAGGTAATCCACCTCTCTTGATTCCCCGAACCGGGAAGCTCTCTCGGATAGTGGTAACTGGAAAACGCGTCCACCCAGTAACTTCCTGGGGATACGCTCTCCTGCGAACCGAAGTAACACACTACAATGAAAGGTTGCCCGTAACCTTGACCTCCCTGTACTGAGTAGGAAAAAGTGGTGACGAACTGCTCGTAATATGTCGCGGTAATAGTACCTGAGGACTCCAGGACGCCCGAACAAACAAGCGTTACCCACCTTTCGTTACCCATTGTCAAATTCAGGAACTGGTATTCCGTCCCGGAGGGAACTGTTACGGTAGTATCAACGGGAACGCTTTCAGTGGTGCCGTTAGGGAAAGTGAAAAGTACGCTGAGCGGAGACGATGGTGAATTACCAACTAAATTAGCTGACACTGTTACAGTTATCTTAGGTAACACAACTAAAACGTCAATTTCTATCGTTTTCGACAATCCTGGCAGAAGGGTTAACGTTACGGTTATTACGTAATTTCCTAGAGGAGTGTTAGGAGGTATGACGAGATTTAGTTCCGTTTCCCCATTTACTTGAACACTACTCGGTAAGTTCGTTGTTAAGGACGAACTAACCTGTATCTGAACGTCTCCACAAGCAACTACGTTTAACGTAACTTCACCCTGAGTTCCCTGGTCAACGAGGAGGGAGGTTGTTGAGGCGGTTACGGAAAACGTTGGCGTGGTTATAGTGTAATCCCCTCCCGGCTTTGCGTTTAACTCCGCTTCTCCCTGTAGAGATCCAGACTCATAGGAGAGGAAACCGTAACTCATAGGTTCAAGAACTAGAATAGCACAACCTCCCTGATAGGGAATTGCCGATAAACTCGTAGCGTTATCTAATGGTAGTGAGGAGTTATAAGCAATTAAATCCCCCTCGGAGAAACCAGTATGTACCTTTATTTCAGATACTTGATTTTGAGTGTAGAGCGTCCCTAAACTTCCTGTCCCTAGAAAAACTCCCGCTACTAGACATCCTGTATTAAGATAATAACAAGAAACCGAATTAACGTTCTTTACTCTTTCTCCCGTATTTACACCGAAGTTATACGTATTTAGCGGTTCCTGGAAGTTATGTCCATTATAATAATAAAGAGATAGAAAGGCTTCTGCTTGCGATAAGACTCCGCATGAAAGACCGTTGCCTCCTGCCATAACTAATTCCAGGTCATAATAGTATCCACTAGGAGTGTAATTCTCTCCTGTTATTGTTATGTAAACGTTACTCGAGTTTGGGGAATCCACCGTTACGGTGTCATATTTTATCCATCCAAATCCATCGTTATACCAGAAGCATATTACGGGTTCATTAAGAGAGTTGGTAGTTACGTTCATCATTAACTTAATTGTGTAAGGAGTAGAAGTAACGTAATTTGAGCCTGGATATCCTGCAGGTTCATAGTAATAGTAAGTTTGATCGTTTTGATCTGGACATATTTTCCCGTTTCCAGAAAGTCCTGAAACATTAGCATCTCGAGCGGAGAAATTCCATACGTTGTCATCAAAGCTAATCTCGGTTTGCGTTGTATGAATAATAGCAATATCTTGGATCCATAGCGAATACGTATTTCCCCCCTGAACGTAAGTTAAGACAGCGTTTAATTGAAAGTCTATCCAATCGGATACCTGTCCGTTAGGATAATGACTAATGCCCTGGAGAGCACAAACTAAAACGTCACCCTTAACTTGTGTCGTTTGAACAGTACATGGACCATTTGGACCTAGACCTAGAAAAGATATGCCTATTGGAGCTGGATAGCTTGAATAGGCTTCATAGGGGTTGACTACACTCGCGTTTTTCACGGGGGGAGCAGGAGGAAAGGCGTATCCTGAAACCATCGATGGAGCAAATCCAGCTACGCTAGGGATTATTGAAGGAACGTAAATAAACGAAATAAGAAAAAGAAATAAAACTGTAATTACGTATGATCTCATAAACACTCAATTTTTTCTCAATATAAAAATGTTGCGTTAGAATTATAGATAAGATATGTTCCTAATATAATTAATATTCTTATTGCAATATTCAATCTTTTTAAGATGTTGTAACACATGATATAGGAGTGTTATATAACAAAGCTTTCTAACAAAAAGATCGTAAATTGTATCCTTTCTGCTCATATATAGTAAAACTAAGTTCTAACGCTTTCCTATTTGACGTAAGTAGGGCACCCATTTTCCGTAAGTGGTTCCAAAATTGAAATACATAGCTTTACGCGGAATATATCAACTCATTTTTTACTTTAACGCAAACCTCACGCTGGTTGCTCTGTCAGAACTCCCTCCTGAACTAAATTATTTATTTCCCCAGGTACTTCTGAGCTATTATATACGAAGAGTATCGGATGACTAAGGGGGGTAAGACCGAACTTCGAGAGCAAACTTGCGTGCTCTATTACGAATACTGTGAAGTTCAGTGCCTCCTCATAGTCAAGTGGATATTTCGGAATAGTTACATATAAGTAGATCGGGGCTCCGTATATCTTGTTTACGCCCACCGTGTAGTAAAATTGAGAGTAGAAAGAGGAGTACTGTTGATCTCCCTGATTGATCCAGGCAGGTAGTGTAATGTAATTCAACCCCTTAGCTATCGCAGCTGATTTGTATATAAACAGGAATTGTATATCGCCTGATTCAAGAGGAGAAACTAACTCTGCTGCATTTGACGCGGTTACATTTGCTTGGTTCTTAATCATGTTGTTTATAAAGTAATTAGTGGAGTGATTTGCGTAAAGGTAGCCTGCTATTTCAAAGGCAACTAACGCCCTTCCCCCAGCGGGATCACTGGCCGGATCAGATATACCTATCTTAACCTTACCGCTGGTGAGGTTCGAAAAAGCGTAATAGTAAAGCTTTGACGAGTTCGTCTTGAGCGCCTGAGAAAACAGTGTTACGATGTTCATTGCAGTAGGGTTCTTCAAGGTGGCATTTGAGTAGGCTATAACAAGTTGATCTTCTACAAAGGCTATTACCCATCCGGGGTATTGCTCCCCTAGGAAGTTCTCCTGTGCAGCTGAGGAAGCTACAGGCATGAAAACGCTTACAGGTACTCCCTGAGAGATTTCCCTAGCCAATGAGTATGAGCCTCCTCCCTTTACCACTCCCGGTATTCCCGACGCATTGAGTAAGAAACTTGCCTCTTGGGTATATGCATCCGCGACGTAGATCGTAAGGGGTCCTGAAAACGTTTCATTCAGCGGTACTTGAGTATGTGTAGGTGTGACTGTATGATGTCCCAAAAACTCAAAATACACGAAAATTCCTACAACAACTATGAGCAAAAGGACTCCTATATAAAGTATCTTGGCATTCATATGTATACTCATACATATTTTATATTTAACGTTAACCACTTGTATGTTCATCCCTTGTTTTTAAGGGCAATATTACGTAAATGTTTTGAAGAGTATCATAAGTTAAGAATATTACTAAAAATACTAAAGGATTAGCAATTATTTAAATCCTTAGAAGGGCAGTAATTACGTAAAATTCGTAAGTGTAAACAACTATGCAGGAGACATCTTCTTTGATGTACTCTTCAATAAATATTTGATCTTCTCCTCCAGATAGGACTTTCACCCCTTCTTATTTCGATTACCCTATGGAGGGGTATGACATTTCCATCAGTTAGATATATGTAATGCCGATCGACTTGGTCGATTACGGAAAAGTCTATAAGTGAAGTGGATTCAGCTGCTTTCCTATCTATTACAACTAGTTTAAAGCCTAGCTTGTCTTTCTCAGACCATAATATTTTATTAATCTGCTCCCTGATCGTAGTCAATTTACCTGTTGAGTCGAAGTTAAAGTTTTTATATCTTATTTCCCCGTTCATTTCTCACAAGCTATTTTGTGGATTATACTCCGCATATCTTGAAACCTCTCCCAGAGACCAATCTGGAAAGAGGCGAGTTTTAGTCCTCGGTTCCAGCGGCGTTATTTTACACCATGTTAATTACGTAAAACTCAGGAAAGTGTTGTAAGCTATTTTTAGGAGAAATGTAAATTTCATTCATGAAAATACTCCTCATAAGCGATCTTCACAAGAGCTATAAACCGAGAAAAGTCGATGAAACGGTCGCTGTGGAATGGCTTCTACACGTGATTGATGATAATAAACCAGAATACCTTATTTCCGCGGGAGATTGGGACGAGGGTATGTCCTCGGAGGATTTCTTGAAAATTGAAACGCGAGTTAAACTTCTAACGGTTTATGGTAATCACGAAAATTTTCCCGTAATAAGGAGATTAGCTATGAGTGATGGGAAGATCTATAAGATCGGAAACCTGAGGGTGGCGGGAATAAACGGGTTAATAGGGGGTAAGGGTGAATACTCGTTGTCTCCAGACGAATTCAGGGCCGCTTATAAGAGGATAGCGAGGAAAGGTACAGATATTTTAGTGATGCACCAGCCTCCCTACCTCCCTGAAGTGTATCCTAAGATGAGGGAAGACGATTCCGGTATATTAGCCTTGGAGGGAGTAAGGGAAATTTCTCCCAAACTATTCGTTAATGGTCACATGACAGGTGATTGTTTCTCTTATTTTAGAATGCCGTGGGGAACACACTACCTCAGAGTAGACAGTTCTCAGGAGTGTAAATCTTATGCCATCTTGGAGGAGTACGAGGTAATTGTGCATAGCGACGGAGATCCGGTTCATTCCTTCAGAATACTGTAATTAATACACGGTATTCCTAAATTTCACGTAGGTTAAGTAAAGCTCCCCGTAATTTATAATGTTAAGCAATCCATCGTAAGTGCGTGATCCCTAGAACCTAACCAGGAGCATTGATTACTAATAACGTCCTACCGCTGTCTGGAATAAAATTCAGAACAACCCCCTTACCCTCCTCTGTCACGATAATTGTCACTAAGAAGGCCTCCTCTCCTCCCTTATACTTCACTTTCCGTTCCCTACTGATGCTTTAAGTCACTGCTCTCCTCAATCCATTCGAAGCTTTACGTCTAACTCACTTTTCTCACCGAGTAGATCGACATTATGGCTAGCTTACTTCTTCCACTTCTCTCTTAGGAAAGTCTTCTTTACCTGTGCCCTGACTCTCGCTAACCATATAACACGGGTAGCTTCACCGAGATCCGCTCGAGCTCGCCCTTAACCTCCTCTCCTCCATCTCGATCCTGACCCCTAGAACAACCTGTACCTCGCTTAACCCTTTCTCCCTTTTTCTCTCCGGCTCTTATACCTGGGGCTCATCCTCTTGACATCCTCCATTGCCGTCCTCTCGATCCCCCGTACTGGTTTATTTAATAATGAATCCTAGGGTAATTCCTGAAGATGAGTGCAAAGGTTTTCATTTTGACGTTATAGCTTCTCAATGCGATCACTCGATCAACTGTAGAAGAAGAACACTCTCTCGTCTATTGCTATGCTTTCCATTATACTACTACCTACTTGTCCCCTATTAGTGTTACTAAAAATATAGAACCAATTATTCTCATATGTTTTCGGAGAAACTAATCAAAATCGTAAAGGATTTATGAATTTCCCGGTATTAAAGGAAACATTTATTAAAAAGATATAAATAATCTTGCATACTACATTATGTATGAGAGTTGAGTGCTGTCGGTACTTCCTTACTAAAGAATGCAGCTAAAGATTCTGGAACTGTTAACATTTATTAGTGAAAATTGATATAAACTATATAGTTATCTCAATGACAATTAAAACTATTTATTAGAAATTTTCACGTGGTGAGGTAAAGATAAGGATTCCCTTGTTAAGTCGTTTTAGCCTTTACATGTTCTAGTTTTGTCGAGGGAAGGGTAAAGGACCTTTACGCTCGTTGTCAGGTTTTTCACGATATTCCATTAAGCTCATTCCACCGCTGTTATTCAAAACGTTTAATTATAACCTAATTTCGTAAAAACGAATTGAAATTCTAAAACTTCCGTGAATTGCCAAAAATAATGACAGGATTGATACTTTATTAATTTACAAAAATATGTTAAAATCCTCAAATTCAAGAAAGCTTTACTGTATAACATTACGATTGTTGTGTTTATTGAACGTTGTTACACCTCCCTTCAAATTATTACGAAGCTCCATATAGATGAATTACCGATGTAGTGATCAAGATAGCTAGGGGACTCTGGTTCGCCTGTAAACCCGTTTATTCTTGATGGTTGATTCCACACTAATCCCCTTTTAACTAGGTTATCCCACTCTTTTTTGATCACGTCGAACCACGCTTTATTCCTCTTACTTCCTATCCAGCCGGTGGAAAATACTAATCTAGGCCATGACGAATACGCCTGAACGCTGAAATCCAGTATTTTCCCGTCGGTTCCAACCAAATTAGGAGTACAGTGTGGGGATGACGTATGACTTATCTTCAGGGCGAACTCCAGAGATGAGGAGATCTTATCCTCATCTGACACACTATCAAGTTCTAGGATCTCAGCCCACCACTGTCCTATGAACTGACCGAGGAAAATTCCATCTACTTTAGGTTCCCCCTCCCAAGGCTTAAAGTAATTTCCGTTATATAGTTGTTCGAACTTCTCCCGTGCTTTCTTCAAAAGGGAACTGACCCACTTCTCAGTCTCTCCATCATTAAAGACCTTAGCAGATTGCTTTAGGGCTTCGAGGGATGCAATGTAAAGGGAGGTGGTGTAACTATCTAATCCCTTGATTGACATAGCGTCAAATCCGGTATCTCCTTGACCTTCAAGTTCAGGTACGCCCTCCCTTCCCGCTGACGCCTCCCATCGAATTGCCTCGATCATCTTAGGATACATTTCTGCCAGAAAATTCAAGTCCCTGGTAAACTTATAATACCTGTAGATTAACAGCACGAACGTAGGATTTGTATCCTTCCACGGGGGTGGGGCGGTAGTACCGTCAGCTGGGTGATCTAAGGAGTGAAGACCTAAATCGTGAGGAACGTACCCATTTCTCATAGTATCACCCATCATTTTAAGGAAGGACTTCTCTAATTCGGGATAGAATAAGAGGATCGGTAGGGAGCCTCCTTCGTAGCATAGGGCCGCTATCGTACCGAGGTAGGGGCAATTTTCGGGTGATTCGTAAATTGAGAACCTCCCTCTTTCATCTAGTACGGTATTACTGGACAGGGTGTACGCGGAATTAGCTATTGCATCTCTTAACCACTCTGGTAACTCCTCGGGGATGTATTTAAGAAATCCCGATTCGGATTCTAACCTATCGAAATTATCGTAAAAGTATTCCGCTACTTCAGATGCATCAGAGAAGTTATTATGGTAATAACTCCCGTAGGGGTATTGAAGGTGCTTACCAGTAACATACCATGATAAGACGAATTTCACCGGCTCTCCCTCATACCTAAATACGAGTAGACTTGCCGGACTATCCCAGAAACCAGTGACTTCATGGACATTAGATTTGGGAACCTCCCTCTTCAATAACGACTTCCAAACGTCATCGGACTCGTACTTTTCCTCCCATACGTTTCTCTTTAACGCTATCTCCGGTCTTACATCAAGATTGTATTGCTGAACTACGGTTGACGCCTTTCCCATAATGACCACCTCCCCCTTTCTCGGATCTACGTCAAAGGCCTTGGGGTTTCTAAACAACACTTTTTCCTCTCTTAACTCGTTAATTCTCCCTATAGGGTTGGAACCGACTATGTTCGGAAAGGATATCGCTACTGAACCGTGAGTATTAAGTTCAACTTTGAAACCCACAGCGGGAAGGGTCGAATCGTGAAGGTTATGAGGTATTATCGGTGAGAAGCCTCTAACTTTTGCGACAACATTACCTTTTTCTCCCGTCAGTGTGAAAAACGGATATGAGCCTTCATATAAAAGTCTGTTCGGCTCATAATTAAGTGTGAGAAACGGTAATTCCCTCTCAAGGAAAAAAGGCTCTCCATGATCGGGTATTATCAGGATGTGAAAGCCCCTTACCTTTCTGATAGGAAATCCCCTATTATTGAATATCGTTACATTTATCATTTTCCCCTTATTGTTAATCTCTATTTTACCTGTGCCGATTCCTCCTAAGGGTACTCCGGCTCTAATCTCATTCTCATCCGAATAAAGAACCATAATCTTATTATCAACAGGGCTATAAACAGTTAATTCCGTGAACATAACTTGCGAAGCTTTATCTGATATTGACGCGTTTTAGAAAGTTTCGCAGACGTAATTAAGGACTTTCAGCCTATTGCTCTTAAGTGTTAACTCCGCGAAAAACTCAGAACTCTCGACGATACAAACTTGAATTTAGTTACAATGAAGTTATCCCAGTAGGGGGGATTCACATCTTAAAGTTTCTCTACAACCGAGTAAAGTCGAGGAACGCTTAAAGTTGACTTCACAGGCATGAGGTAACACCTAGAGGCAGGAAATTACGCAATAGTGTTCAATGTTGTTTTAAAAACTAAATTTTATGCGGAAACGAGTATTAATAACCTAGTCGAGATATTACAGGATGGATCGCCGGAGATCGAATCCCTAGCTAATCTTCCACGCAAATAATGCCCAGAGTTAGGAAACCTTAATAACGTTAAATTCGCTGAGCTGAAAAGACCTTATAGTCAGTTTCCCAAAAATTTAGTAATTATTTATTGTAATGATATAGATTAATTCTGTATTATTATAGTATATAATAAATAAACTAGATTTAAGATGTATATTTTAATAACTTTTTACTTTATATAGTTTTTTACGTCAATTACCTGTTACATATTTCTCGCAGGGTGTTGACACTGCGTCCCACAGGGTAGACTGTTAAATCAACTGATTAACTCCCTTTAATTTCCCTGAGCTTTTTATATGATATCTAAGACATGTCTTTATGTACACCCGAAAAAAGGCTTTAGCTATTCTAAACCTGATTATATCGATATCCATATTACTAATCTTAACTATCTTAACTAACACGGAGTTCATACTTCCCCCTTTTCTGGCAACTTCAGCTACAAAGTATCCAGATCCCGATTGGAGAAGGACTAGGAGTATAGTCATCGTAGTTTCATACGTAATTTGCGCTGTGGTTGCCGTATGCTTCAGCCTCTTTAGCACCCTTTTAAATCTTAACAGTCTACTAATAGCTACGCTAGCTTCTTTCGTTTCTTTCACAATAACTTCCCTTCTCGATTTCGAACATCCCCCCGCAATCTTGGCTACGTTTCTTGGAGTGATAGAAAAAGTTAAGTTACTCTATGTAATACACCCTGTTCTCACTGGGGTTATCGTGGTGGAAGGCTGTAATTACCTCTTGTCAAAGTACTTAGAAAGAAATAAGAGAAAACGAGATTAATTGTATAATAATCACCAGGTTTTACTGGTTTCTAGAATACCAAATTTACAGGCCCTCAAAAGGGGAGGGTTTGTGTTTATCCCTTAGGGCCTTACACCGATCACGCATAACACGTTTATGGGAGAGACATGTGCAGAAACCTACGTCAATTTGTAATCTCTGATATTTCCAGCCTCTGGCAACTCATACCGATTTGCGATTAAACGCTTTACGGAGCAATAAAGTTGTGTTATCAATGAAGATAGCGTTTCATTGCGATGTCGATATAGCCGGTTCTAGACTCGCTGCTTCCATGGTCATGGTAAAGGCGAAGCACGTACTACCTCGTGGGATTAGATATCTCGACCCTATTTTAAGGGGTTTTCCCGTGGAAGTATTCCTTAAGAACGTTTAATAAGGAAGTCGTTAACCTGGAATCTGGAGCAGATTCACTCGGGATAAGTTACTTCTATTCCCCTGTCCTTAGCAAACGCCTTCAACCTTTCTGGATACTTGTCATGTATGAACGGCGTCACAACTATCAGGGAATCGACCTTCAAATTCCTCTCCCTCTCGTAAAATTCCTTTTTTCTCTCGACGATAGGCAGATCTCCCCTCTTTAATGATGACATTATTTCAACTAAGACAACCTTTCCGTTCTTAACTACCACGTCAATTTCTATGTCAGAGGGATCGCCGAATACATAACCTGTCCTATCGTAGAGAACCTCCCTAGTTACATTTAGACCTGTGTCCTTAAGAATTTCCCTAACGCCCTCTCTAAAGGCGTCTTCACTCATTATCCCCCACCTCGCTCCAAGGGCCGTAATTAGGTTCTCAAGCTTCCTAACGGCCTTATTGATGGATAGTTCCAGTTCGTCCTTAGTCGCGAAGTTCTTAGCATCATCCTTACTCACTAAGTTCTTCAAGTCGTCCTTAGTCGCGAAGTTCTTAGCATCATCCTTACTCACTAAGTTCTTCAAGTCGTCCTTAGTCGCGAAGTTCTTAGCATCATCCTTACTCACTAAGTTCTTCAAGTCGTCCTTAGTCGCGAAGTTCTTAGCATCATCCTTACTCACTAAGTTCTTCAAGTCGTCCTTAGTCGCGAAGTTCTTAGCATCATCCTTACTCACTAAGTTCTTCAAGTCGTCCTTAGTCGCGAAGTTCTTAGCATCATCCTTACTCACTAAGTTCTTCAAGTCGTCCTTAGTCGCCATCTTCTCCTCAAGTCGCCTCAAATCATCCTTAGTAGCTAGGTTCTGCCAGGGAGTGAGTTTTGAGAGTACTTCGTACAGAACGTGGGGCTTTGCTACCAATGCATCAGCTATTATTTCTGGATTATTCATTAAAACTCTCTTAACTTCCTCCTCTGTCATAATTTCATATAAGTAAAACACTTATTTAAACTGTTAAGGAAATAACTTATGTATTTCATGAGAACTCACTTCCTTGAGGGTATAAAGAACAATGTATCCTCCTTTGTCTCCCTCACATAAACATTGTTCAGGGAGTAATTCTGAGGAGATGAAAATTAATCCTACCATTTAAAGTACGATCTTGTGCTCTACAACCCGCACGGAGGGTATGCTGAGCCTGCCGAAATAATCTTCAATTTTCCCCTCCATACATAAAGTTAAATTCGGGAAGGCTCTGTTCACGTCATTTCATCATTAATGCTGTTAAGTGAAAGATTAGAGGGGTAAAGGCCTCTTTCATGGAGGTACTAGGGGTTGTGACATTCAATTTGAGGGAACTCATTGATGCAAACACCCTTATCACGCGCGTAATTCACCTTAACAAGAATACGATAACTGTTAAAGAGAGAAGAATAATTCCCGCATCGATTTTATTGATCCCAACCTTCTTCATTGAAGTCCTTCTAGGGAACGCCCTAAACCCACGAGTATCGAGGGATATAGCCAAGCTCTTTACGTTTCTTATGAGGTAAACGAAAGCGGGGAAAAGGGCAAGGATCGAGCCGTAAAAGTAGTAAATAGGAAGTATGAACCTAGGTTTTCCATATCCTAATCCCTTAAGGATTTGCATTTTTAGGGACTCATCTAGCAGTTTCAACGCAGACGGTAGAACTTTGAGGAATGATGCGAATATGAGGGTTATGGGCAGGGGGATCCTTAACTCCTCAAAGGACCTAATGAGATCGGTAGTATTCGTGGAGAGGATCAATATTACACCTAAAAGCGTAATAAACATTACGGGATCGTAAAGTACGCTGATCAGGCCCGTAATTACGGTTGATGACCTAACGTACACAGAGTAGCCCATGACTCTTGCGAACCACGCTGGCCAATAAAGTAATAGTATTCCCGTGCCTCTGTACGAGTTAAAGGTTGACCAGAACACTAGAAGTGAGAACGATAAAAAGTAAAGGAGAAAGAGCCTAATTCTACCCGAAATCGTCAACGTTAGGATAAGTAAAGAGGCGGATAGAGTCGTAACGAATAACCAAAAGTTCATGACGAGATACCCCTTGGTTACTAATAAAAATACTGCAATTTCTAGTAGTATTTTAGTCATGGGATTAAGGGAATGGAAAAGAGTTCTCCTCGTTGAGTAGGAAAAAAGTCTGCTAAAACCCTCGTAACCCACTTTTACCACTATTACCCATAGGGCTGTTAAGTACACAGCTATAAGTAAGACGACCTCTAAGGGAAAAGGTATCATGAGATTACCCCCTTATTAGACGCAATGTAATCTGTGGGAGGAAGTACGTCCTCGTTTCTCAGGAAGATTTCCTCAGGAGTTCCATTGTCAGTGATTTTCCCGTCTCTCATAACTACAACCCTGTCACAGTACCAGTAAACGAACCTGGAGTCATGAGTAACTATCATAAACGAGTAACCGAGTTTCGAGAGTCTGGAAACCTCCTCCCCTAGTCCTCTCCTGTGATACCAGTCCTGACCGCTTGTAGGTTCATCTAACATGATCACTTTAGCCCCTGATGCTAGGACTGTGGCCAGAGCTACCCTCCTCTTCTGGCCTATGGAGAGATTTAAGGGGTTTTCATGTGCGATACCCTCTAGGGAGAAGGAGGAGAGCAAGGAGTGCAGGAACTCCTCATTATAAACCTTTCTCCTTTTCATAACCCCCTTGATTTCGTCTATTACGCTTCTTCCCGTGAACATTATCTCGAAATTCTGCGGGAGGTATGCTACATATCTGCTCCTCTCGTAAAGGTTGGATTTGGATAGATCCCTTCCAGCCACTAACAACCTTAAGTTGCACTTTGCGCCGCTTTCCAGAATCCCCATTATTGCCTTCAAGAGCGTGGACTTACCCGCTCCGTTATTTCCCATAATGGCTAACCTCTCTCCCCGTTTAAGGCTAATACTAGTTTCCAGTATTTTCGTTCCGCTAATGTTTACCTCTATTGAGGCGGAAAGAACCTCATCGTTTGAGTTATTTCTGGCAGGGGAAGGTATTGAGAAACCGTTAAGCTCACCGTTAATCGATGTCAAACCCTTCCTCTTCATGTAGAGAAAGTGTTCCGGTACCTCTATCCCCTTTTCGGAAAGGAGTTCGCTATACTCAATTACGTGCTCCTTGGGGAAATCCGCCACTATCCTCCCCGCGTCAATTAGGACTACTCTGTCTACGAAAGGAATTACCCTCTCTACTTTGTGTTCTACGATAATCAGAGTCTTTCCGCTTTCCTTAAGTTTGGCTATTGTTGAGAGTATTTCCGCAGTTCCCTTAGGATCTATGCTTGAGGTGGGTTCATCAAGGATGATAATTTCCGGCTTCATTGCAAGTATAGAGGCTATCATCACCCTCTGCTTTTCACCTCCTGATAATGAGATTGTATCCCTGTTGAGCAATTTCGTAATTCCGACTTGCTCTGCTGTCTCACTTACTATGGAAGATATCTGATCTGGGGGAACCATGAAGTTCTCAAGTGCGAAGGCGATCTCATCGGGAACTAGGTAGTTGAATATTTGAGAGTCTGGATCCTGCAAAAGGGTACCGACGAATCGCGATAACTTTGAAACGGAGATTTGGCTTACGTTTTTGCCCAAGACCATTACCTCCCCCTTAACCTCAGCCTGAATTAAGTGGGGTATTACCCCGTTTATTGCTAACGTAAGCGTGGATTTTCCAGAACCTGATTTACCTACAATCAACACGCTCTCTCCATTTCTAACCTGAAATCTTTCAACCTCCAATGCGGGGGAACTTCTAAAAGGGTAAGTGATCCTCAGGTCATTCACTGAGATAGCTACATCGTCCATGATTATGGAATTTTCTTCTGGTATGTTTAAAAATTTTTATGAATGGTCACGATACGGTCTAAAACGAGTGGAGTGTTGATGATCGAGCGTCATTAACCCGGTTAGCAAAGTGAAAGTGGTGAGTGAGGGCAATTTACAATTCAATACCCCTTGTTTTCTAGACGCAGTGTTTACTACGGGTGATGGCGGTAGGCTACCAATGGAGTTCTAGACTAGGTTGTTGTGTTTAGCCTCGGTATTAAGTAGTTTCAATAAATGACGTAATTCAACGAGAAAAAGGTCTTACACTACTTTCATCCCCTGCTGATAGGATAACCAGGTGAATACGACGGAATTTCTAAGCGGAGTTAGTCATTCAAATAACTTTACGCTTTTTACGCGTTGAGAACTCCCATTTCAAGGGGAAAACGCGGGTCTTGGTATCAGGATAGTAATTCTTAACAGGGTCTAAAGAGGTTTAACTCGTAAAAGCCTCAGGGATCAGAACGTTCACGGAGATAACGTTCTGCATCACTGCTTACACAACTGTATCAGAGACGAAGCAGGTAGTGTCTTCACGTATCTAAATCCTCAAAACACTTCATCCGTACCTTCTCATTATCTCTCTAGAGGTAATCACAGCAGAGGTGAGAACCATGGGAACGCCTATGCCGGGCTGTGCGTATTGTCCGACAAAGAAGGCATTTTTTAACTTCCTATGAGAGTTCGGTGGTCTAAAAGGTCCCGTTTGATCTAGAGTGTGGGCTATACCAAAGGCAGTACCGTTATATGCGTTGTAGTCTCTAGAGAAATCCATAGGCGTGTAGATTTTCGCTTCCTTTACGGTAATTTCCTGCGATGTCTTCTGCTTCAAATCCCGCAGGATCCCCTTGAGGATTAACTCCGGACTCTCTACGTTAACTCCCGGCGCTATGGGGATTAGGAGCACAAGGTCCTTTGCTCGGATCTCCTTATCCGTAGCTGCTCTATAGCTAACGTAATATGACGTATTTTCAATCGCTGGCGCTGTGCCCCTCTCTATTGAATCGAAGTGTTCTTTCCAATTTCCGTTAACGATGACCTGATGATGGGGGAACTCAAGGTCGTCTACCCCTAGATAGAAGAGAAGCGCCGAGGGGGCAAGTTTCCTCTTCGACCAGTAAAGGCTGCCCAAAGAGTATTGTGAAGGAAGTAAGGAATCAATGAAACGGTAGTCCGCATTAAAGACGAAGACATCTCCCTCAAACCTCTTCTCCCCTGAAATCACTGAGGTTATCCTCTTATCCCTCGTCTCAATCTTATCGACATTCACGTTAAAGTGAAAACTCACCTTTCTTTCAACGCACTTTTGGTAAAGGTAGTTTACTAGCCCTGAAAAGCCTCCCTTCGGATAGAAAACGCCCTCTGAAAGTATGGAGTAATTAATAATGGAGTAGATTGCCGGAATGTTAAAAGGAGATCCTCCTAAAAACACGGCTGGAAAACCCAGAGCCTTTAGTTCCCAATCCGAATGAAAAAATCTCCTATTAAACTCATTAAGGTTAGAAAATAATGGTAATCTGCTGAAGTTCCTTATCACATCAGCGTCTAGGAAATCCCTGAGCCTCATCTCCTTGAATATGAATTTATTCATAGCTATTCCGTACATTTCCTCCAAGGTAGACAAGTAGCTGTGAATTTGGTCGCTAAATGGAGAGAGATCTGAGAAAACGTCGTATACCTCACCCTTCTCCCCGTACTTTCCCGTTGCTAGAGAGTATAATTTCTCTAGCTTAACTACTTCAGGTGGGGAAATTGACGCATCGTTAAAGAAGGTATTGAAGGCGTCTTTCATTAAATACCAAGAAGGACCCATGTCGAACCTGTATTCCCCAATGGTTAATTCCCTAGATCTCCCCCCAGGTCGATCCTGTTTCTCAAGAACTGTAACTTCAAACCCTTTCTTGCTGAGGATAAGGGAAGCGGCCAGACCCCCAAATCCGCTTCCTACTACTACAGCTTTCATTCGTTGTTCCTCTGAGGGTACTTATCAAGACCAGGGATGATCAGGAGAAAACCCCAGTTTCCCTCTCCCTGTTCATGATGTACCTCATGTGCCTGTATGAGTTCCTTGAAGGGAGAATGTCTCATCCCCCAACTCCTCAGGTGCAGGTGTCTGTCGTGAATTATCATATCGTGAACGAAGAAGTAAGCAACTCCGTATGCAGTTATTCCTAATCCTATCGACAGGGAAATTAGGTTGTGATCAAACAGTCCATTGAAAATTAGGTATATCGCAACTAACGCGAAGATAATTCCAAAGGCGTCGTTCTTCTCGAACTCAGATTGAGTCTCTCTGTGGTGATCCTCATGTAGGAACCACATAAATCCGTGCATAACGTACTTATGCATAAGTCTCGCCAAGCCCTCCATTCCAAAGAAAGTCAAGACGGATATAGCCACAAGTGTTAGTAACATAACCCGTTTTATTGTACACCGCCTTATAAATGTTGATTACAGTTAATTTTACACCCTTTTAAAGAGGGTATAAAAAAACTTCTTACATATGTTCTTTTCCTTCTCAAATATTAACATTTTCAAATGGTAAAGGAACTTACGGAGATCTTTCGTCGTAGCAGTACAACGTACTATAACAGTACTCTCCTATTTCCTAAAAGGGTAAAGGAGGACGTTACTAAGCTTTACGCTTTCGTCAGAGTTTTTGATGATTTAGTGGATTCCATTCCCCAAAGGGTGAAGGAATTCTACGAATTACGCGAAGTTTATTACTCGGCGCTTTATGGAAGGGAGACAAGTAGTCCGGTGATATCGAACTTCGTGGAACTAATGCGAAGGAAGTCCATAGACGAGAAATGGGTTGAGGCCTTTTTGAACTCCATGGAGAGTGATATATATAAGGGGATCTATCACACGATTGATGAGACCTTAAGTTACATCTACGGATCTGCTGAGGTGGTAGGATTAATGATGATGAGAATTCTCTCACTAGACGAGAAATCCCAGGAGTACGCGAAAATGTTAGGTAGAGCCATGCAATACCTCAACTTCATAAGGGACTTTCAGGAAGATCAGAGGCTAGGTAGACAGTACTTGCCTTTTGACGAAATGATTGACATGGGCGTCTCCCTTGAAGAGGGTTGCACTAAGGAGTTCAAGGAGTTCATAAGACTTAACGTAAATAGGTATATGGAATACCAAAAGGAAGCAGAGAAAGGATACCGTTTCATACCCTCCAGATTCTTGATACCTATAAAGACAGCTTCAGATATGTATAAGTGGACGGGAAAGATAATTTACTCCGACCCCTGCGTTGTGTACAGAGTGAAGGTAAAGCCGAGGAGAAGTAAGGTGATAGCGAGCGGTTTATTAAACGCAATGAGGATTTTGGTATGGTTACCATATTTCTCCCACACTTAGCCTACGCGGAAATAGATCTAATGATGTTTCTACCCACGTTGATAATATCCCTGTTAAAGGTTAAGAGGAATTACAAAGCTCTTCTCTACTCTATAGGGATAGTATCCCCACTTTACATCGCGTGGGACGTTGTGGCAACTGCAAATGACTCGTGGAGTTTTAACCCTCATTGGATATTGGGTCTGTACCTCTACGACCTTCCAGTAGAGGAGGTGCTCTTTTTCGTTGTAACCCCGTTTGCAACTCTCATGATATACGACTTTTTGAAAGGGGACAGGTTCGTAAATTTTCGAGGGGATAAGGTATACTACCTTTCCGGAGGACTTATCGCTCTGGGAATTGCCCTCCTTTTCCTCTACTCCTATACTTCAATAGTCCTAATTTTCGCAGGGGCGTCGTTACTAACGGCAGAAATCCTAGCTCCTGAAATACTGACGTCTGTAAGATACTGGGAATTCGTGATTTTAACCTATATTCCCTTCTTCGTATTTGATTACTTCTTAACTTCCCTACCCGTGGTTATATACGGTCCACATTCCATTCTGGGGGTGAGGATAGGTACTATACCCATTGAGGACGCCATATACTCCTTTTCGATGATGAACTTTTACACCACTTTTTATAGGGTAGGTGGGAGGATTTGGGTGAAGAATTAGAGGAACTATTTACCGATGAAAGCGTGGATAAGGTATTGCAGATCTACGAACTTTACAGTAGGGAGAGCGTAATCTCCTGGATGAAGAATAGGGAGGCAGAGAAAATGGAGATAAGGCAAATTACAGGAAATGAGGAGATCGCTGTAGTAATTCCAACATCTAACGCCGATGGACAACTCGCGAAAAGAGCAGTAGAACTATTTAAGGGGGCTAGTATAACCCTCGTTGAGAGTAAGGGTAAGAAGTTCAACTTTGCGAAAAGCGTCAATGCTGGAATACTTAAGGTCATGGAGTATAAACCGTCATGGATAGTTGTGGCTAATGACGATACCACTTATGCAGAACCCGTTACGAAGCTTATGGAGGATCTTAGTCGTACTACAAAAACTCTCGTTATGGCGAAACCTTCTGGTTACCACTCTTACAAGGTTTCCCTGATAAGACCTGATGAGAACTTCTTAAAGGGAATGGTGCTCTTCGGTAAGGTACTCAAATTAGGTTACGCTGAAATTACCGGAAAACTTTACTTGAAATACCGAGAAAAATTCAAACTCAACACTATGGTAGCTATAAACTCCATGATGGGACCTATGAGGAGGTTTGCGGGGGAAGTAAAGGAGGAAGTAGTAAACGCAGGGTCATTTATGATATTAAGGCGTTCAAGGGTAAAGGTACCTGTCCTAAATGAGGTTTTCATTAACGGCTACGAGGACCTCTTATTATCAATGAACCTGAGGAACGACTACGAGGTAATTGATTATCGCCTTGACGAAATGAGGGGAGCATCCCTGGGATTCGGTAAGTTGAGATTTGCAAGGAACTTCGTAAACGAGATATACCTGAATTACCTTCTTCAGAACGGATAGGTAACTTTTCTGCTATTATCAAGCACTCCCTTATCCACGGCAATTACAGCCCTCAGAGGATCCACCTTAAGTAACTTCTTGATGCAAGGACGGGAACAATCAAGCTGGGAACGGCATTTCCGCGAAGATGTGCTCAGTGCACCTTCAAAGTGAGTATAAACATAAGTGCTGGTCAAAAGTGATCTCTATTACGAGTCCGACGTTTGAGGCTTTAGGCAAAAAGTCCAGCTGATACATCCTCTTAACCGGCATGGAAAATTCAGAACTCCTCTTTCTCATACAATTAGGTGTCTCCGTAGTTGTAATTTGTGGATAAGGCAAAACATTAATGTAAACTGCTTAGCGCAAAACCCTTGTTGAGTTGTGAAAATATTTAATTAAACTTTTCTTTTAACATTAAATCACCCTACGAATAGCTCTTCTTACTCATAAACTCCTACCAACGCGGACCTGTTAAAAGCAAAGCTGATAAAAGTGTATGCACGCCTTTAGAGAGCACATAATAAAAAATTTAATAACAGAATAATAGCCTTCTCTCGTGAATGGAATTCTCGAATGCCTAAAATCAGGGTGTGTTATAGCTCACAGGGGATCTAGGGAAATGCAGAACACTATTGAGGGTCTAATTTCAGCTAAGGAGCGGGGTGTCAAGATAGTTGAGATAGACGTGATTGAAATTAACGGTAGGCCCATTCTGGGACACAGTGAGAACGAGTTAACTCGGTATACCTTAAACGACGCGTTAGGACTTACGGAACTCCTTTTCCTCGTCGACGTGAAATCCAGGAATGTTGACCCAATTGTTGATGCCACAATGGGTTTTGAGGAAAGAGTAATGTTTTCAGCGGATAACTTTGAGACAGCTTACAGGTTAAGATCAAGGTCTGATTGTCCGGTAGGACTATCGTACTTCTCTTCAGGCATCGTAGAGAATCCGTCAAGGGCAGTTTCCCTGGCAATTGAGAACGAATTAGACGCGCTCTTTCCTTTCATAGGTGCTTTAAGGAAAAGGGACATCAAATTCGGAAAGGAGAACTCAATGTACTTCGCGACGTGCGTTGTAAATGACGAGGCCACATTTGCCCTAGCTAAAACCTATGGAGTTGACGGAATTATAACAGATTTTCCGGAGAAGTTCCCTAAATGGGAAAAAGGCTAAACGTATTTTATGTCTCCGCGAAGGGGTGGCGGATTTCCGAATTGCTCGGTAAACTTCGTTATAATGTAAAGACCAGCGTTTCTCACGAGAGTAAAGACGTCAAAGAACCTGTCCATTGTCAATCCGTCTGTGTAAACGGATTTTGATACAGATATGGCCTGTGGAATTACATCTTGAGGAGGAATGAAGGTAAAGTCCACGTTCATTCTCAATAACGTGTACTTTATGTCGTTAAGGAACTTTCCTCTCTCAGAATCGTTCATGTCCTTTACCCCCTTTACATGTTGAGGATGTATTCCCACTCCCATTAGTATTAACACGAACGGTGAGCTCTGTTCTGGTATGATAACCTGGAGTATGGGAAATTGAGCGGGAGGCGGAGGAGACACGGTTACGTTGTAGTATTCCTTAGCGTTTGGGGTATTACTTATTGTAAATTTCATCTGTCTTAGCCACTTCTCAACTTTTTCCTGAACTTCCATACCTGTTTTTCTCTTACAGAGTAAAGAGTTTTTCCCTTGAAACATCACAACGGTCTTAACTACATGGAGCTCACAGGAATGGACCTCTAAATTACGAGTACGTAGGTAATGCATTGTTCACAGTACTGTAAAGTCTTCAAGACGGCGGAAGATTGTTTTCGCGGTATGTTTAATCAGCTTGATGGGACACCGCGCGCCCTGGATTGTATTTTAATTGCCTGTGACCTCCCTTAATCAACACTGGGACACAAAAAGCTCTATCAGTAAGGGCAGGTAATCCAGTATCCACCCTCTCATCGTATGAACCCCTTTCAACGTAAACCTCGGTTCATGAGGAATTCGTCAAAAAGTTCTCCACTTGATTAGGGTGTGGGAATCTAGGTTTTACCTATTTCACTCAGTCTTCATAATTTTAGACACGAGCGAACTCAAGAATAGAGAGCGTGTTTCCGATAAATTTGCAAACCACCGTAAATGCACTAAGTTTGAGTTAATGTGCTTAAGTACCTCAGAGCACTAACCCTTAATCTTCCGTCCTCATCTTCATTATCGACTACTTCTTTAAGGATTGGCACAACAGATTTATCACCCATTTCCCCTAGAGAGGACACCGCGGATCCCCTTACGGCAGCGCTTTCGTCCTTTACTAGACTCTTAAGGTAATGCATTGCCTTCTTCCCGAATTTACCTAAATGTCTCGCCGATGCCGCCCTTATCAGCTCGTTATTGCTCTTAACCCCCTTTTCCACAACGAAGTTAAACGACTCCTCATCTCCTAAATACGCCAGTGCCTCTATCACGGAGGTCGAAATTACGTCAACGTGACTCCTCTCTCCGAAATGAGAGGCAATCTTCTCCCTAAATTCCGGTAATCCTATTTTCCCCAATGAGGTAATTGCCTCTGCCTTTACGTAATAACTTCTCTCCTGCTCCAGCACTGAGACGAGAAATTCCGCAGCCTCCCTAGAGAACTTGAATTCCCCTAGTGCCTTTACTACACCTCTCATCGCTTTAGAAGGTTCTACTCTGATCATCAAGGCCTTTAATGCCTCCTTTGTACCTATCTTCCCCAGGGCCAAAGCAGCCTCGTATTTAACGCCCCAGAACGAGGTTAGCAAAAGGGAATTTAGCGCTGAGATGGCCTTCCCATCTCTGAACTTCGTTAAGCCGTTTATCGCGTTAATGACGCACTTAATGTCCTCATCTCTCACTTCCTCAAGTAGCCTTTCCTCCTCCTGTAAATCGTTGACCACTGCTATGTGGGAGAACTTTGGATCTAGACAGACGTAATCCCCCTCAACGTTCACTTCCGTAACCCTTTTCAGTTCGATTTTCTTGATACTCTTTTCCCCTCTGTTCACCACCTTCAACTCAATGGTGTGATTGTATTCCGGCCCATCTTGGACTTGTTCTATGACGACCTTTTCCCCGTCAAAGTTGAGGTTAAAGATAGGGTGATTCGCAGAGTACACGTATTTGTCAAAAAACCACGTGAGGTCCTTTTCCGAAGCCTCCTCCATCGCCTTCCTAAAGTCCTCGGTGTCCACAGATGAAAAGGAATGTTTGCTCAAGTAGTGCTTGATCCCCTTCCTAAATAGCTCATCTCCTAGCACATTTCTCAGCGTATGTACAACTAGGGCGCCCTTGGGATAGGTGTGCCTATCGAAAAGTTCCTCCCCGAACTTATAATACCTCGTCACTATCGGTCTGGAGTACTTCGCGTATTCCACTAGGTAATCCTGCAGTTTCCTGTAAAGGTCGTATACGAACTCGTCCTCACCCTTTGAGTGAAGGAAGTACAACGCCTGAAAGTAGGACGCAAAGGCCTCGTTTAACCATATATTTGACCAATCCTTTGTCGTCACGAGATCTCCGAACCATTGGTGGGCCAATTCGTGAGAGACCAGGCTGTCGCTGGAGAAGTCCATTTCCGCAATCTCGTCATGCATAGTCGTCCAGGTGAGGTGGGTTGAGGTTATGTACTCCATCCCCCCTCTCATCCCGAAGAGTACAACCTGAGCGTACTTTTTATAGGGGTATTTAACGCCCGTGTACTCGGAGAAAAAGGAGACAGCGTCCTTCGTCGCAGAGAGGTTTTTATGAAATTCCCCGAACCCCTTGGGGAGGTAGAACTCAAGGGAAATTCCCTCCCACTCATCGTGATACCTATCAAATACCCCTACGGCTAGGCTGTTCAGGTATGCAGAATGAGGTTTATCCATGACCCAATGGAAGTAGTTACTTTCGTTGTCCTCCCACTGCTTCACCAGAGAACCATTGGATACCGCAACGTAAGGTTTCGGTACCCTCACCACCTTCTCAGTAGTACATTTCACTCCCGGAGAGTTGACAACAGGAAGCCAATTGGGAGCGTTGTTTACCTCTCCTGTTGATCCCACTTCATAGAACTCTCCCCTTTTCAGAAACCTTAATCCCTGCGACGCCTTAACCCTGTAGCGAATAGTGACCTTTCTCTTTCCGGATACCTTGACTATCAGTTTCCTCCCGTCGTACTTCCACTCCGCAGGATTTCCGTCAACTTGCACAGCTGATATTTCGAAGTGGTTTGCATCAAGGGTGATCTTGCCATTAGATTCAACGTCAATAGCGGCTACGCCCTCAATTTCCTCCTGCTCCGGTTTTACGTAAAGCTCAAAGGACTCATGCCTTACCTTAAAATCCGGTATTTCCGGGTAGTTGAGTTCATGCTCCTTTAAAACGTAGTTCCTCCCAAGTCTTACAACGGGATCTTCGTTTTTTGGGATGAAATTCATGTTAATCGATTAGTGTAAAAGGTAATAAATTAAAGCGGATTACCTCATGTTAGGAACTCGCAATCGTCCCTGTGGAATGGCGAGGTTCTCAGCTCGAAGTGTATGACAACGCTTTATTACTTCATCACCTAGTCTAGGCTGTGAAGGACGAACTCCACTATCATTTGGAACTTGTTAAGTCCACTTCCGAGATAGAAGCGTATTACATACACTCCTTAATAGAGTTCTGTGCGTGGAAGCTTGGGGATTCCTATAAATCCATCTTGGATATCCCCTGCGAGTACGGTAGGCATCACGCCTTTCTGTGGGATTTAGGTTATCAGGTCTACGGAGTTGACTCCTCCTCAGATCTCATAGATAAGGCCAAGAACAAAAATAACGGTAACTATTACGTAGGCGACATGAGGTCCTTTAGGTTAAAGGAAGAGGTTGACGTCGTCCTGAACTGGTTTACCTCATTCGGTTTCTTCGACGATCAGGGTAACGCTCAAACTTTGAAGAACTTTTACGATAACTTAAGGGCGAAGGGGCTCTCATTCTTGAAATGGCCAACGGTTTGACGATAAAAAGGAGAAAGGGGAATACGCAGTTTGTAGATTACGGGGATACCGTAGAGGCATCCCATTACGTGGAGGAGGGAAAATACCTCGTATTCGATGAAAGTTTCTTTGAAAAGGTTGGTCAAAACCTCATCTACAGTCACGCTCATAAGACACGGATAAGCCTTTACGAAAAGGAGGAGTTAGTTGACTTGCTTAGGAGAGCGGGCTTTAAGGTTCTAGGAACTCTCAGGACGTTATCTTTCGAGGAGCTCAATGAAATAAGGGATGATAGAGTTACCTTCATCGGAATAAAGGAGTAGTAATTCAGTTCCAGGTCTGGGGAGGTAATACTGTTAAGGGTTGTCAATTCCTGTATAGTGGAACTTGTGGGAACTGAAAAGAGGTGAAAACACATCCTGTAAAATACGGGCAATTCAGGTTTTCATCGCGAATTGTGGAATGGGAAAGATGGATTAAATAGAGGAAATTGTTAAGCATGAACGGCTACTAGTCAATAAGATTGTATTTAATTAAATTTATTCCTTATTTTCCTAAATAAGATAAAATCTGGATAAACAGGCGAAACGCCCTTACGGTAGCGTTAAGTAGAATTTGTTGCTGCTAATGTAATAAACTAGTTTCGCAGAGGATATGCGAATAGTCCCCTGCAAGAGTGATAATATCGGCAGCTCTGCCATTATGCCTCTGGTTTCAAGCCCTCATAGGAAAGCTACAAACTGATAAACTAATTAGTAGGTTAAAAAGGTATTTAAAGTTTCAAGCCCTCATAGGAAAGCTACAAACATCTCAAGGATCTAACACATCCTCAACAACTTCTCAGAGGTTTCAAGCCCTCATAGGAAAGCTACAAACAGCAGTTCGCGAAGGAATATCACCGTCCGATGGAAGAGGTTTCAAGCCCTCATAGGAGAGCTACAAACAGTTATGAAGCTGTAATAGCATATGAAAGCGGTTCAAGTTTCAAGCCCTCATAGGAAAGCTACAAACTATTCGTTACTGCGTCAAGTATTTGCGGATTTGCATGTTTCAAGCCCTCATAGGAAAGCTACAAACACAGGGACTTGCACATGGTGCGCTAACACCGGGTACGGCGTTTCAAGCCCTCATAGGAAAGCTACAAACCCAGAGTTCAACCTGTTTAACGCCCTAGCGACTTTGTTTCAAGCCCTCATAGGAAAGCTACAAACCGCCGAAAAGATTGTCGCTAACTGGTATGTTGATTAGTTTCAAGCCCTCATAGGAAAGCTACAAACACAAAGATGTCAGATGTATACCTAAGCGTAAAAGTGTTTCAAGCCCTCATAGGAAAGCTACAAACAGATCCTAGTGACGCGTATGCGGAAAAACTCGACGAGTTTCAAGCCCTCATAGGAAAGCTACAAACAGTTATGAAGCTGTAATAGCATATGAAAGCGGTTCAAGTTTCAAGCCCTCATAGGAAAGCTACAAACTATTCGTTACTGCGTCAAGTATTTGCGGATTTGCATGTTTCAAGCCCTCATAGGAAAGCTACAAACAGTTATGAAGCTGTAATAGCATATGAAAGCGGTTCAAGTTTCAAGCCCTCATAGGAAAGCTACAAACTATCGAGGCTAGTAAGGGAAATAAACGATACTATTTAGTTTCAAGCCCTCATAGGAAAGCTACAAACCAGCCGTCGTCATAAGACCTATACTTACGCCAAAAAAAGTTTCAAGCCCTCATAGGAAAGCTACAAACACTCCTTATTTTGTCCTTTCTCCTTCATAAATTTTTCGGTATCAAATTCGGCAATCTCGCTCTCCCTAGAGGTTACGTGAGGTTGCCGTCGATAATTTACGTCTAAAAATATATGTTCTGTTATACATATTTTGGTATTACGTGGGGTTGCCGAATTCTTGTATGAAATAAAAAATGAATAGAAGACTAAACAGAATATCTCTTAATTAACTTATCATTTCCACTAATTTCACGACCTTGCGTACGGTGTTTTTATCCAACTTACGTTAACGGCGAGATAGGCATATGTTATATACGGATTCAACCCCTTATAAGTTACTAAATTTCTAAAAATGTAATGTATGATGACTCTTTCGGTATATTTAGGTGAAATAGTGAGGGTTTTGGCTTGAACTTAACACCTTGAAAGTGTACACTGACGTAATTCAGATTACATGAAATCACACTCAACAAACTGACTTTTAATATATCACATAATTTAAAATTAAATTCTAAATACGTTTAATTACTTTTTACTTTATTTAATTATTTATACAATTATGAATTAAACACTCCTTATCTCTAAATTTCGATCTTCGTTAAAGGTACTCAACTATCCTAAAAGTCTTTAATATTGGTTTAACCAGAACAACTTTAAGAAACCAATTTGACTCTAGGAGTAGAGGTTAGAAAGAAGGGTTACATGATAATTCCGAAAAGCGTTCATGAGCCCATGGGAATAAGGGAGGGTGATACCCTATCTATAAAGGGAGATAACGGCAGGCTTGTGCTGGAACCTGATAGAAGAGTAGATATTAGCTACCTCACCGAGAAGCTTGAGGAGCATAGGGAGAGGGTCTCCTACGCTAGGAAAGTTAAGCTCGGCGAATTAGCTGGCTCGGTCCTGGAGGAGGAATTCGATAGTTGATGTTTTTAGACGCGAACTTCCTAATATACTTAAACCTGGGTGTAAGGGAAGTCGAGGAATTTTACGTTAAGCTCGTCGCTGAGGAGAACTTGACGGTAGATCCCTTAGTCCTTGACGAGGTAATTTACGTCTCTAAAAAGAGATACAACGTTAAGTACGAGGACACCGTAAAGTTCCTGGACGAAATAGTGTTGCCAAACTCGACCCTTCTTCCCATTACCTCAGAGGATTACAGGAAAACTAAGGAATTTGTGATAGGGGGTTTCAAGCCCTCGAACGCATTTCACCTTGCCGTGATGTTAAATAACTCAATAAGCAAAATAGTGAGCGAGGACAGGGACTTCGATAAGGTGTCCGAAATTAAAAGAGTTTGGATACTCAGAATTGAGTTAGCAGATATCGGTAAAAAGCTACTCAGGTGCTAAAGATAAATAATGTGAAGTGCAAGGGTATGCCGACAGAGTTCGTCATGCAACAAAAGTCTATTTGTTTAAAAACTAAGTTTTTATAGGAAAAATAAGTATTACTAAACACAAATAGGAAAACTCTTAAGAGGGATTACGTTAAAACGAATTAGATACATACTATATAATCTACCTCTACATCTCCTTAAGCTTCTTTCTACAATGGAATTCAGGACACTTACACCTCTTCAGAGAATCGGTCTATGAGGTAAGCAACATTAATTATGAATTCTACAATATCTCGTAAATTGTGCTTAGGACGATGTAACTCATTACTAGTCCACGATCGGTACTACATTGCTCCATGTGCGATCAGTCATTCTAATTTTATTTCTATGAAATAAAATGAATTCGTAATTTACACCTTAATTGCCCAACTTTTAAATAGTTGAGTTATTAAAGTATATTAAACATGAGTAATTACACGTTTGTTCCTCTAGTAAATGGGGCAAAATATGAGCTAAGCTCAGAGAAGGAAAAAATTTTTTCTATAGGAAATGGAAATTCAGGAGAATTTAAGGTCCAACTAGAAAACAGTAATCATATTTCTAAAATAGAGCAAAAAAGTGATGATAATAATAAAAAATTCGTGGTAATTCACAATATTTTAGTTCTTACAGGTTACGCTGTAGATAAAAAAAGTTTTCGGTTAGTTTCAACCTTAGATCCTTGCGATTACGTTCGAGGAATTCTCATAGGTGGTCAAATCAAACAAAATAATAATCAATATAAAGTAAAAACTATAACTTTCGCAAAACATGAAGTAACGAATAAGCTATATTTCATAAGGAAATCTGACTTCTATCTTAAAGATGACGTAACAATTAATCTATCATTACAAGAAAATGAATCTGTAGGCAGAACTGAATATAATTCCTTAAATATTGATGATAATAATATGAAAGGAATAAATGAACTATATAAAATTGATGACCCTGATGCTATAGAGGACTTGAAGAAAAAACTCAACGAAATAGTTAGTTACTATACCCTTAAGTCCTGAGGAAAACTTTATGGTGTACTACGCTTTTTCTGAACCATTTTTTTCTCGAGCGATTACCCACTTACACGTCGGTTCAGGCTTAACTGTAGAAGAGGAGGTAGATTTACCCTTTCAGAGGGATGAGTTAGGTTATCCAACGATATACGCTTCAAGCTTTAAAGGAGCGATTAAATCCTTTCTCTTAAAGGAATTACCTAATAAGAGAGACGTTATTTACAAAGTATTGGGCGATGATGAGAATCAAGAAGAAGCCTCTCTGGGTACTTTTTTGGATGCGATACTTTTTGCTATACCCTCCAGAGTTATAGCAATAAACAGTGCTACACCTTATATCTGGGTTTACGTTACAACATATGAGCTCCTAAAGAAAGCTAAGTTGTATCTAGAGTCTATTTCTCAATTATCTAATGCCCTTTTCAATCTAAGAAATACAATTGATAGTATAGTTTGTAAGCAAGGAGTAAACATTACGTTAAAAGAAGATCTGAAAAAAGTTATCTTAAACGAGGACTTCCAAGTTGAATTAGAACCTTTAAAAGCAAATCTTTCCAACGTAACTGACGACGTTCCTCTATTGGTGTTGGAAGATTCAATAGGTGCGGAAATAGTTAATAGGTCTTTAATTAGGATTAAGAGGATTAAAATTGATAGGAATAGAAAGACGACAGAAATTGGTGGCTTGTGGTCTGAGGAGTATGTGCCGATGAGGACTCTCTTTTTTTCATCGTTTTTAGGCAAGGAGAGTAAGGAGAGCGCAATATTCGTAAACTGTATTTTAAGGAATTTGAATTACGTTATTTTGGGAGGTAAGGAAACAATAGGGAAAGGAATAGTGGAATTAAGGTGGGGTAGAGATGTCTTATGATGATTATAAATTAGCGATTAACGCATTTAATAAGGTATTAAATTCCTTAAGGGATGATGACTCTAGGAGGAAATTTAGGAGCAGAGCTAGGGAAATGGTGGAGGAAATTTACACTTCAGGCTTCATCCCTACATTCTTTTACATAATGTCCAAAGCAGGGCTGGAGGACAATAAAAATAAGGCGAGTGATCTCATTGAACTATTGAATTCTCCTACGTATACCGGAGTTAATTTGGGTAAAAGTGACAATGCGTCATATGCAGCATATTTGTTTGTTATACTATATTATTTATCTGAGAGAAATATTATAGATAAAAAAGTAATAGTTGATAAACTCTTGTGTAACAGGTTAGAAATGCTTGACATGTTATATGAGTTGTCTCCCATTGTCTCCGCTAGAATGAGGAAGTATTTAGTGGCAATAAAAAGGTTAGCCGAGGCTATGATAGAGGGGAAATGAATGGAAGAGTTGTTATTATCTTTTAAGTTATCGACTCTTTATCCTTTAACAGGAGGGTATAACAGACATAGTGTAAACTCGTTTTATAGAGAGTGGGTTAGACCTACCGAGATTAAGGGTTTATGGAGATGGTGGACCAGAGTTTTGTTTAACACTGTGAGTTACGCAAAAAGTAAGGATAAGAAACTTTACACCTATGATGCCATAGATAGGTTTTTCGAAGACGTTTTTGGAAGTGAGAACAAGAAATCTTCAATAAGATTAGAGGTTGTAACTGAGCAAAGTGATGAACCCTTTCAGCTCCCTAATTTAAACTTAGATGAGGTAACAGGTCATTTAAAAGGTTATAATGGGAAAATATATTTAGAATTAAGAGATAATAAATTAATCATCGAATTAGAAAACCTCTGTAAATGTCCCAATTCTTTTTCTTATGAAATTAATTTAGACAAAGATGAAATTAAGGAAAGTATATATAAGAATAAATTGTTTAGCTTTGAACTGTCTAGTTTTAATAATATTAAGGTAACTAATACTAATATTTCAGATAAGGAGAACCTCGAGGCAATTCTACGAAATTTAATAGCTGATTACTTAGAGTGTTTTATCATAAGATCAAAAGTAGAATTCACTCTTAACATTTATTTACGCAGGTATTATGAAAACGGGGAGGAGAATAAAAAACGTTTTGATACTGAACTTAAGTTCGCATTACATAGCTTATTACTTTACCTTTTACTGGGAGGGCTTGGAAGGAAAACTACCAGGGGATTTGGTAGTTTGTCTATAATGGATGTTAAGTGCTATGACAGCGTATGCAGCGACTTAGAAAATTATATTAAGGAGTTTTTAAAGGTAAAAAACGAAAAAGAGCTTAAGGATAAACTGGCATATTTAATTCATAAAGCAACTGAATATAATATTATTCTTCCTGATAAAAAATTAATAGAAGCAGACGCTAAGGATGATTCAGCATACTATTATTTTATTCCAGAAGCGTTTCCGGAGAAAGTGATATTTGTGAACGAGATTAATCCTAATAAAATAGAGGATACACTTAATGCTATACCTGAAGCAACCACAGAAAGGGGTAAATGCACCCAACTTATCCAAAACCGATCAGTATTTCTAAAGCTGTTTTGTGGACATGGATTAAATAAGAAACAAAAAGGCAGTATTCACCGAACATCGTCAAGAGATAAAGACCACAATTATAAATTCTCAATCGAAGAACTTCACAAAAAATTTTACTCAAAAGGAAGTAAGTCATCAGCTTTGAGATTTAAGATATTAAATATAGATAGCAATAAATCTTTCCTTTTAACATATTTATTAATTCCATCATACATTAAGTATGTACAGAATTTGGTTGAGGATAACTATTGTATGATATCGAAGGATCTTAAAACTATGGCAGACTGCGTGAGTAAAACATGACAAAAGATTCGAATTTAGTATTTCGTATTATAAATGAGCTAACGTATAAGGAAGATGTGAATTTATTCTCAGCACTGAGTCTAACTAGTGTAGTATATAATAACATCAATAACGATTTTAAACTATTTATTTCAAAAAAACGCGTACCTAATGCTAAGTATCCTCTTCTAAAATATAGTCTTATAATTAAAAAAGATAAAAAGAGTCTATTTAAGAGGGAGCTTGCTGAGCTGATCTCAAATAACTTTAAGCTAGACTGTGAGAGAACAATTAAGTACTTTAATAACCTTAAAAAGGTACTAAAGTCGTTAAAATATTTGATAGTAGACCTCGAGATAACTACAAAAACAAGAGCTATAATTGGGGTTTCAACGTCTTTAGGCAAGCTAATTTTTGACTCGGGGATTTCCTTTGACCCATATATGAATTCTCCATACATACCCGCTTCTGAAATTAAAGGTATCATAAGGAGTTATATTGAGGATAAATTCAGTATACAAGATGTTAACGAAATATTTGGTGACACGGAAAAAGAGGGAAATGTAAACTTTACTGACGCATACCCGGTGAGGATAAGGAATTTCTTATTCGTACCTGACGTAATTACCCCTCAATACAATAAGAGGAAGTCTGAAGCTGACTCAGAACCTAAACCTATTATACATTTAGCAATTGCCCCTGGGGTCACGTTTAGATTCCTAATTTACTACAAAAGAGAAGACGTAGGAAAGCGAATATGTGATACACTACCTTCAATTGTGACAAAGGGTCTGGGGGCAAGGACTTCAGTTGGATATTCGTTATTCGAGCTGACTGGGACAGAGGTTGTGAGGTAAAATGAGTAACAAAGGAATTGATGTTAAAGAGTATATCTTACGTAAAATTCTAGCGCTATTACACGATCCGCCTAATAAACCAGCATTAATAAGCTGGAATCCTCAAGCGACCTCTTCGCAAAAAAGGCTTAAACACGGTACTGAAGCAAAACGTTTAATTGAGGGTCTTTTTAATGATACCAATATCAGCTTTGACAAATTTTATCAAAAAGGAGACTCTAATACTAAGAAGGGTAATAAAAGTGAAAAGGAAGAACAAGATACTAAAAATGCTGATCATTTGTCATCTTCTGTTGATAGATATTTAGGTAGCGTTGTATATGGATATAGCAGTTTATTTCCTGAAATCAACATATTTTTAAAAAATATTACACAACCAACTATCTATGTAAATGACAAGTATGAATTATCAAGTTTTCCTTTATTGCGTGATAGAAATCCTAACACTCGCTTTAATCTCGAATTAGGGAAAAAGTTTGTATCACATTTAAATAAGCATATTAAAGCGCTCCAAAATGACCTCTCGTTATTATATCAACTGTTTTATCTTGAATACGAGCTTGAGTGGATAAATGAGAATTTTCCAGTAGGACCGGCTGATACTAGAAACCCCACTCACACAATATTTGATCATGTTTACGCGACTGCCGCAATGATGAATTGGATATTTACGTTTTATTCAGGAGGAAAAACAGGTTATCTGCTGGGTATAGATACTGTAGGTGTTGTAGATTTCATAAGTAAGGGAAGAAAAACTAGGGATATTTGGATTTCCAGTTACATAGTCTCATCTCTTCTATGGTACGTTATTACAGGGTTCATAGAAGAATACGGTCCTGACACTGTTCTATTTCCATCACTAAGGTTTAACCAGTTTTATGCATTTTATCTTCTAGAAAAATTGAGGATGGAAAGGGAAAGAAGTTTAAATCGTGAAGTGGTAGATGACGTTGAGCATTTAGTAATTAACTACATATTCAATGGGGATGAACTCTTCAAAAAATTGAAAATTCCTCCATATCCTATAATTCCTGGTAGGGTTACACTTATCTTACCGGGGTTTAGCAAAATCAAGGATAAGTATTATTCCCTTCCAGATGATAACTACTTTATTTCGAAGATAAAGGAAAGATATGTTGAGGGATGGAAGAGACTAATTCAAGCTTTGAAGATATATTCTGAAAGACGAGAATCTGAAAGACGAGAAAATGAGATTTTTTGGAATCTGGTAAGCAAAGTGTTAAAAGAAATCGAGGAACTGTTACTTACTCCCCCCTTAAGGATTCGTGTAAAACAGGTACATGTAGACAAATCCAAAATATTTGAGGGTCGATCAAAGTCAAAACCAAGTCACTTAAGATCGGACGCGTGGAAAGTTTATGATGAGACGTACCGTCAATTAGTTAGCGAGTTTAAGAAGGATAAGTTGGTTAAGGTAACACCGGACTCTGAGTTAAAGCTTTTTCAATTAACAAGGAGTGGTAAATTACCTCAATACGGTGAGAAGTCGAAAAGAGGCTATGAATTCTGTACTTCATGCGGAGTTCTACCTGCAATTCTTATTATGCCTTCAGAAGAGGAATTTGAGAAAAAAGCTGTTAACGCAGGCTTAGCTAAAGATCAAAACGATGCAAAGAATTTAAAAAAGCTCATTTCTCCAGGAGAAAGGTTGTGTCCTTGGTGTTTTGTTAAGAGAGTTTTAGGCGTAGAACCGAGGTTGATAAGAACCTTACTTTTAGGTGATCTGTACGAGGTCAACGAAATAGTAAATGATATATTACAAGATCAATTAGAGATGGAGATTCCCTCTACTATTGATATAGCGTCAATTAATGTATTTGAAAAATTAATACAAAATGCTGATAAAATATGCACTGATGAAGTACAGGAACTTTGTAAAAAAGGGAATAAGGAAAAAATTTCAATGTGGAACTGGTTTAACAGGAATTATAGTTTGTCCTCAATAGACATAAGTGTAAATCCAGAGGACCATTGGTTCAGAGAGGATAGAAGAAAGGAATATATTTCAATATTTAAAAATATTGGAACTTCACTCCCCTCACCTTACTACGCGTTAGTTAGAGCTGATAGTGACTATTTAGGAGACTTATTGGAGGGTAAATTAACGCCATATTTATCAGGTATAATAGATTCTGATGATTATGCAAATATAGGTGACAAGAAGGACATTTTGGATAAAGTCCTTGAAGATTACTTGATAAATAGTGGAAGCGGGTCAATAGTGGATTATGTGAAAAAAATAATAGAATGCTTGAAATTCTTAAAATTGAAAAATAATACTAATAGTAAAATTTGTCCGTGTAGTGAAAAAATATATTTTTGTGAACTTTACAAAACCAAAATTAGGCGTAAATTCGGTCCAAAGAAATCAAATATAGAGGAAAATATGAAATATATTGATAACTCCATTAACTATTTTGAATCTATATTTAAGAGTGATAGAATTACAATAACGCCAGCCTGGCACATAGCAATTTCATCTGCGCTAAATAGAGGCTTGCTCTTAGAACTGGAAATAGTGAATAAACACAGAGGTTTTGTAATTTATGCTGGCGGAGACGACTTATTAGTAATGTTGCCTGTAGACGAGGTTTTAGATTTCATTAAGGAAAGTAGAAGAGCATTTTCTGGATTCGGAAGTGAAAAAATAGGAAAAGTGCTGGTTGAAAACGGATTTTTTAAAATTAATAATGCGTATTATCCCTCATTACCCATTGTTGGTAGGTCCTACTCTGTAATTATAGCCCACTATGCTGATCCTTTGTTTGCTGTAGTAAATGACTCCTATAATCTGTTAAAAGAGGGCAAGGAGAACGTAAGATATAGAATAAAATATGACACAGATTTGAAATATGTTAAGAAGGACATCGCTATATTTAGGTATCAAGGATTGACCTCAGTTATTCCCTTATCCTTAAAGAGACCTATTGTGAACTCCATAAACGATTTTAGCAAGATAGCCTCTATCCTGGATATAGTATCAAAATTAAAGAAGGAAATTGATGAAGGTAAAATTTCAGCTTCTCTACTTTATGATTATGAGGATTATAAAGATTTAATTTTTGTAAGCTCAGAAAATGAGAAATATGTTACTCGAGCTATATTAGATTACTGGATAAAGAGCAATTCTCAGAGAGAAAATAGGGAAATTATGTTTAATGAAGAGTTATATGAAGTTAAATTAAAAGTTGCAAATTATCCAATAGAAATCCCTGAAGACATAATTTCTAATATAGTCTATACTCTTAGAATAATTTATGGAGGAGAAAAATAATGATTAAGATTACATTAAAAAACGTTGAACCTTTGATGTTAAGGAGTCAAGGTGAATTTGAACCGCTAGTTACCGGTTCCCATAATTTTGCTGAGTCGTTAATAATACCTAGGCCTTCAACCGTTGCTGGAATGCTTGGCTCCTTAAAGTATGACAATTTGAAAACTAATCCTAGGGACAATTGGTTACTAAAACTTGATCACTTATTGGGCAATATAACAATTTATGGTACTTTGGTAGAAGTAAACGAGAAATACCTATTTCCACTTAGAATGGGCAATTTGTTCGCTTTAGTAGATCAAATCGATCTTTCTGTTCTGTACAATATAGATAAATTAGGTGAAAAGTATGAAAGTTGGGAAAAGGAAATCTATGATTTATTTTATAATAAGAACAAACTATTTGATGTAATACACTTCCAGAGGAGGGTAGGAATAAAGATCAGAAGGAATACCAAGACAGCGGAGGAACATTATCTATATTCCGCTAGGTATTTGTCTTTCAAGGGTAATGTAAATTACGTAATATTCATAAATGGCAACGACAGCTTATTCGAAAATATCGATCAAAAATTTGCTAATTTAGGAGGTGAAGGTAGAGTAATAGAACTAAATGCGACAAGCGATTCCGTTCCAATTGATACTGATACTGATTATTACCTGGCTTTGTCTCCCATTTTGATACCGGACGAGTCCTTGAGTGATTTTTTTCAAAATTTAGATAAATACTTAGTAATGGGCAAGGTTGATAAGATTTCCTTAGGATTTGATATTGAAAATAGAAAAAGGAAAGAGATGTTTACCGCAATTCTTGAGGGGAGTGTAATTAGAAAGGAGTTTATTAATTTTCTTAATATTATTAAAAATAAAATATATGATAATTACGAAAACTATAAAATATATGAAAAAATAGGATATAATACTCTTACCCATCCTGATCAGTTAAGAATTAAGAGGAAGTAGGAATTTTTTTGTAATACCTATACTATTCCTAGTATGTAAAAGTTTTTTCACATTAAAAAGGAAGAAAATTAAAGATTGTAAAGAATTTTTATACGTAAATGCTTATGTAATTAAGCTAACATAGGAACTAAATATAAATAGGAAATCGTTCTTCACTTTATCCAGTTATTCTGTTAATTACGTATTGAGCATCCTCTTATTAGAAAAATTCAAAACTCAGCGTGATTCTCAGCGTTTACATGTGAAACACATCAGATCTCCGGTTAACTTGTCATATTATCACGCTTTTTAAGCTGATCCAGTATTTTTTGTAGAATACTTACATAACAATGTTTTAGTGACACAAAATTTTTTGATGCAAGACTAATGAGAATAGCAAAAGAGGGTAGTTAGAGGGGAGTTAGAATTGTACAACTTAAAAACTCTATTGTGAACGAGATAAATTCAACAAGCATATGAGGCGTCCCTTTACTTTTGAGCATTTACGTTGCACTGAAAAGTTCATTACTGTTCTTCCCCGGGACAGTTTGTTGTCATAGAGATCACTCAGAGAATTTTTCCTATTTCAAGACGACTAGGCTTTAAACGTGGTACATGGATATGATCAGTGAGTTACTTCATGGATTTGCTATTGGTCAATCACAGGGATCCCTACCACCCACAGGCTGGCGGTGCGGAGGAAGTACTCTATCAAATAGCGATTAGGCTATCCCAGAGGCATAAGGTAACCTGGCTCTCCGAGAAAGTTAAGGGAAGACCTTCGGTGGAGGTAATTAAGGGAGTGACGATAATAAGAAGAGGAGGAAAGTTAACTTTACACCTCAAATCTCCCTTTGAGGCGAGAAAGCATGACGTTGTAATAGATAGCGTGGCTCACGCAGTACCCTTCATGTCTTATCTCACCAACAGGAGGAGCGTGGCCCTCATACACCACGTTCATCAGGACGTCCTCAATTACGAACTCAGTTTCCCACTTTCGTATGCGGTAAAGACGGCGGAAAGGATGGTGAGGAACTACAAGTACCTGATCGCGGTGTCCAACACGACGAAAAGGGAATTGATGAGGAGGTTCAGTGTAGAGGAAAGCAGGATTTCCGTAATCCATAACGGAGTGGATCACGAGAAGTACAAACCGGGAGAGAAATCGGAGAAACCGTTAATCTTGTGGATCGGAAGGATGAAGAGGTATAAGAACCCTTTAGACGCTGTCGAGATCTTTAAGAGACTAAGGACCAAAGCCGATATGATAATTGCGGGAGGAGGAGAACTTTCAGAAGAGGTCAAAAGGGCGTGCGACGAGAAAGGAATACAATTCCTGGGAAGAGTAAGTGAGGAGGTTAAGGTCAAACTCTACCAGAGGGCGTGGGTTCTCCTTTCAACCTCATTTGTGGAGGGTTGGGGTATGACAGTAGTTGAGGCTAATGCCTGTGGTACTCCGGCGGTAGCGTACAATACGGGGAGCATGCCCGAGATAATAAAGGACGGAAAGAACGGTTTCACGGTGAAGTACAAGGACTTCGATGAGGCAGCGAAAGCTGTAGAGTACGTACTAGAGGACGGAAATAAGACCTTTAGCAAGAGCTCTGTGGAGGAGTCAAACAAATATAACTGGGAGAAGACAGCAGACGAGTATGAGAGATTCCTCAGAAATTTGCCTTAATTTAAGGTTGAGAGGTTATCCGAATGGAACCTTGTTAGTCGAAAACGTCCAAAATCTACGACCTCCACGACCAGGACTTTAGGAGGTACCTAGAGGTTTTCACTGGGAAAATTTCTAAATCGGAAACAACAGTATCCTTCATGAAAGCCTTAGTATTCGAGAAAAGCGGATTGGAGAATCTTAAGTACTCCGAATATCCCGACCCCAGTCCAGGGGAAAATGACGTTATGATCAGGGTGAAAACGGCGGGAGTAAATCCCGTTGATCTCTACACCGTTACTTCACATAAGGTAAATCCCATACCTCATATCCCGGGAGTGGAATTCGCGGGGGAGGTAGTTAAGGTAGGTGATAAGGTAAAAGGGGTTAATGTAGGGGATAAGGTTACAATTTACGGGAGAGTATTTGACGGAACCTGCGACATGTGTATGGAGGGTTACGAGACCGTTTGCAGAAACGGTGGAAGGATAGGAATTGACGCAAATGGAGGATGGGGCGAGTACGTCTCCTTGGATCAGAAGTACGTTTACAAAGTGCCTGAAGGTTACTCCTGGGAACTCTCCTCGAGTTTGACAGTTGCGGGATTAACCGCATATCACTCCTTAAAAGTCAGCGGTTTGAGGGCTGGGGAAACCCTAGTGGTGTTCGGCGCATCTGGGAATACGGGAATGTTCCTCGTTCAGTTAGGAAAGAAGTTCGGCGCAAACGTAATTGCGGTAAGTAAAAAGGAGTGGCTCACAGGCTACGGAGCTGACGTAGTTGTAGATTACGACGGCGTAGAAGATAAGGTGAGGGATTTCACAGACGGAAAAATGGCCGACGTAGTGGTTAACTCCCTGGGGGAAAAGTTCTGGGAGAAAGGACTTCAAGTTCTCGGGGTTAGGGGGAGGCTCATTACCTTCGGGACGCTTACGGGTGCTGAAGTGAAACTGAACCTGTCTCAGCTGTACTCGAGACATATCGCTATATTGGGGGTAAATAGGGGGAATAGGAAGGACTTCGTCGAGTTAATAAACCTGTGTAAGGATTGTAAGGTTAAGACGTGGAGGAAGTTCAAGCTTAAGGACGGAGCTAAGGCGTTAAAGCAGTTGTGGGCTGATAACAGAGACGGTAGAATCTTGATAGAGAACGCGGAGTAGTTTAATCAGACCTTGAGAGTTAAGAGAAAATCCCTCATTGGACAGTGCATAACAAGCCTAACTCCGTGGAATAATGGAAATCATACTTTGCATTTGTTACATACTAACTGATAATCTCAATTTCTAAACCTAACAAAGTATAAGTCCTCAAAAGGGAGTGTACGCAGGGTTCCCTGACTGTTCAATAGTACAATCGCTTTCTAAAACTAAGTACACAGCATTAGCTGTTGTCAGAGTACTCGTTCAAATTAAAGACCTCAACTTCCCGCACGTAAAACCTCACTAGAGGAGGAATTAGAGATTTATCGTTAACCACAGCATCTAAACTTTTTACGTTTTCACTCTACTATCGTAATATGGATGAATTCGAGTATCTAGAGGACTTGTCCTATGAGAAAACTAAATCCTTTATAGAAAACGAAAATCGAATTGTGGAGGAGAGGCTGGGGGAAAAGGCTAAGCAACTTTACCCCGCATTGTTGAGCATTTACAGGGAACCTCACGTTCTCTCAATGTTCGCGTACGATGAGAGCAATCCGGTAATACTCCTTTACGGGGAAAGGAACAGCGTTCTTCTAGGAAATAGAGAGGTCTACACTCCTCCCGAAGGTTACGTTGCCTCTGAAATATGGAAAGTCTACAATTCCAAGGAAATAGGGGTCAGTATAGGGAAAAAGGGAAGTGATAAGGTTACCACTCTATTGTTACTTGAGGGGAAAACGAGGGAGTTAGGAGAGTTAATAGAGTCGCCATTCTATTTTAAAGGAGAGCTCTGCTACGTCAAGAGCTTTAGTTACTCACCTCCTCCCGACGGAGGCGAATTTCCAACCGATAGGGTCTTCTGTGGTGAAAGCGTTGTTTACGGAAGGGATCTTAAACCCGGGGAATTCATCTCGATTAAACCCTTCAAAGATCGCATAACCCTCGTGAGGAGGAAGGGTTGGCGATACGGGGAACTTTACGTAGGGGAAAGCTTTGATCAATTAAGGAAGGTGGATGAAGGCGAAGTGGTTAACGTGATAGACTTCAAAGACGAATTAATCTACCAAAGAAATGACGAAATTCACCTAGGGGAGAGAAAGATTAAGATTGAGTATCCTGTTGTGGATGCTTCCCTTGTCGGAGATTCATTAGCTGTAGAGGTGATAAGGGATTACAGGACTCCCTTGCTTTTCTACGATCTCAAGGGGTCCAAAGAGGGAGAGGAAATGCACGATAACGTAACCATCATGGATAGTGAAGGTTCGTCTTTGTTCCTCGTTGAGAGTTCTTTTAACTACAAATTCCGAGTTACCAAGAAGCGGGAAAAGAACGAGGTAGTAATGGAATACGGGAGTTACGAGGTAACGGTCAAAGACATTTACGTTAAAAGCGGAGACGTTATGCTTCACGGTTTCCTCTTGTCCAAAGTTGACAACCCCAAGGGAGTTTTGGTTTACGGCTATGGAGGCTTTGGAATCTCCCTTCTTCCCTCTCTTCCCATGTACACAAGGATTCTCCTTGACAAGGGCTTTTCCTTAATAGTCGCTAATTTGAGAGGTGGGTATGAGAACGGAGAGGAGTGGCACAAAGCTGGGATGCTGCTTAACAAAAGGAATGTGTTCAAGGACTTCTCGGAATTCCTTAAGTTAGTCAAAGCTATGGGAGGAAGGGTAATCGCGATGGGGGCTAGTAATGGGGGTTTACTGGTAGGCGCTACGGAGAATGAATACCCCGATTTAATTGATTGCGCTGTTATTGGACATCCCGTACTTGATATGTTAAGGTATGATAAGCTATATGTCGGTAAGTATTGGATTGAGGAATACGGAGATCCTGGCAATCCCGAATTCAGGGAGTATCTCCTGTCCTACAGTCCTTACCACAACTTAAGGAGAGGTCTGCCGAAAACGTTCGTCTATACCGGCGTAAACGACGATAGGGTACATCCAGCTCACGCGTTAAAGTACGTTGCGAAATCGAAGAAATTGGGAAACGACGTTATGCTATACGTTGATGAGTCAGGACACGCAATTGCTGATCCGAAGTCCGAGGCTACTGAGTACTCTTACGTAATTTCCTTTATAGAGGAATGTGTGAAGGAGTGAAAAAGGAAATTCTCTCCTCCTTAATAAATAGCCCTAGCGATTGCTCAGCTAAGGTATGGGCTACAGTATCCGAAAGAGGAACCCAAGGTTAATCTCCGATTAGGGTCAAATATTATTTGCGTAAGAGCCCGGAACTTTGTGCTTAGTTCCCATGATCTTATCTCAAGTACTACTCCCTCGCTTGCCCTAGAGAGAAATACGTAAGCTCTTCTTAAAAAAGAGTAAGGACAGTATATAATTTAAACCGGACTAACTAAATTATTGTCCACGCTGGTTTTATAGTCGTAGGCTTTTTCAATGGAGTATCCAAAGCGCACCTGTACTTTACACGATTATAAGGGTAAAGAGGAAGTTAATCAATTTTGCGGAGGAAATTAAGCCAGAGAGAGGCAAGTAAGCTTAAACGACGTGATTGAGACGCTAATATCGAATTACGAGGTGGAAAGGAGGGTTTAAAAATCTAGGACATTACCGGCTTAGTCGCGAAAATGATGAATTGGTCAGAAAGAATAGATGAGGAAGTATGTGGAAAGGCTTCTCCTTTACTCATCGTACTTTAGAGAGCATTAAGGGAAGGAACGTAGACGACGAGGAGGCATCACTCCCCTAATTAGGCTTCATCTCCTATAATGTAATACTCTCTCCATACCGCGACTTCATGGAGAATTGTAAAATTTTAAAACTTGAGTAGAATATTTTTGAAATTAATTTTAATGATTTCATTGTAAAGGGAAAAGCTATACTTGGTTAGTACGTATTAGGTTAAAGTACTTTTTGAAGAGTAAACGGGGACTAAGACTTGCCTCTCAGCGCCTATCTAAGCGTACACGTTAAGTGTGAGGGAAGTATCTCTTCGCATAAGTATATTCCTACGGAAGTGCCTACTCCCCTTGTTCAGGTAAGTACGTATAGGAATCCAGCGCTTGTGGCATCCTCTTTATCTACAACTCAAAGCAACTTTATATACCTGAAAGTTCAGAAATATATAATGTTAATAAATAAAAGTCTAAGACTATTAATAGTGGAGGCGTTACTATTACTAACTTTTTTCACTGCCTCTGGCTTAAATACGTCAATAGTAGCGCATTCTCAGGCAAATAATGTTACAAGTGAGGGTTACGTAAAATGTACACTGCTGTTATACAGCGGCGAAGTTATGAACGGGAACTTCAACAATGGAAGCCCTTTTGCTTTTCCTTACGACATAGCTTACGACCCTAGTAACGGTTACTTGTACGTGACGGAATCTTACGCTAATAATATTGTCACCGTCATCGACCCCGCTAACAACACCATCCTAACCAACATAACGGTCGGAAATCAACCTGAGGGTATTACATACGACCCCAGTAACGGTTACTTGTACGTAGTAGACGCACTCTCCAATAACGTGTCTGTTATTGACCCTGCCGATAATGTCGTGATAGCCAACATAACAGTCGGAAATTATCCCAAGGGAATCGCTTATGATTCCAGTAACGGCTACTTGTACGTAACAGATAGCGGTTCTGTTTTTGTGTCTGTTATTAACCCATCTGCTGATCAAGTCGTAGGCAATATATCAGTGGGGTTTTTACCTAACGATATCGTCTACGATCCCGGTAACGGTTACATATATGTGACAGGTTCTTCTGCTACCGGTTATGCCTATGTGTCAGTTGTTAATCCATCTACAGATAAGGCAATAACCAATATATCATTTGGAATTCCGACAACACAAGGATTTCCAGAGGGTATTACATACGATCCCAGCAACGGTTACATATATGTGACAGGTATTTGTAGTGTGAGTACTATTGACCCCCACTCAAACACTATTATAACCCATGTAAACGTACCAGACAATTCAAGGTGTCTTGTATACGATCCCGGTAACGGTTACTTGTATGTGACAGGTTATTTTCCTAACGACTCTGGCCTCGTATCTGTTATTAATCCCGCTAATAATACCGTTTTAACCAATATCCAGGTAGGGAAAGAGCCTCATGGTATTACCTATGACCCTGGTAACGCTCGCTTATACGTAGCAAATAAGGCTTCCGGCAGCATAGGCATTATCGCTACTGCAAACGTAACCGGGTATGAGGTTACCCTCGTGGAGTCCGGATTACCTCCTAATACACCTTGGTCTGTTACCTTAAACGGAGTTACTAAGACATCTACAACTAACACCATAACCTTCTACTTACCTAACGGTGCCTATACCTATACTGTTAGTCCTGTGCAAGGCTACACCATATCCCAGCAATCGGGTACAATAACAGTCCACGACTCGCAAGTTACTCAACAAATAATCTTTACACAGGTAATGACAACAGGTTCTCAGACAAGCACAACTAGTCAGGCTCAGACAAGCACAACTAGTCAGGCTCAGACAAGCAGGACCGGTCTGACAGCAACCACTACGACTGCAATATCTACCAAAATCCCCATTACTTATATCGCCATACCAATAGTAATCTTAGTAGTTATTGTAGCACTGGTGCTATTGGTCAGAAAAAGGTAAAGCGACTTCAAGGCATTTTCAATCCCTTCTGCTATTTACATTACCTTGTTAACTAAGGTTTGAACTAAAAATGAAGACGTCTTTGTCTACGTCGTAACACCTAACCTTAGTTACATGTGAGAAATACTTCGAGGATTACACCGTACATACGCTTACGGTGATTAGCGAATCCATTCAGCTTAGGGCTCACGTAAATCGGTCTTACACGTTTAAAAGATCATGAAAAAAGATTTATCGCTAATTACCTTTTAACACCTATGGATGATATCGACAGGAGAATTATCTTCTATTTGCTTAAGGATGGTAGAACCTCTCAGAATAAGTTAGCTAAATTATTGAACGTCTCCTCCCCTAGTATTAACGCTAGATTCAGGAGATTACTTGAAGAGGGGATAATAAGGAGTTTCAAACTTTTCGTGAACCCCAACGTATACGGAAAGTATTTCGCCTACGTTGCTTTCCCAAATTTAAGAGATATAGAGGATGATCGAATATTCGTGAAATTTAGGTGCCTAGAAAACTTCAATGTCTATGGAATAGAGGCTGAAAGTCCGTTCGCAGTAGACTCATTGATCAGGGACTTTTCGATGGTGTCAGGGTCTCCCATAATGAAGTATTTTCCTGAACAGGACCTTATTTCCGCAAATAAGAATATGGCCAGAGTTTTGTCCATACTTTCGGAGAACCCTAGGGCTAACGTTGGAGAAATCGGATTAAGACTAAATTACAAGGCGGAAAAGATAAGACGTATGTTACTGAAATTGAAGGAGATAGCTAGAATCATTCCAGAGGTTGACCTTATAAAGGCAGATGTGATACTTTTAGGAATATTTACTAAGAAATTAGAGGAAATCAGGAGTTTCACTCTTGACTGTTCGGTGATCACCATAGATAATAGAGGAGGTGAGGGCGCTGAAATATGCTTTACCGGTGGAATTAAAGAATCTAAAAAAACTGTTGACCTAGTTAGAAGAATAGACCCCTTAGCTCAAGTTATGCTGGTGTACGATTACTCTGTTAGGGGTATAAATGCTTTTTCTAAGTACTGAGTAGTAAGCCCTTTTCTTACTAACTATTGCTATTCTCATTATGAGTTGGAATAACATAATCAAAAGGAAAAGATTAGTAGTAATAGTCTGGGTTATAGTCCTTTTCTTAATCATAGTCCCGGCCTTAAATTACGGTAAATTCATAACCTATAATCAACAGAATCCCGCGCTCAAAAACAGCGAAAGCTACATAGCTAATGAAATATTATCGCCTATAAATAACGATACTTTAATTTTAATAGTTAAACAGGACCCCTATAACACATCACCTAGTAACGTACTTAAATTCCAGCAAGAAATAGGAAAACTGCCTTACGTATCAAAGGTGGAATCGCCTTTTTCGGATTACATAGAGTTCTTGACAGAAATTACCCACAACGCAACTATTGCAACTCAATACGTCGAAAAGAACGGCCTAAAGGACGTTCCGCCTTTCATTAGGGATAGCTATGTAAGTAAGGATAATTCTACTTTTCTTATATTTATTGTATTTAATGTATCTAGTAATTATTACTTATCTAATGGGGAAACACCCTCTCAACAAGATTACCAAGAGATTAAGGGGATAGCCTCTAACCACTTTAGCTCTTTCTACATTACTGGGGACGGGGCGATATTATATGATACTCAACGCCTGACGTCGCGTAGCGGATTCGCCTTTGGCCTGATCTTCGTAGTGTTGGCAATAGCCGTGGGAATTACGTTATATAGCTATAGGGCTTCGTTATTGGCTATCCTCTTAGTATCAATAACCACACTACTGGGTTACTTAGGGATAGTAATAACAGGACTGCTAATTGGCGCTGTGGATTACGTAGTGAACTACACCCTTACCGCAGTATTAATAGGGATTACCACGGATTATTTAGTATTTATATTAAGTAGATATAAAAATGAGCTTCTAGCAGGTAGGTCTAATAATGAGGCCGCTTCTGAAACTGCCAGCAGGGCGGGGAAAACGGTATTGATAAGCGGGTTAACAGTGGGGTTTAGTCTATTGACGTTCTCGTTAATTCCAGGTTTCTTATCCTGGGGGATAGTGCTAGTCATCTCAGTCTTACTCACTGTAACGCTTATGATTACTTTCGTTCCTTCGTTAATCTCTTGGTCAGGGAAAAAGATTCTAGGTAACGTAAAAGCTAAGGAAAATGGCTCGATCGAGAGATCGTTTTTCTATAAGACGTCTAAATACTCAGTTAACCATAAGTTCCTAGTTATAGGAGTGATCTTGATCCTCGCCATCCCCTCAATTTTATTTTTCGTAAACTTACCTACAACTTACAACATTCAAGCCGGTCTATCCAACAGTTTACCGAGTATTCAGGGATTGAATTACCTTGAGGATAAATTCGGTTCTAATTTCATTTTCCCTATATTTGTAATTACAAATGACAGTAACCAGCTAAGGAACATATCTAACTACCTACTTACGGTTAAGGGAATTACCGGTGGAACTGGCCCATTCTTACAGGGAGACTCTGTAGTTGACAACAACATTTCCGAATTTAAAATTAGTAACTATTACTACTATACACTTTATTCAAATTACTCTCCTTACTCCACCAATGCCATAGACCTAGTTTCACATTTAAGGGAGAACAGTAGAATAATTGTGGGAGGTCTTACATCTAGTATTATAGACCAGCAGAGAATCAATAACATTTACTATCCCCTTCTAGAAATTCTACTAACCATTGTAGCAGGCTTAGTGATAGGAGTATCATTTAAGTCTATAAAATACGCATTGATTTCAGTATCCGGGGTTATAATAAGTATCAGCTGGTCCGCCGTACTGCTTTATTTCGTTTCGTCAACAGTCCTCCATCAACAGTTAATATACCTAATTCCCATAATACTATTCGTATTGTTAATGTCATTAGGAAGTGACTATAGCACGTTCATAATCTCCACCGTGGAGGAGGAATCTTCTAAAAGTCGCACGGAAGTCATTCCTAAGGCATTTTCCAGAACTGGAAAGATTGTAACTGCATTGGGGATAATTTTGGCATTGTCATTGGGAGTCTTAGCGTTAATACCGGTAGGATTTTTAGAGCAGTTAGGAATAGCTTTCATAATAGCTATAGCATTAGACACGTTTGTCATCAGGAATTTCTATTTTCCTGCTATGATAGCGGTATTGAAAAAATCTAAAACTCAATAGCATTTTTAGGTTTTCCTTTTTAGACGCAATCATATATCTATCCGTTAGGATCGTACACTTAGCTTGTAAGTGATCACTCTTTCGTTAAAAAGGGTGAGCTAGCTGAAAAATTCCGCTACATTGGTAAGGAGTCGCAGGATACGTTTCACTAAATGGGAATTAACGGGCTTTGAACTAGAGAGTATGCTTAAATTCTCCGCGTCAGGGTCAGGGCGGAAGGTAACCAAGATCCACTTATCTTTCTTCTCGTTATTACAACCTTATCTTTGCACAAGGGCTAAAGAGTAATACCACCCGCATATTTACCCCTCCAGGTACTTTGACATCGACCTAAGTGATTCCCCCGTTACTCCCTAAGAAAGATACGACTTCGTCATAGAATTAGTCAACGTTACAGCTCAACTTAGTTAAGTATTTCTCTACATAGCATTTGTGCTTCTTTACGTAAAGCGGTAAGACCGGCGTACCTGAGCGCCTTTCCATGTTGATTGCGTCTTTGACCTCCAGCTTACCCTTAAACAGTATGTAAAGTTTACGAATTGGTTTATTACACTCAAAGTTCTTCGATGCTCGATTTCTCCCTTGTTTAATGGGGGCGGAAGTTCCCTTCCGTAAGGGGTGAAAAGTCCCTTATAGGAGGGTTATTGTATTCATACGTCAAAAATTTCTTAGACCTTGGCTAAAAGAGCTGGGTTAGCACCCTCGGGACGGGAGGAACTCAAGCCAGTGGAGAGAAAACCCTCCGTAACCTCTCTTCTACACGGGATGTCACAGAACGTTTACGTACGATAGAACCTCCGCTATGGGTGAAGAGGGATCCAGGTTTCTCTGAGAAGCAGGAAATCGCGAGATGTAGATGCCGCGTTCGTGAGAGCTGAATAATTCACTTGTCCCTTCCTCATTATCCCACCTTCATCGTTACGTATTATCATTTCTCATGGTGACAGTTTAACGTCATGTAACGCAAAAACTACATTCTTAAGTAGTTCGAGTTCGGATTTACTGCGTCAATACAGGGCAGGGGGACTAATGGGATAACTTATTGTCCTTAACTCTAAACCTCATGTCATTCTTCCTAGATAGCAAGCGCTCTACTTTAATGAGAAAATCATCCTTGCTTCGGGGCGACTTAGGCTTCTTCAATCGTTTCAGTAAGGAAAAACTAATTTCTAGTTAGGTATAACTTATATAGATGAACATTTGTTCATATATCAAACTTATAAAGTACGGAGGGTATTAGATAGTATGAGACTTAGAATAACGGGTTTTGAAAAACGCGACTTAAGATGTGAAAACTGCGGCGTCGAACTAACGCAAGAAAAGGCCTACACAAGGGAAATAAACGGTGAAAAGCACTACTTCTGTTGTTCCCATTGTGCAGACGAGTTTGACTCTCCTATAGGAGGATGTTGTTGAAAAGAAAGCTAATAATTCTAGGTTACGGAGCGGCGGGATTCGCGGCGGTAATAAGGGCCAATGAACTCGGCATTAAGCCAACCCTTGTCGGTGAAGGGGAGATAGGAGGAACTTGCGTTAACGTGGGTTGCGTTCCCTCAAAGAGGTTGCTCAGGTTAGGGGAGATTTACAGTTACAAGGGGAAACTTCCGGAGAATTACAGGACTCTTTTTGACGACAAGGACAAACTGGTAAGCGCTCTTCGGGCGGAGAAATACGAGAAGGTGTTAGGGGCATATGACGTAGAGTTGATAAAGGGAAAGGCCAGGTTTACCTCTCCAACGTCAATTAAGGTAAACGGGGACGTGATGGAGGGAGAGAAATTCGTAATAGCGACTGGTTCCTCCCCTGCTATCCCCGACATACCTGGCTTAAGGGAGGTAGGCTATTGGACTAATGTGGAGGCACTTAGTCCGGATAAGGACATAGACTCGCTGATCATCATCGGGGGAAGAGCCGTGGCTCTGGAATTCGCGCAAATGTATAGGAGATTGGGCAAGGACGTTGCTGTAATTCAAAGAAGTCCCACGTTAATACCAGATTGGGAACCGGAAATATCCATTGCGGCTAGGGAAATGCTGGAAAGTGAGGGAATCTTCGTAGTAACTAATGCGAAGGTAAAGGAAGTTAACAAGGGAAAAAAGGTCGTAACTGATAGGGGTGAAATCGAGGGAGATGAAATCCTGATAGCTACGGGAAGGAGACCTAACGTTGATCTAGCATTGGAACAGGCGAACATAGAGCTCAATGAAAGGGGAGGTATAAAGGTTGATGACGAACTTAGGACAACTAATCCTAACGTGTATGCAGCGGGAGACGTAATCGGTGGTAATATGCTTGAAGCGTTGGCGGGAAAGGAGGGAGTTGTGGCCGTTGATAACGCGATCTCGAACGCACATAGGAGGATCGATTTGCTGAGCGTCCCGAGAGCTATTTTCACTCAACCGAACCTGGCCTCAGTCGGACTTAGGGAGGCTGAGGTTCGGAACGGGGAGAGCAGAACAGTTTTCATGAGGGATGTGGCTAAGGCAAACATTTTAGGAGATACTAAGGGGTTAATAAAAATGGTAGCGGAAAAAGGGAGTAGAAGAATACTTGGGGTTCACATGATGGGGGAAAACGCCGCGGAGGTAATAAACGAGGCGGCCTTGGCAATTCATTTCAAGATGAAAGTGGATGATGTAGTGGATACCGTTCACGTGTTTCCCACCATGGCTGAGTCGATAAAGTTGGCGGCATCTGCCTTCTTTCGCGACGTTACGAGAATGTCGTGCTGCGTTGATTAAACCGACTTTTCCCTTATGACTAGTACAGACATTATTATGAATGCAATTCCTAAAATTGTATTAATCCCAGCTATTGCTAGCACGGTTAAGATAATTCTAACACCGTCATTCAGGTTAAATACAGAGAGTTGTACGCTTACCGGCTCGTTTTCAGGGTTTCGGATAGTCATGATACCTCTGGAATTGAACTCAAAAGAGGAGACGTTTTCCTCCATCCTCACTATAGTTACACTGACGGGTTGCCTGTTGTAGGTTACCTTAACGTTTCCCGTTATAGTCAGAATCTGTCCTGGGTGGAAGTCTATCGTTGTGTTCCCCCCGGCCGGTACAGACAGGTTCGTTTGGTTAGCTATGACGTAAGTGTACGCCGAGGAAATTATTCCCAGTACCGATATTACGATCCCAAGTATTGCGATAACCTGAAGTAAATCTTTAGAAGATTTCGAGAAGAGGATTAGTAGACCACCGACTAGCATTAACGCGAGGTTCCCGTACTCGAGGTTTAGGACTTTCTCTGCGTAAATAAAAACACTGCCAAAGGGAATTCCGGTTTCAACTACAGTGGAATTCGAAAAGGTGAAAACGGATACGTTAGCTTGGGAAAAGGCCATAATCGAATCTGTCCTAGTCGGGGAGAACGTGGTTTCGTTTACAAAGCACTTGCCCGTCACTTGATAACTCGCATTTCCTGAAATTATTAACTGTGTAGCGGGCTTCAATACGAAATCGTAGAGCTTCCCCCGTTGAATGTGACTAACATTCGCCATAAATCCCGATAGCGCTATTCCAATAGTGAAAACTCCGACCATTGAGTATGAAATTGCGAGAACAATGAATCCGAACATTAAAAGCAGGAAACCCATCCTCCTTACTTCACTCCCTTCCATTCCCCCCACCCATGAACTCGCTTAACTTCTTGAAGGTCTCCCTCCCCTTTTCAGTTAGTGAAATGGAAACCCCGGGTCTACTCGGTCTGATCACGTCCTTAACGTTTATTAATTGTTCTTCCTCGAGTAACTTAATGTGGAACTCCAAAGAACTTTTTGGAATCTGTAGGAGCTCTAACAATCTGGAGAAGCTCAAGCTACCGCTGTAGTACAGTATCGTAATTATAGCTACCCTGACGGAGTTGTTAAGAGCCTTACTTTTCAGCAACTCGATTATTTCGGACTTCCTCTCGTCCATGATAACACCGTAGATGTCGCTAGTACTACTCCGGAAATTACGGAGAAGATCAGACCGGCAAAGGGGACTAAGGCGATCAGCAGAGGGGTCAGATCAAACCACCTCAGCCTAAAGGTTCGGGAAACTATGATAATCTGATAAGTCACGAAAATCACCAGGTAGAAGTAAAGCACATTAGCGATAAGGGTCTCACCAATATTCCCTGCGTATATCTGAATAGGTAAGGAGAACAAGGGCACACCCGCGACCAAAACCTTAGATAGAAATACGACCGTGGCCATGGATACTATCATAAACACGTATCCCGTCGTCATCGCCTTAGGGTTAACCTTCGTTAGGAACCTCATTATGTTATAACCTTGGTATACCTGCTTGAATATTACAAGAAGGGCCAACGCTATGATCACGGACGTGATCAGAGATCCCAGAACTTCTCGAATAGGAGAGGACATGAACGCTATTACGGTTAATGCCCCGTAGTAATACGACAACTTCCTCCTCAGCTCGAGGGATAGAGCCTTTCTCGCTAACTCCTCCGCTTCCCTTAGTCCCTCCATAGTATAAGATCCCCCCTCTAGTAAATAGACCTTACTGCTCTTGCAGGTTCTAACCTTGATGCTTTGTAAGCAGGTGCTATAGACGCAACTAACGCTATGATAACAGTTGAGATCAAAGCCAGGTATACCGCGCTAATATCAATGCTTCCGTGAATTCCCGTTCCGTAAACCAACTGAAAACTCGAAGAAGCGTAAGTGAAGTAGGCTAATACTCCGCCTATTCCGAGTACAACTCCCACTACCGCCCCTATCACTCCGAGAACAACTCCTTCCGCAGCAAAGGACATCATGATATCCCTCCGCTTAAACCCCAGGGACATGAGAATTCCTATGTCGTGAGTTCTTTCCACCACTGACGTATACATCGTTGAAAGTATTGAGAAAAATGCCACTATGAACGCGGCACCTGAGAAGAGTAGCCCGTATGTTGTGCTAAAGGAACTCAAGTCAGCAAAGGGATTCTGTTGCGGGAGCAATATTGATAGGTGATAACTCTTGATGGTATTTGCCACTTCTTTAACGAAAGTAGAGTTACTTACTACCACTAAAGCCCCGCTGTATTCACCGGGAGAGAGTCTTTCTCCCACAGACAAGGGAACAATAAGACCCGTATTAACTCCTGGTAAATTCACTAACACCTCCTTTTCCACGCAACCTGTTACAACTAATCTCGACGTGAAGTTCTCTTGAAAATTTGACAAGATTACGTAGATATCCTGCCCTTTGGTCAGGTAAAGGTAACTTTGCTGGCCGAAGTTCAATATAGAGCTGTGCGTTGTGAAATATCCTCCTATCACCGGGAAGGCACTAGGTGAACTGTTAATCTCCACAGATGGTAGAACATGCTCCATCTCGTTTAAGTTAACTGCGAGTACCTGAACCTGAACTAGATCCCCCGATGAGTTCCTCACGTACCCCTCCAGTTGATAATACGGTAAGACCTCGCTAACGTGGGGGTTGTGGGAGATGTCGTTCAGTTGGTAAGCCTGAATAGGTGAGTCAACGGTAATCACGTTCTGGGGGAAAGAGGCGAGTAAATCCTGAGAAACGGTGTTAGCGAAGCTGTAAAAGAGTGACGTCATTCCCACGAGGGCAGCAGGTCCGATCATAACTCCGAGAATAGTCAAGATAGCCCTGGTCTTTGAAGACCACACCGATTTGACCGCAAGTAATAGGGAATCCAAAAAGTTCATTTCTTAGACCTCTTGACCACCATTAAGCTACCGATTACGGCAACAGCCAGAATCGCTACCACAACGTAGATGGAGTACGAGGTGTTGAGACTTTTTGCGGGTATCTCCGTTGTCGTAGTATTGCTAAACTGTGGGGCGTAGCTTACGTTAAATTCCCTTGAGTAGGTTTGAATAATTCCGAAGGAGTTTTGGTAAGTTACCCTCACATCAAGAGATCTCCCGCCTGACGGTAACGTAAAGGATACGGGAATGGGTGTGTCGGGATTCACAGTTCCTACGAAATCGGATTGATTACTCAAGTATACAGTTACCCCATTAGCCGGGTTTACACCTTGGTTAATCAAACAGAAGCTAACCGAAAGAACTCCTCCAGAGAGGGTGTAATTGAAGGAGGTAATTGAGAAGTTAACCAGACTTATTACGAAAAGTGGACGAATGCTCTCCACCTCAAATAATCTCCCGTTATGAAGGTATGAAACTAGGACTGTTATTTGGGTTAATTCCCCAGGATTCAACAGAGTTATTGCCTGGTCGTTAAGGAGAACTTTACCGCTCAAATTTCCTATGAAGAAATCCGATTTTTCCAGTGTTAGTCCCTCTCCCGCTTGTAAATTTACTGAGACGAGTGACTCGTTTTCCCCTGAGATACAGAATAGGAGGTGCGATATACCTCCGGAAAATATTGTACTGTTTTTTATTGACACCGCTACGGAACCTTGAGGATCGGAAATGACCAAGGGGGTTGAGTTAGTAAAACTGTAATTGAGGCCGTCATATGAGTAAGACACACTAACTGAAAATTGCGTTACTCCCGTAGCTAGCGTGGGTGGGACGAAGACAGTGAAGTTCGCTACCCCTATTCCGTTGGGTGGGATACAAGTGATGAATACCTCGCTAGGTGAAATCATTGTTAGGTTAACGTATACGCTCACCTCTACGTGTTGTATTGGGATGCGGTTGTGATTTTCCACTATTACGGAGATATTCTGTTCCTCTCCCCTCTCTACGCTTTGCGAATAGTACGTTGAGACATCGGGTTTAGGAAATACCTGGATTCTATCCGAACCTGATGTCATAAAGGGCCTTCCGTTAACCTCGTATTTGATAGTGTAATTGATCGTCAGGTTCCCAGTACGCGTCAGCGTCACCTCAAGCGGATAGAATCCCTGCGATGGCAACTGCTCCACGTAACCAGAGGACGGCGTACCGCATGAGAGCGTTACGCTTACGTTTTCCAAGTCGAAATTAAGCGGATTGAAAATCAGAAGTTCTACATTCCTTCCCTCAACAGCACTTGTTACCGGTATCAATTGAGGAGATCCGTTAAGATAAACTATTACTCTCCCCGTCACGGGTAGCGTTACGGATCTACCAGCGTAATCGTAGCTAACCTGAAATGTTTCACTGTAGTTGCCCGGCGGAGTTCCTGGAGGAATGGAGATTACGGCGCCCACTTCACGAAAGCCATTCACAGCTACCCCAGAAGTTAAGTTGGTGGTCTCAACGGGGAATGGGTATCCCGTAATTCCGGTTATCAATATCCCCTCGCTGGAATTTAGAGTGATGAGGACATTACCCGTTGTACTCGAAGTAAGCACAGGTTTAACGTAAACTTTGATGGGATTTCCAGGCAAAAAGCAGGTGGTGAAATTCCCTGTCGCGTTATACGCGTAACCCTGACCGTTTACGTAATTCACTGTAAAGGAGATCACGTGCTTTCCTGGAATAACGTTACTTACGTTTACTAGTGTTGAGCCCGTCACCTCTCCTCCCGGGAGTATCTGAGGGAAATTCAGGGTAACCTCGTTTCCCCCCGAAAGGCTTTCGACTCTCCCGGGTAACTTAATCGAAATGGAGACGTTATTCATTACTACGGAAGACGATGGATTTAACAGCGATATGGAAACTTCGTTGGGCCCCGATTCAGAGAACGCATACTGAGTGTTCCCCCAGGTAACGGAAGAGACCTCGGGGAAAGGCGGAGCGTACACCGGGATATTAATGTAAAAAGTCTCATGCTGATAGCCGTTATCGCAGTAATTTAGAATTACGGCAACCTGGTAATTCCCGGGTTTAGCGTCATTCCTCACAGACAAAACGAACTCTATTAAGGTTGGGTCCCCCTCCTGGACTACATATCCTACCGCATAGGGGAAATACTTCTGTTGGGGAATTGACGTGTAAATGGGAGTGTTCTGAGAGAGCATAGTAGCATTGAGAACTTGATATCCATTAGGAATTACCTCAAGGTAGAACACTTGGTCCTTATATCCTGGGTAAACTACCTCAGGTTGTTGAGGAGTTCCCCATCCGTAGGATAAAATTGCTGGCTCGGAGAAGGAAATTACGGGTATAATGGAAAGAGCCGTTAACAATAACCCCAATAAAATTGCTACTGATCTCATGAAAGAACACTCCCCTCGAGTTTAAAAAAAGGGGAAGTTAGTTCAGCGTACCGTACTACAAAAGCTATTTATTATGGCATGGGAAGACTCACTTTTATGATGTCAAATCCCGCAAAAAAATACCTAATAATTAGCGTTGTTTTTTTAATAGGAATATTAGGGGGAATAGCTATAGGATTAGCTACGAGTTCTGTTACCGCTTCTGTAGCGGCAACCTATGCTAAATCCCATCCCTTAACGACGAGTAACATAACAGCTATACTCGAATACGAAAAGGGTCTTGAGAGTTATATCTCTAAGCAGGAACTCCCTTACCTTTTCATTTCATCTGCATTAACTTCAATTGTCGGAGTTATAGCATTTCTTCTATTCCTTTCGATAAAATTGACGACTAATTTCCCTGGTTCAACCTTAGGTGTAGTAGGATCCCTAATCTACCTGATAGTTCAGGTAATAGGGGTGATCAATCCGCAATACTCGCAGGAGGGTGTAACGGGATTTCTCTCGTTAGCATCCGGGAATTTAACGGTGTTGGGCGTTCTGTCCATCCTCTTTATAGTTATAGGTCTTTTAGCGTCAATTCTCCTAGGTATTGGCTTCTTTAAATCCGGGAGCGCATACAACAACACTATTATCAAAGTAGGGGGTATACTATTCATAATTCCAGGAATTGATGTTATCGCAGTATTCTTGCTCGTCTTCGGCTATCTCGGAGCCATGAGGAATAGGGATAGTTGATTTAGTTTTTTCTAAACAAAGTTTAAATTCTTTTGGAACTGTTTTCGTGTATGGAGAAGGTAATAATAGTAGGAGGAGGAAATGCAGGTACGGTATTAAGTAATCTCCTCTCGCCTTACTTAGACGTAACCGTGATAGAACCTAGGGATTACCACGTTTACCAACCTGGTATAGTGGATTACGTAGTGGGAAGGGAAAGCGAGGAACACATGATAAGGAAGACGGAAGAGCTATTTAACCGGGGAGTAAAAACAGTAAAAACCACTGCACATAAGGTACTTGTGGAAGACAGAACTGTAATAGACGAGAGGGGAGTCAAATACGAGGGAGATTACCTTGTTCTAGCGACGGGAGGTGTAAACAGGGAATTTAGAGGTATTAAGGGATATCACGAGCTCTCTCAGGCAAGGCAGATAAGGGAAATGGTGAATAACCCTAAGGGGAAGAACTTCGTAATTGGTTCGCTCCCTGGTGTAATTAAGTGTCCCGCAGCCCCTTGGGAGATGGCCTTCCTAATAAAAGGAGCACACAGGGACTTTAATGTAACCGTTATAGTTCCAGCTAAGAACCCTCCGCCCCTTCAACAGCCCATGTCAAATGCCTTTTCCAGGCTCGCAAAGGAATTGGGAATTAACGTCAAGAAGGGATTTGTTGTTAGCGAAATAGAGGGTAATGGCGTTATCTCCGAGGAGGGTGAGAAGTTACCTTTCGATCAGCTCATTCTCGACACTCCAATAACCAGTCCATTCGGGGATAACCTGATTCACGTAGATAAGGAGACCCTGAAGGTTTACGATGGAGTTTACGCGATTGGGGACGTTAACGACGTGCCCATCCCTAAGACGGGTTCGGCAGCGCACTTCCAGGCAGAGGTCGTTGCTAGAGATATTTTAGGGGAGGTTAACGGTAACGTTGAAAAGAGAAGGTATGCCGGCGAAGCTATGTGTGCAGTTTACGCGGGCAACTCGGGATTAATGATATGGATGAATTACGCTAAGAGTAAGGTCTTAGGACCTAGTCCCGTTTTTCACTCGATTAAAAAGGCTTTTACGTCACTTTACTGGCAGAGCCTCTACGGAAAGATGGATCCCCTGCTTTATCCAATGGCGAGTTATTTAGAGAGCTGACTTCCTCCATTATGGAAGAGGGTTCCTAAGGCTCATCGTTTTCATAGTCGTTTCGGAGTTACACCTTTATTTGGTGTACATTTGAGTGGAGTCAGACCCAGTCCCACTTGAAAGAGGATGACTTTGACCCATAACGTCTAGTCCGTCAAGAGAGATAATAGTTGCCCCCATAAAGCCCTTAATTGAGCTGGGGAGAAGCGTCATTAACGTCACTAAAGACGACAAAGGGGTGCATATAGGGGGGCTTTCCATCTACGAGTTAAGAAGGGGGCTCTTCACCTTAACCTTTTTTGTAATCACGATAGCAAACTTGATAGGTTAAATTGTTCGTCTTCTATTTTCCCTTCCTTGCCTTTTACCTCTACCGTCCTTTTTATCAATTCGTTTAGGGTATTTAACTCTTCAAAATCCCTGTTCACTGAGAGATATCCTACGATAACTCCTCCCTTTACGTAGATGAGGTTAAAAGAGTTGTTTTCCATTTTCCCCCTTACGATCTCCTGGTCATAACCGTAAGTTTCCCCAGCGGACTCTATGTGCATGTCGAATATATCCGACCAGACCGAGGAGAGGAAATCGTATTTTTCCGTATTACCAGAGGCGTTCTTTCCCGCAAGACGTCCGGTGTACTCCGCGTTATTCCAGTGTTCAATTCTAAGTCTCTTTCCCATGTAGGGTATGTTGGCTACATCACCCGCAGCGTAAACGTTTCTCATGCTCGTCTCAAGGAACTCGTTCACGATTATCCCGTTTTCCGTTGATATCCCGCTTCTCTGAGCCAGCTCGATGTTGGGCCTTATTCCTACGGCTATGAGTACCATGTCAGCGTCAATTCCCTTCCCCCCTTCCGTAGTTACTCTCTCCACCTTATCCTTTCCAGAAATCTCTTTAACCGACTCGTTAAGGATGAACTTAACGCCTTTTTTCTCGAAATAGGATTGAATGAACTTCGAGGTTCTTTCGTCGACAAAGGTATTCCAGATATACGGTTTGACCTCAATCACAGTCGTGCTCAACCCTAGCGAGGTTAAACTTGCGGCTACCTCCATTCCTATAAATCCTCCTCCTATTATTACGACGTTCTTGCTTTTCCCCGCATCTTCCTTTATGGAGTCCGCGTCCTCAAGCGATCTCAGATAGTGAACCCCCCTCAGTTCACCACCTGACAATGAAAGCCTCCTTGGGGTTCCGCCTGTTGCAATTATCGCCTTCTTAAATCCCAGCACCTCTCCCGTGGAGAGTTCTGCCTCCCCCTGCCTTAACATTTTGACCTCTGTGTTCAACTTAACGTTTACGTTCTTGTAAGCCTCTTCTCCCTCAAAGAAGAGCTCCTCTCTCTTCTTCTCTCCTCTCATGTACTCCTTAGATAGCGGAGGTCTATCGTAAGGAAGATATTTATCAGAGGTCACCATGGCGACCTTTGCGTTCCCAAGTTCCTTTAGCGCGTGATACCCTGCCACTCCGCTACCTATAATAAGAATATCAAAATCCTCCATGTCTAATTATATACACTGGAAAATTTAAGGCTATCATAGAAAGTAGTAATTCTTATTTATTGATTCTAGTTTAGTCCCTTTCATAATGGATGAAATGGAAAAATAGCCTTATTTAATGATAATATAGAAGAATATTTAAAAGAGTTTAAGTAATTAGTAAAATAACGTTAATAAAAGTTATACATAGATAATATTTAAAAGTTAAAAAATTTTTCAGACATCCCTTCCTTTACTGTCTTATTACTCGTCGTAATACTCCTTCACCTAATAACCAGTATACTTGTTTACCTATACTTGATAGTAAAACTCACCCTTGTACAGTTAGGCGCTTGATCAAACTCGTAATGCATAACCCACCGCTTTAAGTCCATCCAAACTAACTCAATAGAATTCGAATCGGGAGAGTTAGGGGCGAGCTCGTATACCTTTTATTAAAAATTGCATGGGTATTACACTCAGGGAGAGGTAATTAAGTAATGGTCGTCAGTCTCGTGATCTTTGTGCTCTAACTTACCGTATATAGGATCATGTTAGCAGGAGCAAGTACTGGAGTATTAGCGTTAAGTCCTCAGCTCTGTCCCCACCCTTAGATGCTAAGATATAAAATTCCCCCTCGTTCTTTAATATTTCAGCTATTCTCTCGACTTTTTCGTCAGGGACCCCTTGGTACCTAAACCAGACCCCGTTTATTATCCTCTCCTTATAGTTCTGTAATGCTTTATCGGTAATCACGTATTTCCCGTCAGAAGTCTTATGTAGATATCCCTCCTTCACAAGCTCGTTAAGTGCCTTTGACAGCCCTGCGTCAGACATACCGGTAGACCATTTCAGTTCGGTAAACGACTTGGGGGTCTTACATTGTTCAATGATTAAGTTCCTCTTCACGGTATAAGGTCTCTCAGAGTCACTTATATTCATTACAACTCCCTGATATCGTTCTTTAAGACCTTAAAGGACTTTATTGCGTCAAATCCTGTCCTGCCCTTCCATAGTTCTACCTCACCATCAGTGAAGGTAACTCTCTGTTTTTCATAGTCCAATATCAGCACACTGTTCCGCTTCTTCACGGTCTGGTCCGTCTCTTCCAACGTTGTAGTCCCATTTAGTATCACGTGCTTCAGTTTACCCTCCTTGGTCACGCTCACAGCTACTGACTTATCTCCGAGGTAAATCCCGTATAGTTCGTATACTGCCACATTACCATCACTCTTATTTATCTTTGTCTCTGTGAGTCTGACCCTCCAGTTGTCTCCAGTGACCTCTCGAACCATTTGCCTTTCGAGGTTAGCTCTATTAAGCATATCCCCTACCTTATTAAACATGTTGTCGAATGGACTTTCTTCACTCATTTTTACTTCACTTTAGTTTAGCAAAGTTAAAATTAAAACTTTTCGATCTAAACAGAAGTGGCGTTTTGGGAAAAATATACCTACGTGGTATTGCTCCCATGTCCGCCCTGGTAATTATACCCGGTTTTAACTTGTACAATTAAGGTTTCAGAGTGTTCGGTAAAAAGTGTACAATAACATCGTACGTTTAGGGAATGAGTGCCTGACACAACGGTTTTTTAGAAAATAGCATTCTGGCTGAGTTATACTCCATGATAGTTTAAAGGACGGCGTCCTCTTTTCCACATCAACAGGGTGATTTAGAAGAACCGTTGCACTTCAGGCTATGACTGAGTATAATTGGCTGCATTCTATCCCCCTTCATAATAACTAAATAGGGACGTGAAGTCGTATGGGGCATGTTCTCTAGCCAGGCTTACCTCTTAGCACATCGATCGGAAGCCCCTTTCCTGGTCATTAATACCGATGACGTTGCAGGTCGTCATCATCGGCTTACCTTTATATCCATGCCCTCCACCAGATGTTCGCGTAGGAGACTCGCTGGGAATTTATTAATCACCCAGAGAATATACTCTTGATGGACAAGGAGACCTATGAGGATATAATAAGACCATTCGGCTCATACGAGAGATTCAAGAAGAGAGTAGAGGATATAAGGTCCGACCTAGAGGCGATGAAAAGAACCGGAAAGACCTCGGACCAGTTATTTATTGAGCTCTATCGCATATGGGAGGCGGAGTACTTAAAGGCATTTAACGGAGACGTGAAGAAGGCTAGGGAGCACCTCATGAAGGTGAGGGAATGGAGGAGGTCGCTAAGGCACTCCAAAGGTTAGCAAAGGCCCTGGAAAGTGCAGGGGTCGTATACGTTATCGTAGGGGGATTAGTGGCAATCCATTACGGTAGGGACAGGGCAACGCAAGACATAGACGTAGTTATAGAGACTCAAGACATAAGCCCTCTCCTTGATGTATTGAGGCAGAGTGGGTTCGAGTTTTCAGAGCAGGAATTGGAGGACGCATATAGAGAGAGGGGCAGAGTAACATTATTCCTCCCTGGAGGTACCCTATTTCATGTAGACCTAAAGTTCGCTAAAGACGCAATTGACTACGAGGTCCTCAGGGGGAGGGTAAAGGGTGAGCTGATGGGGATTAAGTGTTGGCTGGAGAGCGTAGAGGACGTAGTGGTGGCCAAATTACTCTACGGTAGTGGTCAAGACGAGGAGGACGTAGTAGCAATTCTGTTAAACAAGGGAGTAAGTGAGGCAATGAAGGAGAAGGCTAAGGAGTTTGGGGTCTACTCCAAGCTCTGCGGTATCGCCGAGATGGTGGGACTAAGGTGTTGACAGGGACATGACAAGTGTGGAGAAGGAAATCTAAGGTAATAGTTCCCCTCATGATGAATGCGAACGTAATCTAACGTCCACTAGGGCGCAGTATTCTTGTATAGATTAACTTATTCGCCTCAATCGTCTCTTTCATGCCTTTAAACCTTTATGAAGAAGCCTATAGACATCCTCAGAACATTGCACGGCATCTTTATGACATATAATCCTTGAGGGATGAGCGGGATGTGGTGATTCAAGCCTCCTAGATAATTTTAAGTTAATATTCATAGCCCTCATGTACATTACCTCACAGTACACTTAGTTAGTCTCAGCAAAACGACCCTCTTACAGATATACTATATACATCTCACAAAAATTTTTTACTAGTCTGGTCAGACTAGTCTTGTGAAACTATATCTTAGGAGACGAGAAGAGAGGAAAATAAAGGACTTGAAGAATTGGACGTTAATTTACGGGAGAAGGAAGACGGGGAAGAGCACACTTATAAAGAAGAACTTGAACCCCGATTACTACGCGTTGATCGCTGATTCGAAAAACGCCATAGTATACGATGAAATAGTAACTTTGGACGATGTGATTAGGCAAGTTAAGGAGGTACTTTATAACGAGGGGATCGCCGTAATTGACGAATTTCAAAGAATCCCTCAAATTTACTGGAGTATCATAAGTAATTTCGAGAGGAGGGGAGTTCTAGTGTTAGTGGGTTCGAGTTACGGTATAGTAAATGAGGTATTTGATAGGAACAGTCCCTTATTAGGCCTTTTCACACCACTGGAGATAGACATCATCTCCTACGAGGACGTTTTAACCCAATTAAAGGATCCAGTTCTATCAACGTTGTACAGGGATCCTTGGGTAGTTCAATTCGTAGATAGCTACGATGAGTTCTCCAAAAGGTTGAAGGAGTTCTCCCTCATCTCCAAGGGACTTATAGGAGAGGTTTTTCGTGAAGAGGATAGGCAATTAACGGATATATATTACAAAATTCTGTTACTTCTAGGAGAGGGTATCTGGAGGACATCCGAAATCTCAGGGATAATTCAACCGAAAGGAGGTGAAGGTACAATATCCTCAATGATCAATAAGTTGGCAAAGATGGGATTGGTGCAGAAAATTTCAACGACGTCTAGGGAAAACTACTACAAAATCAAATCCCCTCCCCTCTCTCTTTCCCTATACGCTGAGTCTAAGTACGCCGTAAGCGAAATTGATAGGGAAGTAAACTACTTACCTATAGGGAGGGAGGTTCAATTTAGCGTAGGGGAAATGCTAGCAAAGTATTTCGATGGTGCCCAATGGTACTCTCCAAAGGAGGATATAGACGTGTTAATCATGAAGAGAAGGAAACCATTGTGGGCATTTGAAATTAAGATGGGGGAAATCTCGAATTCCGAGGCTAAAGATGCCGTAAGGAGGATGAGCAGGGTTGCAGAGAAGATGGGTTTGGTAAGTTTAAGGGAAAAACCACCAGATTACGGGGATCTAAGCATAGGTCCTAATGAATTACTGGAGATCGCTGAGGAAGTGAGCAAAAGGGGTAGTGAATAGGGAAAACAATTTACGTAAACTTCGAGGAATTAACCCGAATTTTGACGTTAGTGGGCCGTTCACGGGTTCATAACGAATTCAGTTTATTTAGAAAAGTCAAATGAATTTAATTGAGTTAGTTCGTATGGATTGTAGAGATTGGCGCTTAATAATTTCCTTTATTTAGTCGCTTGCAATAATTATAATTCGCAATGAGAACCTGAATTGTCCAGTTAGTATTTTCAACAGGTTTGTATCCTATTTTTGTTTGATTTTACGTTATCTCAATAAAAGAACTTTATGGAATTACTAGTGTTACAGTATTGTAAGGTCAGATCTTACGCTAGAGTTTTTACCTTAGGGAGAAAAGTACGGTAATGTCGTTAATTTCCGAAGTACTAGGTGTGGATCAAGGAATAGTGGAGGGGTACATAGGAGAGGCAGGGATGATCGATAGGCAGGTCGAGGAGAAAATCCGAGGAAAAGACCTCTGGGCGCTTACTTCGGACAAAAGGAAGTACCTTTACGCGGTGATCAAGATACTAACCCCGGAAAAAGTAGTTGAGACGGGGGTGGGTTCAGGAGTCTCCACTACCTTTATCCTTTCTGCGTTAAACAAGGGAATTCTCTACTCCATTGATCTCGGAGTCAAATACGGAGAGGAGGAGGAAACTTACCCTGTTGGTTTCGTAGTTCCCGAAAAGCTTAAGGGGAAATGGAGGCTGATTATAGGTGATTCTAAGAAGGTTCTACCAGAACTTTTGTCGGAATTAGGAATTATTCAGGTTTTCCTTCATGACGGTGATCACACTTACGAAAACGTCAAGTTTGAGCTCTCCCTAGCGTGGGATCACATGAATGAGGGAATAATTCTGGTCGATAACTTCGAATTTAACAGTGCGACTAGAGACTTTTGTAAAGAGAAGGGGTGTACTGTTTTGAAACTCAGTGACCAAAACGGAGGTTTCGCTATGATTAAGAAGACATGAAGTCCTTTAATACATTAAAGGAATGTTAAGGCATAATGTCTACTCTTTAAGTGGTGATCCCTTCACGAAGCACGGAAAGAAACGTGGCCGTTTTAAGTGGGAGCTTCACTTACACTGTTAATGTGAATCCTGAGCGTACCTATTATTGAAAATTATATTCACGGGGTTAAAGAGTCGGGAGTTTCGTAAAAGCTCACCCGTACTAGCTTTGGTCTAGTATATTAATCAAGTGATTGATGGCTTCTTTCCGAACTCAGTTTACTTAAAGAGAAACGAGTTTAACTGAATATTGTCATACCTACGAGGTAGGGATGCCCTCAGTAATTTAACCTTATGTGGGCGTTCAGTAATAAATATTTCGTTTGAACTTCGAGCATAGTGCTAACGAGATTGCCACGTGACAGTGTTCAATGTGCAATAAATGTAATCTAGTTTATTAAGTAAATTTTTGGAGAAAAATAAAACCCCAAGAACTCAACTAACGGGATAATACTTAAGGGGAATTATGCCTAGGTTATACCGTGATCTACATTTATTCCGACGTAATCCCCCAAGAGGTGGGTTGGAAGAGTAAATCCCTTTTGGAGTGCGAGGAAATCATGAGTGAGTTAAAGGACGTAATTGAAAGGGAGTTCAAGGATCACAAGTTCTTCAAGTACTAACGTGGTTTACTTGAAGATGATGATCGTGAGAGTGCTTTTCAAAGAGTCGTATAGGGGAGTGATTGTGCTAGCGGTTACCAATGAAGTGGTCAAGGTTTTCCTCGGCGTGAAGGAGGTTCCCTCGAGGTCCTCTTGAACTGGTTTGTGTATGAATACGAAGATAGAATTAGGGATCTGCTCCTCAAGGTCTTCAGGAGATTGGAGTCGCGAGTTAAAGAGGAGCGACTTCCACCATTTCTTAGCTAAGGAGAAGTTCGGAATGCAAAGGTTGATAGCTTTCCCGTGGAGCTTCCTCACGGAGAGAAGAGCGTGGAAACGCACAGAAACTTGTACTGGATCTCAGGGAAATTGATCCGAGGAGGAAACCTCATGAAGTGTTTGCGACACTCGATGAGAGGAAAAGGGATCAACTCTTTTCTCATTTCCGAGAAATTACACCCTCAGGGAACATGAGGGTAGCTGGGGAAAGAAGTGGGGAATTGGTTCGGAGGGAAGTGCTTCGCCGGGTTCTCCTTAAGACCCTCATGGTTTGCAAGGTTAAGATAGTTCCGGCTAAAGTTTCAACTTTAAGTCTCCTATCTGCAACGTGATCACGCTTGTGGACAGGGGTTTTCAGAGAGAGGCAAGGTGATCAGAGTCAAGAGGGGCTTGGGAATACTGAGAGGTGGTGTAGAGTTCTTTGACACTTTCCTCAGAACGTGAGGCCTTACGCGAGGAGCATGAGGGGATTTAACGTCTTTGCCAGCCTCTTTGGCCTGGCTTACAATATTCAGCGGTTCAGATCCGTTAAAAAGCGCTAAGATCTCCAGTTAAAACCCCGCTAGAGAAGCTCGTCCCTAGCCTTGATCCTCGAAAGTATAGAGATTAGTTGCTAGTGTACTTAATAAACTGATTTTATATTGTTTCTTCACTAGTAATTAAACGAATTTAATTCTAAACTTACGTATTTTATAACTTTTTACTTTATCTAGTTATTCACATTAATTACACATTGGACACTGTCACGTGATCTAAGGTGTAAATACCCTTCCTTCCGGCTGCATATATAACGTTGTCTGAGACTCCCTGAGGGAATTCTATCTGGTTCGTCCTCTTATTATAACGAAAAGAGGTAAGAATTATGATGTCCCTTATTCTTAAATAATCTCTCATAACATAATAGTTTATAAACTAGTTCAAAAATATCTTCATAATAAAATCTGAGACGATTTACGATATTTGCAAGGCAATTCAGACTTTCATTGCGAATTGTAATTATAGCAAAGACAGATTAAATAAGGGAAATTGTTAAGTGCGTATCCCTACCCAGTCCATACAATGGCATTCAATTAAATTCACTTGATTTTGCTAAATAAACTGAATTCGCAATGAACGCGTGATGGGCCCATACATAGATTCCACTAATAATACCCTACAAACATAAGATTTTTTGGCGAAATAAGATTGGTGAATCCTTTCACCATTGTTTTAATATTATGAGTGAGCGATCAATTTACCTATCTTAATTAATAAACCGAATTCTGAAAAGAATAGTGATTTGTCCTAAAAGGAGAAACAAACTAGTATTTGCTTGTCGCGATCAAGCGATACCAAAAGCTACTCTAGTAGACTACCTCCTCCTCAAGATTAGGACCATCGCTACTATCACGAGGAGGACAACAACTACTACCACTATTAACAGGGGGTTGAAGGAACTCCTTGAGGTAGTCACGGGAGGCTTAGGGGAGGTAACTGGGGGAGTGGTTGAAATAGTCTGGGAGGATTGAGCTTGAGTTGTACTTGTTTCTGTTGTACTTTGGGTTATTTGAGTTGAGGTTTGCTGAAATGTTGTCTGCGTTGTACTTTGAGTAGTGGTTTGCGTTACCGCTTGTGCAAGCGATAATATGTTAAAGTAAGTCAGGGTTGGGTAAAAGGCCTGTGAGGCAGAAGAGGTCACGACTAGGCATCCAGTTTGAGGGTTTATCGTCCACGCATCTGGAGTCCCATTTATCGTGATGGTGGAGACGAAGTAAGATCCGTAGGGGTAAAAGACCTTTATCTCACCTTTCTCGTTTACGCCTCCAACTAGGTAAATTAACTTATTTACAGGGTTGTACAGGAGCGTACTCGGGGTGAAACCCAGAGATACGTTGTACACTATCGTGTCGGTATTAGGGTTAATCGCGTAAAAACACGAGGGATGTGCTGTGGTTATGTAAATGTAGCTCGTGTTGGGGTCGTAAACTACACCCGTTACATCGTAGGCTTTAGCGGTGATGATACCGACTTTGTTTCCGTTCCTCGCGTTTATTACGCAAATTTGCTTTGATTCCTGGTACAAATAGCCGTTGTTAGTCAAGTAAAGATTGCCGTTGTTAGGGTCGTAAGCTATTTCCGTTGGAGGAAGAGTGGTATTTACCTCGTAAATTACTGAGTTCGTGGTGGCGTTTATCCCGACTACTCCAGAGGAGGTGCTCACTACTACCTCGTTAAGGGAGGGAATGTAGTCAACGTAGTGAGAGTTGGCCTTGCTGGGGGAATAGGAGATGTTCGTGATTATTGAGTTGGTCATGGGATTGAATACTGCTATTTGGTTGTCGTATAGTCCTATGTAGAGGTAACCGTTCTCGGGATCACACGCTATTGACGTGACGTGAGCACTGAAGGGTCCGATAGTTTTTACGATCCTCAAGGGGGATAGCTGCTCCTCGAATAGGTAGTCGGAGTAGGGCATCCCCAAGTACAACATGGAGTTCTTGGCATCGAACACTGCTGAGTTGGGGGTCACGGGATATGGGTTCGCGTAACCGATTACGCTGTTAGTTACGGGGTTAACCTCAGCGATTAAGAAGAGGTTCTCGGCATCAAGGAAAACCAGATTTGCTTGGGGATCGTAAGCCATACTGGAGATAGCAGTCGGAACCACGGGAATTTTCGCTATTACACTCGTGGTGTTCGCGTTTATTACCCAAGTACCATCATCCGTAGCAACATATATTTCTCCGTTAGGTAAGGTAATAGCTAGGTTAGTGGCGGGGAGTTGCAAATTAGTGGGAGTTACCTTTCCCGTTAAAGTGTTAACCACATCCATAGTACACTTCCCATATGAGCGGTTACTCAAGAAAACGTAAAGGTTATCCTCATAATACGTCATCGCATATGCGGGTGAGGTATTAGCGATTAAAGTTAAGCTTAGATTATACGGATTTACGGAGTAGATCTGTCCTATACTTTCATTTCGAACTACGGTTATGAATAGCTTATTTGTGTAATTATCGTAAACTATAGAAGTCGGAAAGGTGTATAACCCTGAGTGTGATATGTTCTCCACTATTAGAGAGTAATTGCTAGTGTTTATGACCCCTATTGCATTAGCATTCGGAGTGAAATATGTTGCTACCAGAGAGTAAATTTCCCCGTTAGAGGTATCTATCACTCCCCCTTTACCGAATCCGTAACCCTCGGTGCCCTGGGCTAGCGAATTTACCGTCTTTATTACCTCAGTACCGTTGAAGATGCAAAATGTAAGGGTGGTTTGGACGTAAAGGAGCGAATTCTGCTCATCGAAGAAGATGTAACATATTCCACCATTTACAGGAACAAAACAGTTCGAATCGTTGTTTAGATAAATTATAGTGAATCCATCTGAACATAGTTTATAATCTATAATTGCGTTGAGAATGGGGTCGTAAACTATCCTCGTGTATTGGAAGCTGAAACTCTGTTGGCAATACTCGGTTAACTTGTAGGAGACCGAACCGTTGGTGTAAGTTGAACTCGTACTATTTTGAGCGACAGCGTAAACCGGTGCAATAGAAAGCATTATAAGAGTAACTGCGAAAAGGGCTCTAACCAAATTATTATATTCTATTTTCTCCAATTTCATAAAATGAGCACGAATTACTTAAATATAAAACTTATCCAATTTTTGAGTCTGGGACAAACTAGTTTAATGGCTTCCAAGTTTACATCATTTCACGTGCAATCTTGTTTCGACAATTTTACTAAAAATAAGACAATTTCTAAAATACGGGGAAATCTCGCTCAAAATAGTAGAAATTGGCTAAATTTCGGCTAAAGTAGGGAAAAGATCGACTTTTATCTCAGTAGAAGGTGTGTAACCTAGTTTTTACACGTATAGTAATACCTTGTGTATAGTATTATCAAGTGGGTAGAAATGAGGACGTTAAAGTTTAAGCGAGGGACCTCCCAGATTTTGATATGCGGAAACCAAAGCCAAGGGATAAGTCCCTCGCTAATGAATTAGTAGAGGAAGCGTTTAAGAAGATTTCCTCTAATCCCCGCGACGTTATCAAGAGGAGTAAATCTCTCCTCTTGGGGAATAGAGGAAAGGATTACATTTCCCTTGTAAGACAAGGGAAAAAGCTAGGGGAACTCTTGGGTAAAACCTTCGAGTTCTGGGAGCTGTGTACAATTTTCGCGAATGAGAACATCGTGCTGGGATTTGACGAGACCTTCCTGAGGGTGGGAGAGAAGGAAGCAGAGAGAGTGGGGGACAAACTCTTCTCGGGAAAGGCCAAGGTTAGATCCGCAGATCTCTTGTCTCCCGTGAGATGTAACGTGGTTACCCAATTCGCGGTTAAAGGGGATCAAAAGCCCTCCGAGTTCCTTGAAGAGTTCGTCAACAAGGCTGTACAGCGCGACAGCTTGAGTTACGTTGTTGCCGACGCTGGATTCCTCAACCTCGAGATCCTCAAGGAGTTACCCGCAAAGGCCGTGATCAGAGGGAAAACTAACTTAAAGGGAGTCAAGGAACTCTTTGCTCAGTCCCTTACCGTGAAGTACTACACGGTTGAGGACAGAACTTACGTTGCCCACAGAAAGTTAGAGTACAAGGGACTCTACTATTACGACGTGATTTACGTGAAGCACAAGGGGAAACCAACGCACTTCGTTTTCGTCTCAAACGTTGAGGGAGATCCCTACGAGTTGGCCGAGACCTACAGGTTGAGGTATAGAGGAGGGGTTCAAGACGAGGAAAGCGAGGATAGAACTCATAAGGAGGTTGCGCAACAAGCTCTACCTCTACCTGATCTACGCGCTCCTCGACACTTCCTGGAACTTGTACCTCTTCCTCTCGTTTAACTTCAAAGCACCGGGAGAGAAGCCCCTCGCGTTTGACCAGTTCGTCAATCTCCTCTAGGCGTTTTCAAGCTAGAGGGTGGACTATGTACCTCGTTTTGAACACGTAAAATAAATTCAGAACTTCTTGTGTTTGTTACTATTAACTTGCAAAATATACCAGATTTTGACTAAACATATGATATTGTTACGCCTCTTGAGTTAACTTAATCCTATATTTTTATACACTAATTACTCTAATAATATCTTACAATCATGAGATTTTTTGGCGAAACAAGACTGACAACGAAGGCTAAAAAAAGGTTTTGGCGTTATGAGTAAAAAGTTAGCAGAGGGTACAGCAGGGTGTTTTTAAGCCATGAAAGCAGTAAAGGAGTTTGATCTCTCGTAATTCTCCCTGTATTATTACCTGATCATGTGGGCGATTCAGGTTTGCATTACGAATTGTAATTATAGCAAAGACAGATTAAATAAAGGAAATTGTTAAGTGCGAATCTCTACCTAGTCAATACAATAGTATTCAATTAAATTTATTCTATCTTTGTAAATAAACTAAATTCGCTATGAACGCGTGAATCGGCCAAAGGGAAGGTAGTTTTATATATATATTACCTTCTATGAAAAATTTATGAGATGTGTTTATTGTGACCACATATTGCCAAAAGAAGCAACTACTTACGGTTCTGGTAGATGCGATTTCTGCGGTAATACGAACAACTGGGGTAATGCTTTTCTTTATTTTAGAATCAGAAACTTATTAAGAGGATGCGATCAGATACATGATTTAACTGGTTGGAGTAGTGAAGGATGCGTATTGAGTACGGCGTTGGACTTCACCGATGTAGGAGTAGTAAACTTCAAGCCTCAGGTAAGTTCGTTTTACGAGGCGTTAGTGAGGTGCAGGAGTACTGGGGGGATTTTACACACTAAGTACGTGTGTGATGAGCTCTTCAGGGAAGATATCTTCATTGAGAAAATGGGAGTTTTCGTGAATATACCGGAGAAAAGGGGTTTACCATCACACGATAATACCAGAGTAGCAGTTATTGATAGATCTGAAATAAAAATATACGACGGAGACCGTTCCACGGTACAAGTATTTAAGGGAGGTAAGAAAGAGGATGATAAAAACCTGTACAGCAGATTCGCGTTAATACCATACGATAAGATAAAGCGAATAGAGATAAAGTCTCACGAAACTTATACATACTTAACGTTTTCGACGAAGTTCTCATCTCCTGCAGACCCTATATTAGGGTGGATGATAAATATTCCCGTTAATAGGGTTGTAGAACTTTTTAGGGGAACTCCCGCGGAGAACCTAATAAAGGTAAAGTAAGCGGACTTTCGGAACTCCATGTTCTCTCAATTTAGTTGTATTTGAATATCCTCTTGCAGTACCCCTATTGGAGAGGACCAGAGTAAAAAATGAAGCGATATATGTTGTAAGGGCAATTCAGGTTTTCATTCCTAACTGCAAATATGACAGATATAGGTTAAGGAGGAAATTATCTCGTGTAGATCCCTACCTGATTCATTAATTCAATTCAATATTCATCTTATTTCTCAAAATAAGCTGAATTCGAAAAGGAGTCGTGAGAACCTCCTCGTATGCACGTAAGCGATGAGCATATTACCCTATTTCTGGTGCTCGCTTTAAAACTCGAGACAGTGTCCAATGTGTAATAAATGTTATTTACTTAATTAACTACTTTAACATATGGAATACTCCATCTCTCAGTGCATGATCAGGTGATAATACAGGGAGAATTACGAGAGATCGAACTCCTTTACTGCCTTCATGGCTTAAAAATATCCGACTTTACCCTCTACCAGCTTTTAACTCATAACGCCAAAACCTCTTTTTGGCTTTTGTTGTTAAGAAATATATCGTTACTTGCGCTTACTGTTAACAAACTTATATTTTATGTTACTTTGATGCCTGTTTAAGCGAATTTGATTCTAGAGAGATGTGTTTCGTAACTTTTTAGTTTATTTAGTTATTCACGTTAATTACGCATTAGATGCTATCAAGACGAGCACTCCCTTCTTCCCGTGAGTTGACTTGACGTATTTCCCATCTACATACTTGAAGTCGCCCTTGACGTCTAGGGTCAGCAATCAAAGTTTGACGTTTATTTTCCGACCGATGCACGAGTATGAGAAGGAGCGTGAGAACTGACCCTTTTTCTCGCTCCAGTTCCTCCTGCACGCGCGTCTTGAATCTCTTGCATGTATAAGACAGGTAATTTCACGCTTACGTAAAGTGTTGTATATCTTCCTCCTACCCTTCGTCGAGAGCATGAAGCCCTTTAGCAAGTGTTACCCGAGTGCACTTTCCTCTTAAACTCCTTTCCCCCTACTTGAGAATTATCTCCTCATCAAGGGCTTTCCTCTCTCTTCTACCTATTTGTTTAACAGCACGTAATCCAAAGAAGTTGTAACACTTATTCAAGAATAATATCGTATTCGGTAATACTTGGTAATTCGAGTTGTTCAATGGTGTTATCTCCCGCTGCTCCCTTTTTAGTATTACTAATTCACAATAAATCAATTGATTTAGAACTAATAAAATAAAGTGAATTCCCAAAGAATGCATGAACGACCCATAAAATACCCTATCGCATGAAATTTTATATATTAGTCGTATATTACTAATTTTTGTCACTAGGAATTGTATAAGAAAATACTCAAAGTGTTAGGGGTATGATCAACTAACTGTTAAAAATTTGTGTTATCTTTTTTGATCTTAGGCTACTGCGGTTTCATTAGGTAGAACTTGCACGAATTCAGTTTGGTTGTACGCTCTGATCATAAGGACCAGAGGGTAGTTAAAGGACTTCGTGGTTATTGAGAAGTTGTAGATTAAAGGTTGCGGGAGCTTATTTGTAGTGAGATGAAACTGACCTTCTACGCAAACATCGTTGGTTATATTGAACCAAACTCCACTTCCGTTAGTATAGTAGACGTTAACTAGAGTGAAATTCGAGTCTCCCCTGTATACTAAAATTGACGAATATAATTGTTTATTAGACGAATTGAAGTATATAACAACTCCTCCTCCATTTACTTGCTCTCGAACAATTGAACCTAGATCAAGTTGTTTTTCCGATAACGAAGATATATCGGTTAAATAAAAGAACATGGGAATAAGGAGTAATACAACTATAACTAAGGCAAAGATATAAACGATGAAGTTTGATTGTCCCCTCATTTCATCTCACAACTGATGATATGTCACGTCATTAGCGTAATAGACTGCTATAGTTCCGGGTTGATCTATGTCAATGATTCCAGAACCCATCGACGACATTGGAACAACTTTTCCATTATAGGTAGTTTCATATGCTTCCCATCCGCAAATGTTATAACGGGAGCAAACTATTCCGGTTTCTACAAAGTTATAATTACCACCGGGTACCCATGCTGTTTGTCCGTATTTATAACTCGTACCATTAAGTATGAAGTATACCGTGTTCGGTGTTTGATTACATTGAACGAATTTTATTTTATAGTAGGTTTCAAAAATCTGATATTGAAGATTTACATTATTATTACTAGAAGTTGGGGAGATGAAGAATATTACGTTAGGCGTACTAAAAGTTCCAGAGGGATCAGATCCTTCCGAAAACTCCCAACACGAGTATATGTCTGCCCCACTCGAGTAGTTATTAAACTTCATGGTTACGACTTGGAATCTAACGTAACCTGCGGTAACGTCTATGGTCTTTGAATTAGTGAACGTTACGTCTTGTCCGTTAATTGAGACTGTAATCTGTTCATTAACATTAGCAGTTATGGTAAGCGGAACTTTCACTGTAACTTGGGTGTACACTGCTATAAGGATGACAGGATAACCCTCCAGGTGAACTTCTATACCACAGGAAGTCGTCGAATTCACAGTCGCTGTCCCTATGATCTTCCAATACGAGAATTCTCCAGTTATTACGGATTGACCTTGCAATATGTATATGTACTTTTGAGTTCTGAGTCCGAAACTTCCCGTCTGATTGGGAAATCCTGCAGGAGTTGTATAATTCTTATATGTGTCATATAAAATATCAGTTGTTATGTTGGCCTCAGTCCCGCATGTCTGACCGTTACTAAGTTGAAGTTGGGAAATAATTTGAACCCCTCCCTTTGTTACGGTTGAATATGGACCTATTGAGGAGTTCTGAGCTATGTAGAATAGGTTACCCTGTTCCGTTTCTATCAATATTGCCGGGGCATTTACAGGAAGGGAAAGCGTACAGTCCTGTTTTACTTTTATAGGGTAGTTAAGGGACATCGAAACCCATCTGCCAGAGTTGTAATAAAGAACGTCTGTGATCGTTAGATTTATAGGAGGAGAAAAGGTTCCATTGGAGTAAACGAAATACACCTTTCCTCCGGACGCGTAATATATTGCAGGGTGCCCAGTTTCAACTGCCTTAAGTTGAAGTGATTTAACCGTTTGGTAGTTTGATACAACGGCCTGATAAACGTTTCCACTACTTTGAAGTTGAGTAACGAGGTATATTGCGGGAACAGCAACTATTATTATCATTATCATCAGAAAGATCATCGCAATCGAGTTTGAAACTGCCTTACTTTTCATAGATCAAACCTCAATCTAAGTATATTAATTAGTGCTATAAACTGAAATACGAGGGTCAGTTCTGGCGAATATCCAGGATCTACAGAGCCGCCGTACTTCCATTCTTGATACATTATTAAAGTAATTGGCGAGTTAACAGTTATAGTACTTGTAACTCCAATAGTGTTTGTCCCTGCTGGAGAAACGTACTCTAATGATGTGGGTTCGGAAAGTAGACATTGATATGTTCTCCCGTTTATATTGTATTGCCCATTTTGATTGTCAAGATAGCAGATTTGGATATTAACGTTAGTAGAAGCATTAAGGTAGAGAATTTCCGGTTGATAATTCTTTATAGGACCCCAATCAAAGGTACCACCATTACAGGTCACCTGCAATAGTTGCCCTGAAATATCTCCAGTTACCGGGCTGGAATTGGACTCAACTGTTACATCATTTGGGAAATAAAAGTTATTCTCAACTTCCACCCTATAATACACTTGAACCTGGTTAAAAGTTAGGTTGACCTCACCGTTACCCGTAACGAATATACAATAGGAACTAACAACATTTATATTCCCTGGAGATAACGTGGCAGGACCCGTATACCTGTAAAGTACCTTTGCTCCCTCAGAAACAGCATAACCGTTGTAGTTATAATTGAAGGTAATGTTTTCATAACTAGCAACGTCTATTCTATGGTATCCATAGGTTAACTGAAGTGTTAACCCACTCGAGCTAAGCTGATACTGGTTTCCGTCTATTACTACTGGTATACTGGTATTCACGGAAGTAATAGACGCACCTTTCAACGTCTGACTTTCACCGTTTAATGGAACTCCAGCAACAAAGTTTACGCTATACTTCTTTAACACCGTGCAGTAGTTTATAGTAAGTATGGTCTCCCCTGTTATTGTTACATAAGTGGACTGTGCATTTGAGGCACTTAGAACGGCATTACCATTTATTGACCAGTTCTTGAAAACGGCAGTCAATCCGTCGTTTAGTATTGATACTGGACTTTCCAGGGCGCTTATAGGATATGTACCTGGATTGACGTATAGTACTGCAGTTGTTCTGTAATCCGCTGAACTTAGTTGGAAATTCACGTTTAAAGGTATGTAGTTTATCCCTCCTTTAGTTTTATTTAGCGCGAATGCAGTTACTATAACTGGAATTTTTCCAGCAGGACCAGAAATTGATACCGTTGTTACTGAGGTGTTGGGGTTAAGAAAGAGAACATTTGCCTCCCCGGTTATCAGAATTATCGGCATGTTAAACGCTTTCGACGGTAACGGGTAATTGGTGTTACCGTCTATAGTTACAGGCTGAGTTAGAATGGCGACCCAGCTCTCCCCATTATAGTAGTAAACATCAGAAATATTAAAGGGGATTGGAGATGAACTGTACTTGATTTCGAGATATGGCTGTGTACTTGAGTTGTAATAGATATTCGGATTACCTCTGTATAAATTGTTCAACTGTATACTTTTCAATTGCGAATAGCCCTGAGAGGATATCTGCCCCTGCGTGTTAAAATAAGGGTTAAGCTGTAATATAAATAACGCAGGCACTATTATGGATAGCAGTACTATAAGCATCAAAACCATGAAAATAGCCAATGAAATACCTCTAGATTCCCTCATTGTGAGGCCGGGACCCCCGTAAACGTATATCCTACCCTGAAGCCGTAAATTCCAGTAGCATATACAATCCAGATTAAAATGTAATCACCCGAGGACACGCCGTTGACATTTATGGTAACCGGTGTATTAGCCGGGATGGTGTATACTTGTAATTGATTGGGAATGAGCAAATTCCCGTTCAGATCGTAAATTTCGTTACAGTTATATTCTTTCGCCAACTTCCCGTTTGGTAAATACACTGAATACGAAAGACTCTGTGGAGTAATTATTCCGGCCGACGCAGCATAAGTTGAGGAGATAGGAAATGCGATTACGGAGAAATTGCCAGAGTAATCCGGATTATAAGCCACTATTACTAAACTTCCTACCCCCTTATTTACGAATAGTGGACCAACGCTTATGGTGGTTTGGGAGGCTAAATTAGAGGAGTATTGTTGGTAAGTTGAAAACTGCTCCTTAGGCACGAAGTATGAAACGGTAAAGCTAAATAGTGCTAGGCCGATTGCCACTACGGCTATTACTAAAAGCATCTCCTCAACAGCACTGTCCATATTATACATAAAATAAGAATAGATTAATTAAGCTTTCTATACCCAATTTATACTATGGATAATGCAATAGTAATTTTAGCTTTAATCATGATCGCAATAATACTAGGAAGTGTTAACGTTATTTTATTCACGTCATCTACGATTTCCGTGGATAACACAGCGCAAACGGAAAATTACCTTATCAGTATAGCGGACAGTCTCTCATACTCCGTTTCCCCCTTAACATATAGGGCGATACTTGATGTTTCTCCTGTACAGTATAACCTATCATTTCTGCTTACGATAGATTCTGGTAAGTACTCAGGTACTCTAATTGTAGTCCCGTTCGCCGCAAATGCGTCGAGAGGTCCGTTTTATTTAGTACCAGAAGTTAAACAAAATGCCACAATTCTCAACAGCAATCAAGTCGTTATAACTCAGGTTTACCTCCCAACAGGTTCAACGTTATATTCAGGTTCATTAACGGGGTATCTGGTTCGTGTTGCCCAACCCGTTGAGATTTCAGCTAAGATCTACCCTGGAGAAGTTATCTACCTTTGGATAGTAATGCGCATTAACGGTAATTACTACAGGTTGGGATATACCTATGTAAAGCCCTCCGACGAAGGTTTAGGAATATTTGTAGTATCGAAAACGGGGAAATACGAAGGGAATAACTCAATCTTAGATGTAAATCCTCCCCTCTATTTCTCTTCGAATAAAGGTTGGAATTTCGGAATGTGGTTTAAACTTTACACTAATAATACCCAGAGAAGTATACAGATACTTAACCTTTCATTTCTCGTTAAGAATCGTGCAGGAGGGAATAATGCAGGTAACTGGCTTAACATAAGTGTTTATGCCTGCGGTAGCAGGATATTTGCAACTATAAATCAGGGAAATCCAATTGAACTTTACGGAAATGCATATGCAAACACTTGGTACTTCTTAAATCTTACTTCTGGAGCACTCTTAGGACTTACTCACAGAGTAGAGTTAAGCTTATACAGTAACAATCGACAGATAGGTAGCGGAAGTTTATCGTTTTCAGCATCAGGTAACGGTTGTGAGCTGATAACCTCTTTTGGAGGACAGAACTTCGGAGTTGGTATATCTCAAGCCTTCCTAAGTTCGCTCAAAGATAACAATGGAATTACATCTGAACAGGTAGTTAACAAAGATGTAGCAGGTAATCCCTATTACTACAACAACACTGAAAATATCTATAGTATAATGAACGAACAGCAAAGTGGTTTATACATGACTATCTATTGGTATTTTGTTAGTGCATCATACCCTCCTCCGAGTGTGGTAAATGCAATAGTCTTTTATAGCGGGGGCAGTAAGGTAATTCCTGAATCGGGCACGAATACTTGGACAATTTCCTAAACCACTGATTTGAATCGTCATAAATTTGACTATTATTATTAAAAAGAATATTGTAATTATAAATGAACACATAAAAGTTTTTACCATTTACGCTTTCATCATCTGTTCCGTTTAGGAATCTGGATAGCAGAAACAAAGCAGTCTAGGGAAAGTTAACGTTGAAACGATTTAAAACAAATAAGCTAAGAGGGAGGAAACTAAATAGCACGATAAATAATGTTAAAATCGAAGAGAAGATAAGGGATTGTCAAGGCCAAAGATGGAGCAATGCAAAGTAGGCTTATCTCTCTTTATTAGGCTCTCTACTGATGCTCAAATTGACGGTTCAATAGCCCTGTTAATGAAAACTTAGGGTAACATCTCGTGTAGTGATCTTAGAGGAGATGTTCACCTTGTCAAAAAATCTTAGGAGGTACAGGTATCGTAAGATGTTATCACGTGACGGTGTCCAATGCATAATTAAAGTGAATAACTAAATAAACTAAAAAGTTATGAAACACGTCTCCTTAGAATTAAATTCGCTTAATTACAAGTATAACAGCAATATAAAATAAGTTTGTTAACAGTAAGCACAAGTAACGATATATTTCTTAACAACAAAAGCTTAAAAAGAGGTTTTAGTGTTGTGAGTTGAAAATTAACAGAGGTTAAAGCCGGATATTTTTAAGCCTAGGATGTCAGTAAAGGAGTTTGAACTCTTGTAATTCTCCCTGTACTATCGTCCTGATTATGCACTACAAGATGAATTATTCCTATATATTAAAATTTAGTTAATAAAGTAAATAACATTTATTGTACATTGGACAGTGTCACGTGACAGTATCTAATGCGTAGTTAGTGTAAATAATTAAATAAACTAAAAATTTATAAAACACGTTACTCTAAGATTAAATTCGCTTAATTACTAGTGAAAAAACAATATAAAATTAGTTTATCAAGTGTATTTGCAAATAATCTTGTATTTTTGATAATGGGTAATTCAGGTCTCCACCGGGAATTGTAATTATGGCAAATAGGGATTAAATAAAGGAAATTGTTAAACTCTAATCTCTACAATCAATACGATTGCATTCAGTTAAATTCATTCTTCCCTATTAAATAAACTGAATTTGCAATGAACGCATGAACGGCTAAAACTAGGTAACACCATCGTATAATTCCGTCAACTTCGTAAAACGTGCTACTTTCTGATCTCAAGCATTTCGAACTTTTAGTAACCTACATATCAGGAGAGTCCATTTTTAGTCTTTTCCAAAGGGCTACTGACTTGTTGCCACACTAAATAAACTAATTTTACATCGCTTATCATGTAATCTAATTTTCTCTCTAGTTTTTCCGTTTAGTATGGAAAAGACGCAAGGAAGAGTGAAAAGAAATTTAGTTTTATGTAAGAGTTACTAACATGAATTCGCGATTACTTGCGATAGTCTTAGTACTTCTAGTTGTCTTAGGAATTTACGCTTATTTATCCCTAACAAGAAAAGAGATAGAGTATCCTATCGGTTCGATAAATTGGGACAGGGAAAATCCCAGTAACGTCTCTGCCTCATATTTGCTTCTGAGTAACTGGATCAACGGATCAGTACTCATCAGGACTGGGTTTCCGTATGTAGGAGAATTCAACCCCTTCACATTAACTGATTTTCTCTACGGTAAAGATGGGATTCTGCCCATGAGTATCAAAATGCAGCAATTCGTAAACTCCTCTTGCGCCTTCCTGTCTCAAAACAATACTGTGGTAATGAGGGGATACAACGGCTCAGCATGTGTAGCATATCCCTTATATTCAAGTTATGTCATTGTAAAGAATCAACTTAAAGGTAATACAACCTATTTAATAAACTTAAGCAAAAAACCTGTGAATCTTTCCGTCTCGAGTGATTGCGTAGAGATCGATTTCCCTCCGCTTGTCAAAATCTTTTCTCCAAATAGCAGTATTACTGAGAAAAATGACACAGTTTACATTATTACCAAACCGACATCTTACCTTGAGGTGATTTTAGGCAACTTGAATAGGAGATCCCCTAATGTCTTACTTAATTCCAACGCACTGGAGGTGAGAAAATGGCTTTCTAAATCTCCTACCAGATTTAACACAACGTTAAGTTCCGAGTTTAACATCTCCCTACTCCTAATTAAGGACGATCAGAATCCCGTAACGGGTGAGTTCGTAGCGTCTCCAGTTCCGATATATTATTACTCCTGGGTTAGGGATTCGAGTTTTGACGCCATTGCGTTACAGATGTCACGTCATTTCTCCTCTGCGTTAAAGTATTGGTTATGGATGGCAAAAGTTCAGAATTCCTCTGGTACTTGGTATACTAGGTACAATTTTTACACCGGAATACCCGATCAAACTTTTGGAATTCCGGAGTACGACAGCGTAGGACTCTTCATGATAGGAACGGTACAGTATTACGAATTAACTGGAAACAAGAGCTTCCTCCTGAGCATTGCTAATGTTCTCAATAGGTCGTTACAATGGGAGGTTGGGAATGTGAAGAGTTCTGGCATTTTACCCCAGGATTTAAGCATATGGGAAGACAATTATCAATATAACTTCTGGACTCAGGCGATTGACGACATAGGATTGGTTTACCTGGAGAATGTGAGCGACGCACTAGGTTTTAACAGAACCCTTATTATGACAACAGTTAAGCAACTGAACTCCACTATTCAGAAATACTTCTACAGTAAGGGAATGTACGCGGAATACGTTGAGAAATCAGTTCTTTTTGAGAATGGAAAATCGGAGGTAGTTTACACCCCCTTTGATTTACCCGACTCTTCATCAATCCTTCCATTGGCTATGGGACTCATGCCAATTAATTCAAATATGACCTTATCTGACATTAACACAATGATAACTAACCTTACCGTCAATGGAGGGTTAGCGAGGTTTCTAGGGGATACATACCACTATACTTCCGTCCTCACGGACAGTTCAGGTCCTATGCCTCCTTGGGTAATAACCACCCTTTTCCTGGGATATTACTATGCGATGGCGGGTAACTACACGGGAACAAAAGAACTTCTAACTTGGTCCTATGAGCATTCAGCGCACGGTCTTCTACCAGAAGCTATTGACCCCAGGTACGGAAATCCCCTACCCTCGACTACTCCACTCACGTGGTCCGCAGCGATGTTCGTAATCAATTATCTAATGATCTACAGGTAGATTACATGTAATCAAGAATAGCCATAAGTTTTTGCCTAAAAAGCGCTTGAGGTTGGGGTTGGCACTTTTAGCTCGGAGTAATTCCTAGCGACCCCCTTATACAAGTGTTTTTATTAGCATTAAAAACCCTAACATGTCCACTGTAAAAGTATCACTGAACGATATGACTTCACTTGGTAAAATGTCTCTACAGTCTCTCCGGAATAACATGTTTCGATAAAAAGTAAGCGGTTGTTAATAGCTTTAGATAAAAACTAAAGTTTATATACTTTATACATTAAACATATTTTACAAATCCTGTCACAAGATGTGGATGACCTTTCCCGAAAGGTAAGAGGGTATACAAATGTTCGAGCTTCCATACATCCATGAGCAGTAGTGGGTTGGAGGTATCTCATTAAGGGGATGGGGGAGGGTTATCAAGGTAATGCCATGTGACCCTAGTGAAGTCCAAGGGGATTGAGATGGGATATCATAAGATACTATGAAGTCAGAACCCAGCGATAAATCCCATCTAATAAGTGGGAAATCCGGAGGTTAATTACAATACGTCCTTTATAATGTAGTAGTCGATTGTTGACCAGTTCCGCTAATTTTTATTAAAAATAATGGGGACCAATCAACAATGCTTTCCTGAATTTTTACTTAATATTTTTTCATAAAATAATTAAAAAACCGAAAGTTGACATTTCACATAATTAACCTTAGTTAAAATTAGCAATATAACTACCTTAACGGAATTCGTGAAAAATTAATGAAACTGCTGTTACTGTTTAAATAACCTTTTCATTGAACCTTTTTTACGCCTTTCTACAAATTTACAGTTGTGATTTTATCAATACATTCCCTGCTGATCCATAACTGTTAAATATCCAATTCTTATATAGTATTAATCGAGGACCTTTGGCATTTCTTGAACTTCAGCACTTGACTAAGACCTTCTACCAGAAGGGGAAGAAAGTGAGAGTTTTAGATGATGTGGATCTGTCCGTCAATAGGGGAGAGTTTGTAGTGGTACTAGGCCCTTCTGGTGAGGGTAAAACCACTGTTTTGAGGATAATTGCCGGACTGGATCAGCAGGACAGTGGTGACATATATATAGACGGGGAACTAGTTAACGATCTCCCCCCGAAGGACAGGAACGTGGCAATGGTGTTTCAGAACTACGCAATTTACCCCTTTATGACAGTTTTCGATAACATCGCTTTTCCCCTAAAACTAAGGCACGTTCCTAAGAACGAGATAAGGGAAAAGGTTAAGAAGGTCTCAGAGATGCTTCAAATAGACCACTTACTGGATAGGAAACCGTATCAGCTATCAGGCGGACAAAGGCAAAGGGTTGCGATAGCTAGAGCACTTGTTAAGGAGGCAAGGTTACTTCTTATGGACGAGCCTCTAGCTAACCTGGACGCTCAGTTAAGGACAATAGCCAGGGAGGAATTAAAGGAACTTCACAAGAATTTGGACATAACAATAATGTACGTGACGCACGATCAGATAGAGGCTATGGCTCTCGGAGATAAACTCGCAGTACTTCACAATGGGGTTATACAAGCATACGGTACACCTATGGAGATATATAAAAACCCGGTGAACGTATGGGTTGCCTCCTTTATAGGGAATCCCCCCACAAATCTACTAAAGGGACGAATAGAGGGGGGCAACTTCGTATTTGAAGGGTATAAGTTAGCCGTTCCTAAAAGGATCGCTGAAGTCTTCGAGGGGAAAGAGGTTATAGTAGGTGTAAGACCGGATGATATAGATATAGGCGGCGAGATTAAGGGAACTATTGAGGCAAGTGAGCCAACAGGAATTTACACAATAGAACACGTAAAGGTAGGTTCGACCCTTATCAGAGTAATTGACAGGGGTTTGATAATAAGGGGAAGAGGTCAGGAATTAAAGATCTCGATAAATCTAGATACAGCTCAGTTTTTTGACTCCGCTTCAGGAAGGAACTTAGTGAGTTAAACTCGATATTCCAAATCGTATACATCATATTAATACTTACTTTCCTATTTTTATTTTTAAAATCAAGGTTAAATTAGCATTAACCTTATAAACAGATACTAACATCATAATTTAGACCTTGTATGATAAGAGTTAAATCAAATAAAAAGGGTCTTACAGGAACTCAAACGGCAATAGTTGTCGCTGTAGTCGTAATAATAGTCATAGCTGCGATAGGCATAGTTCTGGTGTCATCCCACCATAAGACGTCGACACCATCTTCGGTTACTGTTCCACCGACTACAACTCATACCCCTGTTACTATTACAGTGTGGGATACATACGACAATCCAGAAAATATGGGCTTCAATAAGACATTAGCGGCATTTGAAGCTGCGTACCCTTGGATTCACGTTGATGTGACATACGGTGTTCAAGTGTCAACCTCGAACTTTGAAACTGCTGCTAAAGCGGGAGATGCACCAATAGTGTATAGGGATACAAGTAATGATGCGGGAGCGTTATTTGCTGCTGGACTTCTCCTTAACCTGTCAGCGTATCTTAACAACAGTGTGTATAGTAACTACCTGCCTGTGGCCGTGAAGAATTTTGAGCTTAACGGTTCAGTTTATGGATTACCCGATGATATAAACTACATTTTAATGTTCTATAACAAGCACTTCGTACCGTATCCCCCGAACACCACTCAACAGCTAATACAGATAGCTGAGCAGGTAAATGAAACCTATCATATATGGGGTATAGCTTACGGGGTTAGCTCTGAGTACGGATACAGGTTCGCGGCATGGTATGCAGGATTCGGAGGGCAAATATTCAACTCTCAGGGAATTCCAACCATGAATAACTCCGCTATGGTCAATGCATTGGAGTTTTGGTATAACCTAACATACATAGATCACATTAACGCACCAGATATGACACCCTCTTTGGAGCAGCAGTTATTCACGCATAATGAGGCGGCTATCATCTTCGACGGACCGTGGGACTTAGCAATATATAATAAATCCCTAGGACCGCTCCTAGGTGCAGCTCCTCTGCCCGTGGTGTCACAGACCGGAATGTACGCTGAACCATTCTTGGGTTCTACAGGATGGGTAATATCCTCTCCGAAGGCGAGCGGTGCTACGCCTGCACAGATCCAGGCTGCTCTACTCTTCATACAGTTCGTAACGGGTGAGAATGCAACACTCAATCTGTGGAAATACGCTTATGATATTCCAGCCCAGGTACAGGCATATAACCAGGTAGTTTCACAGCTTAAAGCCGGACAAATAACTCCCTCATACCTTGCAGGAATATTGGAAGGAGTTTTGGCACAGGCTCAACACACCCAGCCCTTCCCCAACATACCTCAGATGAATTACTACTGGCCAGGCTTCCACCAATACGCTACCGAGTATTATGCGAACAGAACTATTACTGCACAACAAGCAGCCCAAGGAATGGAGTCGTATATACTACAACAGATGGAGCAGAACGGTCTTCTCCCTGCCGGTTACCTGTTAATGGGTATGTTCCCGGCTGTAACGGACGTATGGTGAAATTGGGTAATGGAAAAAAGTAAATTCAGATTTTTTTCAAGAAAGTTTTGGAGAAAAACTAGTAGAGTTAGCGGTTACTTTTACTTACTTCCCGCAATAGCCGTGATGTTCTTCCTATTTCTTTACCCCGTTGCTTACGCAGTTTACATATCCTTTACTAACTTCAACCTATTTCACTTCTTTAAGTACACGTTTGTAGGATTTCACAATTATTACCTTATTCTAACCTCCCCTACCTTCTCTCAACTACTGGTAAATACCGTCATCTGGACTGTGGGAAGTCTAATTCCGATGATAGCGATAGGTCTTCTTCTAGCGTTAATTCTGAATCAGAAGGAGATAAGGATGAAAAGGTTATTCTTCTCCTTGATCTTAGTCCCTTGGGCTTTCCCCGCATTCATATCCCTCTTAGTTTGGCTGGGAATGTGGAACTACGAATATGGTATAATAAACAAGTTCCTGGGTTTAATTCACGTAGCTCCGCTTAATTGGCTAAATATCCCCACACCTGCATGGGAGGCTCTTATAATAACGAATGTATGGCTATCATTTCCATATTACACTGCGATATTCCTCTCAAGTCTGCAGAGCATTCCTCCGGAACTTTACGAGGTTGCGTCAATTGACGGGGCGAACATGTGGTCGAGGTTCACCAGGGTAACCCTACCAATGCTGAAGAACGCCATGGCTTTCATAGGGATAAGCGGGTTCATATTTACGTGGAATAACTTCTACCCTATATACCTTCTCACAGGTGGCGGACCGGGTACGAGCACAGATATACTCATAGTTTACACCTATCAAGAGGCTTACTCCTTTGAAAACTACAGCTTATCCGCGGCTTACTCCTTCATATCGGTTATTATACTGACGGTCATGGGAATACTCATGTTTAAGTACTCCAGAATCCTGGAGGAGAGGTAAATGCAGAAGAGGAGGAGAGTTAGCAAATATAAGATCCTCTCAGGGGTAAGAGTAGGAGTTTCCTATCTCGCTTTGATAGTCTTCGCCATATTCGCCGTATTTCCCATATATTACATTGTCATAACCTCTCTAAGTCCTATCCCCTCACTCGCGTCAATAAGCATAAGTTCACTTATTCCAAAGACTATCTCATTACAGGCTTACTACTCTATAATATTTCAGAACCCATTTCCCCTCTGGTTAAGAAATAGCTTGATCTTAGCAGGCAGTACGGTTGTCCTATCGATTTTCATTGCCTTTACATCAGGTCTTGCCCTAAGCAGATTCGGTGTGAGGGGTAAGAAAGCACTTATAGTGTTTATATACATTTTGACGTTCTTTCCCTTTACTGCAACGGCCATACCGCTTTACCTACTTTTCGCAAAGTTTCACCTAATAGACACTTATTATGGGTTAATACTTGCTTACAGCGGAGGTACCTCGGTATTCGGGGCTTACCTCGTAAAGATATTTCTTGACACGATACCGAAGGACTACGAAGAGGCAGCAATGGTTGACGGGTTGGGGAGATTTCAGGCATTCATGAGGGTACTCCTACCAATGGCTAGACCTATAATAGCCTTTATAGCCCTACTGGGGTTTCTTGGAGCTTACACGGATTACGCCCTTGCTAACCTGTTCATTACCTCAGGAAATCTGTGGACTTTAACTCTGGGAATGTACTATCTTGGAGTTGAGAGCAGGAGTACTTTGTACAACGTATTTGCGGCGTTTGCAGTTCTTATGGGTATACCAATATTTATCATATTTATGACTTTCCAGAAATACTTGACCAAGATCTATTCCCTAAGTGGGACGAAGTAGTTCCTTTGCATAATTCTACTTTTTAGGCAATTAGTATCAATCATTCCATGACGCCCTCTCTCAACTTGATTTTTTTCTTCAACTAACACTGATAGTATCCTAAATACGGAGTTCATGGTCTCCGTATGAACTATATTCGGCAATAAAGCACGAATAATCAGTTAACTTTCTTCATTTACTCGACGACACAAGCTGAACCTCAATGAACTCATCTCCGTCTACACTAATTTTATCTCCAGGTTTAACGTCAAAAGGCCCAACGAATACGCCTGATGAGACGAAGCCGTTAACAACTCGAACTCTTTTCGTTAACCACCTCAGCATATCCAAGGGTCCTCCATATATGAAATCCGGTTTCCCCCTTCCCATCAACTTGCCATTTATAAAGAGTGAGGTTAACTTAACTGGTAGCTCTACCTGTCCCCCTAGAAAGAGTCTCCCCGCAGCTGAATCATCAGCCTTTAACTGAAGGGCACTTACCTCCCAAGTGTTAAACCTCGTTCCGGGTATTTCCAGGCCTAACCTAACGTCCTCTATACAGGAGGGTACGTTATCTTCCCTACATTCATTACATAAGAACACAACTTCCACTTCAATGAAGTGTTTCTCAAACCAGAGCTCAACTCTCTTTTCCTCAGTTATCATCGGTTTAGTCAGAACTCCATACATTGGCTCCTCACCATGAAATCTCTGCAAGCTATCCCTTGTGACAAGCGATATTTTATACCCTCCAAACCCTTCCCTTTTAACTAACTCATTAGAAAAATCGTTGAAGATTTGCTCTGCCTCTTGTTTAGTTACTTCGAAGGGAGGTATAGATTTCCTGCTCAAATAAGCATCAAGGAGTGCCTTAACCTTATCCATATATAAAATTGGAATAAGTCAAAAATAAGAGTGTGCATTACTTGTCAGGTACCATCTGGACAAGGAGCAATTCACCTCTTTTGTGAATTCGGTTTATTTAGGATCACAGAATGAATTTAATCGAATGTTACCTTACGGAACGGGAAGGGATTTACACGTGATATTTTCTTAATTTAATCCTTAGTCGTAATAATTATAATTTGCAATGTAGACCTAAATCATCCTGACTTATAGTTATATTAGAAATACAATATACCATACTTCTCTTAAATAAGCCTGTTTTTACGACGTCTTATGCTTAGGTAAATCGTAATGCCGATGTTATACTTAGTCAGACATTATAGGGCAAGCGCTCATCCTCCCATCTAGAAAATGTGCTCGTTTTACACCAATAGTAGTCTTGCCCTTAATTAATTGACCGAGTATAATTGAAACAACATTATTAACTCATTTTCCAAGTTCCATACCTCTTACATTAATTCTCGTAAAGTGAGAAAAGGGATACAACCGGGTACTACGAGGGTAAAATAAGGTAACAGGAGTACATCTCCACCTAGGAAAGCTAGCTAGACGCTTCTAGAAGGAATAAGAGGGATTTAAACCTCACGTAAGAAGTTAGAGAGAAGAAATGTGAGGTGAGTTTATTAAAAATTTAGGGTAATCCGGGGCCCCTTGGCAAGTTATAATTTATGAGAAAGATAAATAAGATAAAGTAAATTGTTAAGCGTAAATCCCCCTTCGGTTATAGCGACGGTATTGAATAGAACTTGTAGGGCTAATAAAATAAACTTTATCTATAAAGAGATGTGAACAGTTTAATGAGTAACGCTTGATGAGATTATTCAAAAAATTCTATATAAATTTTAGCGACTCGTAAAATATACAAACCACAATATTTTTAAATCCTTTTTAGAAAGTAAGAATATGGTTAATGAAAAAGAACTCATAAAGACTATAGAGAATAACGATGTGTCTAAATTAAACAAGCTCTTAACGAAGGGATTGAATCCCAACGAGCACACCACGCTCAAAGGGTTTACTCCAATTCATCTAGCTGTCATATCGGGGCGCCTAGAGATGGTCGAAATCCTTTTACAACACGGCGGGGATCCTAATGTGCTCTCGAAGTCATCACGTGAACTACCTGAACTTTTAACTCCTTTGCAAACTGCAATAATTAGCAGAGCTCCTGAAAAATACGATATCACCAGAACGCTCATAAGGTATGGAGCGAATGTAAATTTATTCAAAAGCAATTCGGATATTGGTATGGGGCCACCCGTAATAATGGCTATTGCAAAAAAAGATTATACAATGGTTAAGTTACTCTTAGATAACGGCGCAGATGTAAATGCGTATATTATAGGTAAAGACGGGTGCCAGGTGAAACCCATTGGTCAGGCGGCATATGTAGGAGATGTAAAAATTGTTGAATTACTAATTCAATACGGGGCTAAAGTAGAGGAGAGCAATGATAATTTAAGTACTCCCTATCATTTATCCGCTTATAAAGGTTACCTCGACATCCTAAAGTTCCTATTTAACATTTATCCCGCTCCTAATATCGTAGGTTGTTACAAGACGACTCCATTATTTTCTGCAGCACTTAGTAATTTAGAGAATTTAGATGTGATAAAGTTTCTAGTGGAAGCAGGAGCTGACGTTAATTTCATTGATATGATGGGAAATAGCGTACTTTATTACGCGTTAAGGCAGAAGAAATCCACGGTTGTCTCATACCTAACTGAGCACGGTGGAAGGCTGATAACTGGCGGAAAGGAGGCCAGATAAAACTCATAGAGCACTACGAATTTTTCACGTAAATCTCGACGTGTACGGTAAGTATATTTATTTTCATCCTTTTTTAAGGTGAGTTATGTCAACGTCTTAAATTATAATAATCAATTATACGAGGGGATAGTGTTAAGTTATTACGATACAATAAGCCCTTGACTTATGATATCGGAATATTCTCTCATTTGGTAAAAGTGGTAATACATAACGTAGAAACTAATCAGATTTGCGGAGGAAAATTTAACTAAAGTTTGACTAATTTTTACTCTTGCTAACATGATTTTCCATATTTTCGAAATCTTCTCATATTTAGCAAAATTGGTGATACATAACTGGGAAATCGAGAACCCCATGTAAACCGTTAATCCCAAGTTATCGCATTCGTTAACTCTTAGATTTAAGGAAATTACATAACTTTTAGGCAAAATAAGTAAATTGATCTCCCGTATTTCCCTTACCTTAGTTGAAGGAACTAAACCCCTTATCTGTGATTCATATTCTTTTCCATTAATTAAGTATTTACTTAAAGATACATTAAATTAATACTAAATAAAACCGAATATCATTCATTGCTTAATTCTGCACCTTTAGAGATTACTATCATTTACGATATCCCGGTATGGTCTGGATAAAATTAGTATAAACGACAATCATTGAGCTTCAAAAATCCATTGATGCGTGCTTGCGGAAAAGAATCAAAGGCATTACACTCTAAAATTTAATATTATATCCATATTTCTTTTTGATTAGGTCAAGTTTTTGGTAAGGATTATCCACGTTAGGTATAATTATACTTCTCCCATCGGCCGTAGTTATGTACCAACTACCGATGGTAGCGCTACTGTTTAAAGATTGTGACTCGGTTACGCTAATATTCGTGATCTGCGGCCAAGCTATTACTAAGTCAGCAGGCCATCGACTGGAAACTATTACTTTACGAGATAAAATACGTATCGTATATACTATAACTGCAATTATATAAATTCCCAATAGAATACCCCCTAGGAGAGTTAGAATATTTAGAGAGAAATAATGGTAATCAGAAAAAAATACGGCTATACCTATGAGAAGAGCGAATAACGAACGTGCTACGAGCGCACCCTTAGCTCTATTAGTATTTTTGGTTGCCCTTTGAAAAAGTCCCACGATATCTAACGTATAGATACCTTTCCTTCCTGCTGCATATACGACGTTATTCGGGACCCCCGGGGGGAATTCTATCTGATTTGTCTTCTTATTATAACGACAAGAGGTAAGTATTGTAATATCTTTTACTCTCAAATAGTCTCTCATATAGTAATAGTTTATAAACTAGTTTAAAAATGTTATCATAATAAATCTAAGACGATTTACGATACTTGCTATTGAGTCGTTAATCTCTGATTCATAGGAAAAAAATATTTTTTACGGAAAAGATGGATGTAACCGAAAGAAGGTAAATTTTACTGTTTGAGGTATTTACAATCCCATGACTAAATTTATAACCTGTGTTGAGTTGGCTCAGGAATTTGCCCCTTTAATTACCTTAGTCACGTTGAATATGCAAAACGTAGGGTTAGTTTGGACGTAAAGTAATTAATTCTGATTATCAAAGAATGCGTAACATTTTCAACCGTTCGTACCAATAAAAGTGTTCCAATGTTATTGAGGTAAGTTATGTTAAACCCTTGTGAACTTAGTTAATAGTTACAGTCGCGTTAAGAATGAAATCGTAAATCATCCTTGAGTACTAGAAATTGAAACTGTGCCAGCGGAACTCCGCTAACTTGTAGGAGGGCGAACAACTGGTGTAGCTCGAATTCGTAATGTTTTGGCAATACCGTAGATCGTGCAATAGAAACTGCTATGAATGCAACAACGAAAGTGGTTTAACCAAATTGTTACACTCTATTTTCTCCATTTTCGTAAGTAAAACATGAATTATTTAAATATAAAGTCTTTAAATCTTTTATCAGGACTTCTCGTAGTAGGTAACATTTTAACTGTAAAGTTCAAAATATTTTAAAAAAAGCAATTAAATAATAAATTAATCAAAAGATCAATGTATAGAAAAGTTTCTGATAAGGGTAATTCTTATTGGAATTAAGGGGTACTGAGGGAGATCAACTCCTTAATATCTAAATGAATGGGTATTTTCATACTGTCATCTTATTTAATTAGCTTTAATTTAATTATTAATATATAATATTTTAAATAATACTTGTTCTACTTTTCAATTTAAAGAATGTATGATATTAGAATGGGATATCTACCCGTCTATTGCGAATTTAGCTCATTTAGAATATTAGATTAATTCAACTAAATTTAACCCTGCGAAATAGCTAAGGATTGTCACTTAATAATTTCCTTTATTTGATCACAACTAGTAATGAAAATCTAAATCTCCCAAAGTATCAAAATAAATTTACATTAAAGCTTCTGACCACATCTAGTACAGAAGTTTGCGATTGGTTCGTTTTGATACCCGCAAACAGGGCAAATCTTCTTGTTTTCACTAGGCAGTTGAGTGGTTGGCGGCGTCTGAGGCGGTTGAGGATTGTATTGAGGTTGTGGGGAGTAAGGTTGATTCTGAGGTGTGTATGTAGGTTGGACATAACCTCCCTGTCCGTATTGCGGGTTGCTTGAAGGTTGTGAAGGGGGAAATTGCTGAGGGGGTTGGCTATACGGAGATTGGCTATACTGCGACTGTCCCCCATACTGCGGTTGACCGTAACTTGGATAAGTATTGCTCCCGTAATTAGGATACTGTTGACCATAGGGTTGTCCTGGCGGGATATATTGCCCGCTACTAGGCCTAAAACCTCCCTGGAGCTTATTCCTTATTGTTCCAAGCCCTAGAATTAGCAGTATTACCCCTATTATGTTGAGGAAAGGAATTATATATAGAATTCCACCAACTTTAGTTAGGCCGTCATCGTATCTACTACCAACTCTATAGAATCCGATTCCTATTAAAATCCCTCCTACAAAAGAGACTATTCCCAGAATGATTTCTACTATCGTCAATATAATGCTAATGGCTGGTAGAATACCTGTCGGTTGCATTACTCCAGGAGCGTAGCCCGGCGTTACGGGTCCATGTGAATATGAGCCAAGTAAAAAAAATCCGATTACGGGTACTAAAATTGCTAAAATTATTGCTATAATAATTGTTATAATCTGAAGCAAGGCACCCTTAGAACCTATTCCCATTTCGGAAACTCCCGCACTAACTAAATCATTAAATCCTCCCCTGAGGTTAAATATACCGATAATATATATGATAAATGAGGCTAAACTTACTACCCCCACAGCTATTAAAGTTCCTAATCCTATACCGGCTAACGCCCCAGGGGCTCCTCCTGAAGCAGCTAAAGCTATTAAAATTGAATATCCAGCTGATAAAGCAGCTACAATCAATATAAAAGAAACTAGTGCTAATATAACTGCAAACCTTAATTTTGAAATGCCGTTATACTCATTATTTGAATTCCACATGATTAATATTTTTTATTAGAACCTAATAAAGCTTATCTTTATTATAACGTTACAAATCGGACGTACCGTATTGAGCTTTACATGATGATGTCCAATGTGAAATAAATGTTATTTACTTTATTCACTAAATTTTAATATATAGGAATAATCCACCTTACCCCCCATAATTAGGATCATAGTATAGTAGAGCTATAACAGATTATACTTTGTCAGACCTTAAGTAGCAAGATTAATATTTCGTGAGTAATACCAAATTGTTCTATTGAAGTCTGCCATGTACGGAATAAGCCTTGACAAGAAGCAAGAGGAGAAGAGGAGGATTAACGCGGTGAAAGACGTGTCGGACTGGTGGAGGACAGGATAAAGAAGTACGACGTGTCCATCTTCACAATATACAAGTAGTTAAGGAGTTTAGATTTAGGCGAGAAATTAAGAAGAGTGAAAATAGAGGACGAGGAAAAACTCGTCCAGATCTTGGAAAAGAGCCCCAGGAATTAGGGGTTAAACTACGATTTTCGGACCTTAAAGCGCATAGCCTACGTGCATAAGAGGGAGTTCGGGATAAAGTGCAATCTAAGGAGCTTTATCCCGATCCTCGCCATGTTGGGCTTCAAGTATAAGAAGGGGAAAAACCTAGGTGAGGGACAAGAAGGCCGCGGATGAATTAAGGAACAGTGGAAGAGACCTTTAAAAATAGGCGAGGTATACAAGTTACACGTCTTTAACGAGTAGTGTTGCCCGTAAACAAGGGTTAGATGAAGGCGGAAGGAGGGGTAAAAGTTAACCCGGAAGTCTTGCAATAATAGAAGGAATAACGATGATCAAAGCAGAAATAGTCTTTACCTACTCGAGCTACAAGAAACCCTCGTTAAACTCCTAGAATATTATATTTTAGAAAGGTGACAAAGGGAGAGAAGGTCCTAGTGATAATGGACAACGCTAGAATTCACAGTAATTGAGTAAAGGAATTCCTTGTAGAAAACGCGTGGAGCTCATTTACTTATTGCCTTAGCTCCTGAACAAGAGCCTAGTTAAGGGTCCTTAGGTGATCCTTAGAGGAGGCACTACTCCGAGATCTACACGGATTTCGAGGCCTTAACGTAAGACACAACTGGGTTCCCATGCTCAATATCCAAGAGAACAGGTGACCTTGTGTACAGTGTGAATGTAATGAACCATGAACGTCAATACTAAGTGAAGTCTTCTTGTCCTTTAAAGTCTGACAAAGTATAACTTCTTAAATAGTCTTCTTTTCTCCTTTTCCAACTCTTCATAAGCCTCAAACTCGTAGATGTTCATTGTCCTATAGGCGTATTATTTGACTTTCGCTATCCTCTTTTCAAAATAGAGGTAGTCCTCCTAAGCCTAACGTCCTTATATAGCAACCGGGTGTTGTCGTCTACTACTAAAATATTGAAGCTCAGGTCGATAGAAGCTTACCCCTCCCCTAGTAATAAGGTAATATAAGTCGACTTTCATTCACCACTTATGATATACTCACTCTTCTTTCCGCTATTAGTAGATTCTACTCCGAGAGGTATATCTGCATACCTTCTATTTACATCCTCGTCGTATGCGACTTCTAATCTACTTTGCTTATTATACCCCCTAATCTACCTACGAAGTTGATCTCCATATAAAAGTCCTTAAGGATAAGTTTCTTCCTTTCCTCATCAACCTCATATCTACCTTATCTGAGTACAAGGATTTTCCTTCCTCTCTTGTTCTCCTTGTCTTTCCGACATCTTGGTGGTAGGACGCGAGTGATATGTTGTGTTAGTTTTTCCCTATTTCTTCAGCCTCAACTAAGTAAAGAATGATAACTAGGCTTCATTCATACCCCGCATTACTGCTTAAGCGTTAACACTCAGAATTCCTTTGTACTTCTCATAGTACTTATCCCGCGTAACTTTCGGATCTACTTTACCTTCGTAAAAGAACTACTGTATTCTTTAGTGATTTAACTCACTAATTAGTTTTGATTATATGTCGGCCGATTTCAACAGTTTTCCACGTTGGTGTCCGTTAGATAGAAGTCTTACGATGTTTATTCTTTTGTTCTTAAACTTAACTTCATAAACACTTCCCTCCGGTATCGGTAAAGAATTACCGATTCGAGCCCCTTATCCTTAAAAAGTCGACCAGAGGTAAGTGTAATGATGAAGATGCTGTTAAGCTGGTTAAAAAAACCTTACCTTACCGTAAATGGAAGGTTTGTCGTTTATTATCTTCAGGTTAACGCAAAAACTATCCCTGGTAAGATCTCATCTTGTGCTGGAATTGCGGTGAATATCTCATTACTTCCAGAGACGTTATAGTAGTGAGAGGGAATCAAAACCACTCCATTCTTCACGGAATTTTGAAGAAATTGTAGCTCAATGTAATTGAAAGTTGAGTTGTAAGGGATCTCTCCCGGCACATTCAGAGGCACGGGGGTCACGAATTCGGGGGTGTTAGAATTTAGAGCAGTGACGTTTAGGACTGCGAAGTTCGGCCCCATTACCTCGTCCAACAGCTTGAGGTTACTCACGTAACTAGGCCTGACGTTGACAAACACCTTCCCGGTGTAGTTTACCAGGGTTAGGGAACCCCTTATTACAAGGCCATTACTGAGGTCTTTAATACCTCCTATTATTGTGACCGTCATCAGGTACTGGTTGGGTGAGGTATAAAATGGTCCGTAAGTTATCTTGGTGAGGGTTCCACTGATCTCGAATCCGTTGAGATACGTAGAAACGTTAGTTTGATAGCAATACACAAGGGATTTTACCGGCACTCCGTCACTTGATAGGTAAGCGTTAATAGACATTGAGATATTATTATAGGTAATTACCGGGATGGAGCCTGTCGGAAACGGTGGACAAGGGTAAATAAAGGACTTATTTATTTCCCCCAATTTCTCAAACCAGGTTCCATCATAAGATAGGTTTAACTTAGTTATAGAGATATTGCACGTCGTATTCGTGGTTAATGGGTTCATGTAGAAACCGAACAGATTCAAGTTCGTTGTCGTTGGAGCCAACACCTGATATTTTAGCTCAATAGGTTCAGAGGGGTAGAGAACAGCGCTCTTGGGTTCTACTGACAGGTTAAGGTATTTGTTAACGTTTTGAGGAGTTAGCGGTACTAACAAACCCACGGAATACTGTTTCGAATACGACATCCTCTTACAATAGGCAATAAATGTGAAACATTCGTGCCAATTCACGAAAAACTTCGTGTTTACATGTTCTGTTATTGAGGGTATGTAAACCAAGTACATATAAAATATCAGTAAGAGGAAAAGTAATCCCACTAAAGCCTTAGCAACTCTGTTCATAGTAATTTTGTCTAAATGTTCATATAAAAACTTTTGCTCGAAAAACCAGGGGTTGCTCACATGTTCATTGCGAATTTAGTTTATTTAGAAAACTAAAATGAATTTAATTAAACAATATCGTATAGACTCTGTAAAGATTTGCACTTAACGATTTCCTTTATTTAATTGCCGTTTGCCATAATTACAATTCGGAATTGAAACATGAATCGTCTATATACAAATTACATTAATAATATCTTACATATGAGATTTCTTGATAAACAAGACCACAATTAGAGCAAAATCTGCCATACTAATTGACCTTAAGACAAAAATTGATTCTTCCCTACCCTCTAAAAGAAATTTACCTGATTTTTACTCTTTTTAGCAAAATCATACTACATTTTGCTGATTGTCTCGCTCTTGAAAAAATTAACGTAACAAAACTGACGAAACTCTACTATTCATCCTAAATTATATTAACCCCTTAAGCCCTTTCACGAAACCCAGGAAGCATATGTAAAAAAGAAGCCTAAATCAACTACGAAGAAATCGTAGACACAAGTATATTAAAAATTTGAGGAATATTAATTAAAAATGGTCTAATCTATTAAGTTACCTGGGATGTAATTAAACGAATCCGTTAAAAACGTTAGACTTTCCTGACCATTAACAGCTGTTGGTATTCCGTTTACCATTGTAACGTTAACGTTGCCTGCAGTCTCCCCAGTGTCTGAACCAAAAGTATATAAAGTCTGCATCGGAGTTAAGGTTCCGCTGGATGAGAGATAATAAAGTCCAAGCTCTGAATTGAGTGAATTGAAATTCGTGGTTGCACCATTTCCTCCTCCTCCCCATACGAGCTCAGCATCATAGTAAAGTGCGTTTGGTGTATAGGAGTTCCCATCTACGGCTATCGCTATTCCCGTAGCGTTAAACTGGTTTATTGTGATGTTGTCATAGTAAATTATACCTGTATTCAACGTAGAACTTCCGTTCTGAAGAAGTGCATAACCCATTTGCACTAATATATTACCAGTGACGTTGTTGTAGGAGACGTTTATAACGTATTCGTAGGCAAAAGGCGTCGAAAAGGTGTAACTTGGTCCTACGTCGTAATAGAAGCATTGTCCCTGGGAGTTAGACACCTGTCCAGAACCAGAAATAGAGGACGAAGCAAAACATGAGGGATTACCGCTCAGATTCCACACGTTGTCTATAAATGTAATTGTCGAAGTATTTGTCTGGAAGCTTCCCACATCTTGTAACCAGTATGCGTATGTTCCGTAGCTGGTATTTGCCATCAAAACAACGTTTAATTGTAGAGTCGCATATGTGGTACCTACACCACTGTTAGTAGCTTGTGGGCAGTACGCGGAAACAGAGTGTATATCCGTATAACCAATAACTGTATTAGTTAATAAAAGATACGATGATCCAGTTTTGTTGTCGAGCCCGTAATTAGCTATACCTGTTGGAGCTGGAGATGAAGTGTACGAGTTGTAAGGACTTATTGAAAGTGGATGTTTTATATGGTGGTGATTAGTATCGTATATATCTCTTGATATTAAGGGATGATATAATGTCTGATTATCTCCGAACTCTACGTTTCTTACTTTAATTAGTGTGTGTGTAATATCTCCGAACCCAAAAGAAAAAGAAGCACCCACTGGCATGAAAACAATAAACAAAACAAATATAACACTTAGGGAAGCTTTTAATTTTATCATTATGGAAATTTCCATACAGTGATATATAAAGTTATCATCAACTAAACCTGGATTTTCTCTGTAGTATTAAAGATTTAAGAAATTTTTTCATAGGGCTCTAAGGTATATTCTGTCACTTTTTGATTTTCGCCTTAACGCGAAAAAAGCATGGGATTACCTCTTCTTTACAAATATAGGTTAAATTAAGTATGTTAGTTACGGCAATTTACGCAGTGACAAACACCCGAGTCGTAATTATTATTGAGAAATCTACTCTGATCAACAGTGCTGTGTAGAGTACGCTGAACGTGAAGAAGAACACGGATTGTCCTTAGTATCTGCAGATCCCTTGATCACATTGGAAAGCGAAATCCATAGGGCTGGGTAGATCACATGGGATAAAGTGAAAGTAATCAATTATTTCTAGAATTGAACGGCTTATGTTAAATATTATGCAATTCGCTAACTCAAGAAAATAACGCTTTGAGGTATTAAAGTCTACGAAATAGAATGAGACGATCTTCGGCGATCTCTTCCCTAACAAGACGGATATCTCTCCATTTAGCGATTTCCTACCCCTCCGTCGTGCCTAGAGGGTTCTACAACCCCTGATGGTTTCACTTCCATGATGAACATAGCGACTTTGTTCGGTACGAAATTGCTGATCGGAAAGGAGGCATACCTCACAGACCCTCGCTTAAGGGTCTTGACGACGCTTAATCCATTTATGAGCGTGCTTGAGAGGTGTATATCATATTTACGTTTTCATGTAATGAGACTAACCATCATGGATAGGGTCTTCGCTTGAACCTTTATAAAGATAAAAACTTTCATAAAGCGGTAAACCCTTCCTTTAAGATATAGAGAGACCAGAAAAACGAAAGAAAGTGCGTCCAGACATTATTTCTATAATCTAACTTTTAATATTTTAAAAATAAAAAGGCTAAGATTTTTATTTACCTCCATTTCCTAATCAATAGGAGTATAACTATACTTGAAATCACTATTCCAATAAATAAAATCACTATATTACCTCTAACTACACTTTTGTGAGGGTTTACGCTCGAGTAGTTACCATTAGCTACCTGTAAACTATGATAAGTGGTCGTCCTCGTTTCTTGTGCTTGTGTCTTATTAAGCACTGCACCTGTTATTTTAATTACGGATATCGTGTTACTCCCGTAGTTAGCTACGTAAAGTTCTCCAGTTTGAGGATCATATGAAATTCCAAAAGGAGACTTCTCGGATATCTCCTCAATAACTTCATTATTAGATGTGTTTATCACGGATAACGTATTACTCCCGTAGTTAGCTACGTAAAGTTCTCCAGTTTGAGGATCATAGGCTATGCCGCGAGGGCACTGATCTACCTTTATCGTGTACACTACCTTATTATCGGAAGCGTTTATTACAGATACGGTGTTAGAGAACGAGTTCGTAACGTAGATCTCTCCTGATACGAAAGCTAACGCAAACGGACCCCTACCTACAGTCATATTCCCCTTAACCTCGTAGGTCATGGAACTCATATATGCCAAGTGATCCGTAAAGTAGTAGGCTATATAGACAATTCCTGTTTGAGGATCGTAGGCTATGCCGCGAGGGCACTGATCTACCTTTATCGTGTACACTACCTTATTATCGGAAGCGTTTATTACAGATACGGTGTTAGAGAACGAGTTCGTAACGTAGATCTCGTTGTTTTGAGGATCGTAGGCTATGCCGCGAGGGCACTGATCTACCTTTATCGTGTACACTACCTTATTATCGGAAGCGTTTATTACAGATACGGTGTTAGAGAACGAGTTCGTAACGTAGATCTCGTTGTTTTGAGGATCGTATAGAACGCCGTATGGACATTGCCCTGTATAAATAACTCCTAGGACCTTATTATCAGAAGCGTTTATTACTAAAACCTCATTATCCCCTGAGTTCGTAACGTAGATCTCGTTGTTTTGAGGATCGTAGACAACACATGTAGGGTGAGCGTTTTGACTATCCTGAATAGTTGCAATAGTATAATTGCTTGATAAACTAATTACACTTGAACACGCTATCGTACAAATAAATAGGCAGATGATTAGTAAAGTTAGAACCCTTATGTGTTCCCTAACCTGCATGCGATTACGTTAACATGAGAAGAATAAAAAGCTATTCTTTCTTAAATAATTATGGAAAAATTATAATTAACCTTACTCCACTTTTTAAGAAACTTTTGATTCTATCAGACAGTGATCTCTTATCACACCTCATTTCAGCGTTGAGTTGATCAAAACGTCACACAATTTCCAGAGCACACTATTGCAAACACATTGGAGAAAAAACTCACTAGCTTAAGGTACTCTATCTTCTGCTTCTAAGAAGTAGGACAACTCCTATCATTACTATTACAATAATGACTATTAAAATGTAAATTGTTGGATTTCCACCTTTTGACAATGATATAGGTAAAGTATGCTGAATTAATGTGGATGTCTGTTGAATTGAGGTTGAGGACGTTGTTCCAGTGGAAGTTGTTGTAGATGCCGAACTCGATTGGGTAGTCTGACTTAAGGATGTAGTTGAGGTAGGACTCGACGTTGTGGTAGAAGATGAGGATGATGTAGTTGAGGTATTCGAAGGAGCAATGGAGTACACAATATAGTAGGTGGACGAAGGGTCAGAAAACACGAAAAGTCTACCTTCGAAGATGAAATAGTTTGAGGGATTGACCTGCACTAATCCCGACAACGTTTGAACATAAATGCTATAAACTCCCGTCGGCGCTGTGACATTAAATATAGAATATAAGCTACTTGATTCAACGTTAATTTCTTCCGCAACGTACTGCTTTCCATTCAAGTTAACCGTAGTATTAGAAGTAGAGGTTATAATGTCCGGAGTGACATTATGTCCCGTATTTTCGTAATATAAGTAGAAACCTATTGACGAATTAACTTGAAGTGCTAAAATTACGCCTTGGGTTTGTAAAATCACGGGAAATTCCGCATCTATGTATGCTGAGGAGTCAAATGAGTTGTTTGAGGAATTATAAGTTACTAGAACAGGAGCACCTCCCACTTCTGTTATAGGTAATGGAGTCCCTCCCCCGGATTTACCAAAGATCTGGAGTCCGAATATCTCCTGTCTGTAATATATTGCCACAGATGAATATTGGGAACTTAACTCTGACGAGAGTCTTGCGAATGATTGCAAATAGGCTTTAACGGTTCCTTGTTGCCCGAAAAACTCCATATTGATGATGTCATTAATTGTAGGCACATTACCCTCTTGCGTTGTCCTATTGTAAGTCCATATCATCACTGGATAAAGTTCGCCATTTAATACAGAGTATTGAATAGTGTAATTCGTTAAGAAATTCGGAAGTGGAGGACCGTACTCTAAGCTTACTGGGGAATACCTCATTGGAGGAGGAAAGAACGGGAAGGAAGAAATCCCACTGGTAACATTCCCTGTTATCAACGCGACTTTCAACTGCAGGGCCGTGTTAATTGACGTGTTATAGGAGGGTCTTACATTAAACGTTACGTTAACGAGATTAGAACCGTTAAGGTATTGAAAAACCAAGATCCCAGTCCGGTTTAAATAGCCGTAGCCTGTTGCCTTAACCGTTGAATTACTGAAACCTGCCCAGATTACGTAGGTTCCTGCATCACTTTCGAGAATTACGTCCAAGAGCTGCGGGATCTGAGAGTAAATGTTAAACTCATAATTGTTTGTAATGGACACGCTAATAGTCCCAGAAAAGTACTTGTAAGAGGAGAAGTTCAATAGTAGGTTTTCATGCGTGATATTTGCCGTATCGTTTCCAGGATATGTTATACCGCTCTGTACATTTAGCATGGTAAACTGAGCTTGTGGTGAACTAATCGAAGTGAGTAACACCCCGTAAATATCGCCAAAAGATTGTACCTGGGAATGGGCTGCAGTAGTATGGAAAAGAGGTATGATCTCAAATAGTAATATTAGTAAAATGAGATACTTTAATACGTTTTTCATAATTAAAAGTAAGTACATGCACTATAAATAATTTTTGACAGGTGATGCAGCAACTCTCTTCCACCAGCGGACTTAATACGACTTCTCCCTATGATTGAATATCTTTTAAGGAAGAGAACGAGAGAAAAAAGGTTAATGGTAAAGACTGCGTATTACTATATTTATGAATCAATATAACAGTGCGGGTTGTTACCGAAACATTTAAGGTGCTATTTATCAATTGTGATTTGTGAGAAAGGCGGGTAAAATAAGTGAGCTTTTAAGTTAAAACCTTTTAACTAAATAGAATTTATGAAGGGAGACTTAACTTACCCCTAAAAAAGTTTTATCGCTTCCTATTAATGATAATAAACTGATTTTATAATGTTTCTCTTATAATTAAATGAATTCGATTAATACTAACGCGGTTTACAACTTTTTAGTTTATATAATTAATTATATTAATTACACATTATACACTGCTGCATATTTCCCCTATGAAAGATTTTTCAGTAAGAAAAGACAATCATAACAATTTAATGGTAATACGGTCGTATTTTACCACTTTTACTAAAAATGGAAAATTTCTGAAACATGAGAAAATTTCGTCCAGGAGAGTAGAAATTAGCTAAATTTTAACTGAGGAGAGAATCTACAATGATCTCAGAGAAGGATGTGTAACCTAGATTTTACATGTATAGTAATACCATGTGTATTATCGAGAGAGTAGAAATGTGGACGTGGAAGTTAAGCGAGGGACCTCCGAAATCTCAGTATGAGGGAAAACAGGATGAGGGATAAGTCCCTCGCTAATAGTAGAGGATGTGCTTAATACGATTTCCTCTAACCCCCGTGATATCATCAGGAAAATTAAATCCCCCCTTGGGAAAAAGAGGAAAGGATTACATATCTCTTATTAGACATGGAAAAAATTAGGGGAACTCCTGGGTAGAACCTTTAAGTTCTGGGTCCTGTGTTCAATTTTCGTGAGTAAGGAGATCGTGTTGTAATTCGACAAGACCTCCCTAGGCGTGGGTGAGAAGGAGGCGGAAAGAGTAGGAGACAAACTCTTCTCGGGATAGACCATGCTTAGATCTGCAGATCTCTTATCCCCTGTGAGGTGTAACGCGGTAACCCAATTCACGGCTAGAAGGGATAAAAGCCCTCTGAATTTCCTTAAGAGTTCGTCAACAAAACTGTACAGCACGTCAGCATAAGCTACGTTGTTGCAGACGCTTGATTCCTTAACCTCGAGATTCTCAAGGATTTTTCGGCGAACATTGTGATTAACGGAAGGAGCAACTTAAAGGGAGCCAAGGAGCTTTTTGCCCAGCTCCTTGCCGTGAAGTACTACAGGGTTAAGGACAAGACTTACGTTGCCTACAGGGTGATAGAGCACAAGGGACCTTGCTATTACGACGTGATTTACGTGAAACATGGGGGGAAACCAATGCACTTCGTTCTCATATAGAACATTAAGAAAGATTCTTATAGCCTAGTGGAGACCTACAGATTGAGGTGTCGAGAAGGGCTTTAGGAGAAGGATAGCTAGGATAGAACTCATAGGCAGTTTGTACAGCAAGCTCTACCTGATCTACGCACTCCTCAACACTACTTACACCTTTTACTCTCGTTTAATTTTGAGGTACCAGGAGAAAAGTTCCTACCGTTTGATTAGCTCGCCAATCTCCTTTAAGCTTTTTTAAGCCAGGGGGGTTTCACTACATATCTCGCTTTGAACTCGTAGGATAAATTTAGAACTTCTCGTGATACCTAGCGCTAACTTGTAAAATACACCAGATTTTGACTAAACATATCATATTATAACGCATTCTAAGTTCACTTAATCCTATATTTCTATGTACAATTTATCCCAATAATATCTTATAATTTTGAGATTTTTTGTAGAATAAGACTGTAAGGAATTTAAAACCTAACGAACTTACCTTAAAAGTTATAAAGATCACTGGCAATATAACTTAATCGATATATAAAATAATACAAAAAATTTTAAATAATTTAATAGTTAATTATGAATCCTCCAGTATTACTTATTTGATTACTCGAGTACTCAAATATTGTTACTTGTATTGGCATAACCTTAGTTTGACCTTGGAACATTTGGTAAGCTGCAACTATGTTTAGCGTTAATCCGTTAAAGAACGAGTCTAGTAGGTTGTAGGGGCTCGTTATCTTACCTCCGTAAGGAATGAAAATTAGTGATTTACTCCCAGAGTTTATTGAGGGAGTCTGCGCCCATACCTCAATGTTGTAATCGCCTTGAGTATTAAAACGTATACTCGCATTAATTTTTCCTCCGGTTCCTTTTACAGTATAACACGTTTTATTTCCGATTGTTACAGAGGATATGGTTAACGAAAGTTGATTTGATTTGTCTCCATTTCTAATATATAACTGAGACACTACAAATGGTTGCCCATTTTCTACAGCATTTATGAAGTCGTGTATGTACTCCAACTCTTTTATATTGTTCCACACTTCCATGCCTTCAGATAATATCGAATAGATTTGTTGCCCCATATCAACTAGATTTCGCGCTATATTGATCAAGTTTCCATATGCAGCGTACTCTGTTTCAGCGAGTATGTCCCTAGATGAACTAAGAACTGAAGCCAATTCAGGTAGATCAATTGTTGATGCTGGCCCTCCTCCATGATTTAGAATATCATTAAGCGTATTAATCGCGTCGTCCAGACCCTGTGTATTAAGAACGTCTGCTCCCTGAAATGCTTCCTCAAATGCACTCTTGGCGTTATTGAGACATTTAAGTACATCCACTCCCGTACCGTAATCTAAGAAATCAGCATCATGAAGTGCATCCTGTATCTTAGCAATTCCATTATTTAAATAGTATATACCGTTCATTAAGTACTCCATTTTAGTACTCTCCTCTTGAAACTCTTGCAGGTTAGATGATATTCCTTTCAAATCTTTAATAATATTACCGATTCCAGTCCTGGCCTCGTCTATAAAATCACCTATATCCTGAATAATCTTCTTAAGGTTTAAAATACCGGTTATAAAATTGATAAATACCATTATATCTCCTATATCTATCAGTATATTATTGTGAAGTGCTAATCCAGCTATCTCTACTAGTTGTCCCGCTAAACTGAAAAGAGGTTTACTTACAAATTCCCTGAGATCACTTAAAATGTTATCCATTACGTCCGAAACACTATCTGCTGCATCTCCAGCGATTGCGTCCCCTATATCTGATGCGAGATCTTTCAGTGCTGTTATACCGAAAGCATTGTCAAATGCCTGAATAAAATCATCAACACTTCGAAACGCCGTTAATCCCGCAATTCCCCCCTCATCCGTCCCTGCAGTCAATACCATTAATACTATATTAATTGCTACTCCTGCTATGAAAGCTAACCAGTCCCATATTGAAGGAGTTATATGTACATGGGCAATAGCATATACCAAAGGATTCAATACTATTGCCACGTCTTCCCATGTCCCGTTGTCCATTATAACGTTGTAAACTGCAGCGGAAAAAACATAAGTCATATTAATGATCTGTTTATTACTGCCCAAATCTGGAGAGTTAAATAATACCTGAGGAGAGTTTTCTCCCCGTTGGTAACATATAGTTATTTTATTATTAGGAGGTTGGGAAGTTACTTCACCCGTGCCATTTATATAGACTATGGAACCTGCTGGATATTTTACTGTTATCGTAGATTGAGATGTAGACGAGGGTGTACCAGCTGAATACGTGAAGTTGTAACCACCAAATTGGTCATCAACATATTCCGTTATATTAAATTGGCCAACTCCCGTTATCTTCATGGAGAGTGGAGTTAGATCTACCCTTGGGGGTAAATTAACGAAGTTTTCTGTAACGCCGTATGATTTAGTTAATATAAATGTTTGGAACGGGTAGTAGTAAGTTGGAGGCGAACCTACCTCTGGTTCATTCTCTCCCGAACTGTTTAACAGACATAAATGATCATTTCCCATTGCCTCTGTTATGTTTCCTGTAATGTTTGAGAAGAAGTAAGTAGTGATGCTTTCCGGTACAATAAGCACCATTGTGTTTGCAGGTGCGACAAATTGGTAATTGGTAACAACTTGGAAGTTTTCAATGCCGTCAGTTACAAACGACGTACCTCCTAACGTGTTCGCTATTACTAATGTTATGTTATATCCTCCGTTGTAAAGTGCTTCAACCATACCGGAATTGAATACCGGTAACGACGCGAATCCTATTAATTTGGAGGTGGTTACTGTGTTATTTAGGTTTTGAATATTATTATTGTAGTAAGTGAGTAAATTATTGTATTTACCAAAATAGCAAATTTTATTCATATTTGAGATTAAATACGAGTAAAGAGATTGTAATTTTTGATTCACATACTGTATACTGCTCGTCGGAATGTTACCGCTTAAGTATATACCCTCTATATTCCATTTATTGAATGTTATACTTTGAACCCAGGAGTTCGCTGAGACGTTTAACTGAAAACCAAACGGGACCACGGCTGCCCCAATCTGTCCCGGATTTACGATCTCAGTTGAGTTACTGCCTGACTGCCCGTTAACAAACCCTGCCTCTAGCAATGAATCATTAGGACTATTTATTAGCACAGTAATTAACGGCCGCATCCAAATTATCGACTGTTCCTCAGTAACCTCGTCGGTAACACTTGACAAAAAGTTCCCAGACGTTAATATCGTGAAATTCTTATAATAACCTGGGGCAAGAGCATAGGATATTAACTGTTCTATTCCCTGAACATTAGTGGGTTTTATCGAAGCCCATATTCCGCTAGTATTCGGTAGGAGTAGTCCGGTTTGGTTAAAGTACTCGGTATTAGGTACGTAGTAATTTGGACACCCGTTACATGTATACAAGTTGTTTGCGGTGTAGTTCGAGTATGAGAAACCATTTACTCCGACTAAACTTCCATTTTGCATGTTAACGTAATAGGATAAGTATATTGTGTATGGGAATTCAACGTTAATTTGAACATTGAATTGGTCTATGTAGTATTCGTATATTGCACTTGGCGCATCATTCACAGGAGGACCGATAGTGCATCCAACGTAACCCAACTGATAATTACCCGGCGAACTTACACACAACGTTCTGAAATCCCATTCGACTACTTTGTATACGGGAACTTCATAAGTAACTTTGTCTATGACGCACTTTACATATCTTATTAGACTTACCCACTTTGGTATTATTTGTTGATTAACAATGCGAGGCGCTTTTCCGCTCGTTGCCCACGGAAAGGAATTAACATACACGGGAATACATGAGAGATTCGATATTTCAAACGTGGTATCCTTAGATATAGTTACCTTATTGTTAACAACAGCATACCCAGCTGTTTCAGCCGGGAAACCCGGGTGAGGGAAATCTACGCTTACCGGAATTATCGTATCCTTACCAGTGTTAAACTCACTAGTGTTTAAACTTGTAGATTCCGCCGTAATAGTTTCGCTCTGCGTTATGTTGAACATATTAGCTGGGTTGTTGTCATTAAACTTGCTTATGGACGGTGAAACTGACCATGAGGAAAAGCTCAACTCGTTTCCGCCTAACGCCGCAATATATACTGTAGTGTTTCGAACTAGGGGAATTACTAAAGTTCCAGTTGTTTTATACGCTAGCCCAGATGCAGTATCAACGTAGACACAAATACCGTTTGCATTTACGGTTAACATTAGTGGAGATTTTCCCTCATTTTGAGATGCAACCTGAGACGCACCGGCTTTTATAGAGTTAATTGTATTGTTTACATATTCCGAAATCTGTTGAGAGACATTTTGCTTGTAAGACATTGGATAGGAGGGATAGTAAAACGTGCTCTCAAGATTCGTTATAAATCCTACTGCACCAGATGCATAGGGAACGCCAATTATTTGTCCAGGGTCAAGCCATACTCCGCCAAGTCCTACCTCTCCATTAGTAACAACTTCGAACTCGCTCCCCTTGGGAACGGGGTAAACTTCTACGAGGGATGAATTATAGTATTTTAGGAGGGACGGACTAGCAAAAAAGGGTAAATTAGAGACGGAGAAATTAAAGTCTATAACGTAAGGCTGTTTGTAACCTGCAGGAAAGTATATAACCCCTACTATCTCTATCGGCTCATTACCTTGGTTTTGGTAATAGGCTATTGTCCCATTACCAAAAGTGGAGCCCACTTGTTGCATTGCTTCGGCCTCAGCAATAAGAGAGTTCTCATAGGACTGTTCTATTTGTTGGTTGTAATATACATATAAATACCCAACGCCAATTAAAACTATTATGACAAAGACTAATCCTATTAAGCCTATTACATCATCCATTCTAAATAATATTATGTTCTTAGTTTTATATAAATATTTCTTAATACTGTGTATCACGGACCACTTCAGAATAATACAAAAATTTTGACCAATCACATTATGTATTACCCGTGGGGTCGTTCACGCGCTCATTGCAAATTAACTTTATTTTATCAGTTGGAAATTAACTAATTCATTGTAGATTGGTAATATCAAATAGGAGACGAGCCGGAGATAATACCATGGAACAACCTGAATTACCAAGTATCACCGAGTGTAGTATTACCTTTTAGTTAATCCACCTTCCGCAGAACACGTTATCAAACAAATCGGTCGAGGAGAAGAAAAGCCCTTGAGGAGGAGATAAGTCTAAAGTAGGGAAGAGGGGGTTAAGAGGAAAGGACACTCTAGTTTCCGCTTCCTCAAGGGCATCGTGCTGTTAACGGAGAATAGAGGAAGATCTACAACGTTTTACGTTAGCGTGAAATTACCCGTCTTGTGCAAGGATGGTAAGAGGGTGAAAACGCGCGTGGAGGAGGAAATAGAGAGTCATTCCTCACTTTCCTTTTCATATTCGTGCATAGGGGGAAATTGAAAGTTAGCCTTCCAATGCCAAATCTAGACGTAAGGGGCGACTTCAAGTACGTGACAGTGTCCAATATGCAATAATGTAATCTAGTTTATTAAGTAAATTTTTGCGGGAAAAATAAACGCTAAGAACTTAACTAACGGGATAATACTTAAGGGGAATTACGCCTAGGTTATACCGTGATCTACACATACTAGGACGTAATCTCTTAAAGGCGCAACATGCCTCATCTCTAACGCAGTTATGGGAACATGAATCTCGAATGGTACCTAGATCAACATTGTATTCCTTGACGTTCTTGCTCTAGACAAACTTAGACCTCTTGAGACTAAACCATTGTCGGGATTCGCTATCCTTATCCGTAGTGCTACGTGTTTTTCCCCGCGGAAGTACTTGGACTGGAAGAGTAAATACCTTTCGAATCTCAAGGACATCTTAAGGGAGTTAAAGAAGAAGATTGAAAGGGGGTTAAGGGGTTCTAAGTTCTCTGAACATGAAATCCTGACTTGCCTGAAGATGCTTATGGTCATAATACTCTTCAGTTAGTCGTATAAGGGAGTAATTGAGCTCGAGACAGTGTCCAATGTGTAATTAAAGTGAATAACTAAATAAACTAAAAGGTTATAAAACACGTAAATCTAGAATTAAATTCGCTTAATTACTAGTGAAGAAACAATATAAAACTAGTTTATTAAGTACACTTGCAAGTAATCTCGATTTTTCGAGAATCAAGGCTAGGGACGAGCTTCTCTAGCCGGGTTTTAAGTGGAGATTTCAGCGCTTTCTAACGGAGCTAAACCGCTGAATATTGTAAGCCAGGCCGAGTAGGTTGGCAAAGACGTTAAATCCCCTCATGCTCCTCGCGTAAGGCCTCATGTTCTGAGGAAAGTGTCAAAGAACTCTACACCACCTCTCAGTACACCAAAGCCCCTCTTGACTCTGATCACCTTGCCTTTCTCTGCAAACCCTCTGTCTACAAGCGTGATCACGTTGCAAACGGGAGACTTAAAGTTGAAACTTTAGCCGGAACTATCTTAACCTTGCAAACCATGAGGGTCTTAAGGAGAACCCGGCGAAGCACTTCCCTCCGAACCAGGCTCTGCCTCACTTCTTTCCCCAGCTTCCCTCATGTCCCCAAGGGTGTAATTCCTCGGAAATGAGAGAAAAGTTGATCCCTTTTCCTCTCATCGAGCGTCGCAAGTACTTCATGAGGTTTCCTCCTTGGATCAATTTCCCTGAGATCCAGTACAAGTTTCTGTGCGTTTCCACGATCTTCTCCCCGTGAGGAAGCTCCACGGGAAAGCTGTCCATCAACCTTTGCCTTCTGAACTTCTCCTTAGCTAGGAAGTGGTGGAGGTTGCTCCTCGTTAACGTGAGACTCCAATCTCCTGAAGACCTTGAGAAGCAGATCCCTAATTCTATCTTCGTATTCATACACAAACCAGTTCAAGAGGACCTCGAGGGAACCTCTTTTACGCCGAGGAAAACCTTGACCACTTCATTGGTAACCGCAAGCTCAATTACTCCCCTAAACGACTTTCCGAAAAGTACCCTCACGATCAGCATCTCAAGTAGACCGCGTTCATACTTGGAGAACTCGCGGTCCTTGAACTCCCTGACAATTACGTCCTGTATCTTACTCAGGATTTCCTCGCACTCCAAAAGGGATTTACTCTTTCAACCTAACTTCCACGAGAAAAGACACGTAATAATGTCTTATGTATTATAAATATAATTTATTTTAAAAACTAAATTTAATATATAATAACCTGACCTAAAATACTTAATCACAACAATAATATGCAGAATTACGAGAAGTTAAACTTCCTTACCGACTCTTTAAGCTTGAAGTATTCAGCGGTATATGAAAATCGAAGTTTAGTCAGATCTCGATTATTTGATACCTTAGTTAGGGGAAAAAGTAATTGTTATGGTAAATTGAATGTTTATGCTTTAGTTGACTATCTTCTCCTTAAGATGAGGATTATTCCTATGATGATAAGGAGCACAATAACGACGATAGCTATTAAAAGTGGATTAAAGGAGCTTCTTGAGGTCACTGTAGGAGGCTTAGGGGAGGTCAGTGTGGAGGTGCTAGAAATAGTTTGAGACGTATAAGTTTGCTCAACTGTCGTTTGCGATGAAGTCTGGGTCGAGGTCTGAGTGTTGCTCTGAGTAGTAGTCTGAGTGTTGCTCTGAGTGGTAGTCTGTGTCGTAGTTTGAGACGTTGTTTGAGTTACTACTTGCGTTAGTGATAACATGTTGAAGTAAGTTAAGGTTGGATATTCAGTTATTACGGCTGAGGACGTAATTAATAAGCATCCGGTTTGAGGAATTATTACCGATGCCCCCGGACTACCCTTTATCCCTATAGTGGAGATGAAGTAAAATCCGTATGGGTAAAAGACCTTTATTACACCGCTGCCGTTACCGCTGGTACCTAGTAAGTAAATTAACTTATTTACTGGATTGTACAGTATTTTGTTAGGGCTGAAACCTATAGATACGTTGTATACTACTCTCCCAGTGTCAGCGTTAATCACGTCAAAGTACGATGGATTACTCGTTGCCGCGTAAATATAACTGGTATTGGGATCGTAAGCTATGGCCGGTATTGCTGAGACGTCTAGGTTTATAGTTCCAACCTTGCTTCCGTTCTTAGCGTTTATTACGCAAATGGCATCATGCACCTGAGTTGCTAAGTATATGTTGTTGTTGCTTAGGTCGTAAGCTATCTGCGTTGGATTGAAAGTCGTATTGAACTCGTAAATCACCGAGTTATCTGTAGCGTTTACTCCAACTACACCCGTAGAAGTAGTCGCCACTACCTCATTCAGTGAGGGAATGTAATCAAGGCAATTAGTGAGAGCGAAATCTGGATAATACGAGATTTCCTTTACCACGGAGTCGTTAGAGGGATTGAATACAACTATTTCATCGTGATACAGGCCTATGTAAAGATAACCGTTCTCAGGATCATACACTATCGACGTTATGCGATTGCTGAATGGTCCGAAGAGATTTATAATCCTTAATGGGGAAAGCTGTTCCTGATAAAGGTAATGCGAGTTAGGCGTGCCCAAGTACAACATCGAGTTCCCCAAGTACACCATAGAATCTGGCTCCACCGGATAGGCATTGAGGTATCCGGTTATGCTATTACTCACGGGATTAACTTCAGCTATCAAGAAAAGGTTCGTACCGTCTATGAAAACGAGGTCGTTGCTGGGATCGTAGGCCATTCCGGAGAGAATGTTTGGAGTCACTGGTATTTCCGCCGCTATACTGGTGGTATTTGCGTTTATCACATACGTACCGTTACTCGTGCCAGCGTATATTTCTCCGTTAGGTAAGCTTATTGCTAGATTAGTTGAGGGAAGTTTCAAGTTAGTTGGAGTAACATTTCCCGTTACCGTGTTAACCACATCCACAGTACAATTTCCCGGGGAGGTGTTCTCCACAAAAACGTAAAGGTTATCCTTATAATATCCCATCGCAAATCCAATTGATGTATTTGCAATTAGGGTTAAGTTAAGATTGGACGGATTTACGGAGTAAATCTGTCCTCTATTTCCGTTCCTATCCACCAATACGAACAACTTATTGTTGTAACTATCATATACTATGGAGTTTAGAAAAGTGGACAGCCCTGATGACGATATTTTTTTCACCATCACTGAGTAATTGTTAGGATTTATAGCCACTATTTCATTAGGATAAATATACGTAGCCACGAGAGCATAGATTTCACCGTTTGAAGTATCTACAGCTGAGTAGCAAAATTCAAAACTCGAGTTCGAGTTAAGGCCGCCTAACGAATTTAACGCCTTTATTACCTTATCACCGTTATAGACGCAAAGTGCGTTGTTAGTTTGAACGTAAAGTAGAGAATTATGCCGATCAAAGAAGACGTAACACACTGAACCATTAACGCCAACGAAATAGCTTGAATGGTTACTCAGATAAGTTATTATAAATCCTTGCGAATAGTGCTCGTAAGTTACTATTGCATTAAGAGCGGAATCGTAAATTATCCTCCCGTGTTTGTAATCGTAACTCTGTTCGCAGAACTCTGTCAACTTATACGAAGTTGAATTACCGTTATTTTGAGCGATGGCGTAAATCGGTATAACAGAGAGCACTATTAACGTAAGAGCTAGGATGCCCTTAAAGATACAGTCGTACTCAATTCTACCAGTTTTCATAAGAGTAGGGCAACCTACCTGAATATAAAGTTTATCCAATTTATTTTGATAGGACTTATTATTTCGGAAAATGTTGATGAAGCGACCTCAGGAATGAGCGTAAGTTGATTCATAGGCCGAGGCTTTCTTAACTTTAAGAATGTGGGGAGGCTCTTCAATTTATTGAAATTCGTTCAGGGGGGTGCTCTAGGTTTGATAATAACTTTTAAATTACGTTAAAGTATAATAATTTTTTACTAAATTCCTAATAACGGTCTCACTGAAACTGGGGAGAGTTAACGCCTTTATCAACTTCTTATACGTAAAATATCAAAAGCTTCGAAGCTCTTAATAACTAAATGGATACATCGTAATGTTAATTAAAGCATATATATTCCCTTTGCGTAAATAAATTTAATGTTAAACAGAGGAGTCTCAGAACTAATATCCACCATGCTTCTAATACTTATTATATTAGCAGCTATGTCATTCGTGCTTTATTATTTCGGTTCGCGAGTTCCTGCAGCTGTCAGTGGTATGTTAATGAAAGAGAGGGAAATAATTCAAGAGGGAGGACAACTCCTTACAGTGGTTTACTTTTACAATTCTACCACAAATCCATGTCAATATAATGCCACCTTTTACATAGAGGATACGTCGAATTTACCTGTATACGTTCTTGCTGCGTGTATGGGAAACGGTAGCAAGGAACTTTTACCCCTTTCAATTACTAACCTAGGGTCAACAAGTAGCTCGCGGTATTACGGTACGATAACCTTTTGTGATAATAAAGGTCAGGTAGATCCCATTTTCATTAACGGTAATAATTATATTCTTCTGTTGCCTAATATCGTGTATTGGGCAAAAGTGCTGATAAACGGAAAAGTAGTAGGAAACCAACTGTTGTTTAAGAGTGATGGATTCTACGTGGAGGTGTAACCATGTCAATCAAGAGAGCCCAAAGTTCAATAATTGTTATGATAGCCGTAATTGGAATATTTCTTATAACCTTATCGTCAATACTTTATGCTCAGATGATAATATCTCAAGTGAACAACGAATATAAGTGTATAGATGAAGTGAAGGTATTAAAGCATAGAGAGAGCTTATTAGTTATACTGTGCGAGGAAACGGTTGACGGTTCTCCAGCAATTGTAGTTAACGTAATTAATAACGGACCGATAGAAACTAAAATCACCGGGATTTTCGGCGTTTCAGAGGTTAATGGTGTTCAAAACGGATCTCTCATAGCTATAACCAGTAATTTGGTGGGCAGATGTATTAGCCCTCAACAGAGGTTGACAACTATCATTAACTTATCAGAATACCCCAATTTACAGGGAATTATAGTGACAACCATGTACGGAAATGAGTACTATAGTTCGATATAGGGTGATCGGATGAGAGTCGAAAAGAAAAATGGAAGCAGAGTCGCCGTATCAGAAACAGTTGCATCGGTATTACTCATATTGATAACCCTTATGGCGATGGGATATGCGTACTACTATTTCCTTAGGGAATATTACGTCGATAGAGCGGGGATCTCATCCTCAGTTGAAAAATCAATAATAAGTTCGGGAAAAATAATAGTAACGCTTAACGTATATAGCAACAGTAGTTACTACGTGTATTATTTTGAAGATGTTGGAAATTTTCTAGTACGCGTGAGCAATATTCTACTGTATAATCCTAAAACCGGGAAACTATCCCCGCTAACGGGAACCTATTATATATGTAATTATTCTCAGGGCTATAACTCAATTAATAAACAACAAGTGACTTTTCCCCTAACGATATATCCCAGGGTAATATATTGGTTAGTCGTTCCTATAGGGGCTTCCGGAGGAATAACTCAGAACACTGGAGGTATACTTTACCTGAACATAAGTGGAGTATACATACGGTTAGTTGGATAAAATAAGTTGTTGAGTAGAGAAGTAATTTATGAAATCGAGGTTAAGGGGCCCAAGACTTCATACCAGAGATAGCCCTTACGTAAGTACCCTTTATCGAGATACCTTACAGTAAGCTAACGGTGCTCCTTTCAAACTCGATTGGGGAGAGTTAGTGGGAGTGCGTTAGGAACAACTGTTATCATCGTGCTTCATTATTATCACGGGAACCAAAGTCATTGTATGACGGGCCCCCTCTTTCAGATGAGGGGAGTTCTGGCGACCTCCGTGCCTCAAAGAGATGTAGCCCCGAATCGATGGTAGGAACGGTGATCCTTCTAGGAGGGATCCCTCTCCCCTCCCACGACAGACCACAAAATAGTTTATTACAGTCTTGTTTCGCCAAAAAATCTCATGATTGTAAGATATTATTAGGGTAATTAGTGTATGAAAATATAGGATTAAGTTAACTCAAGATGCGTAGCAATATGATATGTTTAGTAAAAATCTGATATATTTTTCAAGTTAATAGTAACAAACACAAGAAGTTCTGAATTTATCTCACGAGGTCAAAGCGAGGTACGTAGTCTACCCTGAAGCTGGAAAAAGCCTAGGGGAGATTGACGAATCATTCAAACGCTAGGGGCTTTTCCCCATTGCCTTGAAGTTAAACGAAAGGAAGAGATACGAGTTACAGGAAGTGTCGAGGAGCGCGTAGATCGGGTAGGGTTTATTGCACAACCTCCTGATGAGTTCAATCCTCGTTTTCTCGCCTTAAATTCTTGCTCAATATCTCAACCTGTAGGTCTTGGTCAACATGTAGGGATCTCCCTTGATGATGGATATAAAAATAAAGTGCTTTGGTCTCTCCTTGTGTTTCACGTAAATCACATCGTAATAGTAGAGTCCCTTGTACTCTATCACCCTGTCGGTAACGTATGCTCTGTTCTTAACTATGTAGTAGTTCACGGTAAGGAGTTGGGCAAAGAGTTCCTTCCCTCCCTTTAAGACACTATACACTTCGTCTCTAACACGGCTATGCGAGCAGCAAGCTTAGAACGGTACCTAAGTCAACGTTGAATTTCTCCACGTTCTTACTCTTTGTAAACTTGCACCTTTTAAGAGTAAACCATTGTAGGGACTCGCTATCCTCATCCTTAATGTTACGTGTTTTCCCCGTGGAAATTGTTCTTTACCTGTTCACGGCTTCCGCTGGTAACTCCTTGAGTAACTCGAGGTTGAGGAATCCAGTGTCTGCAACAACGTAACTCAGTTTAACGTATTGTACAGCCTTGTTAATGAATTCTTGAAGAAACTCAGGTAGCTTTTGATCTCCTCTAGCCGCGAATTGGGTAACCACGTCACACCTCACGGGAGACAAGAGATCCGCGGCACTTACCTTTCCTGAGAAGAGTTTGTCCCATACTATCTCCACCTCCATCTCACCTACCCTCAGGAAGGTCCCGTCGAAACCAAGCGCGGTCTCAGAGAAGATCAAGCACAGTTCCCAGAACTCGAAGGTACCACCTAATAGTTCCCCTAGCTTTTTCCCTTATCTTACAAGGGAAATGTAGTCCCTCCTTCTATTCCCCAGGACGGGGGATTTAATTTTCCTGATGATGTCACGGAAGTTAGAGGAAATCTTCCTAAACACTTTCTCCACTATTAGCGAGGGACTTGTCCTAGTTTGCTTATCCTCATACCTAGATTTAGGAAATCGCTCGCTTAAACTTCAACGTTCTCATTTCTACCTACCTGATAACACACAAGGTATTACTATACGTGTAAAAACTAAGTTACGGGCCTTTCTCTAAGATAAAAATCTATCCTTTCTCCACTTCAACGGAAATTTAGCTAATTTCTATTTTTTGAGCGGAATTTTCCTATGTTTTAGAAATTGTCTCATTTTTAGTAAAATTGGCTTAACACGACTATCAAAATAATGTATTTCCAGAAACTTGGGGATTACTTGTTGAAAATGAAAGTAGAATCGGAATTGACGGCAGACACCCACAAAATCAAAAATACCTTTACTATACTTTCAGTATTAATAACGTTTAGAAACCTTTACCTTTTTCCTCGTACTAAAAATACAACAAAAGCTACTATTATCAGTATTACCACCATTATAACTGGTAAATATTTGGATAGATCTAACGTCATGGGAGAAGTATTAGTTGTTATTAACACCCCCCCTACCGTCGTATAGGCAAGTGAGGTTGCAGTCGTGATAGAGCTCTGCGTTATGATACTATGTGTACTATGGGTTGTTGTTATGGTGAATGGTGTATATTTCACATAAAGTACTTCGGACGAGTTGATGTAACTGGCATTTATTGACGGTATTAAAGTAACCGGTTTCGAAATAATAGGGTAAAACGCGACGGAGTAATTCCCCTTCGGAAGCAAGATAGTAGAATTTAATGTACTATTTAGAACTATACCAAAGTAGTTTCCCGTGATAGTTGCGTTTACTTTACTTACATTACTTTTTACGCCTACTAGGTAGGATCCTGTCTCCGTATAGTAAGTGTTTATTGTTCTGTAGGCTAGTCGTTTATAGAATCCGAACTGATACAGTATAGTGACTTTCACAATTCCGGTCGTCACATTTTGATTTAAATCACACACGTATCCAGGTTCAAAAAATATAGGTTGCGATACGTTGTCTCCGCATACAACTACGCCCTCGCGCCCTATCGGTATCGTCTCTCCAAACCGTCTGGATATATTTAGGTGATATGTAATATTCCAAGGGATATAATCGGGCATTGTCACCACTAGCAGCGATTCATCGTATGATACGCCTACATTCACCGCAGAGAAATTCAGTTGAACTTGGTTGATAGTCCCATTGGAATAATACTCCGATATTATGGTTTTTCCATCTCCTATAGATACAAAAAAGGTAATATTTTCTGACCTTAAGAAAAGCGAGTATGGGAAGACATTAACAATCGACGATCCCTTGTACTCAATTGAAATGTTCCCTACTGACGTTTTATTTAACCCGAAGAAGAAATCTCCTATCTCCGTGACATTTAGAAATGTGCCTAAGTACGTAACATTAGGCGGAGATATGTAGTATAGTCTTTCGTAGGATTTACTCCATGGGAATGCAAAGTATGCCGATCCCTTATTGTTGCTAAGCGCTAAATGAACTGAGGCGTATTTCGTAATGTTTAAAATATTTATAGATAAATTTGGGAAAGCTATCGCTATTTCTCCATGCGTCGAATTATTAGGGGATATAACGTATTCATAAGCACATAAGTAGTCCTTAAATACTCCCAAATTCTCTGTAAAGTTATAATGACCGATTTGAACTGGAATTTTTCCGCGCTCGTTTACTTGTCCTAAGAAGCACGTGAAGTACGAAAGTATAACTGAGTTTCCCTTAATACTAAAGCCTATTCCAGCTAACCCCCCATTATACTTTATAGGGCAATAAACGGGATGATTTACCTCACCAAGAGATCCGTTCGAAAATAATATGAAAGTTGAATTGGTAGTAATAATAAAATTTTTAAATGAAGCAATGAAATGGATGCCACCGTTATAATAGAAAAGAACGTTTCGTATATTATAGCTAGGTCTTAGACCTGCATAAATGAAGACATTGGTACCATTAGGTATAAAGAAATATCCCGGATAAGGTTGATAGACGAAATAGTTGTTTCCATCAGAAGAGTAATTCTGGAATTCATAGGGTACTACCGTCATATAAATTCCGTTAATAAGAGCAAAACTGGATGAGTTAATTGTCAGGAAAACGAAACCTTTCCCCAAAGCCAACCTATCATATGCTGAGATATTAACAATTCGATAAGAAAGGTTAGAAGAATCTAAAAGGAGTATCTGTCCTATGCTAAGAACGTATGTGTAGTTTCCGTCCCATCCGAATTGTAGTGGTGGATTGAAACGGTTGTTAATGATGGTTTTTCCATTAGATGTAACCACGGACAAGTTGTTTAGTGAATAGTTGAAAATGAGACCTCGATAAAAAGTCGGAGTATAGAATTTTTCAACACCATAAGTAGAAGTAAAATTAGTATACGGACATAAACTGAAAGCTGGGAGTTTAGCAAGTATCGAAGTATTTGGTTGTTGGATTTGAAGATTGACATTAGCGGTAGTGGGAAGAAATTCCATCATACCAATAGAAATTATAATAAGAATTATTCCAATAACTACTTTCACTGAATTCATTATAAGTACATTATGTTAACTGTTATTAAGTTTTAACTTATCGGTAATTAATGGAGCTGAAGACCCATGTAAGAGGACGGTTCTCTCATATGCTTAGTGGATTAGTTTAATTTATTTAAAAAATAATATAGTATAAAGAGCTTATCCAGTAATTATTTTAACGTATTCGTTACTCCTTCGCTTCGCTGCGCATATCCCTTACTCACAACCTTATTGGTCGTACGGGTGATTAAAGAGTAGCCTAAAGTGAATTTCGACTCAAGTTCTTGTCCTAGAAAACTTATTCCCATAATTGGCCCCCTGAGGATACGCTTTACGACTGAGAAGATTGTCTCAAAGGAGAGCCCGTTTCATAACAGTCCTCCGGAGATTGTAGCTTAACTTCCTAAACTTGGACACTGCCTTACGCTTATTAGGTGATCACGCCTGGTATGGACTTTCTTCCTAGATAGAACTACGACCTCTAATAGAGGTGATATCTCTAGTTACCGGGGAATATCTAAACCTCTTTCTACCAGGGATTTTATTTCCTCAAAGCTCTTAACTACTGCCTCATTAGTTGTAACCTAAGCGCTTATCACGCTAAACTCATCTTTTCCATGACAGCCTCCAGGAAATTGGAGTCCTTCTTCTCCTACTTAATAAGCACATAATGACCTCCCGTTTTCGTACTAATAACAATACTGTGCGTCATGACCTCTGAGTTCTCTGCTGGCCTCCTGGAAGGTCCTTGGATCTCTTTTATTGTTATGTAGTAAGAGCTTATGGGAATCAATTTCGTCTTCCTTAAGGCCTTGAACACCTTTTGCTGTACGTAATGCAGGAGGAGGTGTAGGAAGGCCAACAAATTAATGAACACCTTGATAGCTTATCCTTACTTCTACCGTATATATTCTCCATAAGCAGTCTTGTTTCGCCAAAAAATCTCATACTTGTAAGATATTATTAGGGTGACTTATACATAGAAATATAGGATTAAGTCAACTTAAGGGGCGTAACAATATCATATGTTTAGTCAAGATACGGAATATTTTACAAGTTAAGGATAAGGAACGCAATAAGTTCTGAAATTTTCTCACGAGTTCAAAGCGAGGTACATAGTCCATCCCCTGCTCGAAAACGCCTAGAGGAGGTTGACGAACTGGTCAAACGCAACGGGCTTTTCTTTCGGTGCCTTGAAGTTAAACGAGAGGAAGAGGTACAAGTTCCAGGCTGTGTTGAGGATTGCTAGATCAGGTAGAGGAAGAGCTTGTTGCACAATCTCCTTATGAGTTCTATTCTAGCCTTCCTCGTCTTAAACCCTTCCTCTATTTGTCACCTCGACCTGCAGGTCTCGGCCAACTCGTAGGGATCTCCCTCGATGTTGGACAGGAAAACGAAGTGCGTTGGTTTCCCCTTGTGTTTCACGTAAATCACGTCGTAATAGTAGAGTCCCTCGTACTTTACTTCCCTGTAAGCAACGTAAGTTCTATCGTTAACTGTAGTACTTCACGGTAAGGGGCTGGGCAAAGAGTTCCTTGACTCCCTTCAAGTTAGTTTTCCCTCTGATCACGGTTTTAGCGGGTAACTCCTTGACGATCTCGAGGTTGAGGAATCCAGCGTCAGCAACAACGTAACTCAAGTTGATGTACTATACAGCCTTCTTGACGAAATCTTGAAGAAACTCTGAGGGCTTTTGATCCCCTGGAACTGCGAATTGGGTAACCACGTTACATCTCACGGGAGACAAGATATCCGTGGATCTAACCTTGGCCTTTCCCGAGAAGAGTTTGTCCCCCACTCTTTCCGCCTCCTTCTCACCCAAACCTAGGAAGGTCTCGTCAAATCCAAGCACGATATCAGAGAAGATCGAGCACAGCCCCCAGAACTCTAAGGTTCTACCCAGAAGTTTACCTAGCTTTTTCCTTGTCTTACAAGGGAAATGTAATCCTTTCCTCTATTCCCCAAGAGGAGGGATTTACTCCTCCTGATAATGTCCCGGGGATTAGAGGAAATCTTCTTAAACGCTTCCTCTACTATTAGCGAGGGACTTGTTCCTAATCTTGATTTCCCTCATACTAAGATTTTGCAAGTCCCTCGCTTAAACTTTAACGTCCTCATTTCTACCCGCTTGATAATACACAAGGTATTACTATACGTATAAAAACTAGGTTACGCATCTTCCTCTGAGATAAAAGTTGATCTTTTCCCTACTTTAACCGAATTTTTAGCTAATTTCTACTCTCTTGAGCGAGATTTTCCCATGTTTTAAAAATTGTCTCATTTTTAGTAAAATTGGCGAAACAACACTGCTCCATGAGTAAGTCAACATCCTCTCTAAGACGTGAAAGAGGGGACATAGACCCAACCTAGTTAAGACGTTATCATACCTAAAGCCATAGGACTTCTTTCCTGTATATCGTAATTGGTCAAAAGATTTTCGTGTAGTTCCGAGATAGGTTATAAAACAAGCACTTTCCTAAGCTCCGCTGTATTCTTCTTGATAGAAAGCAATTGAAAGTTTTAAATTCCAATTAGCTTATCAATCCTTGTTAACGCTATTTACATAACACTCTGGCGAGTACTATTTTATTAGGAAAATATTTTGAATTTATCAATTGAAGTATTTGTCGACGAAATATGTTAGATATTATCCCTGTAGCTGTATGAATACACCGTTTATTTTAAGATAGAGAATACCATTAAAGGAGCTTAGTTCACCATCATTTAGAACTATCCAGTAAACTTCTCGCGGCCAAATTGTGGTTGGTGCGCATTTAACCACACTAGAATAGTTATATATAGGCGCGTTAGCGCTTATGTTAACTAATTTTCCGCCGGTCATGTAACATACCCCCTGCAGATCCAATTTGAAATTACCAATATCTTCAAAATAGAAAACGTAATCCGTACCGTTATTATAAACGTAAAGTGTTGATATTATCTGCCCTGACGATAATATTAGTCTATTTGCTTCTAAATTTAGTCCAGCTCCTTCTTCATAGTATCTGTACATAAAGTAATATATGACATAACTCATTGCAGAAAGAGTTATTAAAATTAAGATAACCGAGGCTACAACCTCTGAAACTGCTCTAGTCTCTTTTCTATTCCTCATCATGCTCTCACGTCGCTGCATAATAAACGTTTCCATACATAGTAACTACTATGTATGCCTCAACGTTAGTTGGGTTAGGCGGGTTATAGGTTAATACTATACTTTGTTGAGGAGACAAAGTTTGATCTGCACCGTTATTCAACGGACATTTCATTAAATAATTACCGCTGTTACATACTGCAAAAATTCCGGTAATTCTTGTCTGTATTGGACCGTTGTTTACAATAGTAAGGACATAGCCTTGCTCACTTTGATACACCGTTACAAGTAGCGATTCCCTTCCCTTCAATACATCGATCTGGTATATTGACTTATACTCGTTGGTAATGGTTCCCATTATCATTTGAACATAAACAATTGATGATAACGCTAGAAAGAATATTGCCATTACTGCAATCATAACTATTACAGAGCTTTGGGCCTTCATACTCATCAACTACACCTCAATATAAAATCCATTACTCTTGATAATAAGCTTCATTGAAGCAATATTTCCGGGATAATCTATATGAATCCAATAAATTTCGTGTGAAAAGAGGATTATATATTCAACGCCATCAATATTAGTCGTCTGTAATGGTCCGTTACTGTTACAGATTTCTACCAAACCATTAAGTGAATTACCCACATTTAACCCTTCCGTATATAGACTTACAGTTCCGTCAGGACTCAATAGGCATACCGCCTGTATATATATTGGTAGTGAAGATGTGTCTTCAACGTAAAACGTAGCGCTGTAACAGGGACTATTACAGTAAAAGTAAATCAAATTAAGTAACTGCCCTCCCTCCCTTATAGCAATTCTTTCCTTTTGTAGTGATACGCTAACCGCTGATGGTATTTGCGATCCATAATAATACATGACTAGTGATATTGCTACCAAAGTGATCAATAATAGGAGGACCGTCGATATAATTACCGATGTTGCTCTTCTATTCACTAGGAGTTTTTTTCTTATCTTCTATTTAAAAATTTCGTTACCTCAAGTTTTGAGGTTTACTTGAATATTATGTAAAAATTTTTAGCTAATTATGTTACAGTGTCGAACGTGTAATTATTGCGAATAATTAGATAAACTAAAAAATTTGTAAAACACATCTTACTGGAATTAAATTCGCTCGATTATGAGAATAGAAATAATATAAAATCAGTTTATTAAGGCATGATTAGAAGTAATCATATAATTTTCGAGATTCAAGGCTAGGAACGAGTTTTTTTAGTAAGGTCTTAAAGCAAAGATTTCAGGGTTTTACAAGGGTTCCAAATTGTTGAATGTTGTAAGCTAGACCTATGAAGCTGGCGAAGGCGTTTAATCCCTTTAAGCCTCTTACCCCTTAAAGATCGTTCCTTAGTGTCGCTGCTCCCTTGTCTAGCTCAGAAAGGTCTCGGCAAGTCCCAGGACGTTCTTCTCTTCTGAAAAATAATGTGCAACTCACAGAATTCGATAATCCTTCCCAAAAGTTCCTCAACCACTTCCAGTATCTCACAAGGGAGATGTAGTCCTATACCCTGAGGAGGGGATCTTACCCATCTCACGATGTTCTTAGGATTGGAGGAAATGAACTTAAACGGGTTTAAGTAACTTATTTGCCAAGGAACTCATCCCGGGGTTTCCTTACCCTTATACCAAGGATTTGAGAATTCCCTCGGTTAAACTTTAACGTCCTCATTTCTTTCCTTTTGATAATGCCAAACACAAGGTATCACTATACGCGCAAAAACTAGCTTATGCACCTTTCTCCGATACAAAGGTCGATCCTTTCCCCGCTTTAAAAAGAAATTTAACTTATTTTTACTTTAGCTGGCGAGATTTTCCCTTGGTTTTTCGAAATTATATTATTTTTAGTAAAATTGGGATAATACCACTGCTATATATTCTGTTTTCCAAATCATCTGAAATTCTACAATATTAATAGTACCTAATTCAAACCTAAGATTATCGCTTACCGAGCATTAAGTTTGAGAAAGGGCCGCAGAAATTTAGGGAAATTACAAGGCAAAAGAGGAGTCTGAGACAAATTAATCTAATGGGTTGCAAATTTACATATGATTTCAGGATTTTTAATCTAATGCTTTAGACCACAGTATGTCGTGAATTACGACCTTTGTTAGGAACGTCAAGTGGATCCTCTCTTATCGACCCTGTTTATGATACGCCCTGTCCTCCTTAAAGGAGATCGGGGACTCTGTTCTCAGGCTTGACTCCTTTATTCCAATGGGCTAATGAACCTCAATGTCATCTCGACATCTTCCCTCCATCGATCGTTAAGTTAGATTTAGGTTAAATAGACCTCGGAATTATAGAAGTCGTCAAGTGCAGACTTGCCGTAGTACTTGTCAACCCTCAAGGAGTCAACTTGCACGGTAAAATCCCTCAGAAACTAGAGGGCCTCGTAAGCCTCTCGCTCTTGAGCGAGTAACTAAGCGATTAAGTTACTGCCTAGGTAATGAAGAGTACGCGAAGTGCTTTCCTTTTTTTCACCTCTTTCCCGGACTTCTCACCTTCTTCCAGTAATGCTCACTAGGGAATAGCCTGTCCATTGACGAAGTCCACTACGCTCTTTGAGAGCATGTTGTAAAGCACAAGGAAAAACATTAAACAAGTCTCTCTACCGTCTTGTAGCTTATCTCCTGCTTTGTTAGTCACGCTAGTCCTGTGCTTCCCTGTTGGCCTAGGTATTGATTATTGGTACGCCCTGGGGGTTAACTTGCTCTTCCTCCCTTGTTTTCCCATGTTTACATGAACTTCCCCTCATTGTGTGACGCCCTAACTCTTTACCGAGGCTTAACCTAGTTAACCTCTTCCCTTTCCTCAATCTCCACCTTACCTACCCTACTCTCCTTTTGCGGTGATCAAGTCCTCTATTGACTCCTTGAAGTCCTCGAAGTCCTTCTGAGTCAACTTCTTGTTTACGTGTTCGAAATGGGAAGTAAGGATTACTTAGAGTTTTTGTTACAGAGTCTAGTAAGCGGAAAAGTTTATATATAAGTCCAGAAAAAATATTTTTGAAATGATAGTAGAGAAAAGATACAATAATAGGAAAGTAAGAAGAGGAGTAGAGGGTATTATTAGTACGGTGTTGTTGATCTTAATTGTCATAGTTGCTGCCGCTTTCGTAGCATACTATGTAGCCCATCTCCTTACAAGTAATTCAGCGAAGGCATCACTCTCCATTCTTAATGTTAATGCAATAGTATTGGGGGGAGAAACCGAATATATAATCGTCACAGTTCAAAATACAGGTGGCATAGCTCTTAGTCTAACTGGAAACGTCTTTTATAGTGGTAGTGTGAATCCGGTTTCGAATACTAGTATCGGGACATTAAATCCTGGCGACCAAATGGTTGTGTGGTTCTTAGTACAACAACAAGGAGCAAATATACCGTCTGGTAGCACGGTAGAGATACAAATTTCTGGCACTGGAACGACTGCTTCTGGTACAAGCCAGTCGACCTCGATATCAGAACACTATACTATATATTAGAGAAGTATAGAGTTTATATTATTCTTCAAGCTAAAATTTTTATTTGTTTTCGAATTGTTTTTACATGGTAAGTATAAGTCCCTAGGTATGATTCATGCTAATTTTTGTTTATCCTAAGATAAACAAGATCCCCCATAATAACGCAATACGGATTTAATAAAAAGATGTCGCAGCTAAATATCTTAATAATTTTCCGTGTAGTTTCCAGGGTTAGCCCTTCCTGTATTTTAATAATAAGTTGTACCAATAATATCTAATTATAATTCAACAATTGAATGAAATAACATAGTTCTAGACAAACAAAAAATTGATAAATATGATGTGACAGGAAATAATACTGTGAAAGAAATCATACTTGAGAAAGAGTTACCTTATAATTACAGGAAGTTACAATCCTTTTTCCTAAATTCGGGTTGTCTAAGACTATTCTATGAAGTTGAGGAAATCAGTAAAATTAGTAATCTCACCTATTTAATTAACGGTAAAGTCACCGCTACACTTCATCTGAAAGATCAATATATTATATGGATTATATCTAAGAATAACTATACACTCGATCAGTTGGTAGTCCTTCTTATTCCCTATCTCGATAACACAGTTCTTCACTTAAGGTTCACGACAAAGAGAATTTTACCTCTAAGAAGGAGTTTAGAAAGGGAGGTTAATGCGGAGCTTGAACTTCTTAGAGAACTCCTATATGCGTTAAGACAATAACGTTTATGGAGTGAATTCATAATCGCATACTGGTGATTAATTTTTCCTTAAAAAGGATAATCCACCCCGATTAATAATTTCAGACCTATATGCTGCCATTTTTATGAGCCGATATTAGAGTGATTACAAGTGTCTGAAAATCTTAAGATTCGTAAGAGTCGATGACAGATTCCAGTTTTTCTAAGTTTCATTTGTTTTAATTCAGTAATGAATATCTTTGATTAAATTCCAACGATAGCGTTAGGTAAGGATTAAGTATGGAGAAGAAGTATAGACATGGGTATAAGGAGTGTATCACCTAGACCTTTAAGGCTTATTATGTAAGGTCCTTGAATTTCTCAGTCTTCTTGCAAATGAGATACAGCTCCGACGAGTGCTTTCTCAAGACATTGTTCAATACATAATTAATGTGAATAACTAGATAAACTAGAAAGTTATAAAACGTATCTATCATGGATAAAATTCGTTCAGATATTTCAAAAGCAGTAATATAAAAATTAGTTTATTTAGTGTAGTAGAAAGAGCGTGATTTTTTAGAATCAAACCTAGGGATTGAGCTTTTCTAGCGTAACTAGTCGATCCTTTTCTAAGCGTTCAGAACATGTTAACAGGGCGTTTAATTTACTGAAATCCCTGTATTTTACCATCAATTCAGCCTAATGTAATCCCTTTTATTCACATATCTCAAAATTAAATCCTAGAAGGAACTAACAGTCCCACATTGGACACTTTCAAATGAGACTGTGGGGCTGTGCAAACCCCTCAAGTTCGTTTAAGGCAGACCAAAAATTTATTAGTACTTTACTGAAATCCGTCAGTTCTCGAAATGTTTAGCAAAGGAAATTAAGTGCTTTTAACTCCGATGAGATCATTATAGTTCCTACTAATAATATTTACGTAAGATTCGACGTAGTATTAACTTACTCTAGTTTTGATATAATCCTAGGATAGTTATTTCTCATATTTTAAAAACAAAGGACTCAATTTCTTTTCTTCAAGATGATTCCTTAAACCGAGTTAATTCAATTCCATAGAAGTAGGCACATGAACTTTAGAGTATAAAGCGATATAATTACTAAATTTTTGTTTTATCAGCGAGGATTAAGGTAGTTCACTTATCTGGTATTTTGCTATTTCACTCTATATTTATTTGTAGAAATTTATGAAATTATTACAGAGATCTAATTAATTTCCTCAACTCCAGATGGTGGACCTTTTACTGGTTTGCCACAAATTCAGTTTTTTTAGAAAGATAAAATGAATTCAATCTAATGCAATTGCATAGACTAGGTAGGAATTAGCACTTAACAATTTCCTTTATTTAATTGCGGTTTGTAATAATTACAATTCACAATAGAAACCCTAATTGCTTATTCTTTCATGAAAGTTTATATACATCTATTAATAAACGATTTAATTAATAGGATATGGTTAAGTTTCCAGTATTCAGGAAAACGATTCTTGATAAGAATAAGGAGGATGCAGGCGCAGAGAAAATTTTGAAGGTAAAGAGCATTCCCCCAGAAGGGAAAATTTTATCGGAATATGATCTTAGCGAAGTAGATCCGATTCTTTCTTATGTAAAAATAACGATAAAGGAGATAAACGGTCGGGGATACTACTTTATAAAAGAGCCGAACATTCTTCCAAAGGAGGAGGATATAATAAACCAAATTCAAGAATACATGTATGTGTCTGTACCTATCTTGGGGGACGTTTATGATGAGAAAGTTTCACCTTTTGCAATGAAAAAACAAATAAGAGAATATTTACAAAATATTGCGGAGAATCTTGATCTAATAGTGGAAGGTTCAAGCATAGATAAGTTAGTATATATGGTTATCAGGGAAATGAGTTATTCAATCCTAACACCTCTTATTTATGACAAAAACATTGAGGAAATTGAGATATCGGGATTTGGAAAGCCGGTTACAGTTGTACACAAGTATTTTACCAAATATCTCAGGTTGCCGACTAACATTATATTTGACAGCGAGACTGAGGTAAAGTCCCTTGTGGAAAAGATAATGGAAAGAGGAGGAAAAACTATTAGCTTGGCGAACCCAATACAGGATGCCATTCTGAAGGAGGGTCATCGAGTTGCAACGACATACGGTAATGAGGTTTCACTCCCTGGTTCTACCATGGATATAAGGAAGCATCCAGAAAAACCCTTTACGATTATTGATTTAATACAAAAGGGGATGACGAGTATACCAGAGGTTGTATATCTATGGATTTTAGCCGAGGCTAAGAAATTCATTCTAATCGTGGGACCTACGGGTTCGGGAAAGACCACTTTCCTTAACGCGTTATTAACGCTGCTTCATCCTAATGCGAAAATCCTCACTATTGAGGATACACCTGAATTACTACTTCCACATGAAAACTGGATAAGACTTTTCACGAGAACTGTGGCTTTTGCCTCAGGGAAAGAAATTGGAATGGATGCACTAGTTAAGACATCCTTAAGGTATAGGCCAGACTACGTAATAGTGGGAGAGGTAAGAGGTTCGGAAATGGGTAATTTAGTTCAGGCTTCTGCAACAGGTCACGGAGGCATAACCACATTTCACGGTGCTAACCCAGAAGAAGTTAGGGCGAGGATTTTAGGGTTATTGCCTGAAGTGACCGCAAGGGAATTTGAACAACTATTGTCCTCAATTGTATCAGTAAACAGATTAATAGATTACAAAACTAGAGAACAGTACAGACGAATTATGACTATATGGGAAAACATTCCTCAGGGAACGAGTAATACGTATCAGAAGGTGTTTGAATACAATACCGTACTAAACGAAACTACACCAAATAGTATTTCCAAAGTGTTACAAAACTCTTATCAATTAAAAGACGCTGCCACTTACCTTGCGTGGGATGACTCCACATTGAAGTATGAAGCAGAGAGAAGGGTAGAGTTCCTTAGGGCACTTATGAAAATGAAGATATCAAGTTATAACGAATTAGCAGGTTACCTTAGGTTATACTATTTGGAGCCTGCACAAATAGACCAGATAATTGCTTCACAGTCTAAAAACCTCATAGGGGTATGAGGGGGTTGGCAGGACTTAGGGATTTAATGAAACCTAAGGAAAAGAAACCCAAGGAGAAGGAGGAAAGTAACATTACTAAGAAGAGCAAAATGGTAGGTAACGATCCCATCGTAAAGTTAATGTTGTTCCTTATTGTTATTTCACGAACAAGGGACACCGTTCTCCTCCTAGCTTTTCTAATACTCGATGTCGTGCTTGCATTCTTCCTGATTCCGATAGATCACTTCCTCATAGCAGTTATTAACAATCCTTTCTATGCAAACACAATAGGACTGGCTGTAGTAGCGGCCTTTGTAGGACTTATAATCTTCGAGGTAATAGCCTCAACGTTCCGTCTTCCTGAGTACAAAAGGGCAATCGAGCAGGAAGTCAATAAATTGCACGGAATATATCCGGTGAAAGTTGCGAAGGTATTGTTGGGTACTAAGAGGTTTCAGAGGTTAGTGAGATGGTATGTCAAGAAGATTGAGAAGAACGTTCTCGTAGCTGGAAGTTACGAAGACATGGTTTTCAAGATAATAGATTACAGCGCCACGGGAATAGACTACATTCCAGTATCAGTGATCTTGGCCGCTGGGATATTTGCACTTGTAAATTACGGACTTCCCTTAATCGGCATAACTCTACCGTTCCCTCCGATAATGTTTCTAATAGTTTATGGAGTCATCTTATCAATCCCCGCATTATTCTTCTTCTATCCTTATCTTGACACATATTCTAAGGCATCGCAAGCCAGAGAACTCAACCTTTACGAATTACCGTTCTTTGCTGCCCTTGTGGCCATAGCATCGTCATCGGGACTACCAATAACATACGTCTTTAGAAAAATAAGGGAAACTGACGTATTTACTGCTTTTAAGATGGAAGCATCGGCTTTCCTTCGCGATATTATGACTTTTGGGAAATCTATGTTAGAAGTTGTGTCAAAAAGGGCCGAATTGAGAACTTCAAAGGAGTACTCCGCATTCCTATACGGATATTCAGCTGTTTTCACAAGTGGAGGAGATCTGGAGGCGTATTTAAATGATAAGGAAAAGGAATTTACCCAGTGGTTAGCGCTAAAGTGGATGTTGTTTTCAGAGAGAATATCATCTTTGGGTGAAGCCGTCGTGATTCTGTTCTTAGTCGTCCCCAGTATCTTTATAGTCCTGGTTGGTCTAGGAGGGACACAAATCATTAATCTTCTACTCGTCCTACCATTTCTCTTCGGACTTGCGCTGTACTTCATGACGAAGGGCGTAAGACCTAAAACTCCCGATAAAGTCAGATACAATCTAACCATTCCGGTAGCTCTGGGTATTGCGCTAGGAGGTATATTATATCTTACAAATGTGCCTATATATCTTACACTTTACGGGGCGGTAATAGTACCCCTTCTCCTCCTTTATGTACAAGTAAGACCGCAGCTTAACGAAATTAAGGAGGTGGAGACTTCGCTTCCAACTATGCTAAGAGATCTTGCAGAATTCAGAAAAATAGGATACGATCTCTCCAAAGCGATAATAAATAGGAGTGAGTCAAAGACCTATCAACCGGCTTTCACGAAAATTATTAAAAACATAGCTATGCAAATAAAAAGAGGTAGGACTTTAAATAATGTGAGAGTTAGGACCGTTAGTTGGTTAGGAAAATTTATCTTTTTCCTCCTAGGAATACTTACCGAGTCTGGAAACATTTCTCCCCTCCTAATAGAGGAAATACATAGCTTCGTAACCACTTATGTTAACGCTAAGAGGGAGGCAGAAGCGCGATTAAGGTTCTACAAAATAATCTCCATTATTACGCCTGCTTTGCTTGCTTTAACTTCATTAATAACTCTATCTTTATTGTCCTCTTTTAATTCAAACCAGATATTTTCAGGGCTTCAAGGGGTAAGCACTCAGGGACTCCCCTTCCTTAACACTCAGATAAACAGTTCAGACTTCAACATAGTATATGTATTCATTCAAATTTCCTCAATAATTTTAGGCTTAATACTAAACAAGGCTATTACTGGAACAATTGCTGATTCCAAGCTAGCTATGAGCACAGTTACGGTTTCAACAATAAGCATCGTAATATTCACATTTATAAAACCTGCCTTACAATCGGCTTTCGGTTTCTCTTCCTCAGTAATACTAGCTCTTCATTTGTTAGCATTACTTTAAAGCCAATTTATCTTTAAGGGTTCGCGCCGCTATTTTTTTATGTTTCCTGAGTTCTCTGGGGGCTCCTTTTATATTAAGAATGGCGATTTTCCAATTTTTGAATAACTAGCGTTATCGGTGGGACTAATTATAATTTGAACTTCTTTAATTGTTCATACATAAAAGTCCAAAAAAAGGAAAGAATATATATATACTATTTGAAATACTTTAGTGAAGTTTCCTCAAAAAACATTAACATTACTTAGGTAAATTAGGGAAGTTTTGAGGGATTGAGCTTATGTTAGCCTTTACTTACGGAATTTTTAATAAAAAGGTCATGATCTTCAAATAACAAAGTTTAAATATCCATTAAGTATTTAATTTTTGGCAGAATGAATGATGTTTTGGGGATAATTGGGATCGCTTTATTGTTGTTAGTCATTCTGAGCGCATTAGCAGCTTATTTATATTTGTATCAGGGTTCGTTACAGGCCTCACAGGTTTCTCTTTACACAGAATCTCAAGCCTCGCAAACCGAAGGTAACGTGTTTGGAGATGGGACTCTGGCATTTTTAGTAAACAGTGGTAATGTTCCATTTTGCGTTGTAGGTATAATGTATTACTCGACGCCAGATTCCCAGCCTTTAATAATAGATTTTAACAACCCTGCTTCATGCATCCCGTATTATGCATCATTATCATCTACGTCGTCTCTGCAGATACCTAAGGGATTGAGACAGTGCAGTCTTCCCTTATCTAGCGCGTTTACATTCTTCACCAACGGTCAAAATGTTAACAATAAACTATTACTCAACCCTGGGGAAGAGATTGCCGTGCCTTACATTACGGGTGTAGTAGGATTCGTAACATCCACAGGAAAAATTTTCTGGTATCCCGCCCCTCCAACTCCCCAATACTTTAAACTAGGTAACGATCAGAATCAGATACAGGGAAGCATTGCATCTTTACTTAAGAATCAAATGGGGCTTTTAAGCCAGGAAAACTTCATACAAAAACAACAATCCAACGTAAATCTATCAATTTGTGTTGTATTTATATCACCCATTCCGTGCGTGCCAACAATATACCCTGGCATACCATCACTTTTTGGATGTAGTTACCTCGATTCGTCAGGAGGAAATCAGTATTATATTCGTCCTTCTATATCCGAATTTTATAATTATAAAAATTATTATAAAACTTTCCTAATCCCAAATGGAACACTTCTGAATTTGGAAGCAATGGCAAGAGCGGATACTGGACTGACGGGTCACGGATTTAATTTCGAAAAGTGGGAAATACGTTCACTGTTTGCCAGTTACAAATATGTTAATGCGTCTAATGACACTAACGAGGTGGTCGTTTACATAGGGAAAGGATGCGTACCATATATATCAAATATACGACCTCGCGTGGTAATATTTCCACATTATGGAACTCATAATACCTATCTGGATGAAGGTGCTCCACCTTTTCTACCAGAACCTGAAACGTGGTTTACTCTTACGGGGGCACCTCCTGAGTTCGTTGATCCGATATACTTCGTATTTAATCATCCCCCTGGATATCCATTAGGAGGGACCGTAAGTGTTAGTTTTCCAGAAGACGGAATATGTAATGTCAATATGTCGAGGAGTTCATACCTTCCAAGTCCATGGTTGGCATATGGGATAACTATTTACCCCCCATTCAGCGAATTAGCTAATGGACCTGCGTTCGTGACATATTATGATTCCGGTACAGATAGAGGATGTGTGACAAGTTATCCGTCATCGTGGGCAGGACCTTATCGTGGACGCTATTCTGTTCATCCTGCCACTCTTCCCATCCCTTGTGGTTTTACGGATAACGGTGATATCATCTATTTATACTTCGCTGAAGATAATTGCGTCAACTTGTGCGGATATGTACACAACTTTCCTATAGGATATGTTGGGACTCTCTACATTCCAGCTTTCATTCCACCAGATGGTCCTTTGATCATAACGGAAATTGCAATATATAACAATATAGTTAGAGTAAATGATAAATTCCAGGTTATGCATATAACTTTCAAAAATATTGCATCAAATCAGAACGTTTATGCCTCGGGCGTTTCAGAGGCCAATTTCACTTACTCAAGTTCTAATCCCCCCCCAGTTAATTTACCAAATATTCCAGGCTACACGAATTACAACGACTCATGGACCTTTATAACTCCCACCTACAATGCCCGACTAAACTACTTAGGAATTGGGACATTTTCCAATAATTTGTTCAGGAACTTTACGTGCTTCACGCCGAATACATTGAGCTCATCTGTGACATCCTCTGATACGGTTTACAGAGGAAATATTTACATGAGACCTATAGAGGAGGTTACCTTTGCAAGTCAGGGAGATTCGTTTCTACAGGCCTCGTTTATAAATGCGTTGACGGGAACGAATGAAACAATTTCCGTTAATCCTGGACAGAAGGGAGTAGCGTTCGTTCCCTATGAGTATGAGTTCAATATAAGTTCCAATTCGTGGATAAATTCTATTACATCTAACGGTTGGAATGTAAACGGGGTTACATATAGCAGAACATATTCGTCCTATGGACAGCTTCCATCCAGTGTAAATAATTTACCATCGAGGTACGCATTCCTATCAATAATCGTAAATAGAAATACTAACGTGATAGCGATGTATTCGGGAAGTAAACAGGTCAATGAATTTGTAGGTACGAATATGAACGGCATAGTATTAGTTTCTAACGGCATGTCGTCATGCGTAGTGTCTACAGAAAATGTTCTGACTTTTCCAGCCAACACGTTACTGTTAATTGAGGGAGAACCCTATCCGTACAACGCCTTCTCCAATATAACGGGCAATTTTACGGAGCCCTCGAATTGTCCACTGGTGCTGCTGAATGGAACTGGGGGAACTCTAAATCTCTTATCCTACACTAGCTCGACGTTTGAACAATTTTCTCAGGAAGTATTGTTACCAGTAATAAATCCGACATCAGTTGTATTCAATTTCCTAAAAATCCCGCCCTCACTTGAAAACTGGACTGCAAATATAACAATATTTTCACCATTCCTGAATGTTACTGGAATTGTTGTACAGGGTGGAGAAACGTACAAGATAAACATGACTAGCTCCGGGTTAAGCTCCGTGCTAAGTTCTTCATCTAAAGAGAAAATCGGAATACCTGCAGGCGCAATCGCTGAACTAGACGTCAGCGGGTTTTCCTACGGAGGATTGTGCTTAACACAAACTTCAAACTCTCCTATCGGGGTAATTGGACTTAATTACAATAATGGACGAGCTTTCGTATACCAGGAACAAATTAGCATTTCGACTCCAATAACATATAAACAAAACTCCAATGGAGTCGCAGTACCCGTTCCAATAATTATAGTTAACGGAGAGAATATCCAGGCATTCCTGGAGTTATCGAACGCACCTAAACCTTGGGATTACTTTGAGTTTTCATCCGATCTTGGTATACAACCTATCATGTCGGATATTGGATCTGGGTATGTTGGAACGTCCTCAGTATATAAGGCGCTTAGTGAAATAGAGGGAGTTCCTGGGTTATCATCGTTTTTGTGCGATATGGGATGGTTTGGGAATGGTATCGGAGAGTACGGCGCAATCTCAGCCCTTAATTACACCGCTCAGAACATTAACGAATACTGGGCGAATTTAGGTAGTAATATAGGTCTACTTCTTTCCACGGCAGGATATACATCTTTACTACCGTCAGGAGAATATCTGATGAATGCGCTATATAGCGGTATAAATCAGCAGCTTCTATCCTCATTTATGGACCAGGAGAGTACTTTCGGAAACATAATAAATGGTATTGGATATGGAGGAAGTTACCAAGTTTATCAAGCTTATTTACAAACAATGAACTCGGTAAATCGAATAGAAACGGCGGGACAGAAAGTACTTTCCATGTTAGCAGAGCAGAACTCGGGTTCAATACAATCGTGCATATCTCAAGAAGAGTCGTCAATTGATAACATAATTAACTCCATGAACGATTTGACTTCCTTTAAGGATTATAGGGTAAATATTCAACAACTATTAACGTTAAAGAGTGATGTAGATTATTCCTCTAACGCAATGCTAAACGAGCTGAATCGAATGAGCGGTCTTAACGATCCGAGCCTACAAATGGCTGCACAATCGAATATTTTAAACCTCGCTATGGAGATTCAGGGATACATTTACCAATCATTAGGAGAACAGATTCCCTTCATTGGAGGACAAGTTCTAAACAGTACCGGCGTCGAGATTCACACAAAGTACGTAGGTGTACAATCATCGTACGTCTTCGGTGTGGGACAATATCCTGTAATGTTCATGTCTTCAAGCGACGGTTATCTACCCTCAAGCTCCAACATATTTTATCCCAATTCGTTATCGAGTTCGTTTTTGGGCGCTGCTTGTCACGTAGTATCCCCTACATATGCCGAACCTCTATACCCATTAGAAGGAGTAGAAACAGGATTTCCAGCGCTTACCTTTAATGAGACAACAATGACGTCAACCTCACTACCGGTCTTGCTATTTAATGGGTTTAACACCTGGGTGCCAGTGATTTTACAGACTAACAGTTATATGCTAAACAGTAATGGACAGATATACGAGATTGTTATATGATTATAAACATACTTATGTTAATTTAAAATGGGGTGGTAAGTCCCTTTATTATTTTTTCCTTGTTTAAACTCCATTATACATTTAGATTATCTACCTCAATGTAATTTCTCCTTATGTAGCAATTATTTAAATTCCCAATAAAGCCAGAACCATTTAAGCCTCTATAGTGAATCTAATTTATTTAGCAAATTCAAATGAATTTATATTATCGTATCGACTGATGGAGTTCGCACTTAATACTTCCCTTTATTTAGTACTTATCTGCAATAATTACGATCCGCAGTGGAAACCTAAATCACCTAAAGCTAGCCATATTTCGTCATTTTTACTAAATATGAGACAATTTCAAAAAGTTAAAAAGTCTCGTTATCTAGAGCGGAGCTTAGCTAAATTTCCATCTAAGTGAAGAAATAATAAATTTCTATGTTAGAGAAAGGTAGGCAACCTAGTTTTTATGCCTATAATAATATCTTATCTTTGGTAGTATCAAGTGGGTAGAAATGAGGACGTCAGAGATTGAGCGAGGGACATCCTCAATCTTGCTGTGAGGGAAATTAAGGCAAGGGATAAGTCCCTCATTGATTGCAGAGGAATTGTTCAAGAAGATTTTCTCTAACTCCGTAACATTATATAATGGACTTATCCCTCCTCTTGGGGATAGAGGAAGGGAATATATCCCTTGTAAGACAAGGGAAAAAGTTAGGGGAACTTCCACGGGGAAAACGCGTACCACTAGTTATGGAGATAAAACAAGTATTACGTGAGTTAAGCATGTAAGGCGACAAGGGCAAAACAAGGTAAGGCCGACCCAATGGAGGGAAAACCCCGTAGAAGAGGCTGGCTGTGATGTCTCTAGAACACAAGAGGGGATAGAACCCCCGAGGTTGTAACAAGTTTCTCTAGGGGTTGACGGTAGCTGGTGCTATGAAACGAGGGAGACGGTATTACACTAGTTAAGGTAATATTTCACGAGTGAGCAAGATACACCATGGAAGTCGTTACCAAGGGCTTCGCGATAGACATATCCGAGAGTTAACTGTGGCAAAGGGAGAACTTCTAGTGGAACAAGGGAAATCCGTATTCAATCAAGGAGGGAATCAAAAACGACAACGAGGGGATAGAGGAGCTCGTGAAATTCCTTAGCGATTACAGGGAGGGAATAATGGAGGCTACAGGCCCTTCTACTACCTGCACGAGAAACTCAGAGAGGATTCAAGGTAACGGTAGTTAACCCTACATTTGTCCGAAATACTCGGGAAGAAGATGGACTGGACGCGCAAAGGTTTGTAACGGCCTTCATGACGGGAGTAGTCAAAGGTTCATACCTGACGGGGAGATAAGGGAGCTAACAAGATACAGGACAAGCCTTGTGGAGAAAGAGGCGCAAGTGACGAGATAAGGAAAATTCTAGAGACCGCTCGGTATAAGTTAGAGCTTTTCAATAAGAGGGGAACTGCTTGAGAAGCTGTCCAAGGGAGAGTTAAAGCAGAAGGGCAAGAGGGAGTTAGGCGAGAAATTGGGGTAAACACTGAATCGAGCCGAGAGGCTAGCTTGAACAGCTTGCGGAGCTGTTAAAGCAACTAGAGGACATGATGGCGTCGAGAAAGCAATACTTTCGAAAATCCCGCAAGAAGTTGTAGAGCTCTCCAAGATCCCCGGAGTTAAACCGCTGCGACGATCTACGATGAGTTCGGCGACGTCTCTCGTTTTCTAAGTTCCAAGGCTGCGAGAGCTTACGCGTGCCCCAAGGACTAAGCAGAGCGGAAATAGCAAGTCCCACGTGGATAGAGGGTAACAAGTACTTGCGAAGGGCATTTTACTTGTCCGCTAGGATAGCTAGGCGTGGACCTTTTGCGGATTTCTACGAGAGGCTCATCACTAAAAAAGTAGTGTTGAGGTAACTTGTGCGCTCGCGGGGAAGCTCGCCAGCATAAGCTACCACGTTCTAGTGGATCGCGTGTACAGGGGTTTAGTTACAAAGAGGTCGAAGTTGATCAAGGGTAAGAACGTCAAGGACTACGACGTTAACGTAAGTAGTGTTTTGAACACGCTGTTTCCATAGCTATGTTAGAGGCGAAGCGTGTAGCGCCTTGGAGTACCGAGTTAGGTAGCGATTCTAACGTGAGTTACCGTAACGTGGACCATCAACACGAAGGCTACCCGTTTTATCCTATTTTTCCCCAACGTCAAATTCGTCGTAGACTTTTAGCCTTCCTTGGATAAGTACTTAAATTAGGAGGTAGGGTGTCCTGAACGTGAAAAGGCCTGAGCAAGGGCTATGACGTTTACCTCAAATTGAAACATACTGCCGTAGGGAACCTTTACATTTGAGCTTTCACTAGAGCGAAGGTTGCACTAAAGTACCTCCTTTCTCTATCCATGACACAGCCCTATTCCTCTCTTCAACCTTGTAATATACGCAATGGATAGGCCTATCTTAAGACGACTTAACTAGAATTTCCTAGCCCTCCTAAGGGTTTTTACCCGAGCGAGTACGCTGTTCCTCAACGCGAATTTTTCGGCTGAAATTTAGTTATTGTCTCCCGTACTAAATCCCTCAAAGAAAAGCTAGGATCAGAGTTATCGCTAGCCGATTTTCTTTTCTTGAACTCTATATTGAGAAGTAACATCAAAACTAATGCGGCAGAGGGTACCAATTATCACGCTTGTCCATGAGTAATATGTGCTCCTCATTTTAAGCCTTTCCCTCTTGATTTTACGGCCCAATAATTAAAGTTCTACCGGTAGGGTAGTTTAATAGAGTATCCTAGACTTTTACACTTACGACATGAATTAGTTAATACTCATTAATTTTAAAAAGTTACACTATTTCAGTCCTATAAATGAGAAAAGTATTCCTTTTTCTGGGATTTCTATTCCTTTCCGTAATAACACCGATTCTTATCGCTCAAACGAGTTATCAGGTAAACTTTACCGTAACCACTAGTGGGTATGTTATGATTTACATCTCAGGTCCATCGAGTAGCGACACTGTGACTCTTCATTATGGAATTGAAAATGGCCCTCAGCAGGCATGGACACAAGTATTTAACCAACAAATGCAATGGAATGGTCACAACTTTTCCGCAACTATAGGTCCTTTTCCGAACAATACTTGGATAGGTTGGGTATTTTACGATAACACGACAGGTACATGGATAAATTACGATAACCATCCATTCTGGAACTGGAATTTACAAGTAAATCCCTTAGACGTAGGTTACACTTACGCTACGGTATTACAGAACGGTTCCATACTGATCACAGCAATAGGAAGAGCGCCAGATAACTTTACGATCCACTACGGTTTAACAACAGGTCCTCAGACCGGTTTACCCTGGAGTAACATCTCTAATGCAATAATGAAATATAATCCTCTTTACGGTAACTACACTGTATTGCTAGGACCGTTCTCCCCAGGACAGTGGATTCAGTGGGTTTACTTCGACGCAACCACAGGTGTGTACTACCACGCGAGTAATGGTGCAAATTTCGCAATTCAGGACGTTTACTCACCAATAGAGTTCAGTGGTGCAAATTACACAAGGTACGTATTTTTGACAAATCAGAGCATAGGAGTTACACTTGAACTCAATAACTTAGAGGCCCAGCAGATCCCGGTAACCCTCTCATTCGTATTCAACTCCTACACCTATAACGTATCTGAAATCCTACAAGCTGGAAATAACCTCATCAACGTAACAGTACCAAACTACCTTCAACAAGGAATATTTTACCCCACTCTCAACGTTTATCAAGGTTCAGAGCTCACAAGGACGGCAAACCTCCCCGCCCTTTACATCCTCAATGTAACTGGAAAGAAGCCTCTGAGTTTCGTCATCGTGTGGAATATGCATCAACCTCTTTACATTGGACCTAACGGAACGTGGGAACAGCCTTGGGTGTGGTTACACACAGGACAGGATTTCAATTGGAACGGTCAGTTGGTCGGATCTTATGAGCTTCAGGCCATGCTAATAAAACAGTTTAACGTTAACGTTACAATAGATTTCACCCCCGTACTCCTTTATCAATGGGAGACCATCCTCAACGAAGGTACACCCACCTTCTCTTCGAATTTCGGAGTAAACGTATCTCATGATATTAACGCAACGAACTACACGCTCTCCCTTTACAAACAGCTCGTACAAGAGGGGAAAGTCGACGTCCTTACAGTACCTTTCTATCATCCTCTCCAAGCCATAATGCTTAATAACGGATGGTATAGTGACGTGTTAGCCCAAATACAGATGGGAAGAAATATGACTCATAGGGTTTTCGGAGTATGGGCTAAGGGAACTTGGACTCCTGAGATGGCGTTCGACATGGGACTTGTTACGCTTTATAACGAATCCGGCATTAGCTACACCATTCTGGACCAGCAGGCTTTCCTACCATACTCCACATTAGTAAACGGTACGCTAAATCCCGATCAGCCATTTATAGTGGAAAACAGTATTGGACAGAGAATAATAGTTCTCTTCAGGAACACTACGCTCTCTAACGACTTCAGCTTCTATTTCTTCAGCCAATCTCCCTCTTTAACTGCGGAGGAACTCATCCACCAACTAGCTACCATATACATGAACAATCCCGGGGGTGTAGTAACAGTAGCGCTCGATGGTGAGAACCCGCTCATATTTAATCCCACGACCGGCCCCTCCGACCTTTACGCGATATATCAATCCCTTTCCGAGTATCAGGGGACATGGTTAGTTACACAGACTGCGCAACAGGCAATTGAAACCCATAAACCCACATCTATAATCACAAATCTACCTGAAAGCTCCTGGGACCTCAATCTAGATTACTGGAACAACGGATACCCTGGCAAAATCTACATATGGGGTAACTTGTCTCTAGCGAGGGAGTATTTAGTAGCGTATACCGCACTTCTCGGGGACTCTATCTCGCCCACAGTTCCCATCTTATTCAACGAAACGCCGAACTCCACAACTGAGATTAACACTTTATGGAATTACCTCTACGTGGCGGAAGGAAGTGACTGGACGTGGCAAACCGGACCCCCCGCTAATGGACCATCGTGGTTTATGGAACAGGCCCTACTTTACTCTAATACTATAGTAAGTGCGGTAAAGTCGGCCTTCAATAACATAACTATAAAGTCCGCATCGGTTGATGGGAGAAACGTACATGTAAAGATCTACAACGGGTTGCAGGAAAGTATAACGGTAAACGTCGTCGTACAGGCAGGTCCACAGAACTACTCTAGTCTAGTAACTCTACATCCTGGAGTAAACAACGTGAAGATCAGAATTTCGAGACCATCTTTAACAAGTAATGAGTATAAGGTAATCCTCTACGCTCCTGTTACTGAAGCTGAGGTAGGGGCGTCTCCAATACCTGTGAGTAATTACGGATTCCAAATAACTCTTGTGGAGTTTTCAGCAACTTCGGCCATCCAAGGTGGTAATCAAAGCCTATTTGTGGTCGCCATCGTGTTAATGATCGCAGCGGCAGTACTTTTACTTATAGTTAAATATTTGATTTGAAAAAGGGAAGTAATTATTTTTTCCTTATTATATACTTTGTCAGACCTTAAGAACCAAGGTTATTTGTTTATATATAATAAACCTTTCAAACCATGATTCCTATTGTTCAATAAAGTTTGGCATGTCATGAGCTGTCCTATGAGGGATTTTCCATTAGACTTCAAGGTCTGATCAAGTATAATCTCACATAAGGCAATGAGTCATGGTAAAAGTTTTAGATGGAGTAATTATTTTACATCATAGAGTAAAATTGCGGAAGTTTCCATTTAAATAATTTATATTTAATTAATATTAATATATTCTGTAACTATCTAAGCGTTTCAGGGTTCTTTTGCGAACTAAATTATAATAAAGACACATAAATACAGTAAATTGGTAAGTTTTACCTCACGTAGCTGTTTCTTATTATTGAATTTGCTATGATTACTGAAATAAACTGAATTCATCAGATAAACCTGACTGTTCCAGTTAAATAGTGCTTTGGTTCGCTATTAAGTCGGTAAGCCTACAAATCCCTCTTCTCTTCCCCAGACTTTCTTGGCTTCCTTCATTAGCTTATGACCCTCTTTCTCCTCCGGTGATAGGACCACGAAGTCCACTTTTCCCCTTATGAAAGGGGTCACCATGTTCATTCTTTTAACCACCCCGACATTACTCATCCCGTCTATGACGAAGATAAGATCAATATCGCTAGTGTCCTTGTAGTCCCCCCGTGCCCTGGAGCCAAATACGTATACTTCCCTAACAGGGAGTCTCCCCTTTAACTGGCATATTATTTCCCGGACGAATTCCTCCATCCTTTTCTGACTTTCTATTGCAGACTTTGATTTAACCATTCCAACACCTTTTTACAACTTCGCATGACGTGTTCGCCGATCTCCACATGATAAATTTGAGCGGGGAGGGAGTTGGATACGTCAGGATATCTACTTAACGTGTAGTGCGGTATAATCTGATTCGCGGCCTTCCTCACATCGTCGGTAATCTGAATGCCCAAATCTAACTCTATCATCTCAAGTAAATCCGAAAGGGAACGAGTTTTACCTGGATCCTTTCTTCCCTTGATGAGTAGAGCCTTTAGCGCTTTCTCCACACTCTGATGACAAAAGAATACCGATGCGTAATATCTACCGTTCTCATGTAGGATTTCAGCGGTCTTCAAATCCTCTTCGGCTTGACTCATCCACTTCCTGTATTCCTCCATAGGAAAAACTTGATACTTCATTATACAAGGTTTCAGGCAACTATGCGTTAATAATTTTATTTAATATTATTAGTGATCAGTTATAACCCTTTATATTCTCCTCGTAAATGTAGTTAAGCGTTACCTGAAAGGAACTTCTTAGAGAGACCGTTTCTTAATGTAAATAAACTAAAATTGTCTATATTTAGATAATAAAATAGAATAATGCCAACTGCAGTTGCAATGCCTGACGGTATCAGTAGGAACATTCGTATGAAATAGGATATCATCAGAAGTAGAGGAATAACGTATTCGTAATCGTAATTGTACCTGGAGAGGGAATAGGTAATACATGAGTAGAAAAAGGGGAGCATTACTCCTAAGGCGAATGCGTGAATCTCCATTCCTGTAAACACGGATAAAAGTGAGGTGAAACCTCCCGTAAAAACAGTTACTGCAGCGCTTAAGTTAAACCTCTTTACCCCGTTAAAGAAAAGCCATGCGAAGTAAATCCCTACCGGAACTATTACGTAATGTATGAGGAGTATCGAGAAAACTGCCGCCAGAATGGGTAGTTGAAGTAAACCATACTTCGGTTTGACTCCTAATGTAGCCGTAAATACCCCTACGTTCACTCCAAACAGGTAAGACATTAACGGAATTATCAATAACCAGTAGTTCCCAAAGGCTGAGAAAAGAGTCCAGAAGATCACGGAGAGAATAGGTGAGGACAAAACAAGGAGGTTTATTGGATATTTCGCCCCGTACTTAGATACGTCCAGTACTGACCATACTGCGGTAATTGTAAGGGCAATGTAGGCTAGAACCTGAGCCAAGGGAATAGGAATACACACGAGTATCATATTGATTAACTGAGGAACGATGTACTTCCTAGCAGGGAAGAAAAGCCTCTGTATCATACCGCTGTAAAGAGAGTACGCGCCCAACAACATTAAAAGTCCGTGACTCTGTCCAGTAAAGAGAGAGAGCCCTCCTGCTAAAAAGTAAATTCCTGCAATAATTAGGTATGGTACGTTAACTCCCCATGGGAAAATTTCATTCTTCATTTAGCGTCACCCGAGAGGTAATTCTTAAACTCGAGCGAATTCCTTATCATATGAACGTTGTTAAACAAAACGTAATTTTCCTTATCCCCTAGGGCGTTGACCAGTGCCCTAAAATCCTCCTCAGTATACCTATACCTGTAGTTAATCTCCTTACCTATCCCGTGCAACCTGTAGTACTTAAACTCCGAAAGGGAGGTCCTTTTAAATGGATCTACGGCGTGAATGAAGCCCGTCGAGGAGAGAACTTTCCTTATGGTTTGATCGTCCCAGGAACCTCTTACCTCCCATGCGTAGAGAAAGCGCTTATCCAAAATTGAGGAGAAATCAATAACGGATTTCACGTGTGTCTCTGTGGGGAGAAAGGAGGGTGGGGTCTGAAACACTATTATTGTGGCATTGAGGACCTTCGCAGCACTTAACGTGTATTCCAGTCCCCTTTCCGTATCCCGATTTATCCTGAACCCGCCGTAGTTCTCGGGATTACCAAAGAACTTCTTCATCCTTTTATACGTCGGACTACTCTTTTCGTGTGTTATTACCTGCAAAGCCTTTACTGTAAATTCTCCCGAATATCCCTCTCTCCACCTAGACGCTGTAGATTCCGTAACTATATCGTAAAACGTCTGTTGCGTTTCTATAACGTCTACGTCAAGTCCTTTCCTATATCCGCAAATGCCGACCTTCACGTGCATGGGAGAAGATAGGGTAGATAAGAAATAAACCTTACGTAAATGCCCTAAAGCTTATGAACTCATAGTAATCGTAAAGAAAACGGAAAACTAGAGGAACAAGGGGAAAATTTTTGAAATACTGGAGGTGTTTCATGAATTCCTTCCTGGGCTTTCCATCCAAACTCAAGATGGTTCGCAGAGACCACGCCTAAGGGAGATAAAGAACCTTAGATAGTTTTTGGAGTATGCTATGGATACGTATAATGATAAGCTGGTAGTGCTCGTTTTAGAGAAACTAGAATTATTACAGGAAAAAACCCTTCAAATACTCCAGAGAGAAGTTAGGAAGGGATAAGGATAGAAATGCCATGTTCTCGGTAGATGTTATAGGGAATATAATGATACTTTACAGTGCTGATTCAAAAAACTTTACAGTGTTTATTTGAGAGGTTAGCTCTCATAAAAGGGCTTATAGAGCTTAGCTTTTTCCCTTGCTAGTCTAGGAAGTCCTCCTTGAACTTCCTAAAATCCTCTTTATTCTCAATAACCAAGAAGTCGGAGCCTTTCACACTTTTATTGCAAATTTAGTTTATTTAGCAAAATCTACTGAATTTAATTGAATACCATGGTACGGACTAGGTAGGGATTCACACTTAACAATTTTTCATATTTAATATATCTTTGCTATAATTTCAATTCACAATGGAAACCTGAATCGCCCGTAATCATCCCCATTCTAATTTTTTTCCTCAATCCAAAAATATGATTATCATTATGCATAAAAAGGATTTCGTAACTCCTCTCATTGAATTTTGATGAATTACACTGGCAGAGTAGATAAGCATCAGTCGTCATTTATAACATGAGAAAAATTCATTAAGTGTTCTGTGTAAATATGGATAATACCTATTTCTCGAATCTCAGTAAATCTAAATAATGCTTAGTCAAAATTCGAGATGGTGTTCCTCCCTCGATATAAATCAACAACTTCAGTGGGAATAGGGTAATTCACATCTTTTTGCGAATTCAGTTTATTTTAAGAATTGTAACAAATTCAATTCAATACAACAGGAATTACTAATAGGGGATATACGCTCAACAATTTTCTGTATTTCATCTATCTTTCTTATGAATTACAATTCGCAAAGGAACTCTAAATCACCCGAACTCCTCCAGATAACTGAGAAAAACTTCTAACTTGTGAACTAAAATAGGATGAAAGTTATAGTTATTATCGTGAGATCTCAAATTTTCTTTTAATGTTACTGTTGAATGGGATTACGGCAGTTCTAGGTACGTTTTCAGCATCTATACTAGTTTATATAATAACTAATTGGATCCAACAGATAAGCAAAAGGAACAATATCTTAAAATTAATAGGCTATGTCTATAGGCCATTATACTATTTCATAAATTTAAAATATGTTGGTGTAGTAACTTACATATTGTTACTAGCATCGTTATTTTTTGCTACACTTGCACCTGTATCTGACCATTTAGAAACTACAAATAATATTATATTATCTACAGTTTCTTATATTATATTTTTAATTCTTTTCTTTGTTGTTATAGGATTTATAGGTAAAAGGAAAAAAATTATCAATAACCTCGTGGAAGAGTCTCAATATAATATTCCGGATGTAGATAGCCTACGCATAAAATGGAATAAAGTGTTTGGAGGCATTTTCGTTTTAGTAATTAGATACTTTTTAATCATATTGGCAATAACTTTCGTGCTTACAGCAATTTTTATGGTAATAGATAAGGATTTTGATCAAGTAGGCCTCTTAATTTTATTTTCGATAATTATCTCGTTTATCATAACGATATGTGTTTATGTATTTTATATTACTAGAAGACCTAATTTAGGTATTCTTGATACTGATACGGAAATAGAGATGAAGCTTTTCGATTTAGTAAAAGACCCTGCATATTGCGTCTGCATAATAGACAATTCCGGTAATGAATATTGTGGTAACCTAGAGAGCATATCGTATGGAATTGTGATAAAGCAGAATGAAGGTACTATAATTAATCTACCCTACGAATTAGTTTCTAAGGCTAAAAGTTGCCCTAAATCCCGTAATAGTTCCTCCACTCTTCAACCTTATCAATAATTTTACTTTTTACAGTGTAGTCTGGATAATTAGTATACACGTATGCTAAAAGATAGGTTAGAGGCACATCCTTAAATTTTCCTATTATTTCCTTAATTTCATTTAACGTATCTGGACTTATTTTATTCTCTAAACGCTTAAATTCCTCCTCCCCTTCCCTTGTCAGAGAATAATGAGAAACACTATCGCTGTCAAGTACATAAATAACCTTACCTTCTTTTTTAAGCTTATTAACGGCCTTAACCAGTTCCTTAGAGTAAGGACCGAAGTCCATAGGTTCAAACTTAACATCTTTCTTAAGGACTTTCTCATTAACCAAGAATGCTATCTTCTGAAATCTAGTATCTGTAGCGATATGACCTCCTGCCAAGCCTAGAATTAGAGTCACTAATTCCTTAGCTTCTTTAATTGCCATATGGAAATATTCTACTTCCACGTTAAAATTTTAACTATTAAGAATAGGTGCATCCGTTGATATCTTGAGCTGATTTCCGATTTATAATAAAACTCTCTACTTATTGAAAGACCAAGAACTAAAAGAGAGGGATCTTCAATAAACCCTCTGCTTCACTGAGAAAAATTGTTTTCCCAATCAATTTAGAGGGGATATTAGCTTTATGCTACTCTGGGACAAAAACTTCAGATACCGCTTATTTTGTATTACGAACATGTGAATAAGAAGTTAACTCAGAAGGACTTCGAGGACTTCAAGGAGTCAATAGAGGACTTGATCACTATACAAGGAGAGTAGGGTGGGTAAGGCGGAGGCTGAGGAAAGCGAAGAGGAGAGGTAAGCTAGATTAAGGTTCGGTCAGGAGTTAAGGCGGAACATATATGAAGGGAAGTTCGTGAAGACATGGGAAAACAAGAGAGGAGAGAGTTAACCCCACAAGACTTACTGATAATCAAGGAATACCTAGGCCAACGGGGAGGCGCAGAACTGGCGTCACTACTAACGAAGGAGGAGATAAGCTACAACATGATAGAGAGACTTATCCGACGTCTGCGTTGTCCTTTACAACATGCTCTAAAAGAGCATTAGTGGCCTCAAGGTGGACGCGGTCATAGACGGGACAGGCTATTCCCTAGTGAGCATAACTGGATGAAGGGGAGAAGTCCGGGGAAGAGGTGAAGGAAGGGAAGGACTTCGTGTACTCTTCATTACCTAGGCAGTAACTTGATCGTCGCTTACGGTTACTCGGTTAAGAGTGAGAGGCTTATGAGATAGCCCTCGAGGTCCTGAGGGATCTTGGCGTGCAAGTGGACTCCTTGAGGACTGACAAGTACTGGTCTACACCTGATGACTTCCCTGATTCCGAGGTCTACTTGATACCAAAGTCTAACGCCACGATCAAAGGAGGGAAAAGGTGGAGATGATATTGAGGTTCATGAGGAACCCGCTGGAGTACTTGGAGGAGTACTTCAAGCGTGAGAAAGCAGAGTCCCTGATCTCCTCTAAGGAGGACAGGGTGAATCACAAACAAGGTCAAGGAAGAGAGGATCCACTTGAAGGTCCTAGCGAGGGTCGCGATTCACGACCTCCTGTGGTCTAAAGCGTTAGATTAAAAATCCTGAAATCATATTTAAATCTGGAACCCATTAGAATAATTTGTCCCAGACTCGTAACTGAGAGAGACATATAAACCTGTGAATCCACGGGGGGTTGGGGAGGAACATTTAGGCTTGTAAGGTATATTGTAAGAGAGTATACCTGACTTCCTTACGGCTGGTTCACGTACCTTTGAGAATTCAGTCTATTTAAGAAATATGATGAATTTAATTGAATATTAGCGCATATACAAGGTAGGGATTTACACTCTGCAGTTTACTTTATTATACCCTCTTTTAGTCCGCAAAAGAGCCCTAAATCGCCCCTCTAGATATTAACTTAGCGTGTCCTAACGCGTTTTTGAAAAATTTTATTGATTGATAAGTAATACAATATCCCATTAACATGAGACTTTTTAGGGAAAACATCCGTAAATGTTGCAATGCCAGCCACGCGTAAGTCGCTAAAATAATCATAAACCTCTTTTTGCAAATATTGTATACGAAATAGAATATAAGTTAAGTTGTAATATAAACAAACAAAAAGAGTATATTTTATAAAAAATTCAAATTAGTTTATGTTCATATTTAGGAGAAGGAGAAATCATCTTAACTTTCCACGTTATATTCATCTGACCTGCAACGTTCATGAGCTCTTGAACACTGGGAACTTCCCACTGGCATACAGCAGCATTGTTTTTCTCATCCATATCGACTCTTTCAAGTTTAAACCCGTTGGGAAGCTTTTTCGATTTGGCCATTGAGACCAATTGATCAAAGAAATTTATTACTTTCTCTTTCTGCGTATCATCCCATTCATGTATAACCATGACCTTTGTCATAGATTATAATAATACATTATAAATATTAAGCTTTGCTATAACAAACGTATAAAACGTTCCGCCCAAAACGATACAACTTCGTAAAATTTTAGTGTACATTGGAAAGGAGCCCTAAATATAGACTAATGTACATAAACGCCAGGTGTTTGACTTACTCTTTTTGACTCTAAAGATCAACATGTTTTCCCTTATGTCCTTTAGTACCTGTGGTATTCTGATATATCTAATAACTAATGTGATTATGATTAATCCCGAATATATCCTTTATGTTATAAAAAATAACGTTAAAAAAGTAAAAAAGATTACGATGATACATTAATCCTTTTTATCGTCTCAGCTATATCCTTTTCCTGTTCGGAGAAGGAGCAGAGCATGGACTCAACTTCGGTATTTCCCTCGGCTTTGGCGGCCATAGCTACCTTATTGTACTCGGAAACGTGCTGCTCGCTCTCCTCTTTAGCCATGTCTTCGACAAGCTTCTTTACTCCCATTTTTATCGTCTCAGCTATATCCTTTTCCTGTTCGGAGAAGGAGCAGAGCATGGACTCAACTTCGGTATTTCCCTCGGCTTTGGCGGCCATAGCTACCTTATTGTACTCGGAAACGTGCTGCTCGCTCTCCTCTTTAGCCATGTCTTCGACAAGCTTCTTTACTCCCATTTTTATCGTCTCAGCTATATCCTTTTCCTGTTCGGAGAAGGAGCAGAGCATGGACTCAACTTCGGTATTTCCCTCGGCTTTGGCGGCCATAGCTACCTTATTGTACTCGGAAACGTGCTGCTCGCTCTCCTCTTTAGCCATGTCTTGAACCATTGCCGTAAGCCCGTAATGCTTTATTAACGTGTTTAATATAGCACTCGCGTGACCAAGCTCTACGTTTGCTTTCTCCCTAAAGGCCTCAGCCTCCTTTTTCATACCCATTGCATCTAAGTATTTGGATATTAATAATAACCTCATGTAGTCTTCCGCATTTGCTGAAAAGAGATACTTTAATCCCTCTTCTGTTTGGGGTCCTAAAACCTTTTCCATGTCTTTTCATAATATATTCTGCCCTCTCGTTTTTAAACTTTTAGTACTATAGTATACCTGAAGAATTTTTAATGACTTAATCCACCTTTCTAGATCAAACTCACTCTTTGTACTAAGAAACATATAACTTATTTCGTTGATCAATTTTAATTTAACTTATATCCATATTATTTTCTTAGATAAAAATAATTACTTAATATTTACAATATTTTAACAGGAAAAGCTTATTGCTAGGCTTTCAACGATTAGTTCTTTATCCCCTTTTCTTTCAGAAGTAAAATAGGCCTCATTAACTTTACGTCTTGCTACATTTTCGGCACTAATTACACTCTGAATTTTGCCATTACCTACGATAATCCTTACTCTTTAAAGGTAAATACAGACCCTCTAGCATCGTTTGTTCAACATGTATAATACTAAGGTGGGTAAAGTTGTACATTGAACTTTAGAATCCAAGAAAGTATAACAGTACATCCCTTAGTCTTTTAATGAAATTAAAACGAGCTTACTATTGAAAGCCCCTACTCCATAAAAGTTATTCTTTCCAAAATTTTACAAAGATAGTGTTATCACCTGCCTAAACAATCTTGTTACAATTTAGAATCCATGATTTCTCAAGCAGAATGTATCAGAACCTTTTCAATCTGAGAAAAATACTGCCCATTACGATAACAGCTACCCCCCTGAACGTTAAACACTATGGCGACTCTCCCGTATTTACATCTACCCAAAGCCTACGTCCACGGGCTTTAAAGCCCACTGCCTCATAGGCCTTTATTGCGGGGATGTTATCATCCCTCACGTAGAGAGAGGCAATCTTCCCCCTCTTTACGATATCGTTAGCAATTGCTGAAACCACTGCCTTTGCAAGACCCCTATTTCTGTACCTCTCCTCAGTGAGAACCCCACCGATATAAGCAACACTTTCAGTTTCTATCCAGGTATACGCTACGGAAACGAACCTTTCATCCACAAAAGCGCCATAAACAGTCGTCTTTCCTGCAGATAGGGCCTCACTTAGAAATTCCAATCTCTTACCTGAGTATGGGGTGAGTTCAAGGTCGTCAGAAGATAGTCTTCTAACCCTTTTATCTGGGAATGCTTTGGGATTCTCGCATATCATTAATATCTCCCCATAAATTTTAGCATTCGGTATTTTCTCTCTGACTACACCTAGCCACTTCGGATCCGTAAAAAGGATATATTTACTTTCGCTTATTTTGGAAATTAAGTAAGTTAATGTCTCTTCCTCGTCGGCCTCAAGAATTACATTTGGATGTTTAAATCTCCTATAGAACATTAAGTATCCCTCCCTATGAATGATGAACTCGGTGTATTTACTTTCGTTCTCCATATCATAAATTTCAAACGCGTATTTCACGGGATCCTTGCTAAACTTCTCCTTTAACTGCATAAGCGAAATTAACTTAGGTGATAATATCTCTTTTTCTTAACCTTAGTTTGTTGGGGGCAAGTATTATACTTTGTCGATCATAAAAACCAAGGTAATTGGTTTCTACGTAATAAGCCTCCCAAACTATAACTCCTAGTGTTCCACAACGTTAAACGTGTTATGCCCTGTGGAAGATTTCCCCATGACTCTAAGATCTAACCATCTATAACTCCTCCTATTTTACCACATAGATGATACATCTCGTTACCTATTTTGTAGTTTTTACTCTATTTTCTCCCTTAACTTAGTCCTCAGCCCCTTTATATCACTCCTCTCTATTACTTTAACTTCAGGCGTTCCGATAGAGTGTTCTTTCCTAATCTTTATAAATCACTTTCCTAGGCTCTAGATCTATCTCGTATCCACCAACGTTTCTCCTTAGCCTGTCAGCTACTTTTAGCGTAGTGCCCTTACCCACAATTGGGTCTAGCACAGTATCTCCTACAAGGGATACAGTGTTATCACTCTTTCTGCTAACTCCTTAAGAAAAGGAGCAGTAAACTTAAAGTATTCATCGTTAGGCAAAACGTTACTTATTTCCCACGCTTAAGTACCACACTTCCCTCTGAAATTTGGTTATGTTTACCTTGCTCTCCTCCTTTTTTCGGTTGCGAACTCACCGGTTTCTTAAAGACTACTATATCCTCATAAAGGTTGTCAGAATAGTAATAGAGAAGACGCTGTACTAAAACACCGCTCCTTCTACTAATTCTAATATAACTCTTCAGTTTTTCCATATTATTTTCTTAATATCTAAAAACTGTTTCTTTAATTTTATTAGATCTGCTACTATTTGGTACAATTTGCCATCTATCCTATCATCTGCAGTAACGAATACTGCTTTCCTACCGTTATGGAGATCATGGTAAGCTTCATTACCAATATTCTCAATAGAACAGACAATCGTCATGAGATCAGAAAAGATCAGGGGAAATCAAAGGGTCCATTATAATAAAGAGGAGAAATTAAATTAAACCCTACGCTAATGTCCTCAACTTCACTCATATCTCTTGCGTTGCCGAAAATCGCTTCTATCATCGCTCTACTCAATTAGTATTAGTTTAAGAACATTTACTAGGGTCGAGCGAGAATGTTTAATGTGTAATTTATGAATAACTGAATAAACTAACAAAGTTTTAAAATATGTCCTGAATTCAATTATAAGTCAGAAATAATATAGAGAAAATTTATTGAACATAAAAAGAACTATCTAAATATAATATACAATATTATTGTTAAAAATGTTTTTGGTCAGACGAGTTAAAGATTTGCAGCAGGTAACGCTAAATATTTTTAGTTCAAAGAAAGTCAACAAGGAGTTTTATCTCTCGTAACACCCTGTTATTGTCATGATTGATAGGTGTGGGGTGGATTATTCTTATATCCTAAAATTTTTAATAAAGTAAATAACATTTAATATCAATTGGACATTATCACGGGTCCTCGGCCTTCTTTGAATCCCCCCGTTAACATGAATGGAGTAAGCAGATAGGTAAGTGTTTAGGGTAAATCTAACTGTCACGACTTTTCAATAAATTTACCATGTGTTAAAGTCCTAGCTGACCCCTAATATTAATGATAGAAACAGTAGTGAAGCTTATGTAAAAATTAGATCTAACTAATAGTAATATCCTTCCCTTTTGAAGTAATTAGCAAAAGAACATAAAATTGTAAGGTTAACTCTATAGTATCTTTTTAGATTCTTCTAACATCTCTCTAACTCTCTCAACGTATGAAGTGATGTCGTCAACTGTGAGCTTTGCTTCATGAAACCCCCAGACGTGAATTACATAGCCGCTATCCCAACCGTCTAGCGCCCATTTCCCCAACTTAATTGCTAGGGCGTTAGAAGCTTTAGCTAGAAGATAAGTGTACCACCTACCTTCTTTGATTGCTTGTTGGTATTCCGGTAAGTCAAACTTTTCGGCTAAGGCCTTAACGACTTCTTCAGCTACTTTATATGCCTTTTCTGAAGCCTGAACTGGATCACCTTGCTTTAAGTACTCCTCTGCACTTTTCATATATTTTTCAGCCAACTCGAGCCTAAGTTTAATCTCGTTCTGAGGGTCTTTATTTGACAAAGCAGAGATGAGTAATCCCTCAACATCAATCCCTTTTTCTTCAGCTCTCCTAATAAGCTCTTCCACAAGAGATATCTCTACCTTCAAGTACTTAAATATTCTGTCGTTGTCAGCAGTCCCCTTAGACCGTAGAGTTTATGTTGTTTCATCATATATCCCACGCAATGCTAAGACCTAAGGAAGTTGACGGCGTCTGGGAATATCGTATACCGAGTTTAGGGAGTACGTAAAGAAGGGGAGGTTAAACCAGTAGTACTTAGGGCGGGAAGTGGAGGTTCGGAGAGGAAGAGTTCGAGAGGCTATGGGTATTGCTAGGAAGAGGGAAGTGTGTTATACGCTAAGGTCTTCCTTGGGAAAAATACGTAGCAGGGACGAGAATAGCAAGTCCTTATAATGGTTTAGTCGTAAATAGGTCCAAGTTGCCCAGGAAGGTCAAGGACTGGGACGTTTATGTATGTAACTTTCTGGACCTGCTGTTCCCATAGCTGTATTAGAGGCGAAGCGTAAGGCGCCTCTACGCGCGTCTTGATCCCCTTGCCCTCCTTGTACAAGACAGATAGTTTCACGCTTAAGTAGAATGCCGTAGATCTTCCTCCTACCCTTCATCAAGAGCACGAAGCCCTTGAGGATGCAGAAACTAGAGACTCTTCCCCTCAACCCATTTTCCCCTACTTTGGACTCATCTCCTCCGCTTCCTCAAGGGCTTTCCTCTCGATCTCTACGACCAATTTGTTTAATAATGCGTCCTGCGGAAGGTGGGACGAGCTGGAAAGTAAAATCCGTATTCGGTTATACTTGGTAATTCAGGTTGTTCCATGGTATTATTTCCGGCTCGTCCCTTATTTAGTATTACCAACCTGCAATGAATTAGTTAATTTTAAACTAATAAAATAAAGTGAATTCGCAATGTAGACATGAATCGCCCCAGATTCTTGTTAAGAAAAGTTATTTTCGATTAAGTATAAATATATAAAGGTAAAGATATTCTAGATTCATATCGAAGACAAGAAAGTAAAGAAGATATTTGAATAATAAATAAGAAATTATTGGTATGGGACTATTTAGGTTAGATAATTCTATCTTGACATCACATTTCTATATAGTTTTGAGTATCTGGATCTGGATGTACTGTTACTAAAATTAACTCACTCCTCCTTTTAGCTATCACGTATCTTATTTTCGCACAAGATCTAAAGTGAATAACTATCCTCCATCTTTCTGATTCGCCTAAGCGTAAATTAGGAGTTTGAGGAATTCCTTTTATTCTTTCTAAAAATGGAAATACTTCATTACTTAAAGGATCTATTGGATCATTAAATTTACTTAAATACCGCTTAATATCTTCTAAATGTTTTTTAGCATGGTCAGATAAGATCAGCACTTTTTAATACTTTCTCATTATCCATTAAATCTTTTATCTCCATTTCTATCTTTAATGGTCTATAAAGCTTATCAAAGGAAAATACGATCTCCCCCTCAATGTGCGCCCAATGTTCCGCATCACCTTTTGCTAAAAACACTTCAATAAAACCGTTGTCATATTTTATTGACTTACATTTCTTTTGACTTTCATTAAAAATGGACTCATGAATACGTTCTTTTATCTCGATTTCTATCTTTAAAGGTCTATAAAGCTTATCAAAGGAAAATACGATCTCTCCCAAGAATTTTGTAAAATAGACAGCTTCCCCTTCATTTAGATTTATTATAATTCTACCTTTTTCTGACCTTACTTTTAGTTTAGCTTTAATCCTAGAAGCCTCATCAATTAGTTCCTGTGGAGATAAGGAAATATCAATAACAGGTTTATTACTAAGTAAATATCTTGCATAATCCTCAAGGAACTCTGCATATCTCTCTAATGAGTTACTCATAGATGTATATTCTATTTTACGCTTAAAAATCTTCAATTAATAACTGTATTCCTTATGGGTATAAAATATTTCTTGTAATAATAGTAATTAAACTAACTTATCAACTATTTTAAAATAGTAATTTTAGCTAAAAATATTATTATTTAGTTACAAATTAGTCTTAAATGTAATAAAGTGTTTAACAGAATAAATTAGGTCCTATATCTAGAGAACTTCTTAGTGTTAATAACTCATACCTATATTAGATGCTGTCTCTACCTCCGGTTCTTAGCTAAAGATTTATCATTAAGTGTCACTAAGCTTATACTTTACTATTCTCGAACTTCATGAATATCTCCCTGGTAAATCGAATAGGTTCTGATTTTTCAATGTGATAGGGAATTCGGGTTTACATGACAAACTGTAATCGTTGCAAATAGGGATCAAATAAAGGAAATTGTAAATGCGAACCTCTAACTAGTCCTTATGAGTTCATTCAATTAAATTCATTTTATTTTTGTAAATAAAGTGAATTCGGAATTAACACATAAACGGCCTTTACCATAAATAAGCTTATTTTATATTACTTCTCTGCTTATAATTAAATGGATTTAATTCTAGATAAATGTGTTTTGTAACCTTTTAGTTTATTTAGTTATTCTGTTAATTACACATTGGAAATTATCATGGGTTAATCAAAATCTCCTCCTCTTTTCAGATGGGGGAAGTTCTGACGCCCTCTACTGCCCCAGAGATGTAACCTCGAATTGAGAAGGGAACGATCAACTCTCTGAAAGGGTATTATTCTATGGCAGGAAGACGTCAGATCGAAACAACTTGCTCTGATAGTTACGACCGCTATGAGAAAACACTGGAAGTCAAATTGTTAGTACACTTATTACGTTAGCGTAAATCTTATAATGTACGGCTCGTACTTCATCTATATGCCGGTAATTAGTATACGGATAGACGTGAAGCTAAAGAGGAAAATGGACGAATTAAGTTACATAAACTGGAGCGAGGTAATAAGGAGGAAAATAGAGGAGGTAATAGAGGAGGAAGAGAGAAAAGGGAAAAAAGGAGGAAAGGACTACAAGAAAATCTCTGAAGCTTCTGTTAGATCTTATCAGTTCTTTTTAAACTACGGCGGTAAGAATTCAGGAGACGTTATTAGGGAATGGCGTGAAAGGAATTGGCAGTTGTAGATGCTTCGGTTGTAATAAAGTGGTTTGCCAATGAAAATTACAGTAAAGAATCGCTGATCTTGAAGGAAGCTTATGTTAGGGGATTAGAGGACTTATCAGCACCTTGTATTCTCCCCTTTGAGGTTTTAAACGGACTTAAGTACACTTATAATTTAGGAAAGAGGGAATTAGAGGAAGTAGGGAAAATTTTATCGAACTTTCAGATTTCGCTTTACGGATTTGATGATATACTTGGAGAGAGTATTTCACTTTCTTCCGAGTACGGCATAACGATATACGACGCTACATACATAGCATTAGGGAAAATCTTGAAGGATAAGGTATATACAGCCGATGAAAAACTACTCAGAAAAGTGAAGGAATTACCTTTTGTAGTCCACATAAGGGACTTTACGCAGTAGCGATTAACTTACGTCCGAAGTAATCACGCTTTCTTGTGTCTGGAAAGTCCTGATGAATCTGGGAAGTATACTTTATTTTTAGCTTTCTACTTCAAAGTATGGACAAAATGTTAGTATTCCCCAAGTTAGGGGGAGAGCTTCTCAGGATATTTTTCAAAGATAGTTAAAGGTATTTAAGGCGTATATCATTTTTGGTGAAAAATGTTTAGAACTTACGCACCTATCAGATAAGGATCTAAGCCTTAATACGTAACTTACTATGAATAGTAAACTCTAATTTAGCGTTGTCTAGAGGGCAATCAGGGATTTACTCTCCGTGGAATCTAAAGATTAATGTATCTTACCTCCTTTTCAAAGAATGATGCTTAGGAGAGAAATTCTGTCCTTTAAAGTGTTAAGAACTGTAATACTCTGTTGTTCTTCTTTTGCTTCGCAATATGAGGTATATCGCTAGATCAAGGACTACAATCCCTATAAGGGCTACGAGAACTGAGTATTGACCAGGTAGGAATCCAGCTAATAGGAGAATCCCAATATTAGCTATGACAATGGGTACTCTAAAACGATTCCTTATATTCCTCCTCTCCACCCTGTAGTTAGTAACCGTGGCGTATCGGTACATGAGGGATGCATATATTGCCGCAACGTCCCTATCCGGAATGTCCCCCTCTATCCTTACATCCCCCGTTGTAATCGATGCCTTAGCTATCTGAAGGCCGTTTAAAAGTATTTCAGTTTCGTAGTTTCCTCTAACTGCCTCACGGGGATCGAATTTACTAAGACTGTATTCATTTCCATTATACGATAGCTTCAGATCCCTTCCTTGTAGCGTTCCTATTTCAGAATCGTTCTTCAATACAGAGTAGACACCAAACCCCTGCCTCTTGAGCTCTATGCCTATGTTCGTAACAACTAGCGGTTTGTCCAGCGACATGCTGTGTTTCACCTCGCCAACTTCAATTCCATCCATCAACAATTTCCCGTTTCTAACCTCGACAATCATACACTTTGAATATAGCTCTACGTTAAAAGTTTTTTCTATAATATGTCAAAAATTCCTATTAACGTTGAGTCGAGCGTATACCTTAGGAGTTTGAAAATTTATAGGTTGATTGTCAATTTACAAATAGTAGCAGATCCGATCCCTTTAAAGGGGTTTTGAGCTAAGTTAACGGGAAATTTAGAGAAAATCCCCAGATAAAGTAAATGCACACCTTTGCATGTTGTCATAATGCTTAACTCAAATATACATCGATCTATACCAAACAACTATTGTGACAGGATCCTTTAATACTGTTTTTATTTTCTAACCGTATTATCTGTATTTAGGTTCGGTCTAAATGAAAACCTCGCTATGAAAGCGCAAGCTGATAGGGAGGTAAACAAACGTAATTCTCCTTCTATATAGAGAGGACAGGGAGACATTAAGGCTAGAGCCGTATTAAAACTCCCTACTTTTTAAAATATTCAGAATAATGTACATGTATATTTGACGTCAAGAACTTCAATAATTCGTCTTGAAAATAGAAGACGTAGTAGCTGAGTCCACTGAAGGCGGACACTGGTTAACTTAAGTGGGGGTGAGAATTCTATTCATGCAGATAATATGGGTGCTCAGTTTGTTGGTAAGAAGACATTAGTACAAGTACATCTAGGTGAGAGAAGCTCTATCATTTCTTTTCCGATAACATATTTAAACTCGTCCGCAGAGGAGGAGTTTACCCCTTTTTAAGAGTCACCGACAGGCCTAAAAAAGAGTAGTAACGATCGTTAACGGCGGAGTTCAAATAACCAATTAAGGCAAATTACAGACAAAGAGGGATACAAAGAGTAAAAGAAGTAATCCATTCACTATGTCTCAGTTTCTCTACTTTATATCACAAATTACAAAATTGCAAAGGAATTTATATTCCTTCACGAATAATTATTAATGGGATATATAGGTCTCGCGTTTATTGTCCTGATGTTGAGCACATCATTTGCAAGTTACCTGGTGACCAACGGTAACATTCAGAATCCGGTATATGGATTAGCCCATCCTATAGAACGGTTGAAGAATAGCGGAATGATAAACGTACATAACACTTACAATTCCTCTCTAGCGCCAAGAGGAATCTCCTTTTTAGGGATAGGAAAGAAAGGTCCATGTTATGTAAAAACAGACCAAGTTAAGGGCGTGGTTAAGGTTTACCGCCTTTCCGCCATTTCGAAATTCAAATCCAATACAACGGAAAACGCGGTTTCCTTTGAACTTAATGCTGTTTTAACGTACTGGAATGACAACAGGCAATACGCCTTGTGGATTCAGGACGTTTCCCAATACAATATGGGGGGAAGTATTGAGTTTTGGGATAATATCTGGAATATGTCGGCTCCTAAAGCTGGAGTTAGAGGTGTAGTGGGAAACGGTCTTATATGTTATAATGAAGGTGTTTCTTTTTATTTCGACAGCGCTTCAGGTTACCCTGGGGGGTTTGTTGGAGTTAAAGAGCCGTTCTCCGTCTCATTGATGATGAACGTAAGTAATAGCAGTAAAGGCTGTCCGGTAATTTACTTCTGGTACAATGACGGGCATGGTTGGATAAATTACGATCAAGTAACCGTCCGTAACGCACCTAGATCGTCCAACATATCGATAACAATCAACGGTAATGAGTACACTCCGGACGGTCTATATTACGATCTCGAATTAGTTATGGGTGGAGTCGATGATGGAGCATGCGCAAACGTAAGTAACTCCGAGGTCGAGTTGTCTATATGTTATTTTAACGGTCACAACTTCCAAGAACCCATTAACACGTATAATTTTGGCGTGGATACCGCTGAAACGGTTAGTAACGTAAAAGTGTCATGTCGCTATAATGTGACAACAGGGCAATTATCCGCTTTACTATCACAAGGGAATTCCTCATCATTGACCCAACTATGGAACGGAGATAATGTTTCCCTTATAAGAATCGTTACGGATCACGACGTAGGATGCGTTGTTGGATATAATCCCTCATATCCGATTTCCGCTGGTCTAAAGTTAAATTACCTCAATAATGAAGCTATTCTGGTTCTTCACCCAATGAGGTACGGTTTCCTTTCAGTGGTCAATGGGAAGGTAGTCGGAGAAGCTTCAACTTCTCTCAGTCCGGGCAGTAACTACACTGTATTTGCTCCGCAACTATCTACATCTCCTACCGTTGACTACCTTTACCTCGTCCCAGGTAATCTCTACCACGAGAACTTGACTCTTAACGGCTTCGGTAATGTCACGGTTTCATGCAGTAATCCAGAGGACTTCCCTATATCGGGACTGACGGGGACGTATTACGTAAATCAGAGTATATTACTCAATTTTTCCGTTAGCCCTCCTTCATCGTATAGTTTCGGGGAATACATGATATATCTAACTTTAACACTATTGCCCGGAATTAATTCGACTTCCGAATTAAGAATATACCTCGTACCTAAGGTGGTTAACGTCACCTTTCTTGATAAATTTATCGGAATTTCTTCCTCTAACCTAAGTATCCTGTTGATATTCCCCAATGGTAGTAATACGACAATAATACCTGGTGAACACTTGATTCTACCAACTGGTTCTAAGTATTTTTTCCTTAATTACACTTCTGGAGATCAAAGATGGGTTACGTTAAACTCAGCAGGAGTGATTGAGAATTCCTCTGTCATACTGGCCACCTATTATCAGCAGTTTTACCTGAACTTCTCGTTCTCGGTTACAGGAGGTAAAGGATATTTGACTCCTAACGTAACGTTTTGTTACTTTTCACGTAATGCAACACTTCCTGTAGGATTACATTGGGTTAACGCGAGATCATACTATAACTACTCGAGAATTCTCTATGCCCCTAACGAACAGGAGAGATGGGTAGCTTATTCTTCAAGGGGAATAGTTATGCGGCCTAATCAGAGGGTGGATGTACTGTACTATAACGAATACTACCTCTCTGTAAACTCCTTATTCCCAATTAAAGGATATGTTAATTCCACGTTAGAACAGATTACTAGCGGTTGGTATTTAGAGGGCACTAAAGTAATTATTTCCAATTACTCGATATATATTTCGCAAGACGAAAGGGAAATCCTAGGATATATAAACACAGGGTTATCCTTTTCTATAGTTAAACCGATTGAGATAAACGGAAATTGGATCACTCAGTTTTACTTGAACGTTTCCTCGCCAATTCCGGTTTTCGGTGAGGTAAACGGCACTAACGAATCGGTTACCAGCGGGTGGTATAATGCGAATACCTCATTCGTGATCGAAAACGTAACCATTTACAAGGAAAACGGGACAAGATATGTAATAACCGAAATCTCTCCAAGGAGTTTTACACTGAACTCACCTTTTAATCTAACTGTTGAGGTGATAAGACAGGAATATCTAACGGTATTATCCACCATTCCAGTAAAAGCCTTCGTAAATGGGAGTTGCGAAATTATTACGTCAAACTGGTTCCCATACAATTCAAACGTGATTTTAAGGAATTATACGTATTACGTGAATAATGATACGCGCAAGGTGATTACAAACGCTTCTTGGGAAAACATAACCCTCACCTCGCCGTCTGTTCTAAAAGTCTATACTGTAACGCAATTCTTGGTTACCATTAATGGAAGGGGAACTTGGTTAAACGAAGGGAGTACTTTAATATTGAACGCCAGCATTCCGATATACGATAAAGGTGAATTCGAGGGCACGTTTACTCTGGCACCTGGGTCGAAGGTAATAGTCGAAGAGCCAATAAACGAGAACCTGGCAATTTCCTTAAAATTACAACTCGTGATCTCTATCGCTACAGGAATCGTGCTACTTGTGGTAATAGTGTTCCTCTGGTATAGGAAGAAATAGCCCTTTAATACCTCTTTAGCGAAACCTTTTCTTACGGTTCTAGTCCTGTCATTGCGAAATAATCCTTATATTCCTTTGCATTTGCAACAATTCTCTGCATGGTTATGGGTGCGTCCATTTCGTCAGGGAATAAGTTCCTTTCCTCATTAATGTTGTGTTCTATAAGTATACTTATGAATCTCTCCGCCCAGTCCCTCCTCCTCTCATTTAAACACGACTTTCCATACTTCTCAAGTAATAAGTGGTCATTAGAAAACGGCTTGCTCTGAACTCCTAGTAAGGGGAATACGTATATATCCTCAATCTTCGCGTGCCACTCCGTTACGAACGTGTATAGATCCTTGAGCATAATCCACCCAATCTCCCAGTCGAGAGAAGCCAAAGCTAAGGAGGAACGGACTCTGATAATCGAATGTTCAAATCTCAAAAGGGATATCGGATCCTTAATCCACATGTGTTTTCCCTCCTAATCTTGATTGCGTTATTTTCGTTAACGTCCTCATCAATTGGTAAGAAAAGTATGCGTAACTTTTATCCTTCTTTGAATGGTAAGATTTTCTTAATTGATCTTGATATTTCCTTTCAAAGCGATTGTTTTTAAAAGGTTTGTAGGGAAAACGCCTTAATACTTTCCTGAAAGAGACGGTTTTTAGACCAAGGTTAATTTCGTAGGCCTTCTTTTTTTCTTTATTATGCAGTAGTAGATAACCTTCTTCTGATATATACTTTTTGTAAACTCCACTTGTATTTATCATACTACTTTCTTCGTTTCTAAAGTATATAAATACAACACGTTAGAATCTGATGAGAATCGATATCCGCTGACAGACGTTATAACAATGTGAGGGTAAATAAGTGGCCTTTGGGCAAAAGCTTTAATGAGTTCTCTATTTCCCTAGGAGTAACAACACTTTCCTGAATTCCATGGTTTCTGCTATATACCAGAAAGTAGTCTAACATTCTCGATTCCTGCAAGCTCATTCGAATAGTTACGCGAAGTTGGAGAATGTTAGACTTAAGATTTGAGATAACCAGAGCCTCTTCCAAGTCTCCATAATCTTCAGGTCGATAGAAAAAACAGGGATTTTATACTTTTAGTAATCTAGGGGATAGATCGAGTTTCTCTGACAATTTACGTATCTTTTGTGAATTCAGTTTATTTGAAAATTGTAACAAATTTAATTGATTGTTACAGCGATTACCATGGGTCCACGCCTATAGGTACTCCGCTTTAACCACCATTCCTAAAAATTACTATTTGCAAAGGACTTCAGAACCATCCTTTCCTCCTTGAGGATGCCCCTTGAACTAGACGATGATAAAGGAGTTAAGGGAATATAATGATCTTAGGAGTTCTATGGAGATATCACACGATATTTTCCTTTAGACCCACAGAAAGTAAAAGGGGTTAAATCACCCGGTTATCCTTACCTTTTGAGGATAATGCTTCATGAACTTCTCGACCTTCGGAGAAATTACGAACTTGCAGTAGGGTTGATTCGGGTGCTTCTCAAAGTACTTATGATGGTAATCCTCCGCTTCGTAAAATTCCTTATAGGGAACAACCTCAGTTACTACCTTTTTGCCTAATTTCCTCTCGACATCGTTAATTTTAGATAGGGCAATATTCCTTTGTTGTTCGCTAGTGTAAATAATTATGGACCTATATTGGGAACCCACGTCATTACCCTGTCTGTTCGGGGTAGTAGGATCGTGAACATCGAAGAATATATCAAGAATATCCTCATAACTTATGACCGAGTTATCGAACGCAAGCTTTACTACCTCAGCATGGCCGGTTACATCAGAACAGACGTCCTCATACGTAGGATTTGGAAAATCACCGCCCGCATACCCTGGCGTTACTGACAGAACACCTACAACCCTGGAAAAAACAGCCTCCATACACCAGAAACATCCTCCACCTAAAATTGCAATCTCTTCCATAGTATTAGGTATTATACCACTTTTTAATATTTTGTACTAAGTTTTAGTAAAAGATCTCCCTTCTTGATACGATATTACCCCAGATCTGGGGGGGTAAACCTCCTAACTGAGTCGAATATTGAAACAGGGCAGCCAGCTTTCTCCCATAGTACTTGGTAATGTCGAGAGCAAGTTTAGGGACTCCTTTTTTCTCTCCCCACACTATATATCTATATCTTCCGAAATTACCTACGATTTCGTCAACGAACACACCGATCGAACTGTGATCCTCATGTAAATCAGTACTCTCAGGATAGAAGACAGCGTCGGGTTTTAATTCGTTCAAGAGTTCGGTAATCCTCTTTTTCACTGCAATATTGTTTGAGACGCCCTTATCGGGAAAATCGAGAAACGTAAGATTTCTTTCCTCTAACCCGAGAACGCTCGTCGCCCTTCTAGCCTCTTCCTTCCTTAAATTCACTAAGATATTACTTCCCCTTAGGCTTGGATTTTTCGATCCAAATCTTCCATCGGTTACGAAAATGACGTGTACAGGTTTACGTTGCTTTAGAAGATCTACTATCAATCCTCCGCAGCATATGGTTTCATCATCAGGATGAGGAGCAATAATAACGTTCATACTATATATTGTCAACATCTGGTTATATAGATTTTTAATTCAAAATATAAGAGTGGAGGAACATCTTTAAGACGTGGTTAAATTTATTTCCTCTTCAAGAAGATATAACCGCTATGGACGTAGGAGTTTTCATTACATCCTTCGCGTTTTCACTTTTGGAGCTGACGGAAGCTGGGGCGATAGCAGCCATTTACCATAATATACACAAAAGTAAGCTTCCATTCATTTACGCTATAGCCGGCGTTGCCCTAGTGCTGATCCCAACGTTTACCATTGGCAGACTAATTTACCTAGTGCCGATCAATTACGTATTACTGGCCTCCTCGGTAATTTTATTTTACTTCGGATACAGGCTTTTGAGAAGTGCGAGGAGGTCTTTTAAGCATCTTATAAGAGCCAGAGAGGAAAAGGAGGAGGGACTTTCGGTTGTTTTCGCGGTCTCAGCTGTTGAAGGATTAGAGGCGGCCCTCGTTCTCCTTGCGTTACTGCCTCAAAGTTATTACTCCACCCTATTGGGAACTGTCCTTGCTGCAATAGTAACCACAGTATTAACGGGAACGCTGAAATCTCAGGTTGGAAGAATCAGGGTTCCACAGTTGAAGTTCGTCCTATCAGCATTGCTTTTTAGCTTGGGCACATTGTGGATAGGTGAGGTAGCCTTAGGTCTTGACGAAATCTTTCTGATACCGTTCCTATTTGCATATCTGGGTTTTAACTACGTGATGGTAAAGCTATGAATTAAGAATTGTGAGAAAATACGTAAGCCTTGGTTACACAGAAAGTGTGTGAAAGCGTGTAATGATTGCTAGTTAATGAGGGAATGGGAATAAATTACCAACTAAAAGGTCGTGAATGCTAAGGGGCTGTTCAATGATCGAAATTGGGTTAGGGGTTATGAAGTATAAATTAAACTCTTAAATCTGAGAATAACTTAAATTAAAACAAATGAGTAAAGATTAATGTCTTTTATTACTAAAAGGGAACGTTCTGATTGAATTACGCTATTGGGGTTATTTCACTTGAGAACTCCCCCAAGGAGATAAGTGCTGATTATATAGTTTTTATTCTTATAATTTTATAAAATAACATATATCCCAAATAATAGATCAGTATATACCGCTATTACCTAACAGGTCGACGGAATTAGAGCAATTTAAAGTGATTATAAAAATGTTGTATAAGGCCTTTTTAAACTTAGGCAAAATCAATTACTGAGTAAATTGAAAGTTACGTTATTTATCGACTTTGGAATCATCGAAAATACGGGGGGATATAAAAGGAACTTAGAGGTGTCAAAACGGTTAGCTAAACGCGACGACGTAGTCGTATTACCTTCGTTAAGGAATTTAAAGATCTTTTTAAATCAACATGAAGGAATTAGCAGCAAGATTAAGGAACTTAGGGATGTGGGAGTTTATGGGGAAGTTATTGATGCGATAGGAGAAGGGATGGAGTTGGAGAGGATAACCGATATTTACCGTAAGGTCTCTAGGGAATCAACCATAGCAAGTATCTACAGCAATTCATCAGAGGAAATTATCTTCGCCCATTCGATAGTTGAAAATAAACCGCTATGTCTCCAACTTCAACTTCAACCTTTTTACAAGGACTATGGGACGCTATTCAAAATAAAATTTCGTGGCCCTCTTCCCAGGGCGCTTAAGGCGTTTTCAGAAGCGGTAAAGGACTCTGAGTACCAGAGAACTCGCTGGTTACACGTCATAAAGGAGAGGATGCTGAACTTCGTAATCTCCGTCTCTGAAACTCCAGTTAAATTATCTGGATTAGATGAGATGATCCCCTACAGAGTTACAGTACCCAGTAATGCATTTGATTCCTATATCACAAGATTGAGGAGTGAGGAAAAAGAGGATTACGCAGTTTACTTCACCCGGCTAATACCGGAGAAAGGGATATTCGAAATACCTAGAATATGGAAGAGAGTTAACCAGAAGAGAGATTATAGGATTTACGTATTTGGAAACTTCTCCTCCGAATACGATAGAGACGTATTCGAGAAGTCCGTTAGAAGATTGAACGTAAACGTGGAGTATTTAGGTTACAAAGAGGGAACCGAATTGTATCGCTATATCTCGAAAGGCAAAGTAACGGTGTATCCCTCACATTACGACAGTTTCTCCCTGGTAATATTAGAGTCCTTAGCCGCAGGAACGCCAGTAACTACATATGACATTGAGGCAACTAGGGAGATCTATTCTGGAGTGAAGGACGTGCTCAGGGTTCAGGAAGATAACATAGGAGACATAGCTGACATTACTCTCAAGGTTCTGAATAAGGAATGGTTCATCGACAACAATACGGATAAATTTTTAGAATTGCGATCATCGTGGGAAACCGTTGCAAATGCCGATTTAGAGGCAATCAAGAAATTCGCCAGTACCTTGTGAGGGTCGTATATACGATTATATACCATCACATTAAAGGGTTATAAAATTTAGATTCTCACTGTACTTTTCCCGTAAATCCCTGTATGCTTCATTAACTGTATATAACTTCGTTTTTAGCTTTATCGCAAGCGCTAAGTAACTTGAATCGAGAATAGTTATTCCCTCTGCAAACGAAATAGAGCAAGCCAATTCGTAAACCTCATTAAACGAGTGCATTTTTATCCCATACAGGTATATACTCTCTCCAATATCCTTTAATTTACTCTCCTGGACGCTACTAGCTAGGAATCTAATGGTTTCCAGGACTTCATAGGGCATGATATTTAGGGAAGATAGTTCGAATTTACCTTCAAGATGATCGTCCCTTATTCTTATAGCCAAGTCGCTATAATCGTCAATTGCATACCAACGGTAGACTATCGAGGCGTCAATAACGATCTCCATTTCCTTGCCTCCTTGGCAGTTACCAAATCTACATCGGGCTTGAACTTGTTTTTCTCAGTTAGTAGAACCGCCTTTGCTATATCCTTACCTGACAGATGCCTTAATTCCTCTTCTATTGATCTTCTAATAACTTCACTCCAATTGATCTCTGGGTATTTTTCCATTTTCCTCTTTAACTCCTCCCCTACTTTAACAGTTATTAACGGCATAGTATACTTTTTGAGAACGAGTATATAAGCGTATATAATCCTGAAAAACCTGAGGATTGAGTTAACCTAATGGGATAAAAATAGCAATAATAAAAAATATTAACTTATATTCTTAATTTTATTTTCTTCTCATTACTAATACAGCAGCCGCTATCACAACGATGATTACAATAGCTACGACCACGTATATAATCGTATTATTTGTTGGATGAGTCGTAGTTGACTGCGGAGTAGTCATTGAAGTAGTAGTTGTTGAGACTGGGGTAGTAGTTGTGGGAGATACCACGAACGGATTGCTCGAAGTGTACCAGCTTTTCGGTACCTGAGAGGTATAGTACCACCAAGGCATTGGTACCGACTGATTTACTAAGTGAAGAGCGAGGACTACTGGAAGCTCCGTCTCAGGCAGTCCATTGTAAGGAGATCCTAACCAATAGGGGTTTTGGGCGTTCGGCCATCCGACTACAGTTGAGTTAATGTATTCGTACCAATATGCACTATAGACTAATCCTACTGAGGGCATGTATTGGATCCAGAGTAATGCAAGTCTATTTATAATGTTGTCATATGCAGTCTGGTTTACACTGAAATTATTCCATGCCCACTGTACCATCTGTTCAAAAGAGGGGGATACAACGGATAGGTTAAACCTCTCCCAGTTATAGTAAGTTGAGTTTCCTATAGGCGTAACATTGCCGGGGGAATTCCAGTAGTTGTATAGGTAGCCCTCTAACTCTTCAATCGGGGTAGGACCACTTACTAAATCCCATGCAATAGCCATGTCGTAGTGTCCTGTCTCCATGTCGCTAAACCAAACCGAAAACGGTGGTGTTTCCACGTTTACGGTCAGACCTATCTGTTTTAATTGTTGAGATATCAACGTCAGATCAGCATCCCAATCAGTCCATCCTGCGACTGTGATTATTGTAAGTGGAGGTACAACGGTGCCGTTAGGAGCTACCAATTGCCCCTGTGAATTTAGAGAAAATCCGTGACTCTTTAACAGTTGAAGTGCGGCTGAAACGTTACCGTCAGGAGGAGCGAATTGTTCCGCCAGCTTGAGGACAGTCGAGTTAAGAACATATAGTTGTTGTTGTGGTATTGGAAGGGGTGTTGCCGAGGGTAGTTCATATCCGTACTCGCCGAGGTAATATATGGCAGTTCTATTGATCGCTAAGCTTATCGCTTGACGAAGCACTGGATCAGATAAAGGCCACATCAAATCGTTAAAAGTTAGCATAACCGGTACTTGGGGTTCAAAATAGTAGTGGTAATATTGAGGATTCTTAGAAGTAAAATCTTGCTGAATGTTAGGTTCGAAAATTCCACCCCAAGTGATCTGACCGTTGTTGAGAGCAGTGTCTGCCTGAACGTTGCTCGGATATGATGGGTAGTATAAATACTTAATACGTGGTTCTCCCGGCATCCAGTAATGCGGGTTAGCAGCTAGAACTATTTCCTGCGGGGTAAAACTGTATAACACATATGGACCTGTGCCTATCGGATCGGTATTAGGATATCTGTATGGGTTTCCAGTTTGATTCAGTGCCACAATAGTACCATTAGGAAGTTGCTTGAGTGGAAATATTGCACCCCACTGATAGGGATCTACTATAAATTGCCTAAGCAGTGTGTAAAGAGTTATTGGCCCCTGATTTGGATTGAATATTATCTCAATACTGTACGGTCCTAATATTGTGATGTTAGCTACTGTTCCAGCTAAATATCCCAATTGAGGATATGCCTGTTCAAGGGCAACTGTGTACCAAACTGCTGTAGCATTAAAGGGAACACCATTGCTAAATGTTACGTTTTCCCTCAGATTTACTATAATGGCTCTTGTAGGAACTTTGGTTAAGTTTCCTGAGTTATTAACGTAAACGTACCCAGAAGTCCACGACCAATTAGTTGCTAACCATGGGATTACTTGCCCACTTAGCGGGTTAACCAGTGCCAACGGTTCGTAAATAAAGTAAATTAAGCCGCCTGGTAAGGCTGGAGCACTCCATGGATTGAAGTTATCTTGCCACACTTCGCCTGGTGAACCCAGTATTGTTATACTACCCTCTGGCTGCGTCGTTGATGTTGAACTTTGGGCTAAAACTGGCGTCAGCATTATTCCGAATCCCATTACCATCAATATTGCTAAAAACAGAGAAACCATTTTCTTTAAGTTGAGTTCTATACTCATATCTTCACCTTATCTAATTTCTTCATCTATCATGACTATTTAAACTTTATGCAAATACTTATATTACATATCTCCATGAATTATATAATTATACAAGGGGAGAAGGAACAGCCACCAGTTATCCTCATTTAATTAAATATTACGTAATTGATCAGCGTACATTCTCGAGGTAATATCTGATAATTCTCAACTGAATTTAGAACTTATTGAGTAGTTAATATTTATATAGTTATAACTGCATACTATACTTAATGAAAAAGGAGTACCTAATAAAGAGAGGTATATATTATATAATCATTTGGTTTGTCGGCATATCTATTGATTTCATTTTGCCTCGTCTTATTCCTGGGAGTGTTTTAGGAACGATAATTTACGGTAGAATAGGAGCAGCGGCATCAGCGTATGGGAATAACGTTCAACAAGAAATAGAGATTCTTGTTCAGCAACTTGGGTTGTCACAATACTACCACACGCCGCTTTACATTCAATATTTCGATTTCCTTAAAGATATTATACAGCTTAATTTCGGTCCCTCTCTCTTGGAGTTTCCTGTGCCCGTCTCTCAAATAATAGAGGAGGCTGCTCCTTGGACTTTTGCGATAGTAATCCCTGCAGTTGTAGGAGCCTTCTTCATTGGAAACATTTTGGGGAGAACTGCAGCTCTATCTCGAGGCGGCATAAAGGATTACCTCATTGTTGGAGGCACAATGTTCCTTTACACATTTCCAGTATTCGTTACGGGAGAAATTCTCATAGAGTTTCTAGCGGTTGACGCTCACATATTTCCTTTGGGTAGTCAGTATAACACTTTCAAGTTCATTAGGCCGGAATTCTCATTACCCTTTATTTGGTCAGTTGTTTATCATGCAATGCTACCAGTAATAACTCTGATCGCATTTTCATTGGCAGGATGGGTAATGGGAATGAGAAATAACATGATCCCAATACTTCAGGAAGACTACATGAACTATTACAGGCTTATGGGTGTTCCAGAGAAACAGGTATCACAAAAAGCCTACAGGTTAGCACTACTACCCAACTTCACTAGCTTCTCCATAGCTCTTGGTTACTCTGTGCTAGGTGCGATAGCAATCGAACTCCTTTTCAATTACGCTGGCTTAGGATATTTCTTTAACGAAGCGATTACCGCATTAGATTATCCGTTATTAAATGGAATATTCTTCATGCTCGTTACCGCAATGGTTCTAAGTAATTTCGTTGCAGATATCGTTTATGGAATGATAGACCCTAGAACTAGTCATGAGGAGACTGAGGGAGTATAATGGGCGTAAGTAGAACTAAACAAAGAGAGAGGAGATTCAGGATTAACGTGGATAAACAAAGTGCGTTTTACAGTCTTTTACAGGGTATATGGGAACAGAGGATATCGCGTGTAGGACTTTACCTTCTTCTAGGTATAATTGTCTTCTGTACTATTGGGGTTTTCTATACCCCCTATAACCCCAATCAGACTAGCTTTCCGAGAGATCTACCTCCATCTTTCCAGCATCTACTCGGAACGACTGATTACGGACAGGACGTATTCTCCCAGCTATTAGTGGGAGGTTTTCCCGTAATAGCAGTAGGGATATTAACTGGTCTCATAGGAACATTTATAGCTATTTTAGTCGGAATTACCGCAGGTCTTTATGCCGACACGATAGTGGACAGAATATTGAGTGGAATTACGCAAATATTTCTCATAATACCGGGAATTCTCATCATCGAATTAATAGGGGCATATCTCGGTGCAATTTCCATAAAGCTAGGCTACTTTGTAATTCTGGGGGCGCTGTCAGCCACCGGTTGGGCGTGGGGTGCCCGTGTATTACGATCCCTTGTACTCTCCACTAGAAGGAAGGAGTACATACTTTCCTCAGAGCTTATAGGGGAATCTAAAATGAACGTTATATTTCAACAAATCATTCCTAATAACCTTCCCTTTATAGCTTCGAATTTCTTCTTTACAGCAATTTACGGTATCGCGGGATTAACCTTCATATACTACTTCGGGCTTGGAAGTTTAACTCAAGTGAATTGGGGGACGATGCTCTACTGGTCCCTCGGAGGAGAGGCCTACTTAAGGGGTCTGTGGTGGTGGTACGTCCCACCAGGACTAATGATTGGTCTCGTTGCCCTTTCATTTGCTTTAATAAACAGGGGCATAGATAGAGTAGCTAATCCAAAATTAAGGGAGTGGAATATAAAGAAATATTATAAACAAATTAAAGAAAATAATGGTGATAATGGTGACGGAACCGGCAATATCAGTTAGGGGACTCCGAGTCGGGTATATATCCGACTCTGGACTTACCACAGTACTAAGGAATGTAACCATTGATATCCCGTCAAACAAAATAACGGGAATAGCTGGGGAATCAGGTTCCGGGAAATCGACACTTGCCTCGGCCATTATGAAATTCATAAATCCCCCTATGTTAGTCGAATCGGGGAGCATAATAGTAGACGGTAAGTATGACGTGCTCTCAATGGACAACGAACAGGTGAACGAGATACGAGGGAAATTGATCTCTTTTGTACCTCAAGCTGCCCAGAACTCCTTAAATCCCATACGCAAGGTTAAGGAGATATTCTTCGATGTCTTAAAATCAAGGGGTATGGATTACTACTCTAATATTAACGTGATTTACAGAGCTCTGGAGGACGTCGGGTTCTCAGATAAACAGGTTTTGGACATGTATCCGTTTCAATTGTCAGGAGGAATGCGACAAAGGGTAGTAATAGCCGTTTCATTGATTCTTGATCCGAGAATAGTCATAATGGACGAACCTACAACAGGTCTTGACGTGGTCGTTCAACATGAAATACTTAAGCTAATAAAGAGACTTCAGAAGGAGAAGAGTTTATCCCTCCTGATCATAAGTCACGATATCGCAATGCTGTTTCAGATATCGGACTATATAGCAGTTATGTATGGAGGACAGGTATTGGAATACGGCAGCTATGAGACCCTGCTTGAAGACGCTTATAATCCTTATACATACCTACTTTTACATAGCGTACCTACGATAACATCAAGGGGCAAAAAACTACCGCGAATTCCTGGGGACTTTGAGGGTTTCGGAAGGTATCCCAAGGGATGCGTATTCTCATCAAGATGTCCTTTCGCTACAGATACGTGCAGGGAGGTCCCTCCGGAAAAGGTGAGTTACGATCAATACGGATTTTACATATGTAGTAGATATCCCGAGTGGAAAAAGGAGGTGAAGAAGATCTATGAGTAAACTAATCGAGTTAATTCACGTCTACAAAGACTTTATCGTTAGGACTGGTTTACTCAGGAAAGAACACAGACCTGGTATATGGGACGTAAATATGGAAATAAGGGAGAATGAAATAGTTGGAATGGTAGGAGGGAGCGGGGGAGGAAAAACGGTAATCGCGTGGATGATTGTCGGATTACTTAAGCCAACAAAGGGAAGTATAATGTATTATCCAATGGGACTTGACGTAACGAAAATGAGCAAGAAGGAACTTAGGAGATATAGGGCTGATGTCAATCTGGTGTTTCAAGATCCCTATTCTTCACTAGATCCTACCCACACAGTTAAGTGGCATATTGAGAGGCCCCTTAAATTATACAAATATAACGGAGATATAGAGGAGAGGGTCGTCGAACTCCTCAAGGAGGTATCGCTTTCCCCTCCAGAGGAATTCCTGTATAAATATCCTTTCCAGCTTTCTGGTGGGCAGAGGCAGAGAGTGTACTTGGCAAGAGTTCTCGCCCTAAATCCAAAGGTTCTGGTAGCGGATGAACCTGTCTCAAACGTGGACGCGTCAATAAGAGCGTCCTTGTTAGAGCTCTTCAAGAGACTTAGAGATGAAAAGGGGATATCAATAATGTACATTACCCATGATATAGCGACTATTGGATATGTAGCTGACAGGGTATACGTAGTCAAACAAGGAAGAATAGTTGAGGAGGGTGACGTTGAAAGGGTTATAACGAACCCACAAAATGAATACACGAAATTGTTAACAAAAGTCGTACCAAACCCATACACTAGGATTGACTGAGATATGCGGAGTAAAGTAATTATTGCAATAGTAGTTATCTTAGTAGCTAGTTCTTTTCTTTACCTCGAAGCAAGGCAGTCCAAGCTAATTTCCTCGTCCCAAGAGACTGTCCTTTTAATACCGGCAATAACAAATAACGCCACTGCTATAGGCAATCAATACTATTGGTACCCACTTACCTTCATAAGAGGAAACGAGGCCTCATTAATTGCCTCACCCTTCATGTGGAACGTGGAAGAGGCAAATGGGTACTCTTTAGTTACGTATAACAGAACGGGTTTTTACGTCCTAGTAAATCTAACAAATGTAAAGAAAACTGCTCCAGGTACTCCGGTATTAGGATATCCAGGACTCATGTATGGAGCAGAGGAGTGGTTTCCATTCGAAAACAGGACCTATGAGGTTTCGTGGTTACCTTTACCAGAAATTCTGGGGCAAACGCCAAACTTCACTTCCACTGTTAAGTACGCTCTGTTTTTGTATAGGGGAAGTATAACTGATTTCTCGTATGATATTTGGCTGACACCTCAGCCGGGGACTAACGTGAGTTCTATTACCAAGGGAGACCTGGAAGTCATGTTCTGGATGTATTATACGGAAAATCTATCAAGGGCTCCATATTACCAATACGCTGGTTCGATCACATTAACTGATTACATAAACGGTACGAAGACTCCCATTTCGTGGAATGTTTGGGTGTTAAATGTAAGTGGGGGTGGTTGGACTCTGGTAGTTTTTACCCCTAAAATTCCTTTATATTCAGGCGAATTCGAGATTCCAGTGGGTATTGCCCTAAAGCAGTTGTCCGTAATTCTAGAATCCAAGGCGGGATGGAAAGATTCTATTTTGCACTATTACTTAGATGCAATACAGGTAGGAATGGAAATTAACAATCAAAACGGCGTGGCTGTAGGGGGATATCATTTGTACAGCTGGGAGATCAGCGAGTAGTGATCTTAAGTAAGGCTTGCCCATGTGCGCTAACTCCGACTTTTACTCTTTTTCCGTTGTTCAGGCTCTCCTCACTAACTATTTTAGCCCCTACGCTCGGCTTTTCCAGCTCAACATATGAGTTTTCCTTAAGGTTAACGAAGAATCTTATGTTAAAGGGATTGAGGTTTACAAATGTAACGCTATTCCCCCTTACCACGGTAACTAAGTTAGTCAGAGTGTGTCCTATTGCCTCAACGCTGAAATCCAAGTTATTGAAAGCGATGTCCCTTACTACCTGTCTTACAAGTTCAGGATAATTAAACGTAAGATACCCATAGTACTTTGTGATACCTAATACGGAGACCTTCACTGTCCTATAACTGTTTTGAAAAATCACGGGATATGATAATTTTCCATCGTATAGCCACAGCATTACATTAGCGGAGTCATTTGTATTAAATATTGGACCTGCAAGAAATCCAGGAGCAACCCTGTGACGTCTTGAGGCTCCAATTCCCTTAGAGAAGAAGGCATACCCGTTAACGAATTGATGCAGGATCGGATTCCTAGAATCTACTCCTAGTATTTGATATCCAACTTCTCCCAGCGTATTACCTAATTTTTCAGCAGCTGATGCAGTTAGGATCAGGTTGGCCCCCTGCTCTATTAGTCTTAAAATATCGACATATTTGATGTCGCCTTCAGTAAGTAAAACGTTGTCCCCTTCCTTTACACTATCAACAGACGCGTATACTATGGGCACCCCTATTAATCCGAGCGTATCGGCAAAATAGCCATCAAAGACCTGATTATAGGGGTGTTGTATAGCAAGTTTTTTTAGACCCTTTTCCTCGCCAGTTACCCTTCTTCTCCAACTTTTCATAAGCCGTATTTCGTTAACAATTCCTCGAATTTCCTTATCGCTAGAATTTTGCATAAAATGTCTCGCATCAAAAAGCAAAATTTCATCAGTGAAGCCCATCATGCTTAGCTTAGCTTGATTTCTTAACGTGTGTAAACTTGCATGTTCTTCCCACGTAATACCATCATAAAGATCGAACCAGACCCCTTTTACTTTCTCTCCTACTAGTGCCCTTACGAATTGCACGATATATAGAGAACCTGTGACAGGGGAGAATTCTCTTGACTCCGTGCCCACATAGAACTTATCGAACAGTCTCGATAGTCTACGAAGGTTTAACCCCCTGTGAATGTAGAGTTCCCTCCACTCCCCAACCTTTAGAATCAGTTTCAAGTTACTGTTTATTTTTTTCATAGGCTCTACTACGTAATTTTTAGACACGTCCTCAAGAAGTTGCGACGAGTAGTTTGCCCAAAGAGAGGATATCTCTTCGTCATTATCAGCTAGTAGTTTGGACAACGTGTTCTTATCTAACCTATACCCGTAAATTTCGTTAAATTTCTCAACGTCCTTTTCAGAGTAACACCAGTTTGCCCAGAAGTCGTCAATAATGACTTCATTAAAAACTTCGGCGTTCCTTTCGGCAACGGCCTTTATCATTTGTCTATTCCTTTCGTCGCTTATGCATGCTACCTTGAATTCGTATTGTTCCATCTCTCCCCATCCCTCACCCCACGTACCTATTGCCATTCCTCCCGAAACCTCCAGTCTTCTCTCAAACCTATCCTTCAGATATTGGAGATCGCTTTTGCTTAGTAATAGTCCGTCCCTATAGTTCTCTATGTATACTTTTTCTATTCCGTAGGATGACAAAATTTCAGGAAATTTTTTAACAGCTCCCGTTCTAATGAGTTCCATAGCGAAGGGGGCTGTTACGTACGTCAAAAACCTTACCTTATCGTTATGAATTGCCATATTACCGTTTTGTTTTGATAATTTATTAACTTATTATTTTCCCTTAGGTCTCTGACTTAACAACTTAAATAACGTTTAATAGTCGGGGAAAAAACTTAAAGTAACACTTTGGTACTTTTACGTAACAAACGTTAATGAAATCGCGCGAGGTTGATATTGGAATTGATTGTTTTTTTAATCACCTTATCCGAAATGCAGGGGAATATCACGAACTCCAGAAAACTAAGTCGTTGTTAACTTTCGTGAGTGATGTGAATGAAAAACCTTTGTTTTTACTCCTAACATTAGAAAAAGTCCTGAATACTGCAAAATTTTATCTAGCCTAGACCTACAAGGCGGATAGCCTCCTTAATTTGGACACTCCCCCTGTTAGCCATGCTGTTAGTGCTTAAGTACCCTCGTAGGATAAGGCTACACGGAGCTCCTCTTCATAGGCTCAGGGTATTATAAAGTGTAGATTCGAAAGATGCACTACGAAGAATATACTCGTCATCTCAACGTATACGGCCTTGACTTGTATTAGATGGGGACACGTTGATAAGGACTTGACAATCGCTGATCGCATATTTGCCTATCGTAATTGTAATTAGGTCATAGACCGGAATTACAACATATACCTCAACATCCTAAGGACATCTGGGCTGGAATAACCCATAATATCTGTAAAGCGGGCGAGGAAGGGAAGTGGAAAACAATACGTGTAATGCCCTATTTCTTAAATAAAGTTAATGGTCGGTAGTGTATATACCCGTATATAATATCCTAATGACTATTTGTGAAAATTCCGTATTAAGTGGAGAGGCAAGGTCCGCCAGAAGTCTCACTATATCAAATAACCACCTTTATAGTAGTTGATAGCCGTTTTTTATTGCCAAAGTTTAACCTGTATTACATTATCTTTAGAAGAGTTGTCTGCATATAAGAGATAAATAAACTTCTTTAACGGACCCCTTTTTTATGTGTTAAACGTAGATTTCCAATCTTGATTGCGAATTGCTACCGCAATTACAGTTAGGGCTTGTTTGCCATAAGGATTGTACAGGCACCGTAGACACCCAAGAATCGAACATGACGCTCAAGATATTCCATGCAGGACTTTTGATTGGAGTGATACTCACTTAGATGATAAGTCAGATTATTTTCCACAAACCTTTAGACACCAAGAAAGCTCTTATGGACTCTTCCTCCTTAACCCTTTAGGTCTGGATATGAGATGTTAACGATTAGTTAAAGAGGTACAGAAGAGGTTTAATTTTATTTCCATATGAACCTAATTTTAATTATGAAAGTAGCAGTTGTAACGGGGGGTGCCAAGGGGATTGGTAGCGCAGTTACCGAGAGACTGGCTCAGGATGGTTACCTGGTTGTAATAGCGGATATAGATGAAGATGCGGGAAAATTCAGGGAGAAGAACCTAAGAGAAAAAAATCTTAATGTGGTCTTTAAGAAAACTGACGTATCTGATGAAATGAGTATTATTGAGTTAAAGAAATTCATCGACTCTGCGTTTGGTAGAGTGGATGCCCTGATCAATAATGCAGGAATTGCGTCATTTCGTAAGCCGTTTTTCGAACAGTCCATAGCCGATTGGCAAAAGGTAATCGGCACTAATCTTACTGGTACCTACCTTTGTTCCAGACACTTAGGAGAAATTATGAGTAGAACAGGAGGAGTGATTGTAAACATGGCGTCGACAAGAGCTTTTCAATCTGAACCGTTCACAGAGCCTTATTCCGCATCAAAAGGTGGAGTCATAGCGTTAACTCACGCTATGGCAGTAAGTCTCTCCAGATACGGAATAAGAGTCGTTGCAATCTCACCGGGGTGGATCGACACGTCAAGATACCAGTACCCTCCTCATGAGAGCGATCTTTCTCCTCTAGATCATAAACAACATTTAACGGGAAGGGTCGGAAATCCGGAGGACGTAGCTAACTTAATATCCTTTTTATGTTCGGAAAAGGCGTCATGGATCTCTGGAGTCAATTTCACAATTGACGGAGGGATGTCCGTTAAGATGATCTACCTAGATGAAGAGGTACTGTCAGAAGCAATTGGAACCTTGACGGGAAGCGAAGAGTTTTCCGAAGAGTTCAAGAGGTTGCTTAAGCTCGTGAGGGAGGGTAAGGTCAGCGTCCAGGAAATAAAAAAACTGACGTCTTCGGTGAGTTAAATGATAGAAATATGTGGAAATGGGCTGTGCTTTAATGGTAAACGGAAATTTCTTCTGGGGGTAAACTACTGGCCACGAGAGCAGAACATAAAGATGTGGAAAAACTGGAAAGAGGAGGAAATAAGAAGGGATTTTTCAAAAATTAAAGAATTTGGAGGTAATACAGTAAGAATTTTTCTCTTAGATGAAGACTTTTATTCCATTTATGGAGATGTTAATGAAAAGTCGGTTAGACAACTGGTAACCCTTCTGGATATCGCAAAGGAAAACCAAATATACGTATTAGTTTCCATGATAGTGGGGCACATGAGCGGGAGGAACTGGTTCATCCCATGGGCCCCTAACAACGATGTCTTCTCCCCTGAAGCGGTTAGTAAATTCGCGAAGTTCTCTAACGCCATAATAGAGAGGGTAAAAGATCATCCCGCTCTCCTCGGTTACCTCCTCAGCAATGAGCTTTCCCTCGTAAGAAACCCTTCCTCTATGGAGGAGTCTCTACCTCTCATGATAGCTCTTCACGACTCCGCAAGAGGGAAGATAGTATCCTCTGGAGACGTGCTTTCATACCTTCAGGATCCTGAAATCGTTAGAAAATATTCCGACTACGTAGGAATTCACCTCTACAGGTATGACACAGATCCTGTCAGACACGGGTACGTATACGGAGCTACTATTCAGCTTTACTCGATGGGTGGAAGAGTACCTGTTGTTCTCGAGGAGTTTGGATTTAGCACGTCACAATATTCCCAAGAATCAATCGCCCAATTTGTTTACGAAGTTCTCTGGAGCTCATATGGACACGGGGCAGCCGGGGCGTTAGCTTGGTGTTTTTCAGATTTTACACATGAAGCAGATCCTCCCTATTTATGGAAGCCACTTGAACTTAACTTTGGCCTTATTGATGTAAATGGAAAGGAGAAACCCTCGGTCAAAAGCTTCTATAAGTTTCATCAAGAGCTAGTTAAAGTAGGAGAAGATTTTCTCCCAAAGTTAAGTCGTGTGGGAATCATTATACCAAATTACAGGAAATACGAACTGCCTAATAGGAGCTATGAATTTCTCTTTAGAATTCCCGGTCCTTTAACTACATCGATCAGCTTCCTAAACTCCCTAGGGATAAATCCTCGAACCTTTAATGAAGACGAGGAGTTGACCGATGTTGGAGTTATAATCGCACCCTCAATTCCTGTTCTTAAAACCACCACGTGGAGGAAGATAATTAACTCAAATGCGAGGCTCTACGTCTCTACATTTAAATACATACCTAATCTAGTTTATTCAGCTCACGACGCATTAACTCATTTATGGGAGGAACTTTTTGGAGTAGAAAACGCCTCAAAAGCCGGAACCTACGGAAGGAAATATGAGGGGAAGATCGAGATAAGGCTGCAAAATGAGGTTTTAACGGTTGAACTTCCGACACCTATCTACACGTACGAGGTAAGACCAGTGGACGCTGAAGTCATAGCCACAGACGTGGAAGGTAGACCCATTATAACATATAACGGAAAGGCCTTCCTATCCCTACTACCTTTCGAATTGGTTTCCACTATGTCGGAGAATATGCAGTGGGAATTACTAACAGTTTATGATAGTTTATTGAGGAGCGCAGGGATAAGTCCAATTAAAACCGTTGTCCCCCATGTGGAGACGATAGAGATGGAAAGAAGTGGGGAAAAGCTTCTCATTCTCATAAATCACTCATACGATACCACGGTTATCCAAAACGATATTATTGACGGCAAGTCTATTATAGCGGGAAACGGTACAGTTGTAGATGGAAAGACATCGCTTCCGCCAAAAGGCGTTCTCGTGTTCAAGTAAAATAACTTAGCTATGGTAGTAAACTCAAAATCTTACACACTAAAACTACATGAGTATAGGAGATAACTGTAAATTAATTTATAATCACTCACGTTACTTGCACTTCTCGTAATACTTCCCCCACGTTCGCTTGAAGTCAACTTTTCCCTCGCGGAGAATTGTCGCCTCCTCCTGTAGTTTAACTCCTTCAACAACTCGACTGAGGTGCACGCTAGTGTAAGTAACTTCCTGTGTTGTGAACCTTTTGGTAGGAGACAAACTATGTTAGTCCTCTTATTTTTAAACTCAACTTCGTAGCCACCCTCTGGCATTGCGGGAGAAGGAGTCGGCTCCCGCTCCTTTATAAGTTGACCAGGAGAAGGGGTCACAAGAAAGTTGGCTGTTGAGCTAGTTAAAATGCTTTACACCGTCTTAAAAAGATGAGGTTTGTTGTTCGTTTTATCATGTTTTCCTAAATTGAGGCAATCTGCTTATAAGGGACTTTATATTCGCTAACACTGGAATGTATGTAAGTACTTACCCCAAATCCCTTCATTAGATAAATTATTTAAATTTATCCACGATAAACAACTGGTATACTTCTAGTTTTAGTGGGTACTATTTAAAAAATTTGACTAGTTCAGAATAAGACGGATAATATATTTCACGTCAATTTTGAGATATTATAAACGATGCTAATAACTGTACCATGTTCTGATAATATAATTTAACTTCTCACACAGTAACTATTAATTTATGTAGACACAACCCTTCTTATTTTAAATAAGGTTAATCCCCCTTCATATACTTCGTTAGACCCTAAAAACCAAGGTTATTAGTTTGTATATAATAACATCCTCTGTAGTATGATTCTTATTGTTCCTAAATGTCAGGGTAATTCTGCATTGCCTCATGAGAGGTTTTATTTTGACCCTAAAGGTCCGATCAACTATAAGATAAAAAGGTAACTCCTTATTTTAGGAGTAGGATAACGTGAAAATGCTTAAACTTTTAGGGACAAAAAGTATATCTTGCACTCATACCTCTAGACTACCTTAATTAGATCAAAGAATTAGATTAAAGGCTCAAAATTAGCCTTGATAGAAGTAGGTCCCGTCCATTAAGGCGTTTATTCTCTTCCTATATTTCCAATCTTCAGGAAACTCAATTCTTAGGTACTCTTCCGGTAGTTTAGATATGTCCACCGTCTCGGCCCTGATTTCATGTTTCTTTGTTAACTGCTGCATTGTTTCACCCATATACACGATTAGTTGAGTATTCCTTTAACTCTTTTTTCTCAGTTTTATTTAAAATTATAATACAAGGGGATAGGAAGAGACCCGAAGATCTGCCATGTGTATGAGACGAAATTACCCCACATATCAACCTGTATTAATACAGGGATTTGGAAATATAGTATCTTTATATTTTTTACATGAAGGGAGTCAGGTTAGTAGTATCAATTTCGCTGATTTTTTCCTAATGATTTGATCATAGTAAGACATTATTACCCCCATACTAAGAGTAATTATAGAAGTTATCTACCCTTTACGGGCAATAGGAGTCCCCTTTGTGAATTCAGCTTATTTCAATAACTTTAATGAATTTAATTCAATACCACCGCAATGACCAGTGAGGGACTTGCACTCAACGATTCACTTTATTTTATCGTTCTTTCTCTGAATTACAACTCGCAAAAGAGCTCTAAATCCCTAGCTTAACTACTCTTCAAGTAACGTTCCGTACTAAGTAAAAATTTCCATATAGGTATAAATTTTATTTCTTTTATTTCATCCTCATAGTCCCAAGTAATCACGACCTTTTTCCTTGCCTTTACTTTATTTAATCCTTCAATCTCCCTTTTAGGTATTTCGTCTTTTCCTGAAGCATAGGTAACTTGAATTGCCTTATCTTTTACAAAAAAATCTATTTCGTAATTATTGCTCTTTACATAAAATAATTTCTCTCCAACTCTAGATAGTTGTAACGCAACTAAATTTTCCATTATCCTGCCTTTTGAGTCGTCCAGTGCTATTGAAGATATAAAACCTGGATCTATTACGTAAACTTTCTTTGGCGACGTCATGCCTTCCCTTGGTTTATTAGTGAACCTTTCAGACGTTGTTATTACATATGCGTTTATAAGCCCATTAAACCACTCTTCGACTGTATTATTACTAAGTTTTAATGTTTTAGATAATCTAGATAACGAAACTTCATTTGAGTAGTATTTTACAATGTTTACAGTAAATGCTCTGAATAATTCGATCCTCTTTATTCTTAACTTCTCTACTACGTCCTTATAAACTATGTCAGAAAATATTGAGAAAATGAAGTCATCAGAGATTTTCAACACTTCTGGAAAACCTCCTTTTCTCATGTAGTTCTCCAATTCCCTCATAATCGCTCCTTCTGAGGAAGAAGTGAATGTATCCTTGATTTTCTCAATCTTAACACCTTTAAATCTCAAGTACTCTGAAAAGGAGAAGGGGAATAAGGTGAAATTCACATGTCTCCCAGTTAATGCAGTTGCCAGTTCGCCAGAGAGCGTTTTTGAATTGCTTCCAGTTACTATTATCTTTTTACCCTCTTCTCTTAACCTACTTACGAATAATTCCCAGCCTTCTACGTTATGAACCTCGTCGAAAAGGAAGTACTTAACTTCGCCAAATAACTCGTAGATGGCTTTTTCCAACTTATGTAAATCCTGGACTTTAATCCCCACTAATCTGTCGTCGTCAAAATTCACATATCCAAAATTCTCCCCTCTTAATAACAATTCAGCCAATGTGGATTTACCGCTTCTTCTAACGCCAAGTATCGCTAAAACGTTCGGTTGTGAAAGATATTTTTTTAGATTTGGAATATCTCTCTGAATAATTATCTCCTTTTCAAATTTTCTTTCTAATCTTACCTTCTGGTCTAATAGCACTTGTCTTGTTTCACTCACGGAGTATAATTAACCTTGATATTTATAAGCTTATGCAATATACTAATTTAACCTACGATAGATCTTTTGCAGTGTACTGCACAAGTCAAACCAGAATTCAGCAATGATAATATGATGATTATAGATGTGCATCATCTCAAGGACATTATTATAGTAGTAAGAAATTTGATATATACCTCTAGCTAATCTACCACTTTATCGCGTGACTGAATTGTATTCCCTTTTAAGGGACGCTCCTTTCTCGCTATCATGCTGAAGGTCCTCATCTGATTTAAGAGACAGTCACGTTTCGCCAATTTTACTAAATATGAGACAATTTCTAAAACGGGAAAATCCCGTTATCAAGGATAGAGGGGGATTCACGTCTCCATGTAAATTCAGTTTATTTCAGTAATTATAACAAATTTAATTCAATAGTACCTCAATGACTTGCGGCGATTTAAACTCAGAAATTTTCCATATTTTATCATATTCTCTCATAAATTACAATTTGTAATGAATGCGTAACCGACCGAGTCCGCAAACAATTAGTTAATTTCAAATCAATAAAATAAAGTAAATTCATAAAGGATGGGTAGAAAGGGAAATGCTTATTCCCTTTAAATCCCCCTAGTTTGTTATTATTAACTAAAAAAGTTCATAACCACACATATTATGGGTATCTATACTGATCAGTAAGGGGACAAATCCTCCATTCTCAATGGGATCTTTGTTCTCCTCTTCCCTGTAGCTCGTTCAATTCCCCTTATAATAGCGGGCGGAGCTCCTATCGTGGCACCTTCCCCTATACCCTTAGCAGGTAGCGGGGAATTAGCCTTTCCCTCTTCACTGTAAATCCACTTCATGTTGAAAGACTCAACCGCGGTCGGAATAGCGTAATCCCCCAGACTCACTGTAAGGGGGTTTCCGCTCTCGTCGTAAATTACCTCCTCTAAATGGGATTCGCCGAAACCCTGAATTATGCCTCCGAATACTTGACCCTCGGCCAGCATGGGATTGACTACCACTCCTATATCATCCAATGCCACGTACTCAAGGATAGTTACCTTTCCAGTGTCGTCGACTTCAACCATTGCTATGTGACTCCCGTAAGGAAACGTAAAGTTATCCATACCGAACGAAGCTGTTGCCTCTAAGAGAGGTTCAGCCTTGTATTTCCATATTCCCCCTAGATCCCCCGTAGTTCTCCTAGCTATCTCTTTTAACGTCATTTCCCTTGAACTCTTTGGATTCACTATTTTCCCCTCTTTATACTGTAATTCCTCTACGTCACTTTTCATAAATGAGGCTGCGAGTCTCAGCACGTTTTCCCTTAATTTCCTCGCCGCTAGGAGGGCTGCGTTTCCAGCTAACGTCAGACTCCTGCTACCGTATGTTCCGAAAGCATTCGAAATCTTATCAGTATCTCCCCAGATGACATCAACGTCATCAAGGTTTACTCCCAATTCGTCTGCAACGACTTGAGCTATCCCCGTGCCCGTACCCTGACCATGAGGAGCCGCCCCTATAATCACCTCGATCTTTCCGTTAGATAGTAACCTGACCGAGGCGCTTTCCCAAGGTCCGAAATTATTCTGTTCTACGTAAAAGGAAATTCCTACTCCCACTCTTTTCCCTTTTTCCCTTAATTTCCTAGCTCTGTCCTCCATTTGACTATAGAATTTCTCAGCGTTATTTAACAGGTTAATGTAATTTCCGCTATCGTATTTCAGACCGAAAGGATTAACGTAGGGCGTTGACTGTATTACGTTCTTTTTCCTCAACTCTACGGGATCCATTTTAAGTTCATCAGCGAGAATGTCCATTACCCTCTCATAAACGAAAGCAGCCTCCGGTCTCCCAGCTCCCCTATACTGGTCTAAAGGAACCTTGTTTGTAAGGACGCCGAAAACGTTAGCTAACGCATTCCTTATATCATAAGGACCTGTTATTAAGGTTGCGGCTATATCAGCTAAATACGTCCCGTGCCAGGCCGCCCCCAGGTCAATAAACACATCATCAATAATCGCGTTTACTCTTCCGTCCCTGTTAGCCCCAACCCTAACCCTGTGTTTTTGATCCCTTGCATGATATGTAGATAAAATGTCCTCTCTTCTCGGCAACACTACCTTTACCGACCTCCTCGTCACTAAAGAAGAGTAAACGGCTATGTAATCCTCGGGATAAGGGAATAGCTTCGAACCGAAGGCTCCTCCAACGTCAGCTTGGATAACCCTGATATCTCTAACCATATCTGAGAAAGCGTTTAATAGGAAACTCCTCATGTAATGAGGGGATTGGGTTGAGGCATACACAGTTAGCCTGTCCCCCTGATATTCTACTAAAAGTCCTCTTGGTTCCATCGCAGAGGGATAAACGCGACCTATCTCTATCTCCTGTTCCAGTTTAACCTCACTCTTATTGTACGCACTTTCGGGTTCTCCACCTCTGTAAGTCCTTTTATAGGCTAAATTATCCCTTCCCTCAACGGCCTTTACCTTATTAGTCATCGCCTGTTCTATATCTACAACGGGAGTCAATTCTTCATAGTCGAAGGTAATGAGATCAAGGGCATCGTATCCCACATAACGATCCGTGGAGAGAACGGCCGCTACGGGTTGACCAACGTAGAGAACCTCATCCTTTCCCATGGGGAAATTCCTAGGCCTGTTGTCCACGTTTAAGTTAAGGCCTGTTACTACATTAACTACCCCTGATAGCTTCATCGCGTCTTCATAATTGACCTTCTTTACCTTTGCGTGAGGGACATTACTTCGCAATATGGAGAGGTAAAGAACATTGTTAATTTGAATGTCGTCGATATACCTTCCGTTACCCGTTATTAGCCTGAAGTCCTCCTTCCTCTTTACTCGCTGACCAATGTACATAGAAATAAACTAGTATTTTCCGTATTTAAGATCATCACTCAAAGGTTAATGAGAGGACTTTCCCAAGGGGCAACTCAGGTTTCCATTAAGAATTGTAATTATGGTAAATTGGGATTAAACAAAGGAAATTGTTAAGAGCGAATCTCTACCCAATCCGTACGATGGTATTTAACTAAATTCATTCTATTTATCTAAATAAACTGAATTCGCGATGAACACGTTAACGGCCCCATGAGTTCGGTTTAAAACTAGTTAGGTAAAAAGTCCCTACAGCGAACAAGGGCAGCTAATTATACTGGTCGAAAATGTCTCTTAGCCTTACTATCTCCTCTCTTTCGATGAGACCTGTGTGACGGAAGTTTGATTAGATTGTCGTAACACTCCTTTGAGGCGTTAGAAAGGTCTTCATGGTCCAAGGATCTTGCCCACAGGGTTTACCCAGCTCTTACAAACTAGTCTGGGAGCCGTTGTTGCAGCAGAAAGGCGATCCTATGGGGTTATCCTTATGGTTTAGAACTCCAAATACTTACGTTAGGTTAAAGATGTAGATTATTTTTTAAAGAGGAAGTGAGAACTTCAAAAAGATCCCCATAATGACGAGTTATGCGGAACCGTTAGTATTTCTAGATCCTCATATGCTCTCTTTCCTGTTCAAGAATTGCCTCTATATCTTTATCGCCTGGAAAGTTCCTTACGTAGAAATTTATCGCGGCTTTCTCTAATCTCCTTATTGCGCGCTTAGTAACGCCAAATCCCAACAGCGAGATCAATATCCCTGTGATGAAAAGGACGTAGTAAACGGGATACTCCAAAGAGGAACGCCTGAACTTTCTAAAGTATTCCCAATGGGTTGTTTCCTGCTCATAGGCTTTTCTCAATTCAACTTTTTTGAACCTTACGTAAAAGGCTTTTGCTATTCCCGCCGCTCCCGCCTCTCCCAGTAGTGCGAAGTAATACTTATCCATGATTTATTATAACCCTTATCGTTTAAAAAAATCGTGAAGAACGTATTGAACTATTGCGAAGTTATAATGCAATACCCATACTAATAGAACCTTACCTGCGATTTCCTATATTTTTTGCAATTTCATAAATTCCCGAGAAGAGAAGTGAGGACAGTCCAGCTATAACAGCATAAATTAACGGATACAGTATAATTAGAACAGATCCTGGAATACCAATGATCTCCCCCGTCCTTACCGATAGTTGATAAACTGCTGAGGGCGAATAGAGCAGGTAAATGGAGAGAGATGTCAACAACCCAATTGCAAATCCATAAATTCCAGAATACCTAGGCTTAATCAAAAACAAAGGTATGCCTATTGCTACTGCAAACAACGTAATGGGTAATAAAATGAGGGTAGCATAACTTATCACTATTGAGGCTAAAATTGAAATAATAGCTCTTATCATTTTCCTCACTTTAGAGTTATAGTATAGTTAACGCTAACGTTGTTCATGTTGTAATACTCAAAGTCAAGCCACTTATTTAGTTGAACGTAAGCTAAAGGACTCAGAATGTTTTCCGTTGAGCCTCCAGGAAAAACGCCATAGAATTGGTCGGAACCTGGGGAGGCTATGAACCTGAGCGATGGTCCTATCGTAACGTAAGGGAGCGGAACCTGTAAAACATATGGGAAGTATCCCGCAGATAGTGTAAAGGAGTCTCCCCATTCTGGATAAGGCCCTAAGGAAAGGGCGGTAATTCCCAAAGGACTATAGAACTCCACGTAATGTACTTTCCCCCACGTCCATGAAGAGACGTTCTGGTTTAGTTCTAGAGATAGAAAGGAAATTTCCCTTGCGAAATTTTCCCTTACGAAGAAGGTGAAGTTGCCGTTAAATAGCGTTGAGTTGGGTTGGTTAATAGCTAAGTAGAGGAAGAGCGAGGGAATATAAGAATCGCTAGTCTGCGTGTAAAAGTAAATTCCCTTTTTAAGGAGGAACGAGTTGAGAGAGGTATTGACCATCTCTGCAATGAGATATGTATACACGGTAGGTCCCACTTCCCCCTGATAGAAGGTTGAATTCCATTCTTGGAGGTAACTATATGCCTTAGACTCCAAACCTGACATATTCATCCCTTTAAGGGAGTTCACCAGATACGGCTTAAGTAGATAAGACCAGTAGTCAGTAACATTTCCTTGTAATCCCATCATGTTCGATATAGAGAGTTTTTGAACAACGCTTAGGTAATGATACACATCCAGTGCTCTCCCGTCTGACACCCAATATCCTCCAATTAGCGGAAACGGGTAATTAACCCAAGCCGTAGGCTGATTCGGTGCAAACGCGTAACCCCTCTCGGGATCTATAGTTTGAGGAAGGTACTTGAATGGAACGAATCCCACAGGTTCGTATCTTCCGGAAGAACCGTTAAGAGGTCCTCTAGAACCTATAACCATGACGTTCCTTCCGTCGGGGAGCGTCTCGTTTATCAGGGGATAAGTCCCCGCGTTTATAATGCCGAAATTATGTCTTCCCACAAGCGCCATGTTTTGAGGGGGAAAATTCCACAGTTCCGCGGCCCTAAGCAGGTCTGCAAAAGACGTCGAGTTATCCAATAGGAATTCGGCAACTACAGTGGTCATCGGGGATTGCTGAGCTGGCCAATAGAGGCTTATCCCGTAATTCCCCTCGCGAGCTACAAGGGGGCCATTATTAGTATAGTAAACTGAGTATTTTTTGCCTAAAAGCACGAATGAGACATGCTTCATGGGAAGGTAATTCCCTTCATACAGGTAATCATTCCCCTTAAGGACCTCAAGGTAAGCGTCAGATGACGCTCCGAAGGGTGTAGTTAGTCCCCATGCGGTTTGGTTAGTATGACCTATTAACACTCCTGGAATTCCCGCCAGTGCCCACCCGCTTACGTTATATCCCCCTCCCATTAGCCAGACTTGGATCCACACTGAGGGGAAATACAGAGTTAGGTGAGGATCATTAGCGAGGATCGGGAAACCCGTAGTACTCTTATTTCCAGAGACAACCCATGAATTACTTCCGAAGTCAATGAAATTCGTTAATGGATCCGATATATTGTTAAGCGAGTAATTCATTAGCGGTATTATCGATTGTAATGTACTTTTGGGTATACCGATCGCCCAATCCTGATACCAGTTTAACGACCATAAATAAGAGGGATTTACTCCCTGATCTGTGAGATTATAGCCGTTTATCGTGCCGTCTCCAGGCATCATAGTAATGTTACCGTTGGTGAAATACGGGTAGTAGGGGTTTAACAACGACGCTATTGAGTAGTTGAACGACGCGTATATCATCGCCGATTGAATTTCCCCAGAGAAACCCGAGGTAAGTCCCCAAGCCATGAACTCTGCGAAAGCTAAAGTGTAATAGGGGGACCATAGATAGGGCTTGGCGTGCAAGAGCCTAAAACATAGGGGTTCATCCCTAGAGTTCAGTTGGGAAATATAGGCGTTGACCCCGTTAGAGAAAGCCTCCAAATAGGAGTATATTACCGGATATTTCATTCTTAAGCAATTCAAGGTCAAATTAGCGTTATAGGGAATACCGATTAAGTGCATTGCCAAATCGGAGTTTAATCCCTCTTCACCTACCCAACTGCTTACGTTTCCAGAAGCTACTAAACCGAAGAACTCCATCTCGAAAAGCCTCTGCGAAGCTTGGTAATATCCCTCGCCGAAATAGAGATCATAAGGATCTTTAGCTAATATTACACCTTCACCGTTATCAGTAACCTCTATTCTTACCGGTCGCTTTAAGGTTGGGAAAAATATCCCATCATAGGTTAAGTTTTTCGGGAGGTTGAGTACTTCACTCCTTGTAACGATGGATGCTTCGCTCCAGATCCCCATGTATGGATTCAATATAGAAAAGGGAGAGGAGAGGATTACAAGAACAGCTATTATTGCCCCAATAAAGGGTAATATCCACCACTTCATATAATAGGTAGATTTTTTGAGTATTATATGTTTACCGTGGTATTTATTAAAATTTCTGTAATAATATATATAATGAGATTTTCTGAAAAGATAAATAGTATTGCTCGCACTAAACACGTAGAACCTTAAAGGTGGCGAAAACTCTCCTAAGGGGTTTAGAGTTATTCAAAGAGTAAACATAGGCTACTATCGGAAAGAGGAAATTAGAAGGCTTTATTTCTAATTACTAGAGAACTTGATCAAGTCGTCGTAATATCTGGAAAATTGTCAATGAGAGGAGTATAACCTTCAGGTTCGGTAGCCGTTTTCGGTAACGTAAAGCAAATATTCTTAATTTTGATAGTTTATTAACAGTTATGATCTCAAACTTATTGATGCTCTTTCTGGCGTTCTCCTGTATAACTGGAAACGCTCTTTCCCTCTATTCCTACTCGCCTCTTAAGTATGGCGGTATAAACACCGATCTCTGGAACTTGAGTTCAGCGTCTGGTAACGTGACAATGTGCGTTAATGGAACGCTAAGGGCAAACGTTAACCTAACTTCGATTTCCGAAAAGGATCCTAATGACGTAGTTGCGGGATATCCCGAGATAGGATACGGGAGGAACCTTGAAGATGAAAGTTGGGGGCCGGAAGAATATCTATATTTTCCCCTTGAGCTAAATAAGTTCGTTTCATTTAACTACTCTGCATCGATTTCTTACAGATTGAACGTGCCGAAGAATCTCCCCAACGACTTCTCCTTCGACTTCTGGGTGGAGAACAGGCCCTCTCCTGGACACTCTCCAGGTCCAGGTGATCTAGAGGTAATGATCTGGCTTTATCACACGCCCTCTCTTTATCCCGCGGGAGATCCTTACTTGACCTTAACTCTCCCAGTAACGGTAAATGGCGTTACCGAAAACGTTGAATGGACGATATACAACGGTACGGGAGGGGCTAATACGAGAATACTAACGTTTGAGTCGGACGAGCCAGTGGATAGTGGAACTGTTTTGATCGACCTTTCCTACTTTTTCGAAGAAGTGGAACTGTTGGGAAACTACAGTTCCTTTTTCCTTATGGGTGTAGAATTAGGAACGGAGTTTGGGACCTTCAACGGGGGAGCTCATCTATCCCTCTATGTATATAATTACACTCTCCAAAATAAGAGCTATGGGATAGAACTGGTTACATCCTCCCCGGTTCCATCTTCTTCGACCTCCCAACCCGTAACTGCTTCAACGTCTCCAAATAGCTTTTACATAGCGGAGTTAGCCCTTGTCGTGATCATATTTACTTTAATCGTAATAGCAGTTTACGGGAGGAGAAGAAGATAATGAGGAGTTGTGCGAAAGATATAAGCAAATACATCTTTTTTTCCGGGTAATTACAGGCACTTATTAAGTTGAATTTCTTCATTGTACTAACTGAGCGCTTACGCATGGCGATCTTCTTCTCTGAGAAACTTCTATCCCTTTCATCCCACTGAGGATCCATCTAACAATTCTATAATTTCCAGTGGGGGGATATAGAGGGTTTTCTCTACACAGAAGTTCCCCTAGAACTTAGCGCATTAGCTCAGCTATAATACCCTAGATCTAAGGGATATCGCGACCTTTTACGTTAAAGAGATATTTCTATGAGGGGCTGACCATCCCTCGCGATCCCCCCTCCTACGAAGTTGAAATTACGTCTCTCGATCTGCCACTTGAAGATTGGGTACTACCTGACGACCCTTGTCTTTATGCTTCCAAGGATCATAAATTTTTCACTCTCCACTACCTCTCCATTTTGCCCATAGTCGATCATAGTAGAGGAGAATATAGCGTCCCCTGCATAAAACATCTCATAACATTCCTTATTTTTTTCGAAATAGGAGTAATAACTAAGAGTAGCCTGTCCATCTCTCCTAATCTCCAGGAGAAGTAGGTTGATTACGTTCTTCCCCTGATTGCCCTTACCCTGAAAGTCCTTAACTAGCTTCTCCACCGAATTTCCTCCTGCGATATATTCCAGAAGCAATTCACTATCCACTACGCTTTCCAAATCCCTCTCATTAGAGAGGCTCTGTTTGTCTACGCTTCCGTTATGAGCCATAAAGTAGGTACCGTTATGATTTGTCAAGACAAACGGATGCGAGAACTGTACCCCCCTGGGGGAATTTGGAGACGCCTTCCTCGCGTGAACTATTGTCATCATCTCCTCATCCCTCAAGTTAAAGGGGAACTCCTCATCGTAAATAGGGCGAAGGCTCCTGTAATGCATTAGTTTATCCTTAGTAAGCAATACAATCCCCCACCCGTCATCGTGTGGGTGGTTACACCTGAAATCTCTCTCAGCACTTCTCTGAAGACTTCCGAACAGGCTTAACAACCTCTCTGCAGATTGTCCATAATATGCGAACATTCTACACATGGGTACTGTTAGTTGCGAACGGTATTATAGATTGCTCTGTATCCGCTATTAACTCTCAGTAAATGTATTAATCAATAAGGGATACTCCACTCATTAATTGAGAACAGCGTCGTTATCTACCCTTGAAATGACGCTAACTTTCCCTCACCGCTCTTACTTCATGATATTCCCTTAGCTGAAATTTCCCTAACCCGGAGAACTTGGTCCTGACATCGAATTCGTCCCTACCCACATTCCAGGTTATGTAATTCCCGACGCCTATGAGTCCAGCCGTAGGATCCGCGTCCATCCATTTCTTTCCTATATAACCTTGAACCCAAGCATGAGATTCCTCCGTACGCTCTTTGAACGGCGTTAATCCCGATACTATCCTGGAGGGTATTCCCTGAGATCTCAGAATACCTATTACAACGTGACTAAAGTGAAAGCAGACCCCTATTCCCCTCTTTACCGACTCATATCCAGACTTGAAGTCCATCACCCTTTCGTAAGAAAGGATTTTCCTCGCGTAATTAACCGCATTGATAAAGGTTTCCTCTTCCCTATCCCCCCTCAGCATCTTTCCTAGACTCTCGAATTTTTTGACGTCAACGTATTTACTCGACTCCAGAAATACGCTATCAGGGCGTTCGGTATCTGCCACTCTCTCATAAGTATAGGAGATCTCTATGTCCAACTCCTCTTGTAACCTCCTACAGCTTACCTCGAGGTATGAGTTCCTGAACCTGTCGTGTAGAACCTTATAGGAACACAAGTTAGGAATGACTACATCAACATCTTTTTTCTGGGTTCTAGGAAGCATCCGCAGAACCCCCGTTAAGTTCTCCACTTTTCTGTAAGGCACTACCGTTACAACGCTTCTTACGGAAAACTTCAATCCCTCTACCTCTCTATCACCCTGAAGAACTTCCTCGGGTTGTCCCTTGTCATTACCTCCTTCGTTCTCAAGGATACTCCAGAGTTTAAGAACTCCGTCAGGTGTGCTTTAAGACCTTTAACTCCTGGACCACCTGCGTCACTACCGTATATTAACTTATCCGCTATTTCATCCACCCGTGGGAGGTATTCGGTAAGCCTCTTCGGTGGAATACTGGACAAGTCTCCGTAGACGTTCCTCCTTATTCTCACTAATTGAAATGCTGCGGACGTCCATGAAGGTCTCCCCATATGAGCCATTATCACTCGGAGTTTGGGAAAATCAACCGCTACGTCATCAACGAAAACGGGATCAGCGTACTTATTACGAGCTGTTAAGAAAAATGAAGTACCTGTGTGAATAATTACCGGAAGATCGTGGTCCTCTGCAAACTGGTACAGGAGTTCGAGACCTTTCAATCCCCTTTCCTCTTCCCTGTAATCGTTGGGCTTAACCCACATGTGGGGTGGATGTAGTTTGAACCCCGTTACACCCGACGAGTACTGGACTTCAAGCCACTTTTTCACTTCCTCTGTCGTTAGCTCGTTTACCTCAATTCCGCCCACTATCGAGAACCTGTCGGGGTATTCTTTGCAGGCGTCTATAACCCTCAATGGGAAATCCTCTCGTGCATTCCATAGTTTCCTCATAGGATAAGCTATTACCACAACGAAATCTATATCAGCCTCGTCCATCTCCCTTACTACTTCACTTACGTTAATGTCGGGTATCGAATAACCTACCGTCTCTCCTCGTTCCCTCATTTCCTGAGTAAGCGACTCTTTCGGCCAAAGGTGAGTATGGCCGTCCACGTATTTCCTCATATCCTTACAACCTCGTCGTCTTAGGTGGCTCCGACCTTCTGTTAAGGAAATTCCTCGAGAGTTCGTTCAATCTCCTATAAACGTCATTGCTCATGGAGTACTCCACTCCTTCAATATTCTCCTCCAACTGTTCTACAGAGGTTACGCTTATCGTCGGTATCATCGAAACCCCCAGAACCTCACCTGTCTTTACCACCCAAGACAGGGCTAACTGAGAATCCTTCAATCCGTTTTCCTTAGCTATCTCATGAAATTCCCTGAGGAACTTGATATTCTCCTCGGTGAAATACCACTCTTTCATCTTCTCAACGTAAGACGCCCTGGACATTTGCGGTATACCATCAAGGTATTTTCCGGTCAGAAACCCCTGCGCAAGTGGGGAAAAGGCCATAATGCCCAGACCCAGACGCTTTGCCAGAGGGACCTTATCGGTTTCCAATCCCCTCCTCAATATACTATACTGATCTTGAATGACGTTAAACGGGGCTCCCGCCCTTCTCACGTAATTTACCATGAAGTCAATATCTTCTGGGTGAAAGTTGCTGGCTCCAACGTAATTCACCTTTCCCATTTTAACCAGGTCGATCATTGCATCTAGGGATTCCTCTAAGGGAGTTTCAACATCAGGCCAGTGCATCAAGTAGATGTCCACATAATCTGTGTTCAACCGCCTAAGGGATTCCCTGATCTGCCACATTATGTGCTTCCTTGACAACCCCTCTCCGTTTTCATGATAGGCAACCATCCCCCTTACTTTCGTGGATATTACTAGTGATTCCCTATCGTAGCCCCTAATCGTCTGCCCTAAAATCTTTTCCGCCGTCCCAGCGTGTTCTGGATCCTCGTCATTTAGGACACCGTGGTATCTATTCGCTGTGTCAATGAAGTTTATCCCTAGGTCAATTGCCTTTCCAATCACTCTCTTCGATTGAACTACGTCTACCTTGAAAACCCCGTAAGAGTCCCGCTCTTTCGATACCGGAAGATGCCAAGTTCCCAAACATACTGTTGAGACTTTTAGACCGCTTTTCCCTAATCTTACGTACTTCATGACGATAACTCTTTGCAATAAGTTAAATCTTTATCCTCAACTTAGGATCTTAAGGTATAATTCTCTACGTGGGGGTTCACAACTCTGATAGTCTCACCCACATAATTATTGGGACAGTTTTCCTCTGAGCGTTTAGTTCACGAGATGCATAAGGGTTGTGTTAAACGTGAATAACACAAATAATTAGTAGAAGTTACAAAACTCCTTCATCGGAAGCTAAATTAGTTAGTTATCCGATGTAAAATTTCAGTTTATTTACTTGTAGAAAGTACATTACAGTGTACGACGTAAAATTAAGTTTAAGTTTAAAATCTAAATTTTTGTTAGGAATAACACGAGAATTCTATGATAGGATAATACTTTATGGAGATCACACGAAATTGAAGACTTTATCTGACTCTGTACGGAGAAAGCGAGTACACTTGAGGACTGTACTGCCTTACAGTCTGCTATTTGCACCTCTAGAATGAGGGTTGAGAGATACTATGTTGTCCACTTGAAGCTTAACGTGAGCGAGATGAAGGAGTTAAACAAGTTCGTCCCTCACCCTAAAGATGGAAATCCCTCTGTAGACAAAAACGATGTGCTCAACTGCCTTTTCGCTATAGGCGAAGTGGCTAAAAACAACAACCTTGTGAAGTCATTCAATTCCCTTGTTGAAAGGAGGAGTTTTGGTCTATTCTGCCCCTTGAAGGATTTTGTAAATCACAACCATTTCCCTCACGTATAACCTGTAAACCCCTCTCATATTTGTAATAACATTATAGGTACTCCAATTTCTCCTATTATTTGAATATATATTTAAATTATTATTTACTAAAATATATTAATTTAGCGGAGAATTCTATAACCCGCCAGGGAGACGTAAACGACACCCTCGAATTGGCAAATTAGGGGAATTACGCTCTATAGTTTGCTCTACAGTTTACTTTATTGTATCCATCTTATCTGTTGATTGTAGTTAATAAAATAGACCTTAATCGCCTGGACTATCTTATTAGTTAATTATTTTATTCTTTATAAAAATAATACTTAATATGGCCATAGTCGAGGATTCTTCAGGCCCGAATCTGGAAAGTTTAGGTAAACTAATGTTCTATTCTCAAGTAATGAAGTTACTTATTTCGAATAATTTCATAATTAATAATGTAGAGTATCTTACTCCTATGCTTGAAATGCCTATTAAGCGTAAAAGGGCAGATTTCGCATTGGCGGACTCCGACTTGAATTTAAGGTTATTATTGGAATTTAAGGAAAGTCGCACAGAGACACCTGCCTTAGATCAAATTGTCGAGTATTCTTCACAGGTACAACCTTCCTTTTACGGTGTATTTGCAATTTCTTATAGGTATCAAGCCTCGTATAATATTAATGTCCTCCTTTTCAAGAATGAGTTTGATTATGAATGCCTGAAATATATTAACCCTGTAATACCCATGGGCATATTACCCGTGCAATCTCCAAACGATTTGGAAGGTATAATCAGGGACATCTTTAAAATTATATCTAGCGAGACTAAGGGGAAAATCGACGCGAAAAGTTACGGGTTAGATAATGAGGCGTTTTATCAATACGAGCTAGCCAGGCTCTTAATGGAATACAATCTTAATGTTTACCCGGAATATGAGATTGCTAACTTCATGGAAGTCGGGAGATCAATCGAAGGTAAGATAGATACTTTGTTGCAAGTAGGAAATTGTTATATACCTATTGAAGTAAAAAGGCTCAAATTTAAAAGCGTCGATTGGATTCAATTATTTAAATACATAGAATTACTAAGCAATCGAAAGAAATTTAAAGTACCTTACGGTGTTGCTGTTAACCCAAGGGATGATGCCGTAGAATTGAACATAGTTGATAATACCGGTAGGACGAACTCTAAAGTTAAAGTTACGTTAATAAGAAAAGGAGGTATTAAGTATTTGGAAAATAATGATGATTTAAATAATTTTATTGATAAAATAAGTTCTAGGTGTAGGTAAATGACGGAAAAGATACAAAAATACATAGAAAAATACAGGAACGAGGTAGAGACCATAATGAGGAATGGCGGTCATCAAAAATACGAATTCGCAGAACCTTTTTCCCAATGTAGAATAGTATTCGACGGGCAGACATTAAGAATCGAGCCAATGCCCACTAACGATGACCAGGCCAAATTCATCCTAATATTCCTCCACTTTAAGTTACTTAGCTTGAAGGGAGGACGCATAGAAGAGGATGATGTGCGACAATCGACACAAGGCCTAAATAACATTATATACATAGCATCATATAATACTCCCAACGAGGACGTATCTGCAGCATATAGAATGGCAATTAAGACTAAAGACTTAGAGAGGGCAGCTAAGTGGCTTCAGTACAGGAAAAAAAGAAAAAATGTAGAGCAGCAAATACGTGCAATATTAGATAAGCACGGTTTAGCTCAGTCATGGAGTTACATATATTTGGGTATTCAGAGCCACATTGAAAAGGAATTGAAAAATAAGAGGTATAATATTCCAAAACTAGTTGCCCGGTCCCTATTTCTACTTTACGGATATTCTCCGACTCAAGCTAATTTTTGTCAAATCTCCGTAGAAACTAACATCGAAGTAATATATGAGCTTACTAAACTTGCAATTTATAATAATGGACTTCTCTAACTCCATTTACGTTTTATCTCCTACCGAGAAAGCCGTAGGAGTGATTCACGTATCCTTTAAAAAATCAGTTTATTTTAGTAACTGTAACAAATTTAATTCAATACTAGTGGAATCACTGCATAGGGATTTAAACTTAGTAATTTACTGTATTTTTTCATACTTTCTTATAAATTATAATCCGCAATGAAAGCATTAACGGCGCAAATGCGTGCGACGTTTAATAGTAATTTCTATATTTTGAGATTTTTTTAAAATATGAGTCAAATTACGGAATTCCTCTTAATCATATCTTATTCTGTACCTTAAAATAAATATATAAAAATTTATATAATTTTTATAAAAGTTATGAAACACAGCGATTTTTACAAAACCGAGGCATCATGTGAAGTAGTTACTTGGTAAGATTTGATTCATAGCTCTCCTAGTCGACCTAAAACTTATTTGATGTAAAAAGAGTTAGGTTTCGGTAGTTAAAAGTTAATAGTTCATTAAAGTTTTTGTCCATTAAGATAACGGAAGATCCGATAAGAATGCGACGGAAACCGATGGAGACTTTAATGTTGAGTAAAAATGTCAAAAAAACTCTCAGGGAGCGTCTAAAAGATTTAATGGAAAAAAATATTTTCGTGAACTAGGATATGAATAAGTGAAGCCTACAATTATCGCTCATAGAGGAGCCTCAGCAGAATCCCCGGAGAATACCTTAACGTCGTTCCAGTTAGCAAGGGAAATCGGAGCGGACGGGGTGGAGCTAGATGTACACTTGAGCAAAGACGGAGAGATTTTCGTAATTCACGATGACACCCTAAATAGAACGACGAATTTTCGAGGGAGGGTTAAAGACTTTACAGCTACGGAGATAAAGCGAGCCGTGATCACCTACGGGAAAATTACGGAAAAAGTCCCCACGTTAAGAGAGGTCTTTGAATCGATTGGAGATTACCGGTACGTAATAGAGATCAAGCACTCTCATAAGATCTATCCCGGGATTGAGGAGAAACTCCTCTCTCTAATTGACGAATTCGGATATAAGGATATTGAGATAACGTCCTTCGATTACGATGCACTAGCTAAGGTAAGGGAGGTAAGTAACGTAGAGACCGGAATGATCTTCATAGGAAAGGCAAGGTGGATGATAGGAATAGCAAAGGAAATTCGCGCAAATAGGTTCCACATCTCTAAAAGCTTGGCAACGGAAGAGGATAAGACGGTGTGCAATACTGAAGGAATCAAACTTGGTGTATGGACGGTGGATTCGGAGGAGGAATTAAACAGGTTTTCGTATGCAGATTCCGTAACTACAAACGATCCACGCAAGATAATTTCCGCCTTGAGGGGTAGGAAGAGCTGAAGTTCTCCAGGGTTATACCTTTTATTCTCGCTATCGCCTTTGCCCTAATCCTCATACTGCCCACTATCCTGTCCCCTTTTGAGGTCCCTGCAAATACCTTATTCAAGGTAAACAACGCGGATCTAGCACCTTCCGGCGTTTACGTTTACTTCATATCGTGGATAGGGTGTCCTGTAGGGGCGAGCTTAAGTTGGCCTCTTTACTTTACAATGATTCACTTTGGAAAAGTTAATTACACTTTAGGTTTTTCCGACCCTTACGACTCCTTCTCCCCTAACACTCCCTCCCTGATCTTCAACAACTTTACGCCGAATTCCTCTGTTCACTTCGTTTTCGTTTACCTGTACAACGAGTACCTAAACGCTACGGCAAGCAACACTCCCGTGAGAACGAGCTTATTAACTGAGGGGCTAGTGGAGTTAAAGACGACACTTCCTTCCCCAATATACCTGCTGGTTAAGGAGTACACAACTGAGAAGTGGATTGCCGGTTCGTTCTTCTCCCCTAGCGCCTATGAGGGTAAACCCCCACATATAAACACCGTACTTATTATTACTGGACCAAACGGCACTTACATGGTAAACGGCTACCTTTTTTCACCAATGCTAATTCAGGGTTACTCCCCGCAATACCTGCTCGTCAATGGTTTGAGAATACCCCAGATTAACTCCTCATATGAGGAACTAACTGAAATCGTCCAATCCGAAATATATTCAAAATAATCTTTATAAAGATAAAACTTTTATTTACCTTCTATCAGTCTGTGGTATGGTCAAGAAGTACTCCTTTGCCCAATTAGTTATAATCATCGTTACATTGACTTTTGCAATGAGGGCCTCGAACAATATGTTAATAACTACAACGCCACTCCTGGCACAGTATGACTTGAACTTCTCTCCTGAATTAATAGGAATTATATCGGGAGTGGTTTCCCTAACGACGCTAATAAGTTCGGGTTTCGTAAATTCTAGGCTCAGTGTTTCGACAAGGAGGAAGGTGTTCATTGCCTCAAGCTTCATCTACGCAGTCCTCTTCGTAGGATTCTGGCTATCAAATCCCTATACGATTTGGCTTATAGCAGGTCTTGCGGGATTCATAATGGGATTCATAATGCCTAACATACTTACCTCAGCAGGACTTCTCGATGATAGAAAGCAAAGGGAGAGAATGCTCGCTATCTATACAGTAGCCCTGAGTGCAAGTCTGGTTGTTGGCCCGATAATTGAGGGATATATTCTGAACTTCGTCACCTTAAGGGAGGCCTACCTTGTTTTCATACCCCTCGCTCTTGTTACAGCGGTAATGTCAACACTTACTGAGTTTCCAAAAGAGGACACAAAGGAGATATTTCCCCCCCTTAAAGAGGTTTTTAGGAATCCAGGTTTCAGATTGGCAATATATAATATTGCCTCGTATGAGGTCGTCTTCTCGCTCTTTACTACTTTCGGAGGGATTTATGCCGTCGATGCTCTAGGGGCTAGTTATTCCTCAACTATGTACATTTTCTCAGTTTTCTTCTTGACCTCATTTCTCTCCAGGTTTCTCATATCATTGAGGCCAGTGAGTAAACTGTGGAATGGTGTGATCTTCTCATCATCAATTACCTTAATAGGGGTATCCCTTATTTTCCTCACTAAGTCCTTACCTCTGTACTTAGCTGCACTACTCATACTGGGAATACCTCATGGACTCACATACCCCTTCTCTATTATTTCCATTACTAGGACTATAGATACCAGATTGAGAAATGCGGTAAACAGCGTTTTCTTCTCCGTGATGATGACTCTGGGAATAGCAACGCAGTTTATAACGGGTTACTTAGTTAAATTAATGGGGATAAGGAATACTTTTGCTATAACTATCCCCCTTATATTTCTCTTGATTCTCCTCATGAGATCAGAGGCAGTAAAGGTCGATTCCATGATGGAGATCGGCCAGAGAGAGAACGCAGTAAATCTCAGTTAATGTCGGAATCAAATGTATGACCGATATTACTTCACAAAGTAACAACAGTCCCTGAGTTTTAGGGATTAAAGTGAGGGAACTGAAGATTTTACCCAGCTCTAATGTTTTTGAGGCCCTGAGGGCGATCAGCGGTCTAACTTGATGAGGTAATTTGGGATAACTTAAAAGTTTCCTGAATTCTGCGGAAGCGCCAAAGGTAATAATTGTCAAACATGATTATCATTAATCCCGAGATTAGCACTAGTTTCTTCTACGTGGGGGTAACGCATAACTCTAGGGATGAGGATAGCGATTTGCTACGATTTAAACGTAGATAGCGTTTTGGCCTCACTGTTCCCATAACTGTGTTGGAGGCAAAGTGTGGTGCCTTTAAAGTTTCCATTCCTCAAATCGAGGTTCAGAAGCTTCACAAATGTTGTCACTACTAATGTAAATAGCCAACGTTCACTAACGCGTTATTTTTGAGTTGCTATTGTTGATATATCTCTTCCTGAGGTTCGGAGCTCACCGAGGTGATTGACGGTCTTTCCTCAGATCTCGTTACTATGACGTAGGGAGCTAGTGTGATGATATAGCTCAATATTGCATCCCATCTCTTCTGATCATAAGTCATGAACATTTCGTCAACTATGAAGAACGGCGTCTTGAAGTAGGACTTCATCGCGGCTACGACCACCACAAGAGCTATTGTAACCCTCTCAGATGAAGAGAGTTTCCTCAGGTCTAAAGTAACGTTTTTCCTGCGAACCACTATTTTAAACCTCTCATTAATTTCCGCGTGGAAGTCGAAACCCATACTCGCAGTCAATCTCTCTATTTCCCTATTGAAGTTCTCCCTCACGGAGGTTATTCTGTTCACGTACTCGTTGGTAATTTCCTCAACTCTCTTCCTAACGCTTCTTATCTCCTCGTCGAGTTCATGTATTTCATCCATTAAGGATGCGGGCGTACCGTTTTCTAGGAGTTCATCCTCTACTTCCGCCTTCTTCTTCGCAAGTTCTTCCAGTTTCCTATTAAGTTCGGAAGTCCTTGTTGTTGCGAACATTATACTACTCCGCATGACTCCCTCAGCTTCTCTGAGTTGCCTTTCTAGGTTATCTATGTCCGATTGTATTAACTCCATTTTCTTCTCAATTTCCTTAGCCTTACTTCTAACGATTTCTAACTCATTTTCTACCTTCTCTATTGCGGACATCTGCTGTTCCGCGTCCTCTTTTTCCCTCTGTAACTGGTCTAGCTCCATCCTTATTGCCGAAATCGAACTGTTAGCCTTTGTTATCTCTGAGCTTATTTCGGTTATTCTAGCGTTCCAGTGTTCGGGGTTAACGTTGGTACCGCACAAGTAACACGTCTCGAGGTGCTTCCTCTGCGCGTCCTGCACACCCTCTAATATCTTCTTAAGGAAAGAAACATTAGCCTCAACTTCCCGTATGAGTTGACTCTTACTCTCTATTCTCTGGACTAGATCGCTCAATTTCTGTTTAAGGGTTTCCTTGTACTTGTAGTCTATCTTTTGCGTTATCTCGTTTTCCTTCGCCTTATACCTCTCAAATACTTTCCTAGTGTTTTCAAGTTCCTCCTTTCTTGCATTTATCTTCTGTTTCAAGTCCTCTATCTTATTCGTTTTAGTCACTAGAAGAGCAACGTTAGTGTTGTTCGCTACCTGGGACATCTTTATATCATTCTGTATTTTCTCCATTTCCAATTCTATTTCCTTTATTTTATCTATGGCCTGAGAGGACTCCTTGTATTTCCTCATCAACTCACCCTGTTTCTTCTCCAGGGAGGAAAGGTATTGTTCGAGTTCATTCCTTTTCGCAGCAAGGGCGTTTATTTGAGAGGTCTCCGATAGGAACCACTCTATGTCCTCATTCCCTGTCGTTATCTGATTAACTATCTTATTCTCAGGAGAGAAAAATGATAGGTAGAGTGCCCTTCTGTCGTCCATTAATAGCTTCTTCTCCTCCATTATCCTTCTTCCTCGCCTGGCTATTTTCCTGAAGTACGTGTCGTCGTCCAGGTGCAGTTCTATTAATCCCTCGTCTTCCGAAACGTTTAGGAGATCCTCCGCCTTAACCTCGCTCGTCAAAAGCGATATCAAAGCCCTAACTAATGATGTTTTCCCGTAAGAGTTGGGGGCCTTATACAGAGTAAGTCCTTTATCTATTTTCACGTCTAGACTGCTTAACCCGCCTATATTCTTAATTCTCACTCGCATTGCTTAGAGAGTTTTCGCATACGGCTTAAAAAAACTTTTCGTGTATTTGCTATATCATGAGTTATCAGATAATAAAGTCTGAACTATGTCATATGGAGAACATTTAGGAAATCACTCTTTGACCGACTCTAGAGATGGATCTAGTTTAATCTTCCATAAAGGTAGAAATTCGGGATAAAAGTGACAGAGACATTCATTAATAAACATGAATTTGTAAAATTACTAGTAGGTTTAACCCTTCTATCTTTTTATATATGTACTCTTAGTTCAAAAGGTCTAAACATACTTTTCTCCTTAACCTATAAAAATCTGGTGAAACTGGATGGAGCACTGATCTGAATTTTTCATAGGAGCCATAATTATGGAATCGTTAAGTTCCTTCCAACCCGCAAAAATACTCAGGACTTCGGAGGATTATCAACAAGACGTAAAGGATATGGCTAAACTTCACGCAGTTTTTAATACTTACAATTTGCTATACCTCAGGTATTTCGGTATACCAGACTTCGACATGTTCATGACAGTAGATGATAACGCTACGTTCCAGGCTATATTGAGGGCGCTATCTGGTGGAATAGTGTATATTACGGATATACCTGGGATGGAAAAGGAGGAAATAATCAAAAGGATAGCCCTTTCCGACAGTACAGTACCAATTCCGATGAAATTCTAACGCCCTTCGGGGACGTATTTGCAGATCCTTATAACAATAACGTTCCGTTAAAGGCATTTAACAGGGCTACGGGTTGGTATCTCGTGATAAGAGGGTAAAGGAATAGAGGTAAACTTCTCCCCTAGAGAACTCAGAGTGAGTAACGACGTTATAGTATACGATTACTTTACCGGAGAAGCCAATGTAATCAAACCAGATTACAACGTAAACTTTTCTCTTAATGAATTGGAATTTAAATATTTATTAATGAAGGGCTTTGACGCAAAGACGGAGGTTATAGGACTTAGCGAGATATTCGTGATGCCCAAAGGATTAGAGAAACTGGAGAACACGTACAGGGTATTAGATCAAGGCACTGTTGCACTTTACTCCCCTGGGGGGTCGTCATAAATAATGAATCGGTTCAACTGATTAGGGGAACCAACATAATACTGGTTAAAAGGGGAGACGTTTTGTCTGTGACCTCTTCTCAGCCTTAGATTTAGATAGGAATGATCTAAAACGCTTCGTTCCTTAAGTTTCAATTAGGGTTGAATTAAGGTTAAGAAAAACTTTCCGACTTCCTCGATCTTGACCGTTTCGTGCTCTTTTGGTCGGGGGAAAGTTGAGATGAACACGCCGAACTTATTTCTAGTTCCTTTAGGATTGATCCCGTAGGGGGACATGATTAAGAAGTTATCTGCCTTCTTTAGCAGCTTCGTTAAGGAGGAGTCGATCTTTTCATAGGCGTTGCAAATGCTATCATATGCTCCCCTTCCAATAGCGGTTATATCCACAACCAGGGCCTTTTCCTCAATTTCGCTGGAAACGAATTCCGTCACCATTTCAAGTTCTTTTTCAAGGGGAATTGACTTGTCATATGGTATTGAGATTTTCCCAATAGTCTTTTTTTCCTCGAGCGGAATGTTAGCGAACTCTATCCTGGGATCGCGTATCAAGGGATTTTCATCTCCAACGTTAAGAACTCTTTTCCAGGAGGCGACGGTATCCATATACAGTTCGTTCTCCACTACACCTCTGTACGCAGTATTGAAGAGAGTGGACAGAACCTTTAGTCTGCACTTTAAGAAGTATCCGTAGTCTAATGCATCTATTCCTATCATCAGAGCGTTTTGGTTACCCATCTTAGCTTCTCCTCTATTACTTCCTCCGGAACCGCGCCCACTATGTTTTCCACGGGTTCTCCTTTCTTAAAGATTATGATTGTGGGTAAACTCATTACGTAATATGTTGAACTTGCCTTGGGATTGTCGTCTGCGTTGACCTTAGCTAGGATCACTCCAGGATATTTTGACACTACCTCCTCAAGTACAGGGGAGATCATATGGCATGGCGCACACCACGGTGCCCAGAAGTCCACTACTACTATCTTATGGGTCTTTATGAAGTTCTCAAAGGTATCGTCTGTAAGTTCAACCGTTTTGCCCTCCAATACATCCTGATTATTTTCATTCATAACTATAAACTTATAAAATCTAATTAAAAAGATTATTCCTCCTTAACTCAACTATGGCGGATTAAGCTAATTAAGTGGGAACTCTAAATTATCCTGTGATCTAATGTTCGGTAAGAAAGGCGGTAAATCCGTAAGGCTTTTCTTTACCTCAGATCTTCACGGCTCCGACGTGACCTTTAGGAAGTTCCTAAATGCATCTAAGATGTACGAAGCTGATGTCCTGATCATTGGAGGGGATTTGGCGGGGAAGGCACTGGCGACGATAATTGATAAGGGAAACGGGGTCTACGAGTTTGATGGTAAGGAGTACACCTCAGATCGCCTTCAGGTCTTAACGAAGGAGTTATCAGAGAAGGGAGTTTACTATAAGGTAGTAACACATACGGAATTAGAGGAATTAAGCGAGAATAAAAGGGCTCAGGAAGAGGCGTTTAAACAGGCAATTACGGATAAGCTGAGGAGCTGGAGCGACGTAGTTAGGAGCAAAGGAATAAATGTACCTATCTACTACAATCTGGGCAATGACGATCCGGAATACGCGGCTGAGGCAATCCCGCCGGAAGTTATGAAGAGATCTGAGGGGGAGGTAATACCCCTTCCGGGAAACTATGAGATGATCTCTTATGGCGTAGTTAACCCCACGCCATGGAATACCTACAGAGAGGCACCTGAGGAAAAGATCCATTCCGAGATAAAACGCATGATGGATAAGGTATCGGATCCTTCTCGGACTGTGGTCAACGTTCATGCTCCCCCTTACGGAACTAACCTCGACAATGCATTTAAACTAACCTCAGATTTGAGGCCAGTTGTAAGGGGAGGGGAGATTGAAACGGATCACGTGGGGTCTAAGAGCGTGAGAAAGGTTATTGAAGAATTTAAACCACTCTTGGGAATTCACGGGCACATTCATGAGTCGCGGGGATTCGATAGGATAGGTGAAACGCTGATTTTCAATCCTGGAAGTGAATATAATGCAGGTATTTTACACGCACTGTTGGTAATATTAGAGAACGGAAAGGTAAAGACACACCAGTTCATAACGGGCTGAGGTGATGAGCGGGTCTTCCTGAGATTGTGATGAAGAGACCCGAACACTGAGAAAGCTTATAACTGTTTCTGAGTAGTAATGACTATGAGTCAAAAGGAAATAGCAGAGAAACTTAGATCCGCAGGTCTAAAGGTAACGCCGCAGAGACTTGCTATTCTTAATATAATCTCTTCAGGAGGGCATTTCACAGGAGAGCAGATCTACGAGAGTATAAAGAAGGTAGAGCCGGGAATAAGCCTTTCCACGGTCTACAATACTCTTGAGACGTTAACTGAATACGGGATTCTGAATGCTTTTGAAGCTAAGGGTGTTGCGTGGTATGAAATGAAGAAGGACGACCACGTAAACGTCGTTTGCATCGACACTGATCAGATCATAGATATTCCAGTTGACGTAAGTGGCCTTATCAAGAGCGTTACTGAGGAGGGAATGAAAATAAGGGGAATAAGTTTGGTTGCGTACGCGGAGTGCTCTAAGAGAGAACATCTAGGAGAAACTCACGAAACGCCTGACCATCAATCCTAGAGACGACAGTCGCATTTGGTTCTTTTCCCTCTAAGCCGTAATAATCTACAAGCATAGCCCCTCTGCTCATGGAACACGTCTCGACCTCAACTTTCCCCCTTATTGACTCTAGGATAAGATTAGGATTATAAGCTACGGCTACCGTTAAGGTATCCGTCTGGACGCTCCCCTTCTGTCCCTTTCTTTTAGAGTAATTTCTCATTTTGGAGTTGACTTTTACGAAGAACTCCGACGCTTTAGTCTTGAGGGAGGAAATTTCGTTCCAGAACGAATCGTCTACAGTTGCACCGAGTTCGCATGTCTCCCAAGGTACAATTGTTATATCAAAACCTGCGTTAAGCACTAAGGACGCTGCCTCGGGATCTACCCAGAAATTATACTCAGCTATGGGTGACGCGTTTCCCCTAGAGAAAGCCCCTCCCATGATCCATAGCTTCTTTATCTTCTTTGGAAGACGTTGATCCTTCAAGTACGCTAGAGCTATGTTTGTTAACGGTGAAACTGCGAAAATCTCAAGTTCTCCCGAATATCTTTCAGCCATCTCCAGTATTACGTCAGGGGCAAAGCCTATACTAGCCGACCTCTTCACGTTGACTTCCTGTATTTCCCCCATTCCGTTCTCCCCGTGCACCTCTTTCGCGTACTCCCACTTACCCATAATCGGTCGTCTGGCACCTTGATATACCGGAATTTCATCATAGCCAAAGTAATCCAAAGTAAATATTGCATTTCTCACCTGCTGATCGAAATCCACATTTCCTGCCACTATTGTTACCGCTATTAATCTAAAGAACTTGGCTGATGTTAGTAAGGCGATAGCGTCATCACTTGCAGTATCTGAATCGAATATCGCATACCTCATAAAGGTATTTTCGTAACCTCATAGAAAACGTTTATCCCGCTATCAAGTTTAGGTTTTTGCCTAGTTTAAAGAGTACACCACCAGGGGATCTCAAATAAGCACTTTGTTTAGGCTTACTTTTTACTTACTAATGCTCATCTGAAACCGCAGCGTCCTAGGTATATATGGAGACGTTTTTAGCCTATTAATCGTAAAATTCACACGCCATAGTCATGCAGTTCCTTCAAAAAAAGAGAGATCCTACTCATGAGAAATACGTTAATCCCTTGATAAGTTCCGAGTTATGTTTACTAGATACATATAGCAGTAATACCAATTCCTTTATATTCGATTTATGTTAGAGTTCATTCGGTAATGAAATTTAGCTGGTTCGTAAATAATGCGAAAAACGGTAGGGAATTATCCATGCCTTCGTTGACTTACTATAAGAGCATTGTTAAGCAACTAAGGCTTTTTGGGGTTGTAAATGATAGTATTGTAAAACATTACGAAAGGAACTTTGAACGGTTAGAACACATAACTCCTTATAGGGGAAGCGGAATAATGGACAAGTTAGAGTTCGTCAGTCTATTGAACTACTCAGGAATCCCTGAATCTTACGACCCTAAAAAGGACGTTTGGTACTCCGTAAATGTCAAAGCCGCCCCCTCAAAATCGTCCTCTAATCACTTGACACCGATGGAACTGCGAAAAGGAATAGAGGCGATCAGAAAATTTGGCTCCAACCTAATAGAGGTAGAGAATTTAGGGTTAGAGAGGTCTTTACAATTACTTCACAGTGGATTTTTCTCCAGTTTCTTAATCGACTACGGAACTAGGGATTTCATGATTGAAGTGTTCTTCTTGGACGAAGATATCAAGGAGTTTTTTGAATACGTGCCGTTTATACGCCTAATGAGAGTATTCAGGTGTATTGAGGAAAACGTGTACGTATACAACGCAGAGCTCTTCGGACCTTACGAAGGAATGGTCAAAGTTCTGGAGAAAATTGAGATGATCAGGAATCATTTAACCGCAATTAGATTAGTAAAACTCGCTATGTACCCAACTTAATCCAGGCTTGAATGACGCTTCCCGAGTCCTCATTAAATTAAGCGAAGTATGATCATTTTTAAAATGTTATCCTGGAATCCACAGCATATCAATCATTTTAGTTTGGGAGATACATGTTAATCCAGGCACTCAGAAGGGCGTTATTTCAATGGACTTAATTTTTCCCTGTTAATATCTTTATATACAATAAAATTTTTGATAAGGATGATCCTCCATACCGGTATGAGTTAGGCCCAAAAGGATGAGAGTGGAAATACAGAGATGCAAACCCCGTATCATTAAGCTCAAAGGATTTTCATGACACATACAAGGTGGTCGAGGCTTAAGATCCTATAGAGATCGTGAATGAAAGTAGGGTGATTGAAATGAAGGTAAGGGACAGACGAGTTAAAAGGCTGAAGATTGTGAGGACGGATAAACCCCTTATACTTAAATACTCCTTTTTTCAACAATTTCAATAATGCCTGACCTAGGATTGCGACTTCTAACGTTAACTAACGAAGAGACGTTAAGGACTAGGTTGAAATTTGGGTATGAAGTCCGCAACACTTTAGGTTACGCGGATTTGTGCTTTCACGAGGTGCATGAGAAGGATTTAATCGAGCGCGATTTGAGAGAGCCCTCCCCGTCTCTGAGGTGACAGGACACGGGTTATGGGATCAGGGAATTAGGTAGAGAATTAATCTTGGTTTATCCCGTATTTTCCTTAAAGACCTGGCCCAGAGGCAGTTACCTCAAGGGGAACTTAACGTTAACTGATCTCATGTTCAGTCGTCATAAATGGAGTTGGACTACCGAGGAATATAATACCCTACTGAACACTTTGAGAGGATTAGTATACCTCTACTATCGCGGGGTGCTCTACTTGTGGCGAGATAAGAAGGGAGCTCTATTCTTTCAGGCGAGGTAATTTACATAATGGTTGTAATTATCATATCTAATAGGGACCCGGTTGGACAAAAACTGATCGAACTTGGATTCGATGGGCATATAGTAGATGAGGATCCTACAGAATTGCATTATGAGTCTGATGAACCAATAGTAGTTATTTCAAGACATGAAAGTAGTAGTAAGACTCCTGCGTTCACAGTCCACTTCGTAGGCGATGCCTCCACTGAACTAGGAATTGCCGAACCCGTTCTAGGAACTTCCATTCTCAGAAACCTATATGGTAATCCGTTCGGTATAAAGGCCTCGTTCGAAGCTACGCACCACGGTCCTTATAAAATAAAATCCCCCATCGTCTTTGCGGAATTAGGCAGTACTGAGAGAGAATGGAACGATGAAAAAGCGGTGAAATTCCTAGCGGATTCTGTTGTTCAAGCGATAGGGAAAGGAGGAGACTGCAAGGAATTCGCGGTTGGTTTCGGAGGAGGCCACTACGCGCCAGTTTTTACGAAAATGGCTCTGAAGGGATATTGCTTCGGTCACATTATCTCGAAGTATCAGATAGCTAACCTCTCATATGAATTGGTGGAGAGAACGGTGAAAAGAAATTCAGTCAAGATTACTACAGGGATTATAGATAACCTGAACAGAGGGATAAGGGATTCAATTGGCAGCTATCTGTCGTTACTTAACGTAAGAACGGAGGTTGTTTAACAGATTTCTCGAGAGGAGCGGTGTGCTCAGGGCTAATATGGGCTTATCTGCTTCAGTGTTAATTATTGTCATATTAGCATTATTAATAACCAGGCCAAACATCGATATATCGTCCATATTTAGGTAATGTCCTATTACGCTTTTTATCGGATCGTTATGAGAGACGGCTGCTACTACCGAGTAATTGCTTATTGAGTTCACAAAGTGAAGCATCCTGTTTTGCATCTCCTCCCAGCTCTCAACGCCCTTATACATACCTTGATACAGTTTTATCTTCCAGTGATAATCCGTTATTCTGGTGTTGTTGAGTTCTCCTAAACCTCTTTCTCTCAGCCTCATATCCACAATTGGAATTAGCCCCAATCGTTCCCCAATAATTGAGGCAGTTTGGTAAGCCCTTATTACCGGACTAGTAAAGATTTTCTCGACTCTTAACTTAGCAATTTCATTTGCCACAGCCTGAGACTGCGATATTCCCTCATCCGTTAAGGGATAGCCTTCGTTATCACAGGTGAGTATCCTCATCACGTTAGAAACGCTCTGTCCATGCCTTATGAAAACAATTACACCCATGTGGTTTTCTGAGGTTTTTACTCATACATATTAATTAACTTTCCTCAGAATACCCTAACACTGAATCACTTCCTTTATAATTAGCTATATCGTCATGAAAAGCGAATACTCCAACTTAACTTATAATAGATTTGTCCTACTCGTCTAGTCGTTAATATATTACCTTCTAATCACTGGGTTAAATGAAGTTTTTTAATGTAGATAAGGTATTAAGGAATATGACAACGATAAGAGTAGGGGCATTAGCTGATTCAGGAGATTTATACCCGATGATTCCTATTATGGAGGGTTGGGTTAAGGAGGAAGGAATAAATACGGAATTTGAGGTCATACAGACAGTGCAGGATATAAACGAAAGGGTAATAAAGAGAGAACTTGACGTCTCAGTACCATCGGCAGCACTCTATCCGTATATTCAAGATTTCTATTTTGTGATGTCAAACGGAGTAGCTGCTGCGACTGACGGAATCACCGGAATGCCGATTCTAGCGGCAAATCAGATGAAGTTCGATGAACTGCCGGATTCAAGGGTAATAGTTCACGGACTCAATACCACGGCTTTTACTTTATATAAGCTCTTCATCGGGAAGTACAGGAGGCTAGTAGTGGTGAGGAAAGTCATCGACGAATTGAACGCATTGGGAAGGGAGGGGGACGTTATAGTTGCTGTACATGAGATAAAGGCGATGTACCAGCTTAAGAAACTAGGTAAGGAGGTGTATAAGGTGGGCAGCATGTGGGAATTATGGAAGGAGTTTTCATCAAGCTTGCCAATGCCAATGGGCATGGTTGTATTTAACAAGGAACTAGGCAAAGAAGTTGGACTGAAGTTCAAATCCCTATACGAAAGGTCAAAGAGGTTTGCGGAGAGGAACTTGGAAACCATTATAAAAAAAGACGCGGAGATAATGTCTTCCGTCCACGGGACTAATTTCGATAAGGGAATAATGGAGAGTACGATAAGGACTGATATTGATGAGTATAATGTTCCTTTTGAGAAAGTAAAGTCGGGAATGGAAGTGTTCTACAAGCTAGCTGAGGAAAGAGGAGTACTACCAAGGGTAAAGGAAATAGACGTATTATAAGGTATTGTCATTAACTTAAGTACCCGCTATTAACCTCTTTAACAATTCGTCTCTTGTTATTAGCTCTCCTTTATCATCTACCATGAGAGAACCTGGTTTACCTTTCCTACCGTACCTGGCGTACCATAGTATTAGTAACCCTGCAGTTATGGTTATTATGCCCGCTTGAACGATGTCAAACTGCGACACAGATACGCTTATTCCCCACACATTTAGGGCAGTAACCACTAACGGGATTATTAAACTCATTACACTCAGACGCCTTATTCTCATTAGGAAAACCGGAACACCCGCAGAGTCTATTAATCTTCCTGTAACCCAGAATATACTGGCTATCGCACTTACGTCTAAAAACGCGGAGTAAAATCCCTCAACTAGTGACGGCAAAATTGACAATAACGCCGTGAAGATACCTATAACTATAGTGGCCACTATTGGCTGACCACTTTTACTCATTTTCGAAAATAGCTTAGGGGCAGCGTTTTCTCTTGAAAGATTGAACAGAATTCTAGCGCTCCCTAGAGTCGTGCCTATATTAGACGTAACAAGGCTGTTTATTGCTAAAACCATTGTGAGCAATAGCGGAAAAGTTCCAATCCTACTAAACTCTGCTAAAAGAGGTTGTTGAGAGTTCTGAATAGATGCAATAGGACCTGACCAAAGCGAGAGTAAACCGTAAGTGCCTAGGGAAATAGCGATACCCCCTATAATCAGTGACAGCCACATCCCTAGATTAATCGTCTTAGTAGGAAGTTTGGCCTCCTCTCCAAGATATGTAGCTGCACCAGCACCAGAAATGCTAACTAGGGTAAGTATAAAGGCTAACGCGAATCCGCCTGTTCCGATCGATCTGGTTGACACGAATAAATGAGGTTGAAAACCCCTTGTGACTACCGAGTATATGAACATCATTATCAATAGTGCTACTTCAGCACTTCCCGCAATTAGAACGACTCTGCCTAATACTTTCCTCACATCGTACAGAGATAATAGAGTGGGGTAAATCACGCAAATACCCAGAACGAGCCAGCTAATGAAACTTGGAATCGTAAATCCTAAGCTATTTACGAACTTTAGTATCGTTATAGTCGCAATTACATTCGCAGCATTTAGAATAACGTAAGCTCCAATTTCAATGAATGCCTCGAAGAAGCTCACTTTTTTACTTCCCCACGCAGCTGAGGAAAAGGAGTAAAATCCCCCCGCTGATGCCACCTTCCCGGAATATCGCGTTAACGTAAATATCCACATAGCACTAGCTAACAGAGCTAGGAAGGTCGCTAATAATACCCCTCCTCCGGCATAAGCTACAGCAGCAGTCGTAGTTGAAACTACGCTACCCAGGGGAGCGGTAACGGCCATAGCCTGGCTATAAGCTTCCTTAATTCCAACAGATCCTCTAGTAAGCCTTAGCATCACCTTTCACTCACCTATAAGCTTTTCTGTCCTAACTCATTATAAATATTTCCCCTTAAACCTTAAGTACATATGATACCTACCGCGGAAACACAGTTAATTATTTTCAGTCAACCGAGTTGTCATTTAAAACTTATTTAGTCTAATCCCTTCCTTTTTCGCAATAGTTAATTTTTTCATCGGAGTAACAAGAAAATAATTTTTCACAGAAACAAAATTATAAAAGTTTACTGTACTCACATTTCCTGATATACTACTTTTATTGTAGGAAACTTCCAAATTCCCTCTTTAAAAAACTCTACGGGAAGGGGTTTAGCCTTGGAAAAACTCTCGCTTCTTATGCTTATTATACTGTCCCTTTTGCACAAATGTGAGAACTTATATAACTCCTCCTTAGATAGATGGATCTCGGTTAGATATCTCCTATCAAGCTTCAAATACCAGACAGTATTGGGAAAAGTGTCTAAAGGTTCCTCCCCAATTACGTCGACTATGTAATCGTTCGACTTGAGAGTGTAAGTGAACCCCTGAATTGTTGGAAGAATGTGGGGTAAATGGTGAATTAGCTTCCTGATATTTTCACCTTGATAGATATGGTTGGACAGGATCACGTCTTTAACATCAAAGCTGTTGCTTATGACTGATGCGTCCCTCCCATACGTATTTAATACTTCTCCGCAAACCCACGTCCCCTTTTCGAAATCGAAACAACTCGGTTCTCTCGTTAACTTGACGGTTTTTCTAACGTTAAATACCTCACATTCCGCTAATCCTAAATCGTTAAGGTAGTTTATAACTTCGTTTAATCCATCTTTTGATTGAGAATCCGTAAATAAGACGGTTACAAAGGAACTCGTTTCTATATCCCCTCTGAATAAATTCATGACAGAGTCGAATATTGACATAGCCATGCTGTACTTTAATTTTGAGTTCCTACACCAAACTACCCTCTTACTGAGGTTAAAGTCCTCGGAAAAGAATACAGGATATAATCGAAAGGAGTAGTCCTTTCTCAATTGTGTCAAAAATGCGCGTTTAATACCGAAAGTCTTGAGAATTAGCCTTATCTTATTTTCCTTATTGATTACTTCAGAAATTATTTCGGCATAATTCGTCGAAGCTTTAGCATGGGACACAATACGTTATATTCGCTTCGCTTAAAAAGTTTTTGCCTTTTAAGATTTATTAATACAACAATATGGAAAATATATGGTAAGAAAACAATTTATTACAGTTTGATTTTTAGTAAAGTGTGCCTAATCTCTTCCTTTTTGATGAAGTTCCTCAACAACTCTACTCAATTCCTCTCAGGAAGCGTTCTTAATAGTCGACTCTCGATTTCTATAAATTTAGTTACCAGGAACACTCCATAACGCTTCTTTTATCCAATGTGAGGCCCTACATGGATTCCGCATAACACATCTAAGCGTATAACGCCTTGCTAGCACGAAGTACTGGTCAAGGTTTCCATAAATCCTAAGGTTCCTGCCAATCCTAGATCATACTTAGTCAAACCTTTATAGTCAAGCGATGATCTCTCATAGCGTTATACATAGCACGCCTCATTCTGTAGAACACTGGGAACCATGGCACCAAAGGACGTCATCATATACAAATCAAACACCTTGGTTTTTATGTTCTGATAAACGGTGAAGTTTTTCGGCCTCGACTCGTAATGACCTTCGAATAAACGTGCCTTATGGATGCCTTCAACGTTCTTAGACTTTATGTTTAACGTTCTCTCATTAATTTGAAACCCAACGTTAGTTTGAATACTAGTCTAGCGTTAACAATAGCAGGCCAAAACTTCATACTCTCCTCCACACAGGTGATCGTTAGGTAAAAATACCTATGAAGGATTTGTCGAGAATCATTTAAGGATTCAAATTTATGAACTTTTGACTCATTATAAGAGTCAAATTTATGAACTTTTGACTCATAGGCCTCTTATGAATAGGGAAAACGTGATAAGGGCACTAATTGATTGGAACTTCTGGTACAGGGAGCAATTCATAGGACATCCCAGACATTATACCAGGAAAGTCCTAGAGATAATGGAAGCGGATTTCGTAGCGGATGTAGTGGGAGTGAAAAGGAGCGGTAAGTCAACCATATTTAATCAGATCGTTAATTATCTAATAAAAGAGAAAGGCGTGAGTCCCTTCCTGTCATTGATCATTAACTTCGAGGACGCTAGGTTGTCTGAGGTCGACTCTGCAGAGAAATTGTTTGAAGTTTTAAATATATATACGGAGGAGACAGGGGCAAAGGGAAAACCGTACATCTTCTTGGACGAGATTCACAAGGTTAGGAATTGGGAAGGGTTTGTTAGGTCCTTAGTGGACAGAAAGGGAGCTTACGTTGCCGTCTCCGGGTCTACATCAATTATGAACAAGGGGAAAGTTAGGGAAGTACTATCAGGTAGGCACATTTCCACGGAAGTGCTCCCCTTATCGTTTAAGGAATTTTTATCATTCAAAGGGATGAAAGTAAGCACAACCTTGGAGTTGCTAGCCAACGAAAGCGAGATAAAGAAGTTATTTCTAGATTTCTTAAGATTCGGCGGTTTCCCCTCAGTAGTTAACAGTAACTTGAAGGACAAGATCCTACTTGAGCTTTATAATGATATTTTGACGCGAGACGTTATAGAGAACTGTAAAGTAAGAAACTCGGAAAAAATGAAGATCTTAACGCTATTTTACATATCTAACATAGGAAATAGGATCTCCTTTAGAAGGCTCTCTCGCTCTTTGAGAATACCCCTCAGGACGATTGAAAGGTTTACTTCTTGTATACAGGACTCTATCCTGATTTATCTAGTACCAGCATTGTCTCCGTCTTTCTCGGAAATGATGAGGGGAGAGAAGAAAGTATATTCCGTAGATCAGGGACTGTCAAACGTAGTAGGATACAGGCTTAACGAAAGCTTAGGCTCTCTTCTTGAGAACGCGGTCTATCTGGAACTTAGGAGAAGGTATGGCGGAGATTCCATATTTTATTATCGAGGAAAGAACGAAGTTGATTTCATAATTCGTCAAGGTAACGAGATAAAAGAGGCATATCAGGCTACTTTCACCTTAAATGACGAAAGGGAAATCAAGGGACTAAAGGAAGTTTTGAGAAGAAAGAGGATTCCCGCCTACATCATAACTTTCGATGATGAGGAGAAGGAGGCTTACGGTATAAAAATCTTGAAGGGGTGGAAGTGGATGTTAGGGTTCCAAAATCCTTAGAAAAAGCAAGCAATGTCCAGTAAGGCATTAGTTAACACCTTATAACCCTATACCTTTCCCACTAAATTGGTTAACGAGGTTAATTATCGTTAAAAGAAGGCATCCTGATCAAGTAGTAATTTCACTACAACTTATCGAATAAGATGACTGTATGAGAACACTGCTAAACTGGTTACGCCCATAAAAGTCCGAGTAATAGCAAGTGGTCTTAAGTCCTGTAACTTCTCTTCCTCTGCACGAATTCTCCTGTGGGACCTTGACCAAGGACGATTTAGTTTTTAGAGTAGTCAAAGTATCATTATTAATAAAAATGGAATAATGAAATACGCAGGTCTAAAAGGCAGATCAAATCATGTCTCCAGCCACTTGCTCCTTTTCTCGTCAAACAGTTTCTTTTAGTAATCCAGTATTTCCTCTGCCATCATGATCGATTGTTGTGCGTCGTATTCCGAATAGAGTGTTTCCGGTGGAGTGTTGGGAGTGTTCTCATGCAGTCATCTTATTCTATAGTTGACAGTAAAAATATTAGTATAACGAAAAAATTACTTCTTTAACGACTGTTCTAGTTTCTTCAGCCTATACACTCGAAAACTTAAGGATAAACTGGACTTAGAAAAGACTTATGTGCGAGGGCCTCGAGGTTCTTTAGGCGAGTACCGTGGACCTCGGAACCCTCGAGGAGTGTTCTCATACAGTCATCTTATTCGATAAGTTGTAGTGAAATTACTACTTGATTAGAAACGACTTCTTTAACGGTAATTAAACTCGTTAACCAATTTAGTGAGAAGGTATAAGGTTGATGGTTGATTAAGCGGTGCTTTACTGAACATTGTTGGCACAGTGATTTTTTAGGTGGCTAATGCTATTGAGGGGCTATTCTAGGTGAATACGATATATCGCATTACTAATATAATTTTACATATAAATATCGAATAGGAGACTGCATGAGAACACTCCTACCTCAGGGGTAAATTTACTTTATTCATTTGCCTACTCCTTTGATAATTTAAAAAGAGTTAAAATTATAATGAGCGGTTCAAAAATGAGATTGTTTTATCGATACCTAGGCACGAGGAGGGAGATGGAGTGATGATGCTGGAAATACTAGTGGCTACGAAAAGTAACTACTAATTATGATGGAAGTCGTACTCTTTATTATTACCGGCGTTATGAGAGAAGAACAGGGCAGTTAGGGTTCGGCATGTATTGACAGGGCTGGCTGAAAATGTGAGATTAACACTCATTGTACCACAATTCAGTGTCATATACTACTCGTTTTTGTATCGTTCAGCCCTTAACTCATACCACGTGGGAGGCTATAATTTCCACGCCCTCTTCTTTTAACGGTTTTCTGACCTTCTTATCGACAAAGTTAGCAATTAAGAACAATTTCAACTTCTTATCCTTATACTTTGCAGAGAAGAGCTTCTTCCTAATGATAATCTGTTCTAACGCCCCCTCATCTGCAAAATTTTTGATCTCAAATACATAGACGTAATCGTTTGTCTCATAAAAGTCTACCTCAAAAGCCTTGCCCTTTTCTATGATACCGACGTCATCGACTATTAGACCATGCTGTACTTTAGTCGGGTCGACATCATGGAGCTGTAAAGCCTTCTTATAAAGTTTGAGCATAGTCTTCTCCATCCCCTTCCCGGCCCTATTTGTAAAACTACCGACCTCAACTGATAACCTCTTAATCTCCCACCCTAACCTCTTGATGGCCTTACTGTGCTCGTCTACTGTAAGTTGGAGCTTTTGTATTGCCTCCCCTTGCTTGATAACTGCCTGCTCTAGCTTCTCAATGGCCTCACCGTGCTTCTTTACCTCCTCTTGCATGGACTTAATCGCTTCACTATTCTCCTCTAGCTTCTTTATGATCACGTCATCCCTAAGCCTTTCATAGACTTTTTCAGCCAACGACGACAAGAGCCGAGGATTATTAATGACGTCGTTGACGATCTTTTCACTCATATATTAGAATATCGTATATTGTAATTTAAAAACCCACTATGACCAGCGGCATGGGCCATTAAGGGTTCCTTTGCGAATTGTAATTCAGAGAAAGATGATGAAATAAAGTAAGTCATTGAGCGTAAATCCCCACAAGTCATTGCGGTAGTATTGAATTAAATTTGTTACAATTTTTGAAATAAACTAAATTGGCAAAGAAGACGTGAACTGCCTATGTAGTATGAAGGAAAAACAAATTTAGAGTGAACCACAATGTAGGACTAAATCCTTTTTCATAATAGAAATCTTTATATTCGTTTATTTTGAATTTTTCGATTAATATAATCCCTTATGCAGATAATGGTGTGCCCAAAAGGGTGAACCTTGCGGATATGTGAGCTCCACGCAGTTACATTCCCGTGAGTCGCCTACTGTTGAGCTGAATAGGCAATTGAACGAATACCTACACTAGGAGGTGACAGTGACCAGTACGTAATTAACGTGAACAACTAAATAAACTATAAGTTATAAGATACATCTCTTTAAAATAAAATTGGCTTAATTACGAAGGGAGGGGTAATATTAAATTAAGTTTATTAAGTGTACTCACAGGTAATGACATTCTCTCGAAAATGAAGCTAAAAAGAGGTTTTCGACGTAATAAGTTCAAAGTTTCTAGAGGGTAGAACCAGATACTTTTAAGCCTAGGAAGTCAGGAAAAGAGTTTAATTTCTCGTAATCCCCCTGTCTTATTGTCCTGAGTAAGCATTGTAAAGTGGGTTACTTTATACTTAAAATTAAGTTTTCAAAGTAAATAACATTTATTGCCTGTTTAGTACCGTCTCCAGGTTATTAAACTTTGTGGGAGAAAGAGAATCCCATGGTATCTGTGTTAAGTCTCGCTGTCCTTGCAAGTAAACGTTAACTGGATTAAACTTACCCCCTCCTAGATCCTCTATCATGGTGAATATCTTGAGGGAATTAGTCCTCGTTATGCTCTGTATTCTTACTCTCTATTATTGAATAAGATAACTGCTTGAGGACGAATAGTGTAAAATAATTTTAACTACGGTATCGATAGACTATCGGTAGCGTATAGTCAAATTCGTATTTGGCAGAGAGTTAACTGAGGAGGACGAGTTCTTCGATAGAGAGGATTACGTTGCCCTATTACTTAATTATGTTAGTAGAAGACAGCCCGTAGCATTATTAGCTCCCAGGAGGACGGGTAAGTCCTCACTCCTCAACTACATTAGGGTTAAGTTGAGCAGTGAATACGTAGTTGCAAAGATAAGTTTAGAGGGAATATCGTTAATAGAGGAATTCGCTGATGAGATTACCAGCAAGCTGGTGTTGGACGCACTATCTAAGTCGCTTAAAATAAAGACCAAGAACATCTCGTCCTCTATAGTGGGGTCGTTAAATCAGTTTCTAGGTTCGATCAAGACCTTAAGCGTCAAGATGCCGAATTTAGAGTCTTACATTGATCGTTACACTCTTTTCAAGGAAAGTAAGTTGAAACCGAGTGAAATCCTGGATCACGTTTTGCTTTTACCTCAAAGGATAGCCGAGGACAGCGGGAAGAACGTAGTGCTTATGATAGACGAGTTTCAAAAGGTTAGAACTCTTAGATAGCCGTTTCCGAAGATCTTGGAGTTAACTAGGAAAAGATTACAGGAAAGTAAAAACGTTGAGGTAATGATCTCAGGGTCGGAAACAGGGATAATTGAGGAAATGATAACTGGAGCTAAAGAGCCCTTTTACAATTACTTCAAAATCGAGAGACTCAAACCATTTGACAAAGAAACGTCGGTAAGGTTCCTAGACGAGGGGTTAAAGGATAGGTGTAAAGAGCATTACGAGAAAGTCTACGAAATAACTGAGGGTATTCCTGCGTGGTTGAATTTGGCCGGTTTAGTGTTTGAGAGGGAATGTAAGATAGAGGTCTTCCTTGAAGATCCTAACGTAGAGATAGAGTTGAGGAGAGACCTGGAGGGTCTTACAAAGAACGAGATCAAGGTGTTAAAAGGTTTGGCGAGAGAAGATAAATTAAGTGAAGTTAAAGTATCAAATATATATAGAGTGATAAAGATACTAAAAAATCGAGGGCTTGTGGATAAGGTGGATCATGAATACAGGGTCATAGATCCCATTTTATCGTTCTACTTAAGAAAGTGATGCACACGTAACTATGAAAAGTTATATGTCGAACCCTTAACAACAGGGTAACCATTTCCACGGGGAAAAAACGTAGCACAAGAGATGAGGGGGTGAGTCTACACAAGGCACTACATGCTTCGCCTCTAACGTGGTTATGAGAACAGCGAGTCCAGAACGCTACTTACGTCAACGTCGTCCCTGACTCTTCTGTCTCGGACAACCTGAGCCCCATTAGACTAACCATTGTAGGGACTTGTTATCCTTATCCCTAGTGTTACGCGTTTTCCCCTTGGAAGGTTTAATATCTTAGGTAGAGCAAGATTACTGGGTACCAAAAAGACGCACTTAGAGATGTGTCCTCGGTGAGCTTCTCACCTTCCAAGGTTCTTTGAGAGTCCTCTATTTCCTCTTGACCTCGTAGATGAGCCTCTCCGCTAACTTGAGAACCTTCCTGGCAGCCTCCATAGCCTTTACACAGTAATCCTCATTGTAGAGCTCACTAGGTGGAATTCCTTCAACCTCATCACCATACATAGATGGCTCCCTCTCCGCCCTTAACCATCTAGAGACGTACGTTACGCTGTTTAACTCCTCGCTTAACCAGTCGGGCAGCTTATCTCTGTTTGCCTCGAGGATTCTACCTGGGTCATAGGTCTTTGAGTACTCTATCGATAAGACCCTCAACATCGACTTTATACTCAATTCAACGCTCTCCTGAGATAACCTTACGCAAAAGGCGTAGTCCTTGTTCTGCTTCAAGTCCAGTTCTACGTACTCAATCCTTATCTTTGCCTCCTGTAAAAGCCCTTCCGCCAGTTCCAGGTTATTCAAAGTTAACTACCTCCCCCGGCTTTACCTTTGTCAAAGTCACCACATAGCCCCTACCTAGCCTTTCCCTCTTTGCTCCTAGTTCCTCAAGCCTCTTCCTGATCCTATAAAAGGTTTTTTCCATCACTCCGCCTCTGTCGTAGAGAATCCTCGCCTCAAACACAACCATAATGTAGAGGGGCCTGAACCTCGCGGCAGTGTTTACGTCGTAAATTACCGGAGAAACGTATGGATCAAAGCCTTCTTTCCTTAACTCAGGGTACAAGGTAGTTTCCAGGATATCGTCGACCTTAATGAACTTCTTCATTACCTCGTACCTGTCATTAATCTCTTTGAGGACAACCAATACGTCGATGTCGCTATCTTTTCTCTGCTCTCCCCTAGCATAGGATCCGAAGAGGACGAGGGAGATTAGATCTTCCCCGTATACCTTCAGAAACGCGTCGACGAGTTCCTTCTCCACGAGGATAGTTCGGGCTACGTAAATTTAAGTGTTATTGGTCGCGGTTAGGGCCACACGGGAGTGCAAGTCCTATCCAGTAAGCATTTCAACCTGGTTCGCAAATACATCTAGAAGATATTTTGACGTCTCTCTAAATCCCCTACCCTCTCGGGTGCGTAAACCCTACTTTCTCCCACAAATCTCACAAAGATTATGAACTGTGTGAACTACCACGCCCTTACGGACGGGGCATCTTCACCTTAGAGCTCTTTAACTGTATGACCTCTCATACTAATTGAAGATGTCAAATGAGCTGATAGGGCAAAACAATTTATTCGCTTACTTTTTAAATAACCTGTGATTCCTCCTAAGTTCAGGGAGTATGCTAGGGCTTTCTATAACGTTGCAAAACAGGATAACGTTAGAGCCAAGAGGGCCCTAGAGCTTAAAGATTATCCTGAGTGCTTCTTCTACTCTCAGCAATCTGTTGAGAAAAGCGTAAAAGCCATGTTGGAGCTAAAACTAGTATATAAGAAGGAGCACGACGTCATAGCAGACGCTTCAAACCTTTTACAAGATATTGGAAACGAATTAGACGTAGTTCTGAATGCACTAGACTACCTTTCCAGCGCATGGAACATCTCAAGATATCCATTCTTTAATGGGAATAACATAACTACTCCTGAGGAGTTTGTTAACGAAGAAATGTGCAAACGAGGAATAGAGTACTCTGAACAAGTGATCGGGATTGCAGAAAAATACCTTAGAAAACATGGAGTTATTTAGGATAGCTACTTCGTTGTTAAAAGGAAACGAAACACTTGCAATAATATTCTTTGGAAGCAGGGTTATAGGTAAATACCGCAAGGACTCTGATTTAGATGTATTACTCGTTGTAGAGGACGAGTCAAAACGATTGAGGTTTAACGAGGTAAGGTTAAAATTCCTTAAAGATACGGGTGTTTATTTGGACACTACTATTATGACAACGGATCAATTCGAAAATAATCTAACTCTCGGAACTGTTCTAATGGGAGTGTCTATAGCGTTCTGCGTTACGTATGACAAAATTAACGCTTACGAGAAATTGGAAAGTTGGAGTAATGAGATAAGAAAATACGGTGCGATACTTGAACTGCCTTATGGAAAATTTATTGTAGGGAGAACTATTAGAAAATGCAGGGTAAGTTTCGAATCAGGAATTTAGATGATAGAGATTGTTCTACTTTAACGCGACTTAAACGTATTCAGACATAGGGCACTCCTAACCTGTTTCAACGGTTCTGAGGAGTTTCACTCCCTTCATGTTAACGGGTCGAATTACCCTGTCCGTGTTAACCGTCATGAAGAACAGGTACTCAAGCCCTATTCGGAGCAGGCTGTTTTGGCTCGCGTCTTATGTAACTTATCCATCTCCAACCTGCTCCTTAGATCGCTTATATCTCCTCTTCCGGTGGAGTAGGGTTGAATCTGCTATTTTTATATCCCGGTATTTACAACTTTGCTGTAGTAATTTTCAAAGGAATCTATAGTCGACCCTTAACTAACGCTTGAGGCAGTTGAAACTGTTGTTTTTAATTTTCGTCCATATCAGATAAAATTCAAAATAGTACTCTCTAGTTCACTCTCCCTATCAAGAACTACCTCCGCGATACCATTCCTCAAGTTTTTTTAAATCTACGAACTCTGCCTCTCCTCCTACCTTAGAGAATCCCCTCGCAAAAACGATATACCTGTTTACTTTTAACCCAAGTTCCTCAACCTTTCTAATCAGTTGATACAGTACTCTTTCGCCGTCTACGTTATTGCTCCACTTACACTCGCCGGCTATCCCACTCCCGTAAACGTCTATCTCCACATCCTTATGCCACACTCTCTCCGCTCTAACTTTATACACGTCCTTGATGTATTCTCTGCATATCCTCTCGAAAATTTCACTTAGATATCGATGGTACTCATCCTCACTTATCTCATATACTCCCTCCTCAATTGCACTGAGGTTAGGGTAGATGAACGTGAACCAGAATGAGGTAAAGTTGTCCTTTACGTAATATCTAGCGCCTTTCCTTTGACCAAGGGGAAATTCCTTTCCTATGATTCCGATCCTCTCAAGTTTCCTTAGATAAGACGAGACCTCTCCGCCTATCTTTATGTAATCCCTTATTTCCCCCAGGGTATTCTTCCCAGAGGCTATTCCCCGAAGTATCTCCTTGTAAGTGCCTGTTTCTAGAAATTCGAATCGTAACATAAAGTCTATTTCGTCTTTCACGAAGGAATCGATCTGCTTCAACTCTTGGTTAATCCAATCCAAGAAAGGCACCTTGGCCTTCAGTATGTAGTAGGGAACTCCTCCCGCGAAGCCGTATATTTCAATGGCATCACTTAAGGATAAATTGAACCCCTTTAGGTCCTTAAACTTCAATTCCTTAAGCTCTATTGATGCCGTCCTCCTTCCGTAAAGGGGACTCTTGTAAGCCAGAGCGTCTTCCATTACGGATAAGGAAGAGCCCAACAGGATTATCTTACTTCTACTCCCCTTCAAGGTTTCATCAACGATCTTTTGAAACGTAGACAAAACATTCGGGTCTTCCTTTATCATGTAAGGGAACTCGTCAATTACGATAACCTTATCCCTAAGGTAGTGGAAAATCGATTCCCATTCCTCCCTTACGTACTTTAGTTCATGGAACTTATTCTCAGCTAACTCCTTGAACTTCCTAAGGTTGTTCCTCTCTGTCGCCAAATAATAGATAGATTCTCCTTCCAACGCGTTAAGGACAAGGAAAGTCTTTCCTATCCTCCTCCTTCCGTAAATTATGATCAACTCCAAGTCGTTTGACGACAGCCTCTTTTTCAGAGCGCTAAGTTCCCGCTCCCTATTAACCATATTCACGAATATGATATTTCTGAATATGATATTTAAAATTATGGAAAACGAGGAAGGGGCGTTACTCACTTAAAATTCCGCCTCTGCTGTACACCACATTAAGGCCAGGGACATAGTCTTCAGAGACGTTAGATTACTGAATCAGAGCTCAACTCCTAACGTTAATTCCTACCGTAATATACTTATTTATTTCGTTGTTAGCTAATTTAGTTAATTTGGAATAAAGTATTTAAACTATATCGGTATATTTAACTGGATCTTTAATGACTAAAGTATTAGTATTAGGAGGAAGATTTGGCGCATTAACCTCCGCCTACACGTTAAGGAGAATTGCAGGAGACAGGGTTGAAATAAAGTTGATAAATAAGGACAGGTTCTCTTACTTTAGACCGGGATTACCTCATGTAGCGTTGGGGTTAAGGGATCCAGAGGAACTCAGAATCGACTTAAGTTCAGCATTACAGGAAAAGGGAATAGCTTTTACACAAGGCGAGGTAGAGAAAATCGACGCTAATTCGCGTACGGTTTACTATAAAGGTCCTAATGGTTCGTTAAGGGAAGAGGATTACGACTATCTGATGGTGGGTGTTGGGGCTCATCTTGCCACTGACATGATAGGAGGTTGGGATCAGTACGGATACAGCGTATGCGAACCCGAATTTGCGGTCAAGCTAAGGGAGAGGTTAAGGAACTTCAAGGGAGGTAGAATTACCATAGGATCAGCTCCGTTCTATCAGGGGAAAAATCCTAAGCCCAAAGTTCCTGAGAACTTCGTCCCTAGAGCAGATTCTGCCTGTGAGGGCCCTGTGTTCGAACTATCGCTTATGCTCCACGGATACTTCAAGAGTCAAGGTGTACTGGACAAGGTTAAGGTAACGGTGTACTCACCTGGAGAATACCTTTCGGATCTCTCCCCAGAGTCCAGAAAGGCAGTAGCGGAGATATACAAGCAGTTAGGGGTCGAACTCGTACACAACTTCAGGTTGAAGGAGGTTAGGGAAAGGGAGATTGTGGATGAAGGTGGGAAGAAGCTCGATTCCGATCTGAGCATACTCCTTCCGCCCTATACGGGGAATCCAGCGTTAAAGTCCTCCTCAAAGGACCTCACAGATGATGGCGGATTCATTCCTACAGATATGAATATGCAATCCATTAATTACGACAACGTATACGCAGTAGGTGACGCTAACTCGATAACCGTTCCTAAATTAGGCTATCTGGCTGTCCAAACCGGTAGAATAGCCTCAGAACACCTGTCCTCTCGTCTCGGTGTAAACACAAAAGTAGAGAAGTACTATCCTACTATAGTCTGTGTTGCCGACAATCCATTGGAGGGTTACGCAGTTTCCGTTAAGGACGACACCTGGTACGGCGGTAGCACATCAATAGCCCAACCAGCGGCTGTAAATCACCTCAAAAAGGAACTTTTTACGAAGTATTTCATGTGGACTAAGGGAGATATGGCTCTGGAGAAATTCCTGGGTAGTTGGTGATGAACACGGCAACCGCCGAGACCCTCTTAGCTGACAAGTTGCTGGAGAATCAGAACGTAATAGTGATAGGCAAAGTTGTGGAGATTTTTTCCGAACTAGATAACTTAGGTATACTTGACTTGGCTCAAGGCGTTCTTAAGGACGAAGAAACTATGGGGAAAATAATAAGCAGTGTTACTAACGATGAGTTCCTTTTCTTCCTCCTTAGAGCGAGAAACACGTTACCTTTAATTGCGCAAATTATTGATGAGGAAAAAATCAATCAGATGAAATACACGTTGGACGTGATTCAGAAGCTAAGGGATTCTCCCCTTACAGATCTGTTCCTTAATATGGCAAATGACGAGGACTTTTTGGGGAAAATAGTATCAGCTCTAATCAATGATAAAACATTTCAGATAGTAAGTAATTGGAATGAATTACTCGAGGTAGTGGTTTCAGTTTCGGAGAACAGGAAGTCTATAACGCCTTTGCTTGACGTTCTCAATTCCCTTAATTCCTCTGGGATTTTAGATCTCCTTTCTGGAATCCTTAAGGATAACGAAACTGTAGGTAAGGTAATCTCAGGGCTTGTTAATGATTTCACACTGGGAATATTAACGAACTGGAATGATATGGTAAGACACCTCTCCTCCCTTGACATTACGGGATTTAAAGGATACGTAGACATAATAAACGCCGCTGGCAAGGCAATAAATAACGTCGACTATAAGCCCGTAGGCTCTATCTTTGACATCCTCAGATTACTTAGAGATCCAGATATCCAGAATGGCCTTGGTTTCCTCTTCAGTATTGTAAGGGAATTGGGGAAAATGGCCAGTAAGAAAAACATGAAGATAGGCAATCCTTAGATTAGTTCCTTCAGAGATTTCAAGAAGATTCCAGAACTGTTCTTATATTCACCGGAATCCTCACTTTTCTCCAAAATATACAGCTTCTCATGATATATTAAAAGGAAATCTCGCTCCCGCTTAGACCAAATTTCTCTAGTTGTCTTCATCTTATGCTGTACCTTTACTATCTCCTCCCTGAGAACGTAACCTAAACTCAGCATCTCCATCAAGACATAAGCTGTTATAGGAACGTAATGTTTTTTCTCCCTAGTATCTCCTATCAGAATTCCGAAAGCCTTTCCCCTTTTCATAACTCTATATATTTCTTCCCCGACACTCCTTAATCCGAGTAAGTATTCCTTCAGATTCCTTGCCTGAGAGAGATCATGGGGATTTTCTGTACCGTATTTGATTATATTAAAATAGGGTGGGTGAGTAATTACCAAGTCAATTGATTCGTCGTCAATCCACGAAAGTTCTCCAGCGTTCCCCACATAGAACTCGACTTGGGCCTTAGCGAACCTTTCAAGTTCTTGGGAATTCATCTTAACGTCCCCTGTCAATACCGATTGCTCCAACCAATAGAGCCGGTGAAGAGATAGCATTACGGATTTATAGTTGACGTCGACTCCTATACATTTCCTCCCGAGTAGCTTAGCCTCTATACACGTAGTCCCACTACCTACCATAGGATCTAGAACTGTTTCCCCCTCCCTGGAGTACCTGGATATTACAGCCCTTGGAATCTGTGGGGCAAAGTTTCCCCTATAGTTACCTCGGTGAGTCGCCCAACCTCCCCTTTTCGGAAAGCTCCAAACCGTAGTTGTTACGTCAGTTAGTTCTTCTGCCGTTGGTGCTGTTCTCCTTACTTTCACTGGAGTGAGTTCGATTTCCTCATTACCAATTCTTATCTTCTTGGTGTTTGAGACGAATTCAAGGTAATCGTCAAGTGTTACCCTTACGAACTTGTTGAGCATTTTCTCCTGAACTCAATAAATGTACCTATATTCCTATAAAATGGTATTCTCAGGGTGTTATATCGCTTACGAGTGAGAAGAGGGTATAGCGTTATTAGGTCATAATGTACTTAACTTACAATGCGTTACATAGGTAAAGCGATTAAGAGGATAGAGGATCCGCAACTAATAACTGGAGGGGCTAATTACGTATACGATATAACGCCTCCAGGGAGTTTACACGCTTATTTCATAAGAAGTCAATTCGCCCATGCGAAATTTAAGTTAAAGAACTGTTCAGGTAACTGCTACAGCGTGTCTGAACTTTTGGGAACTAAAGATGACGAGGCAGTTTACTTCGGACAGCCTATCGCTGTAGTTCTAAACAAAGATCCCTATGCCGCACGGGACGAAGCTGAGAAAGTCGAAGTAGAGTACACTTCATTGGACGCAGTAACTGATCCCATAGAGGCCTCAAAGAACGGCTCCAGAAAGTCAAAGTCAACTCTCAACTCCAACGTTTTTAAAAGGGAAGAGGTCTCCTCAGGTGACGTAGATGAGGCCTTTAGAAGAGCGGAAAAGATCGTATCTGGAAGACTTGTAAATCAGCGCTTGATTCCTTCAGCGATGGAACCTAGGGGAGGAGTTGCTAGGTATGACGGTAGGAAACTAACCTACTGGAGTTCTACGCAGAGCGTATTCTTCGTTAAGAAGGACCTTGAACGCTTTTTAAAGAACTACGGAGTTAATGACGTAAGGGTTATACAGCCTTCTGTGGGAGGAGCATTTGGGAGTAAGCTCATGACTTACCCCGAGGACTTTGCAGTTGCCCTTTTGAGCGTAATTACGGGAAAGCCAATCAAGTGGTTTAACACCAGAACTGAGGATATGGTCTCTACGACTCATGGAAGGGATATGATATTAGATTTCTCCGCAGGGTTCACATCCGAGGGGAAGTTACTGGGGATTAAGGGCACGCTTTACTTTAACGTAGGGGCACCCATTAGGGAAGTAAATGAGGGCTCGTTTGAGATGGCCACTACTGCAGCCCAGATGATAACGGGTCACTACGACGTTAACAACGTAAAAATTGAAGTTCTTGGCGTAAATACCAATACTACTCCCATAGGTCCTTATAGAGGAGCGGGGAGACCTGAGGGAAGCTATTTCATAGAGAGGATAATGAACATTGGGGCTATGGAACTTAATATCGATCAGTTCTCAATAAGGGAAATTAATGCGATAAAAGAGGCAAATTACCTTACGACAGGACTGAGGATAACCCACGATAGCGGAAAATACCAGGAGGTACTAAAGATAGCAAAGCCGTATTTCGAGGAATTATTGAAGAAGAAGGACGAACTTAGACTAAGAGGGGAAAGAGCGGGAATCGGAATGTCATTCCCTGCAGAGATAGCTTCCTTTGGACCATATGAAACCGCAAAAGTTAGAGTCCTCCCTGGGGGGAAGGTTCAGGTTATCAGCGGTTCCTCACCACACGGGCAGGGAGATGGGACTGCCTTCGCTCAAATTGCGGCAGAAGTACTCCAGATCCCCATGGAAGACATAGAAGTACTATGGGGGGATACAGACCTCATTGCAGATGGTCAGTATACGGCAGGTAGTAGGACGGTAACCGTTGGAGGCTCTGCAGTTTACGAGGCTAGCAACAGATTGTTGGAGAAAATGAGAAGGTTGGCAGCTGAGAGGTTAGGTGCTAAGATAGATGAGGTAACTTATGCTAATGGGAAGTTCTTCGATGAAAAGTCTAAAAAGGAAATTTCGTTGAAGGAATTAGCGGACGGCTCGGCTCTTATGGGAGTTCTGCTAGAGGAATCGTACTCTTACGTACAGAAAATGTACACCTCTCCCTACGGATTACATATCGCACTGGTTGTCGTAAAGGAAACGGGAGAGATCAAGATTGAAGGTTACGTGGCATTAGATGACGTAGGGGTAGTGGTTAATCCTCTCCTCGCAGAAGGTCAGGTGCATGGGGGAGTACTTCAGGGGGTTGCCCAGGCAATATTAGAAGAAGTAATTTACGATGAGAATGGAAATCCCATGACTGCAGATTTCTCAACTTATGCCTTACCCACGAGCGTAGAGGGGCCCAACGTAGTATGGAAATCCCTATCCCTCTCCAAGTCAGATACACCGATAGGCTCTAAGGGAATAGGTGAATTGGGGGCAATAGCAGCAACTCCAGCTGTAGTAAATGCTATAGAAGACGCAATAGGACAAAAGATATATAGAATGCCCGTTAACGGGCAGACGCTTTTCCATCTAGGGGTACTATAAGTTTTTTTCAAAATACTAAATATTCTTAATGAATAATACTTATAGTATTTCTTACAAATATCCGTAACAGTGTTAAAGCGTAATTAATGTTAATAACTAGATAAAGTAAAAAGTTATAAAACATCTCTATAAATCAAGATATAAGATGAAAAGTAACAGAATTAACTTTTAAGTATAGGACTCCGCTGCTGATTACGTTACGTAGTATCAACTCACTGTTTCCTAAAGGAATAGACTAGATTACTTCCATAAGAGTTATCCTAAAAACCTATATTACTTTGAGACTGTATACATTTCTGTGTGAAAATTAAATCCTATAAAAGTGAGGGAATAACTAAATTCGAAATAAATGAACCTATTCCAGCCTTAGACATTAAATCGGAGTTCGCAAAGGTCGACGTAACCCCAGAGGACTTTGGTCTAACGATGAGGAATGAAACAACTGTCGTAAAGAAGCTCGGGCTAAAGGAGAGGATTTTCGGCTTAGGAGAAAAGACCTTTGAGTTGGATAGGAACCACAAAAAATACGTTATGTGGAATGTAGACCCTGGAGTTTACGTTAAGTATCAGGATCCGATGTACCTTAACGTCCCCTTCGTAATCTCGGTAAATGGCGATAAGGCTACAGGTTTTTTCTTTAATTCTGCTTCCAAAATTGAATTTGATATAGGGTTTTCAGATTACTCAAAATTGATAGTTAATGTACCGTCTTCGGGAATAGAGTTCTACGTTATAGAAGGACCGAGAATTAAAGATGTTATTAAGAGGTACTTCCAATTGACGGGAATGCCTACCGAGTTACCTGAGTGGTCTCTAGGATACATGATGTCTCGATACACCTACTTCCCACAGGACAGAGTAATAGAACTCTTAGATGAAATGAAAAAGGAAGGCGTTGAGGTGTCAGCAGTATTTCTGGACATAGACTTCATGGAGAATTTTAAGCTATTTACCTGGAATAAGGAGAGGTTTCCCAATCCTCAAGATTTCATTAGGCAACTGAGTGAAAGGGGAATCAAACTAATAACAATCGTGGATCACTCGGTTAGGGTAGAACAGGAGTATGACGTATTTTTAAGGGGGATGGGTAAGTACTGTAAGAGGAGAAGCGGGGAGCTTTACGTAGGATGGATGTGGCCGGGCTCCTCGGCATACCCTGACTTCTTCAAGGAGGAAACCAGGGATTGGTGGTCTGAGGAAATAAGGAGGTGGGTAAGTCAAGGAATTGACGGAATTTGGCTTGATATGAACGAGCCTACGGACTTTTCTAGGCTAACCCATCCCGAGGGAGAATTAGGGAGAATTGCGTTAAGGGATGATAGATTCCTTACCGCATTCGATGATGACGTTGTCCACGTATTCAGAGGAAAGGAGATATTACACAATGAGGTCAGGAACGCCTATCCCCTTTATCAAGCCATGGCAACTCATGAGGGCCTTTTAAAAGCCGGGAAAAAGCCCTTCATTCTCTCCAGATCCGGATTTGCCGGTATTCAACGGTACGCAGCGTCCTGGACAGGAGACAGTACCTCTTCCTGGGATCAGCTCAGATTGCAATTACAGATGGTTTTGGGGATGTCGATTTCAGGTATTCCCTATGTAGGAATAGACATAGGCGGATTTCAGGGAAGAGGTCCCTCGACCTCCGACAGTTCTTACGAATTGCTATTAAGGCAGTATCAAATGGCTTTATTTTTCCCTATTTACAGAACCCATAAGGCAACAGATGGAACTAACGTAGAGGCGATTTATCTCCCCTCATACTACAAGCGAAGAGTGATCGAGACAATTTCCCTCAGATATAGGTTCCTTCCTTATTTAACTGAGGTAATGAAAGAGGTCAGCAGGGAAGGTACTCTCTTCGTTAGACCTCTCTTTTACGAATTTCAGGAAGATGAGGATTCCTGCTATGTAGATGACGAGTACATGGCCGGTTCCTCAATACTCTTCGCTCCTGTTATAGAGAAAGGGAAGGAAAATAGGAGTGTCTATTTGCCTGGAAAGTGGATAAGCTTTTGGACCATGAGGGAGTACTCAGGATATGTGAACTCGGAGAACGATCTCCCAATATACGTTAGGGATAATTCCCTCGTACAGCTAAGGGACGGGTTTTTCATAGCAGGAAAAGGTGAAATAAGGGTAAACAACGTTATCGTAAGATTCAACGAGAACGAGATCGAGACTTCCGAACCACTTTACGTGAGTAAAGTTCATTGGAATGTTGTCCCCAGGGAAGTAAAGGTTGACGGTGTCGAGGTTCCTTTCGATTACAACGAGAAGGGAGTTTCGATAAACGTTACCAAGCCCTTTCGTAGAATAACCGCCAAGTGAAGTTAACTTTATTTGGATTTTTTAAAAAACTCGTATATGGAGGTATTCAAATCTCCCTACGATTTTTCCAGCACCCTGAGTAGGATCGAGAAATCCGTAACCGAGAACCACATGGTTATAGTTAATAAGATAGATGCTGGAGAGAGGATGAGAAAAGCCGGTTTCAAAGTAGGCGGAAATTACATATTCGAGGTGTTTAGACCTGATCTTGCCTACAGGGTAATATCAACGCAAATAAGAGCCGGAATAGAACCGCCACTGAGGATATACGTTTATGAGGACGGAGGAGAGGTGTACGTTGAGTATAGGGACCCCGCTGAGGTCTTTGAAAAATGGGGTCTAGGGGAAATGGGAAAGGAACTGGACGAACTATTCAGAAAGATAGTTCTTGACGCGCTGAAGAAGGAGTCGCTTTCCTCTTAGGTGTATAAAGGCTATGGTAAACCGGGTAGAGTTTAGCTCTTGAGTAACGCGAACAATTACGGAGATAACTCATAAAATACGTCAGTCAAGAATTCGTTTAATTACGTAATTTACTTCCCTTTCTCTAAGCGTTACGTGATGTTTATCGTAAAATCCAATTTTATAAGGAAGTACGTTACAATATGTCTATGGTAAAACTAGTTGCTACGTTAGGAACATCTCCTGGTGGAATTTACGAAACTTACAAGAACTTAACAACCGGAAATTACGAGGGAGAAAACGTGTATCCAGTTACCATAGATGAGGTCTACGTTGTAAAGACGGCGGATCCAGAGGTTCAGTTGGCGGGTAAATTGGTAATGAAAATATTCCTGTGCCTTAACGAGAAGGTAAGCATAGCTGAGATCCCCCTTCCTATGAGCGATGTAACCTCAAAGGAAGATTACGAGGTAATAAGAAGGGAACTTCGTAATAAAGTTCAGCCCGGAGATTACGTTGACTTTACGGGAGGAAGGAAAGCAATGTCGGTAGCTGCAGCCATAGTGGCTAAGGACCTGAGGGCTACACCGGTTACTACCATTATTCCCCAAGAGGAATACGGTAGGATACAATCGGAGTTAAAGGAGATCAGGAAAGACAAGGAGTTAGAGAAAAAGGTCTTAGCAGGAGCATGCGATGATACGTTAAAGAACTACATTTCTAAACTAGTCTCTCACAAATCTAGAACATTCCTCCTCTAATATACGAAAAGGGAGGAGAACTTCCTCGCGATTTCCTCCGCAGTACCTCCAAGTCCGAAATCCCCGGGGGGAGAGTTCTCCTTAATCGACCTCTCCACATCACTGAAAGGAAGTAGACCTCCGTGGCTTAATCCAATCATGCTTGGATTATACTCAAGTAATTTCCTAATCGAGCTGTAATATTGTTCCCTTGAAGAACCTCTTAATAGCAGGGGAAAATACCTTCCGTTGAATATAGCCCCTAATGCGTCGCCGGCATAAAGAAAGTTCCCTATCATTACTGATATATGTCCCTTTGAGTGACCAGGAGAGTAAATAACTCTCAACGTGTTCTCCCCCAAGGGAAACTCATCGTCCTCATCGACTATGACAAATTCCCCCTCTACCTTCTCCGCTTCCCCGAAGAATTCCATTAGATCTTTGTAGATTTCCCGTCCCTCTGAGTTAATTTTCTCGAAATCCATCCTCTGGTACTCTTGCTCAGAAATGAGTATTTTAGGTTTGTATCTGCTAACGATCTCCCTTAAGGTGCCTAAGTGATCTACATGAGCGTGAGTAATAACTAGGTAGTCAACCTGGTTAAGGAAACCTGCGTCCATAGTTGAATTCGGAACCCCACCGTCGATCACTACTACCTTCTCATCGCATATAACGAAAACTGAGGAGAACTCGGGAAACTCAATTGGACCTGCTAGAACCCTATGCACTCCCTGACAGGGCACTTTTCCACCTACAACCTTTTCTTTTCAGAAGGTGAAAAGTCTTTTGTAGAACCACGGAGGAGATGCGCATGGACGACTTAGCCAAATCTATTCTAATACACATATACAAATACGGTCCTGACAGTCCATGGTATATGGCTAGGAGACTTAACGGCAAAAGCGGTTACTCACCTGTATATGATGAGGAGGCGATAGAAAAGGTATGCAAGCAACTTGTAGATCTAGGATACTTAGAGGTATTTCGAGGTCAACTAAAGAGATCGCCCACCTCTTCAGTAAAACCATGGTTAAAGGTAAAGGCTAGAATGATGGATGGTAAGCCTAAGGGAGTGTATTACCAACTTACAAAAGAAGGGAAAAAAGTTGCATCTAAACTGTACAAGGGAACATAGAAAAACATAAACTCAATCTTTTATTTCGTCATGTAAAGAATCGTTTATGACAAAAGTTCTGTTCTTAATTATGTCAGGAGATGAGAAGTGCGACCTAGGAATTAGGGTAGCATATACGTCAATGAAAAACAACAGATACGAGGACACGAAGGTGTTATTTTTTGGCCCAGCCCAGGAGAGAGTAACTAAGCTATCGGGGGATATAAAGCAAATGTTTGACGAACTAATAAAGGCAGATGTAGTTGACTCAGCGTGTGTGGGAATAGCGGAGGCAAAGGGGATAAAGCCTCAGTTGACGCAACTCGGATTACGTCTTTCAAATTTCGGTGAAAGGCTTTCGTATTTTGTAAACCAGGGTTATCAGATTATAACTTTCTGAATCTTTTTTAATACCTACATGCACATTACATACAGATGATAAGGATATTATCTTGGAACGTTAACGGTTTTAAATCTATAGCTAGGAAAGGCTTCGATGACGTAGTCACCGGTTATGACATAATCATGATTCAGGAAGCCCGAACTAACGAAGTTCCTCTAATGCTTGAGTATAATGTCTACCTATTTCCAGCGGAGAAAAAAGGGTATAGTGGGGTCATGACTTTTTCAAGGTTCCCGCCGAAGAGGGTGATTAAGGGGATAGGCGAGGAATTCGATAGGGAGGGGAGAGTTCTCACCTTAGAATTTGAGAAATTTTTCGCAGTAAACGCTTACTTCCCTAGAGCAGGAGATAATCTCTCCAGGTTAAAATATAAAATGGAATTCAACTATGCTATTGAAAAATTCCTTATTAATTTAAGAAGGGAAAAGGAGGTTATAATATGTGGGGACTTTAATGCCATACTAGAGGACTGGGACGCTGCGTACATAAATCCGACGCTCCCTGGGCAAACTCCCGAGGAGAGGTCGTGGTTAAGGCATATCCTTGAACAGGGCTTCATTGATACCTTCAGGGTGTTTCATAGGGAGAGGGATAGGTATACATGGTGGAGTTATGTGACGAAAGCTAGGGAAAGGAATGAAGGATGGAGGATCGATTATTGCCTTGTATCAGAGGGGTTGAGAGACGACTTAAAATACGCAAACATCCTCGAAAAGGTTACAGGATCTGACCACGCTCCTATTTACCTTGAATTAGATCTCTAGAAGCACTTTCCTGATTTTGGTGAGTTAATAATATGAACTAAATTGAGATTTTTAATCCTCATAACTAATCACAACAGCACACTTACGTTAGGATCAGGAAAGTGTTGCGCCGGGATTTCTCTCCAATAGAAAGAAGTAATACACTGTCATGGAAATTAAAATCACAACATCATATGGAATCGCCCACCTTTCAGTTAGTATTGCGGAAATGCCTATCAAAACGTATACAAGTCTAAGTTCGTCCTTAGAGGAAATAATTCCCAAAACTGAGAAAACAATCGACATGACAACTGCAGTGTAGACCCATTGGTTAAAGTCAAAAATGGTAGGGGGAAAAGCCGCTATCCCAATGAGCGGGAGTAGTTCCCTGTGCGTAGTTCCCGATACGTACTCTATCAGAAATAAGGAGATCATCTCTGTCATCATAGGATAGAAAAACCAGGGGCTATTTACTGCGTAATAAAAGGAACTGTATAGAGTCCCGAATGCGTGTACTCCGTAATATACTACCCCGAAGGTAAGGCTCATAGTTACCTCGCTCAACACGGCTAGAATTGACAGTACGATTAGCGTCCCCGTGGTTAGACCTGAGAAGCTCTTCTTTCTTACTTTATCGAAAAGGTAAACCAGAAATCCTATCATGGTTACGTTACTAAACGCGATTGCAACTCCGATTGAGAACCTTGATGGGTTCTCTAAGTAGATGAAGGCACTAATGAACATAACGATCATCATGAAAAATCCGAAATATACGAGGAGGAGATGAAGAAGTGTTGTAGTTTTCAAAGCCTCATAGAGCAAAAAAACTATTATCGCGACCATTACTCCTGCTATAGACGCCAGAATTAGCAAGTGTTAACCCCTGAACTTCTCCTTAACCCAATTCCTCACGTCATAAAAGAAGATGTTATCGTAGGGACAGGCATCAACGCATTCGCCCAATCCTATACACTTCATAGATCTAAACTCACCTTTCCTTAGGAATTCTCCCCTCATATCTGTCAACCCCACGGGGCAGGCGTTAGCGCAGTCGACGGTTTTGCAGTTCAAACACGTCTTAGGGTCTCTTACCTTTAATCTAAAAAGGCCTATCCTACTCACCGCCTGATTGAAAACTCCCCAATAACAATACCCTGAGGTAACGCAAGAGAAAGTCCCTAGAAAAGGAATAGATAGGAAAAGAACGTACCAGATCACGTCAAACCATATGAAGTAAATCAGCACGGTAATGTCCGTTCCGAATATAGAGAATGAAATAACCTTGATCCCGCTGAGGTAGGATAACACAGCTGATATCAAGACTAGTAATGAAACTCCTAATGCCACTGCCTTATACAACGAAGAGAGTTTTGAGGTTAACGTCTTCCTCCCTAGTGAAGAACTCCTGTTATATACCTTTAGGGAATCATAGAAGTTACCTTGATACATTAGAGGGGCAGTACAGGAAATAGCGCAAAGATTCCTACTCCCAAAGAGGAAGGAAAGGACAGCGTATATAACGTATGTACCGATTAGTCCTCCTAAAACAGCTCCGGTGACAGGACCCAGAGTTCCTACCCCCATAGACCACATATAGGGTATTAACTGTATTTTAGATGATATCGGTGAGAACGATGGTAGGTAAACCGAGTAAAGTGCATAGGCAACGATCATCAGCATCATCCTTATCCTAACTTCCCTAACTCTCATTTCCATCATTTTCTTGAACGCGAGGAATCCCATCTCAATTCCCATCATTATTAAGAACCAGGTACTTCCGAGAACGCTACCCACTATGTCGGTGAAGTCCCATAAGACCCCCACGGGGTTTACAGCAGCTATCCAGGGTAGAGTTAAGCTGGAAATAAACCCACGCAAAGTAGGTGCAAATACTCCCTGAACGAAATCCAGCGTCGCACCCATAAAGAACTCCATTACAAAAGTTAACGCCACGATGGTAAAGGCTATTTTAGAGTTCCTCATGTAATTTCCCTTGACTGGATTAGGACCGGATAGAGCCCTGTAAATAAACCATAACATCGAACCAAGCATTGAGAGGTCAAAGATTTCCAGGGAACCTGTAAGAAAGAGAACGAAATCTCCCGCCATCATTAAAGTGAAAATCGCAATTAGCTCTATTGTAGTGTACACTTCCTGATCGCCTCTAAGTCGATTATTGTAAAGCGTCTCATAGATCAACACAGTTACTCCGATCATTACCGCTGACGACACCCAAGTTGAAACCCTCACTCCGAAAATATCGGGAAACCAAGGCATGAGAAGCAGAAGGCCTATTAGGTAATTGCGTAGAGTTCTATTCATTCGCCGATAAGATATGAGAATAGTGTATAACATTTCGGTGATCATTACGCCGATAAACCACGGATTTTCGACAGAGGCGTTAAATGTAGCGGGTACTTTGTTACTCAGGGTGTAGAAGAGGGAGCCCATAATAACCTCAGATGCTACCATAAGAATTGAGAACGTAATGTAGGCTATTGACTTCCTTATCTCCCCCAACATAGTTATCGCGTATAGTCCACCTATCATGTAACCCGCATTAAGCGCAATGAAGACGAAGAAGAGGTGATAGGCTAACCATAGGTAACCTCCTAAGTTCATAGTTAACATCATTCCTACTAGATATAAGGAGAGGAATACCCTCCTGTCACTCTTCCACTTTTCGATCTCCGTTATAGAGAATAGCATTACCAGCAACATCGATAGGGCTATGGCAAACAGAAGATACATATATACAACTTTACGCAAAAAATAATAAATCTTCTTTCAAACGATTTTTTTCATAATTGTTTAATGGAAAGTCCTTGATAGCAGAGTTAAGAGTTTTCATCAAGGGAAGTTGTCCTCATTTAAGGATTAGATTCTTTTACGTATTATTTATTATATTTCCTAAAATCAGGGAACATATTATTTAAGCCTTAAATACCAAGGTTTGATAAGGCCCAAGCCCCTTATCAATGCTTTTCGCGCTATTAACTTCTTTAAGTTAAAGGCGAGGTGGCAGCTAATCGGCTTCAATTTGCTATACCTTTACATTGACATATGAGGTATCTAGAATAGTCCAGAAGACTAACCTATGCGGTTCTCCTCAACCAAATCCTTCCTATCCTCTAAAACGAAGGTCTCACTTCATTGTATACCCTTAGCACCTCCCCCAAAAGGCCTCATCTTTCTGTAATACCTTTCCTTCATCTATTATTTGGAGAAAGAAAGGCGACCCCTCCCTGAGCTTCTTCAGAAAGACCTCGGAATTAACGAAGACCGCGTCTACATCACCCGGAAACATCTTTATTGCTTGGATGTAAACCTCGTCTGACACTTTCCGCGGATCCCTAGGTACCTCGTCGCCCACTAATAGGACGTCGTAATCGCTATTTTCCGTGAAGTCTCCTCTGGCCCTAGAGCCAAACAACATGATCAGCTTCACAAGACCTCTTTCTTCGCCCAGGAAAGTATCTTCTCTGCACGAGTTATGCATTCCTCGGCCTCCTTCTCCGTGTAATACTCGAAGGGAGATCCCTCGTCGTAAACATCAGGGTACCTTGAGGGGGGTGTACTGTTTGTCCAGGTAAGAGGCACATCCACGTATGTCATCAGCAGGATTTTCCAGGAGATGAAGAACTGAATGACTCCTTCTTTCAATTCCCCTAAACTGCAAAAGCCCCCTCGCTGCTTTTTCCGCTGACTGTTGGGAGAGGAAGCACGCTAGCTCATAGTAGTTACCCTGTTTCGAATACTTCGCTGCCTCTAAATCCCTTTCAGCCTGCCTTACCCAGTCCTCTACCCTCTTCACAATTCTTTATCGACATAAAGCATAAAAAACTCCCTGAGTGTTCCGCGGGGTGATTCAGGTTTCTATTACTAATTATAATTATGGCAAAGATAGGTTAAATAAAGGAAATTGTTAAGAGCCAATCTCTATCTATTTCACACGATTATATTCAATTGAATTCATTCTTTTTTATAAATAAACTGAATTCACAATAAACACAGGAATTGCCACTCTACTATGGTCCTAATTATCCACTACTAGATAGATTATCTCTATATACTAAAGTTTAATTAATAAAGTAAATAATATTTATTATACATTGTACATTGTCACGTATCCTAATAGTTCTAAGACCTGTTATTTGGAGGTTTGGGCTTCATTAAATTTTCATTAATTTATTTTAAATCCTCAGCCTTTGGACTTCATTGAAATCGCTCGGGATTAGCCCTTTCATTCTTCTCCGTACCTTTAGCTGGGTGACCTAAACCTGTTCTTGAATGTGGGGAAACCAATACATCTTGTGCCCTGTCACCTTTAGGGAAAAGCGTTTTACATCTGATGAGAAGATTTATAAAATATGTTTAATAAATATAACAGTTCACGTTTCATCTGAAACTGCTAACAACGGCCTAACTCTCTTGACGTCCTATTAAGTATTTAATATACCACGTGAATTAGAAGATATGGAAGAAAAGCTGACGTCACCAAAAATTGACCGACGTGCTTATACAAGGGCAAGGATCATTGAGGCTCTCGACGACTTAGACTTAGCCGTTAACATGTGGCTTGCAGGGAGGACCAGAAACGCTGCGGGAAAGGCATTCAGTGCAGTCAAGGCGCTTTTATCAGCCCTAGTCACTAAAAACTTGGACAAATTAGCCATTAACAACGAGTGGTACGCTAAGAAGGGGTACACTGCACCTTCACACTCACTGAAAGGAGTCTCAATCGACTTGGTAAAGCTTGGGTTTGCAGACGTTGAGGAGTTGGTAAATGTTTCCTTACTCCTACACGATTACCAATACAATGGCTTCGACCCCGACTTCTCGAAGTATGAGGCTAAAGATGAAGTACTCCACGACTTAGTAGGCCTAACTATGAGAACCCTCAGAGACGTTAAGGCGTGGTTTAAGGAAAATTGGGACGACAAGCTCGAACTAATTTATAGTGTTGTGTTGTCAGATTTAGAGAAGGTAAAAGGAGAAAGTACCGAAGGTGAGTAATACCAGCCTCCAAAAAGGGAACCCTCCAAACGTCTACTCTTTTTCCCTATATGTTCAGCGTTACACCTCTAAGGTTGAGAAGAAATCCCCTCATGTAATCTCGTAAAGTTAAGCAGCGAATAAACCTTCCTCCGCCACGTACTTCTTCCTGGCCAAGTCCATCATTTTCCTCGTAAACAGTATGGAGTACACTACTACTACTATTCCGAAAATTAAAGATGCCCAAGCCGCCAAAGCTATGTTTCCGTTATTAGTAGCAACAGCTATCAGTTTCATCAGCCCATGAGATACATAAAGGTTCTTGCCGGCTATTATGTCAGTCCAAAACTCTCCGATTGCCAGTCCTCCCCAGGCGCTGTTCACTGTGCTCGAAATGCCAGATATTAGGTAGGGAAAAGTGGCAGGCAATATAATGTTCCTCATTTTTTGGAAAAAGTTCAGGTTCAAGTTCTTCATAAGCTCCCAATACTCTGAGGGCATTGCCTTTACGCCCATCCAGAAGCTGTAGAATACGTAATAGAAAGTGCTTATGAAACCTAACCCCAGAACGTAAAGCTCGTTAGCAAATGGCCCGAAAGCAGCGTAAATGAAGGGTGAGGTGGCCAAGAATAAAAGCGGGAAGTAGGCCGGTGAGGGAAATGCACTGAAAACCTGAATTATAGGTATCATTACCGCCTCAAGTTTATGATATACCGCCAATGCGTATCCAAGTGTCACGGAAAACAATAGGGAAATTAATACTATGATTCCGACTCTAACGTAATCGTAACCTAAGTCTAATAGGACTTCAGGAGTATCCATCATTAGGGAATGCCACAGACTTAAGGGGGTTGAGGTTACAACTTTTACTGTTCCATATAATAGCAGTATCAGCAACACGGAACCAAACGCGATCCAGACGTATTTTGAAATGTTCTTTGGATTCTCCTCTTCCTCTTTCTCACTTCTTCTTCTCCTTACATGAGGGTAATACCTCGATAACTTGCTTAGAGGATTTCTCGAAACTACAGATGAAAGTCTTGATGATTGTCTGAAATTAATCCTACCTCTTCTTATGATGGGTGCGTCCGTATCCACTGTGTATCTCGCAACTACGTATTTAGAGTATTCCCTAAGACCAACCATTACTAGTGCTACGACTATTGCTAGTACGGTTAAGGAAAAAGCGATATCTCCCCAGTTCTCCTCCTGAATAAACTGTGTTATTAGAGTTCCAATGCCAAATGCACTGTACTGTTTGGTGCCAACCGAGAACACCTCGCTAACCGTTATGTAAAAAAACGCGTCGGCTATGCTTGGGAAAAGATTTGCCGCTATTCTAGGAAGGGAAAAGGGTATATACACGTTCCTCATCTTCCCCCAGAATCCGAACTTGTAGTTTTCAACCACCTCAAGCATCTCTCTAGGAAGAGTCTTAAACGCCTGATAAGCCGCTACCCATATATTCCAGACGACAGCTGTAAACACTAGGAAATCCGTAGCTAGCTCCGTTCCAATCGGACCTCCTACACCAGTAACGAAGATGAGTAGTACAACGGGGAAAAATGAGATTACTGGTACGGATTCGAAAACCTCTATAACCGAAATGTAAATATTCTCAAAAACTTTGCTGCCTATAGCCTGATATGCTAAAAGCCATCCAGTAACTATGGACAACAAAGTCAATCCCAATACCCTACCCGTAGTCGCAAGCGTAGCTAGAATTATTATTACGTCATTCACGTTTACGCACCTTTATTGGGGTTAACAAGTTGTAAAAGGTGTCAAGGTATTCGTTGAACTTTTGATTCTGTGGGTTTCTAGGTCGCGGTATATCTATCTCAATTTTGCCCACAACTTTTGCCGGAGAACCATTCAGAACGTATACGACGTCAGCGAGCTCCACCACCTCCGTTAGATTATGAGATACCATGATTACGCTCTTCAGCGGCGACTCTTCGGCGAAAAGTATATTGTAAATTTCGTGTCTGAGGCCCTCAGCCGTTAATTCATCGAGATGAGAGAAGGGTTCGTCCATCAGTAGGACAAGGGGTTCCGCCGCCAGAGCCCTCGCAATGGCCACCCTTTGCCTCATCCCGCCGCTCATCTCCTTAGGATACAAATTCTCAAAACCCGATAGTCCCACGAGTTCTAATGCCTTCTTAGCAGTTTTCAATGCCTCTTCCTTAGGAATCCTTTTAGGTTTCATAGCCAACATTACGTTCTCTAAAGCCGTCATCCAGGGAAAAGTTACGATTGATTGATGCACTAAAGCTATTTTCGGTGTAGGTCTCGTAATAGTCCTCCCTAATAATTTCACTTCCCCAGCGAAGGGTTTTAGAAATCCGCCCAAAATCCTGAGAAGGGTGGATTTACCCACTCCAGAAGGACCTATGATTGCAACGAACTTATTCTCATCTGCAGTCAAACTAACGTCCTCAAATACTTTGTAGCCGTTATCGTACGTGAAGGCTACATCCACGGCCTCTAATATTGTTCCATCTTCCCAGCCTCTATTGTCAAACTTCTAAGAGATCCCTTTAAATCTATTCTAAGTTCAAGCGCTAACTAACACCTTCGCTGTTCTCAGCGATAATGCTATAACGGCATCTTGAAACTATAGATTATGGAAACCATAGATCCGAACGCGCGTGTAGCAGATCTCATAGGGTTATTATATGTTCTGATGAACACATTTAGAGGTAGGACCGATCTCTATCAACTCGAAAAGGAGTTGGAGGTAGACCTAGACGATCTAATGCCTATAGTCTACTCCGCATCCGCTCTGGGAATGATAACCGTTGGAGAGGGCGACATAATTATTACAGATTTGGGAATGGAGTTCATCTCCTCGGGTATAAGGAAGAGAAAGGATATCCTGAGGGAGAGATTACCACGTATAGAGCCATTCCACACTGCGTTAAATCTAAAGAGGTTTTCCGTTGAAGAACTCATGGAGAAATTACAGGAAGAGGGCGTGTCTAAGTTTAATTCCCCCTCAGGAAAACACGACCTAGAGGTTATCCTCAATGAGTGGGGGGTTTACAGCGGATTACTTCGAAGGAGTGAAGATATTTACGAATTGGCGTAAAAAATTACGATTTATCGCAAAAGGAGAACATTTTTATTAAATAACTGCTAAAAGGAAATTATGGATCAGGTAAAACATTACACTGATGAGGCAGATAGGTTCAGGACAATAGTTTTCGGCATCCAAGATGGACTAATAGGAGTAGGCGCTCTTGCCCTGGGTATTGCGGGTTACACAGCAAGCCCATTCGACGTAATGGTAGCCGGAATAATGGGGACTATTGCCCAGGCCTTCTCCATGGGTATTGGTGAGTACATTTCAACGAGAGTTAGAATGCAGATAATAGAAAACGAGATAAAGAAAGAGAGTATGGAGATCGAGAAAATGCCTCAAAAGGAATTTGAGGAACTCGTCGGAATGTACGTAAATAAGGGGTTTTCCAGGGAGGAGGCAGAGAACATAGCTAGGAGGATAATGTCTAATAAGGAAACCACACTGAGGGAAATGATGATGGAGGAATTAAGGGTACTACCGGAGGAATTTGAAAAGCCGGTGAAGTTGGGACTCATAATGTCCCTGTACCTCATTCTCGGTGGAATGATACCCACTATTCCATTCATGGTGGGAGTATTAACGAGGTCAGGCTTTACCTATCCCGCTATCTCATCAATAGTTCTCACGGTCATTACACTGGGAATTTTCGGCTTGATTGGAACTAAGTACACCGGTTTACCTAAGTGGAGAGGCGCTATGGAACAGGTGGGAACGGGGCTCATAGCCCTTATAGGAAGTTTCGTTGCAGGTCATTTACTGGCGTTAATCTTACCCGTAACCTCAATTGCCTTCCTAAGCCTTTATGCCCCCGCCTAAATACTCCCCTCTAAGGTACTTCTGAAGGCCGAGCGTTAATGCCAGCACAGGAAGAGTTAGTAGGAGGGAGAATGCTGAGGCATCTATTATGCTTCCTCTCGTAGTGTATAGGTAAATGTGTACGGGCAATGTTGGCTTTATTGGGGATATCAGTATAGCGTACGTAAACTCGTCCCAGGACGTCATCCATGCCAGGAGAAACGTTGCAATAATCCCCTCGCGAGCTACAGGAAGAATAGTATCAAAGAGCGCCCTGAAGATTCCAGCTCCATCAACTCTTGCCTGATTCTCAAGATCTCTTGGTATCGATTGGAAACTACCCAATAATATAAACGTGGAGATCGGTAGAACTACGAGTTCCTGGGCTAACGCTAAACCTAGTGCGGAGTCAAAAAGTCCTATCTTTATGAAATCCGCAGCAATTGGAATTGCAATGACAATAGCAGGCATCATGTTCACCACGAAAAGTAATGTAGTAATCAGCGTAGCAACCTTTTCCTCTAGCTTGCTTAAACCGTAGGCGGCTGGAATTCCCAGTACAAGAGCCAGAATACCCACAATTGTCGCCACAATCAGGCTTTTGTCCAGCGCGCCGGTTAGTTCGGCGTTCTCAATGGCATGAATTATGTTATGTAAAGTTAGTGCAACCGGTATCTGATCAGGGTAAAGTCTATCGACTGTGTATTGCGGGGGTACAAAGGACACAAGGAACAACACGTAAATCGGGTAAAGGAAGAACATGACGAGAATTATAATAGCGATGTATCCCCATCTCATCTTCGACCGCCTCCAATCTTGAGGACAATTATGATGAACCCAATTATGAACGCTAATAATACCGTAGCAGCGGCGTAAGAGTAGTAAAGCGTTACTGTCGTTGAGTAAAATTCGTATGTCAATGTCGTCAATAAGGGTGGATTATAACCGATCATTATTAGGGGGAGAGCGAATATGTTGAATTCACTGACACCCCTAATTATCAAGGCTATTACTATGTACCTCTTTATATTAGGGAGAGTTACGTTAAAAAACCGTCTAACTATTCCCGCTCCATCAATGGCCGCAGCGTTATACAGATCTCGTGGAATACTAGAGTAACCTGCAATCATGAGTAACGTAAATATCGGGGAGTTCCTCCAGCTATCGGCAATAATCACTGTAAGCATTTCCAAATACTGGTTAGAGTACCAATTTATTGGCGTTACACCGATTCCCTTAAGTATTGAATTAGCGAACCCTCCTACCGGAGAGAAAATATAGTGAAAGTCAACGGCCGCGACCACTGTCGCAATACCTAGGGGGATTATTGATAACACGTAGAGCGCTTTTTTCCCGTAAAACGCTCTGGTTAAAAGGGAGGCCACTCCTAATCCTATGATAAGCTGTAGGACTAAAGCTCCCGTAACTACAATCGCTGTATCAATTATGGAATGAGTTAAACCGAAGTAGGGTAGGGCCTCATAATTAGATAAAGTGAATTTACCGTGAGGATTGGTAAAGCTAAGGTAAACAACCTCGACTGTAGGTAAGAAGACGAGAACAATAACGTAAAGAATTGCGGGTAAAACAAAAAAATAATTGACGTAATTACCTTTCATTACGAATCAGCCGTACAATGGTGCGAAGTATCCCTCCTCGTACTCCTGGGCTACTGTCTGATTATAGTTAGTTTTCAGATAGTTGTAAAGTTCTGCGTTAGCTTTACTCAAAATTGAAGGTATCTGACTGTACGGTGCATGGTCGACTATTATCTGAGTCCAGACCTGATCTACAATAGAGTTCCATTCGTCAATCCAAGGAACTGGCGGTCTGAATACGGGAGCAGATATAGCCTCTTCCTCTGCCTGATAAATTGTCGAAATATTTGAAGGCAAGTTAGCATAAGCCTGTTCATTAACTGCCGGCCAGCTGAGGTCCACTATGAATATCCTCTGCACCTGCTCCGAGAGTAGGAACTTGGCAAATGTGACTAGAGCGCTTAGATCCGTAGCCCCCTTAGGTATTGCCAGCACGTCGCCACCTACTACGTGGTCGTTATTAACAGGACCAGAAGGACCTGGATACACCCCTAATGAAGAGGTTGGGACACCTAGTCCAGACGGAGGACTTCCCGTTAATATTGGATATACATATGGCCACTGATAGTCAAGGATGTAATATGAACCGTCAGCTAAACCCTTATAGCTTCCCCAGTAACCATGAATATAGTCGGGATTGAAGTATGCACTAAGGTTATATATGTACTGGAATGTCTGAATGTCTCCGCTGTCGTTGAGAACCATAGGGTTACCTCCAAATTGGACCATCCATTGAAATAGTTCTGTAGGAGTACTCGCGCCTCCGTGTCCCTGGAACATAACGGGTTTAATACCGGTTTTCTGATAAAGAGTCTGTGCGTCCTGCAGAAGTTGTTGTAATGTAGAGGGGGGTTGCGTGATACCTGCTGACTCTAGAGCTGTCTTGTTGTAGAAGACTAGCGGTATGTTCGCCCTTAAGGGGATGAAGAAAACTCCATGAAACGCCTTGACTTCGTAATTAACTAAGTTGGTCATTGACGGGATCATTTGAGATGGCATTATGGACGACGAGACGTTAGTTATATTCATCAGATATCCTCCATATAGGAGTTCACCTATTACCATGTTATCCTCGGCAATTATTGTGGGACCAACGTCATGGCCCTCCTCCAAGGACTCCACACTAGAGACTATGTCACTTGCACTTTCATCGACGTAATTAATCTTTATGTTAGGATTCTCCTTCTCAAACATAGGAATTACTACCGACTCAAAAACCTTTGCCTCAGACGGAGCGAGATCGTCGTAGTAATTTATCGTAATAACTGACGGTTTATGTGATATGAATATTCCAGGCTCAACAAACCCGACAATTGCGATTGCTGCAACCGCCACTATTATTATTGCAATAATTGCAACTATAGTCCTTGAAATTGCTTTATTTAAACTTTCTCTCCTACTCTTCATAAATATTTTCACCCTGACTAGCCTGCATATACTACATAATCATATAAAAAGTTTTTCCAAAAAGTTAATATTTAAACATAGGTCATACTCCCTACTGAATGTGTACTCCTTGTTTAAATTTACCAGGTTTAGTATAAGCGAATATTCCTTAAGTGTGTAAGTGACTGTTTACTATAAATTATTTTAATTACTCTATATCTATATTACTATATGACTGCAAAACTGAAAGTCGTAAATCTTACTAAGACCTTCAATAAAAGACCGGTGTTAGATAACGTTAGCATCGAAGTTAATAATGAGGAGTTCTTCGTAATATTAGGCCCCTCCGGTGAAGGGAAGTCTACCTTACTTAGAGTAATAGCGGGAATAGAGGAACCTGATGAGGGGGAAATCTACCTAGACGGGGAAAAAATTACGAACCTTCCACCTAATAAGAGGAACATAGCCTTCATGTTTCAAAATTACGCTCTCTATCCTAATATGAACGTCTACGACAATATAGCGTATCCGCTTAAGCTTAGAAAGATTCCAAAGGAGGAAATTGCAAAAAAGGTAAACGATATCGCCCAGACTTTGAATATAAAGTCGATTCTTGAAAAAAGGGTTACGCAGTTAAGTGGAGGACAACAGCAGAGAGTAGCGTTAGCAAGGGCGTTAGTCAGGAATCCGCGTATTTTCCTACTGGATGAACCTCTAAGTAACGTTGATCCGAGGACAAAATTCCTCGCCATAGGTTTGCTAAGGAAAATAAAAGAGGAGTTTAAGCAAACGGTATTATACGTAACGCATAATCACGCCGAAGCAGCTGCACTATCGACAAGAGTTGGAGTTCTACATAATGGAAAGTTTGAACAGATAGATACTTTTTCGAGCATTTATGAGAGGCCGTTAACGAAATGGATAGGAGAATTTGTAGGTGAAGTGCCAATGAATTTCCTGCGTGCAAAAAACATCGGCTTGGATTTCGAGGGAGAAGTAGGGTTTAGAGCTGAGTGGGTCGATTGGGAGGGGGATAACTCATGCTTAGTTGAATCCCTTCAACTGGTCGGCGACTCATATTACGCAATGTGTAGACTTGAAGACGATCTCTTCGCAATCAAAGCCAGGAGTTTAGTGAATCCAGGTGAAAGGATTAAGTTCTCTCTTAACAAGTACAACCTTTACCTTGATGGCAAATTTTACAAGGGACCACTGAGTCAATAATTTCATATCTCAGAAATTTCTTAAAAAGTTAGGGATTTAACTTTATGAGGTTAGAGAGTACGATTTAGGTCCCCATTGTCAATTGTAATTTATGAGAAAGATCAATAAAATGCAGTAAATTACTGAGTGTAACTACTCCCGATTAGTCATCATTTACTGGTCATTTACGGATTTAGTATATTTAAATAACCGTAACAAATTTAATTCAAATCGACCCTAGCTCGTTTTAGCGATACCGCACATTCCTTAATAACGCTTAAAACGTGATAATATATTAATCTAAGCATAGAGAAGCCAATCAAAAAGGCTAAAGAGCATGACATTGATATTAACAACTTAATAATTAACGCCATTTCAAGGAAAGATCCTAAGGATGCAATTAACTTAAGAACAGAGCTAGCAAAGAAATACATTGCAGAGGCAGAAGACTATTTGGAGAAAGGTGATGCCGTACAGGCTTCGGAAAAGGCTTATAAAACCGCTGAAGAAATCGTTAAGGCCTTAGCGGAGAAGTTAAACATTCCTAAATATCAACAAGCATTGAAAGGGGGAAGGTGGTACACTTATTGGTTAGCTTCAGCAGTTGATAGGCTGGCTAAAGATTTAGGGGATTGGGTTTTAAACGGCTGGAATTCTGCCTATATTCTTCACGTTTGGGGATTTCACGAGGCAAAGTTTTCAACTGCAGACATTACTGAACACTTAAGAAAAGTTAAGGAAATGTTGGATAATGTAATAAATATGATAGAGAAATAATTTATTTCGTATTCTGCTAGGACCGTTCACGCATTCAATGTGAATGCGCTTTATTTTATTACCTCGAAATTAACTAATTGATTGTAAGATAGTAATACTAAACAGGGACAATAGGAGATGATGACACGGAACAACCTGGAACTAGGGCCCTCGCTATATGTGGTATTATCCCCAGCCCGTACCACCTTTCGCAGAAGCATTATTAAGCGAATTGGCCGAGGGGAGAGGAAAGCCCTTGAGGAAGAGATAAGTCCCAAGTAGAGGAAATGAGACTAAGAGGAAAGCGTACTATGTTCGCACTTAAATGCAAGTTTTGACTCCCACCTGACTCCCCTCACTTCATTAAGATAAAACTACTACTTACTTAGGATTAAGACCCGTTTTTAGGAAACGCATTAAGTTTTCCTTCGTAGCACCAGAATCTCCCTATCGTACTCAACTACTTTCACTTTGAACCTGTTCTTAAAGCCCGCAGTTCTTACCTTAAGCTTTCCTGTTTTATCGTTCAATGCCATAACTTCCAAGACCTTACTTACGGCATGTATTGTGTCGCCATTAAAGACTGGTGCTGTGAACTTCACTGAGGAAATGCCTAATTCACCTATAGCCTTCATCGATAAATCCGGCGAGGCTATCCCGCACGTAAAGGCTAAGGTCATGGGACCTAGAAACAGCAAATCTCCAAAGCTAGTCGCTCTCATATACTCTAGGTCGAAGTGAAGAGGAGAGGTATTGGCTGATAACATGGTTATCATCAAATTATCGAAATAAGTAACAGTTCTTCCCAGTCTGTGTATAAAAACTTGGCCAGGTGAAAAATCCTCTAGATAACCTGCCTTCACAGGAATTCCCTCATATTTAAGCTCTTGGATATTTTCCTCATATCTTACGCTGACACTCTCCTCAGACCCAGCTAGAAACTTCCTCCAGGGCGAGAAATTTCTTTTGTAAACGAGGTTACTCCTCCTCATTTCGGATAGGAGGTTATTCCTCTCATCATAAGTCCGGTGAACCCATGTTATTACACCTGCGTTGCCTCTGGTTCTAGACTCCCTTTTTTCCACAACTTCCGTTTCTACCGTTATCGTATTTCCCTCAGAGGGAAGTTCATAATACTTGGAGTAATCTATACCTAAGAAGGCAAGAGAGTTAACGCTAGTGTCCCTTACTGAAATTCCTATCGTCAAAGCGTCAAGATAGCGTGGATTGATGCCGTGAAAATCGACTTCTTTCCTAAAGCGTTCATCTAAATAAAGGGGAGTAAAGTCCATTGTTAGGAGCGAGAAAATTCTATTTAATTCCGCACTAATTGTAATTGACGGATTGTGTATTACCCTTTCCCCTACGTTAAAGTCCTCAAAATAGGGACCTTCCCAACTCAACTCTATCAAATTAGTTTTAGAGAAGAGCCTTTATTTTCTCTCCTCACAGAAAAATCCTTTTTCGCGAACCTGATTAGTTAGATTACTCGTCTAGAGAAAGAACTCGTACTTATAGTAGTTTCCCTTCTCCGTCACTAATTCTAAAATATGCCTACCCTTATCAAGTAATACACCGGATACCTCTAATATGAGATCCCCCTTCCCCTGCGGGATGACGTTAGGCTCGAACGAATATATAGGACTCCCGTCTACGTTAACTGCTAAAATTTTCTCATTTGTGGTAGAATTTACACCTATCTTGAACTTCATAATGAATAAGTTATTATTAGGAGTTTTTAAGACGATACAATAGGTAATAATGTTTGACCTCTACACAGTCCTGATAATTTTCGCTATAAGTTTTGCAAGCAATGCTACTCCATTCGGAGGAGTTAGCTACACATTAGTGGCTACTACTTACCTGTTTCAAGATGGTGTGAACCCCGTAAACGTGATTCTGGCAATAGTAGTAACGGGTTTAGGGGCAGGGGTGGCAAAAGACGTGATGTACGGAACAGGACTTTTGTTAAGGAAACCATTAAGTAACAACAAGAACTTCACTTTCATAAAAAATTCGTTGATAAATTATCGTTTTACGTCGCAGTTGTAGTCTTGGCTATTTTGCCTTTCTTCCCATTTGACGACTACTTATATCTTAGCGCCGGAGTCGCAAGGAGCCCTCTTGCCAAACTTAACCTCTACGTAGTTATAGCTAAGTTAGCTAAAAGTGGTGTGGAAATTTCACTTGAACTGCTAGGGATTGGCGTCATTCACTTAATAACGGGTATTTCCCCTGTTTACATCAGTCTGCTTACACTCGTGATTTTCATTATCCTTGGTGTTGTTCTCCTGAAGATTGACTGGGAGAAGTGGTATTACCTGATTGTGAGTTTCCTTCAGCGGACTTCAAAATGAGGGCCAGTGCTGAGGAATCTGCCTTTCCCCTATACTTTTCAATTAGTTTAAGGAAAAGTTCCCTATCCTCCCTGACTGGAGGAAATAACTTATCCCCTGTAATGGTGAAAATTCCCTTAAGGAATTCGGCCATTTCAGGTAGGTAGAGTTCTGGTAAATTCGTAAGTCCGTAGAAGAGCATCCTATTCAATAGCGAAGAAAACTCGATTAATATGTCCTGCACGGCGTTCTTATCATTTACGTCCTTAAGTTTGCTCAGTAGAGAGGTTACCGAAGATACGTAATACTCGTAATACATAACCGAAGTTCTTACGGATTTGGATGCTATTACCCTGACCTCTCCTTCATCGCGTACAACGTTAATTAGGGAAGAAAAGTAAAGTCCCTCTAGTATTTTATTCACAGTTTCCCTAGTAAGTACAGGATATGTTAATTCAAGTAACTCCGAGAGAGTCGTCCCCCCAGGACCGGCTTTGGCCACTTGAATAAGGACAAGTCTCTGCTTCTTCTCCAGAAATTCCATAGAGTATTTCCTAAACTAAAAATAAAAGCGTTATACTGTAAGTTATTAACTGATTTCTTTCCTGCCATAAACTGTGGATCCAAATAGCTTTTTCTCAGAATACATAATAGTGTGAATACGAGCGAGACTTACAGTGAGCAGTGTGTATTACTTCTTCCTGCGAGTTAACGTGGTAGTTCAAGTTCTCCCCTTTTGTCTATACTTATAAGATCGGGAAAAATCACCTCATTTAATTTAAAGTCCGCGGGGGAATTGACTAAAGAGAAATCTAATTCGAACTATTCTCAGAATTAGGTATAGGAAAAAGTCGTTTAGACTTTATTTCAGCCATCAGTAATTACGTTGAGGAAGGGCATTAAAGTAGAAGGAACAATATTTGTGAAAACTAGGAAATTCTCGTCAGCGAATCTCAAGAGACTAATAGACCCATCCTATGCATAAATTACAAGGGGCAAACGCTAACGACGTGGGAAATGACGCTTTGTATAATTAGATGAGGAAGAGAGGAGACTTTAATATTCGCGTACCTTTCCCTAAGGTGTAAGCAAATGTTGTAAAGTCCATTGTCAATTTATTCTTATTTAAGGTAAATGCGATAGCCCTTGACTCGGTCCTCTATAGGGTTGAGGATTACGCTTTATCCTTTAGAGGCGCTCAACAAATGGTGTAGACCATAAGATAATTTTGCTATATAATTACTTTCTATGTATAATAATTTCGTTCATTCATGTACCTTTATTTGAATCACTTTACCTTAATTCATGATTTAGTGTAAGTACTTAGCCTCAATTACCCTCTGGGTGTCATTGAACTTCATCAAGTACGACGGAAAGAGGTTCGCCCCTCTGCCATTTTCACCCACTCCCTCTCTGACCTTAGTCCACATCGGAATGAGGATCAACTTTATCGCAAAATTTTAACATGTAAAAAAGATTTCTATTAACATGAGAAAGGATTAAGTCCTATAGGTGTAAAGCTTCCCCTTTAGATAGTTTTATAGCTACATCTACTGTTGTTTTATTCCTCCTATCGGTCGGACTGTGAGATGATAAATATCTAACTGTGGCTATTAGAGGAATATAGTCATTACTGAACTCTCTTAGAGCGTTAAATAACGATATTCCAGCATCTACTGTCTGTGCGGTATGAAAACTGACGTCCTCAATAAACAAGGACTTGATGATGGTTTTTATCAAAATGTCTTCAGGAAAATCTCTTACCAGGTAATCATAAACGTCTAATGACGCGTCCTCAATTCTTTTAGAACCTATAGCCTCACTGAGCGACTTTACTATTTCTCCCTCATTTCTAGAGGTCTTTTCCCTTGGAAGTCGAGCCGGCGGAATGTTGAGAAACCTAGTTAAGTAAAGATTTCCTATTCCGTGATAAATCCCTCTAATAAGATAGAAATTCTCCTTTCTTTCAGAGAGCCTGTACAATGCATTAGAGTAAACGAATTGATGGTGTATTGTATCCCAGTCCGAAAAATCGTTTTGGGTATGAAACCTAGCTTCTCTATAAGCGGAAGCTAGACCTAGGGCTAAGGCTAAATATTTAGGGGAAACGCCTGAGGTTATCATTTGGGTTGTGCACTCAAACGGTTTCTTTGAATCGTCTCGTAGCAAGCAGTCTACGAGTTCGTCCATCTCCTTATCGTTGAGCCTTCCCTTCCCTATTTTCACGTCACGTACTTTACCTATCTCATTACTGATTATAGACACAAGATCGTCTGGTATCCTCCATTTCGGGTCTTCCTCATGCCTCGTGCCATTGGCTAATTGAGTAATTAAGGAAGCGAAAACTAGATTTGAGTTTTCCCATCCTATCTTATCTAGCAATTCAGTTTGTTTATTTAGGTGATCCAATACATGCCCCTCATCTAAGAAAAAGTGATCAGTGACTGAGGCTATCATTGCGTCAAGTCCATCCTCACTTCCCATGCTGAGTATCACCCTTCTTGCAGGATCTACCTCCCTTCCCTCTATGAATTCCCTGAACCAATTCTCCAGGCCCTGAGCCTTTTCCAAGGGTTCTGGATAAATTACTTTAGGTTTTTCGAATATTTGCGAAGAGATATTCTTAATCCCATGCAAAATACCCAGGACCCTCCACTCAAATTCTAGATCGTAATTGAGTAAATTAAGGATAATCGTAAAAATGTTCAGTCCAGTGTTCCATTCGTGATCCCTAAGTACGTAAGTAACGACCTCCTTAGCTAAATCATCTAGAGAGAGACCGTTATTTAACGAGTCTATAATGGATTTTGCCGTAACAAGATCTATGTTATGATCTATTCCTCTCCTCAACCTTTTTATATAGCGATCCTTGGTACTCTTCTCGTTAAAATTCACTATTACTTTATCATCCATTATTTTGGTATCATATGTGGTAAGGTCGTCAGCCCATAAATCAAATGTTTTACCGTCTCTTAAATTGAATCTGGCGTGGTGCCAATGGCAAATGAGTACCCCATCCTTCACCGTTCCCTTGGATAAGGGATATCCCATATGGGGACATCTTATGTCACATGCGTACACATTCCCCTTATCGTAAATTATTAGAACGTTAACTCCGTTCTTGTTAACAACGACCATCCCATCATCTTCTACCTCCCTTAAAGGTACACTCACGCTAACTGTTTCTTCTTCCATATTATTTAGTATAACTCTTAAATTAAAAAGACTTCTATTTGAAAGTAAAAGCGAACATGTAGGTGAATCTTACTGAAGTCTCTCCACTCCAAAGGGGCAGGATCCCAGAGGCCTTATCATTGGCCTCATTGATTCGGGAACGCATCTCTCGCGCCCTCTAGTGAAAGATTAACTCCAAAGGGGACTGTTCATCACCCTTTGCCCCCGTTAAGAAAAGGTCATGTTTCCCGGTAATAGGCGGAGCAGTTAAGCCCTTTATCTCGCCGCTTAATCCGTCCCGATGTGAGCTCGATATACACTGCCCTTAATTCTACCTTACTTAGATGCTATCAAGTTAGATTCTCTCTGGCAGTTCAACCACGTATTTTACGACTCCTTCACCTTTATCCTTTGAAATTAGCTTCAATCCTGACGGTTTAAAAGCCTCTATCCACATATCAACGGCATCACTCTGTACACCTTCTACGGCGATAATGCTTAAAACCCCCCCTCCTACCTCCACCCACTTCTTCATTAACCTTGCTGATGGGGAGTCGGCTCCGCACTTAGCATCAGCTTCCCTTAAATCTAAAGTTTCCATACGTACCTGTACTCACTTCCATTAAAATTAATTTCTTCCATACTCACTCTATGTTATGAAAGCCGTATTGAAGCCTGATTTACTAATGGGCACAACTGATGGAGTAAGACGTGAACAGAATGTGCTAATAGAGGGTAATAAAATAACGTCTATTGCAGCCGATAAAAGTGAGGAGAATGACGCGGAACTAATCATGGGAGGCCAGAACAGAATTCTAATGCCCGGAATAACTGCTGTGGGGACACCCTCACTTTTTCCGTTTCGCTACAGGCTCAACAATAACTTAATATCCGTTTCTGACATACTATCAACTATAACCCCTACCGATGCTCATTACTTTGCCCTTCTCGCATCGTATTACTTCGCTAAACAGGGAATTACAACCATAATCATAGACGACCCCTTCCCAGAACAGTCGGCAAGGGCAGCACTTACCGTAGGAATACGACCTATACCTCTCGTAAGTGCCGGATGTTACAAAAGGGAAGGGGATTTACTCAAGGAATATAATCTCATTTCCCAAAAGTGGAGTTCCACAGAGGGAAAAGTAATGATCAAGGTATGTGATCCTGAGTATTTTGAAGAGGCAAACGAAATGAGCGAAAGAGTATTCGTGTCCTACAAAGATCCCCCTGAGTCGGAGAAGATCATTCTTATGGGAGACGGAATAAAGGGCCTTCAACATCCCAAGGGGAATCTGTTCATAAACACCAATATCGACCCGTTAGGGGAGTGGATAACCAACGTTAAGTTCGGAATATCTATAGGAGTTAATTCCAAGTTCAATGTAAATAGTGAAGCTCTAGACTTAATTACCCGCGTTCACCTTGAAGCTAAAAAAGTATTTCTGGGGTTAACTAAATGGCCTCATGAAATTATCGGTATTAAAGCGGGAGTTATATCGGCAGGCTACCTAGCAGATTTAATTCTGCTCAACGTTGATGAACCTCCTGGTTACCCCATAGATCCTCTCTCTCCCTTTGATAGCGTACTTGACTCTATAGATAAACATATTGAGACTGTATTCGTTAGTGGAGATCCCGTTATTGACGGAGGCACAGTACTCAATGTAGGGGAAAAGGACTTCACTAGAGCGGTAGAGAAATTCAATGAAGTTCTGGAAAAGAATTGACGTAATAGATGACATTGCAATTGTAAGGATTCCATTCGAATACGACAACACTATTTACAACTACGCAGAGGAAATCGGGAAGAGGTCAAAAGTCGTCGCAGTATGGGGGAGGTTACCGGAAACCGAGAGAACTTTTAGGACTCATACTTACGTTCACTTATGGGGGGAAAAGAAGAGCGAGGTCATTTACAGGGAATACGGAGTCAGATTTTACCTAGATTTCACCAAGGTGTTTTTCTCAGCTAAACTAAAATACGAACACTTCAGGGTCTGTTCGCAGGTCAGAAAAGGGGAGGTCATAGCTAACCTTTTCGCAGGAGCTGGTTTCTTTTCCATCCACTGCGCCAGCAAAGGGGCGTCTGTGGTTTACTCAGTAGACATCAATCCATACGCTTACTACTACACAAGGGCGAACATGGAGCTAAATAGAACATGGAACGTTATCCCAATTCTTGGAGATACGTTTAAGGTTTATGGGGAAATGGGAGAGGTCGATAGGGTAATATCTCCTCTGCCGGAACTTTACAGGGAGGCGTATGAGGTTTCCACCAAGTTAACCAAACGTGGGGGTATTATACATCTGTTTGCCGAGACCTCTAAACCAGAGGAGTTAGCCCAGGAATTTAAGGCATCCTTTTACAGAATAGTTAGGAGTTCTGGACCTAGAAAATATCACGTAATCTTGGACATTCCAAGATAGGAGAAATTTGTTATGAAATTCTCACGTTAGTCTGTCGGCTCTTGCTTAGTGCTATTTACCCCGTAAAATGCTTTGGTGAAGTCGAAGGGCTGAGGATTTAGACAAAATGTCATGAAATCATACGAAGCCCTAATCCCTTCCTCTGAACATCTCCTTTATCCGTTTTTCCCTACATCTTCTTTTCAATCATCTTATTTTCGATCATGATTGAGTGGAGGGACTTAGCCCTCAACCAACCAGCTTAACGGTAGGTGGGTCATGGGACTCCTTTGAGCTCAACGGCACGGAGTTCAGATCTCCGCAATTTTTAACCCTTACCCTTTTGGGCATAACCCCCATCGGCGTGAGTGCAATCATCACTAGAGACATTTAACGCAAACAGATGTAAAAGAGAACCCTATTAGGGTGAAAAAGGATTTAGCCTTTTAATCTAGGAGAGGGAAAAGGCTCATTATTCTGCACTTCAATTGCCTAAATTCAGTTTTATACCCTAGACAAGTCGTAGTGACCGAGAGGCGGTGGAAGGGGTATATTCACCTTTACGTAGTTCTCCCTGAACCACGGGGAGACCACATAGGCCTTTCCGTTCCTCTCCCAGCTCAACTTCTTAGCCTCTTTAGAGGGAATCCCCAATCTCTCTGCAATTGTATCCCTAATCCTGAAAACCACCTTAGTGTTTGCTAACTGTTCGACTATCTCATTTAAATCGGTGGGATCATGGGTTACGAAGGTAAAGCCGAGTTTCCTCCTTCTGCCCAACCTCATCATGAGCGATATCTTCCCAGAGACCTTCCTGAGGTAAACCTCGTCATCGGCGTTATCCCTTGATGGAAAGAACCTGTGAGCCTCATCTATAATTACATGATACCTCGACTTTAGACTTCCTGTTCTTAATTCCTTTTCCCTTTCAGTAAATAGTTTATCAAGAAAGTAATACATTACTACCTTTTGTGAGAAATCGTCAATATCCCCGTTATAGAGGTCAAGTACGACTATTTTGCTGGATTTAGTGATAGCGTCGTTGATTCTCTCCCTCTCAAATTTAAGGTCGAAAAGTCCTGTCTCCCTTAATAGACTTAACCCTCTAACCACGTTATCCCATGTGTTCTTATGAATCTTGTAAAACTCCTGAAATTCCTTCTCCTTATCGTTAAGGAAGTCAACGTATTCTGAAAGGGTCTTAGCCTCAGTTTTCTCCCTTTTCAGAAATATTTTAAGGAAATGAGATGCCTGTTCCGTAAAGTACGGATTGAGTTTCGGAAGTATCGTCCTGCTCTCCTTAAAAGTGAAGAAGAAGGGGTGTATGGTTACGGTTGAGGCCCAATCGTCAGACGTGATTACGATCCTGTTTTCAGACATTGATAGTGCGACGTTCTTCCCATTCTCCTCCAGACTTTTCATTATCGGTTCGAGGTAGTTCTTGGCATATCTAGCCGTGAAGTCGCTAATTGTCGTAACGTCCTTATTTCTAGCCAACCACCTCCTTGATAAAGGGTAAACTATGTCAATACCTACTCCTCTAATCTTGCGGAACAGTTTTTCGAATTGCTCATTCCTTTCCGAAGGTGGCATCACAATGTGATAGTAGTCCCCGGTTGCGTCTATAACGAAGGATCTTACCTCATCCTCTAGTAAAGAGGTTTCTGCGAGCAGGTTCTTAACGAAACTTGTCTTTCCTGCTCCAGTTGTTCCGACAACTAGCATATGGTAGTTCAAGTCGTCCAAACTTAGGGACACCTTAACCCCTTCATTGGAATCAAGGAATCCCAGTTGAAGTCCCCCCCTATTAACTCCTAATGACTTCTCTATAAGCTCATGATTCGGTAGTATTACGGGAGACTGTGGTTCAATCACTATGTCAGACGCCTCCGGTTCACCATTGGTCAGGACGTCCATCTGGGTTAGGGCTTCGCACTTCAATATGACATTGGTCATGAGTGACCCTGCATCATCGTTACCGTCCTCTAAAACGTGGGACATCTCGGCATTGTACAGTATAGCTGCGGCATCCCTTCTACTGTAACCCTTAACTCGGAGGAGGACGAACAGAAGTGATTTAATGTCAACTACTCCAAGGAGGAGATTTTCCCTCCCCATGTAGGGAATACTGTAGTAAGTCTCAGGGGACATAGTAACAGCAACCTCCCTATCCTCCTCATCCACGTCGCTGGGCATTGTCCTCGATATTCTCCCAACTACTTTCCCTAGGGATGACGCAAGAAGTTTAGCTCTCTCAATTCTATCCCTTACCTCAGAGTAGATGTCCTCCAATTAAGTCATCTCCAGTTTACTTTCGAAACTTATTTGGGTTCCGTTCGAGCTGAGCCTGAAGAACAGGAGTTTATGTATTCCAGAAGTTACCTCCTTAACTGCTCTATCGGCATAGGCAATAGTTAACGGGACACCGTCAGGGCTCATTCCTTCATATAAGATTTTTCCCAGGATCTGAGGTTCCGGTCTCAAAAGGTCAATGCGAAGGAAGTTCATCTTCCTTACGAACTTATGACTGGGAACTATAAGGTAATAGGAGTAGAAATTCACGTTATCTCTCTTTACGTAGATCGGTCCTATAGCCCAAGCTGTGTAGGGGGGTCTCATTATGTACCTTGATATTCCGTCGAGGACGGCCTCATCTGACACCAGCGATGAGGGATCGAATTTAAATCGATTTAAGAACTCCTTTTTCGATTCACCAGATAGGGCAGTTTTGAGGACTGTCGAGTTTGACAACCTCTTAACCACGCCGAAGACGTTTTCTGAAACCGACTCCCTTCTAACCTTGATAATTGCGTCCCGAGCTTCCTCCTTTAACCCCTTTAACGAGGGGAAGAGCGGACCGTCAATAAGGGTTTTTCCTTGCCTGAACTTTAGGAGAGCCTGGGTTTCTAGGTAGGTTCTGAGTTCTGCTTCTACTTGTTCCGGTCCCATGGATGCAGTTAGAGGCTCACCAGAAAGCGATATGGTCATTATCTCATTCCTGGAGTAGATGTAGGGATCTAGGGTATTCTTTTTGCCGTTAATTGAAGGAGCTATTGCAATGAAAGGGGAACTTAGGTCGAGGGATTTACCTGACGTTGAAGGATATGTTCCTAAGATTGGCTTAGCATTAGAGGATACTGCAACTGCAGCGACCGAGATTACACCGCTACTCGTTATGATGCTTCTACTACTCCCGTCCACTCCAGTCAGGCTTTCGCTAACATTTTCAGGTGTCACAGAGAATATCGAATCGTTGAGACTCAATAAAAGTGTTGAGTTTACGGAGGAGGGCTCGTCTAGTGATTCGTAAGTGTAGAGGGACATATATCCGGTTATGTACCTATTTATTACACCCGAAATAATTCCAAAAATGCCCTCCTCCTTCATGAGACTATTATTATTTTAACTATGGGAATATAAGTATTACTATGAAACTTTCGCTCTTCCGTATCATCGCATCGAATAACGGCTTCAAAGTTTTCCCATACGGCCTGCGATCGACTCTTTAAACTCGGTATTATACTTGATCAGCTAATTAAGGGCAAGAGTACTATTGGTGTAAAACGAGCACATTCTCTGGGTGGGAGGATGAGCGCTTGCCCTATAATGTCTGACTAAGTATGACAATACTTATCTGAATTTCGAAAGTCTCCCGTATTCTAACAAAGGGATCCAAGGCCAGAGATCACCATGTCGATTCATACAGTACTTTAGGATTTAGTAGCATCTCATCTCCATTAGCTAGAGTACAAAAATGGAGAAGAGTTATAAGGAAATTTTACAATTTAACATTATGAACTCGCTGACTCAAACGATTGTTATAGTTGCAATAATATTAATAATAATGGGAATGGGGGTTGAAACGTACTATAACTTATCATCACATATCCTGAAGAGTCCTTTAATGGCACCATCTCCCTCTGGAGTAACCCTTGGTGCTAGCTTTTCTACATTACTGGCTAAACAGAATTGCAATGTATCCAAGTCCATTAATATAATAATGAACGAAGAGGAATTTAACATAACCTATGTACCTCCTGACACCGCCTTAACAATAAATAGTACGCGTGAGGTTTTTCCTTATCCGGTAATTCTAGTTAACCAAATAATGATTCCGATTAAGTCTTACTCCTCTTTGCCTATAGAAGAAAATGTGAATAACACTCAAATAACTGTACTTCTAAAGGACGGATACATATATGTAAAGATCGCAACTTATAGCTAACTTAGCGTTTACATATGTACCACTTTTCACTGACTGTTGACGTGTTCATTGCGAATTCGGTTTATTTAGAAATATAGAATGAATTTAATTAAATACTGTCCTATGGACTGTAATGATTCGCACTTGCAATTTCCTATATTTAATCCCTATTTGTCATACTTACAATTCGTAATGGATACCTGAATTGCCCGGGGCTATCCTCACGCAAGCGGACTTTCGCCCCCTAAGTTAAAGTAAATAACATTTATTGCACTTCGATACCCCCTCATACTCCCAGAAAGATTTTCAATTAGTGGACAAGGTTATGATAGTCTCTCAATAAATGGGATCAAGGACTTCCACTTCAGGTGGTTCTTTTATTTCCTTTAATCGCTCGACCCTGTCCTTTAAATAAGAGGTGGTTTCAATTTCTACTATGGTAAATCCTATCTTCTCCCCTATTATTTCATAAGTAACGGGTTCTACGTATTCTCCTTTATTAACAGGAACAACAAGTGTAGAACCTCCCATAAATTCTGGGGGGGTGAAATTATTAGCGCTTACTATTGCAATTCTATTTTCTAAAGCTCGTATTTCCATATATTTTCTCCAAATGTGGAGTGTGTCTTTTCTTATCTTGGCCGGCACAAGAATGATCTCTGCTCCCTTTTTTGCTAGTTCCCTAGAGACTTCTGGAAAATCCAGATCGTAGCAGATCTCAACTCCCATCTTTACTCCTCCTACGGTAAAGATACCAACCTTATTCCCAGGTATGAGTCTTCCCGTTTCGTTTTTGAATAAGTGGTTTTTCTTTACTAACCCTCTTAGACTTCCGTCGGGGAATATTATTGGAGCCACAACAGAAATACCGTCCTCGAGGGCACCAGGTATTATATAAGCCGATTGAGTTTTTGCCAGTTCCTCAAAGTATTTTAATTGAGCGTTATCAATATTTTCCGTCCACTTTTCTGGTAAAAGTACTACCTGCGCTCCCTTATCTAGAGCTGCTTTAGTTAGGCTTATTGCGTTTTCCGCATCGGTTTGCACAACCCCTATCTTCAAGGTTCTTCCTTACTCTGCTGTTTACTCTTCCTGTCTAATAATTTTAGCTCTTTAGTTACTCTCTTTTCTAGTTTTTCCATAACATATCTTACTGCAACTATAGGATCTTTATCCTCCGAAGACGCTACGAAATTGCCAATCCGCGTAGATACACTAGCATTTACTCTAAAGCCCTCGCCCCTAGTTTTCTTAAATGATATCCTAAAGTTGAGAACCTCTGTAAGTCTCTCGACTTTAGCTATATACCTCTCTACCAACGCATCTATCATGCTTTTCTTATCTGCGCTTCTGAGTTCGGCTGTAAGTTTTGCCTGAATGGGCATTGTCATTTGTAATTCTCCAGCAATTGCCCTTATTCCATCGATAGTACTAATTACTCCAACAATAATACCTCCTTCTACAACAGGCATTCCACTGATCCTTCTTTCTAGCATTAAAGATATCACTTTCTTCAGGCTTTCCTCTCCCTTTGTAGTAACTACGGGATAATTCATGATCTCCTTTACTGGCGCTGCCATAATCCGTTCTTCTTCAGTGATTATGTCGGCCCTCTTTCTAGTTGAGGAGAAATACAGTCTGTTAATTATATCCCTCGTGGCTATTATTCCCACGAGTTCACCGTTTTCAAGTACAGGGAGTCTCGTAATGTCATTAGATGCCATTACCCATCTTGCCCTTGCGACACTATCCTCTGCATTAATCGTTATTGCTGGAGAGGACATGAACTCCCTGACTTTTCTATTTGGGATTTTCTCTAAAAACTTGGATAATAGAATTTCCCTACTAATAACTCCGGTGAACTCCCTTCCTTTTGACACGACTGGAATTGCCCTAGCTTTAGTTGAAAAGAACTTAGCGAGAATTTTTACGTCTTCGTCAGATTCCTCTAGAGTCGTAGAGGGAGTCATGACCGTGATAACCTTAGCTTGATCCCCTATTCTTCTCCTTAACAGCTCCTTATAGCTTAATGTCCCGTATAATCTTTTATTCTTAACAACGGGAACTATCCATTCATTCAATTCCTTCATCTTAGGAAGGATTTCCGATAGTTTTTGTTCGGGTCTCGCTACTAAGTTTGGGGTAACCATAAGTTCACGAGCGAATGCCATCGAGAGAGATTACATTTTGCATTTAAATGATTAATTAATTTCATGAGGGTAAACATAGCTAAACTCAAGTCATTGGAAATACTCTACCCTTGCTGACAAGAATCCCTGCTTCTCCGCAGTCGTCACGAGTTTCCGATGAATTATGAAGTTTACTAATCATATAAAACGTATTTTATAAATCTCGCCACTAGATTTGGATGAACTTTCCAAAAGGTGATATGGTACTACACAAATATGCGGTTTTTCCCATATTTATGAAGAGATGTGGAGCACTCAGCTAAAGGGGAGGAACGGGGCACTGCCCATAGCTTTGTAAAGCCTAAGGGCTGAGGATTGATATGAAATATCATGAAATTGAAACCCACGTATAACCTGTTTCACAGGTACTAAGAAAAGCTGTATTTACCAGATTACCTTTAATCGGGTGTGACTCAGAGTTGAGTTTTTCCATACTGCCGATCGAAAAACTACTTTAATCCACAGGGCTCACATTGTCCTGGGTTACCTGATGAGCACCATCGTTATACAGTACATAAGAATAAAGACCATGGACGTCTTCAAAGTTATCCTATTATTCATTGAGTAATATGCAAGTATTCCCCCTATGGCAACTGCTATAAAAAGTGGAGATAATGAGTAAAGTCTCAAGGGTGATAACACTCCGATCATTGCGAGTAGTAACGTGCTTGCTTGAATATTTTCGCTCATTAAGGCTGCGAAGGCATCGTTGGCCCTTTTTCTATAGGCCATTCTTATGGCTATAATAAACTCTTGGTAGTTAGAAATAATTGGCAAGGTAACTGTCGCAATTATTACGGGATTTACGCCCACAAAGGAGGAAACAGCTAATATGTCCTTCACGATAGGACCTGATAAAATCCATAAGACTATGGTTCCGTTAACAAGGAGAAGCAATGTTTTCACCTTGGGAACTTTTATTACGCTTCTTTTGATCCACAGATAGGATACAAATAGGAAAACAAGAGTAACAGACCAGAAGAAGTTCATATAGCCAGTGAGAAGTATAATTAGCATTACTATAGATAATAGGAATATGTAGTTTTTCTCAGTAGGAGTTTGACTCTTAAGTCCCTTCTTTTCCTTTGTTAAATATATTAAACCAGTTACACCAAAAGCGAGTGTATAGAGGATTAAAATGCTGCCTAATAATGAGGAGAGTCCAACGATTTCCTGATGTATCACCATAGAATTTAGTATAATTGCTATTTCCGGTATTAGAGACGCCATACCTAGTAATGATGAATCTATCTCCTTTGCCCCTAGGTACACTGCTTCGGACGATGCTAGGAATGCAGGGATCGCCAAGATGTCTATAAGAGACACACTATGTATATATCATTTATACCCTATAAGCTTTCATGAAAATTTGGGATTTATGTTCTTTCTTGGTATTACACGGGAAAGCATTAATATATATTCCAGATAAATGGTATTACTTGTATGACTTGGAAATGTACAGTTTGTGGATATGAGAATGACGAAGCGGATACTGCGTGTATAAGTTGTGGAACGTTAAGAGATGCGGTATCCGTTCAACAAACTCCTATTCAGCAAACTCAAACTCCCGAACAGGTACAACCACAGGTAACGCCAAATCAAGAGGGGATGGAACAGAACACTAATGTTCCTCAAAACCCAGGAGACGTTCAGCAGCAAGTACAGAAGCAAGATAACCCGGTTATACAAGTTCAGCAGCAACCTACCTCTCAAGGTAAATTCTACTTGCTTTTTGTAAATACCCCTGCCACTAGTCTCCTAAAGCAGAAAGTTCCACTGGACTTTGAGGACTTTCCGCAAATCTCGCTAGGTCGAAGCCCTGAAAATGTGGTAGTCATACCAGATTCTGAAGTCTCGAGAAGGCATGCCGTTCTTACCTTGGAAGGAGAGAACGTTATGTTTGAGGACCTCAATAGTACTAACGGTTCCTATGTTTACGATGGTAAAGTATTTCAACAAGTTAAAAACAAGGTTAAACTAGAGGTGAACACGCTAATAAAGCTCGGAAATTCCACCATAGTTAAGCTAGTGAGAGAATGATAAAATGGAAACGATCAAGTGGGACGATGTAGAGAGAGTCCTTTTGAAATCATATGAAATGCTTAACTCACCCTTTGTAGGAAAAATTTCGTGTGAGAAGGTTGTAGTGGTAGGAGATACTCACACAGCAGTCGACGTAACACAGCACGTGTTAAAGAGCTACGGAGAATGGGCAGATAAGATAGTATTCCTTGGGGATTACGTAGACAGGGGAAAATCAGGAGTAGAGAATCTATACCTCCTCTTAAGCTCTATGATTCAATTCCCTGACAAGATCATTCTTCTGAGGGGGAATCATGAGAGTAGATTAACGAACGAGTATTACGGATTTTACGATGAGGTTAAGGAAAAGTACGGTGAAGACAAATACGAGTTATTTGAAATGGTATTCAGCAAACTGCCTTACGCTGCGGTGGTTAACGACTATTTCATGGTACATGGCGGAATCGCTAAGGGTCTAGAAAAAGTAGAACAAATATCAGAGCTACCTTATCCAGATCCCATACCCGAAGATCCTTTAGCGTTTCAGTTACTATGGAACGATCCACGAGATATGATAGACGGATTTCTGGATAACGTGAGAGGGGAAGGAACTTACTATTTCGGTAGAGATGTGGCAGAGAAGTTCCTGAGGGAAAACGGACTCAGGGGTATAATCAGAGGACATGAAGTCGCAGACGGCTTTAGAGAAGATTTGGAGGGAAGGATAGTTACGGTTTTCTCGAGCAGGTATCACGACGGAAGAAGTGGAATTCTTAAAATTAATAAAGAAGAGATTGAAAAGGTGTATTTAGATTGACGCTAAGTGTGAGATTAGAGGGAAGTCATAAGAAAAGCTTTAAGACTTTTAAATATTACTTCAAGTGCCTCCTGGTACCAGAACAATCAAAAAGCGTAACGGGATATCATTACGTATTTGCTATAGACTCCAGCGGTTCTATGGACGGATTGAAGATAGGTCTAGCGAAAGAGAGCGCAGAGAACATTTTGAAGAAGATTCCATCATCTAATAAGGTTACGGTTATATCGTTTTCGAAAGACGTCGAGACAATAGTCGAAGGGGTTGAACCTCAAGTCGCTATTGAGGGGATAAAGAAGATTAAGGCTGAGGGACCCACCCCTTTATATACCGCTGTTAATACGGCGTTCTCCGTTGCCAATAAATACAATATGCCTACGAGGATCATAATTCTTACAGACGGCAAGCCTACAGATGAACCTGACGTTGATAAATACAGAAGTTTGGTAGCTTCTGATGCTCAGGTAGTTGCTATAGGAGTAGGGGATGACTATAATGAGGACATTTTAAAGGCAATAGTAGACGCAACAAACGGAGTGCTGTACCATCTCAACGATCCGAGCGTTATTCCAGAAGTAATGATAAGGAGCGCTCCTTCAGATTTAGCGGCCAAAGATGTTAGCGTAGACGTAACCTCTCCACTCCAGGTGAAAATATTGAACTATTCGGGAATGCCAGTAAAAATAAGTGGAATCGATAAACTTGTTAGGATATACGGTGAAATTACTGTTCCGGACAACTACTCAGGGGAAATAGTCAAGGTTTCCGTATCCTACGAGGAGCCCGATAATAGTAATAGGGAAAGAATTGATGCTAAACTAGATATTTACCCAGCAGCTTCTATAGAGGAATTCATATCAGGCGTAAAGCAGGAAATAATCGCAGAGTACAAATACATGGAGCTTTTAAACGAGTATCAGGATAAACTGATTGATGATAAGGAGTCAACTAAGACCTTGAGTAAGCTGGAGGCGTATGCCGAAAAGACGAAAAACATCGAGTTGAAGGAGACCACGAAGAGACTAAGGGATGCGGTCGAGACAACCAAGAGACTTAAGGATGAGGGGACGACAAAAAGGGTGAAAAAGGAGGTTGCAAGCGAGGTTACCAAGAGAATGCGAGGTGGATGAATTTCTGGGCATTCTTATCTAACCAGATCACTGCGTGTCTCATTGACGATAAGGGGGACATAGTTTGGTGGACTGTGCCTAGATTTGATGGTTTTCCAGTATTTGCAAAACTCCTTGATGGAGAAAGAGGAGGGAGTTTATCATTAAAAGTTAACCCAGAGAAGGTCGTACAGGAATACATCTATCCTAACGTGTTACAAACTGTTATTAAGACAATGGACGGGAAAGTAACTATAAACGACGTAATGCCACTTGGCGAAAGTTCGATAATAAGACAGATCGAGACAGATTTTCCAGTTAAAATTAACGTAAGTCCGACGTTCAATTACGGGTTATATACGCCTATTGAAGTTGAAGTTAGAGACGGGGCCAGATTTGTAAATCCCTTAGGAGATGATTGCTTAGCGGTAGTATTCTTCGGACAGCACAAGAGAACGGGGAGAAATGAATGGATTGTCAAAGGAAAAGTGAAGCTTTACTTAAACTACTCTACGGGAAAGGAGCTAGGCGTGATAAGCAAAAGGATTAAGATAGGTAGCCTTGACGTTGATAACTCCTTTGATATGACAGTTTCATTCTGGAGCAAACTCACGACAGGAAATAGGCTGATCGACGCTTCAATAGGTACGATATATGGTTTGATTTTCAGACCCTCAGGAAGCGTAATAGCGGCACCAACTACTTCCCTACCTGAAGTCGTAGGAGGGAAAAGGAACTGGGATTATAGGTTCGTTTGGGTAAGAGATGCATCAATTATCGCGGAAGCCCTCTTACAGATAGGAGAAATACCTCAAGCGAGAAGAATATTAAGCTTTCTCTTTGGTGTAATTAACTTCTCAGCAAAGCCGTTTTTTCACCCGCTTTATTCCGTAGATGGGGGAGAACCTCCTCCTGAGAAGGAAATAGCTTGGTTAACGGGGTATAAGAATTCCCAACCTGTAAGGGTAGGTAATGCAGCGTCTACTCAAGTCCAGTTAGATATTGAGGGTTTTTTCGTCTGGAGCGTAAGAAAACTATACGAGATCACACAGGATAAAGTGTACATGTGGGAGTACACAGATCAGCTTGAACATATTGCTGACTGGGTATCTAATTTTTGGGAATTGAAGGATGCGAGTTTATGGGAGGAAAGAGGAGAACCCAAACACTACACTCACTCCAAGGCTATGATGTGGATAGCCTTGGATTCTTCGGGCCGAATATTGGACAGCCTAGGGATTCGAGACAGGTGGGGTGAGGCAAGAACTAAAATAAGAGAGTGGATATTGAGCAATTGCGTATATGACGGATATTTAGTTAGGTATCCCGGTTCCAAAGAGGTGGACATAGCATTAGCTATGCTACCACTATACGGCTTTATTGATGTCAGAGATCCCATCTTTATAAAAACCTTGCATAAAATTGAGGAGGACCTAGTGGTGGACGGTTTCGTGAAGAGGTATAGGAAGGACTTTATGGGAGAGGCAAAACATCCTTTCACTCTAGGATCAGGTGTTCTTGCTAGAATCTACCTTAGATTAGGTGAATTAAGTAAGGCGGAGAAACTACTATCAAATCTGATAAGGGCTTCTGGAAGCTTGGGATTGATCGGAGAACATTATGATACAGAAAATAAGTTATTCACAGGTAACTTTCCTCAGGGATTTAGCCATGCGGAACTCCTAATGGCCTTGAAGGAATATGAGGCGATTGCGGGTAAGCAAGCCGTCCTAAAGTTAGCGTCAGGAGATAATTCCAACTAAGGGTTTTCATTCTATTTTGGTGAACTACTCCGCCCTTACGGACGGAGCATCTCCACCTCGCGATGAAGATTTCTTGCTTCTCAGAGAAACCTCGATCCCTCTTCACCCACAGCGGAGGTTCCATCGAACGGAACCGTTCTCTAGTGCCCCGTGTAGAAGAGAGGTTACGGGGGGTTTTCTCTCCACAGGCTTAATATCCCCCAGTCCCGAGGGTACTGACCCAGCTCTTACAGCCAAGGTCTAAGAATTTTTTGACACAGAGCCATAAAAACATTTCTATAAGGGGGCTATCCATCCCCTACCTCACGGAAGGGGACTTTCGCCCCCTTAACCCTATATAGATTAAAATTATGTGTAAACATCCAAGCAATATTTGTTAACCCGTGTCGTATTCATAGGATGTCCAAATTAGGTTCTTTTTACAACGTAGGCAGGCATGGTTTCGCCTTTCTCATCCAAACGTAGTTTTCGCCTCTCTGAACGTCCTGCCCTAATAACCTAAATATGATGGCAATATCGTCACACTCTTTCTCCGGGTTGCACTCTATAGTCATTTCGTCACCCTCACTAATTAGGGTGAAGTCAACTATCAATTTGTGAAGCCGACTCAATGATCTTCTCCCCTACCTTTTCGCCAAGAATTTTCTTCACAATTTCTTGTTTTTTAACGATATCTTCGGATGTCCTTATCCCGTAATGATACAGAATTCTTGCCCTCTTTCTCCCTACATTTTTAATTTTAACTAACGGGATAAGCTCTTCATTGACCCCTTCAGCAACTCTCAAGGCTAATACCTCTAACTCCTTTGCATGCTCCTTTAATCCAATTACTGAGGCTATTTTTGAGGCACTGTAAGTCAACCATTCCATAGTCTCAACTATGGCCCTTAGATCTCCCGAACCTATCGAGTAACTCTCAATTATCTTATCTTCATCAACTTCAGATATCCAATCCTCAACAATTGAGGCGATCTTCAGGGCTGATGCAAAGTCTAACGCCTCTAACTCATCCTCCGGTTCGTCCAGATAAAGTTCGCAGGGAAAATCGAGGAACTCATCGCTAATTGATGCCGAAATTAACGGGGCATCGGGTGTAGACGCAAGCAAATGAAGATAGGCGAAGGTGCATGGTTCTTTTCCCTTCTCCAGACCGTCTTTAATCACCTTAGCAGTAAATGGATTTACGTAAAGATCTGCTACTTTTCGACCGAAATCAGTTAGCCTGTACTCTCCTGTCAGGAATTGATTCTCCTCTAACCACTCAATAGCGGAATTGAAGTTGCTTTCAATGTATTTCCTGCTAACAAGACTTTGAGATAGGTATTCCATTAACTCGTCTCTGTTGAGCTCGCCCTCTATAGCTAAAGTGCCCAGGATAAATGAGTAAAACGACCTTTCATTTGCCATTTTTGACGTTAAGGGCTCTGGTTTTGCCAGTATATATTTTTCGAAAATCTTCTGTACAGCCTTCTCATTTCTCACTAAGATAAGGCTTTCTCCAATTGCGTCAAAACCTGGCCTTCCAGCCCTTCCACTCATCTGTTTATACTCCATTACCGGAATTTCCTCTTGATAACCCAGAACTTTTCTGTTATATCTATAAATATCAGCAACTATTACTGCTCTTGCGGGCAAGTTAACTCCAGCGGCTAGTGTTGGAGTAGCTGATATCACCTTTATTTTGCCGGTAAGGAAAGAGGATTCGATGAACTCCCTTAACCCTCTAGATAAGCCAGCATGATGATATGCCACACCCCTTTCAACTAATTCGGCAAGCTGCTTCCTCTCACTCGTTGAGGAATCCTCAATCTCCAATACCTCTTCACCTAGGTCCCGTTGTTCAATCCCTAGAGACTCAGCTATCTTGTATGCCGTTTGTTCCGCATTTCTTCGAGAATTCCTGAATATTAGCACCTGCCCTTCTTCGTCCACTATTTTCTTTGTATACGCAATAATGGGATCACGCCCTTTCATTTCTACAATTTTGCCGTCGCTCATCTTGGCAATGACTTTCCCCTTAACCTGAAAAAGCACCCCCTCTCTCAAAGGCACCGGCCTCCAGTTAAGTGCTATAGGTTTGCACTGCAACCAGTTCGCTATTTCGTCGTAGTTACTGACTGTCGCGCTGAGGGCGAGGAAATTCCTTTTCTTTGCTCTTATTACAACGCCCTCAATTATCGGTCCCCTGGAAGGGTCGTTCATATAATGTACTTCATCTAAAACGAAGAACTTCACGTTATCTATCCACTTAGGCTTATGTCTCCAGAGAGAGTCTAACTTTTCATATGTTGTCACTATAATATCATAGTTTCTCAACCAAGCGTCGTCAGTATCATAGTCGCCACTTGTCATTGCCACTGATAGTCCTATACTTTCCCAATCCTTTAAAGTCCTGTATTTTTCAAGCGTCAAAGCTCTCAGCGGAGTAACGTATACTGCTTTTCCTCCTCTATTGAGTATGCTATTAACCGTAGCTATTTCGGCTATTAGCGTCTTCCCGGACGCCGTAGGTGAGGCAATAAGCAATCTTTCCCCATCTAGGAGTCCAGACTTTATCGCCTCTTCTTGGATCGGATTAAATCTGGTAATTCCCCTCTTCCTAATAACTTCTAATACATCGCTTCTTAGAGGTACCTCAAAAAGTTCCATGGTTCAATAAATTAAAGGGATTACCCCTAAATTATAAGGTTTTCATTTATAACTCAAATTATCGGAACTCTTATCTTAGTTTACTTAGACAAGTAAATATTTAAACAGAAATCGATATATGACACCACTTCATATCTATAGTGATATGGTTAGGATAATGCACAATACGGACGGTACTATACTTTTAGAAATACGACGTACGAGAGTGGTAACGATGAAGATGAGTGATATTTTCTTAAAGGACGTAGATGATTTTGCTCAAACAATGGGGAAAACTAGGAGTGAAATAATAAGGGATGCAGTGGCGGAGTACGTTAAGAGTATTGAAAGAGATGGAAAAAGTAAAGAGAGCTAAATCGGAGAGGTTTGTTTTTTATATTCTACGGTTTTTAGGGAATAGGTAGTGATTAGTTACTTCATATTCGTTATAGGAATGATTTCCTCTGCGCTTGTAGGTGGGAATAATTTATCGCCTTCTCTAGGAGTTATGTTATCGACTAATGTACTTAAGAGGAAAATGGCCTACCTTTTTAATTCCATAGCGCTAATGCTAGGGGTCTCGTTAGGGGGAATATCAATGTTATCCAGTATTAAGGGGATAGTAAGCGGAGAACAAGTATACGTTGAAATTTCCCTACTCTCGGTGTTGATCGCCGCTAGCGTAAGCTTTTACGTCCTGAATAGAACAGGGATACCCTCATCTCTTAGCCAAATGATATATCCCTCTCTCGTCGTAGTTTTCCTCCTAAACAGTAAATACATACGTATTAATTTATCAAAATTTCTTATTACCGTCGAATCTTGGGGCATATCCCCTTTAGTTGCAATACTTTCTGCCTTTTTACTTTACTCCCTGTTTAGCAAGGCTATTAATCCACTAAATGGAGGAATTGCTAAAACTTCGCGGTTATATAGGATAATGATATCCGGTTCTTCTTTCTTCGTTTCTTTCGTTACTGGTGCAAACGCAATCGGGATTATATCCTCAGCCGGCTCGACAGTTTTTCCCTTTTACGTTGTCTTGCCGTCGTATGGTGCTGCGGCAGTTTTGGGAATGCTTACTTTCAGGAAAACAACAATTGTTTCGGGATTCAAAATTACTAAAATGGGTTACGTAGCAGGAAGCTCTGCGATGATAGGCAGTTCAGTAATCTCAGAGGTGTTTACACTTCTCGGAATTCCAATATCAATAACTCAAACTCTCCTTGGCGGTATCATAGGACTTAGTTTTAGGGCGTTAACACCAGATATTACAAAGCAGTTGAAAGCTGTCGGAAAGGGGTGGATAACCGGACCTTCTCTAAGCGTCGTCGTTACCTTAGCAGTATTGGGTATAATTAAGTCGCTGCTCGGTATTTGAACTAAGGGTTGCCTATAAGATATTATCTCGGCGTTGGAGTGGAGCCACCTTATAGGCTCTTCCCCATTTTAGCTCTTAATCAGTTAGAGAAGAATAACCTTAGAGTGCGTATAGAGTAAGAGTATGCATGCTCTCTTTCTACAATATTAGTAAGAAAAGATAAATTAATAATATGATAAGGTCAAACATGCGTTTTTGAGACGCTCTTATTGCGACCGCTCCCTCTTAGACAACGTAATTGCTCACGGTTCGGGTATATGCAGTTTTTGCGGCAACTCTTTCAATCAGGGTAACACCATTCTCCATTTAGGAATAAGGAATTTAATAAGGGATTGTTATAAATGACATGACGAAATCGGAGTTAGCTCTATATGTTTTAAGAGTAGAACATACGATTTTACTGATAGAGACCTAATAAACCTAAAGCCTCAGGTAAGTTGATTATGTCGTGCGATATGCAGCTGTGGCACTCAGGTATTTTCAGGTTTAAGTGGGTGTGCAATGAACTCTTCCGTGAAGACCTTTTCATTGAGAGAATGGGAGTATTCGTATATAATCAGGAATCGTATAAACGTGAACTTGAAAATGCCAGAGTGGCAAGCCTTGATGGAGGGAAAGCGAAAATATATGATTGGAAAGACGTTCCTTTTCAGAACTTCATTTGATGACTTAGAATTCTCCCATTCGATGATTCCTTCTACGGGAAAAACATGTAGCACTTAGGGTGAGGGTAGAGACTCCCTATTTTTTTCCATTAACTACTTTCCCTTAATTGCGACCTCTACGCTACTTATTACGTTCTCATCTTTTGGAATTATAGTGTCCCTAAGGGTAGTTCAACGGTAGTTTTCCCCCTTTATTATGATTACAAGCTATGGTACGCAAAGATTTTTCTTGACCAAGCAATAATCTGATGAAGAATTTCACTCTAATATCATAGTAATACTGCGAGCTCAGCAATAACAGTATCAACTTTTCACACTAAGTTCGCCTTAATTCCTTCTTTTAACGCGACCTCGTATTGTCCTTTATCAGAAGTTATTAACTCCAGTTCTCTTAACTTAGCCAATGCTATAAATAACGAATCGTAAATTGTTATCTTGTTCCTCGCAGCTATCTTGAAAGCCTCTATGAGATAGTCGTCTTGGTTTACCACTGAAATAGCCTCATGTTTAATCAAATCTGAAAGAATTTTAATTGCTAAATCCTCCTTCATTTCGCCCTTGGTAACTTTCTTCAAAAAAGCGTTAGCTATTTCCTTGACTGATAAGTCCAGAGTTAACACTCCTTCTATTATATCATTGGCTACATTTTCCCATCCTTTTTCTTTAGAGAAGAACTTAACTAGAGAAGAAGAATCAATGACTCTCACGATCCTCCCTCACTGAATTCACCGAAAACCCTTCTTCGCTAGGCTTAACTTCGTTAAGCTCCTCTATCCATTTCTTAACGTATTCCTTTGCCTTAACTTTAAGGTAAAGTTCCTCCAATAATTTCCTAACCTCGGCATCAACGTCTATCCCCTGCTTCTCTAACTCCTCCTTTATTTGCTTCTTTATCCTCACGCTAATTACCGTAGACATATATGTCTATATAACGTAAACACTTATAAAATCATCTATTTTAGAATTTAATGGTAGTCATAACATAACAAAAACCTTCCGATAGAAAAATTGTGTCATTCAAGCACCTTCGCAAATTTAGTTTATTTAGAGAAAGATGAAGAATTTAATTGAATATTGTCGTATCCGTAAGGTGTAGATTTATCCTAGTATTTTACATCATTATAATATCTTATTTTTTATAAATTACAGTTCGCAAAAGAATCCTAAGTTACCCAAGATAGGGTCCGTCACGTTGTCTTAACTAATTCAGTTCGTTTAGAGAATTAGGAAGAATTTCATTAATCAATTACATTGACTAAGCAAGATCCACGTTAAAGGTCCTTTCACTCAACCTATCTAGCTTAATCATAATTCTAGGAATTTACATCTGAATCGCAGCTTAGCCTTGGAGGACGTTAAAACTGTTTACATTAATAATCATTTAAAATCTGAGAAAAACAACGCTTTTATTTTAAGGCCCGTTTTAGCTCGATTACACTCCCCACGACAAGGACGAGAATACCCCCAAATAGCCAGTAGTTAGGGAGAGTGACTAAGTTTACTCCATTAAAACTAAATATCCCTTCTACGTTTACGCTTTCATTTACCAAGATCTGCCTTGTCTGTTTACAATCGTTGGTTACATTGACTAGAACTCTGGACGCGTTTCTACTCACTACTAAGACGGTGTAATTCCCAGGACTTAAATTGAGCGAGACTGGAAGCTTATAACTCCTGGTAATCCCCTCATGAGTTACATTAACCACGACCGACGCATTAGAGTTTAGTTCAAGTGTGGGCCTGATCTCGAGGGGATTTACATTTAGGGAGTAGATATTGGTGAAGGTAAAGGATTCGCTATAACTTCTTTCCACGGAGGCAGTTGAAAGAGCGATCATTGATATTGCTATAGCTATAATGAGAAAACCCCACCTGATCATGTTTCCATCTCCCGGAACATTCTATACGCAAATGACAGAATTAAGATTGACAGAAGAGATTCAGCTATAAGGGCAATTACCAGTTCGTAAATAAATTCCAGTTTAAATGTAGCGCCGTACCCCAAGTCCAGAATGAAAGGATTCATTATTCCAGCAAGTCCAGTTATCCACAGATTATGCACGCTAATAGCTAAGTAGTAAACCCCTAATCCCCCAAATCCAAAGATACCGCCTAGAAGAAGGAGAGAGGAAATTGTTACAGTTCCTGGATTTCTAAGAGACATAACTAGGAGGAATAGGATGGACGATGAGAACAGGAGTCCTACGGTAAATGAGAGTATTGCTAGTTCTGATATAACGTTTAATGTTCCACTTCCCCAAAGGTAAAGTAACGTTGTTAATAACCACAACACGTAAGGGATTCCGACATCACTCAAAAGTGAGGTTAAGAAGTAACTTCTCCTACTCACCGGTAGCATTAGGAACGATACGACAGAATTAGTGTAAATGTGATCGCCGAAAACAAAAATTACGTTCCTGAGAACTAACGCAAAGGTAAGAGTTTCTGCGGTATTTAGCACAGGGATCATAGAGAGCGCGAGGGCATAGACCTTGAACTGGTCGTCAGCCAAGAACACCGGAATGAATATGTTACCTACAAGCAACGTGGGTATAACTAGTTGAAGGGTTGGGTCTCTGTACCTTTCCCTTAATACTAGTTTGGTGAAGTTAAGTAGCTGACGAGAATATATCATCTAATGATGACCTCCTTATCTGTAATACTTTGACCCCCGCGTCATCTAGTGCGTCAACCATTTCCCTTAAATTTCCCTTGACTACAACATAAGAACCCCTTCTTACAGGATTAAACTTCACAAGAGCCTTAACTGCCATGTCTGGGTTATCGGTTAGTATTGTTATTTCCTCCCGCGTATATCTCACCATTTCTTTCTCCAACGGCGAACACGCTACTATCCTTCCTGAGGATATTACAACTACGTGGGTAATTAACCTTTCTAATTCGGTCAGAATGTGGGAAGAAATGAAGAAAGTAATTGATGATTTAGAGTTAAGTTCCCTGACTATTTCCTCGAATTCTATCCTAGCCTTAGGATCTAGGTTAGCAGTAGGTTCATCTGCTATAATGAGTTCCGGATCATTTAAAAGGGAGGCCGCCAACTGCACCTTTTGCTTATAACCTGCAGAGAGCTTTCCTAAACTTGTGCCCCTGTAATCCTCTAACCCAAACTCTTCAATAACATGAGGAACTTCGCCTTCGCTGTTAAGTACTGAGGCTATACCTACGAGGTAATCCGTTACAGTGTTGTGAGGAGGAAAGTAAAGTCTATCAAATATTACGCTATATTTTCTCCTTAATTGGGGTCTCTCCCAAGGATCTCCTCCGAGTACCTCAACTTTTCCAGAGGTCTTTTTAAATAAACCTGCCAAGATTTTTATCGTAGTCGTTTTCCCCGCGCCATTAGGTCCTATAAATCCTGCTATAGCGCCCCTTATCACAGAGAACGTCGCGTCGCTTATTATTCCTTTGCCGTCTATTTCCTTGAAGAGATGTTCAACGGAGATTACATCCACAGGATATCTTTATGACTTTTTTTATAAAAATCGTTCTCGTTAAATACACTTAGTGTACCCGCCATCAACCGGAATGAGTGCTCCAGTTATATATGTTGAGAGGTCTGAGGCTAAGAAAAGTATCGCGTTAGCGATCTCCTCTGGTTTACCATACCTACCTAGGGGAATGTCCTTTACTATTTCCCTTTCAATTTCCTCTCTTCTTCTCCCCTCTTTAATGCTCCTCTCCTCTATTATTTGTTCAATGCGCTCTGTCATGGTCCATCCAGGCAATACACCGTTAACTAAAATTCCGCTCTGGGCTAACTCAATACTAGCTGATTTAACTATACCAGCTATTGATAACCTTAGAACGTTGGATAAGTCGAGCCTAGGAAGGGGCATGAGGAGCGTCATTGACGCAGATAGTATTATTCTACCCCCACGTTTCATTAACTTAGTTGCTTCTCTCACAGCCACAACCGCGCTCATTATCAATAACTTGAATCCATCCTCCCAATCCTGATCACTAAGGTTAGTCATCTCTCCAGGCTTAGGACTACCCGTTATATATGCTAAAACGTCGAGTCCCCCTAGCCTCTCTGCTGCTTCCCTAACAAGTGATGACACTTCTTCAGAAGAGGTTAAATCTGCCTTAATCCCCTTAACTGGACCCAGGTTTGATAATGATTGAACCGCTTTATTGAGTTTACTCTCGTCGTGGGATGATATAACTACCGTTGCTCCCTCCTCTAAAAACCTCTTGGCTGTTGCGTATCCGATGCCTCTGCTTGCCGCGGTAACAAGAACTCTTTTTCCTTTAATCCCTGGTATCATAAGTAATCCAGAAGATTCCTCCCTTTAGAGTTTAGCCTCGAGGCCAGCGTCCTGAAGTCATCCTCTAATACCGACCTTAATTGCGGATTATAAAGAGCCGCAGCAGGATGAAATGTTGGCATTATTTCTATCCTTCCCCACTTGAAGAACTTACCCCTGACATCACTTATGGAAGTGAAGGGTATATTGGCCCTCGATAGAATGTAAGACGTTGAGTGCCTTCCGAGTGTTACAATGTAGTTTGGAGATATTATCTCAATTTCTCTATCAAGGTAGGAGGAACAGCTAGATACTTCATCCTCGTGTGGGTCCCTGTTATTTGGAGGTCTGCATTTAACTACGTTCGTTATGAAAACGTCTTTTCTCTCAAGACCTAACACATCCGATATTAAATGGGTAAGTAGCTTGCCTGCCGCGCCTACGAAAGGTTTTCCTTTCTGATCTTCGTAATACCCAGGCGCTTCTCCTATAAAGATAATCTTAGAATTAATACTACCGTCTCCTGGGACCGCGTTAACCCGGGTTAAGCTTAACCTACAAACTGTACATGAAGTGATCTTCAACCTTAGTTCGTCCATCTCAGATAATCGACCCATCTTCACTCATCCGACGATGTTGGCCTCATCATCCATATATCTATTTAAATAGAATTGTATAAAAAGATGGAGTTCTGGAATTTGAGGACATCATATTCAAGTCGAGGCAAGCGTCTGACGCTTCGCTTTAGCTCACGCTCTTATCATGGGGATCGTGAGGAACGCCAATAAAAGCTCAAATCGTTAAGATAGGAAACGCATTCGTTGAACTCTGAACATTTACTACGGATCGCCTGGTGCTGCAAAGGGGAAGGTGAGTTTTACGTTATTTACGTAAAGCTCATGGAAGTGCTAAAAGTGTTATCACGATCAGCGTCTTCACTTACTTCAATTCGTATTCGGAGAACTTAATATCTTCGAACTCCCTCTTAATCACGTCTTCCAACTAGTTCAGGCTCTACTCGCAAAAGGAATTCGTTCTTACGGTTCTCTTGGGGAATTACGTTTGAAAATCGTAATCATCGTAATATAATCTCCGCGTAATTCCCTTAGGTACTGTCCTCCTCAATGGGTTCCACGATGCTTGTTTTGTATAGAAATTTAGTTCATAAAGTAAATAACATTTGCTATACACTATGCAATAAAAACAGGTATTTTGTCCACAATGGGGTGTTACACACCTTATAACCTAACTTCAATAGGGGTTTGGGTTTCTTAAGATTTCGTCATATTTCATCTCAATCTTCGGCCCTTCGACTTCACCTGAGTCAAGACGTATTGTCCCGTCAAGCCTCTCCATCCTCTTAGCGGGATAACCCTCACCCACTCATGGATAGGGAAATCCGTACATCTTGTACCCTGTAACCTTGAGGAAAAAGGATTCACGTCTAGGGATAAAATTTATAAAATATTTTTTATATATAAAGTACTTAAACTTCATGTTTCATCCGAAACTGGTAACAACTGCTTTTAACGCCTTGAATGTTCGCTGATATAGACACGAAAGCGAAACCCATATCAGGGGCTAACATAACTATTTAGGAAATCTCATATTCAAGTACAGGGTGTTTCCACAGATCTCTCCCAATCGCTAGTAAATACAAAAGTAGTTAAAATCTTATAAAACAATTTTATAAAGAAAAAAGTTTGGTATAACCAAGGGTAACTATTCATCATATATCAACGTTAACAAAACGGTAAATGATTTTAACTCAAAATCGAAAAATAATATTATAATGTCAGTGTCAGACAGGATTCGTATAGCGAGACCGAGATATATCAAGAAGCTAATAACTGAACCTGATCTTTTCACGCTATCAACATATCACTTTCACCTTATAATTCGTGGTGAAACTGAACATATTTCAGTAATGTATCCTCGGGAAAAAGACGTAACCTTGCGGCCTAGTGAAGACTTATATGTTTATTTAATAAGAGGTCCGACTCCAGAGATTAACGGAGTCTCTTACGAGGTAAGAGAGTATAAGAAGGGAGGGCATATATATAAGTTTACTTTGACCGTTGCAGAGAGAAATTTCAACACTATGATAGAGTACATGAAACCAACAGGAATTATAAAAACCCCATCACTCGATCTAAACGATCTATTACATCATATGAGAGAATTTTACAGCAGATTTGAACAAGAGGAGGAAAAAGTCTCGGACAGAATCGATTTGTTACCTGCAGGATATTACAAAGAGCTACTCAGTTCTATGATGGACTTCGTAGAGGAGGAGATTGAACCTCCTAAGGTGATGTGGAAAATTAAGGAAATACTTGAAAGTAAAGGTGTTGCATCGCTTAGGATTGAGAATAAGGAGACAAATATGAGGATCCTCCTAGCCCAAGGTGAAGTGGTCAACGTAAAGATTGATAACAATGAGGTAAAGCTTAGCGGCATGGAACTGCTAAAAAAGATATTAGAGATAAAAGGAGAGGTTAAGCTGACCCAGGCTATTTTGAAATAATGTTATACTTTAGCAACCAATTCACAATTTCTCTATAGTTTTCAAAATTATGAGGAGATAATGAAAAGGATTTCATAGGTCTTACGACTCCCACGACTTTAATAGTTTTCATCATTAGCCGAGAAAACGTTAATGCCTTAACAGCCATACTGTACTCTTCGCCAGAAATTAAGAACGACTTTCCTGGCGATACAGCAAGAGTGAAATCGACTTTCAATGATTCCCAGTTCGGGGCAGCCGCGTCGTTATATGATTCTATTATGATGTTATCATCTTGTGGTGTACAGTTATTCGTAGAATTTACTGAGTCGTCTATCATCGTAATTATCTGATTTTCCGAGATTAAATTGAACCCCCTTCTCGCCAAAAAACCATTGATGATGGAAATGAGGCCCTCTGATGAAAATTGATATTCTTTAGCTAAGTAATATCCCTCTGCGTTTGTGCAACTTTCAGCTCGCAAAAGGGCATGAACTATTCCCTCTTTGTTCTCAAAGAACACATTTCTAAAATCCGCCTTCTCCAAGTCCAGTGGAAGAGTGAGCAGTGTAAAGGGATTTATTTTCCTGATATCTTCCCCAGTCTCATCGTAATACTTAAATGCGTCTCCCCCAGCTATTATTCCCATATTTACACCACGAATAAGATATTCATAACTATACCATCCGTTGAATCCCGCAACTGGCTTATATGGAAACATTCTGATTCCGACCTCCTTAAAAGCCCTGATCAAGTTGATCCCCATCGTAGTTTTCCCAGAGTCTTGGGGTAGAAGTCCTGTTATTAGAACTCTCATTCGTTTCCCTTGTTATTACACTTTCGTCGTGAGGTTAAATTTGTTTCAACCTCATAGAAGTTTGCCTAGATCTAAGGTTAAGGTGGCAAATGGAGTAGGGCTTCAAGACGGGAAAAGATGGGACTAATCAGGAGATTAAGGAACAAGCCCTTCTTCTACCTAATCTACGCGCTCCTTGACATTGGATGGAGCTTACATAACTTCCTCTCGCTTAACCTCAGGGTACCGGGAGAGAAGTTCCTCCCGTTTAACTATTTCGTCAATCTCCTCTAAGCGTTTTCAAGCTAGGGAAACTACGTACCTCGTTTTAAACTCGTGAAATAAATTGAGAACTTCTTGTGTTCGTTACCATTAACTTGTAAAATATACTAGATTTTGGTTAAACATATCATATTGTAATACTTTTAAAGTTGACTTAATACTATATTTTTATACAAGAATTACTTTAATAATATTTTACAAACATAATATTTTGGCGAAACAAGACTGGGTAGATGCCTGAAAAGTATTTCACGATAACCTTAATTTACACTCAAATGAATGGTAATTGTGGAGACTATAGAGTTTAAACGAATTAAAACTGGAAATCAGTTTTTTGAAGACGCAATGAAAATATATGTCAATTCTTTTCCCCCTGCCGAAAGACAAAAACCTGAGGTAATTTCTAGTAGAGTAGATTCCGATAAAGAGGAACTTTACATCGGAACAATGAGGAACAACGTTATCTCAATCGCCCTTGTTTGGCCTCTTCTTTGGGATTTCGCATTGGTTGACTACGTAGCAGTAAAGGAGGGATTCAGAGGTAAGGGGATAGGTACAGCAACTATACGTTTTTTATCGTCTCTAGGGAAGAGACTGTTATTTGAGGTCGAAGATCCTGCAAACGGTAGTGAAGAGAGGAAGTTGAGAGTTGAATTCTATAAGAAAAACGGAGCTAAGGTATTAAAAGGGGTTAAATACATACTTCCTCCGCTTTCAGGAGATATTCCTACTGACATGATTTTGATGGTAATACAGAGGGAAGACGTAATTTCTGGAGAAATAGTAAGGAGATTGGTAATTCAAATATATGAGGAAGTTTATTCCCTAAATACTACAAATAAATATGTCGCGTATACTTTAAATACAATTCCTTCGATCGTAACCTTAGAATGAGCTTAGGATTTACTGTTATCACCGGAATATTAACGGTAGTCCTTAGTGGTTTCGCTGCAATATTTTCAATAATTACCTTCATAAAAAACGAGAGAGATGTAACTTATTCAGATATCGACTCCGCCTATATGGAAGTTCTTAAATTAGGTATAGAATACCCTAAATTTAGGGATCCTGCGTATACGAGAAATTACAAGGTAGCATTTAAAGATCCACAAGAAAGACTTCAATATGAGACTTACGCGTATATAGTGTGGAACTTATGTGAAACGATATACGATAGGAACGATAAGGTATTATTTGAAACTTGGGAACCAGTAATAATTGCTGAAAATAAACTTCACAGGGCTTGGTTAGAAGAACCCGAAAATCATCACAAGTTTAAACGTAGATTCTTAGAATTCGTTCGTTCGAAGTATCCATATGAGAAATAGGGACTGTCAGTAGAATTTCGCGATGACGCTATTACTTACTCATTTAACACAAAATCATGCAGTGGTTGATAGGAAGTCCGATTTTACCGTGGAAAGATATGGTCGAAATATTTGAGGATTATCCTGCTGTCGCAGTATACACTGTTAACAACGAGATTGAGATGATAAAGACGTCTCAATTTATGGACATGAATAATCCTTACAGGGTCCTCTTACATCCGTTTAGCTTAAAGAAGATGACATTATCTTTCGTTAAGTTTAACGACCTCATCGTAATACCGACCTTCTCGGAAAGGGTTCTAAAAACACTGGTGGAGAATAAGGGGTGGACCGCACTTTCTTATTATGAAGGATACGTGTTCTTAGGGGGATATTTGTTTTACCCCTGCAGGGCTTGCTATGACAAGCAGGAGAAACACCTTAGCGTAAAGGCCTTATCAGTTGATGATGAAATTACCATGCACTTGGAAATATACAACTCATGATAAGTCGATACAAACAAGATTGAGATTTTGGACTCAAAAAATAACGGAAAACTTAATTAGAACGTAAATTGTGCATTATAGAATGAGAAAACATGACTGATTACGACATGTTAGTTGTAGGCGGAGGTCCAATAGGACTATACGCTGCTTTTTATGCGGGTTTAAGGGATATGAAGACTGTAATAGTTGATTCGCAAACAGAACTCGGAGGTCAACTAGTTTCACTATACCCGGAAAAAATAGTTTATGATGTCGGAGGATACCCAGGTATTTCCGCTTACGAGCTAGCTCAGAACCTCATTGAACAGGCAAAGATATTTGGTCCAGATTTTAGAACGAATGAGGTTGTCAATTCGTTAAAGAAAGGGGAGGACGGAAGTTTTACTTTTACGACAAGTAAAGGTTTTCAGGGCAGGACAAAGACGGTTCTCCTTGCAGCTGGTATAGGAATTATACAACCATCCAGACTTGGAGCAAAAGGAGAGGTCGACTACGAAAACAAGGGAGTATATTATGCGGTAAAGAGGAAAAAAGACTTCGCTGGAAAAAAAGTGCTGGTAATAGGAGGAGGAGATTCAGCGGTTGATTGGGCTCTAATGTTAGCCCCACTTGCTCAGTCCGTAACGTTAATTCACAGGAGGGATCAGTTTAGGGCTCACGAAAGTAGCGTTAAACAGCTTTATCAGGTTGCGAAAGTTATGGTTTTTCATGAACTTAAGGAGGTTGTGGGTGATGGTGAGAAAGTGACACATGCGATTGTTTTCGATAACAGGACTAAGGCAGAGACCACCCTTGATGTTGACGCAATAGTAATAAGTATAGGGTATAAGGGTGATCTTACCCCGATCATGGGGTGGGGGCTTAACATGAAGGGAAGAGATGTAGTGGTGAACGGAAACATGGAGACCAACATACCTGGAATATACGCTGCTGGTGACATTGCGCAGGTAAACGGCTCTCCTAAGTTAGCGCTTATCGCAACGGGGTTCGGTCAGGCCGCCATCGCAATAAGCGTTGCGAAAAAGTATATAGATCCCAAGTCCTCACTATTCGGTGGTCATAGTTCCGAAATGGACAAACTAAAGAAAAGTTAGTTATCTTTCCTATCTTTTCGAAACCACCCATAACCTGCTAAAAAGTTAAGTAAGAAACTTGACATGTAAATCACAGGACACCGGAGGTAAGCCTCCTGACTATCTGTGCTAAAGTACCTCGGACAAAGTACAATGAGGTAAAGGGTAAAATAAAGTATGATAAGAAGTTCAGAATAGTAAGGGATGGAAATTTCCTGTTAATACCGTTAGAAGGGGGAGGTTACTCCGAAACAGTAGAATGTTTCCCTCCTCTAAGAGAACAGACACCGAAGCTTAGAGATGTAGTGAAGGGGGTTTCTGGATACCAATTGATCGGGGACATAGCTCTGATATCACTAAAAACCAGCTATATAGACTATCGCGCTGTTGGAGAGGCGCTACTCAAGATAAACAAAAGGATTAGAGCGGTTTTCCTAAAAAGGCGAGTAAGTGGAGATTTCAGGATAGGCGAACTCATCCATTTAGCCGGAGAGAACAGAACGGTAACAACTTACAAAGAGGGAGGAATAACCTTTACAATAGATATATCTAAGGTTTACGTCAACACGACGCTTTCTGCTGAGAGGGAAGAGATTTCTAAATTGGCCTCCGGAAAGGTCCTGGACGCTTTTTCAGGGTACGGACCCGTAAGTCTCAGAATTGCAAAAAGGAGATTATATGTCGTGGCGGGTGATCTCAACTATGACGGACTTGAAATGCTTAGGTATAATTCAAAAAGGAATAAGCTCTACCCTGACGTGGTGCTTTACGATTGTCATTTCCTTCCCTTTAGGGAAAAATCGTTTGACTTTACCTTAGCTGATAATCCGTCAGCAATTAGGGAATTTCTTCCAGAACTAATAAGAGTGTCAAAGGAACTATGCGTTTACTTTCTCGGCAAGAAACCGATCCTTGAGGGATTTAACGTTAGTTCCTGGAAGAAGATCAATGAATACTCTAAGGACCTCTTCATCTTCAGGCTGTGCAGTAAATGCTAAAAGATGAACCGTAAGGGGTTTCCCGTTTTTCAGGTTAGAGATAAGTTCCCTGTTGAGATCTCCAGCGGATTTTGAACACCTGATCCCCACTGTTGCAGGGGATATAAAGGACGATTTCCTGAAGATGATCTTAGTCTCGTCAGAAAACGGGAGTTCCCGCGTTCCCATACACGTAAAGAAATCAAAGGCTTCGTCGCTTGTAAGTAGGACGACGAGATGACCGCTATTTCTGATAGTCTGCTTCAACTCCACTGAGAGAGATTTAGCCCCCTTCTCGCTCCTTACCCCGACTATACAATCCCCCCTTAATGAAAGGTTTTCCTCCCTGGTTACCTCCATCGTAGTTTTATGAAGGGCAGTTACGTTATGGTGACCTCGAGCGAATATGCTCTCGATTATCACAAGTTTTTTTACTCCTTTAAGGCTTATAGAGTCATGCTTCTTAACGGAAAGAGAGTTCTAATTTTAGGGGTTAGCACAGGCTTTGGATTCGCCCTGGGTTATCTAGCCTCTAAGGAAGGGGCGAGCGTAATTCTCAATTCAAGAAACGAAATTAAGTTAAAGGACATTTCCTCAAAGGTTCCGAATTCCACGTATATAGCGGCCGACGTTTCAACATATGAAGGATGTAAAACACTTTCGGAACGAGTCGGCGAACTCGATGGCGTAGTAATTGCCGTAGGAGGATACGTAGAAGATAGTATTGAGAATCCCTCTGGACTAGAGGAAATGCTAACAAATCACGTTAAAGTTCCCATAAACTGCATGAGAGCTTTAGCTAATAACATAAGAAGGGGCGGGTCCATTGTATTAGTTTCATCAATGAGGGGGTTATTTACCTCGGAGGATGCGATGTCGTATTCTGTAGCCATGGCTGGTACGGCAAAGCTAGTTGAAAAGGCAGCATCGGAGTTCCTTATCAGAGGAGTAAGGGTTAACGGAGTCGCTCCTAGCTGGATTGATGGAGATTTCGTTCCAAATAGGGATTACAGGAAGTTAAGAAACCTTGGGGATCCTAAAGCACCCCCTGAGGACTTTGCAAAAGTAACGATATGGCTACTTAGTGAGGATAGTGAGTGGGTAAACGGAGTTGTCGTTCCGCTTGACGGGGGAAACAGATTAAAGTCGTAAAAGGCATCTCAATGATCGACTTCGGGATTTACCATAATAGCACCAGGGAACAATCTGAGAAACTAAGAGGGAACGCCGAACAAGTATTCACGGTATTGTTTCAGAGGACGGGCGTTGATAGGAGTTCTCATTTAATGATACTTGACGTAGGATGTGGATTGGGATTTCTCTCATATGTAGCTGCTAAATACTTCCCTAACGCTGACATATTGGGGATTGACACCTTTAGTCATGAGAGCTTAGAGCAATCTAGTATTGTTAAAGCTAAGAGAAATATGGAACTTTTAGGACTCTCCGATAGGGTTGAGTTTAAAAGAGTAAATATCCTTGGGATGAGTGAAACTTTAGGGAGATTTGATTTAGCAATATCTAACTTGGTGTTCCATAATCTGGGTGAAAGAAGGTTCGACGCTTATCAAAGAGTTCGCGATATATTGAAAGCGGATTCGTTCTTCATTAACGGAGACCTTTTTTGGAATGAGCAGTCTTTTATTCAGGATAACGATAAGGTTAAGGGTTTTGACCTAATCTATTATGTAAACCCTAGGCTTTCTAACAATTCTCCACTGTATTATGTATCCCTGTATAGGAAAAAAACGTAGAGTATAAACTGTTCTACTTCTTTGTAGGCGGACTCAGAATTAATATATCACTACCTATGTTTAAACAATTATTACATGTAATCAATTTTAACTAATAAGCTTTTAATTGAATCGAGATAATTTACACCTGAGTGAGTGTATGAGACTTAGTTGGATGATAGGTGGCGCCCAAGGCATGGGGGTAGACACCTCGGCTAACATTTTCGGTAACGCCGTTGCAAGGGCTGGCTACTATATTTACGGAAACAGGGAGTATTACTCCAACATAAAAGGAAGACATAGTTACTTTAATATAACTATAAGTGACAAGATGGTAAACAGCATATCGCACAGGGTTAATATCCTAGCGTCCTTCGACGCTGAAACGGTGTTTCAACACTTCAATGAGGTATCTGACTTCATAATTTACGACACTGAATTAGAGAGCACCAAGGCTGAGATGGTAAAGAGTATGGAATGGGAAATCACTGAGAGAGTTATGGAAACTCTAAAGGGAGATGGACTGGGTACTACTGTTAAAGATGCTGTGGAATACGCCAAAAAGAGGGGAGTTAAGGTAATACCGGTTAGATATAACGAAGTCCTAAAAAAGGTCGCAGATGCATTCAAGGTACCTCTTTCCGCTGTAGAAAGATCTAGAAACATGATAGCTGCAGCAGTTTCGTACTCCCTTCTCGGCCTTGATAAGGAGCTTCTTATGAGCTCGATAAAGGACTCTTTTAAGAATGAAACTTTCGTTAAGTACAATACTATGGCTGTGGAAGAGGGGCTTAAGCTAGCTCAAAACGTTTACAACCTTAAGCGCCTAGAAATAAAAGGACATAGGGTTCAACTGGACGGTAATACTATATCGGCTATGGGGAAACTAGCGGGTGGCCTCAGGTTCCAATCCTATTACCCAATAACTCCAGCATCGGATGAGAGCGTATACATAGAGGCTAATCAACTACTTGATATGAAAGATCCGAAAACAGGTGATACCAGGAAAGGAGGAATAGTTGTAATTCAATCCGAAGACGAGCTAGCGGCAGTAAACATGGCTATAGGTTCTGCGCTGACAGGGGTGAGATCTGCGACAGCTACGTCAGGTCCGGGATTTTCTCTGATGGCTGAGGGAATAAGCTGGGCGGGCATGAATGAAGTTCCAGTAGTAGTTACCTACTACATGAGAGGTGCACCTTCAACAGGACTTCCTACAAGAAGCGGTCAGGCTGACTTAGAATTTGCCTTAAACGCAGGTCATGGAGAGTTCCCCAAGATTGTTCTTGCCTCAGGAGATCACGTTGAGATCTTCCACGATGCGATATGGGCTCTTAACCTAGCTGAGAAGTACCAGACTCCCGTTATCCACGTCATAGAGAAGGCACTTGCAAACGCTTACTCAGTTTTTGACGAAGAATTAATAGACTACTCAAAGGACGTGATCGAGAGGGGAGAGATTACGGATAAAGCCGGCCCGAGATTCCAAATCACGGAAAACGGAATCTCGCCGAGAGGTTTCTTAGGCAAAGTATCAGAATTGTTCTACACTGGTGACGAACACAATATATGGGGGCATATAACGGAGGATTCCGAGAATAGGAAAGTAATGTACGAGAAGAGAATGAAAAAACTAGATACTGCTGATAAGGAAATACCTGAAGAACAGAGAGTTAATATAGTGGGTGATGGTGATATAGCTTTACTAACGTGGGGATCTCCAAGGGGAGCGATATTGGATATAATGGACGAATTGAAACAGGAGGGAATTAATGTGCAAATGATTCAGGTGAAAATGTTTAGTCCGTTCCCAACAAATCTTGTAAAGAAGACGCTATCTAACAAAAGGAAAATAATCGCTATAGAGAATAACTACTTAGCACAAGGTGCCAGAGTTACTGCACTTCACACTGGTATATACCCCACAAACTACATACTCAAGTGGACGGGAAGGATAATAATGAGAGATGAACTTTTAGATGCGATTAAGAAAGTAGTAAAAGATGATGTGAAAAAGGTGGTCCTAGATGCAGGCGCTTAAAAAGGAACCTGTATTTAACGATTGGTGCCCTGGCTGTGGGGACTTCGGTATAATAAGAGCAGAGGAGATGGCAGTAAAGGAACTGGGACTTAAGCCCGAGGAAGTAGTGCTGGTGTCTGGCATTGGATGTTCTGGTAAAATACCCCATTTCTTCTCGCTTCCTGTCTCAGGGGTACACACGCTTCACGGTAGGGCATTGGCTTTCGCAACAGGGGTTAAATTAGCTAACCCATCCCTTAAGGTTATAGTAAATGTGGGGGACGGAGATGGTCTAGGGATAGGTGCAGGGCACTTCGTCAATACTGGGAGGAGAAATATTGATCTAACGCTAATAGTTCACGATAATGGAGTTTACGGACTTACTAAAGGTCAAGCATCGCCCACTTTAAGAAGGGGAGAGAAACCAAAGTCCCTTCCTAGACCTAACATTAACGACGCAGTGAACGTATTGGCCTTAGCGATATCCTCAGGTTACACTTTCGTAGCAAGGAGTTATTCGTACGACGTCCTATTTACTAAGGAAATAATCAAGGCTGCTATAAAGCACAAGGGATTAGCCGTTATAGATATACTGCAACCATGTCCAACTTACAACGATATAAATACCAAGGAGTGGTACGACAAGAGACTGTATAAGCTAAATTGGGACCCTGTAGTGAAAGATCCAAGTGAAAGGGATGCGAAAATGGCACAGGCGCTAATAAAGTCCCAAGAGTGGGGAGAGAAGATCCCAATAGGAATATTCTATCAGGATGAGACGATCCCGACATATGAGGAGAGAATACTGCAGAATGTACCCAACTATATGGACTACTCCCCTGCCGTACAGGAGATAGTAGCAGAGAAAACTCCAACAACCGACATAAGTAAGTTGGTAAAGGCAAAGAGAGTAGTTTAGACGGAGTATCTTATTATCAACCTTTTTTGAAAAATCCTACTCGTGTTTTTAACCTCGAGTTTTCCCTTACATCTAAGCAATCTAATTTTAAAGGCTCTTACCTCAGGGCCGTCATCAATCCTTAAATTAATCCAATTATCTCCTCCTGCGACAACAACTGCAACCTTACCCGATAAAAAGAACTCCTTTGCCTCTAGGGGTTTAAGGATAATGTCTATTTCCTTGAAATCGTTACCTACATAATCTAAACCCCCCTGTATAACTCTCCTGAATAACGCCAGGTATGCCGCAATCAGAAGGAAGAGGGGAATAATGGAAAGTAAGAGAAAGACGGTTAGAAACATCTGACTTTACCTCACTTTGCCTTGGTTAAAAGGTTTTCGTGCAGTTTTTGAACGTAACCTACATAGCTAAATTTCCATACTCTCCAAGAGGACTTCCAATCCTAGTTTGGTTTTTATCCCCTTCTCCTTCATTAAGATGAAACGGGGAACTTAGGGAAATTAACCCTATGCATACGCTATTAGACGGTAATATATTATAGGAAATCTATTTAAACTCATATTGTAAGATATAAATATGGAATGTCAAAGAGACAATATAGAGATAAGGGAGGCTACGGAGAACGATTGGATGCTAATATACGAACTCTACAGTTCTTTAACTACTGAGGATTTATATCTAAGATTCTTCCATTTCTACAAATTCTCTAAGAACGATGCAATCAAAATGACGACAGGGAAAGATCATGTCACCTTTGTAGTTCTTGTAAACGGAAAGATCGCAGGAGAGGGAACTTTGCACTTATCTGGCGAGCTTTCTTTAGTAACAAGGGCTGAGTTCAGAAGAATGGGTATAGGGAGCATAATAATGAAGAAGATAATAGAGCGAGCAAAGGAATTAGGTCTGAGAAGATTGATCTTCTATACGCTATTGGAAAACGCAGCAATGATTGCCCTAGGGAGAAAGTTTGGGTTTAAGCTTGAAGAAGATGAAGACACCGTTATAGGTGTTTTAGATTTAGACGCTAAAACTAAAGGAAGAGTGATTGAGACATCTTCTCAATAATTACATCCGTTTGTTTTCGATGGCCTTTATTCTAGCAACTTCAGATAGGGGAAATTACGCATTATATAGTCTGGGATGATAAATATTACATACCTCATTTTTAACTTATCAAGGGCTTGGGACTGAAAGTCCCCCCTCCCATGAGATACAGTTAGTCCCCTTATAGAAAGGTTTTCCAACATAAAAGCGGTAATATTTACTAGGATCGAGGCTGAAGGATATTGGTCCATAACCTCGGGGCTTGGGCAACTTAAGCCTGTGGAGAAAATCTCCTTGACCTCTCTTTCATACGAGGCATTATAGAACGATTCAATAGAACTCACACTATGGATGAATGGAAAGGCGTTTTCCCATATAGCAGGAAATGGCGAGACAAGGCTCGATTCGTAAGGTTATTGTGAGTTTACGGTCGTAGTTATCGGATTATCATTGTTAAATATCATTTTGGAGACCATGGAACTTCCAAGGGAACCATGAACTTCCTTTTTAAGTCGTTTTGTATAGCCATGGCTACGTCGTCAGGAGTTCCCTCTATAGGAGTAAACCATCCCACCGAACTTATCATGCCCATCTCCTTAGCCCTCTGATGAAGCCATAAAGCAACAGCGAGACCTGCTTTAGTCGGCTTTAATATCACCACAGTAGGACCTATTGAGGAACTAGCTAGCTTAACGGCGTGCTTTGAAACTATCTTCCACCTCGTCTTAGTTATAACGCGAACAAGTTCTCTTGCTTTTTCTTTTTCCCCTATAGCGTAAAATATGATCATGAGTAATAGATAACTTCGCTATTTAAAAACTCACCTGCCGATCATCTGACGTGATTAACGCTTTCGTGAGATAGTTACCGCCCACCAAGTTATAATTCATTATATCCCTAATTATCATAAGTTTCAATAATGAAAACAGCAATATACGGTTGTTGTTACTGGATAACTTATCGTGGATTTCAAGGATCGAGGGGAATTTAACGTTAGTTGTTTGTAAGGTACGGAAATCTCAAAATGGTTTTCTATATTTTCCTTGATAGGCGCATTATAATTGTTACGATCCTTCTCTTACTTCTCATATCGTTCAAGGTGCTGAGCAGTCCCTCCCTTCTCCTAATTAAACCTATTGGTATCGCCATCGATCCAATTCTCTTTATCCTATCCTCAAGCCATTCCAGTTCCCGCTCTATGGACTTCTCCTGATTATAATAGTAAATGTATAATTCGGACAATGAAAAGTCTATAACTTTCTCCTCATCATGAGAATAATAATAAGGACATACATAACATACAACTGGATGGGGGTCCATCCTTTCACCAGACGTCCATACTGAAACCGTGTCCCCCCGAACTCTAAATAAGACACAATAATCGCGATAATAATATCTACAGCTTTCCTTTTTGTCTTTTCCTTCCTTTTCGATTTGTGGATAATCCTGTATCATCGTTGAAAGGGCAGATGATATGATCAACTCCTTGAAGTTATCCATTGCTTACCCCCTGTTCTAATAAAATTACGTCTTTGCTAGTAAGCACGCCGTTGTTATATGAACTTATAACCGTTCGATTACAACAATCCTTTCCCTCTTTCTCCTTGTTAGCTGAAAAAGTCCAGCTCCTGTCGGAAACCTGTCCTAAGAAATTGTATTTGCCAACAGAATCCGCATTCTTTCCTCCCCTTCCTAAAGACCAGTTCGTAAAGGAAGGGATGTAGTTTTCCATCATTTAAAAGTTTAATGGCGTAATATTTAAAACTTAGTATAAGATGGCTATGACCTTCTCGTTAGTATTTTAGTAAGCTTTTATCTTATTCCTTTTTGGTAAAGAAAAACTCTGGAATCACTAGTGAATAGTGACGATTCGTCTAAGTATGAACTACCTCACTAGACTTAGACGAGCTACTCCGCTCTACTGTGTACGGCTTACTCAATAGTTACCGGTAGCTTTCTGCTAAGAGTTGAAGGTTTTAGAGATACCGGAGATACCACCTAGATCTTCTCAAAATGTTGGGGGGAAGGGCATTATAGTCCCTAGCAGTCCAACCTTATTTACGGCCGCTGAACACACGATCAGTTAAAGTCAAAACCCTCTTGACGTGACAGTGGAAGTCGCTGAAGTAATGTTTTACAATAGCATTATTTAGTCAAGCACGTCAATTTCCTCATGAGTTTCTTGAGGGACAGGGCCGAGGAGTTTCTCGATAACGCCAAATATAACCTCGGAAGGGGATTTTATAATCTAGTGATGTTTGACGTGGAACAATACATCCAGCTTTACTGCAAATTTCTAATCTACTTGAAAGTTGGTGACTATCCCAAAACACATGATATCCTGGCTCTATTAAGGGATATAGATAAATTATACTCAAGCAGGTGTGAAGTTAGCGAATTTATAACCAAGAACAAGGATTTTCTGTATGTGATTTATTTCTCCTACACACAGGGAAGATACTTCGGTACTCAATTTACTAAAGAGGATGCGGAGAGATCCGTAGAAATAGCGGAGAAATTCTCGGGGATTATAAGATGCTTGACCTCATGATGGATAGAGCAAAAGAGAGGGCTGAGGCTTTCAATAATTTACTCACTTTTCTCACTAAGATAAAGGAATTAGTAAAGCTCCTCGATCCTGAAGCTGAGGTTTACATTTTTGGAAGCGTAGCTAAGGGGAATTACAGACCAGACAGCGACATTGACGTCTTAGTTATATCCGATACACTAGGAATAGATCTAAAAAGTAAGGTCAGAACCGTGGAAATAGTGATGGAAGCAATAAATAATAGGGTCTTCGAGATACATGTAATTACAAGGAATGAATATGAGCAATGGTATAAGAAATTTATCGATGTAATGACACAAGCCTGAAGTAGATCTCGTTTAAATTAGGGTCACATAATGAGTTAGTCAGAAGTTTCCTATAGGTCGGATAGTTGCCTCGGCCACCAATTTGCTATTCTCTTTACCTTGACTCCCAGCGACTCTAGTATTCTTAACTTATCGCCCTTAGTAAACTTAACATCGTAATGTACTTTTAAAAGAGGGTAGGGATAACCCTGAACATTGTATTTAGACAAACAATTCAATATATTTTCTATCCTCTTCTCAGTAAGTTCATTAAGGTACTCGAGCTTTAATATCGGTCCCCCCTTCGAAAGTCTAAAGTATGTAAACCACGCACCCCCTCCTATTTTTTCCCATAGTTCTGAGTTAAGCGCTTTGTTCCTATTCACCTTCCTCCTCGTGGGTCTCGTAAAACCGGGTGTTTCCGTTAACATTTCGAGTAACGTTACATCTGAAAGTTCTGACTTAAACAAAGGCCTTAACCTGGAATTCTTCGATATCCATACTACGTCTTTAGCCAGTATTATTAGTTTATTGAACTCGTCGTGAAGCTTTTGATAGACTTGAGCTAACTCCTCTTCAACTCTAAAAACGCTGGCAATACTTCCATCCATGAGGACTAAATCCTCCCCATTATACCCAGAACGAGCGGAGAGTATTTCTAATCTTTCCATCTCAAGGGATACCTTCTTTTTAGCTCCCTCTCCTGGCCTCATTATCGATACCTCCCCATCCTGGTATGCTATCTTTTCTTGATCGCGCCAGCTTATCGCTTCAGCATCTATAGCGTAAATAACTCCACTCCTAATCTCATATGTAAAGTGACCTCCATCGACTGCTAACACGGAACATTCGTCTGCGTTCGAATAATACTTGATCCATAGGTTCTTAACTTTCTCTTCCTCCTCTCGAACAGTTCTATTTGCCAGGTTTTCCATCTGTAACTTTATCTCGTCAACTCTCTCAATATATCTGGAATACATTACGCCTATCATGCCACAGCCTCCCTTACGACTTCGCTATTGCCGTTTAAGTTTCGAACTTTAATTACGGAATCGGCCCCTTCCACCACCTCCTCGTCATGAGTAACAACTATTATTTGGGATATGAATTCCCTGCTCTTCAAGATCACTGATAGCAGTTCCCTTTTCCTTGTTTCATCCAAGAATACCGTGGGTTCGTCCAGTATAACAAAGCCCACTCTACTGTTATGTAAACTAGCTAAGGCTAACCTTAGCGATAGAGAGAGAGCAACTCTCTCTCCTCCACTTAAATTTCTCGCAGGTATAGTATACCCGTCACCTTTATCAAGTAATGGTTGATAATCGTTTCTTTCGTCCAGTGCTAATGATGAAAATTGCATGTCGAACATAGAGAGGTTCATGTACGCTTTCTTTTCTAGTATTCTTGATACTGTTTGCTTTAAGTAGGCAGGTAGTTTCTCGTCAGAAAGAACATCTTCAAGTTTCCTTAACTTCCCTAGAGCCTTATCATAAACCTCTTTCTCCTTAATTTCTTCCTTAGTATTGATTAATTTGTCCTTAAGTTGGGAGATCTCCTTCTCCTCGTTCTCAATGAGGTACTTCCTTTTATATATTTCGGACTTCAATTCGTTCTCTCTTTTTTCTAGTTCGGAAAGTTGCTTGTCCGTCTGCTGATACTCCTCTTCATTGAAATTCATGACATTTATCATCCTGATTAATTCCTTATACTGCCTGAATAAATCTGTAAACCGATCGATATCATTATCAACTTCTTTCATTTTACCTAGTAAGAAGTCCTTCCTTTGCTTTAATTCAGGAAGTTTTACGATATCACTCCTTTCTATACCCTGTAATTCCTTTTCAAGTTTTACTATTTCGTTTTTCTTCTCCTCAAATTCTCTCCTTTCCTCCTCAATTCTCATTTCCGTTTCCTTTATCTCCTCCTCAGATACGCTTGATACACTAACGTACTCATTGTAATCGGATTCGAGGCGGGAAAGCTCTTGCCTAATTCCCTCATATTCCCTCGCATTACTCTCGAGAGCTTTAAGAGTCTTTTCCCTGCTTGACAGTTCGATTTCCTCTTTACTGAGTTCGCTCTCTGCTTGCGATATTTCTGCCCTTACCTTAATAATTTGCCTCTCAAAGTCGTCACCCTTTTTCATCTTATTCTCGAGTTCCTTCTTTTCCGATTCCAGTCGGAATATATTGCCCTGTAACAGAGCCTTCTTCTTTTCGTACTCCTCTAATAGTTGTTTCTTATGTTCTTCATCCATAGGTGCTCCGCACACAGGACATTTTCCTTCCGTAGTGTTCTGCAATTTCGATATTGCGTCAGTAATCCTTACTAATTCAGTTCTGTTATTACTGAGCTCCTGTATTACCCTGTCAGACTCGGCTCTAATTAAGTTCAAATTAAACTCTTGCGCATTTTTCTCAAGTCCTGACAGTTTCTCTCGTAGGTTATTTACGTTGATTTTCCGCTGTTCAACCCTTTTTCTCAATTCCTTAATCATCTTATCTTCCTTTGCAAAGTTTAGATATTCCTTTTCCAATACCCTAGCTTTCTCCCTTAACTCTGCGTACTTGTTATAATTAGGAAACAAACTAATTTTCTTATCGTATTTCTGTTTTAATTCTACTAATTTCTTCTCCCTTTCTTTGATATTGCCTTCTAGCCTTTTCGATTCCCTCCTTAATTCATCTAGTAACTTCAACACCCCTTCCGCTCTTTCTAGTTTCGCAATTTGTTCATCTAATACCTCCTTTTCCTTTGCATATGAATTCCCAACGTCTTTCATCTTTGAGATAATCATTCCCTCCCCAACGTCTAAGTTTTCCTCATCCAGAGAGTACTTTTTTAGGAGGCTAATTATTTCCAGTCTTATCGTATCTCGCTTTCCAGTTAATGAAATGTACTCTTCCCTTGCCTTCTTCATTGGTACTATTCTTTTCTCCAATTCCTCTCTCTCCTCTGTTACCCTCTCAAGCTGTTTAGAGAAGTTATCAATGGCAATTTTCTCCCTCACTACCTTGGATTCCTTATCCTCTATTTCCTTCTCCAACTCCTTAGAGTTTTCCGTAATTTTCTCGAAGTATTCTAACCTGCCCTGAATCTCCTTTCTTAATTCCCTAAAAGTCCCCTGCTTTCTCAACTTTGTTATATTCTCCACGTTCGCTACTTTCTCTAACACTTTCCCTAGGTTATCGATAACGCTTTCCATCTCTCCTTGTTTAACAAACACTGTATCCATTAACGTGTCCTTGTCGAGTCCCATAATTTTAGTGATCTCTTGGGTTATCGCTTGCGCACTACTAGCTAACGGTCCCTTTCTTGCACTTGCAAGAGTGTCGGTAACATGGGATGAGGAAACCGAAATCGTTCTATGAATAATATAGGTATCGTTTTCATCGAGTAACTCTAGATGAACCCAGCCCTGTCTTTCTCCCTTTTTTATTAAATCCGCCGTCTTTCCCTTTAGGTGACCCCGGGCAGATCCGCCGAAAAGAGCGTATAGAATACCCTCCATGATAGAACTCTTTCCCGCCCCGTTTTCACCTACAATTACATTAATTCCTCCGACGAACTCAACCTTATTTTGTTTATGACTTAGAAAATTGTTAAGGGTTATGGACTTAACCAGTATCATTTTTGGATCCCGAGGAACCGTTTTAACTTGGCGTAACTTTCCTCTTCATCTTCTGCACTCTCGATCAGGTCTATTATTGCGTTAGATTCTTCCTCTGTATATCCCTGAGCTAAAAGGTATTTTCTTGTAAGTGATGTAACGTTTTCCTGGGACGTGTCTCCAAAGAGCTTGATATCCTTTGAAATTTCCGTTTCGTCCTTTTCTACCCTCCACCAATAAATCCTGTCCGAAAACTGTTTCATTACTGACGTTAGAAGTTTGGGCTCTATGGGTTCGCCGTGAAGTATGAGGTGGATGAGGGGTAACTTCTTGGAAGATACGCTAGCTAATTCCTTATCTATTTCGCTTTTAATATTTTCTTTTCGAACCCATATTAGAAGTTGTTCCCTTACGTCAACGTTAACCTGTTGAATATAGGGTTCGTCTTTGCTCAAATCAACAAGAAATCCCCCCTTACCGTTCTTCCTGTAATCCTCTATCTCCCTGACATCGAGGATGTCTGGAGATGAGGGTAGGGCTAACAGGGAACCGTCGTTGAACCTTTTATATTTACGTGTGTGCACGTGGCCAAGTGCGTAATACGTAAATCCCTTTGGGAGTTCAGATTCCTCAATTTGATATGAACCGTTGAAAGGGAGGTACTCTTTAAGACCCTGATGAATCATTAATACGGACTTCCCACTTGGGACAATACCTTTTACCTCGCTGACAAATGCCTCCCTAGTCGGGGAGTACTTTATCCCGTAGATGTTGATTCCAGAAAAAACGCTTGTCTTTTCCTTTCCATCAAGTACTTTTACTAATCCAACAACCTCCAGCACCCTTAATGGAAGTCCCTTACCTCTTATGGTAGCAAGATCGTGATTTCCTGGTATTACGAAGAACGGGATGTTTGCCTCCTTTAACCTTTTCAGATTCTCAATGGCAACTGTATATGCCATAGCAGATGGCTCATAAACGTCAAAGAAGTCGCCCGAATGTATTACAAATGAGACCCTTTCGTTTATAGCTATGTCCACAAGCTGCTTAAAGGAATCGTATATGTCCCCCTCTCTTTCGGTTTTTCCATAAGGTCTTTTTCCGAGATGTGTATCGGATATGTGTAAAAACATCACAATTGCTCACCCATATTGGATATTTCCCTTCCTATCCTCTCGTTTTCTTCGGCTTTTTCCTTGGCTTTACTCCACTCGGCCATTACGTCCGGATCCGCACCTCCTAGAACCCCCTCGAATTTCCTTATTTTCGCCAAGACTGGGATCCTCACTATCATACCTACTATTATTGCCTGTCCCACAGCTAAAGCCGGCAACTGATTAATGAGATCTTCGCTGAGATTGTCACTTGATGACATTATATATTTCTGATCCTCAGGTTCAACAATTTTCATTACGATTTTATTTGTCATTTGGCTTAAAATTCCTGGGTCCAGCCCTTTAGGACGTTGACTCACTATTATTAGAGAAGTACCGAACTTTCTGCCCTCCTTTGCAATCCGTGATGCCCAGTACTTAGTTAAGGTGTTATCAGTATTGGAAAGAAATATATGTGCTTCCTCTATAACGTTGATTACGGGAAAGGGTAAACCTTGCCTACCGTGTTTGTAGGCCTTCCTTGCTTCAAGTATATTCTTCAGATAATGAGAAATGACCGCATCAATTACATTATCGTCCAAACCTTCAAGATTAACGATGTTAACCCTTCCCAGCATCAAATTTGACGTAACTGGGGGTGCATCCCACCGCAATATATAAGCATACCTGTCTTCGAAGTCCTCAATCTTATTTAGGAGATCCGTAATAGCCTTCTTATCCTCTCCGTACCCCTTTTCGCTTCTCTCTCCCTTTGCCTCAATTGCATCAGAGAGGAGTTGCGTGAATTCACTGTTACTATCTACTCCCTTCTCGATGTTCCCCCGTAAACTCTTAATTGCCTTCCTCAGGACTCTTTGCTGATTGGTCGCGTTCTCCCTTATGTTCATAAGCTCTGCAATTTCAGACGAAGTTAAGTATAGTGGGTTTATGAAAGGCTGTATTACATGTTTTTCCCTTATATCACTGTTAATGTACTCGCCGTGATAGTCGTATATGACTATGCATCCCCCTATTTCGGCGATTCCTGATGAGAGTACGGCTACGGTGTTCGATTTGCCGGAACCTGTAGCAGCTAAAATTGCCAAATGCCTGCTTGCCAGGTACCTAATGTTAATATTAACTGGTACGTCCTCGTTCCCGATTAGATTCCCTATAGTTATAGTAGCGTCATTAGAATCTTGAAGTAGATTTCGTAGCACGTCGTCCCCAGCTAGCTTCACTGGAGTCCCTGGAGGAGGGGGCGTATCAGGGGTCGTTCCCTTTGATAAATCCATAATCAATCTAATATTAGCCTTCATATAGGTCGTTTTCGCATTATCAAATTCCCTTATCTTCCCCAAAGTCTCCAGATCGCTAAAGTCGTCTCCTATGAGTCTGCTTCCCCGCACTACTGACGTAATTAATCCCAGAACTTCTCCTTCATCGTAAGAGAGAATAACATAAGTACCCATCCTTGCTTTGCTCACTAGTGCATGAGCATAAAGTACATTAGCCTCTCCGATAGTGTATCCTATGACTTGTTCCATAGATATATTTTGAAAAATATATCATAATAAACTCTTACAAGGTGTCCATGAATAACAATCGTGGAATTATTTCACGTACACAATTAATCGCGACCCAAAAAGCGAATTTAAAAGTCACAACCGTTTCTGTACTTTCATCTTAGTCGTTTAACGGAGAGAAGAACGGGAGAATTCGCAAAACTGGAGTCAGGTACTTTGTGAGTCCATAAGACTATGCAAAAATCCCAATAGAGTAGAACTAAAACGCCCGTTACTATCTTGATCCTCGTTGTTATCGTTATTTATGGGAATTCGAGAAATGTCGATTTCCCTATTTTCTCTAAGAAGACAATGTAGAAAAACGCTTTTATCTACCTATTCTAGAAAAAAGTTATGAAAATAAGCGAAGAGGGCATAGAAACTAACCGAGGGAAAATTGACTACGCGGAAGTGTTGAAAAACGTTTTTCAAATTAATCCTAAGAACTTAAAGGCTTTCAAAACATGCACAGGAGGTGCTTACCTAATAGTTATGACAGAGGATGGCGTTGGAAAGGTAATGGTTGATAATCTTGGGAATAAAGCCAGATTGATATTTACGCTTGATGAGACCCAGAAGATATGCTATTTACATGACGATGGAACTATAAAGAGCAGTTGATTTGGGGGAAGTCGTTTCGAATTTATTATGAATAGCGTTAAATTTAATTCGGTTATGAAGAACTCATGGGACAAGAGTCGGAAATAAATAAACTAAGGCTGTCACTGCTTTACCTCGGGATAAGTTCGTTGATAACTTTCGCAGTTACTATTTTTACGTTCTCATACCTTGGCAGTGTTGCTGTGGAAATAGAGAATCTAGTCTCTTCTTCGGTTAACCCGGCTGCTACACTAGGAGACATCGTATCCCTTTTAACAATCGTGGGGGTAGTTTCAACTATATCATCTATAATCATTGCTGTATTTAACTATCTAGGTTACTCACAAGGTCACGGATCTTTAAATAACTTAAAGAGTAGTTTTCCGGATAGGGGGTTCTCCCCTACAGGAATGACCCTCGTTCTTATAGGAGGGATACTTGGAATAATTGGTGGATTAGGTATGTTCATAGTAATAGGAATTTTCGTTTACGTAATAACTTTTATCCTATATTTGATAGGGTTCATACTCATCGGAAAAAGCATTATGGCTATCGGGAACTCGGGATCCAACACGTTAGCGACTATAGGAGGTGTTTTAACAGCAATTCCTTTCATATGGTTCACAGGTCTATTTATTTCGTACATAGCTCTTGGAAGGAAGCTAAGTCCACTTGCTACCCCACAGCCTACTACTCAACCCTATTACTATCAACCGCCAACTCCTATGCAGCAGACACCTGTATATCAGCTAGGGAATGGGACAATCTCAGAAAACGGTGAAGGTTATTTAGCACTTTACTCAAATGGTGTTTACTCGATATTTACGATAGATATTAATGGTTTAACCGTAATAAGTTTTCAACCTAACGTAATTTACCCAGGGAGGAACTTCTTAACGATAAAATTTGATCCGTCTCAAGCGATTTCTCCTGGGAACGTCTATTCTGGGGTAATCAGGCTCTCTAACGGAATTCAGATCCCAATTAGCATAAGGAGAGCATGAAGTATTTTATTATTGAAAGCTCTAAGAGAGTTTTTGGAATATATTTTTTGGAAAGCGGTTGAAAGATACCAATAATACATTCTTGAGAGACTATACGCTTCGCCTCTAACATAACTAAGCGAACAGCGAGTCCAGAACATTGCCTACATTAACGTCGTAAATCTTGGCGCTCTAAATATTAAATGACTTGAAACTCTATAGACCAAAACCTTCTAGTGGATCGCTATCCTCATCCCTAGTGTTACGCGTTTTTGCCACGGAAGGTAACTACTTAGGCTGCGCGAAAACGGCATAGCTGGTTAATTTTTTAAGCATTAAAACCATACTTTATTTTGCTTACTCAATTTCAAAAACAGATCTATATAAACTATTGATAATCTATATATTACGTCGGGGATTCATATTAGCTTCCGTGAGTAATGAACCGTAGATAAAGTCATGAAGGGATTTGAGGATTTAGACAAAAGTAAGTTAAGCTTTAACCACATAAAAGTTTGGTATACGTCTGGGATGGGTTTCTTCACGGACGCATATGACCTTTTAATAATATCAGCTATATTAGATATTTTCACTGCTTATAACCTGAAGGGATTCACACTTAATGCCGTTACCGAGGGACTTCTCACTTCCTCAGCACTGATTTCCGCTGTTATAGGGCAACTTTTCTTTGGATTCCTAGGAGATAGAATAGGCAGGAAAAAAGTTTACGGAAGTGAAGCTGCCATTTTAACCGCGGGAGCATTACTTTCGGCATTTTCCCCCAACATATGGTGGTTAATAGGATTCAGAACTCTTTTAGGATTTGGAATAGGTGGTGATTACCCCATATCAGCTACGATAATGAGTGAATACGCCAATGTCAAGGATAGAGGAAAACTGATAGCGCTCGTATTTGCAAATCAAGGGTTCGGAAGCTTAGTAGCAGTGGCAGTAGGAGCGTTGTCCGCCTTCTCCCTCCCGCCAGATATAGCCTGGAGGGTTATGGCGTTAATCGGGGCAATACCTGCAGCAAGCGTTATTTACCTAAGGAGAAAGGTTCCAGAAACTCCCAGATATGCTGCGTTAGAGGGCAATAAGATTGAGGTGGAAAAGGCTAGGAAATTCATCGCAACTAACGGAAATAAGAATGAAACGGATGTGAAATTAGGAAAGGTAGGGTTAAGGGACTTCCTGAGCAAATACGGGTTATTGTTGTTGGGAACTGCTGGGACTTGGTTTATTCTTGACATAGCCTTTTACGGAACTGGAATTTATCAAGGTGTAATAATAAGTTCAATTTTAGGTAAACCGACAGCAGTGGGAAATTTAATTCTAGATTCGGGAATACCATATGCCGTAGGATTCATAGGATACTTTACCGCAGTGGCGTTAATGGATTCCTTAGGAAGGAGATTAATTCAAATTCAAGGTTTCATTGGTATGGGAGTACTCTACTTCTTAATTGCGCTAGTAATGGTAACAAGCGGAACGAATATAACGGGCTTCCTAATACCAGCTTATGGCGCTTTCGGACTTTTTGCACTCTCCTACTTATTCATAGACTTCGGGCCTAATACAACAACTTTCATTATTCCGGCTGAGGTTTACCCGACGTCGAAGAGAACCACAGGTCATGGAATATCTGCAGCTGCAGGCAAGACTGGAGCGGCTATTACAACTTATCTCTTTCCACTTCTCAAAAGCGATATAGGGATTAAGGGGATAATGGAAATGCTTGCAGCGGTGAGCGTAATTGGCGCGATACTCACAATATTTACCATAAAGGAACCTAAGTTAAAGAGTTTAGAGGACGTCTCTGAAGATAAAATATATATGGAGGAAACCCAGTAGCCTTTTTTTCCTATGTTTGCTAATCCTTTCATGCTTCTTACAGATTACGTTTACGGAAGTGTGAACGTAGATGAAAATGTTATAATTGACTTATTAAATTCTAAAACGGTCCAGCGACTAAAACATATTTCTCAACAAGGTCTGCCTAAAATTCTCTTAGATAATCAAACCTATTTTACAAGATATGAACATTCGATAGGTGTGTTTATACTGGTGAGAAAACTCGGTGGAGAACTAGAGGAACAGATAGCAGGTCTCCTACATGACGTATCACATATGGCATTTTCCCATACAATGGACATGATTTTCGGGGACTATTCAACTCAGAACTTTCAGGATTCGATACATGCTCAATTTCTATCGAACTCAGATGCAGGTCAAGTCCTGAGAAATTACGGCTTTGACCCTGAAAAGATTTCCGACTTATCTCGTTTTCCGTTAGTGGACCTAGAGATCCCTAATCTGTGTGCTGATAGAGCAGACCACCTTTACAGGGAAATAATTTTGCGCGGAGAAGAGGCGAATTGGGATAAAATAATCAATCATAACGGATATATGGCGTTCTATGATGAGAGCGATGCTCTGGAATTCGCTAACAAATACTTAGAAATGCAAAGGAAAGTCTGGGGAAATTGGGAGGAAACCGCCAGAAGGTATATCTTCGCTGGAATTATTAAACAGGCCCTAGATAGCGGGATTTTGTCAACGGAGGATCTCTTCGCAACCGAGGAACAAGTTATGGACAAGGTTATGGGTATAGAAGAATTCAAAGAGAAAATCCAGTTATTAAATAGAAAGATACGAGTAGAAGATAACGGTGAGGTAAAATTAAGAATCAAAAAAAGATACGTAGATCCGCTCGTGGTTACTAACGGCACTGTGAAACGTCTATCTGAGCTAAATAACGACTTTGCAGAGGCGTTGGAACGTTTTAAGAGAGAGCCTTACGAGAGAAATGTGAAAATTTTCTTCGAATAACGGTATGATTATTGGTTATATCTTCATGTGGTTTTTAAGAGTTTTACGTAAGTAAACTATTAGAATGTTCGTTACCACAAACTCACTCCTCTATAGGCGAGGGAAACGTTAATGATATTACTTCAGGAATACCTTATTTCTCACCTTCCCTAAAGGGCTTCTCAACGATGATACCTCGAACTGTTCAACGTATCAATACGTCTACTCCTTGCAATCGTCATTAATATAGGCACTGTAAACACGTAATTCTCATACAAGGACTCCTCACATGAGTTCTACCTTAACCACAGTAAAATGGTATCTCACAACTTACTATTTATTTAATTTGAAAACGTTTATCCTTTATAGAACTAGATTAAACATTTATATCGTTATTTATAAACTGGAGTTTGATGAACGAAGAGGAGAAAATAGATTTAAGGAAATTTGGTAATTCCTTTGACGAAATATCCTCTAATTTCAGGTGGAGCTTTCACGATCCAGTTAAAGTGATCGATAATAACGAAGGCGTAGCCCTGATCGATGATGATAAAGAGGTCCAGTATTCAGAACTCAGGGTCAAGAGCAATGGTGTTGCAAAAATCCTTCAAGATCTAGGTGTGAAAAAAGGGGATGTAGTGGGCGTTTTGCTTCCCCAATCTCCAATGCTACCAATTGGAATCTTAGGGGTGTATAAGTTAGGGGGAGTTGCTCTCTCCCTTTCTACCCTATTCGGAACTGACGCTTTAACCTACAGACTAAAGCATAGCGAAGCTAAAGTGGTAATAACTGACGACGATGGAAAAAGAAAACTTAAGGACGCAAACGTCAACATTCCAGTAATTACAGAGGTTAATGAGTCGACTGCAAATTTTGAGACGTTTTCACCGGAACCAACTACTCCAACTCAATTATTCTACACGTCTGGTACTACGGGCGAACCGAAAGGGGTTCTGCTGCCGAGGAGTTGGATACTAGGACATTTACCAGCCTGGCAGATCGCTTATGAATTTGACGGTAGAAAGTTCATTACCCCCTCGGAATGGGCCTGGATAGGAGGTCTAGGAGACCTTCTATTAAGCACACTATACTACGGCAGAACAGTTGTAGTGTATTCGAGAAAGGGAAGACTTGACGTTATGGACTTGATACATGTAATTCAAAAACATAAGGTGGATAGGGCATTCCTAGTACCGACAGTGGTCAGAATGTTAAGGGGCGAAGAGGAGTTGAGTAAGGCGGAATTGCCCTTAAGGGCTGTAATGAGCGGTGGCGAACCAGTTACTCCAGACTTAGTAGAGTGGTCAATGAAAAGGGGTTTTCATCTTAATCAGATATACGGTCAGACAGAGGTCAATTTGGTCATATGTAGTTCGATTTCGTTAGGTGTGTATAAGCCTGGATATTTAGGGAGGCCCTGCCCCGGTCACTTCGTCTCAATTATGGAGAATGGTAATCCCTCCCGTTCAGGTGAAATAGTTGTAAAGCTTCCAGACCCATCAGCTATGATAGGATACTTCAAGAAACCTGAGGAAACGTCAAGTAAAATGAGGAATGGATGGGTATTTACAGGAGATATTGGGGAATTAAGTAACGACGGCTACATCTCCTTCCTTGGAAGAAATGACGACATAATAAAATCCTCTGGTTACAGGATAAGCCCTATAGAAGTTGAATCTGTGATCTCTTCTCACCCCGCAGTTAAGACGTGCAGCGTAGTAGGCGTTGAAGATCCCTTAAGGGGGGTTATAATAGCCGCGTTCGTCGTTTTAAAAGAAGGATATGACCCGTCCCTAGAACTCGAGAACTCGATAAAGAATCACGTTAAGGGAAAACTAGCTTATTACGCTTATCCTAGAATAGTTAAGTTCGTAGATACGTTGCCAACTACGGTAACTGGAAAGATTAGGAGAAAGGAACTTAGGGAGCTCATTAGGAGGGAATTAAATGAGAGTAGTTGAAGTCGGTTCTGTCATAGCTGGACCTTACGCTGGATACGTATTACAAAGGTTAGGATTTGAAGTTGTCAAGGTTGAACCCCCCGGAGGAGATCCCTTAAGGAAAGACGATGTTATGGACGACACGATTTTCTCCTTCATTAATAGGGGGAAGAAGTCAATAGTACTGGATTTAAAGAAAGAGGATGATAAGAAAATTTTCATAGAGTTAATAAAAACAACTAATGTTGTTATTGAAAACTTGTCACCGGGAGCGATGGAAAGGTTGGGATTGGAGTACAAAAAACTCTCTGAGGTAAACCCCAACTTAATTTACTGTTCAGTAAAAGGCTTCCCAAGTAATATGAGTAAATATCCGGCCTTTGGTACAATGATAGAAGCCATCAGCGGAGTTATGTGGAGTAACGGGAATTCTAGACTTCCAGCATCAATTACCGATATGACAACTGCCCTCTATGCTACAATAACTGTACTTAATGCGTTGCTCTTTAACAGACCTGGGTACTACGAAGTCACCCTCTTTGAATCGGCAATGTATTGGCTGGGATATTACATACTAGCATATCAGAAGCTCGGAGAACTCTTTCCCTCTAAGGGAGATGCCTTACCATTTTGGGCGCCATATGAACTTTTTGAGGGAAAGGACGGAAAGAAGTTCTACCTGGCGGTAAACAATAACGAAAAATGGGAAAAACTGAGTCGGATATTGGGGATAAATGAAGAGAAGTGGAACACAAATAAGAAAAGGGTACATGACAGAGAAGAACTTCATGCCGTTTTACAGAAAAGATTTTCAGAATACTCTACGCAGGAAATAATAGAAATCCTGCTCAAGAACGGCATACCTGCTGTACCGTATAACGATATTCCGTCATTGCTTAAGTTAAACGTCAATTGGGAAAAACTCAAGGATTATATCTTGCCTCCGTTTCCGATTTCCTCCACATCAAATGAACAAATACCTTCAGTAGGGGAGAACACAGAGGAGATATTGAGAGAGCTCGGACTTGAGGAATGACCTAAACGTCCCCCGATACTAATTTACTAGTAAGCAACTCCCCCCACTTCTACTATTAGCGTTGCACAAGAGTTAAGAACTTCCTTGCTAAGCATTAACGCCCTCTTCCACTCAATACTACATATGGTATTACAATAGCGTAAAAACTTAGTCACGTGCTAATCTCTTGATATAAGAGCCGATCCTTTCCCTACCTCAACAAAAATTAAACTAGTTTGCATTCTTTTATGCGAATTTTCTCGAATTTTGTAATTGCGTAGTTTTTAGTAAAATTGGCGAGAAGATATTGTTTTATGGTGGCAAAATCAGGGGTTAATTAGACCCCTTACTATTCTTCCCTCCGCCAAATCACGTAATGCTCGTGGAAGCTCTTCAAGAGAATACCTTTTAGACACTAACAGATCTGGTCTAAAAATTCCTTTTTTCACATATTCCATCATAGCGGGCAAGTCAATCCTAGGTCTTCCACCGTAACTGCCCGTGATCGTAATACCCTTTCTGACTACACTTGCACCGTAAATCCTTACTGCCTCATTGACGTTTGGAAGCCCAACAAACACGACTTTTCCCCCCTTTTTGACAACATTTACCGCCATTTCCTCAGTTTTAGTAGTACCTGCTACCTCTATAACAACGTCGGGACTCTCGTTTTCGACTTGCTCTTTTGACGTAATGTTAGAGTTTATAATTTTAGCTCCCAATTCCCTTGCGTTTTTAAGTTTCTCATCTGATATATCCACTGCTATTATTTCCCTAGCTCCTGCTATTTTCGCCCATTGTATTACGGACATTCCTACGCCTCCAACTCCGATTACCATCACGCGTTTACCGAAGATCGGCATGGCGTTATTAACCGCTCCATATCCCGTTAATCCTGCACATCCTAACACCGCAATACTCTCATCTGAAATCTCATTTGGCACTTTCGCTAGACCAGTTTCCTCTATAACCGCGTATTCAGAAAACCCCCCACCGCCCAGAATATTCAATTCCGCTCCCCTTAATCTAAGCCTAGTCGTCCCGTCTAACATTTTACCCCTCAATACGTTCTTACCGTAGTTCTCGCAGAGATTTTCCTGCCCTTTTACGCAGTATTCGCATTTTCCGCAAGGTTTAATGAACGCCATGATCACTCTGTCCCCAACGGAGAAGTTCGTCACTCCCTCGCCAATATCAACGATCTCCCCGAATATCTCATGCCCTGCAACGAATGGAGTCGGAACGGGGATCTTACCCTCATATGCACTTAAGTCGGAGTGACAAAGTCCTGTCGCTATGATCTTCAACATAACCTCTCCTCGTCTTGGACGTTCTACTTCGACGTCCTGAACTGAAATTTCCCCGTTGTAGTTTCTTATAACTGCGGCCTTCATATTGATTTATATATATCTATAGTTTTTAACTATGTGCTATTTTTCACATACTATATGGTTAATTTTATATAAAAGTTTGTATACAGGAGTTTAAAATGAATGACGCGTGGAAAGTGGCCATATCGGCCAATTTGGGATGGGCTCTAGAGTTATACGACCTGTTAACCTTTATATACGTAAGCACGGCAATAGCTCCACTCTTTTTCCCTTCCTCAAGTTACGCAGCAAGCCTTTTAGAAGCCCTCATAACTCTAGTTATAGGCTATTTCGCAAGACCTATAGGTGCAATTGTTTTGGCCCACTTCGGTGACAAGCTCGGTAGGAAAACGTACTGGTTAATCTCGTTATTGGGCATGGGACTAGCAACTTTGCTCATTGGATTTCTCCCGACCTATCAGTCGATAGGAATAGCTGCTACTATACTCATCGTAATCCTTAGGTTCGGACAGGGTTTCTTCCTAGGAGGAGAGTGGGCGGGAGGAATGACAATAACGACTGAGTTCGCACCAAACAATAGAAGGGGATTCTTTGGAGGAATATCACAAGCAGGCGCCGCACTAGGAGGTATTTTCGGCTCCGCCGCTATTGCACTTGCGTCATTTTTAGCCCCGACAACAACAACTTTCGATACTATAGGATGGAGGATAGTTTTCTGGTTCGGACTGTTACCTCTACTCATTGCATTTATTGTTAGATGGTCTATAGGGGAAAGTCCTGTCTGGGAAAAGGAGGCTAAACTTGCAGTAGAGAAAATTCCCATAGCAACAGCGTTAAGAAAATACTGGAAGTTCATAGTAATAGCTGTTGTAGTTATTTTTGGAGAGGCCTTATACTACTACAGCACTTTAGGCTATATGGGAACGCTTTTACCTCTTCTTAACTTCTCACCAGGTGAGACATCTCTGGTAATACTCGTTTCAAGTGCAGTATGGCTTTTCACTAGTCCGTTTTTCGGCCTTTTAAGCGATAATATAGGGACCAGAAAGAAAATATTGATAACCTTTTACATAATTATGGCAGTTATAAACTATCCATTGTTCCTTATGATGACCTCACGTTCACTAGGTCTAGCAATTGTGTCTGGCGCAATTATGGGTTTAATTTTTGGGGCACAATACGCTGTTTTGCCGGCGTGGCTGGCTGAAAGCATAGAGACAAAGGTCAGATACTCCGGTATAGGTCTCATAATTAACGTGGGCGTAGCATTTAGTTCATTCGCCCCTTACATAAGTACCTTCCTGCTGTTCACAGGCATAAGTCAAGCAGTAGCAACGTCTCTAGTTGGAATTATAGGGGGATTATTAGCTTTGATCTTTGTTATACCCGCACCAAGGGAGAGAGTCGGTGAAGCTCTGTTTTAAAAAGTAAAAGATATTTGACGTTTTTTTACATCATTAAGTAAAAGCTTTTATGTTTTAGCCTAAAACTGACATTAGAGCAAAATGAAAGTCCTCGGCATTGTAGGAAGCTTGAGGAAAAATTCGTATAACATGATGCTATTTAAAAACGCTCAGAGTCTTGCACCAGAATATATGAAAATAGAACTTTTTGAGAGACTAGGGGAGTTCCCTCTATTTAATCAGGACTTGGAGAGCGATCTGCCCGAAGTAGTAAGGGATTTCAAACGAAGAATTAGAGAAGCGGACGCCCTTCTTTTCGTTACACCGGAATATAATTACTCAGTTCCTGGAGTATTAAAAAACGCAATAGATTGGGCATCGCGACCCTATAACGACAACGTATTTGACGGTAAGGTAGCAGGAATTATGAGTGCATCGATTGGAATGATCGGTGGAGAAAGAGCACAACTTCACTTAAGACAGATATTTACATTTCTCAACATTACAGCGGTTAATAGGCCAGAGGTGATCATAACATTCGCCTCGAAGAGATTTGACGAAAAGGGAGTACTATTGGATGACGATGCGAAGAAATTCATTAAAGAACATCTTGAAAACCTCGCTAGTTTAGCTAAGTCGTTAAGGAAGATTAATTCCGTAGTGGAAGAGTCTTAGAGTTAAGGGTGCCGGTAATCATATAGATGCCTTTCTGTTAAGGAATAGTAAAGTAGCCTGTTTTTACAACGGTTCCTTATTACCTGACCGAGGCAACTGTTCCTTTGTGATGGCTCATCTTTTCCACTGTTGATTTAGGGTTACATCTTTCTTTGGTAGGCGGGGTATAGAAAGTCTCCTTCCTGAAAGTAGAGATCGATAATTTACGCTGTCTGGATACAGTAAGGGCTAGACTTGTTACTCGTCCCTTAATCTCACTAAACCCTCAATCGAGCTGGAAAAGAGAAACATTAACATCGCTAAAAGAAACCTTAACGAAAGGATATTTATGTACAAGGGGGTTACATATCTCCACCGTAAGCAGTAAAGCTTTTCCCGTCTTAACTACTACTTTGTAAACCAAAACTCTGCAGAAAATTTAGTTCCTTTTTAATTAAGTTTCACATAAAATACTAGAAAAAAGAATTACCGAGAAATATGAGGCTTGGACAAAATAGTCTAATGGGTTTCTAAATTTACATACGATTTCAGGATTTTTAATCTAACACTCAGTCTTGTTTCACCAAAAAATTTCACGGTTGTAAGATATTATTAACGTAATTGTTGTATAAAAATATAGGATTAGGTCAATATGAGAAGCATAACAATATGATATGTTTAGTCGAAATCTAGAATATTTTATAAGTTAATGATAAAAAGGATGGGAAGTTCTGAATTTATTTCACGAGGTTAAAACGAGGTACATAGTCCACCCTGTAGCTTGAAAACGCTTAGAGGAGATTGACGAACTGATCAAACGAGAGAGGCTTCTCTCTCGGTGCCTTCCACGGGAAAAACGTGTACTACTAGTTATGAAGATAAAACAAGTATTACGTGAGTTAAGCATATGAGGTAGCAAGGGTAAAACAAGGTAAGCCTAGCGGTTTGGAGGGGAAAACCCCGTCTTCAAGGCTGGCTGTGATGTCTCTAGAACACAAGAGGGGATAGAACCCTCGAGGTTGTAACAAGTTTCTCTAGGGGTTGACGCTAGTTAATGCTAAGAAACGAGAGGGACGGTATTACGCTAGTTAAGGTAATATATCACGAGTGAGTAAGGTATACCATGGAAGCTGTCACCAAGGCCTTCGCGATAGACATATCCGAGAGTTAACAGTAGCAAAGGGAGAGCTTCTAGTGGAACAAGGGAAATCCGTATTCAATCAAGGAAGTGAGGGAATTCAAGTACGACAACGAGGGGATAGAGGAGCTCGTGAAATTCCTCGGTAATTACAAGGAGGGAATAATGGAGGCTACAGGCCCTTCTACTACCTGCACGAGAAACTCACGGAGAGAGGTTTCAAGATAACTGTAGTTAACCCCTTGCACTTGTCCGAAATACTCGGGAAGAAGACGGATAAACTCGACGCGCAAAGGCTTGTAATGGCCTTCATGACGGGAGTAGTAAAAGGTTCATACATACCTGATGGGGAGATAAGGGAGCTAAGAGAGCTAACGAGGTACAGGACAAGCCTTGTGGAGAAAGAGGCGCAAGTGACGAGATAAGGAAAATTCTAGAAACCGCTAGGTACAAGTTAGAGCCGTTCAACAAGAGGGGGCTGCTTGAGAAGCTGTCCAAGGGAGAGTTGAAGCAGGAGGACAAGAGGGAGTTAGGCGAGAAATTGGGAAGAACACTGAACCGAGCCGAGCGGTTAATGCTTGCACAGCTTGTAGAGTTGTTAAAGCAACTGGAGGACATGATAAAGGACGTCGAGAAAGCTAACCTTCGAAAATCCCACAAGAAGTTGTAGAGCTCTCCTAGATCCCCGGAGTTGGACCGCTGCGGTGATCTACGCCGAGTTCGGCGACGTCTCTCGCTTTCCAAGCTCTAAGGCTGCGAGAGCTTATACGGGCTTCGTCCCCAGGACCAAGCAGAGTGGAAATAGCGAGTCCCACGTGGGCATGATAGAGGGTAACAAGTACTTGCGAAGGACACTTTACTTGTGCGCTATGATAGCAAGGCGTGGACCCTTTGCGGATTTCTACGAGAGGCTCATCGCCAAGGGTAAAAGTAGCATTGAGGCAACTTGTGCGCTCGCGGGGAAGCTCGCCAGCATCAGCTACCACGTTCTAGTGGATGGTGTGTACAAGGGTTTAGTTACAAAGAGGTCGAAGTTGGCCAAGGCTAAGAACGTCAAGGACTACGACGTTGACGTAAGTAGTGTTTTGAACACGCTGTTCCCATAGCTGTGTTAGAGGCGAAGCATGTAGCGCCTTGAAGTTAAACGAGAGGAAGAGGTACAAGTTCCAGGAAGTGTCGAGAAGGGCGTAGATCAGGAAGAGCTTGTTACATAACCCCCTTATGAGTTCTATTCTAGCCTTCCTCGTCTTGAACCCTTCCTCTATTTGCCACCTCGACCTGTAGGTCTCGGCCAGGCTGTAAGGATCTTCCTCAATGTTGGACACGAAAAAGGAGTGCATTGGTGTCCCCTTGTGTTTCACGTAAATCACGTCGTAATAGTAGAGTTCCTTGTAATCTAGCCTTCTATAGGCAACGTAAGTTCTGTCCTTAACTGCGTGGTACCTCACGGTAAGGGGCTAGGCAAAGAGTTCCTTGACTCCCTTCAAGTTAGTTTTCCCTCTGATCACAGTTTTAGCGGGTAACTCCTTGAGGATCTCGAGGTTGAGGAATCCAGCGTTAGCAACGACGTAAGCCAAGCTGACGTGCTGTAAAGCCTTATTGACGAACTCTCGAAGAAACTCGGAGGGCTTTTGATCCCCCCGGAACTGCGAATTGGGTAACCACGTTACATCTCACGGGAGACAAGAGAACTGCGGATCTAACCTTGGCCTTTCCCGAGAACAGTTCGTCCCCCTCTCTCTCTGCTTCCTTCTCTGCCACCCTCAAGAAGGTCTCGTCGAAACCGAGCACAATCTTCTCGCTCGTGAAATTGTACACAGCTCCTAGAACTCTAAGGTTTTACTCAAGAGTTCTCCTAGCTTTTTCCCTTGTCTTACAAGAGAAATGTAGTCCTTTCCTCTATTCCCCAAGAGGAGAGATTTGCTCCTCTTGATAACGTCCCGGGGATTAGAGGAAATCTTCTTAAACGCTTCCTCTACTATTAGCGAGAGACTTGTTCCTCGCCTTGATTTCCTTCATACCAAAATTTGGAAAGTCCCTCGCTTAAACTTTAACGTCCTCATTTCTCCCCACTTGATAATACTAAACACAAGGTATTACTGTACGTGTAAAAGCTAGGTTACACACCTCTTTCTGAGATAAATATCGATTCTTTCTCCACCTTAGCAGAAATTTAGTTAATTTCTACTCTTAAGCGGAATTTTCCCATGTTTAGGAATTATCTCATTTTTAGTAAAATTGGCGAAACACAACTGTATTAATGACGATATCTGGTGCCAGGACTTGTTCAAGTTGTTCAGGAGTAGAGACAATCATTAAATAAAATCAAGTCGTTTAACACTGTTAAAGGTTTCAATTATTATCTTTACTGTACGATAATCTTTTTAACCTCTTCCTCCAAATATATACATATATGGTAACTTATCTGGCTGAAAAGGCTGTAGACGCTAATTCAAATACCGTAATTTCAGTGGTAAAAGATGCTGATACATTACTCTCTTACTTTCCATACCAAGTAGAAAAAGGAAGGAATACTCTTACCTTACAGTTCTCAAGATTTTTGGTATTAAGTTTTAAAGACACTTTCGAAATCTCTTTTTCTAAACAGTCATCATTGATGTTCGGCTATACTCTTAAGTCATTAAAAAGTAGAAATAATAAGTTTCAAATTTTTATCAGTGTAAGAGATAATAAGAACTCTACTATTTTGGTCCATATGGCCATAGAATATGGCGGAGAAAAAGAGTGGATTGTGAAGAAATACTTACCTGATATAGCAGAGAGTCTACTAGAAGGAATAAATAAAGAAGTTAAGAGAGTTTCCGAAATAGAAGCTGAGTCTAATGAAAAGGAATTCGATTATTCTAAGCAACTAAACAAGTTGAGTTTCGTCTCAAAACTTCTACTGAAGTCCCGTCTGGTGAAGTCCGAAGGAATATCAATACCTAAGGGACAAATGCTTGATACGGTTCTAGGTTCTATAGGAGAAGTTCTTTCAAAGTATAGAACTATCTATGTGTCCGCATCGGCTACCTCAGCCTCTTTCAGGTTACTCTTCATAAACGGAGAACTAAAAGGGGTCTATGTAAACGATAATGGAAAAGAGTACTTCAATGACGAAAATGCGTTAAGTTCGCTCTCAGGCGAGTTCAAAGTTAACGTATACGTATTACTTGTCCCAGAGATCCCGGGTGTTATCAAAGATGAAAGTTCATGAGCCTTACATATTATACGACTCAAATGATCACAAATTTGTTTGGCTAGGACTGGACGAAAGCGAAGCCGAAAAAGGTATATTAACTAACCAGTACCTCGTCATGCATGGCGAACAGGGGATACTGATCGACCCTGGCGGTTATTTCGTCTTCGAAAGGGTCTTCGAAAACGCTACTAGGTTCGTTAAGCCAGAAAACATTAAGGCAATATTATATACCCATCAAGACCCTGACGTTATAGGCGGACTAACGTTATGGCTCGACATGGCGCCCAACGCTAAAATCTATGTGTCATATTTATGGGAGAGGTTCATCCCCCACTTGGGAGTTGACCTACGGGATAGGATAATAGATCTACCTGATGAAGGTATGGACATTAACTTCGGTACGTTTATGGTCAAAGCCATACCAGCTCACTTTATGCACTCTCCAGGTAACTTCCACTATTACGACCCGATAGCAAAAATTTACTTCTCTGGAGACATGGGTGCAGCTGTCTTTAAAGATAAGTGGTATTTAATAGTAGATAATTTTGATGAGCATGTCAAAACTATGGAATGGTTTCACAGGAGGTATATAGCTTCGAGAAGAGCTATAGAACTTTGGTCTAAGAAAATAGAAGGCTTGGAAATTAATATTGTTACTCCCCAACACGGCTCAATATTTATAGGAGACAACGCTAAAAAATTCCTTAACTGGCTTAAAAACCTCGATAAAGTAGGGCTTGATATATTATCCTAGACCAATTTGAATATACTTGGAATAAATCCTTTATTTAATTTTCTCTTTTAATTTCTTCTTTTTTAGATTTTACCTATTTTAACTAGTAAAACCTCCCCGAATATTATGAAAATAATAGCTAGAACTATGTAATTGGTAAGAGTAGTACTAACTCGTGACAATGTCCAATCTCGAATAAATGTAATCTAGTTTATTGGTAAATTTTTGCGAGAAAATAAATATCAAGAACTCAACTAACGGGATAATACTTAAGGGGGATTACGCTTAGGTTATACCATAGTGATGATTTACCAAGACGTAATCCCCCAAGAGTTGGGTTGGAAGAGTAAATATCTTTTGGAGTACGAGGAAGTCCTGAGTGAGTTGGAGGACGTAATTGAAAGAGAGTTCAAGGACCGCAAGTCCTTCAAGTACGAACGTAGTCTACTTGAAGATGCTGATTGTGAGGGCGCTTTCCATAAGTCGTATAGAGAAGTGAACTTACGGTTACCAATAAAGTGGTCAAGGTTTTCCGTGGCGTTAAAGAGGTACCCTCAAGGTCTTCATTGCACTGATTTGCATATAAGTAAGATGATAGAATAAGGGATCCGCCACTCAAGGTCTTAACGAGATTGGAGTCGCGCGTTAACGAGGAGCAACTTCCACCACTTCCTAGCAAAGGAGAAATTTGGAAGGCAAATGTTGATGGACAGCTTTCCTGTAAAGCCTCCTCCCGGAGAGAAGAGCGTTGAGATATACATTGAGAAGCTTGTACTGGATCTCAGGGAAATTGATCCAAAGAGGAAACCCCATAAAGTGCTAGCATCTCTTGATGAGAAAAAAAGGGAGAAACTCTTCTCCCATTTCCCTAGAAACTACACCCTTAGGGAACATGAGGGAAGCTGGGGAAAGAAGTGGGACAGAACCTGGTTCGGAGGGAAGTGCTTCGCCGAGATCTCCTTAAGACCCTCATGGTTTGCAAGGTTAAGATAGTTCCGGCAAACTTTTCCGACTTTAAGTCTCCTATCTGCAACGTGATCACGCTTGTGGACAGGGGGTTTGCCGAGAAAGGCAAGGTGAACAGAGTCAAGAGGGGCTTGGGAATACTGAGAGGAGGCGTAAAGTTCTTTGACACTTTCCTCAGAACATGAGGCCTTACGCGAGGAGCATAAGGGGATTGAACGTCTTTGCCAACCTCTCAGGCCTGGCTTACAATATTTAGTGGTTTAGATCCATTACTAAACGCTGAGATCTCCACTTAAAACCTCGCTAGAGAAACTCGTCTCTAGCCTTGATTCTCGGGACCGTTAACGCGTTCGTTGCGAATTCGATTTATTTAGAAAAGTAGAATGGATTTAATTGAATGCAATTGTTTAGACTGGATAGAGATTAGTACTTAATAATTTCCTTTATTTAATCCCTATTTTCCATAATTGCAATTCGTAATGGAAACCTGAATCGAGCAATTCTTGAAAGTTTCGAGATTAGTTGCGAGTGCACTTAATAAAGTGATTTTATATTATTCTCTCTAATAATTAAGCGAACTTAATTTTGAAAAGACGTTTTTCATAACTTTTTACTTTATTTAGTTATTAACTTTAATTACACATAGCACACTGTCACAACGTCATCCTCTATAACCTGCTCTCAAAGAGCGTTAATGGCCTTAGGATTGATGCGGTCATGGACAGGCTATTCCCTTAGTGAGTATTACATGAGTGGAGAAGTCCGGGGAAGAGATAAAGGAAGGAAAGGACTTCGTGTACTCTTCATTACCTAGGCAGTAACTTGATCGCTTAGTTACTCGCTTAAGGGCAAGAAGCTTAAAGGATGGCCCTAGAGGTCCTAAGGGATCTTGGCGTGCAAGTGGACTCCTTGAGGGCTGACAAGTACTAGTCTACACTTGATGACTTCCCTGATCCGAGGTCTACTAGATACCTAAGTCTAACACCACGATCAAAGGAGGGAAAGGGTGAAGACGATATTGAGGCTCATGAACACTGGAGTGGAGGAGTCGAGCGTAAGAAGGCGGAGTGTCTGATCTCCTCCAAGAAGGACAGGGTGGATCATAAACAAGGTCAGGGAAGAGAGGGTCCACTTGACGGTCTTAGCAAAGGTCGCGATTCATGACCTAATGTAGTCTAAAGTGTTAGATTAAAAATCCTGAAATCGTATGTAAATTTAGAAACCCATTAAACTATTTTGTCCTAGACTCGAGAAATATTAAAGCAAGAATTGCACTAATACCCTATGAAAGAGGGTTTCATAGATATAGGATACAAAATTTACTACAGAATGTATGAAGCGGAAAAGCCCGTAGCATCACTACTTGCACTACACGGAGGTCCTGGTTCGTCTTGCGATTACTTAACGCCTTTGTCTGATCTTACAAAATACGGCATAAATGTCTTCCTTTACGATCAGGGAGGTTGTGGAAGATCAGACGAACTTCCAATAAACCTTCATCAGGTAACTATCGATTACGTTGTTAACGAGGTAGAGAAGGTAAGAGAGGTCCTCATAAACGACAAAGTCTTCCTTTACGGCTCTTCGTACGGGGGGTTTCTAGCACTAGCCTATGCCTGTAAATATCAACACAATCTACTCGGCTTAATAACTACTGGAGGTTTAGCAAGCGTACCCCTTACAATAGCTGAGATGAAACGACTTATAGACGAATTGCCTGAAAACGTAAGGGACGCCATAAATAAGGGAAAACCCGGTGAGCCTGACTACGAAAATGCGGTAAAGTACTTTTATAGGAAACATCTACTTAGGTTAGACGACATTCCAGATGACGTCAAAAAAGCATTCGAGTTTACTGAAAAAAGGAATGTTTACAGAATTTTAAACGGACCAAACGAATTTACAATAACGGGCGTTATTAAGGACTGGGACATTTCCAACTGTATCTCAAATATAACCGTTCCCACTCTCATCACCTCAGGGGAGTATGATGAGGTTACGCCCATTGTAGCAAAGCATATACATGAGAGAATACGGGGTTCAAAGCTAGTTATAATTAGAGATAGTTCCCATCTACCAATGTGGGAAAAAAGAGAGGAGTATTTAGACCTCTTAAGGGAATTCATACTATCCAATATTCCATCATAGACGACCATTTATATGTTAAAGTGTAAACATTTTATAACGATGAGCTTATATAGTGTTAGGGTTACCCTAATACATATGATTAGCCTGTCTGATATACTAAATCCCCCTTCAACTTTGACCGTAGGCGAAGTAATACTGATCAGCTATATTCTCGGTCTATTACACGGAGCCACACCTGACGAACATACATGGCCAATAACTTTCAGCTATGCGATAGGGGAGTACAGCACCCGGAGGGGAATGAAGGCTGGATTTCTTTTCTCTCTTGGATTCACTGTTCAGAGGATGCTACTTACAACACTCGGGTTTATCGGTCTTGCGTATATATATCAGAAGTACAATCTTGATGGACCGGTTTATGTAATAGTAGGATTAGTTATGGCAATAGCAGGGTCTTACGTGCTTAAAGGAAAGTACATCCATATTCCTATTGATTTAGCTATAGGGGGGAAAAGTCATCACACGGAAAAGGCCATCAGAATTCCCCTTAATGAGGAGATTGAGGGTAAAATACCGCTTAAAATGACGATAATTCATGGGTTAATAGCCGGTTTCGGTTTTGGTGCCTATGCCACTATAATTACCTTTGTGTTGGCTCCGAGAATGCCATCAATAGTTTACGCTCCAATTCCAGGCTTAATGTTCGGATTAGGAACTATGTCAATGCAAGTTATTTTCGGTGCGATATTTGCTAGCATTATGAAGATAAAGAAGATAACGGAAGAGCAAATAGCAAAAGTTGCGTCTAGAACTGCTGGACGGACTTTATACTATGGGGGGATCGTATTCTTACTTGCAGGACTACTTATAATCCTTATACCGCCCATCGATAACATAGCACTGCCTACGGGAAACCCAATACCCAACCTAGACGCGATCAACGTAGGATTTATACTTGTTGTAACAATAGTAGGCGTAATAGGAGTGACTTCGCTGATAAGTTCGTATAGGGAGATAAAGAAATTAAGTAAAACGTAAATAATTCTACTTTCAACCATTATTTACTCTAGAATTTTCGTTAGAATCTATAGGTCGCATTTCTGAACCAGGACATCTACATACTTCCAGTTTTGCTTTTCAAATAGGTGTCTATCCCAATCCGCCTCATACCGAAGGTTAGGTCGGGCCATTATTGGCATGAGTATCCATTACTGAGGCAGCTTTTCCTAAATGTTAAGTAATCAGGGTTAACAGGTATTAGATTGAGCTTATCGTGATTGAGAACCTTTAACTCTCTCTTGTAAATATTGTGGGATCTCCTCGAAACCAAAAGGCGTATTGATGTTTTCTCTTTACAGGGTATAGGTTCTTAAGGAAAGATTCGGGCATTTAGGTATGAATTCCTTATTGTAATTATGGCTGAGACAGGTTGAATAAGGAAACTATAAACTATGGTCTCTCTCCGGTTAATGAGAAACGTTCAAGTTAATTTGCTCTATTTTTCCAAATGAACTAAATTCATTAAGAACTCCTGTAAGTCCTAGGATCTTTTATCTCCTCGACTTACTTTAAGAGTGATGAAGTAATAGGAGAAAATTTAATGATAATCGCGAAAGTACTGTCATGAGGCAGATAAACGCTTTTGAATCTCCTAGATTTACTCAAATATCTACTTTCGCTAGGTTACCTACGTGTAATGGAAAAGAAAAAGCTGCCTTCATAGGTATTCCGTTTGATGATGGAGTAGTTTACAGACCAGGCGCAAGATTTGGTCCAATGGCAATAAGGGATGGTTCTCGTCTACTCAGACCTTATAATCCTTTCGTTGACTCGGAACCTTTCGATGAATTGATGATGTGTGATGATGGGGACGTCAATGTCGTACCAGGATATATAGAGGATACGATGAGAAGAATTGAGGAACACTTAAGTCAGGAGTTTGTAAATAAGATACCGTTAATAGCTGGAGGAGATCATTCAATAACTCTCCCAGTTTTAAGGGCATTACATAAAGTAAAGGGAAAGGCCAATTTAATTCACTTCGACTCTCATTACGATTTCTGGGATACGTATTTCGGAGGCAAGAAATATACCCACGGGACGTGGTTAAGAAGGGCTTTAGAAGAGGACAGGGTTAATAATGTCTACCAGATAGGCATTCGAGGTTCTCTGTTTTCAAAGGAAGACCTCTCGGATGCCAAGAAACTGGGAGTTCACGTATTCAACATAAGAGATGTAAAGTATAACTACAACAAAATTATCCAGGAACTAAGGAAATTAAATGGACCAGTTTACATATCCCTTGACATAGACGTTGTTGATCCAGCGTTTGCCCCCGCCACTGGAACACCTGAAGTTGGGGGATTAACCAGTTTCGAAGTAATGGAATTATTGAGATCGCTGGAGGTTAACATAGTTGGCATGGATGTAGTTGAAGTTAGTCCGCCATATGATCACTCGGAAATAACGGCTATGCTAGCAGCAAACTTAATTTATGAGGTAGCTAGCGTAATAAGTAGAAACCTTAGACCTTAATTATTGCTCTTCCGTCCCTATCTCCAGCCATTAGGTATTTCAATGCCTCTTTTCCTTCCTCAAGCGAGAAGACCTTTCCTACTTTTACCTTCATTTTCCTGGAAAGTGAGGTAAGCTCCTGTAGTTCTTTCCTATTACCTCCAGTTGTTCCAAACAGCGAAATGTGCTTACTGTAAATCGTATTTAACTGAACCGATACATTACTTCCAGTTAATGTACCGAAAGTCACCCATCTTCCCTTAACTCCTACTACCTCAAGACTGTTTAACCACGTTTTCTCCCCCAGGGGATCGACTACCACATCGGCCATCTTCCCCTCAGTTACCTTAGAGACGACATCCTTTACATTGCTTAAGTCGGTAACAAGGTCAGCGCCTAACTCCTTTACCCAACCCTTTTTAGAGACTGCTATTACCTGAGCTCCCATTATCTTCCCCAGCTGAACAGCGAACTGTCCCGTGTTTCCTGAGGCACCAAATACTACAAGAGTTTCTCCTGCTCTTAATCCTGCTGTCCGCAAACCATGATAAGCGGTGAGCGCAGCCACTGGCAGACTAGCAGCAATTTCTTCCGATATTCCAGAAACTTTAATTAGGTTTTTCTCATCTACTATAAAGAATTCAGAATAGCCTCCGTTAGTTATCACGCTAATTATCCCGCCATTTCTACATAAGTTCTCACTGGATTGTAGGCACATATCGCAACTTCCGTCAAACACTCTGTTGTAAACTACAACTTTATCCCCCCTACTGAAGTTCCTTACGCTATCCCCTGTTTTTTCAACTTCTCCGTAAATTTCTGCCCCAGGAATATGAGGGAGAGGTCTGACTGGTATGCCGTTTACAACGAAGTAGTCTATGGGATTAACACCTGCAGAGAGAACCCTAATTTTGACTTGATGAGTCTCAGGTTCTTCATCCTTTACATCAGTATACTTGAGGTTCTCTATTCCGGATTTCTCAAAAAGCAGAACCTTCATGAGTGATGATTTAGAAAAAAAGTTAAAAACTCTTCTAAAAAAAATTGACACTTACTAATCTATTCTCATTACTAAAAAATTTTATAAAATATATATAAGATACTTAATTATGTCTTAACTTTAATTATGCAATTTCTCAACTCTTCAAGATATAACAAGGGAGAAACATCATAAATAGTATAACTAATACCACTTTTGCTAACAAATTTATATTAGTGCTCTATAATAGTGTTAATTCTTCTCATAATCTAACCTTAAATACATTCAATCATTATTATCGAAGTTGGGTAGAGTACAAGACATGTCATATCAAGTAGCACTGGATGGCTCTAACTCAGCTAAACAGAGTAAATGCTCCGTAAAGAGAATTAAGGTAGAGAGGCCGTTAACGGATAGGAAAGTAATACTCATTAAAGAAAATATATTCGATAAGTTAATGTCAGATTTATACGTTGATGTACTTACAGGGAGCGAAATTACTGAAATAAGTAAGAGTTACTACTATTACTTACTTTCAAATTTGAGAAAATACCAGGTAATTTCTAAGGACTTCTCTATAATCGCAAAACTATTGATACCCTTTAATAGAGAGAAAATCCCATCTTATAAGCTAATATATATTTCTAATTCGGGATATCTTGATAGAGTGGATATTAAGAGGAATGGTCCGTGTTCGCAGTGCCCAATATATGATGTATGTTTAACTGCGCTTAAGGAAATTTCAAGGGATTTCAAATTACGACTCTATAGAACAACTCCTAGAAATAGTTGGTACGAAGTTTCAGGAAAGATCAAGGATTTTGTATACGAAAGCGACTATTTTGTATCGGAATTTGCCCCAAACCCCAACGTTAGTAAAAAGGGAATTTCGACGCAAAGTAAGCATATCGATATCGAGTCCCTTGGTTAATATCCCTAGTAAGTTCTGGGAGCGATTTTCACTCCATTAACTTACAGTTAATAACGTTCCTAATTCTCTTAATCCGCCTTTCCACAATTGTATGCAATAGATTTATATTCGATAACTCCACATATCTATTAATGGTAAATAGAAAAAAGAGAACAAGTATTAGCATTCTCTGGGATATCTTAAATGTTGTAAGGAACGGGGCTAAGAAGACTGCAATTATGAATAAGGCTAATTTATCATACGAATTGACTGAAAAATACTTAAACAGATTGATAGATGGAGGACTTGTTATTAAAAAAGATGATACCTATGTAATAACTAATAAAGGCAAGGAGTTACTAGAAAAGATAGTTACGCTCAGGAAAAAACAAGAGGAGATTAAACAGATAATAAGAGATATAAATAAATATTTCTCTGATGGTACTGAGTTAGTAAGGGAGGACTCAATTACACTGCGTGGGAGTATCTCCCGTAGAACAGAGAAAAAGGCAACTGCCTAGTTCTTTTTTAAATGTTCATCAAACCAATCCAGCTTTTTGGATAGTCTATCCTTCATGTTAATTGGTTTACCGCGCCTTGCGTGTTCGTGATCTTCCTCATTATATATGACAAGCTTTACGTCAACCTGATCCACTAAACCCTGATAAAACTGTTCTGCCTGTTCTATTGGACATCTGTAATCGTTCTCTCCATGAATAAGAAGAAGTGGGGTCTTTACATTCCTTACGTAAGTTATTGGAGATAATTTCATGAGCTTTGCAATACCCTCAGTTGACCACGGATCCTCTACACCCGCCTCAACTGCGTTAAACCAAAATCCTATATCGCTTGTACCGCACATGCTTAATAGGTTAGATATTCCCCTTTCACTTATTGCTGCAGAGAAGATATCAACCTTAGTTATTAACCAGTTTGTCATATATCCACCGTATGAGCCTCCAGTGACTCCTACCTTACCGGTTAGACCATATTTTTCCCTTACAGTAGTTAGAAAGTTCAATAACTCCTCCATATCACTCCCACCCCAATCACCTACACATGCCTTAGCATATTCCTCTCCGTATCCCTGACTTCCTGGGGGATTATAATAAGCTACATTATATCCATTTAACGCAAAAAACTGAAATTCTATGAAATAGGAATAACCGTAAGCCATATGAGGTCCACCATGTATGAAGAGAATTGTCGGATTTTCCCTTTTAGTTCTAATTATCCAACCCTTGTTTTCAATTACCTCTTCGGGTGAAATGGCCCGCAAGGCGGGATTAGGATCGTATTCCCAGGAACCGGACTTTAATAACGTGGGTTTTATTGGTGTAGAGTAGACGTACGCCAAGGAATTACCGTCGTAATCAAAAGACCTTACAACGATATTTCCGCTGGTTAGTTGGGTTACCTTATCGTCTATCTGATAGAGGTGAACTGCCCCTCCTGTCTGCCCTGCCGCTATTATCGTATCCCCCTTATAAATGATCTTCTCCTTAACTGAGTCGAATAAATCTGACAACACCTTAGACCCACAATTGTTTCCACACATGAATTCCTTTCCAAGATCAAGCAAGAACAGTTTATTAGACGACCAAGGCGCTAAACCGTTTTTGTGTCCTAGGTAAGCCACTTCTCCTTTCTCGTTCATGGCTACAGCAATTACATCCCCAACCTCATTTGTCAATTTCCTTAGTTCACCTGAATTTAGGTCCACATCATAGAGATTTGACAAGTTCCTGTCGTTATCCTCTATTGTAGCAGATATTACCACCCTTTTTCCATTGGTGGCTAAGTCAGTTACATCGAAGTCCCCCGACACTATTTTCCTTAGCCCTTCCTTGTTGAATAGGAAAAGAGACTGAGTACTTGTTAGTAGCCCCCTCCCATTGAACTTGAACTTATGCCTTTTTGTCTCAAATATGCCGCTATTGTCTTTTTTCTCCTCCCCGATGATCAGAATGCCATCTGCATGAAAGTCGTACTTTACAATTTTACCCAAGGTTAGTAACTCGACAGGTTCGGCATATTCTGACATGAACATGAGTTTGGAAATCCCATCCTGATTCCTTACGAAGTAAATCCCGTCATTCGCCACCTTAATTAACGTATCATTACCTCTCGTAGACTGTGAGCCGTTCTTAAAAATCGCCGTCCTATATTGATTATTTTCTATCCAGGTCTGTGTAAAGAACGTGTCTTTTTGCCACAGTACAACCTCTCCTACAATCCTTATATCGTATGCCTCGTCAGGAGTCAAACCTGTTCTACCTTAGTTTGAGCTTTTAGTCTTTCCATTGCGACTTCGATTGCCTTATCTAGCTGAACATCTCTGCCCACTGCGTAATCTTGAGGCAATATATCTACCTCTATATCTGGATCCACTCCGTAATTCTCCACCCCTAATCCCACGTCGTCAAAGAAAAACGCAAACTCAGGCTGCGAAACCATCGTACCATCAACTAATCTATGACGACCTGTAATACCTATTACTCCTCCCCAAGTTCTCTTTCCTATGAGGGGTCCTAACTTGAGACGTTTAAATGAGTAACTGAATATATCCCCATCAGAACCTGCGTTTTCGTTGGTCAAGGCAACTAATACCTCGGGTGGAGCTAACTGTGGATAGGGTACGGGTTTTCCCCTTCTTGGTCTATCTTCTCCAATTCTTTTTAACGCCAATCTCTCTATTAGAAGTGGGGAAACGTGGCCTCCAGTATTAAACCTTACATCTATAATAATTCCCCTCCTCTGTATTTCCTGAGGGTACAATCTCATGAATTCCGCATATCCTCTAGGTCCCATATCAGGCACATGAACGTATCCAACTAACCCGTTAGTTTTCTCGTAAACGTACCTCCTATTGCTTTCCACCCACCACCTGTACATTAGGCTCTTTTCATCTCTCAAAGTCCTAACGTAAACTTTTCTTTTTATTCCACTGCTTAGAATGTCCATAGTGACGAACTGATCAGCCTTATTTATAAGTAGTGAAAGGGGATTTACGTCCTTAGTTAACTCTACACCGTCTATAGCTGTTATGCAATCCCCTTCCTTTACCTCAACACCAGGCGCCATTAGAGGAGATTTCTCTCCCTCATTTGCTTTATCACCATAAAATAACTTAACGACCTTATAACAACCGCTCTCAAACTTTAACTCTGCGCCGAGTCCACCTATTGGGTAAGGCTTCTCCACATCAAAGTCAAAAGGAATCTCGTAAGTATGTGATGTACCCAATTCTCCTATCATCTCCTTTATCACGTCAGATAACTCGAATCTTGTGTTAACTCTTGGCAGAAGCCTCCTGTACTTTTCGTAAATTTCCTCCCAATTTATCCCCCTCATTTTCTCATCCCAGTAATTATCCCTCATTAGCCTCCACGTTTCCCTTAACATTTGGGACCATTCTCTCTCTGGCTCGACGTAGACCTTCACCCTCTTTAAGTCGATGAACCCAGTCTTAGGACCTGGCTCGCTTGTCGTAACGTCAGGCTTCTTGCTGGTCTCTACAATCCTCAACTGCTCCCCCTGCTTGACCACAAGTTTATTACCGTCATGGCTCATTCTGAGGTCCGAAACTCCTTGGAGGAAAACTTCTTTCGTTCTCGTCTGAACGTCGAATACCTCAATTACGCCCGTGGGTTTATCAGGGGATTGTGAATACCATCCCCTCATACTGCCTTCAACGGGGAATGAGAGGAGAAACACTTTGTTATTACCGCCCACTACCTTGACGTAATTTGACTCGTCAATAGGCATTGGAACTATCCTCTCTAAAACTCCTTCGGGATCTTCTATAAACTCCTCATCCGGTGAACCATCAAACGGGGAGTATCCCTTACCGAGAATAGCCATATAGGGCTTAGAAGCTAACGGAAAGCTCAGGTTAAATATAATCCTATCGTATACTGGATCTAAATGCCTCCTTGACAGGAAATATAGGTATTTTCCAGATTTATCGAAGCTCGGGGAATAATCTATGGATGTCGGCGTTGTTACTCTCCACGTTTTACCATCAACGTTTCCCATCTTTATTGACATTGCGAAGTTGTCTTCCCTAAAAGTGTAAGCGAACATGTAAGACTTAGGATGCCATGCAATGTCCCAAATTATCCCATACTCGCTCTTATCTATCATTCTGTAACTCAGATCGTCTAAGTTGAGAAGCCATATCTCAAACTTGTGATTTGAGAGAAGCAAATATTTCCCATCAGGAGACATTCTCATATTCTCTATCCTTCCAAAGTCGACATCGACTCTTCTCTTTCCATCATCGGGTAGCTCATGTATCTCCACTCTCTCTTCTCCCGTTTCATCTGAAACAGTAACCACTCTTCTGCCGCTTATCTCGACGAACTTATACCGCACCCCATTCTTCTCCCCAAGTTGAAAGACTGGACCATCCCAAGGTCTCATTATAAATGGTTTCCCCCTAGATGTAATTCCTATCATAGAGACATCGCCATTAATTCCGATATCGCCTATCTTCACATCAACGAATTTGGGCATTCGCTTCTTTCCTATAGTAGGTATATCGATATCAAGGAGCTGGATGTTGTCGTCTACCATCAAGTAAACCTGTCCACCCGACTGAAATACTATCCTTCTGCCATCGCTCCTTGCATTTCTCGCGTAATAGTCGTTCAAATTTGTATGCTTCCTCATATCGTTACCATTGAAGTCAACCGAATATATATTACCAAAGCCCTCAAAGTCGGATATGAAGTACAGCCTATCTCCCACTATCATTGGGGAATTTATATTTCCGTTTAACTCTAAGAACTTTTGAAAATTTCTCCCGTCTCGACTTATGTAAAGAACGCCCTTAGTACCCCCCTTATACCGCTTCCAATATTGAAGGTCATTAGTATATCTACTCAGAACTGTAATTCCGTTACCTATTACCAAATCGGTAGCTTGGCCATAGGGAAGTCTCTCTGGCATTCCCCCTGAAACGCTTACTGTAAAAAGATCGGTTCTAGAAGGAAAAGGAGTAAGATAGTCGGAAGTAAGGATTACCCTCTCATTGTCTAGCCATCCTACAAGATCTGTTCTCCTGCTTCCGAAGTAGGTTAACCTCTTTGGAATTCCCCCATCAATTGACACGACAAAGACTTCGTTTATGCCATAGCCATTACCGATTTGAGTAACCAAAAACGCGACGTTCCTACCATCCGGGGATATTCTAGACTTAGTCACTACACCAATATCATAGGTTAGCCTCTGAGGTTTCATATCAGTTAAATCCATTTTCCACAAGTCGTCGTCTGAAACGAAAAGTAGCGTGTTACCCCGTATCTCTGGGTATGTGTAATATCCTTTCATGACGATTTAAGGGAAATAAAAACTAAAAGCTTAACTAAGGCAAAAATGTTTCACTTGACGAAAACTAAGTGATGATATAGCGATAGGGCCTCTCCAAGCAGTATGAAAAGTATACCCAATTCTACTCCGAAGAGATTTGAGAGAGGTCCCAATGACGGTAACGTCCACATCGTAGATGCTACAAGGACTGATAAAATCAAGATGATTAACAAGAGTACCTCTCCAATTTTCCTGTTCACCTTTAATTTAGGTGGATTAACCTTACTCTGCTCAGTTACGTTTACGCTTCGAAAACCTATGACTGTTGCCATGATCAATGGGATAAGTATTCCTAATCCAAATACTGTTGGGTCTGAGATGAAATCGCCAAGTGTTCCAACCAAGAGTAATGCAAGCACAGTTAACGCTAAAACGTTCAGGGGGCTTAATGACGCTTTTTTTACTGCTGAACTGCCTCTAGGGCGAATGAGATATAACGCAACCCCAGCTATTATGGCGGGAGGTAGATACAGTTCGGCTTGTACTAAGAAAGGTTCAGGAACACCTGGTTGTTCATATCCCCACACCGAAGTCTCTATTAGGTAAGTTATCATGAGAATACCTATCCATATCCATAGTTTTCTTTTCCAGGGAGTTAGGTACTTACTTCTATCCATAAATGGAAGTGCTATTAGGTAGATTAAGGGTATTGCCACAGCTATAATTAAAGCCAATAACGGACTATACGGTTGACCATTAGGCTGTAAGAAGTCGGCTATCTTGTAAAAGAAAAGGAAAAACCAAGGTGGATACGCAGGAACCGTTGATGCCATGGGCGATGTGGGAGACGGAGCTGGATGAGGATTTACGAGTAACGGGAGGCCGTTTATCTCTGCTAGTGCATTTGGAACCATTATTATGAAGCCCCAAGTTATGAAAAGAAGTGATAACATGTAAACGAAATTCCTAGGCCACCATGGATTGAATTTGCTCTCCTCTTCCTTGGAATACACAGCAGGCACTGTAGGCTTTTCCCTTCTAGCTGGCATAATACCATGTTTCTCAGCTAAGAAGAAGTGGAACACAAAGAGCATTCCAATGGCTGCAACAAGAATTATGTGCCATGCTAAAAGCCTTGTGTAGAGATCAAGAGAGGTACCGTTCCCAAAAAATAACGAATTGAATATTCCTCCTCCGGGAAGTTGATTTAAAATTCCCCTTCCTACGTCGACTGCGTCTACGCCCAATACGTCAGCTATGAGGGAGTACCCAACAAAGGAAGCAGCCAATGTTAGTACAAGCATGAGAACACCAATTACCCAGGGGATTTCCCTAGGTTTCTTATACGCTCCTGAAAAGTAGTTCCTAAACATGTGGATGTAGGCAAGAATTATCATTGCATAAGAGGAATATAAATGGCTAAAGAGTACGACCGACCCATAGGGAACCAGAAGTATTAAAAACCATGTTTCACCGTAAGGATCGCTAGGGTAATAGTACAGTAGCAGAAATAAACCACTAATTACCGCATAAATAAATGCGCCTGCCACCAGTGCACCTAGCCAATAGTTTACGTTATACATGTAATCTGGAGTTCTAAAAAATGGGAGATCGTCTAAGCCCAACCTTTCCTTAAACCATGAGGACGTACTACTCACCCCTCGAATTCAGAATGGGTTTACCTCTTGCGTGACAGTAGTATAGTCATAAGAAAGAGGTGTACCACCCGTTAGATCAGATACATGTCCATATACAGGTACGCCGCCTTCCCCTATCGCGTAAAGGTAATCCGTCTTCTCATCCCATTCTAACAATACGAACGGCAAAGGCCTCACTGTCGGTCCTGTTAAAACGGAAGCCCCGTGATACGGATCGTAAGTGGAGCCGTGACAATCGCAATGAATAACGCCTGGGGCATTAGCTGACGTAGCCGCCTGTAATGCCTGTGAAGTTAAAGAAGAGGGCGGTGCCATGCCTAACTTCATATATTGCGGAGGATAGAAGTGGATTTCTGGAGGCTGGCATCCCAAATGTTGACATATTGCACTATAGGCTACAATCGAATTGTAAGGACCTACTCCTCCTGGAAATTTATACTTTTGACCGTTTGCTGGAACAGTAACTGTCGTAGGCTTAATTTCTACAGGATTATTATTTTCATCTCCTAGGTTTACGAGGAAATTAGGTTCATTCTGAAGAGGGTAGAGAAATACGGTTATTATAGGTTCGTTAACTGGTATTGAGGAGGCAGTAATTGGCTTACCATTCGAGGCTAAGAGTATTATTTTGGGGAATGATGTTAAGCCAACATTTGGGGGAATTAACGAGGAAAGACCTGGTATAAAGCCCGCTACTGTAGCCGCACCAACACCTATAACTAATCCCTTCAGAAAGTTTCTCCTATTCTCATCAATTGAACCGGCATTTTTACTAACGTAATTAAGAAGGTAAGTTTCTCCGCCTTTTACAAACTCTCTCTCATCAAATTTAGTCCGCGGATTTCTCATCATTCTTGATAGCATTTGAGCAAATAGAATATCCCATCTTCTAAGGGGTCTCGACATTTTCACTTCATATTATTTTCTGCATCGTTAGATATAAGTTAACTACGTTGTACAAAGTCCTCCTATTTTTGAGAAATTCCCACGAGATAGTGTCCAATGTTGAATAGACGTTACTTACTTTATTAACTAAATTTTAATATACGCGGATAATCTACTCCTTGGTACATAGCCAGGACGATAGTACGAAAGAATTACGAGAAATTAAACTCCTTTGCAGACTTCCTAAGTTTTAAAACACTTATTACTTAGTATACGACTTTCATAAACTGCCTGCAGCAGTTGTTAACAGAGAAAAAGGCTGGTAAATACTTTGAAAACGTTGTACTTATTGTATAATTTACCGATTACGTACAAGGGTATACCGATTTAAGTTACCGTTCAGAGAATACTGCTATGGTAGCCTTTAACAGGAGAATAAACTTGATCGTCACATTAATTGCCTTTGTTTTAATTCTTATTGGAGGACTCCTAGTTGAGGGATTAACGGCACCTCAAATTATAGCATATAAAGTTTCGGGGAGCGCAGATCTTGGCGCACCTGGCTCAGAGCCTTTCTGGAGAAATATCCCCTGGACAAACGTTACATTAGCCCCTAATCTCAAAGGAGTTCCTACATCTGGTGAAACTCACTGGGTGGAAGTAAAGATGGCCTATAACGGTACAGATATGTTCGTACTAATGAGATGGTATTCCCCAGAACCCGCGTTCAACGCGTGGTCGGCTGCTGCAGCAGCCCTAAATTCCTCAGCGACAGGAATAGGACTTTTTAGAATAATTGAGTTAGAACCCAATACAACTTATAAAATCCTAAATAATTACACGAATTATACAGCAATAGTTAACGGAAAGACTTACCAGGGAAGATTAGAGGTTATGCATGAAGGAGTTTCCATACTATTCCCAAACAGTACTCAAATAACCGTGAGTAACAACACAATACTCTTATATCACTCCCCCAGGCCAATCGAGGCTATCCTTTATTCCTCAGGACTTTTCTACGGTTATTATACCAATCAAACGTGGTATTACCCTGACAGAGCCGCGATAATGTGGTATATGGGAAACGAAACTGAACCGATGGATGCAATGAATGTAGGGGGTAAATATCCAGGGCAAATTTTCGATGGTTTTAACTTTTCGGAAGCAGGAGGGTCACTATCAGCAGGTCCTGCTAACATATGGATGTGGGTTTCTGGAGCGACATGGAATTCTACACTTAATCCTGCCTTTAAATACAATCTATGGCAAAATACGTCGCTGACAGGACTTAATTACACCACAGATCACGGATTTGCCGTACCTCTCTTTACAAACCAAACTGATATGTATGAGGTCGACACCTCAGGTATATGGTACTCTCCTGTTGCATCGTCTGGTCTAAATGGATCTCTCTTCATGATCTGGACGGGTGCAAACTATTCGAATGGGTATTGGACAGTGGAATTCGTGAGGAGTATGACTGTCTCCCCTCATGAGTCGAAATTCATGCCTACATTCAAAGTGGGACAGGAATATAACGTTGCCTTTGCGATATGGCAGGGAAGGGAGGGAGAGACGCTGTTCGATAAATCAATCGCCCCAGAATTCTTAACTGTTTTCATATCACCCCAAGAGGCAACTGCATTGAATCCTTTGACCTTCTACATAATGATAGTTGCGGGTGTAATAGCTATTCTAGTGCTCATCTTACTACAGACAATTTTCAAGAAGTGAGAGGATGAAATTTATCACTGGAGTAGTTTCCCTACTTCTTGCAGGGACAATTCTGCAATTCGTTTTTAGGGACGCCCTTTATGCCTTAATCCCCCTCCCCCTTCACCAGACATTTCTCAACTATTTGTATCCTTTAGGTATCATAGGTTCCGCTCTGTTTTACGTAACCATTATGGTCACGCTGTTGATTCTCTCCCTGAAATTGAAGGAGTTCTTAATTTTGTTCGCAATAGAGCTTGTATCCTCTGTGATTCCATATATTTACCCTGAGTACTACGGTACTCTACTTTGGTATGCCTTTACGTTTTTCCTACTTTTTTTCTCCTTAGGAATTTCCCTACTTGAAATGGGTAATAGTACACGGCGTGAGTTAATTTTCCTCGTTCCAATAATGCTTTTCACAGGTTACTTCTACCTTCAATCTATACTTTTATACTCTCACGGACCCGCCCTAACGTATAGTCCCCTGATCTTGCTGGCATTATTAGCAGCTGGAACTTTAAGTTACAGTATATTACTCAGATCCAAGAAAGGGAAAATTATAATCGCGTACATCTCGGGAGCCCTAATATCAATCCCCTTCATATTCTTCGGATTCCTAATTTCAGGAAACGCCTTTTTACAAACTATCATGACTATGGTAATTCCGTCCTCCTTAGGAATCACAGTAAATAGTTCTCAAACAGGTATAACTTTCGCTTTATTAGGAGTTATATTAGCTAGCCTACTCATAATTGGGATAAAGGGTGAAATTGAGAAAGTGACAGGGATTCTCCTAATCTTAACTAGTGTTGTCCAGGGAGCAACGGGATTTCACTTCATAGTCTACCTAATAGCAATACCACTAGGATACTTCCTATGCGAGGAAAAACTGTTCTCAAGATTAACGTTCGGGAGAAATTATAAGCTTCTACCTCAACAATAACGTATGGAATACTATGCCATAGTTCATAACGACTTTGATGGGACTGCATCAGCGGCCGTTTACGCAAGGGCAGCAAGGACTCTACCCAAAAAGGTATTCTTCACAGAACCAACTAAGATTGGGGACTTATTAAATAACCTCAATCTCGGCGACGTAAAGAAAATAATGATCGCCGATATAGGTATGAATCAAGACACTCTTCCAAAGGTTCTTACCGCATTGCAGAAATTTAAAGAAGTGAAAGTTGAATGGTTTGACCATCACGTCTGGAAAGAGAATTGGAAGGAGGAGGTAAAAAAGGCAGGAGTTGAACTGTATCATGATGTGTCAACGTGTGGTGCGGGAGTAGTAAATAAGTATATGAATCCCGATGATGATTTCTCGAAAAAAATAGCAAGTGCTGACTGCTCTGTCGACATTTGGTTGCACAATGATCCCTTAGGAGAAAAGCTCAGAAGGATCGTTGAATACAATAGGGATTACTCTTGGAAAGAACACCTAATCGCGCTCTTCTATTCGGGCAAACTGTGGGAGGATGATTTCAATGAAATTCTTGAGGAAATGGTAAACAAAGAGTTAAAGGGGTACAATAAATTGAAGAAGTACTTTAAGGTTATAACAATAGATAATGAGAAAGTTGCATTTGCAATTAGATGGAAGGGACCTCCAGATATAAGCTATGCCGCACAGTACATAATGTCTAGAACTGGAGCGTCAGTTTTCGTATCTGCTAATGGTGTAGCAGTTTCATTCAGAAGCAACTCCTTTAACGTTAGAAAGTTCGCAGTAGGATTAGGCGGAGGGGGACATCCACTAGCGGCCGGTGCTTCATTAAAGCTACCCCTCTTATACAGAATATATAGAAAACTAGGAATGACCGGACCGGTTATTAGTTATGTGATGAAGAAGATCTCTCCAATAATAGAAGAGAACGGATTCGAAAGGATTTAAACCTTCTCAGTACGAGCGTGGATTATCGCTGTCCTTCCTGCCAATACGGCGTCTTTTCCCCTTTTTAATCCGTCCTGAATCTCAGAGGGGCTTTCAATGTAAACGTACTCCCCGCTTATACTTTCTACTACCTCAGCTAAACCATCTATGTCTAAATCAGCACCAGGGAAACTGTCCATAGACGTTGAGGGAAATACCTCCCTAACTGCCTTCTCGACTGCGAACCAGCTTTTATTATCGTAAATTACCACTAAGACGGGGTGCCGTTTAGCGGTATAAAGGAAAGCCGTTGGTACACCCTCAATGAACGAGCCATCTCCTACGGTTATTATTACGTTTTCTCCTGTGGAGATTTTGTATCCAAGTCCTGCCCCTAATGCCCAACCGAGATGTCCAAATCCAGGATCGGCATAGTATTGGTTGTACCTATTTAGTATTGCGTACTCTCCCCTGAACGGATACTCGTTATATATCGTCCATCCAATCTTACTCAGCTCGTATGAAAGAAGAGCCGGATGAATTCTTTTTGAGTCCTTCATCTTCTCAAGTTTCCTCATTTTCTCCTCCCTTTGCTTCACGAAAATGTCTCCCCAATCCCAACTCTTTTTTACATTCAGGTTATCAAGGAAATCGCTAATGCCAGATTGAACACATAGATCACAAGGAAAACCGGAATAAGGTATTTGCGAGTACAGGGGGTCTACGTCAACCCTAATTATCTTTGCATCAGGTTCTCCGTACTTTGGAATCCACGGAACTTCGTTCTCAAAAACCAGTATAACGTCAAAGTCCTTAGTATTATATGAGTCTAGAGCCATATCCCCAGTAGTGGGGTAATTGAGCCATTCCCCTACATATCCTGCGACAGGTATCCTGTGGATATCAGCAAACCTTTTCACCGAATCAAACCAATCCCTCCTCCTTCCAGATCCCCACGTGATTATCAACGGTGCTGAAGAGTTGCTTAACAGTTCCTTAGCCCTTTCTAATTTACTTGTGGAAACTCCTGGTTCCGTAAAGTCCATCTTTTTCTCAGTTAAAGTCGTGTCCGCTACTGATATCTCTCTAGGAACAGTGATGTAAACAGGTCCAGGAGGTTCACTTAATGCAATTTGTATTCCCCTCTGAATCGTATCAGCGATCTGTTCTACAGTTCTTATCTCGTGATCCCATTTAACGTATTGCCTTAAAACTCCGCCTTGGTCCCTAAGGTCCTGTGTCCAGTGAATTCTCAGATTTCTGCTCGCTGTAGAACCCCTTTCTGTATAAGGACTTTTCCCAGCTATTACAATTAAGGGAATCCTGGATGAGAAGGCATCAGCGATAATTCCTAATGAATTTAGCGTCCCAGGCACTGTATGTACCATTGCAACCCCTAGCTTACCTGAAAGGGAATATCCCATAGCTGCGGACACGGCAGTAATTTCGTGGGGTATTACGATAAATTCCGGTCCTACTCCCCTGTATCTTGCCTCTATAAAAGCCGCGTAATCCGTTCCAGAAACAATAAATACCTTGTCCGTATACTTTTTTAAAATATTTAGTATAACTTCTGCACCGTTCATGGATACAACAAAGCTCATGAAGAAAAAAATTCAGCGCTTTATTCTCCACAAGATAACAGCAATTACCACTACAACGGGTATAATTAGTATATAATAAGGAAACGGCTGCTCGTGATTTGGGGAAATGATCACGTTATTCTCTAGAAAGAAATCGGTAAACGAGTAATTTGACTGGATATCTGTAAGGTAGTTATCATTGTACCGATAAATGAATGAAAGGTATATTCCTTCAGTTATATTCAAGTCCTTGAATATTATAACAGTAGTGTTCCCGGTCGTGTTAACATGAGCTGTGCTAATAAGTTGAGCAGAGATTTCAGAGGAGTTCCTGAGGGTCATTTTAAGGGTTATGTTTCCTTCGGGTAATTGAAAGGGTAGGTAAAATGGCGCTACAATTTGAACTTTACTGAAGTTAGCCGAGTAGTAACATATTGAGAGTGTAGAGCCATTCTTTGAAACCAGATAATAATATTCGCCATTATATCTAGTGGTTAAGTTAAGTGTAGAATTTCCCACCTCTCCTCTAATGTGAACTGAAACGTTATACTGAGCACTAGAGATCTCTGTGGGAATTACTGTTACTTCCCCTCTCTGTCCTAGCCCCACAATTAGACCGTGATAAAGTATTGCTTGAGTACCTTGCAATACTAATGCTAAGACAATCAGGCTACCTAATAAGGTGACAAGCGACATAATGATTACCTTCCACCCTCCTCAAAGTAGGTTCCTGTTCACACGCCGCAAATGCATAGGGACATCTGTTCCTAAACACACAGCCTGTTGGTATATTAAGGAGGGTATCCATATCTCCCTTTATCCTGGGGTCTTTAATCCCAACCTCAGGGTCTGGTATAGGCACTGCCTCTATTAATGCCTGTGTGTACGGATGCATCGGCCTATTTACTATATCCTCAGGTTTCCCAGATTCCACTACCTTACCTAAATACATAACGTTTATCGTATCTGAAATATAACTTGCTAAGGAAATATCATGAGTTATAAACAATATTGATGTTCCGTCATTCTCCCTTGCTTTAAGGATAAAATCAACTATTTGACCCCGCGTTGATGCGTCAAGCATTGACACGGGTTCGTCAGCTACAATGTACTTTGGTTTGAGAACTAGGGCTCTAGCAATGGCCACCCTCTGTCTCTGTCCACCTGAAAGTTCATAAGGTCTCTTTACTGCGAACTCCTCGGGTGGAGTTAATCTAACGACGGACAGCATTCTGTAGATCATGTCCTGCTCATCTTGCCTTGACGTAGCCAGCTTATGCAACCTTATTCCCTCAGCTATTATATCATATACCTTGTATGTAGGATCAAGGGAACTGTAAGGATCTTGCTGAATTATCTGATAATATCTTCTAAGCCTTCTGAGCTTAGAGTCCTTCATGTTCGTTACGTTATCATTTTCCCAGAATATTTCCCCTTCAGTGGGTTTGAGAAGGCGTAATGTTCCCTTACCAAGAGTAGTTTTTCCCGAACCAGACTCCCCAACTAGCGAAGTGATTTCACCGCGTTTTACTGTTAATGAGACGTCCCTGACAGCTCTAACATACTTAGTTCTGAAAAGTCCCTCTCTTCCAAACGCATAACTCAATGTCAATTTCTTTACTGTTAAAACAGGTTCCGACATTTTCATCCCTGCCTAAGCGTAACTGTTTCCTCGGCAAAATGACACGAAACTAGGCGTCCATCAATATTTTTGAGTTCAGGTTCCTGTAATCTGCAAATGTCCCTAGCGATCGGACATCTCTTAGCAAAGGAGCACCCCTTTTCTCTTTTTATTAAATCGGGGGGTTCCCCAGGGATATATGAGAGCTTCTTCACTCTCCCTCTCCTTATGTCGGGTACAGAGTTAATTAAAAGCATCGTGTATGGATGCAATGGCTCCCTAAACATTTTCCTGGTAGAACCGTATTCCATAACCTTCCCAGCATACATTGTCACCATCTTATCTGTGATTCCCGCTACGACGGCTATATCATGAGTAATGTATAGCATAGTTTTTCCTCTCTCCTTGACGCTTCTCTTGATAAGGGAGATCACTTTCGCTTGATTTATGACGTCGAGTGCAGTTGTAGGTTCATCAGCTATTACTACGTCAGGTTCTAAAAGTAGTGCTGATGCTATGATCACCCTTTGCTTTTGACCACCAGAGAGTTCGTCCGGTAACTTAAAGTAGGTCTCAGGGGGTAAACCGAGTTCCTTGAATAAGTTATATATCCTCTCGGCAATTTCTTGAGTACTCCAATTAGTATGCTCTGATGCTATCAAACCTAACTGTTCACCAATTTTTTTTACAGGGTTAAGAGCATTCATGGAATATTGGGGTATAATCGAAATTTTACTCCAGCTAATATTTTTCCTAAATTCCTTCAATGGCATAGAGTGAATATCTGCGCCGTCTAAGGAAATTCTACCCTCAAACCTCGCATTTTCTGGAAGTGTTCTTACGATCGATGAAACTAACGTCGTCTTACCTGATCCTGTCTCTCCTATTATTCCCAAGGATTCCCCTCTATTTACGTTAAGGGTTACGTCACTTACAGCACGGAGCTCAGCTCTTCCTAATGAGTAATATATATTCACTCTATCTAATTCTAAGCTCACTGCAGTCTACCTCCCTGAATACCGTATAGCCTTAGCAGACTCTCACCGAAATAAAATAGAGCTATTCCCAATATTAGCAGTGCTAGACCTGGAGGCAGAATCCACCACCATATGTAATGTGGTGCCGATGTAACATAATGCTCCGCATAACCCAACATATTACCCCATGTTGGAAAGCCCGTAATTCCCAACCCCAGGAAATCGAGGGTAGATTCGACTCCTATGACAGCTGGTACGTCAAATATTATTTGTACAACGATTATAGGAAATATATGATTTAGAATATGCTTCCTTATTACCGTTAAATTCGATTCTCCTAAAGCCTTAGCAGCCTCAACGAATTGCTGATTACTTACCGCGTATGTTTGCCCCCTAATTATTCTGCCTGTTGCCGGCCATGAGAAGACGATTATTATCGCCCCAATTAAAATCGTCCTATCTATTTGACTGGTCAAATTAAGCAACTGCCCAAAGACAGAAATAAGGACTATGTATAGAGCCAAAGCAGGAAACAAAAATATAAAATCAGTTATCGATACTAAAACCTGATCTATTTTCCCCCCGAAATACCCCCCTAAAAGTCCAGTACCGGCTCCTACGAAAACTATCATTAATCCGACTAATGTAGCCAGAATAAGATCAAATTCCCCCCCTTGGACGTATTCCTGATACACACTAGCTCCGTTATTATCAGTGCCTAACAATCCATATTTTGAGCCCAGAAACTTAAAGAAAACATCGGAGAGAAAGACTTTCGCCGAAGCGTTACTGGATTGCGGATTATACTGGATTTGGTATTGAACTTTATATGCACCGTCAGAGGAAAAAGCAGAGTGTAACAGTATTGAAGACGCAAATGAAGTTTCATTAGGCGTTAAATTCGAAGTATAATACCACGGAGAGTAAATCGGAGACGCGCTATCTCCTAGAACGTAATGCCAACCATTAGGTCCAAAGTATTGAAAGGCAGAAGAAGCTAAGGGATTAACGGGAGCGGCACTTCCAACAGTAAACATCCAGAAGGTTTGATTTTTAGGATTAGTTAAGTAACCATCATAGTTTATAGTTGAGTTGTATTGCTGGAAGTAAATGCTACTCTGCATTATAAAGAAGTTGTAATCACCTGGTAGATCGTATGTGTAGTTGAATATATGATACAATGATACGTTAATAGGATTGGGACCTGATATTATTAGCTCTATACTTCCCGGGCCACTATTTCCATACGTTGAAGCCGTTTCCGTAAAGCTCGTTCCTGAGGGTCCCAAAGTCGAATTCCATAAAAATACAACTTTATCGCCATCAATGGATATATTTCTCGCATTCCAAAAGCTCAATACTTGAGGGGATTTATCCTCTATTAAGGAAACAGTACTAGGAAGTGGTATATTAGGCGGGAGATTGCCGTAAAGTGATGAAGCCCAAGCAGGAACAGCAAACGGTGCGGCCACGTACATTCCATTTTCAGCATAGGGATTCGTTTTTGGAACTATAAATATTCCCCCTACTACACTTCCCACTAAAATTACCAACACAGTTATGCCAACTATTCCTTGCGGCGTCGTTAATATTTTTGGAATCCTTATAGCATTCACCTCAGGCTCTTCTTAAGTCTAGGATCTATTAATGGGTATATTAAATCATTTATATAAAGTACTATAAGAGAGTAAAAGGTTAGCACAAAGAAGCTTCCCACTAATAGGGGAAAATCAAACTTTACAGCTGCCTCAGTTAGCAGGTAACCCATACCTGGTATACCAAAAACGTATTCAATGACGAAAATTCCTCCTAAGATAAACGCTAAATCTATAGATGTCCTGGTAACAACCGGTATGAGGGAAACTTGCCTTGCATGACTCCTAACAATTCCCTCCTTTACCCCTGCTATCCTCTCGTATCTAATAAAGTCAGAATCGAGAATATCTACCATTGTATTTCTCATCAGAAGACCTCTTACGGGAAATCCGAAGATGAGAGTTATGATAATCCATGGCAGCCAATAAGCCTTTAACACATTAACTATATTCCAAGAAGTTAACACAGACGCATCACTTATAGGGCCTAACTTTAAAGCTACTATGAGGACTACCCATAGAATGAACGAGAGAAAGAACCCTGGTATGTTATACTGAATTATGAAATAATTCGAGAGTGTATTGTCAACGGCAGAGCCCCTTCTTAAGGCCGCTATCTGACCTAGAATGATAGCGAGGAAAGTCGAAATTATAAGAGGGGGGATGGTTAAAACCAATGTATACGGTAAATGATGTATTATCTCCACTATTACTGGCTCGTTTGCTAGGAAATCATATCCAAAGTGAAAAGTTAGTGTGTTATAAACATATCTTACAAATTGTACATATAGAGGTTGATTAAACCCGAATAGAACTGTTAGGGTCTTTATCTGAGTTGCATAGGCATTTACATTATGACTTAATTCACGAGGGACTATCCACACTACGGGATTAATTCCAAAGGCCTCTGGTAGTCCCTCTAGGAGAAGCCAATTAAATACGATCAAACCAATTAAGAGTATAAACCTATCAATAAATCTCTTCAAAGCATAGGAAAGAAAAGAGGTCATAAAAACCCCTTTTACCTTTTAACGAGGAAAAGCACAGCTACACCCACTATTACTACTAATGCTTCTATACCAACGCTTGCATATACAGCTAACGAGACACCACTAGTAATCGTCGTCACCTGACTAACGGTTGCAGTAACAGGTTGAGAAGGCGGAGGAGAGGGCGGAGGAGCTATTGTAGTCGTAGTAGGGGTGGTGGTTGTAGTTACAGGTGTAGTAGTTGTTGTAGTTGTTGGTGGAGGAGTTACAGTTGGGGATACTACGTTCATTGCGTAGTACTCGTAGAAGTAATGAGTTACTGGAACTGTAGTTAAGCCACTCCCATTGCTCATTGCACTCATGTTTAACACAATTGGCTCAACGTAAGTAGCGTTTACCATTAGTTCATACGTTGCACCCGTAGATAAGGACGCCGTGGGTATTACAGCTTTATACATACTTCCGCTCACCTGAGTAAGAGGTACAGTTTCTACCGGGGTTGTAGAACCGTAAGGAATAACAGCCACGTAACCTGTTGCGTTAGCTATTGGTACAAATGGCTCGGGTACTGTAGGCTTACCATTTATATATGCAGGAGACGCGTAAATCTGAGTAATGTTAACCATGAGTGTATAGTCCGTTCCTGGAGAAACATTAAACGAGTTCGCTAAAGCATTAAACTTGAAGTATGACGGATTCCTAACTAGTGAGAGACCGTATGTTGTATTCCACTGATACATGTATACAGGTCCGGAACCTATTACTTGTCCGTGATGAGATACCGAGTATACGTCTTGCCCCAGCTCCTGTGGAGGTATGTTTTCGAATATGAAGCAGGGCATTAGCGGAATGCCGGATACCTTATATATGTTAGTGAATGCACTGTCGTTAAAGAAGATATGTATTACATATGGATTGTTTGCGGGGACGTAGCTGTAGGCAAGTCCAGGTAAGTCGCCAAACCATTCAATTGATGAATATATTGATTCCGCAGTATAGTTCACGTAAACGGGCTTACCGTAGTAGTTCCCTATATATACCGTGTCCTGACTTGGATTGTAAGGATTGGAGGAGAAGCCTCCCGTATCTAAGTACCATAGTGAAAAATTCAAGGATAACGCGGTTAGTGGCATACCATCAAAGAACGTTATGTTATGGTTGAAGTAAAACGTTATTTCCTGCCCGTCGACCAATAGGACATTCGTACCTGGTATGGTTTCGTTTAACCCAGACTGTATAGTGTAATTATAGGCTGCCCAAGGTTCTAGCCCTAATGGATTTCCTGGAGGGGTTACTAGTGCCGTATCATAGACGGTTGGAGTAGCAGGATTATCGTCAAGTCCGTCAAACTCGCACGCAGTTGTTACAGTATATATATCATAAGTTGTGGGAGCCCCAGTTTCGGGAGTAAGTCCCCACACATATGTTCCGTTACTTAAACCGGTGTGATGAACGTCAGTAAGCCAGACACCTTGAGTTGCAGTACCCGTATATCCATCAAATCCAGGAAGATAACTACCACTTATACTGTTCCCCCAACCGAATATTATTGCTGGAAGTTCGTATTGTAACATTACCTCAGCTTCTTTCGTGTAAACTATGGATTGGTTAACGGTACTTGCAGTTGCGGCTTGATCCAAAACTGTATTTAGTGTCTTGTTGTATACCCCTATGGAGGTTTCGAGGAAGTTAATCGGATAACCGTATAATGCCTGAAGACACGTAGGCGCTATTGCTGATATATCAACTCCCAAATTGTCAATCTGGAAATTCTGTTCATCAACTAACTGTACCTCAGTTGAGAACGGAACGCATTCAACCTGAAGGTCCAATCCAATACTATGAGCTCCATCGACTAATATTTTCGAAGCTTCATCTAGAGGGGGTGCATTAGGTGGCGTTAGTATTTGGATAACAACAGGAGTTCCATTAGGATAATCCCAAGTATTAGTGGCGTTATTATAGACAAGACCTGCATCCTTTAAGTACATCATAGCCCTAGTAAGGTTGTAGCTCTCATGTTGTGCATATATCGTAGCCATCTGAGGATTATAATAAGAAGAATATAAGGTAGGATCTAACTCATATGGCAAGGCGATTCCCTTTAATCCATTAGCCCACGCTTCCTCCTCAACAAGCTGATAATTCAGAACGCTGGACACCGCCCACCTAAAATATGTATTATTCATAGGGTACTCCTTGAGATTAAATGCGAAGTAGAAGTATGAATAGGTAGGTCCGTCGTAAACGTATATGCTAGGATCCTTCATTGCTTGATATATCTGTGCGGTATGGACCAGACCAGCAAACTGAACTTGCCCACTTAGTAGAGAGTAAAATATCTGAGTATTTGACGTGTAGAACCAATATTCGTTCAAGACGGAAACATATGGAAAGTACAAGTTCGTTTCGGCTGGAGTTAAAACAGGTTTGTTATAGTTTTGCAGGAACTCTAACGTAGCTCCAGCAGGGACGCTTAGCAACGTTGCAACCATTAGAAACATTACCACTAAACCTAAAATATAGTTTCCAACTTTCATAACATGAGTAACGTTTAAGATATATATAAACTTTTTCGGCATTAGGTTATTTTGAATATAACAAAAAGAACAGTAGCTTATGATATAATATAAAGTACAATTGAGGTACTCGACTAAAAAATTTTAAATTAATATATTTACTCCTGTTATTTGAAATATACCTACAGGCTCGAGCTCCAAATTTATCATTAATTCGGCATTAGGATAGTTAAGAACAGTTCCGTTGGTTAGAACCATTGTGAAGTCCCCATAAAACGTTAAAGTTCCCTGGGATGAGGAAATCGGAGAGAAGGTGAAGTTGTAAGTAGTAAATGTCATGCTCTTTATACTAGGAATTACTTTTCCTAGAAAACCGGAAATTATGGCCGTAGAGCCACTGTAGTTCCCCGCAAAGGGGCCCGCTGATATATAGACGTAGCTTGGGAATGGACCTATAAGGTCAGTTTCAAGGGTCGAACCAGACTCAGTTACTAGGGCGTTTAAGAAATCAAAAGAAGTAGTGACCATATGGTATGTATCCTGGTTTAATGAATCGTCAATACTCAACATGATAACCTGCCAATGCCCAAGTGAGTATTCCTGAGCCTCCATGTTGACAATCGAGTATATGGTCTCTAAGGAGCCGTTGGCTAAGGTATTGCCGAACTTCACAACAGCCTGAACCTGCAACGTGTTGTTCGTAGGGAAGTTAACGACAGTTGCAAAGACGAACAACCTCACCTCTGGGAAACCGAAGAATTGGCCCAAAAGTTCGTTGACTTGCTTAAGCTGAGAGGAATTCACTACTGTTACCGTTCCATTCCCAGGAGGAGATGTAATGGAGAAGTTACTGTGATAGGGGCCAATTAAATACTGATCAATGGCGGGTATATTAGTCGATGCCATGTCTGACAGAATACCATATGCTGTCATTTCACCAGAAACGGTACTTAACTGATTCGAGAGTTCGGCACTTTTGGCAGTAAGATTATTATACTCCGCTTGTAGTGTGGCGTATTCCCCCTTCAAAGTGGTATAGTCCGCATAAAGCGTCATGTAGCTATTTCCTAGGGAGACGTACTCCTTGGTCAAGTTATTATAAAGCGCGAGTGCGTTGTCGTAATCGGTGTATAGCGTACTGTAGTTTGAAGAAAGTGCAGAGTAATCCGCGCTAAGTCTCTGCACTGTACTTAACATGTAAAAGTTTACTCCTACACTTACAACAAAAATTACTATCAGTAGTCCAACTAAAATATATTCCTTATTCATGGCATTATATAGTAATGTAGTATAATATAAGCTTTATCGTGATAATCATATTCTTAATTTTTATTATCATATTTTATGTTATCCCAGCTAATATAAGTCGTGCGAATGAAATAAGTTTACCTACGATCCCTAATTGATAATATGTATACTCGTAATATCTGATGAAATTACCTCGCCTTCACCGGTAGATATAAAATCTACAAGAATAAATTTGATTAGCTAGTATTAGTTATATGAGGGGTAATATAATTTGTTAAGAACTCATTAAACGACACTTACTTGAGTAAAGCGTTAATTAAAAAAGAAAAGAGATATTATAAATTAACTATCGCTATCAAGTGATTTCCTATAAATTATTTACCTATACATAGACTTTAGGAAAGTCTTTTAAACGAGAGTTCAAAGGTTGGTTAGGTCTGCTTTATGGAAGTTACAACCGAGATATCAGCAAGTCTATTAGCGCAGCAACTTAAGATTCTGGACAAAATATCCCTAATTCTAGGGCTGGATTCTTCAGTTAGAGAGGCACTGGCAACTCCAGAAAGGGTAATTCAAGTGAAAATTCAGGTGAGAGATAAAAGCGGTAAACAAAGGGTATATACAGGTTTCCGAAGCCAACATAACAGTGCTTTAGGACCCTATAAGGGCGGCGTAAGGTACAGCCCTAAGGTGAACTTAGAGGAGGTAATGGCGCTCTCAATGATAATGACTTGGAAGAACTCCCTGTTGAAGTTGCCCTACGGCGGGGGGAAAGGAGGGATAAATCTCGATCCGAGAGAACTTGACGCAACGGAACTGGAGAAGGCTTCAAGAGTATTCGTTAGGGAAATATACGAATATATAGGTGACGAACTGGACATAATGGCACCAGATATAAACACAGACTCGCAGACTATAACCTGGTTCATGGATGAGTATGAGAGAATCTCGAGGCGTAGGGATAGGGCTTCATTTACGGGAAAGCCTGTCGAACTAGGCGGGATAGCCACGAGAGTTTATAGTACAGGACTGGGTGTTGCAAATATAGCTAAATTATCCGCTGAGAAGTTTATAGGAGGAATTGAAGGCAAAAACGTAATCATACAGGGGTTTGGGAACGTAGGTTCTTGGACTGCAAAATTCCTGCACGAAATGGGGGCTAGGATAATAGGGATCAGTGATATTTACGGAGGGGTGATAAATGAGAAGGGAATCAACCCCAATGAAGCTCTGGAATATCTCTCAAAGACAGGTACAGTAGCAAACTATCCCGGTAGGAAGGTGACAAATGAGGAACTCCTTCTACAACAATGTGATATATTGATTCCAGCTGCAGTTGAAAACGTTATAAATAAGGCGAGCGCTCCCTTAATTAAGGCAAAACTCGTTGTTGAGGCAGCTAACGGACCGGTTACGGCTAACGCAGACGAAATTCTCTTCTCAAAGGGAATTCCGGTAATACCCGATATCCTTACTAATTCGGGAGGAGTAGTTGGTTCGTTCGTCGAGTGGAGCAACAATAGGAGCGGAGAGATAATAGACGAGGACGAGGCTAAGAGATTGATATTAAACAGAATGAAGGAATCCTTTAACTCGATCTACTCAAGGTATGAAAAACAGGGCGAACATAATTTCAGAACTATAGCAATGGTAGAAGCTGTTGATAGAGTTGTAAACGCAATGAGGACAAGGGGTCAACTATAAGTATTTTAACATGTTTTATCTAAACCCTTAGAAATGGACATTATCACAAGGTTATCATTACTTGGGGGAATAAGGTCTTTTGGATTCTCGGCAATATGGCCTTACGTAGGTTTAATTCTCTATAGGGTGGGAGTACCTCTTTACCTTATAGGAGGTTTTTACGCGATACAGACAGTTATTTCAGTTATTGGTCAACTAGGAGGGGGAGTAATAACCGATAAATTAGGAAGGAAAAAGGCGATGATTTTAGGGACGATAGGCGGTTCCGTTTCACTATTGCTGGCGTATGTGTTTTACAACTCTTTTCCCTTAGTCTTATGCATACTTTCTCAAACAATGTTCAATTCGATTTACTCTGTTGCGAACACAACAATGGTGGGAGATACTAGAAAAGGAGTTAGTAAATTAGTACTGGCTTACAGTAGATTGAGGGTAGGAATAAACGCGGGGTGGGCGTTAGGTCCGTTTGTAGGTGGTGCTCTGATGTCGTTGGTGGGTTACAGGTTTTCCTTCATGTTCACCGCGATAATTACGGGAATTTCTATCCCCTTCATCATTACGTTAGAGGAGAGTAGAGCCAGACCTACTAGAATTAACTTTCACGTAGGGAAGAATTTCGCCCTTTTTTTGATACCAGCGGCTATGCTATTCATGGTTATGGGACTCATGGGTTTTGGATTAACCCTTTACTATAACGATGTTAGAGGAATACCCCTTTACGAGGTAGGAACGCTCTTCGCGGTAAACGGTTTTATGATAGTATTTCTTCAAGAAATTATAGGGCGCGTATTCTCAACTAGGGTGAGACTTTCACTTATTCTCGGTTCTATTTTGTACTTCGTAAGCTATAGCTTGGTTTCATTGTGCTATTCCTTTTTGTTAGCAATACTTGATATGACAGTAATTACGTGCGGCGAAATGATCGTCTCACCCGTAATTCAAGCACTAGCAGCAGATATGTCAGAAGAGACCAACAGGGGTCAATATATGGGCGTTTTTGGTTTCGCATCATCATTAGGGAGAAACTTGGGAAATATAATGATAAGTGAAGTTATGAACTACTACCTCAAGGAGGGATTTCTTTGGCCATTAGCTGCCTCTCCAGCACTGATATCTGCTATTGGATTCTCTGTACTTACAACGAACAAAAGAGTCCATTTATCATGACATAACTGTTTTTAGCATTTCCCTGAACGACAATTTCCTAAGTTTCAGGGATTCCTATACATCACCCACAAAGTAATTGAAAGAATATTAACTATAATACCATCAATTCCAGATAGTTTAAGATTAATAACGTAAAATTCAGGAACGAATTATTTTATAAAACCCACAAAAACTTACAAAATGCAGTACACAGCACTTACAAGGAAGTTTACGAGGTTGGAGCACTCGGTATAATAAGCCTTACGAGCCAAAGTACTCCCTCCTCGTTGCCGCGTGGACGGTCCTATTCGCGTTATAATCTAAGTTACCTCTATGCTTTAAGTTCAATTTAAATATATTTATAAAACGGCCTTGCCAAGAATGCTATTTCCTTAACACTTGTATTAACATGTTTATGTCCTTCCTGAGATCGTCGATTCTCCTATTCGTGTCCTCGAACCTGGTGTCCATGTCCTTCCTGAGATCATCGATTCTCCTATTCGTGTCCTCGAACCTGGTGTCCATGTCCTTCCTGAGATCGTCGATTCTCCTATTCGTGTCCTCGAACCTCTTATTAACGTAATCCATAAAACTCCTCATCTCTCCCCTTATCTCGTCCATCCTATTCTCCGTATAGTAAGTAACTAAAATGAGGTATTCCTGATCGGATAACTTCTTTCCTTCCTTGCTCTTCTCGATTAATGACTTAACGTAAGCGGTAATTAGTTCGCTAACGGCTGTAATTCCTGCCTCTGTCATAATTGTTAATTGTAAAGACGCATTTTAAGCTTTATTTTGGATTACGAAAAATAAAAAATCCAAATCAATAACCTGTGTAGGGAATTCCTCTACCTAATCCAAGCGCTATTAAGATACCAGATATTATTAGAATTGCCATAACTAACGTTACGATTACTATATCCTCCTTCGTAAACGTTAAGTCGTTAAGATATGTTATAGTCTCCTTTGCTCTAAAGGCCCTTGTATCTGCAGCTATCGCGGTGTTCTTTGCGCCTCTAAAGAGGTAAACCATAGTTGGAACTACTGCGTAAATCCCCGCATATAAAAAGTACATCGGATAAAAGACCTTAGGCTTTGTACTTCCCAATCCTCTCATGAACTGTAACTTAACAACAGTATCGAAAACTTCGAATATCCTCGGAATAGTCCTCAAAGCTATGATTAATGAGAATACAAAGGCGAGCGGAACCTTTATCCTACTAAACGTCCCTAATATCTCTGAGGGAGTTGTAGTGAGAATTAAGATAAGTCCGGAGAGAGTTGCAGGGATAAACCTGAATGATATTTGAACGCCGTACTCTAAACCCTGAAGAGTTAAATAGGGTTGGTATCCCATAAATGAGAAATAACTAGGCCACTCCCATATAGCGTTGAAAGTATTTGTATGATAGGCTAATTGTAAAACAGAGTATGGTGTGTATGGTGCAAAACCCTGAGTAATACCGATTATGAAAGTTAACGTTAGATAGAGAACCAATATCAGCTTTCTAAACCCGTTCTTTAAGGTAAGATACGAAGCTAAAAGGATTATCGTCAATATGGCACTGAACCACCATACTGTAATTGCTGCAGCAATAGTTACACCTATTAAGAGTATTATCTTAGTTACTGCATTAATATTATAATAGAATGTGTTATGTTTTTCAAACCGAGTTATTTCTATGAAACCCCTGATCCCAATAGCTAACAGGAGTATTGCAAGAGGAACTGCTACCCCAAACAAGAAAACCACCCAGCTAATCACGGTAGATGCAAAATAAGGGATATGAGGTATATTATTGATTAGTGTTATGCTTGTTCCGTTCTCATATGTGATGTTAATTACACTCATCATCTACACCTCAAAAGGAAACTCGAAGGTTGAGGAACACCGTAATCCTCTGAAGTATAAAATACCTCTTCTGGAGGACCTTCAAGCACCTTCTTTCCTCCATTTAGTATTGAAACAGCGTCAGCGTATTTAAAGGCGAAATTAGAGTCGTGTGTCACAACGACTATAGAATAACCCTTTTGTTTCAGCTCAATTAGTTCCCTTCCGAGCATTTCCCTATGGTAGTAATCTTGCCCCGATGTAGGCTCGTCCATTAATAGAATCCTCGCTCCAGAAGCCATTACTGATGCCATAACCACCCTTCTCCGCTGTCCCATACTTAGAATTAGCGGATCCTTATCCCTTACGTCGTAAAGCGAGAACTTCTTCATCAATTCGTCTACAAGTTGAGTGTTCTTTACTCCCCTATGCTTCATTGAGTATTTTACTTCGTCGATTACCTTGTTTGATACTAACATTAAGTCAAAGCTTTGAGGTAGGTATAACATATACTTACCTCTATACCATATCGGTTTTCCAGATATGTCCTCTCCTAGAGCCGTGATCTTCTCAGTTATGAAGAAGTCCCTTCGTTCCAATAATCCAGATATAGACTTCAACAAGGTACTCTTGCCAGAGCCGTTTCTACCCATTACTGCGTGAATTTCTCCTTCCATTAACTTAAGTTCGGTATCTAAGATCTCTCTACCGCCTTTAGTTACAACTTTTACCTGCGCAGAAAGAACTTCTTTCTCCCCTCTCCTCCTTTGTATACCGTCAACTTGAATGCCTCTCTCTCTTAACACCTTCTTTACCTCAAAAATATCAGTTGTATTAAGCCCTATTTTCCTAGCGTAGGAAAAGTGTTCAGGAACTTCAACTCCCGCTGCTTGTATAATGTCTGAGTTTTTAATAATGTTTTCCTTGGTTATATCAAGGGTTATTTTACCATTATCAATCAAGAGAACTCTGTCAACGAATGGTAAAACCCTCTCCACCTTATGTTCGACTATAATAAGCGTTTTTTCACCCTTCATTTCCCTTAATAGGGAGAAGACTTCCTCAGTTCCTTGGGGATCTATGTTAGAGGTGGGTTCATCAAGTATCAACATCCTCGGCTCCATAGCTAGCACTGAAGCCAAAACTGTCCTTTGCATCTCCCCCCCTGAAAGAGTATATGTTTCCCTATCGAGCATATGATAAACTCCAGTTATTTTGGAGTACTCAGCTACCCTCCTTCTCACCTCATCCTTAGGTAGATTGAGATTTCTAGGACCGAACGCTATTTCCTCCTCTATGGTATAGTTAATTAGCTGCGTTTCGGGATCCTGTAAAACTGTTCCCACTAAGGTTGATATTTCGTGCATTTTACTTGTTTTCACGTCCTTACCGAACACCCTTACTTCTCCTTTCTCATCCCCTGCTATCATATGAGGGATTACACCATTTATACAATTGACGAGTGTTGACTTACCGGAGCCGGATTTTCCGACTATAAGAACAGACTCCCCTTCCTCTATCTCTAAGTTTTCTACTTCAATGGAAGGTTTATCTGAACCAAAATAAGTAAAAGAAAAATTCCTTAATTCAACTGCGTTCATCTGTAGTCACCGGGCATTTACACTGCCACGGCTCTCTGTATCCTGTTCGCTATAATTCCAGCAATAGCTCCCATTATTACGTCTCCAGGTATAAAAGCCTCAATGGTGAAAATAACTTTCGCCCAGCTGACAACAGCTCCGTATAGAAATGGCCTAAAGAACGCGTCATAGAAAATCGGATCTGGAATTGCCCACAGAAGACCTATAATCGCTCCCTCAACTATTCCTAAAACTAGAGCCACGGTTTGGGTTTTGCTGCCAACCCCTAAAAACTTGCCTCCGAGCAAGGCTATAGCTATGTCTATGAATAAGCCGTAAGTCAATGCCTCATATATCAAGAAAATGGGTTCCCCTCCGAATCCATAATGGAATAAATCTCCGAGTATGTCAAACGCCGCTAACGTAATCATGCCCGTCCCGAACTTCCTGACTAGTGCGGCTACTATGAATACAATCAGAAGTCTCCCCAAAAATCCAAAGTTTATAAATAAGGTAAGTCCTGAGGGAACAAATTTATTAAGGAATCCACCAATATAGAATTCCCACACAACGGAAAAAGCCGCGCCAATGCCTATATATACAAGGTCTAAGGTCGTAAAGGCCTTTAGACCACCCGTCTTTTTCCCAATTACAACGGCAACAGCTATTGCAACGACGAAATACGCCACGATTACTTCCCATGGAATCATGCCCGGTACATTTACATCCCCATCTATACCGTTAAATCCCATCTTTTTTCAAGTATATTTCTAAGATGCCTATTTAAATTCTTTCTACACATAACGATGGAATCTTACTTGTAATATATATGCAATATAATACTACTGATAATATATAGATATTACTATGTTTTAGATTTCCAATCTATAGGTAAAATTTTATGTGATTTTGAAAGTAAAGGAAGTTCACATGTTCACTACGAATTTGGTTTATTTAGAAAAATAAAATGAATTTAATTGAACGCAATCCTATGGACTGATGGAGATTCACATTTAACAATTTCCTTTATTTGATAACTATTCGCAATAGTTATAATTTGTGATGGTTACCTGAATCGGCCGAAAGTAACGAGTTAATTCATAGTAAGTCGCAACCTCTGTTTGATTTTTGTATAAACTTTTGCTAACGGCGTATCCCCCAGCGCGGGAAAGAAGTAATATACAAAGGTGATACGAATTTAGCCTCTATCTGAAATTGCTATCCTAACATAAAGTGTCTACCCTATCACTTCAACTACTGTCCGTGAATCTACCTTTCCGTTAGGATTGAATTAGTAACCTACCTATGTCTTCGTAAGCTCCGTATTTTGCAAGGCTGGGTATTCCGAATTCATAATTTTCCACCGTCACTTTATGCATACCGTATGGGAAAGTTTTCTGCCTCGTTTAGAAATAATGAATAAGTTCCTTACCAGTAAATAACCCCAGCTGCCTCTTCCCGATTAACAAGTTCTCACCTTCAGATGAAAAGTTTCGTTGGAGTAATTAACTCCCAGGACGACAGGCTTAGGTAATCTCAAACTCGGAAACATCTTTTCTCACACTTGCTGTTTCTACCGCTACCAAATCGGCTATGATTATATTCTCGAACAATCCATTCCCGAGATCAGCTGCAACTTAAGAAGTATTGGCTTTGTTACATTTACCTTTGATAGGTTTATTCCAAACTGGTTAGCAACAAGTTGAGTTACAGAGGTATTAGTCACTTACACAGGATTAGTTTCCTCTAGAACAACTATAACATACCTACGTCATCAACCCTGATTTCAGAGAACTTCCGAAAATCGAAATAGCAAACTCCTATTAAAAGAACTCCCCGAGAGAGTACCCAATGTATAACTGGTGTGATTACAAGATAAACTAAAAAGTTATGAAACACGTTAGTGAATGATTAATTCCGTTCAATAATCAGACTGGGGTATGGTAAAGCTTTTTAACCTTAATAATATGAGAAAGTTGTTTAATCTCTTCATGATCTTCCTATATTATCGTCCTAATTAAGTGCCGTGAGATATATTATTCCTCTATTATAAAATTTAGTTTTTAAAGTAAATAACATTTATTCCACATTGGGCACATTCATAACATTCTAGATTTCTCCTCTTTTCTCTACGTATACCAATTTTTTAACTCATAGATGCCTGATTTTTCAATACCCTTTGTCAAAAGGAGAGACAGTCCCGCCATCATACATATATCCGAACGGATTCTTATAAGACTTCCAATACGTCTCTACAAGTTAAGGTAGAATTAGGCGAGGAACAAGTTAACTTTATTATTTATATGTCTGAATAAATACTATGTCTTTTCAGAGTCAATCTGAAGGTATGTTAATTTCAACTACAAACTTTATTCCAGGATATCAAATTGTGCAAGTTATTGGAATAGCTATGGGAATAACTGTAAGAAGTAGGGGTCTCGGGGGTAGGCTTCTAGCAGGACTTAGAAGTATAGCGGGTGGAGAAATAACTGAGTTCGTTGAAAATGCGGAACAAGCTAGAAGAACAGCCCTAGAAAGGATGATTCAGCACGCTAGAAGCATGGGAGCTAACGCCGTGGTACAGGTATATTTTGATTCTAATGAGATTGCTGAATCCATGGACGAAATAATAGCTTATGGAACAGCGGTTATTGTTCAAAAAATGCAATGATTTTTAACGCCTGATCTATAATATATTAAGTAGACAGCATAATTATCATTCTATTACATCTGCCGAAAGATGTACTGACACACCATTATTCAAAATGAGCGTAACTCCCACCGGTTGTCCTGAGTTTTCAAGGGTAGCCAAGGATTGATCAAGGCTACTACTTGGAGAAAAAGGTATATATACACTGTTCTCCCCAGGCGTTAATACGTAATTCCCGTCAAGAGATACCCCTGCCCCTCCTATGAATACGGAGGATATATTATATGTTTCAGGAGAAGGATTCGAGTAATGAATTATCAAGGTATCGTTATTAACAGTTATTTCGGGTTCTCCAATAATTTTTATCGGCGTTTCAAGATTAGTCCCATTACCTAAATAATTAAGAGCAAAGAATATTACAAGCAAAACTATCACAATACTTGCCATCAACACAAGTAACTGTACAACTGAGTCTGTTATTCCCTTATTATTCACAACTATACTGATTATCACTATTAGATTTAAGCCTTACTATTTTTACTAGGAAAAAATATAACGATAAAAATGGAAACGGTTGTCGATGTCAGGAAGCTTAGCTAAGGCGGCTTATGATGAGATTCTTAAGAGAATTGTAGAGGGTAAGTATAAACTGGGGGAGGTGCTCACAGAGGACTCCTTGACTCTGGAGCTCAACATGAGTAGAACTCCAATAAGAGAGGCATTACGTATTCTGGAAAAGGAGGGGTTAATAAGGAAAACTAACAGGTCTTATACCGTTTTGTACTTAACTCCAGAGGAGATAGAAAAACTCTATGAGGTCAGAATCGAATTAGAAGGACTTGCAGCAAAACTCGCTACAGTAAGGGCGAGCGAACGTGAGTTACAAGATATTCAGAACATATTGGACGATATAAAGGAAACGACGTTTTCCGGAAAAGCAGAGCCTGTCACCTTAGCGGAACTTAACGGAACCTTCCATGACTTTATTGCAAGAGCTTCTGAAAACGAGCAACTCAGGGAATGCCTTATTAATATTAGATTAAAGCTTAGAGTCGTAAGAATGACGCTATTCACTAGCTTCGACAGAATGAATGAGGAATATGAGGAACATAGAGATATTTTCAATGCTATTAAATCAAGAAATCCTGATGATGCTTATAAACTTATGATCTCCCACGAAACAAATGTACTAGAATATTTACGAAAGAGGATCTTTCCATTGTACAAAGCATAAATAGATGAGACGTCTTCACCCTCGGATGTTTTTAACTTATCCTCAATCTAGCTATGAAGAAACCATCTGTGTGATTAATTCCAGGAAAGAAACGCCTCACCTTATCATGAAAGGGGTAAATTTCGTATCCTGTGTTTCCATCTATATTAAGTGTTTCTAGCCGCTTTTCGTATTCGCTTATCACCTCCTCACCTTCCTCTGGTAGGATCGAGCAAGTGGAGTACACAATCTTTTCTGTAGCTTTTACCGCTTTATTAATAATACTTTTCTGAAGTTTACTCAACCTGGAAATTAAGTGTCTTTGATTAAGTCTGATCATAAGAGTTGGTTCTTTAGTTATTATTCCTGTCGACGAACATGGAGCGTCAATTAGGGCTTTGTCTCCCCTCATAATAGCTGACCTCGAGGAATCTTGATTAATTACCTCAACCCTGTTCAGATCCACTCCCATCTTCCTAAGAAGAAGTAATTCCTTCCTCAGTCGGTTATGGTCTACATCCGTGGCAATTACCCTACCTCTGTTTTCTGTTAGTGCCATATATTGGGAGACTTTTATTCCTGGAGATGAAGCAAAATCGAGTAAAACTTCGCCTTGCTGAGGCTTTAAGCTCTCAACGACATACGCGCTAGCTAAGTCCTGATAGAGAACTTTATAACTTCGTGTGAATTCGCTAGGTACACGCTCCTTTACTCTGAACACGTACGGTAAAGGGGAATCAAAAACGTCAATGGCTTTCTCCAGCTCTTTCCTCACCTTATCAATATCTCCTTTAAGGGTATTTACTCGTATCCATTGCGCGCCGCCGTGGACAACCTTATCTACATCAATATTAACTCGTTTTAGTTCTTCGGTTATCCAATTTGGAAGGATTGGAGTCCCGCCATAAGATAGGAAATTCCTCACTTTATCCTTTCTTCCTCTTCCCGTCAGTGAGTTGTAGGAAAACGTTAACTTATAAGCTAGGGAAAAAACTTCATTGTAGTTTACGTTTTTGATTTTATGCTCACACTTCGCGCGCTTAAACGCAACAGGTAAAGGATGTCCTTTTTCAGCGTAGTAGAGTACGGCGGAAAGAAATGAGATTAAATCCCTGTCCTTCACTTTAAGTCCCCATGACATTTGACAAACGGGATATCGTCTAGCAAATCCAGGTAATCCTTTAGTTCACAGAGGTAGTTGTAATAGGGAACAAGTTCCTCCTCACTTAATATTATACCGATAAGAGGAGGCAAGGTAATATACCAAGTAAGCCATCTAACGTTAATATCATCACTTGAGAGCAGTTCAAGTAAGCAGTTAACACTCCTCTTTACTACTTCCTGGGAAACCTTTTTCTCTTGTATAAGTTGATAAACCTTATTCCATGCTCTATATCTGGTTCCATGATTTCTAAAGCACAGAAAAACGTTTAGAAGTTCTTCAGGACTTACCTCACCTGAATCTAATTTCTGCTCGAGTTGTACCCAAGCCAAATGTTTATCGTGCTTGTCCGTTCCATCTAATCTTGATATAAGACTTTCCATTTTATTGATATACCTTCAGCGTAATTATTTCATAGTTCTTATATGAGAGCGTTATTGAGTTCTCGATTACGGTAATATCCCTCTTGATTTCTTCATCCTCCAGTACATTTGTACTCTCGACCCTTGCAGGCGTAAACCACAACTGTAAGTTCTCCCTTCCCACTGAGTTGGAGACGTTATATAGTCTGAGAATAACACCTCTTTTGTCTTCAGACCGCTTAATTGCCTCCAAGATCAATTCGCCTGATTTAAAGAAACTCCTTTGACCGCCCTTTGTATTCAACAAAAGAGGAGGGGAATTCAGCTTATATGCCCTTCTATGTACCCCCGCCTCTTTCCAGCTGCCATCGTAGATAATGAGAGCGTAATTGACAACATTCGTCTCCCTATCAGTAAGGGGATCTGGATATAGGGGTGATTTAGCTAGTGAAAGTCCTATTTGGCCTTCATTTACAGTGATACCGTATTTTCCGTCATTTATCATTGCCACTCCGTAACCGTCCTCTTCTATTGCGATCCATTTCTGCATTGGTACCTCGAATTTAGCTCTTTCCCACGATGTATTTCTATTTGTTTTTCTCTTAATCACCCCATAAGGAATTTCAAAAATCGCCTCGTCAGTGTTGAGATTTAAGTAAAACCAGTTCTTAACTAAAAGTTCCCTGTCGTATAAGTTGATCGTATCAGTAAATCGTATTTCCCTTTCCTCTGCGTAGAGACACACTTTTTGAGTTAATGTAGAGTGTTTTATAGCTCTCTCAATTCTAACGCAAGCCCTAAGAGGACCGGTCTCCTCTACTGTAACGCTTCTTGTATCCATGTTGAGAGTGGTGTCGTGGAAAGACTCTTCGATATCCCATGCATCAGCCCATCCTGGGATGTTCTCGTGTACCAGTACATCATTACTGGGTCTCGCTAGAATTTCCCTCTTATTCCTCTTATCAAAAATCCTTGTAATTAGTCCATGTTTATTTATCTCTACAATGAGCTGTCCGTTCTCAATCACTATTTTTTCTCCTTCTTCCCTTAGTGTGACCTTGTCTTCAACTGCAAGCGGTTTTACCTCCGCATATCCTAATGAAGGTATGTGAACCCTTATCAAGTATCCGTCCGAGACCTTTTGTGATATACTCGATTCCTCCTTAACCGTCACGTACTCATCTCTATCCCATGAAAGGGAATTGAACGCAGTAAGTTTTTCACCATCACCTACTAATTTCGCGATAGCTCTCTTAGCTAATTCCCCTGCACTTCTTATTACGTTCTCTAAGGCAGGATAAACCTCCTCGTAGACATCATTTATTGCAGAACCTGGCAACACGTCATGAAATTCGTCCCTTAATATCTCCTTCCACATTTTCTCGAAAACTGAATCGTCATACGTTCCTGCAATTGTACTCCAAATTTCAGCTTCTCTAATAGCGAATTCAGCACGTCTGTGAAGGTATTTCATCCTTGAGTGTGATGTGAGAACTCCTCTATGGGTTTCCAAGTAAAGTTCTCCCCTCCATGAGGCTGATGGATTAGGCTTGATTTCGCCTAAAAGATCAACCTTAGGCATTACTGGCATATCGTTTATAGCCTTAGCTCTAAGTAGCATCTCCTCGGTAGGTCCACCTCCGCCGTCACCATACCCGTATGAATATAGCATGGGTTCTGCCTTATCCTTCCAGTTATTGAATTGTTCCATAACGCTATCCGCTTCAAAGGAGGAATTGTACCCTCCTTTACCATTACCGAAGGCAATTGCTGGAATAACCGTCCCGTCTATTCCCCTCCAGTGGAACAAAGAGTATGGGAACTTATTAGTGTCATTCCAGAAGACTTTGTGTGTTGCAAAGACTCTGGTTCCTCCAAGCTTAGCTATTTGAGGTAGTTGAGCTGAAAATCCGAACGTATCGGGTAGCCATATTATTTCAGCCTTCCTTCCAAAATTCTCTTTGTAAAATCTTTGGGAGTAAAGGAACTGCCTTACTAAGGACTCTCCAGAAGTAACATTAGCGTCAAATTCAACGTATCCTGCTCCTAATATCCACTTTCCCTCATTAATTTTCTCCCTTACCTTCTCGAAAAGTTCTGGAAAATCCTGCTTTATCCATTCATAGTATATTGACATGCTCTGAATAAATTTGAATTCATAATTATTCATTAATGATAGCATTGTTGCGAAATTTCTATGTACTTTTCTTCTAGTTTCGGAAAAAGGCCAGAGCCACGCTGTGTCTGTATGAGCATGACCAATGGCTGTTATTTTCCCTCTTTTTCCCAGATCTTCTCTTAGTTCTCTAAGCTTTTCCTTAAGATTTTCTAAAGACCTTTCGAACTCCTCAGAATACTCTCCCTCACTGTAATCCATTTTCTCAGAATAATCTAATAAGTACCTGGGAAAATTACGTTGAAGCGCTGATGCCAGTAACAACTGTTCTCGGGAAACCCCAGAAAAGGGAACTAGAGTTAGCGAGTCCGTGAGGGCCTTAATTAACAATTCCCTTACGTATTCGTCGGTAGTATATTTGACAAATTCTAGAATAACGTTACCGTAAATAGCTAACTCCCTTGCTGATGGTCTAAGAACGTATAGAACTGGCCTGCCTGGATTAATAGGAGATTTTTCACCAAAACTCTTGTAGGTTGAGAAATCTGCCGTTATCTTATCCGCGCCTAAAGGTAATCCGAACTCCTTATGATATCCGTCCAAGGCAAAATACGGTTTTCCGTTAAGCTTCACTAACGCAGAGCCTGAGTAATCCATCACAGCAAGTCTTTGATTTTGATGTGTTACGTTAACTTCCAGTTGAAAAGGGTTCTCCGTGGTGTTCCAGTCGAGGAACTTAATCTTGGTAAAGGAGTTAGCGTAGACAAAAGCTATCCTTTGAGACAACTCCCCTATTTTTCTCATTAAAGAGGAATAAGACGTGACAGGCTTAAATGTTTATTGACGCTAAAGCCCTAGCTGGTGCTCCGTCTACTCCCTTTACTAAAATGGGGAAAGCCATAAATTGAAATTTCTTTCCTACTAATTGACTAAGTGCATGGGAGTTAAGGTTTTCGACTATCATAATATCGTTCCCAAGTAAGATCCTGTGAACTTCTGGATAACCGATACTGGGAGAGTCTATAGCAACTAGCTTCTTCCCGCTACTCACAATGTTTTTCGCCGTAGTCTCATCAATTCTGGCTATAGATGACATGTCCCAACCCTTTTTCCACTGTAGATTAGTTCCCGTGTACAGTACTAAGACATCCCCCTCATTCGGAATGGAATCTAATTTAATGTTAGACTGGTCGGTCACAGCTAATGAGGTAGCATTTCCCATGAAACGCTCTAAGGGAATTTGATCAAGAGTTTTACCATCCTTCACGAAATGAAAAGGAACGTCTACATGAGTGCCTGTATGTGTACCAAGGTGAAGTTCGTGAAGATTTACCCCATCTTTTTCCAAAGTCTTATACGTCTTTATATAGGGTTTAGGATCCCCTGGATAAAAAGGCATTTCGTTTTCTATATACAACGATAAATCTAGTATCATTAAAAATCATGACTATTTCTAGACTATTAAGTCTATCCAAGGCTCTCCCGATTTTTACGTGATGTAAGATTAGGTAATTTCCAAACTTCTTTAACCTTTTTAGACAAACTTGTCAAGAAAATTGCGTTAGGCCAATATTAATTCTATTTACTTTAGCTATTGTGTTCGTTATGGCAATTTCTTTTAGTGCTCTTGCAAAGTTTCCTTTGACCGGTTTTCCTAGGAAAATACCTAAATATTCCTGATCAACTTTAATAACATCAGCTAAGGGTTTTGCAACGAACTTCTCCTTCCTAGAGGTTATGTTCCTCGCAACAAAGGTTCCCTGTTGGAGAGCGATTTCAGCCGTGCCTGGAGTACCTTTTAGATAAGCCGAATAACCAATCGCGTAAGTATCCTCGAAGCCGGGTAAGCTGAGATCATCGTTAACTATGAATCTATCATTAACTCTTTCAATATTCGGTTTTACTTCAACGTCAGGACCTTTAAGCCCTCCAGCAAAGAATATGTGATCAGCAGTAATTGTTTCCTTTGACGTTATAACCTTATTTCCCTCAACTCCCTCTACTTCAGTATTAAAAAGTAAAGTGACCCCCTTCTTCATAAGAATATCTTCAACACTTAAGGATATTTCTAGAGGCATATGAGGGAGTAGCCTGTTTCCCCTGTTTACTATAGTAATCTGCTTGTCGCTCAATTTACTAACTAATTCCACCGTAGAACCTATTACCTCAACGCCGAGATCCCCGCCTCCAATCACACAAATACTTCTGGATTTACTGATTTCCTCTTTAAACTTTAAAGCATCCTCGGTTGTTTCGAGTCTGAGCAATTTGTCACCACCCTTGATGCGATTTACGTTTTGCTTATATCCCATTGCAATGATCAGTTTGTCGTAAGTCAGTTTCCCATCAGTAGTCAGGATCTCCTTGCTTCTAAGATCAATTTCCCTCACTTTAGCTCTGATATCAACCCTTCTAAAAAGCTTAGATAGTTTCGGATCTTCTCCTGATATCACATCAGTAAGCTTAGGCGTTACCGTGAAGAAATCCGATTCATCGATCAGTAAGGCGTTTTTCAGATTTAGCTTAGCGCTTATTCCTGCGAATCCTCCCCCCAAAATAGCTATCTTCATCCTCACTCAACTGGCTCAAGCTTCTCTTTAAAAATGGAAATTACGTAATTTTTAGCCTGTGTGAAATTCAACTTGGGTGGCATCGGCCTTTCGTTTGGATCCACAACCACATCCAAGACCGCAGGTGCTTCATCGCCTAGAAATTGTTCTATGGTCTTTTCCAGCTCAGACGGTTTTTCCACGTGGTAGCCGTGAATACCGATGGATTCAGCGAACTTAGAGAAATCAGGATTATACAGATCCACTCCCCATTCTGGATATCCCATAACCTCTTGCTCGAATTTTATCATGCCTAGTTTGGAATTGTTGAAAATTACTACCTTTATAGGCAGGTTATATTTCTTGGCAGTTATTAACTCGGAACTCGTCATAATAAACCCACCGTCTCCTACTAGAGCTAAAGACCTCTCACCCAGAGAAGACGCAGCAGCCGAGCCGGGAATTCCTACACCCATAGAGCCGAGCCATGAGGAGAAGACGAATTTCTGTTTACCGTTTGCCTTAAAATTCCTTGATCCCCACATCGTTACATTTCCCGTATCTACTATAACGACCCCCGACTCAAATCTCCTGCTCAATTCGAAAGCAACCCTTTGAGGCTTTATCGGTTCTGAATTGGCGTTTTCTAATTTCGACAATTCCTCAAGCCATCTCTCTTTAGATCCTTTCATTTCGAGATAGAATTTATCCTCTTTCTCCTTCAACATAGGTGTAATATTCGTGAGAAATTGTCCTACATCGCTCACAATAGGGTACTTCACGTCAATCCGCTTACCTAAATTCTGCGGGTTCACATCTACTTGTATTATATCCTTATTCTCAGGAATGAACGTCACATATGGAAATGAAGATCCTAGCATAATTATTAGGTCTGCCTTATCCAAACCCTCTATAGATGGCTTCGTACCTAAGAGACCTATACCTCCAAGCACTTTATTATCGTAATCCGAAATTACGCCTTTCCCATTTAGGGCATAAACGATGGGTGCACCTATTTTTTCCGCAAAAGCGTTAACTAATTCCCCATATCTCCTGGTTCCTCCACCTATAAAGACGAGAGGTCGTTTACTTTTATCTATTGCGTCCCTAGCCTTAGCGAGATCCGGTGCATAACCTATATTAAAGTTAAACTCAGCTGAATACTCCTCTGCGTTCATCCTTAGTACATCTACGGGTAGGTTTACATGGGACACACCTCTCTTTATAATAGCTTCTCGCATAGCCCTCCATACAATGTAGCCTGCGTTCTCTGGATTCGCAATCATCATGTTAAATACCGCAACGTCGTCAAACAACTTTACAAGGTTAACCTCTTGGAAGTAATCCGAACCTAGAAGGGATGACTCTACCTGTCCAGTAAGGGCTATGACAGGCACTCCCTGCATTTTAGCGTTGTAAAGTCCGTTTAACAGATGTATTGAACCTGGTCCAGAGGTCCCCATACAAGCTGCGAGGTTCCCCGTTAATTCTGCCTCTACTGAAGCCTCGAATGCTGCTCCCTCTTCATGCCTAACTTGAATATACTGCACCTCTTTATTTCTCCTAAGGGCATCAACTAAGGGATCTATGGAGTCTCCAGGTATTCCATAAATCCTCTTTACACCGAATTTACTCATAGTCCTAACTATTACATCCGCTACTGTTGAAGGCATAAATTTAGTATTTGTAGTGGTTTTTAAAATTCTATCTATACTACTTTCTTAAAAAGTATTCAAATGAGGGGTTATTCACCCTCATACGTTCCCATTAATCCCCCGTTACGATAAATTCAGTTATAGGCTACGGCAGTTACTGAAGGGGTAATTATGAGATTTCCGGCGTTCATTGAAATATGAGGGAAGTTAATAATTACGGTTGCATTGTACATTCCGCCTACAACTAGATCCTGATTATTAACAAAGTGAATTTTGAAAACGTGACTGGGTAACGAAACCGATAATCCCAAAATTGATGCGGAACCGTTTGAAACGTAGATAAACATCTCATTATATTTCCCTGCTGGAATAACCGCTTTAACCAGTAGCACAGCTGCAGATGTTAAGTTAAATGAGATTGTTTTGTTGGAAACTGTCACCCATCCTCCAGTGACCTTGTGCAGCATTATTGAGGTTGAGGTCAGGGTTATTACTAGACCTGATGGAGCATCGACAACGTATATTTTAACGTTTCCCATGGTAAAGTAAGTGTAACCTAAAATCCCACCGATTATGAGAATTAACACAACTATTCCAGCTATTATAGCTCCTCGCATACTATGAATATAATAACTGCACATATTTAACTTGATCGTGCTAAGATTACCTCAATAAACAAGCGTTAATCCCAAACTACTCCAAGCCCTCGACTAGAATCCATCGAAACGCCAATGTTAGTTAGCGAATTCAACTCATGAGTAGGAACTTATAGATGGGTATCATCCTTATCTCCCTCCCTTCTATTCTCTCGACACCCTCCACATCGTAAGTTACTATTAAGTGCTCTTTGGCTCGTACTAAGCTCTTCGCCTTTAAGATCCCTCTGATCTCCCTCTCATCCACTTTATCAGAAGCCCTGGTCACTTGGATCAATCTCGATTTCACCTCATCGTAAAAGTCCACTTCGAAATCCTTGCCCTTGATGTAGGATAGTCCCCTCAGCTGGTTGTCCCTAGCTAACTTAAGGAAGACTGCGTTCTCCATGATCCTACCTTCATCCCTAGACCTTAATGCCATACGCGACATAATTCCGAGATCAACTACGTATACTTTCTTATTGAAAGTTAATCTCTCCCTGGGTTTCTCCCCGAACCTAGGAAGGAAATAGGTTAAGTAAGCGTTTTCAAGCCCAAAAGACCATAAATCGATAGTCCTCTTGTCTACCTCAACAGTTTTCGCTAGCCTAGACAAAGATACCTCGGACGAGTAATAGGAGATCAGACTCTTTGAGAAGTCTTTAAACTTCTCCGTCTCCCTGATTTTATATCTAAATATTACGTCCTTGAAGAGAATATCGTTGTATATTACATCTACTTGTTGCTTACCTATCATCAGGGCCTCTGGAAACCCTCCCGTATCCAAGTACTTCCCCAACTCGATCTTGACCTCAGCCACCCTTCTTGTGGAAGTTGGGATCTCTTCGCTGAGCCCCTTAAAACGCAAATATTCCTTAAAGGAAAAAGGGGAGAGAACTAGGTCCGAGTGCCTCCCTGTAAGAACTGTTGAGAGCCCCCCCGATAGCATCCTCGAGTTACTTCCAGTTACAACTATTCTGTTCGTCTCCCTTAGTCTGGTTATAAAGAGTTCCCAACCCTTTACATTGTAGATTTCGTCGAAAACGAAGTAATTCACGTCAGTCCCATAAACTTCATATATTGCCTGTGTTAAGCTCCTCAGATCCTTGATAGAAACTCCGTAGAGCATCTCTTCATCGAAGTTCAAGTATGCAAACTTAACCCCTAAATCCTTCATGAGCATTAAGGACAAAGTGGACTTTCCAGACCCCCTTATTCCAAGTAAGACTAGGACGTTGGGAATACTAAAGTACTTAGAGATGTCGCCCCTGAAATCCCTCTTCACATAGTTATTTGACAACTTTTCCTCTAGGACGTCCCTCTGGTCCGCCTCTATCCGCTTAGCCACCTCTATGTCCGTGTTGGTGTAATATACTCTACCAATTTAAAACAGATCGGTGGAATTCATTCCAATATAGAGGAATGATCTAGGAGATTATAGAGTGATAACTTTAGGAAAGATCGAGTACTTGCTATTATGAATTCTTTGAAATCGCAAAATTAAGAAAAAGGAGCCTCAGATCCTTTCTTTGCACCTCATTCCTGTTAAGAAGGAGGAATCCACTTCTGGAGTTGTAGAAGAAAACGGGCGATTGACGTCTCCTTCGCTAATTTAGTTTATTCCATTAACTATAACAAATTTAATTCAATATAACCGTAATGGCTAGTAGGGGATTTACGCTCAACAATTTACTTTATTTCATCCATCTTTCTTATAAATTATAATTCGCAAAGAACCCTAAATTACCCCAAAACCGACAATCAAGTTAAATATTTTTAATGATTAAATCCTATTCATGAAGATCTCTGAAATAAAACCAATAGTATTAACACATAAAGAGAAGGGAAGTGCAACATGGGCGTCTTCCTCTATTATAGTCAAAGTCACAACGTCAAATGGAGAGGTAGGATATGGTGAGGCGGTTCCCACGCTTAGAGTTATTACAGTTGCTAATGCAGTTAAACAGGTTGCAAAGGCCTTTGTAGGAAAGGAAGTTGAAGAAGTGGAGAAAAACTACCAGGAATGGTACAAGCAGGACTTTTACTACAGCAGAGCTTTTGATACCGTAACCGCCTTTAGCGCAATAGACATCGCAGAGTGGGACCTTTTAGGGAAAGAACTGGGAGCACCAATATACAAGTTGTTAGGAGGAAAGGTTAGGGATGAAATACCTGTTTACGCAAATGGATGGTACCAGGATTGCGTAACCCCTGAATCCTTCGGAAAGAAGGCACATGATGTAGCATCAATGGGATACCAAGCAGCAAAATTCGACCCGTTTGGCATGTATTATAACTGGATCGACTTTAAGGGGGTAAAGGAAGCCGAAGCGAGGGTAAAGGCTGTTAAAGATCACTTGGACGTGATGATTGAACATCACGGCAGATTTAACGCTAATTCTGCAATAATGATAGGGAAAATGCTTGAAAAATACGATCCTGTCTTCGTAGAAGAGCCCGTGCATCATGAAGACATCAAGGGATATGAAAAATACAGGAAGGAGGTGTCGCTAAGAATTGCTATGGGAGAGAGACTGGTTTCATTAAAGGAAATACCCGTTTACTTAGGATTAGTGAATATCTTACAACCAGATATAACAAACATCGGCGGATTCACGATTGCGAGAAAGGTTGTAGCGTTAACTGAGGCATACGACCTTGAGATCGCATATCACAATGCGTTCGGACCTATTCAATACACTGCATCTCTTCAAATAAGTGCTGTCACTCCAAATCTGCTAATGTTAGAATCATTCTATGATTGGTTTCCAGATTGGAAAAAGGAAATAATTAATGGAGAGATTGAGGTCGTACGTGGACACGTTAAAGTTCCCTCTAAACCTGGACTAGGCGTTTCAGTTAATGAGAAGAAATTAGAGGAGTACGCCGTAGAGCCCAAGGAACTCGATGTTATGGAGGAACCGGTGTGGGTAGTCAAGGGAACATGGAAGAATATGTAAATAAATTAATAGGAAAACTAAAAGAGAAAAACCAATTAACTAGGGGAGATATCAAAAAACTACTCAAGATTTCCTATGAAGACGTTGACGCCATAGTTGAGGTAATAACGTCTAGAGGATTAGCAATAAAGGAAAAGACGCCTAACTCATATAGGGTAAAGCTGATAGAACTTGGAGAAAGAACACCTAAGATTGATCAAAGCCGTGAGAAGGATAAGATGGACTACGTCATAAAGCTTGAGGAAACGAATAATGAAATGCTGAAGGAGTTAATGTCGGAAATTAGGTATATCAAAGAATATCTTAAGATAACTCAAAATCCCGTTAATTTTCCCAATATGGAGAAAATCTTCGACGAATATTATAACAAGGTCAAGAACGCTCTAGGTGTAGCTAATTTAAAGCTAATAAGGGAGCAGATGGGAGTTACCAAAGAGGAATTTTACAGTAAGTTGAGCAATTACGTTCAAGCTAACTACGAGTTAATTCCGGGAGGAGAGGAAGGAATATTAGTTAACGGAACTATTTGTGGTATCATAAGGCGAAGGTAGTTTGAACTGCACTTTTCCATCTAGAACGTTAACATCGTGGAACGACACGGAATTAAAACCAGTCGGTAAAAGGTGGGAACAAGGTCTGAAAATAGCAGAGGCAGAAATCGAGAGAAATGGAATCGTGCTAATTACCGGACCTCCAGGTATGGGGAAGACCACTTTACTCAGAAAGATATATACCGACTTCGTTGATAGAGGTGCATTATACGTTGATCTCTCCGGTAAGGATAGGTTTGAGGATGTATTTTGGGAGTCTCAAGACATCCTTACAATAAGGGAGAAAGCGATAATGCGACTTAATCAGAAGAAAAAGGAGTTAGGTTACGGGTTTTTTTCCTTACCGCGAGATTTTAGAAAGTGGTTGAAGAAAAACTGTAATAAGCTACTCTTAGAGCATAATATCGCAGAACTTAGAATTGCGTGCAAGGAGTACAGTAAGGATATAGATGGTATTATTGAGTTCCTTAGTGACTCAGCTCTACCCTTGCTTGTTGATGAAATCAGAATTAAGGAAGGACATGTAATGCCATTACATAGACTGTTGAATTCCGGTACTAAGGTGCCAGTTGTAATGGCAATGCCAATAGAAGAGACCAGTAAGGAAATGGACAAGGCTATTCAAAGGAGACTGATCGAAATGCCAATTAAGGTTGATCTAAGTGGTGATCTAACGGAGGAGGAAAAGGAGGACATACTAAGGTATTATTGTCCTGACTTAGCAGACGTTTTAGCAAGGATCCTTATAGAGGAGAAGACCGTATCATCGCTCTTAGATAAGGCAAAGGAAATATACACTAATTTGATAAATGAAGTAGGTCCGGATACGAATAAGATAAGGAGAAGTCTTGAGGAAAAAGTGAAACAGATAAGGAATGTTCCTCCTGCTAAACTAGAGGGAGATCCTCGGGATATTTCAAGGGAATTAGAAAAATCCGTAAGGAAAACACTTATATCAATTGCAAAGGAAATGGGAATATCTTACGTTCACCCTAAGGGAAGGAGAATCGATACAGATGATGGCACTGTAACTCCCGACATATACTTTAGAGTTCAAAATGACGCATATCTCGGGGAAGTTAAGATAGTTGATGGAGACACCTTGAATACGCCCTCTAATCTAGAGAAGATAGTTAAGGTTACCGAAGTTGATGGGGTGCGGGTAAAGAAAGTATTCTTAATAACTAATGCAAAAAATATAGAAATTTCTGGTATAGACGTACTCAAATTGAATAACGAAGAGGTTAATGAAGCCATACGGAATCCAGATAGTTTAACTGATAAAATGAGAGAATTCCTAAAGCGTATCCTTGATGCTCAGTAGTTTGTACGCTATTTCCTTGCTTGCAGGTCTCATACTAGGAGATGGGTTCAGCATTGCTTTAACTAATGCCCACAGCTGATCTGGAACGTTAACAGGTTTGCTCATGTTTCTCCACAACTCAGAATAGCGGTATGCTGCTTTATTTGCGAGATCTAACGACTTGTTATCTAACGATAAGTTCAGTAAAGTGAGGGTGTCCTGCTCGTAAACTGCTTGTCTAGTTAATAGATATAGTGCGGTAGCTCCTAGGGAAAAAACATCTATAGCAGGATAAGTACCTTCATTCTTTAAGTAAGCGATAATTGCATCAGGGGGAGAATAGGCTGTAGTCAATTGAATAATCTTATCTCCAATCCTTCTTGCCGAACCTAAGTCCCCCAGTTTCACCTTGACTAGTCCATTATTAAGATTGTTAAGCACCTCCGAAGCTGTTGTACCAGGTTTATTGCTGAAAAATATATTCTGGGGTTTAACGTCCATGTGAACGTAGTTACTTGCGTGAATTACAGCTAGAGCTCCAGATATTTTCTGAATTATAATCAGAACTATTTTATAATATTTAGGCCAGTAGAAAATAGCATCATTGTCCGATATCCCCTTAGCGTCTCCGCCTTCCATTAGTTCCATAACAATATATGGGGGGGAGTTAGCGTATAATTCTAAGTTACCGTTCTTTATCGCCCTAATTATATCCGTCCCACCGCCAAATCCATAGAGCTGAACTACGTTTTCCGTCTTCTTTGAAAGTTCGTCAAGGTTCTTAAACTCCGATGCCAATTCTGAGAATATTAACTGTTCCTTATCACCCTCACCTATTATAGGGATCTTAAGGGCTCTTAAACTTCCTGAAAGAGTTCCCTTAAGTACATATGATGTACCTCCGCGCCCTATGACTTCCATTACTTTATAACCCCCTATCTCTCTTCCTATCCAAACAGAAGGTTCCCAGTTCCTTAAACTCCTTGGTATCGTTACGGAGGTCTGGGATGATTGTGAAGATGATGGAATTTGAGGCACTGATTGAGCTGAGTCTACTCTCATGAAATTTACAGTAATAGTTTTTCCTCCCTGTATTTTACCAATTCTTTCTTTAGGGAGATACCACATTCCGTTTATTGATAAAGGTCTAACTTCATACTCAGCATTAGTCTCAAAAACCTCTACGTTTATATCCCCGTACCCACTCCAAGCCCTTCCGTTCACTATCACACTCCATTGAACATCTTTAGGCAATCCCTGTTGCCTAAAAACGACGATATACGCTTTCCTAAACTCAACGTTAATGGTTCCAGGCAATGTTTTCCCACTTTGAGGAAAAGGTACGAATTTATCGTTTTTCTTAAATACAGGTTCGACAACCCAGTAGCTTTCTCCCTCGTATTTGATAGATATCGTCTTACCCTTAGTCTTTCTTTTAACCCCGTTTACTGTTACCGACCATTCCGCTCTCCTTGGAAGACCATTCTGTCTAAGTTTCATAACATTGGGGGTAGTAAAAGCTGAAAATCCTATGAATGATGATGATAGGATAAGCAGAACGAAGCCAAGAGGTGACGAATACCCTGTTTCAAAATTAGTAATAAGTTTACTCAATGTAAACCCTGATAGGTGCAATGGTAATAGAGTATATAGAATAGCAATAACATAGAATAACGCACCGAGGCCTCCTAGTGCATTCCTGATTTTCTTACCTCTAACGGTAAGGGCATAAAGCAACCAAGAGAGAATCAATATAAGAGATGAACCGATTAAGACATAACCTGCATTTGTTGGATAAAGATGTTCACTATATGCAAATATAATCGGTGAGATCGCTCCAATAAGAATAAATCCAGGAAACTGGGATCCAGTTAAGGAGAGAAGTATACACGGAACACTTATTGTCATAACCAGAACTATTTCTAGCTCCGCATAGAATGAATGAGTCGCATTAAGTATAAGAAATACGATTAGAATTTCTACGACAGAAAACAGTAATAGCGCAAATCTCGCTGCACGCGACATGTTCACACTATTAATTTTATCTAATTTAACCTTATTGACCTCCCACTCTTGTGTTATTATTCACGGTATATCAGATTATTATTGTAGTTAGCGAACTCTCCTAAGGACAAGATTTGCTCCATTATCAATAGTTTCAGATACACAGTGAAGTTTATATATTTTTTATATAATATATGTTTTATAAATCTTGTCACCGGATGCGGACGAGTTTCCCTAAGGGTGACAGAGCATAAGATGTCCACATTTATCCACATCCATGAGCAGGTTAGGTTATCCCTCCAATGAGACAAAGAAGGATGAACCTCACACTGTCCCGTGACTTTAATGAAATCCGAGGGATGAGGAATGAAATGAAATGTCATGAAATCCTATGGAGCCCAAACCTTTCTCTTATACCTTACTTAAAAAGCTTTGTAGTACAGCAGGTGTTTCTGATTACTAACCGTTTAATACGTTGGAAGAGCGTAATAGTGAGATGCTATGATTTAATCAATAGTTAGGACAGGTGAAACCTGAACAGACAACGTCAGATCTCTCGACGTTCTCGCTTCCAACACAAATCGTGGAAAGCTAGGTTTACCTTACTTCTAAGACTGACATTACGTAATACTCCTGAGCCGATGGAATGTTACTAACGTGTGCCCGGAGCAGGTGGTTTTACCAATCTCACGGTAACTTCTTAGGCACTTTTTTACGGCCTCAAAACTCATTTAATCGCTGTAGAGGTACTCTATGTCAAACATTTACAGCCTGGGAAAAAATGTTCAAATGATGGATCACTCATCCACATGATTCCTCATGCCCTTAACTTCCATTAAGATAAAAACTTCCATAAAATTAAATAACACTATATTTAAAAAATAGAAATAAAGAAATTAATTAGTTTTCTCTTTCAGTGAAGCTGGGATTGGAAATCGCTTAGTCCTTGTAGTAAATGTAACCCATTTATCGTACATAGTTTCCCTAGCGGAGTATAATCCTCCTTCTCTTCCCAATCCACTACTCTTTATCCCTCCAAATGGTATGTGGGACTCCTCAAGAAATGTTACATCGTTAACATGGAACATACCTGCTTCTACGTTTTCAACGAAAAATAAGGCAGTGTTAATATTGTTAGTCAATACGGCCCCCGACAGTCCATATTCCGTAGAATTAGCTATGTCAATAGCCTCCTCCTTTGTTGAAAAACGCACTACAGGTCTTACAGGTCCGAAAACCTCCTCCTTCATTATCTTAAAGTTCGCGTCAACGTCAGTGACTACCGTCGGATAAAAGTAGTTTTCCTTGAACTTCCCTCCAGATATTATTTTACCCCCACGATCCTGAGAATCTTTAACAAATTCTTGCATCGCCGAAACTTGTCTCTCATTTATGAGGGGACCAATATCAGTGTTTTCTAGTTCAGGATCGCCAACCACTAGGTTATTAACCGCTTCCATAAATCGACTTACGAACCTATCGTAAATCCTCTCATGAACTAAGATCCTCTTTGACGACGTACATATCTGCCCTTGATGAAAGAACGCTCCAAAAACAGCTAGTCTAGTAGCGTAATCGATATCCACGTCGTCCATTATAATAAGCGGATCACTCCCTCCTAATTCTAACGTTACGCTTTTTAAATTTCCTCCAGCTTTTGATGCTATTTCCTTTCCCGTTACTGTCTCACCAGTGAATGTGATATGTGAAACCTTTTTGTTAGTAACCATCTCATCCCCTACTACAGAGCCAGAACCAAATATCACATTAAGGACGCCTTTTGGAAGAGATTTCTGTGCAACGTCAGCTATTAAGTACCCCGTCATTGGCGTTTCGCTTGAGGTCTTTAACACAACTGTATTTCCAAAAGCTAAGGAATGCATAACCTTCTTGATGGAGATGGAAAGTGGGTAATTCCATGGAGTTATTACGGAAGTAACGCCCTTAGGTTTCTTAAAAACTATGTTTAACTGCCCCTCACTATCTGATGGAATATTCTCACCATTAACATGCCTAGCGACCTCGATGGCGTTGGATATTAACCTCTCAGTGAATAAGGTCTCAGCCCAAGCCTTCTTCTTTATTCCACCGGCCTCTCTTATCAGATACTCCTGAAATGTATTCACGCTTGACTTATAGATTTCGAGAAATTTGCTAAGGTATTCAGCCCTCTTGATAGGTGGCAATTTTGACCATGACTTATGAGACTCATATGCTGCGTCAATACCTCTTTTCGCGTCTTCTCTTCCTCCATTGGCAACCTCCGCTAACACTTTTCCGTCATTAGGAGAACGCTTCTCCTTGTAATCCTCGCCGTGAGGAATTACGAACTCTCCGTTTATGAAATGATTTATCCTTAACATAAATGGTATTGCACGTAAAACAATAAAAATCAACCGTTGGGAAAGAGTTTACTTCGACAAGACCTTATTAAGAGCGTATCTAAATACCCCGCCACTTTTAACGTACTCTAGTTCTATTTTATTGTCAACGCGGGCTATTCCCTCTACCGTTTTATTGCCAATTTCTACCGTGACTTTCTTCTTCGGTGTCAGCTCGTTAAGTCCTCTAACGTTAATTGTCTCATCTCCAGTAAGTCCTAATTGTCTCCAATCTATCCCTTCTATTGGTATTACCCCCATCGCTACTAAATTACTCCTGTGAATCCTCTCAAAGCTCTCTGCAATAACTACTCTTACTCCTAAAAGAGCAGTAACTTTCGCTGCCCAGTCGCGCGAACTACCAGTACCGTACTGCTTCCCAGCAAAAATTACCAGTGGAATTCCTTTTTTCTGGTAATTCATTGCCGCCTCGTAAATCGTTACTACCTTTCCCTCATACTTCGTATATCCTCCTATTTTATCGACCATCATGTTCTTTATCTTAGGGTTGGAAAATCCTCCTCTTAACATCACTTCATGGTTCCCCCTTCTTGCTCCAAAAGTATTTAACTCGGTTACGCCTAGTGCTCTTAAGTACTCTCCCGCTAGGGAGTCAGGGGTTATTGGACCTGCAGGGGAGATATGATCTGTCGTTACTCTATCTCCGAAAAGGGCCAGTATTTTTGCACCGACTATGTCCCCCATTTTCCAACCTTCTCCCCAGAACCAAGGCGGTTCCCTAATGTAGGTAGAGGAAGTATCCCATGAGTATAACTCGCCTTTTTCTACTGAAAGTTTATTCCAATCCTCATTTCCCTCGAATGCATCAGCATACTTCTCCTTGAATATTTCAGGGTCCATAGCTTTCTCAAGTAATTTGTTAATTTCCTCCGTACTCGGCCATATATCCCTTAGGTATACCGGCTTCTTATTTGGATCAAATCCTATGGGTTCACGTTCAAAATCAACGTTAAACCTTCCTGCTAGAGCGTATGCCACTACCAGAATTGGTGAGGCTAGAAAGGTTCCCGTAAGCAACGGATTAATTCTTCCCTCAAAGTTCCTGTTACCGCTTATAATCGCAAAGGCTTTTGTACCTTCTCTTACGTCTTTCTCTACTTCGGGTATTAATGGTCCTGCATTTCCGATACACGTAGTACATCCGTAACCGACTACGTGAAATCCTAATCCCTCCAGGTAGGGGAGAAGGTTAGTCTTCTCTAAGTAATCTGTAACCACCCTTGAACCAGGGGCAGTACTGGTCTTAATATAGGGCTTTCTAATAAGTCCCCTTTCAATAGCATTTTTAGCTAATATTCCAGCCCCTAGCATTACTGTTGGATTTGATGTGTTAGTGCAACTCGTTATAGCGGCTATTGCAATTCCGCAATTGGGGATAAAGGATCCGTCCCTACCGTCCTTACATAGTTCTTCAGCAACCGACTTAGCCTCTTTAAGGGGAACTCTCTCCTCAGGATTTTTAGGACCCGCTATTGACGGTTCAATATCTCCTAGATTTATTTCTACGACCTTCGAATAAATAGGTTCGTAACTATAGAACATTCCCTGTGACTTAAAGTACTCTCTAGGTAATACGGGATCCCTCCCAGTCTTCTCCAGATAGGTAAGAGTGTTCTTATCCACTGGGAAATAGCCTACAGTCGCACCGTACTCCGGCGCCATATTGGACACAGTGGATCTATCCTGGGCAGATAATTTTGATAATGAGGGTCCAAAGAACTCCACAAATTTACCTACCACGTTAATTTTTCTTAAGGTCTCAGTTACATATAAGACGACGTCGGTTGGAGTAACTCCAGGATTAAGTTCTCCCGTCAGTTTAACACCTATTACCTCAGGAACGAGTAAAGGATAAGGCTCTCCCAACATGGATACCTCTGCCTCAAGGCCGCCGACACCCCAACCTAAAACCCCTATTCCGTTAACCATTGTAGTGTGAGAATCCGTACCTATCAGGGAATCGGGATAAATAACACCATCCTTGACATACGCTACCTGAGATAAGAATTCAATATTTACCTGATGAACAATACCGTGACCTGGCGTCACTATCCTTAGATTTGAGAAGCTCCCCTGAGCCCATTTTAAAAACTTATACCTCTCCATATTCCTTTCAAATTCTTTTTTCATATTCAGCATTAGGGAGTTCGTAGTTCCGAAGTAATCAACTTGTACTGAGTGATCAATGACCAAGTCAGATTGTATAAGCGGGTTTACTGCCTCAGGTTTTCCTCTTAATCGTTTTATCGCTGATCTCATGCCAGCTAGGTCTACAAGAAGCGGGATACCTGTGTAATCTTGAAGTAATATCCTTGATGGAAAGAAGGGTATTTCTTTTCCCACTTTCCAGGAGGATATGGCGTCGAGATCCTCCTCAGTTACGGTATTTCCGTTCATATTCCTCAACACATTCTCGATCAGAACTTTGATTGAGTATGGTAAATTATCTATGTCGTATCCCCTTTTCTTTACTTCATCTAGAGAAAAATACCTAAATCCATTAATAGACGACATGCTATTCAATCTCACCACAACCTTAAATTTTCATCACCAGTTATGACCTTATGAAAGTAATTAAATACTACGTAACCGTAAAGAAGGAGAATAAAGAGGAGAAATTAACCTTCAGACATAAGAAGAACTTGAGGGAATTCATAAGGAATAGAGGGATAACCTGTGAGGAGAGGGAGGAAAATGGAAATATCGCCTATACCTGTGATGAAGGCGTAACGGTAGAAGTTGAAATAAAGAGATTCAAGAAAGAGAGTAAGGAGAAGAAAGAAAAAAGCAAGGAGAAACCAGTTGAGGAGAAGAAAACGACAGGTGAAGGAGGGAAATCGTCCTAACCTTTCCACAAACCTATTACAAACCCTATAATGAAAGCTATAGAAGTGTAAGGAATAATATTTTTATATTCCTGGGCATAGCTGTAGGCTTGTTGTGCAACTACTCCAGCCTGATGAAGCGCGTATTGAATGAAAGAGGGATGAATATATCCTAGTGCATAAAGTAGAACAACTATTATTAGAAGAACTATACCAACTTTGATCAACTCTTTCACTAAAACTCCTATAAGTAGTCCTAGTAAGAAAGTAACGACTATCGTTACTATACCAGATAATTGTATGCCTGAAGGTAAGCTTATGCTTATCATCGGAAGATTAACGTAAAAGTCCCTTATAACTCTTTCTAAATTCTCTCCATAATGGTGCTAAATAGTTGAAACTGGGGTGGACCGTAAAATTCAAGTATTACGACCCATGTTGGTTTTTCACCAACAATATAGAAGCTTTGTCCCTGTAGGGACGTTATAGTTAGGTTAAAGTAATTATAACCATTGAGCGTTCCGTTAACGGCATATTGCTTTACAGATGAGTATATTGATGAGTATATCTCAGAGTAGTTTGAGGCATTCTCTATAGATATGTATGTAATACTCTGATTATCTTTAACTACTTCTATGTATAAATTAATATCTTTTGAAGTTAAATTGCCATATTCGAGAACGTTTACGTTATCGTTTGAAGAGAGCATGAAGTTAGAGATTTCGGGTTTAAGTCCGCTCCCTGTCTTTATCGCGTTTATCTCCTCTGAAATTACATTATTGAGGTTTACATAACTGGTGTTTCCAGTTACGTTAGCGTGGATCAGAAAGTGACCGTATTCAGAGTATCCCGGCTTATTAGTAGGGGTAGCATTATACTCTATAACGTATAGGTATAGTGTAGCATTACCTTTAATAAACTCCTCTTGTGCAACCTGAGTAGCATTAGGGTACAGACTTGAGAAAAATGGCGTGTAATTTGCCACTAAAACTCCTGCCACTTTCCACCCCGGCATTACGGTGGAAATATCTTGCTGAGAGAGAACTATTAGGGACGGAGTAACATGGGATAGCTGATAATATGAGAGTCCTCCAACTAACACGCCTATTATCACTACTGAAACCACGATGAGTTTGACGTTCATAAGTAGCATCAATTTGATTGAATAAAAAGATTGTCCTAATTGTAAATGATCGTGAGTCTTCCTATCGGTTCATCCGAATTTTGTATTCTAGTTTTACCAACGAAGCTTAACTTGTTAGTTAATGGCAGTACGTAGATTTAATATAGAACGTCGAAGGATCTAAAACTGATGCTAAAAGACGTCTTTTATTGAGGTTTTAAAGTAACATTTTCCTAATCCCAGCTAACTATCTCATCTTTATAAATAGAGTAATTAAATATTCTTTTTTCCAACAAGAACTTAAAAACACAAGACTTAAAGCTTACCTTCCACGGGGAAAAACACGTAGAACTAGAGAAGAGATTACCAAGTCCTTACAGTGATTTAGTCTTAAAAGGTGCAAGTTTGCCAATAGCAAGAACATCAAGGAACATAACGTTGATCTATGTATAGTTCTGGACACGCTGTTCCCATAGCTGTGTTAGAGGCGAAGCATGTAACACCTCTTCGGACATCGAAGTTCGACGGTTCCTCATTTACTATTGACGATATTAAACGAATGAACTTTGAAAAGGTGAAATTTCATCCTCACTCTTTAAAGTATTAGAGGGTGTGAACTCACCCCGCCCTAAACGGGGCTTCCTGCTTCCTGGTCCCACCTTGCCAGTACCGAAGTACTGGTAGAGGGCGGAACTCCACAGGCACTAAGGGTCGCACCGACCCCGATCTACGTAGGATGTTCAGGGAGGCGTTGTAATCACGGTCAGTGACCCATCCGCATTTGGGACAGGAAAAGATCCTATCGGAGAGAGTTAGGTCTTCCTTCACGTAACCACAATTGGCACAGGTTTTAGACGTGTACCCCGGATCCACTAGGGCGATGGATTTACCGTGCTTCTCCATCTGATACTTCAAGACCGTCTTGAACTCGTTGAAGGCTACGTCATGGAGCCTCATCCTCGTCTTCCTGAGCGATCTGCCCACTAGCCTCTTGACGTTTATGTCCTCCATCACCACCGCGTCATAGTTCCTCGCGAAGTGCTTACCTAGTTTCATGTAGAGGTCTCTCCTGAAGTTCTTGAGATGCTCGTATGCCTTGGCTAACTTCACCTTTGCCTTAAACCAGTTCTTGGAGAGGAACTTCTTCCTGGACAGGATCCTATGTAAGTGCCTCACCTTCCGCAACGCCTTCTCGTAAGGCTTTACGTTTGGGAAATACTCTCCCTCTGACGTCATGATGAGTGTCTTGATGCCCACGTCCAGTGCCGTTACTTTATTGACCTTAGCTAGCTTGGGGAACTCGTAACCCTCGACCACGAAGGAGACGTAAATCCTCTCTGAGGGCATTAGCTTTACTACAACCCTCTTTACCTTGTCCAGGGGAAAGTCCCTATGCACAAGAACCTCGAATACACCTAGATGGGAGAGACTCAGCGTCATCAACTTCTTTGGGCTACCCTCCCTGCTCTTCTTCCTTATCTCCCTCACTCTCAATACCTTCCACCCGCTCTGCGGATAGACCAGGGAGTACCATCTGTAGGCCTTCTTCTCCTTGGGAAACCTTGCTAATCCCTTGAAGAACCTCTCCCTGGCCTCGTAGAAGCGATCCGCAACGTTCTGAGCAACTTGAGAGTGCAGTTGTTGATACTCCACGTCCTGCTTCCTCAGGTCTAGCGCTAGTTGCCTCAACTGGGTTTGGTTCAGACCTTTTCCGTCTCTTGCATAGAAATAGGAGTCTGCCCAACGCAGGGTGTTGTACAATTCAGACGCCGACTTCAACTGGGCCTTTAACGCCCTCAACGTTTTGTCATTAGTGTAGGCTCTGAACCTGAACACTACGTCGGGCATTAGGAGAATGCAGAAGAACGGATATTTAACCTTATACAAAGGGGGCTATCCATCCCCTTACGGAAGGGGTCTTTCGCCCCCTTTGAACCCCCATTAAGATAAAAAATAACAACATCTATTTTAGTATCTTAACTAAAAATTAAAAAAGCGCTTAAGCATGTATTAATCATGCGGGCATTACTCCTTAGAGACGGAGGGCTTGTAAAGGATGAGGTTGAACTACCTAAGATAGAGAACGGTGAAGTCCTGATCAAAGTTCATTCTGCAGGAATTTGTCATACAGAACTCCATTTCCTAGATTCCATAATACCAGCGCCCAACGGAATAATTTTAGGGCATGAAATTGCAGGTGAGGTTGAGGAGATCAAGGGAGATAGTGATTTGAAGAAGGGGGATAGAGTAGTTCTATACTATTATCAGGGTTGCGGACAATGTAATTTCTGCAAAACAGGTGAAGAAAACCTATGCCCTAGACCGAAACTAGAATTAGGTTTCATGAATAACGGGGGGTTTGCACAATATGTTAAAGCCCCCATCAGGAATGCAATAAGAATACCTGATCAGATTTCATTTGAGGAAGCTGCGCCGATAGGATGTAGCGTTACTACTGCCATTCATGCCACAAGTAAGGCCTCTATAAAAGAGGGAGATACTGTAGTTGTTTACGGTGTAGGAGGTGTAGGTTTCCAGCTAATTCAATATAATAGGCTGAAGGGGGCTAAAGTTATTGCAGTCTCTCGTAATCAAAAGAAATTAGAGCTAGCAAAAGAATTAGGAGCCACAGAAGTCGTCAATCCGCTAAAGGATAGCTTAACTAAGAAAGTACACGAAATAACAAAGGGTAATATGGCCGATGTGGTTTACGACCTTGTGGGAACAAAGGAATCGTATAATTCGTACATTAGAGCAGTAGGGAGAAAGGGGAGAGTCGTCCTGATTGGATATGAGAGGGAAAAAATAGAAATGAATCCCTTGTATAACATAGTTAGGGAAATAACTGTTACAGCATCAGTAGGGAATACATTGGATGAGTTAAGGGAAGGATTAAGACTAGTAGCTGAGGGAAAAATGAAAATACTTATTGACAAGGTAGTAAGCCTTGACAAAGTAGGTGAGGCACTCGAAGAATATAAGAAGGGTAATGCGTTAGGAAGAATAGTAGCTGATCCATGGTTATAAGAGTTCCCGTGCTATGAGTCCATTAGGTTTAGCATGTTTCTTGTCAGTTTTCCTGGTTTATTCTCATACGTGTAGAGTTCCCTTCTCCTCGCTTCGAGTTGTAGGTTCTCCATTCCTAAATATTCCGCGGCTGTAACTACTTTAACGCCCGCTGACTTTGCTACATCGATTACAGGTGCCAAAACTCTCTGATACTCCAGATCTCTCAGAACGTGATGGTCTATTATCGCGGTATGCAGACCGAGCCTCATAAAGTACTCCATGTTTTTCATTGCATTATTAAGTGTCTCTTCATTCCAAGCCCTCCCTAAAAGATATGAGAGAGGACCATCAATGACTATAATACCAGGTCTGATCTCATTAGTAAAGGCAAGATGTTCGCCTCTGGGCGCCCCCTCTATATCTGATGTGAAAAGAACTGTATCGTCCTTATCACTTATAGCAACTTGGATAACGTAACCTAACCTTTCGTCCGCACCATGGGGTACGGGGTTAGAGATATTTATTTTCGTAGAACCTATCTCAAATTTCTTCCCGTCCCCTATCTGCACCTCGGATGCTTTCTTTTCAATACTCTTAAGAAATTTAGGAGCCCTAAAGACCTTTTGACTTACATTTATGAAGTTTAATGGGTCCTTAATTAACACCGTCTTATTCCTATAGATCTCGTTACTTACAACGTACCCAGGATCGTGATGGTCGTAATGGTAATGTGTTACGATTATGAGTTCGGCGTCCGTCGACTCTATCTTCCTTTTTAGTTCATTTAATTTATCAACTTCATTCTGATGAGGGGGGAGACCGTATCTCCTAGGAGCCAATGACACAGCAGGGTCGATTAGTATCCTAATATCTTTAGTTTCCACTAATGTACATTGAGATCTCACCCCTAGACTCTCAAAGGCTATCGGCGTTATTTTCATTACTTTAACCCAAGTGTACTTATCTCCAATGAAATTTTATGGAATTCCTGTATCCCTTGCCGTATCATTAGAGTGGCCATTCTGACACCTAGAGGGGTTCTCCTTCTCATGATCTCCCCCGCTATAATAAGAGCCCCCCCGGTAATGGTTGTTACGTGGAAAGGATCGTCCAAGCCAATCGCTATGAACTTACCTACATTAGCTAAAGTTTCACCACGAGGAGAGTACTCCCCCATTATATCTCTGATATCAGATTTGGTTATCATAATTAATATTTGGTGAAGATGATTTAAAGAGCAATAGGACTATATTGTCAATGCTTCGATCGTTATACATAATTGAGGTAATATTAAGAATATATATGATTAAAGCGTATCTAACCTGATGCTCACATATTTGGTGCTGTTTTCCGTAACATTAGTGACTATATGGAACCTCTATAATACTTCTCTATCCAGCTTAGGTATAACATGGAAATTTTCTGCTTACTCTACAATAAATAATTATCCTACAGTAAGTATTATCATTCCTGCGAAGAACGAAGAGAAGCAACTTCCAAGAATAATAGATAGGCTAATTCAGCAGGAATACGACAGGGAGAAAATGGAGATTATTGTTGCGGAAAGCGGTTCCACAGATAATACCCTAGACGTTTGCATGAAGTATGCAGAGAACTACCGCCTGATTAAATGTTTGTCTATAAACAAAAAGGGAAAGGCAGCAGCCCTGAACGCAGCGATGGACGTAGCAAAGGGGGAAATAGTAGCGGTGTTCGATGCAGACACAATCCCGAAACTTGATGCATTAAAATCTGCAGCGGGACAATTCGAAAAAAGGGATGTCGCAGCAGTCCAGGGGAAACTTCTCCCGATAAACGTAAACGATAGTCTGGCTTCAAGGTTTGCAGCCCTTGAGGAACTTTTATACGAGTACAGTATAGCGGGAAGGGCTAGATTAGGTGGATTCGTTCCTCTTAACGGAACGTGCATGTTTATTAGAAGCTCCGTATTAAGAGAAGTTGGGCTATGGAATGAGAATACTCTAACCGAGGACCTAGACCTAAGTTTGAGGCTAACTGCAAAGAATTATAAGGTGATTTACGTCCCGTCTGTTCTCTCCTGGAGGGAGGTTGCCCCTAGTTTAAGAGCCCTAATAAAGCAAAGACTAAGGTGGTATCGGGGACATCTCGAAATATCCATGAAGGAATTAGGCAAACCCACACTAAAGATAATAGACGCAATAACAGTAGTATTTACCCCTATGTTCATGGCAATCAGTTTATTAGACTACTCTTTGGTCATTGTAGTTCCTCGTGAAATGCTTTTAGTATTCGGTTCCTTCATTACTCTGTCTTCACTTTTCACGTTTATAGTGGCAGTGATTATTTCAAAAAAACATATGATAGGAATACCTTACGCTTTTGTCTCTTATGTATACATCCAACTGGTCGTCATACTCCACATCACTGCAATATTCATGGAAATCTTTAGATTTGACAGAACGTGGGAAAGGACCCTAAGAAGAAGCGATATTTTTAAGACGCCAACCCCAACCTAGGGGAAGGAACTTAACCTTGACAAATAATGCCTTCAGGTTAAGCTACATAAGTGAACTTACCCTGATGGATACTATACCCTACCTCACGGTAGGGACTTCCTGCTTCTTATCTCCACCTTGCCTGTAGGGCACCATAGTGTCTAAGGATTGCACCTCGAAGTGGACATGGTGGTGTCCTGATGGCTGCTGATTGGAGCAGGGGCGTACCACACAGCCTCGCTAAGGCGTCTCAGTAACACATACTGCGTAAATAAGTGTAATTAACATAAATGAGTCCCTTTCTCTTATTTTAGATTAACTAAAAGGGGTATAAATCCAATCCCTGTAGATAGGGCCTTATGCCTTCCCTGAATCTTCCCATTAAGATAATACCTTCTTGGAATAGTTATCAGAAAGGTTTTACTGAAATTGAAAGTCTTCTAATAGTTCTTTTTAATAATAACTGGAACTTAGGGAGGTGTCGTATAGAATGTCTTCATATCTCACTCAATTTCCCCTTTCTTATAACCTCCATTTTTATAACTGGGAATCCCAAATCTTGTTACTATGAGCGTAGAAGATTTTAAGAATTCCTTAACGCGAGTAAAGAGAAATAAGGATCTGAAGAGCTCCATTGCGTTCCTCAACTCACTAAGTCAAGTAGTTCCACCAGGTGAGGACTTTGCGGTAACTGTTGGTCGTGTAGGAGGATACGAGTATATGGTAGATCGTCATGGTGGCCTTATAATTAGTGCTACTCAGGATGAATACCTTCCGTTTTTCTCAGCCCGACCGAAACGAGTTTCAGTTACTGATTTCCCCGAAAGAATTCTTAGGGATATACCCACGAATTTAAAGGAGATCCTTGATGGATTAAGGGATGCGATCCTCGAATGGAGGAAGACTGGAAGCGGAGAATACCTTAAACTTTCTGACGAAATATTAGGTGTAATAGTTGAAAACGTCTGAAACCCGCATAGTCCAACATAAAATAGTCCATTACACTGAGACGAACTTTCTAGGAAGATTACACGGAGGGGATATGCTAAGGTGGCTAGCGGACGCCGGTCTTTTATGTGTAGTAAAGGCTGTGAAAGGGCAGGCAGTGCTAGCAACTTTGGATGACGTAGTTTTTCACAAAGGAGTGAAACTTGGAGATATCATATCTATATACGCGGAAATACAATTTGTCGGGCGAACTTCAGTAGAAGTAGAGATGAAGGCTCTAAGAGGGAATGAGTTAATAGCAAATGCCTACGGTTCTTACGTTAAAGTGGACAGGAATTTACGACCTCTGAAGATAGAGGAGATCATAGAACCGGATGACCAGGAAATATGGAATGTTGCGATGAGAAGGAGGGAAGAACGTCTTCAGAAAATTAAGGATAGAAATGAGAGGAGATTTGATGTTACTAACCCGACAATCGGTTTTAGGTATATAATAACTAATAGCCTTAACGTGACCCCAGATTTGACATATAACGGAGTGACAGCTTCTGCAGGTAGAATTCTTAAAATTATGGACGACACAGGGGGAATACTTTGTCTAAATTACATCGGATATCCTTATTCAAACGGACACGTTGTAACTGCTGCCGTTAGTAGGACGTCATTTTATTCTCCCGTTATGTTAGGAGATTACATACTTATTAGGGGGTGTATATCATACGTCGGTAGGACATCAATGGAAGTAACGTTAAATGTAATCAAATACGAACCTCAAAGCGGGATAACGGAACATGTAACCACAACATACTTTACCTTTGTTCACATAGATGAAAATGGTAAACCTATTCCAGTAAAGCAATATTCCCCAGAAACTGATGAGGAGAAAAAAGAATATGAACGTGCTATTCAGAGAAGAAAAAAATCATAGAACGGAATGCGAATGGTCCTTCCTCATTAGTAGACTCAAAATAATATTGAAATAATTATTGTTAAGCGTGAAAATGAGAGAGGCCTTCCCCATTCTTACTCGATTTCAGTCATGATAAATTACGTTAAGGAATAAGACGTTCGAATAGGAGAACCGTTACCTAAGAGAACTGAGAAAATACTCATATAATTTCACATTCTAAATAATCCGAGTCTACTGTCGTAGAGGAAAACTCTCACCACTTAACTCACACTGAAGTTAAAATAATGTTTCTCGAGTAATTAATGAAAATATTATCATAAATATTCCGCATACTATACCGAATACTCCACCTATCACAGATAATATTCCACTAGCAACTGTTATTCCAAAATATGCTGTACCCAAGTATCCTCCTGGGTTTGATACAGAGAGCAAGCTAGAGCCAAACGTAATAAATCCTATTGACAGTATCAGCGCACTTATAGACCAACCGACTCCTCTAATTACTCTCATATCGACGAAAGTCATAACTATTAAGAAGGATAATACCGTTAACACTGCAGGACCCCATAGGTTTGAGTTAAGGAATGAATTACTATAAATATATATGAGAAGCACAGATACGAAACCAATTACATAAGCGGTAATCTTATCGTTACTTTTCATTATTGCAAAGAATCCCAAGATTGAACCAGTAACTAAGATTACACCAGGGAAATAGCCAGTGCCTGTAGCTATCGCAGTAGCCACCATCTCTGTTATACCTAGTATAAGGAAGTATAGTAGTGATAGAGGATATATTAATCGATTAAGTGAGAAATTTTTACTTATTAGGAATAATATTCCTACTACTAAATAAATAAGAAATGATGCAATAAGCAATGTAGCTGGTGCTATTGAAGCATATGCATGAAATCTGATGGAGGATATAATTAACTCTATTTGTGGAAATAATTCCCCAACAGCAAACAGTATTACGCTTATTCCAACAATTAGTTTTGCGTAGTTATATGTTGATAAAATAGCTTGATACGATGTTTGTAACACTGATAAAAACTGTTTAGGGACATTTTGAATATAGTTAGCAGGTAGAACCGGTTGTTGTCTATAACTATATGACGGTTGTGGAATTCCCGTTGGTTGATTCGGTTGAGATGTACCATATTGAGTTTTGCCAACGTTGCTTGGGGGCTGTGTTGGTAATGGTTGATATGTGGGAGGCGGAGTTTGAGGTTGTGTGTTAGGCTGTGAAGATGGGAATGTATAACCGCAATATTGACAAACTTGCACACTATCCTGTAATGAATTACCGCATCTAGGACAGTACTTTTCCATAACAACTATCTTTGAATTAAAAAATAAAAAGTTATCATTATTAGAGTAGATATTATCTAAACCTTACCCCTAATAATTCAAGAATTTTAGACATACTATTAGCTACTCCAATTATGTGGGACGCTACTTTAGGACCAACGTAGCACTGGTAATGATGAGGAATATGTAATTGTAACATCTTGTTATGCATAAGGGAATTAGAGATAGCAATCCCCGTATCATAATAGTTAGTAATTAAAATCAGCTCGTTTTCCACAATATTCGCCCTATAGGTCTCGACTACTTGTAATGGGAAATTAAGTTTTATCTTCTCGAAAAGACTTTCATCGTATAATACCTTACCATTTATGTAGGATACGCTTTTTAGGAGTTTCCCACCTGTATAAACTATGTCCAGAGATCTTGCCATATCTAAGTAAACCTCACCCACTTGCTCAACCGTAGTACCCATAATTCTCGCAAGTTCCTGGGTTCCCTCCTTTAAGAATAACAGGGACTTCCCATAGATCATTGGACCGTCTGCTGACGCCCCAATGCTGAAAATATCTGGATATTTCAAAGTGAGATTTATTGCCCCCCATCCTCCCATAGATCCCCCAATTACTGCTGTTCTACCCTTTATTTCATATCTTTCTTTGAATAGTCTTGCCACTTCGACTATAAAAGAAGCGTATTTACCAACATACTCTGAATCATGATACCATGAACCCATGTACATATCCTCAAATGGGGGATTAGTAATTCCGGACCTAATTGGAAGGCTTGCGTCAGGTTCTACAAACACGGCGTCTATTGACTCCATCTTCTTAAAAGATGGGTACTTCGGATTACCAACTAAAAACGGTACTTTCCCATATCCATAAGGATGTAAAACTAAAACTAAATTCTTTCCCTTATTACATATTCTTATTTCCCTTTCCTCTCTAAGTGAACTAGAGAGAATCCTTTCTGCACGACATTCCATAATATCCCTATAAAGTAGGAAGGCAAAATTCTTAATGGAGAGTAGGGGGACTTATACGATAGTTTTAGATGAGAGAATTTTTAAGATAAAGAATAGTTTTATGACAAATGGTTGACGCTGCTGTCACAGTATTTTTTGATGGAGAAGCAGTACTTCTAATTAAGAGAGTGCAAAGAGATGGAGATCCGTGGTCTGGTCATATCGCATTGCCAGGAGGATTCATCAAACAAGGAGAAACACCAAGAGAGGCAGCAATAAGAGAGGCTCAAGAAGAAGTTAGCCTTACTCCAAGGATTGTTGAAAAACTTGGGATTTACTCACCAAACAATAGGAATATAAAGGTAGCAGTTTTCCTGTCTCCTAAAACCGGAGAGCCTAGAGCGGATAGTAATGAAATACAAAAGGCATTCTGGGCAGAACTCAATAATATGGTAGAAAAAGACGATGCGTTTTACTATCATGAGTACAGAATATGGGGTATGACTTACAGAATTCTCAAGGACGTCATAAATAACAGAGAGAATCTAAGAAAGTTATTGCAAAAAGAGCAGAAAACTAGCCAAGAAGTTGTGTAGATTGTAGAATAATTGAGTTAAGGGTCTAATAAGGTCAAAGATCTACACATGATTTCAACTACACCGCTATGGGAAGCTGAATTTTTAAGCAGCTTAAATCACCTTGTGAAGAAGTATTATGATAAAAATTACCGCCTAGTGTCCACTATTAAGTACGACGGTAAAGATGTACTTATCCATGAGTCGATCTTAAAGGGTTTTGAATTTACCGTCTTTGTTACTTTTACGTAAAAATTAATGTAAAACAAAGGTTTTATCGTAAAACAGTAATTGTAATTATCATGAACATGCGATATAAATGTGGTGATTACATTATACGTGAAAGAAGAGGGTGGTATTACGTTTCCAACCTAGATGATGGAAACTAAACGCATGTCGAACCTTTAGTTTGCGAGGCTGATTCCTGTATGCAAGTGAAGAGAATTGGGGGTTCTACCAGAACGGACCCGGGGGGATTTGAACCCCCGACCACTGGCTTAGAAGGCCAGCGCTCTATCCTGGCTGAGCTACGGGTCCAACAAAACTATTTCGGTTTTTCCTATTAAAGAATTGTCGTTAAAATTTAAGGTTAACTTAATTCACCTAGTATTTTCTAGCATGAAGGATTCGAATACTATAATACATATTAATTACAGAACTTTATCGAGTTTAAGCAAACTCTCAGTGTTTACCATGAGACAGCCGAAAGCATCCAATCCCAGCAAGGTCATTCCATACTCTGTTGGTTAATGAAGGGCGAGAATATCATTGGTGTAAAACTAACACATTTCCAGGCTGTAGAATGAATATTTGCCCTATAGTTTCTGACTAAGTACAATAAGTACTACTACTATCGCATGAAAATTTTGGAAAATGTTACTGAGTTTTTTGGATATTCCCAGCTTTTTAATGTTAACTTTTATCAACTTTCACACCGATAACAAGTTACCGTTTACCGACATGAGAAAAAGTTCAAAGAGTTGATAAAAACAATTTGGGAAGGGGATCATTGTTAGCTTTCGGTCTGCTTGACTCCTTTTAAGGACTTTACTAATAACACGCGTCATTGCTATTACATATAACCTCTTAACCTGCTTTCGCATGTTTATAATGATGTTACAGCTATCCTTATTTCTCACACTGTTTTATATGTATCTGGATTATTAAACCGAACTATACTAATTTAACGAAGAATATTACAGTTCACAATGCACGGATAGGTTTCATTTCCTGAATATATGCGAGAAGTTACGTTTATCGCTTATCTTCTATCCCTTCTTTGGGATCAGATCTGGGCGAAAAGGAAATTACGCGATTTCTTTAAACATTGAACTATAGATTATCAAATTGTAGAGGAAAAGTCCAACTTCCTACTAGTCAGGTTCTTGATACTTGTTTTTCTTACGAAAAGTTTAGTTAATAAATTGTATCACATTTAATGCGCATTAGACACTGGAATTTGCTTTCTATAATTTCACGTGGCTTGCGTGACAAATTCTTAATTATGATTGAATTGATGTCGAGAAAAATTTGTAATATCAGTGGGAAATTTTTGAATTATTTGATTCTTTCGGAGGTCACACATTCTCCGTTTTCGTTAACATAGAACTCATCGGTAATTTTCTCTAAACTCCTACAAAATGTCATAATATCGCCCGACTTACCTAGTGTTATATAGACTTCTTCAGGAAAACCAGCAGGAGTTACCGAGAGCTTTAAGGAGAAAATTGGATTGAAACTGGCGTTCTCATAGAGGAACTCTGTTCCTCCACAACTACATCTTACTCTCCTTACACTATATTTTTTATTACACTTTTTACATCGGAAACTCAAGGCTCCACACCGTAAACTCCAACTATCGCATTATTACCAAATCCAGCTATATTTATTGTCATTCCCTTAGTTGCCTCTACCTGTCTATTTGCTGCCTGTCTAGTTAGCTGTAGCCATATCTCATAAGCCTGTGCAACACCAGTAGCACCTATAGGATGTCCCTTTCCTATTAATCCGCCACTGGTATTCACTGGAAGGACTCCTGTTAATGATGTAAGATCTTCCATAGTCGCTATCCATCCCTGTCCTTTTTTAAAAAACCCTGCTGCCTCTAACTCCATTATCTCCAATATGCTAGCCATGTCATGAACCTCGACAACTCCTATATCTCTAGGATGTGTCTTACTTTCTAAGAAAGCCCTTTTCGAAGCCAACTCAACTGATTCCATCCAAGTTAAATCACCCCTATCTCCTAACGCACTAGAACTCGAATACGAAATCATAGAATTTACATAGATTACTTTATCATAACTGCGTGACTCCTGATCGTTAACCATCACTAAAGCGACAGCGCCATCGGCAATAGGGGATATCTCGTATGAACGTAGTGGTTCAATAACCGGCTTAGATGATAGAACCTCATCTATTGTTAGGACTTTGCCAGAGAAGGCCTTGTCGTTAAAAGTTGCATTATAGTGGTTCTTAACCGCAACTTTCGCTAGGCTCTCCCGCGGAGCTGAATACCTTCTCATGTATTCCATTGCAACGAATCCGGCAATTGATGGAAGGGAAAATCCCACTTTGCTTTCCTCTTCCGTGAGAAGCGTGGAAATTGTTTTAGTGACATCTCTGGTTTGTCTCTCCCTCATTTTTTCTACTCCTATGACCAAGACCTTTCTAAAGCCCATAGCTAATACCCCCTTGGCTAGGAGTAATGCACTTCCCCCACTACCGCTTGTATTATCAACCCTTACTGAAGGGATCCTATCAATTGAGATAAGAGTAGTAATCAGGTTATTTATACCAGATACTGCGTTAAACTCACCTGAGTACGAGTTAGACACAATTACAAAGTCGATATCGTTATGTTTTTCGATTAACGGGAGAGCTGCACGTGCACCCAGTTCCTCAACCCTGTTATCGTATTTTCCGAATTTTATCGCGTTACCGTCAACGATCGAGACCATTGCAAAGATTGACTGGCTTCAGATATAAAACTTATTGTGGAGAGCAGGTAGGACACATCTACTGAAAGTCTTAGACAATAGTGTAGAGTGGTTATATTTCGTACTCAGACATATCCTCTGCAAGGATAATGTTTTCCCTCACGTATGTCCTCATTACGTGATCCAGTTGTGCAGGAATATGAGTTAGAATTACCTTTTTCCCTGAGAAGAGCGTTAAAACTTCCTTTATTGAGGTATGTCCAAACTGCTTACAGTCGTCAATGCAGCTACTCTCATGTATTATTAAGTCTGCATCCTTTGCCACTTCTAAAATCTCGTCAACGGGTTCAGCCGTGTCCCCACTGTAAATAATCCTCTTATCGTAAGAGTCTATCACATATGCAACTCCATATATCGCGTGATCAGCCTTTACTGACCATATTGCTAATTGATCATTTTTAAAGGTTGGAAGATAGTCTTCAATAATCTCGGCATTAATCACATTTCCTATTCCCTTCAGGGATCTGAAGTAACTCGTGAAACCTGGAGGAGAGCGTATCTTGAGGGGTGGAGCTTTATTTACCGCCCTCTGAACTAATACTTCCGGTATTCCGTTAATGTGGTCTATATGTAGGTGCGAAACCATAACGACTTCAACTTTAGTTGATAGAGATAGATCATCAAGCCTAAAGTTTACCCCTGTTCCGCAGTCAAGCAATATAGTATTATCTATAAGAACTCCAGATTTGAATCTTCTAGAACCTACGCTAGCTCCAGATCCTGTCCCTAAAAACCTTATTTTCATATTCAATTGGCATTGTATGGAAATATAAAATAACTCTTAACCTTAGGGAACCAAAAGTAAATAATTAGACTTCACCTATTTCCGACTTAACCTTTACATATTTTATTTATCATACTTTCTGCTTCAGTTGAAGGGAGTTTCGAACTGTAAGAAACAACTACTTTAGAGATCTGTTTTTTCAATGGATTGACAACCTCTGATAATTGAGAGAGAGTTCGTCTACCCTCCTCATCCTCCACATATACCGTCTCATTCTCCTTCTCATAGTATGGGGAATCCTCCAACGTATGAACTATTACGTCACCGTTATACTCCAACGTAATGTCGACATCTCTTTTCTTTAAAATAGGAATACACTCCTCTGGTATCTTTCTGATCCTTCTGTAACCCCTTCTGAAGAATATCGCGTCTCTGAACCTGTCATCAAAGGAATACAGCAATGAAAAAATGTAATTATCAGTTATCTTTAAAATGTTCTCAGGTTCAATTATATCACTAACTATCCCCTTAGCAACCATTGAGCCTATTGCAAATGCTAAGACGGAACTATACATCGCAACTACGTCGTGAAAGTATATCGTCCTATACATGTAAAACCTCCCTAAAATAAACTGTTCAACAACGGGTATTCCCTTGCTCAAGAAAACTACACTGTCTTCTTGTAATTTCATTACCTTCATTAGTCTAGATATATCCAGCTTCCCATATTCAACTCCTGCATAATACGAATCCCTAAGTAAATAATCTGCCCTGTCAGCATCAATAACGTTAGATAACATCTGATGCACTATCCTCTCCTCTTTCGTATGAGGATCATCCTTAAGTACATGATTGACCACTTCTAGCGGTTGTAATGTAACTTCTTTGCCTAATTTTTCCATATATGTCGATAGAACTGAATTAATGAGGCTCAGACCTAAATAAACGTGAGTTTTATTTCCATACCAAGGGACTTTCGCTCCCATCCGTGTTGCGAACCTTAGTCCATACTCAAACGTATGTGAAAACGCTAAGTGACCTATGTCATGGAGAAGACCAGAAATCATTGCCAGTTTTGTTAAGTCGGGCATTAGATCATTTTTCTCCGAATTCTTAGCAATGTTTGTAAGAAACTCCCCTGCTAAATACATTACACCCAAGCTGTGCTCGAATCTAGTGTGATGCATTCCAGGATAGACAAGGTAGGCGATACCGGTCTGATGTACATTTCTAAGTCTTTGAAAAAAGGGACCTGATATTAATTCGAGATATATTCCTTCTACATCAATGAATCCATGAATCGGATCTCTTATATTCTTCAAATGAGCTAACCTCATGGAGAGGTTTTAGGCTTTACAGTTATTACACCGTTTTCCTCGTCTATATAGAGCCTATATTTGAAGCCGAACCTTTCTATCATGGATTTTGGAATGTAAATGTACAAAGGCAGGGTATAATACTCATACTCGTATTCTTTCGTCTTGACTCTTTTCTTCCCTCTCAATCGCTTCACTTCAACTTCTCGTTCCCGCATAAGGGTTTCTATATGAAGGGAATATAAAGTCTTTTCCTAATAATGCAAACAAAAATCATCAAAGTCCTTTACAATCTTCTCCTCCTATACAGATAATAGGATACTCCGACTAAAAGCACTATAACTACGACGTAATATAAGTCGTTGTAACCAATTACTTGACTAGTGTTAGACGCGGATATTGTCGAGGGGGAGGTAAGTGATGAGGTAGTTAATACAGCACTTCTACTATTATTAGTATTCGTTATCGTAGCATTTGTTATGTTAGTTTTGTAATACATCGTGTTATAGAAGTATCCAACGAATTGGTTGTATTCGAAACCGCCTACGTAAGGTTGAACAAGGAAGTAAGTATACGGCATTGGCAACCATATGTACGGAGCAAGATTGTAAACTATTTTATAAGCATATGCTACTTCTTCCCACTGTTGAGTTTGGTTTGTTAGAAACGCTAGGTTCTGATAGATCTGATTAAGCTGACTCTCGTTTACCCATGCCATATTTCCTGAAAAACCCCCGTCTAAAACATATGTATTAGCTATTAACTCCTGAAATATTGGATCTGGCCAGTCTGGAAGCCATGGTAAGTATACCATATCTGGTGTGGTAGAAGGGGTATCCCATCCGTCCGCAACCGAAGAGGTAACAGGGGTTATACTTATTGCTATACCTATTTCTTCGAGATCCTTCTGTATTATTTGTAATTCCTCTTCTTCGTAATTTGTTACTGGTGCTAAGACGTAAATTGATAGAGGGGTCAATTCAGTCCCTGAGACATTCCCGACAGTTGTTCCATTAGGTAAAGTTACGTAAAAATGGCCCTCATAACCAGCCTCATTTAAATAGGAAATAGCAAGAGAGAGGTTATAGGAATACAAAGATAAGTGATCATGATTAATAACATAATCATATATTGCAAATTGGGGGGAAATCGGTCCTAAGTACTCCGAGGCGAAAGTAGAGTTTCCGAATTTAAATACTTGGAGTAGTGCTGAGTAGTTTATGGCGTGAACAATTGCTAGTCGGAGAGCAGTAATATTAGTGGGATATTCTTGAGTGTTCATGGATATGTAATAGCTACCAACAGGGGCTCCGAATTGCTTTACATCATACGTTGGAAACTGAGATAAGGAAGAAAAACCCACGTAGGATATCTGAACTTGGTTGTTCTTAAATTCCTCAATACGATCAACATGGGAAACACTATACTCGATCTCGATAACTGGTATATGAGCTGGTTGAGCAATCGAGGGAACTTCTTGATATTTACCCCAGTAATTTGGATTTTCCTTTAGAACTATAGTTGAAAATCCCTGACCTATATAGCTTATTACGTAAGGTCCCGTTCCAGGCATCCCGTGGAGATTAATGTAAGTGTTGGGTTGATTTGGTTGGACACCGCCATGTAAATCCACAAATGCGGGATCTTGTATAGTAGCCCATGCTGCTAATATTTCTAATAGATCCTTATACGGTACTATTGAATTGATCTCTACTTCATAAGGTCCTTTGACCACAACTGCTTGGCAAGGATATTCCATAATTTTCTGAATTGTCACATTAGATGTATTAAAATCAGATAGGATTTTAGATAGTATGCAAGCCGCAAGCGTCGTATTTACGTTTGTTGGGAGGCCCGTAACATTATGTATCGCATTGGCTACACCCCAGGGAATGGCGTAACCGGTATCGCTGTATTCAGTAACGTTAAAGAGAAGACCAGCGTAATTAACTATTCCGGGTGACTGTCCCATTAATATCATTCTATATAAGGAAAACCAAACAGTAGTGGCATTTACTCGAACACCATCACTAAAGTATACGCCATGTCTTATGAAGAACGTGTAGTTCTGATAATTCTGTGTAGTCCAGTTTGCGGCTATTACAGGAACTATATCTGAGTAGTTAGAGCCATTAAACTCAACTATTTCTTGATAAATGGCATTGTAAAGAGGAGAATCAGAAATACAGAAACCTGTCGATGGATCCAATGAGTCTGGGGGAACTGTCTGAGAAATATCAACTAAAATTGACGAGTTACGTGGACCCAGTGAACTTGCCTGGGAAAGATTAGCTTGTCGACCATTAGATACAATAATTAAACTGTTTAGCGTAAATAACAGTAATAAAGTAATATAAATCCACCTATACATGAGGGTTAAGCTGTATTTCGACTTAAATTTCTTTCTAGGTTAAACCGCATGTAAATTATTACTGGATAGAATTTTCCGAAATACCCTCTATTGACAGTAAATCAAAAGTAGTTTATGTATTTTAAAATGGTGTGTGTATAATACTAAAAACAATTTTCTATTATAAAACAAACATGATCTTGAGAACTTGACTAAAATTTCCGCCTCATTTGGATTGATTACAAGGAAAATAATATAAAGCATGCCAAAGGTATGTGTCGGAGGATTCAGGTATCCATTGTGAATTGCATTTATGGTAAAAATATATTAAATAAGGGAAATTGTTAAGTGTGAATCTCTACCTAGTCTATATGATTGCATCTAATTAAATTCATTCTATTTATATAAATACACTCAATTCGTTGAAAATACGTGAATTATCAGTGATGTTTTTTGAAGTGTAGTGCGGTAATTCACTTACCTATAGGTCTTATCGATAACCATAGGAAGCTCAAAAAAGCTATTAAGAATATGAGATATGCACCATTTGGAATTGTAAGAAATCCAGGCTTACCATCTATTACCTGATTAGGTATTGGTATTATAACCGCTCCTTTTATGTAATCCGATATGATTGTGAGAATCGTAAAATATAGTAGGACTAGTGATATCGTCTTATACATGTTATATTTAAAGAGGGTGTTTCTATATCGGGATATTCTCCTAGACATTATTCGTATTTTTCTATCTTTTCTTTTGGGAGAAACTATTCTCTCTACGTTTGTATCAATAGAATAAATGTTATTAAGAGTAGTGTTAATTTTTTTATCAATATAGAGTTTTCCTAGCAAATATACTATGAAATTAGATAAGAATGCAAGAAGAATTGCAATAATAACTGGTAATATCATTAGGAGGCTACCCTATCATAACGTTAAGTATTTCCTCTGCAGCTTTTGATGGAGTTCCCTCCTCGTTCTTTATTATTTTTACTGAGGCACCTACCAATACCGCTGACGCCATTGCAGCGTATCTAGCAAAAGAAATTGATTCTTTAATTACTTCGATATCATTGTAATCAGCTCTTTTACGGGTTGAATCACCTTTCTGTCTGTTTAGAATAACCTCAGGTTCAGATTCTATTAGAAAAATAACCTTAGGGTTTAGTATTTCAATAACATGTTTTGGTAAGCCTGGCCAATATCCAGATGGTGTTTTAATTATTGCATGTGTATCTAAGAGTGCTATTCCTTTGTCCTCCAATTTTGACGCATCGTGTATTATATTGGTAGCTGCCTCATATTGTAATTTCTTTTGTGAGGTCAGAGGGAGTTTTCTAATTTCATCCCTATCTTTAACAAACCCCATATTTATTGCAGTATTCAACATGTAGTTACCGTAGTTCATAATGAGAACTTCAATGTTCTTTTCTTTGCTCAATTTTTCAACCTCACCTAGTACGGTTGTCTTTCCTACGCCTGGAATACCAGTTACTATTCCCAAGTTCATTACTCTTCACCAATTAACCGTTTTAATAATGGATACATCTCGAGTGATCTCTCATAAGCAAGTATACTGTAATATTGTTGCGCTATTGTTACCGCAAGTAATATCCCGACACCAGTTCCATAAGCTCCTAAGTAAGTCGCAAATATCGCTATTACTGCCACTATAAGTGAACTGAAGAATGCAAGGGGATATATGTACTTTCCCAAAATGTTTTCTAAAACTTTTGGATTAGCCCGCATTCCAGGAATTTCTACTCCGGAGTCTATCAGATTTCTTGCTTGCGTGGAAGGATCTAATCCTGCTACATCCACCCAAAGTATGCCGAACACAAGAGACAGCAGTATAAATACTGCACCATATTCAAGAGCACCTAGGGGATCCAAAACCAATGCGTAAACACTATGGGGAATATTGTTAGGTGGATAAATGAATATGTTTTCTATTGTGGTAAAAACGCTTGATATAGAAGGATTAAAGTAAGACGCTATTGAACCGAATAGACCAATATCTGAGGCAAGAACACTAACAAATATCACTGGTATACTGCTAACATAAAGAAAACTAAGCGGTATTGTAGTTCTAATCCCTCTTAGTCTTTGGGTGGTTACAGGAATCTCTATTTTCATCGCTGTAAGGTAAACTAGTAAAACAATTAGTCCTATTGTCGATACGAGTCCCACTAAATCAGGCTGGAAAGGTTTAGTAAAGTCTACGAACACGTTTAGTATTCCTTTGCCACTAGCGAGGGTAGAAACTAGCGTTGGGAAAAAACCTATGGGTAAATCTTGGGAAGCCTGAGCCGTTATTCCGAACATGTCCCAAAATATTAGTTTCACTACACCTGCGAGTATGAAAAGGCTTACTCCAGAACCAAGACCCCATCCCTTTTGTATCAACTCATCTAGGAGCAGTATAAGAAACGTTGCAACTATAAGCTGACCAGCAACGATTAGTCCTATAGTTAGTGAACTATTACGAGTAAGTACGTAGCCAAATAAGAACGACTCTACTAATATAAAGATGAAAGCTAAACCTTTCTGTGATGTGGTGAACTTCGCTTTATCCTCATCTGAGTTGAGATCCATATCCAGTAACTTAGAGCCAACTAAGATTTGCATTATTAATCCGGCGGTAATTATAGGACCTATTCCCAGTTGTGCCAGAGTTCCAGCAGTAGATGCAAAAATTATCTCCTCCGCTAAAAACTGACTAAACAGAGAACTAGAGGTTACTCCATACAACGGGACTGAGGCCATTACAAGGTATATAGCTAATGCAATAGCTGTCCATAACAGTTTGTTCCCTAAAGTAGGCTTCTGCTTAGGTTTAGTCACAGCTGGCAAATAAGTTCCCAATTCTGACAAGATGTCTACAAACGACGCCATTTATATCCTACATAAAAAGCAGTTAATTAGGATAAAATAACTTTTCCACCTTTCTCTTCAATTGCCCTCTTTGCTTTTTCCGTTATTTTCTTCGTTTTCACAACTATGGGAAAAGGAGGACTTCCCCCTCCGAGTAATTTGTCATATCCAGACTTTATTAGATCATATACTTTCTCGTTTTTCTCAGTCTCCGGAGAGAGTTTTCCGCTAAGAATCATTTGAATTACATTTCTTAATGATACTGCGTTTTCCACCTTAGTTGTTGGATTTACAAATCCTCTTTTTCCATACCAGTTCATAGCATATTTAACCGTCCACGAAAATTTCTCTTTGTCCATACCTATCTGTCTTCCGCCTCTTTTTCCTCTGTTCCTGTGTTGTTTCTGCAATCCCCAGCCCATCCTTCTACTTCCCCTTAACTTCCTACTCCTCTTCTCGTGTCTGACTACCATAATTTCCCCCCTCCATTATGTCATTGATAGGATTAAATCATTTATTGCATTACCGCGATATCCTGTCTCTCCTCCAGCATTAAACGGAATGTTAATTTTACCGCTGAAACCGTATTTTGGCGGCCTAAGTCCTATTGGTAGACGAAATGCGTTATTTAGTTTATGAAGGTATACCTTTCCTTGAATTAAGTTATCAATAAGCTCTTCATGAGACATTCCTAATACTTTTTGTAACGACTCTGCATTGAATCTGCTATTGTCTTTCATTCTCGCTCTCAAAAGTAACTTCGATAGAGCTTCCTCATTGACCTCACCCCACGTAATGTATCCAGATACGTATTTTATCATACCCATTATTTCCTTCTTATCCGGATATACCATGGCCGAATACTTCCTTAGTAATCGGAGTCTAATTAACGTATTTTCGATATCGTGAGGTATTCCAACTGTGCCCCTAACCCTAATCGTGGCAATTAATACCATTAACCCTTACCTCTTCCTCGCCCAATCTGTGGTTGTAAGAAACTTCGTGGTGTTATATAAAGCATTGAATCCAGCCTTTACGAAGTTCTCTGTCGTTCTCGTCTCTCCTTTACTTGTAGACCATACATCTTTTATTCCCGCATACTGCATTAGTGTCTTCAATACAGAACCTACCGCATTTCCCGTCCCCTTCGGTGCTGGAAGCAAGTCCACCTCAACACTACCCGCTTTTCCCGTTACCCTAAACGGAATACTATGTGGCTCTCCGCAACTGCACTCCCAACTTCCACATCCTCTCCTTATAGGGATTATATGTAATTTTCCGTCAGTTATCGCTTTTTGAATTGCGACTCTAAGCTGTCTAGCTTTACCCAGTCCTATTCCGACGTAGCCATCATTATTCCCCATTATCAACATTACTTTATACTTGGATATCTCCCCTGCGTCAGTTTGCTTTTGCACTATTTTAATATCAATTATTTCGTACTTTAATTTAGGAAGAAGGGCATCCACTATTTCAGGTTCGAGTATAGGTTCATTTCTCTCAAATATCTCCTTAATTGAGGTTATTTTTCCCTCCTTAACTAGATTTCCTAATCTAGTTCTTGGTTTCCATTCCTCCAGATTGACAGGTTTTACTTCCTCCATTATTTCACTCCCCTCTTATTTTACTGAAGATTTGGTCAAAATGTTCAGTGAGTTCCTCTGGATTTAATCCTTCCTTCAAGTATTTTGAGAATAACTGTTGGTACTTTTCAGGCTGCGTCTCCTTTAGAGTCTTCGCATATTGCGCTATATGTTCTCCTCTTATTCTATTCATGTCAATCTCCACATCCCCAAAAGCAAACTTCAAACCTGCGTCCTGAATCCCCTTTATAACTGCGTAAATACGACCTCCTTCTCTCACCTTAAACGGTCCCAAATCGACGACTAGTTTTTCAATGTTTAACTTCTCAGCTTTTTTTCCAAGTAAGTAGCCTGTAAGATAACATGCAGATAAGTTCTTTCCATCCCCCTTCCATTGATATTTCTTCTTAAGTTCTATTGAAGACGAGCTAACTACAACCTCGTCCCCTTTAGGATTAAACGTCATTACTCGTGCGTAAATATATTTGTTTGTTCTTCTTATTACAATCCTTGTCACCTTAGACAATACATAAGTATACCTCCTATGATAATCCGTCTTTCCTTCACGTCTCCTTCTAAACCTTACTTTATATCTGGCTCCTTGAACCAACCTACTCACCTTTTAGATAATTAGATTGAATTAGAGAATTTCTCAGTTCTGTCAGACTTTTGAAATTACCGCCCTTTACCTTTCTGTAATATATTCTATATATACGCCTTTCTATTAGATTGTTATCCCTCAGATATCTTAGATATTTTCTCATTTTTCTAACTCTCATAACCCAAACTTTCTCTAATTCCCTCCTGGTCTTTTTATTTCCTTTTCTACTACCTGGCCCTCGCCTTTCGCTCTTTACTCTCCTTTTCCTTGCCCTTTCTATGTGTCTCTTCCTGCTCGGTCCTCGCTTTTGAAGAATGATAATTTTTCCGTCCTCTATGAGCTTTCTTACGTCCTCTCTAGTCAATGCCTCCTCTATTTCATCTATATTTTGAGGGGGTATCCTTACTCTCTTTATACCCACACCTTTTATTTCCGCAGCAAGCCTTTTTCTGATATTTACTGTTGTCACATTCTCACCCGTTTAGAACTTCAATACCAAGGTCATTGCTTAGTTTTGTTAACTTTAATTTTTTGTTAAGCCCTATCCTTGATGAAATGTATACTGCAAGTCCCAACTCCTTGGCTTTTTTTAGCTGCTTTTCATTATTTACGACAATATATTTAACGCCTGAAGGATGATATCCCCTTATCATCACCATCGTACGAAGACCTGTAGTAGGTCGCATAGGCCATCCCTTCTTCTTCATCCTTATTTTGTTGTCTATTCCTCTTGCTCTTCTCCAGGTTCCTTGCCTTTCTAGTTTAAAGTATCGTTGCCACTTATATCTCAGGAACTTTCTTTTTAAACTCATTCTTTTTCTCATTTTTTTTATTTTATTATTCAATCTCCCACCTCTTTACCGTATATAAAAATCCCATCCATAAAGACTCTCCTATCGAAGTCCCTAATTCTTGTCATCCTCTCTATATTCGTCGCTACTTGACCAACTTTTTCCTTGTCTATACCCTCAACTACTATATCTTCTCCCTTTATACTAACTTTAATATCTTTAGGAATCTTCAGTTTTCTTATGTTTTTTTCTCCTATTAGATTAGTTACTTGTAAGGTATCTCCCACTAGCTTTATAGATATAGGGAAATGTGAGTACACTACCTTTAGCGAATATTTATACCCCTTGGTAACACCAGTAAACATATTCTCTATATGACGTATAATGGAATAGAGTTTGGCCTTCTTCTCCTTATCTAGAAAAGTACTTTCAATAGTAATCTTATTGTTGTCTTTATTAATAATTATTCCTTTCATATGAGAAAAATCCCTATCGATCATTCCCTTCTTTCCTTTGACTATAACCTTATTATTACTCACATCTACACTTACGTCTGTTGGAATTACAATTTCTTCTTTAATGTAAATTGCCCTAAACACTACCATCACCTAGTATACATATCCTAAAGCTATGCCACCGATTCTCTCCTTTGCAGCGTCCTTGTGGGACATGACGCCCTTTGGGGTTGAGACTATTATTATTCCAAGTTCCTTTGAAGGAAGGAATTTCTTTATGTGAGGGGGTAAATCAATCATTTCCCTATATTTCAGAGGGAATCTCGGCGTTATCGGCCCACATTTATTTATTCTACCCAGAAGTTGAACATTTAATTTTCCAAATCGCCCATCATCTATTACTTCAAATTCCCCTACATAACCTTCCTTCTGGAGAGTCCTAAGGATATTTATAAGTAATTTAGATGACGGGGCAACAAGTGAAGATTTATTCCTTCTTATCTCGTTATTGTATAATGAAGCGAAGAGATTAGCCACAGGATTAATTACTACCATGCTGGCTTTCACCTCTGCCTTTTAAACCCAAGTGGATATGCGATTTCTCTAAAACATTGCCTGCATAGATATAAGCCGTATTTCTGAATAACTCCATCGGAACTTCCACATCTCTGACACGTTTGTACTCCTCTTCCATGTTTTCTCTCTTTTGGTGGTCGATATTTTCCCAAATCGTATTCACCCAGAAACTATCGTTACACCGAATTCCTCTCTTAAAAATTCTATTGCCTCTTCTTTGGAAACCTTATGTCTCCTTGGAACTCGAGACCTATTTCTTCTTCTACTACTTACCCTATAACCTGGTCTGGCAAGTGTGATAATTACATCCATTCCGAACATTCCTACCTCCGGATCGTACCTGGTACCTGGAATTGAAACATGTTCAATTATCCCGAATCCTACGTTACCATAATTATCGAAGCTATTTTCCTTAAGACGGTATCCTATTGCTTCTAACGCCTTTCTCAAGAATTCGACCGCTTTTTCTCCCCTAAGAGTTACCTTTACTCCGATATTGGTACCTTTTCTCACACCGAAGTCCCGTATAGTTTTCTTTGCTTTAGTATAAACCGGCTTTGAACCCGTAATTTCCTGTAACAACATGTAAGCTTTTTGTAATTTTTCGCTAGTTTCACCCACCCCTATATTTACTGTCACCTTATCCAAGAGTACTCTTCTCATTGGGTTTTTTTTCCGCTGAGCAAAGGTCTGTTCTTCTGTCATGTTTCCTCCTCCTTTACTTTTCCTCCTAATACCATTATGTTGTTTATATTAGTTTGAGCAGTCCCTTCCTTATTTTTCAGTGTTACAATTGAATATTTCTTTGTTTTATATTGGGCCCTTTTTATCGATTCAATAGTTCCCTGAAACCCTACGTTCTTTCCTCCTGTAATTATTGCCTGTACATTCTCTTCTAAAGGATAGTAGTCTATTATTTTTTTAGAGGATAAATCATATTTAATTGTGCTTAATGTCTTAATCTTACTCAACTCGTCCTCTCTTTTTACTTGTAAGTTGTATCCATTATCGAAGTTAAGCTGCACATTCCCCCCTACAGTAACAGTTTTGTTGATCAGTTTAAGGTACTTTATTACAGATTCCTCCGCATTTATCTGTTCAACTCTTAAAAATCTTATTTTATCTGGGTATATTCTATAATGTAAGTCTTGTTTAGGAAACGATATATTATCGAATAATCCTAATGGAAACTTATAATTGGCAATAGCTCTACCGTCAACTAATATAGAACGACTGCCTATAATTTTCTTAGCTTCGCGTAGATTTGTGGCTAGCTTTAAATAATCTCTAAGGAAAAAGGCTAGCGGTATAGATTTCGTCTTCTTGTGTGTTCCTGGAGAAGATCTTACTGCCCACTTGAATTCCTTCTTCGAATAGTTTATAAACCAGGGAGAATCAAACCTAGTCGCGTGTTTTTTACCTGGCATTTTCTACTTCCCTCCTACCTCCAGATTTTTTCCTTTCTATTACTTTAGTTCTCCAATCGTCAGTTACATCTAATTTAGTTATATTTACCTTCGATGCATGTATAGGTACATATTTTGGTGTACCATCTACTTTCTTTATCGTTACGTTCTCTATGTAAATCCTTCCTTTTTTCGGAAAAACTTCAGTTACTTTTCCCTCGGAGCCCCTAAAGTCGCCTCTTAAGATCATCACCGTATCTCCTTTCCTTACTGGAAGTCGGTTAATTCCATATTTTTCGGCGAGCTCACTTGACAACTTAGCAGTTAGAAATCTATTTGCCCTATGTAAAGGTACATTGTATAAAGCTAGCCTCTGTTTAGCAGGTTTTAGAGAGGTTATTCTCTATCACCTCTTAAATAATTACTGTGGCAAGCCCTGCAAGTTTTGGCCATCTCTCTATAGATTCTCTCGCTACCGGTCCTCTTATTTCCGTTCCTTTAGGAGTACCGTCAGGATTTACAACTACAACCGCATTGTCCTCAAATGAAATCCAAGTCCCATCCCTCCTTCTCAAAGGCATTTTTTGCCTCACTATCACTGCCTTGAATTTCTGCTTTCTGACTTCTGGACTGCCTTTTCTGATGGAAATGAGTACTAAATCTGCTATGTTGGCGAAGGGAACTCTTCTCAAGTGCCCCCTATATCCGTAAACTCCAATTACTACTCCCTCCCTTGCTCCGCTGTTATCTGCTACTTTCACTTTCGTCATATGTTGTATCCCAGGCGTATAGCTATACCTGGGACCTGTCATGTTCATTTTTTCTGACGTTTTAACTCACCCTCCCTACCACTACAAATGCTACTGATTTCGCTAATGGTCTACTTTCTCCTATTATAACTCTATCGCCTTCTTTAATTTCAATACATTGAGGTACATACGCATGTATTTTACTTGTCCTTCTTTCATACCTCTTATATTTCGGGTTATACTTTAAATACTCCTTAACAATTGTTGCAACTTTATTTGCCCTATAGCGGTAAACTGTCCCCTCAAGTACCATACCCCTTACTTTCAGATGTCCATGATATGGGCATTTTTCATCTTTGCATTCTTTCTCAGGAGGTTTTACCCCGATGATACCAACGTTTTTACTCAAGCTCAACTGTTTTCCTCCTCGTTATCCTGTTCTTCGGTTTAGACATCATCCTATTACCATCAAGTGAGAATTTAAAACTATTAGAGGTTATTTCAAATAGCCCCTGATTTTTACTTATCATGAAAACATTCTTACCTTGATCCGCTAGGAAGAAGAATTTCTCTGTTTCTAGGATTACTTCACCCTCACGATTTACTAACGTAGGATCAGTATGATAGACTACTCTGAGTTTATATCCAATCACGTCGTAAGTTATCTTTAATCCCATAATCTATATTACAATCACCCTTAATCAAGATTAACTTGCTATTAGTTGGGATTTCCTCCACACCGAAACTTTTCCGTCTATCTTAATGAGCTTAAGAAAACTGAATGATCCCGCCCAAGGGAATACGGAACCTACTTAGTATGAGTTTCCAGGTTATTTTAATAACTGGACTCGAAAGAGCGAGCTTTATTAACACATTGTATATTACGCAACAAGCGTCAATTTAAAAACTAAATTCTTATTAGGAATAAGCTCAATCCAGGGATAATACTTTAATGTGATTACAAGAGTTCTTGTAACTTCGCTGACCTCTTAGCCCTACGATGTCCACGGTTTAGACCGAATAGTAAACTTTGAACTCATTAAGCCACAGACGTCAGTTAGTCAGACCTAAACCTTAAAGGTTAAGTAATTTCCCTACTTACTGAGATTAATAAGCCGATTTCATAATTTTAGCAATCAAAAGAATTAATCTTTACTAGGAATGTTTTATAATTTTTTATCTAATTATTAAAATTAATTACATATTAACAACTGTTTCCGAGACGTCCAGTGAGCGAGTGGTAGGCCTTCCCTCCAATCAGCAATCCTAATATGAAATGCGATTTGATAGAGGACAATCAGGATGATAGCCTTTATAGAAAGTTGTAAGTCCGCCCCAGCTAGTAGGGTCATTCTCGTTTTATTTTGAGCGTTAACTATTATCATGATATAAGCAAAAGATCAAACCAATTTACGATGGAATGTAGGGAATCACACTATCTTCTTAAGGGTTTGATTTCATTAAAACAATATTATTAAGATAAAGTATAATTCTACTAATATTATCAGGGCATTTAGTGATATGATCTTAATTTGACTTTTACCTCTTAAATACAGCATAACACTATGTTCGGTGACTTCTAGCATAATATCGTACATTTGGGGGAAAGGTTTAAATATTTCTAAGATAATTTATATATTAGCGGTGTTGTTTATGTTATTAGGAATAAGAGGAAAGAAGAGGATTCAGAATAATGATATTGGAGATGTTGAACTTCCTGAGGACTACTTGCGAAATGAGTATCCCTATGAATATCAGGCAATGAAACGTATGCAAAGAAAGGATTGGTTTATTATCAACTAGAAGTTAGCTTCATAAGTTTTTAATCAGCTCAGCCTTTTTGTAAAGATTAATGAATGAAAAGTCCTTACTTATTTTCTCATCGGCCATTACTGGAATAACATGGGGAGCTAATTCTCTTATAGTCTCATTATACTTTCATGAACTAGGCCTTCCAGTTCTCCTAATAGGAATAATTCTAACTGTAGGGACTCTTTCAGGGGCTTTCCTAGGGTATCTATTTTCAATTTTCGGTGACGCTTTTGGTAGAAAGAAAATTCAAATAATTTCTAGAATACTTTATGCATTCGGAATCTTATTATTAATAGAGAGAATCCCATTAGGATATCTTCTGTTCTCAAGGAGTAATATGAACTCAGTGCTCTTAGTGGAGAAAGGTGGGAACCTGGAGAAAACGTTCGGACTTATGAATTCGCTATCCATAGTTGCATCTTTTGTTGGTGCATTAATTCCTTCCTTTCTAAAATTTAGTAACGTGTTCGCTATCGAGGAGATTGCTATACTTGTTAGTATAATCTCATTGATCCCGGTCAGGGAATCATATAAAGGCACCAGAAAGATAACCCCTAAAATAGGTTCTATAGGCACGGTATCGAAGTTCTCAGTTGAGGCCCTGACAGGATTAGGGGCTGGTATGTTATTGCCTTTACTCTCTTTATGGTTTAGTTTGAAATTTCACGCGCCTATCGATGAGATAAGCCCTTTCTTTGCAGTATCTAATTTGACACTTGCGGTTGGCACGTATATATCGCCATACATTGGCAAGTATCTGGGGAATTTGAAAACAATTGTTACATTTCATTTTATTGCAATTGCCCTCCTCTTTTACATGCCTTTTTCCGCGACAGCATTAGTTGCTGGCACAGTGTACGTGTTTCGAAACGTCTTTATGAACATGACTCAACCCTTATGGACATCCATGTTCATGAAAGTTATTCCCGAGAATGAAAGGGGGAGAGGAATGTCCTTGGTCAGCTTATTTGATTCAATACCGCGAAGTATGGGACCTACAATAGGAGGATTTTTCTTTTCCATCGATAATTTATATCTTCCGTTTCTAATAACAGGTTTACTATACTTAATATCAAATATAGTGTTCTACCTCCTTTTTAGGAGAATTGTTGAATGATTCCTTAAAATGTGATAAAGTAAGATCGTTATATTAAGTTAGTTGCGAACACCTTATAGTAATTTAAATATTTAATAGTAATTTTCTGATAATTTACTGATGTCAGAGTGTCGGCGGTCTATACTTTCGCTAAACAAAGTACATTTAACAGACTTTTCTAGAAAGCCGACATCAAGTTCCAAACCAGGATAAAGAATACCCTGAAATTTAGGGAATTCTTTGCCATTTATCGGAAGGTAATATAGGGCTCTTAATTCAAGCAAGCCCATTTCAACGTCTATTAATACTAGTTTCTTTAAAACTTCGGAAAACGTTGAAGGGGTATGTGGTTTCAAGTGAGTCTTCAATGTGTAATAATGTAATTTACTTTAAAAACTAAATTTTAAGATGTAGGAATAACCCACTTAATAGTAGTCATTTATGACGATAATAGAGAGCAATCAAGGAGTAATTATACCACTTTGTTAGCTTTCCTACCTTGAGACATCAGGTGGTACCTTCAGTTAATCTCTGACCCATTACACTGAAAAGCTCTCTTTAACCTCATTTTTCGAGAAATATGTGATTACTTATGACTGGACTTAATAAACTTATTTTACATTTTCCCTCTCGACATAATTAAGCGAATTTAATTCTAGACTAATGAGTTTTATAACTTTTTAGTTTATCTAGTTATCCACATTAATTACGCGTTGGGCACTATCTCAAGTCTTATATGTCTTCATCTAAACAGTGCTGTTGAGCTTTTTAACCACTTAAGACACACTTTACTTTGAATTGTAATACGTAAGGTACTTAATTATCAAGATACAATATTAGAGTAGATATGGGGAAGGAGGCATCACTTTATATTAGAGGTGAAGGAAACGCTTTGAGGTGTGTTGCCTGTGCTAGGCGATGTCTTCTCAGGGAAGGGCAAACAGGATTCTGCGGAGTTAGGACCAACATTAACGGCAGTCTATACTTGGACGTTTACGGCCGAGTAGCTTCTGTAGCCATAGACCCTATTGAAAAAAAACCAGTTGTTCATTTTAATCCTGGTAGTCGTATATTTTCCTTTTCTACAACAGGCTGTTCCTGGATGTGTGCATACTGTCAAAACTATGAAATAAGTCAGCGACGAAAAGTAGAAGGTGTAGAGCTTGATCCTAGTGAAATAGTTGACATGGCACGAGCGTATGAAAGTGATGGTATAGCATTCACCTATAATGAACCAATAATATTTTCGGAATTTGCACAGGATGTTTCGAAAATTGCGAGGAAATATAATATTTTTACAATATACGTAACTAATGGATACGGAACTCCAGAGTTAGTAGGCTATTTAAGGGAATTCCTATCTGCGGCAACAATCGATTTTAAGGGTAATGGAGATGAAAAATTCTTGAAAAGATATGTCGGTGCTTCTGGGCCGGAGCCTATATTCGAAACGGCTGAGGGTTTAAAGAAAGCTGGAATTCACGTTGAAATAACCGATCTTGTTATACCTGAGATAGGAGCCAGTTTAGAAAACGCCAGAAGACTTGCAAGGTTTATAGTAGATAAATTAGGTCCTGATACACCATTACATTTCTTGAGGTTTCATTCAGATTATAAGTTGATGGGAATCCCCCATACTCCCATACCTTTATTGGAAGCACATTATAAAGTTGCTAAGGAGGAAGGTCTTAATTACGTATACCTTGGAAATGTTCCCGGCCACCCGTTCGAGAACACCTATTGTCATAACTGCGGAAGAGAAGTAATTAGAAGGAACGGGTTTAGAATCTTATCATGGAACTTAACCGAGGACATGCGGTGTAAGTTCTGTGATAACAAGATACCAATTGAGGGAAAGCTTTCTAAACACGCGTTTGAAGACAGATTTGAGCAGGTGTGGTTATAGGGTGTATCCAAATGATAAGCCTGTAGAAGGTTACATGATAAAATATGACAAATATATATGGGCGGTAAAGGGATGCTTTCAACCGGATGACTACATAATAGGTATGCCAAGGTACAATATTGCTACTGGAGAGAAAATTAAGACCTTAGCAGATGGAATGAAAATCGTGAGGATAAAGTATCCTAAGTTGGTAACGTATTTCGATGATATAGGAGAATACGTACCCGCTGTACCTACAGCAGATGCTGAAGTTCTCGATCCGTTCGAAATCACTTCAAGGACGGAGTTTACAATGTATTTTAAAGACGTGGGAATAACCGGAAGTCTGTTATACAAGGGAGAAGGAAATGATATTGATTTAATATCATTTAATCCTGAAAATTATAACAAACTAGTGAGATTGAGGGAAATGGGAATCACGTCACCCCTATCTTATGTTAGATATGATGAAATAGAGGGAATGGGTAAAGATGACATGTTATTTCTCAAGAGAAAACGATATTTGGAAGGAGTATATCAAGAAACACCTTATACTTTCAAAATAGTGCAATGCGTGCATTTTAAACCCGTATTAAGGAGTTATCAATTTGAGGGGATCGTTAATATCGATGAGAGTTTACGCCCTTTTTCTATGCCCCTTATTTATAAAGCTGGAGATTATTTACTCACGTCTTATAGAATTAGGTATTCAGAATTAAAGGAAGGTACAAGGATTTTCATTAAGGGTAGATTATACGAAAGGGAAAACATGATGGAGATTAACTTAGACAGAGCAGAAAGGATAACTTTTCAGCTAATAACTTAGTAATTAAAAAATTCAATTAGAGGAAATAATTATATTGTTTGCATATATTATTATTGGGGTCGATATTTTCATATCTCCTATCATTGATGATAACCTGACGATATTATGTGGTTGGATAGTGTAATCGGTAGTAAGGAGGCGATCATTTAGTACGACTCTAGTTATATGTATTTCTATATTTCCATAGTTATACAGAAACACTTCGCTAGAGGTATTTCCCAAAACTATTATGGAGAGACATGTTAATATTGCCGATCTATCAATACTTATATCATTGTTTATTGCAACACTAGTAATATTTGTATATGAGAAAAAATAATATAATAATGGTGAGAGTAGTGCTAATAGTACGGCTAGTGTTATGATGCTTCCTAGAACTTCAGAAACCCCTTTCACTAATTACTCCTCCCGTTAGTTAGCTTATTGTAGCTAATACGTTCTCAGTGGAGGTTAGGGTTTTTCCATTAGGCATCGTTATATAAAATATGACAGTATAATAATTACCCGCCGTTACGTTCCCGACTATCGTTGTAACGTTTTCCGTAGTCTGACCTGGTTGAATAACCTGAGGAGTGATCTTAACGGAAACGTTAGAGGATGATTGTGAACCAGACGAGGTGCTTAATATCACTATCTTCTGTAAGTAAAACTGAGTATTTCCAGTATTTTGAATACTATATTCTAGCAAAGCTACATTTGAGTCTGGATTTACTACTATTTGCGCCGACGCCTCGTATAGAGAATTCTGAGACATTGATTGAAATAATCCCTTACTATATGTATATAGAAGACCTCCTAAAGCTACAGTAATCGCTATCACTATAATCGTTCCAAGGATAGAGGATATACCGAACCTATTTTTACTTTTTCTACATTTCTTAATCATGTTTCTTCGATACTGAGACTTTCCTAAAATAAAATGAGGCATGTGCGAAAGTATTTTATGGTTTAGACTTGTAAAATGTTAATAAAAAATAACCCTGTATCCATAAAGTTTTTATTAATGAAATCATATAAAGATAAACTGTATCTTAAAACGCTTTGATTTAATTTAGAATTAATGGTACATACCTTAAGATTATGCGTCGACTTTGGGATGTGCTTGTATTTACTTAATTCCTTACACTCTAGAACGGCATTAGGCATTCTAAAATAGATAGCAATAGAGCCCTCCTTAATGTTAATAGAGCTTTGCCTCCTTCTTATTGGAACATATATAATCATGAACCGGGGAGGAATGTTCTTTGAATGCAAGTAATTTAGTTTGAATGATGACCTTTACTACTCTTGAATAATTTAAGCTGTGGAAAAAGGTATTTATCAAATCAGTTCGGCTAGAAGTTTAAGTTATTTTAATTGTAGTCAAATACATTAATAAACAAGCTTATACCGGAGTACAGACATATACTATACTATGATATCGGTTGAGGGATTTAAGAAGGAGTATTTTGACCAGTCTGGTGTAAAGAAGGAATATCCTATAAAGGATGGATATTTGATAGGGTATAGAATTTTAACTGAAAACTCAATGAAGGAGGTAGTTTTGGAGGTAATTGAGGACGGCGGGAGAAAGGAAGTTTATACATTTACATCCTTTGATTCGGTTGTAGAGATCGTAAAGAGAGTCCAAAACTTTCCGCAATCAGTTTTAGAGGAGATCCTCCGTTTAATACAATGAATTTTTCTTGCTATGAAAGTAAATAATAGTTTATCTTAATAGGTGATTAAGTAAGCGGAAGATCCGCGAGGATGATTTCCCTCTTTGCCTAAGTCTAAGTTGACCCGCAGCTAAATATGTAGATGAGACTCACTGAGATAGTAAGCATTACCGAGGCTCCTAAGCGAAGGTAGATATGATATGCTCCTGCTCCAATTACAGTCTCACGAAAATGTCTAATGCGTAATTAATATAAATAACTAGATAAAGTTAAACGTTTTAAAGCACGTCTATCTAGGTTTGAATTCGCTTCACTAAATGAAGGAAATAATATAAAATTATTACATTGGATATAATCAAAAGTAATTGTATATCTTTCAAGAATCAAAACTAACATCTAAATTTCCTCTACGATGAGTTCAAAGTTTACAGAGTGTAACACTGGATATTTCAAGCTTAGGGAGTTGGCAGAGAAATTTAATCTCTTGTAATTCTCTTCTATCTCATAATTGAGTAGTGTAAGGGGGTTATTCCTACATCCTCAAAATCTAGTTTTTAAAGTAAATAACATTAATTACATACTAAATAGTGTCACGAGACAGTGTCCAATATATAATTAAAGTGAATAACTAAATAAAGTAAAAAGTTATAAAACACGTAGATCTAGAATTAAATTCGCTTAATTACTAGTGAAGAAACAATATAAAACTAGTTTATTAAGTACACTTGCAAGTAATCTCGATTTTTCGAGAATCAAGGCTAGGGACGAGCTTCTCTAGCCGGGTTTTAAGTGGAGATTTTAACGTTTGTTAATGGACCTAAATCGCTGAATATTGTAGGCTAGGCCCAAGAGGTTGGCAAAGACGTTCAATCCCTTATGCTCCTCGCGTAAGGCCTCATGTTCTGAGGAAAGTGTCAAAGAACTCTACACCACCTCTCAGTATTTCCAAGCCCCTCTTGACTCTGATCACCTTGCCTTTCTCTACAAACCCTCTGTCTACAAGCGTGATCACGTTGCAGACGGGAGACTTAAAGTTGAAACTTTGGCTGGAACTATCTTAACCTTGCAAACCATGAGGGTCTTAAGGAGAACCCGGCGAAGCACTTCCCTCCGAACCAAGTTCTGCCTCACTTCTTTCCCCAGCTTCCCTCATGTCCCCAAGGGTGTAATTTCTCGGAAATGAGAGAAAAGAGTTGATCCCTTTTCCTCTCATCGAGCGTCGCAAGTACTTCATGAGGTTTCCTCCTTGGATCAATTTCCCTGAGATCCAGTACAAGTTTCTGTGCGTTTCCACGCTCTTTTCCCCGTGAGGAGGCTCCACGGGAAAGCTATCAACCTTTGCCTTCCGAACTTCTCCTTCGCTGGGAAGTGGTGGAAGTTGCTCCTCGTTAACTCGCGACTCTAATCGCCTGAAGACCTTGAGGAGCAGATCCCTTATTCTATCTTCGTATTCGTACGCAAACCAGTTCAAGAGGACCTCGAGGGAACCTCTTTAACGCCGAGGAAAACCTTGACCACTTCATTGGTAACCGCTAGCACAATTACTCCCCTATACGACTCTTTGAAAAGCACTCTCACGATCATCATCTTCAAGTAGACCACGTTAGTACTTGGAGAACTCGTGATCCTTGAACTCCCTTTCAATTACGTCCTCTAACTCACTCAGGATTTCCTCGCACTCCAAAAGATATTTACTCTTCCAACCCAACTCTTGGGGGATTACGTCGGAATAAATCTGAACCACGGTATAATCTAGGTGTAATCCCCCTTAAGTATTACCCTTCCATGTAAGTTCTTTGAATTTGTCTTTCTCATAAAAATTTAGTTAATAAAGTAGATTACATTTATTGTGCATTAGACACTGTCACGAGATGAAACGATCAAATCGAACTTAGTATATTCTCAAAGGTAAGATATAATACTGTGGAAAGAGACTGGAGTACATCAAAACATGAGTGAACTAGGGGATTTAGAGAAAAAGATAATGGATGTAGTTTGGCAAAAAAACAAGGTATACGTTAAGGACGTTTATGATGAGTTGAAGAAAGAGAGGGATATAGCTCCCACAACTGTGTCAACGATACTTGATAGACTTTATCACAAGGGCTTAGTAGGGAGGTACCTGACTAAGGACGGTGGATTGAGATACGTGTATTATCCCAGAATCAGTAAGGAAGAATTTGCTAAAGAGTTACTAAGAAAGGCTGTCCAGGGGGTTATTGAAAAATTAGAAGATCCATTGATCGCTTCTATCTTAGGTAGTAAGGATATTGAGGAATTGAGAAGGAGGTTAGAAAAAATTGCACCCTAGTTTTTTCCTACACATATTCCCACCCCAATTTATCATTGCATATGTAGTCTCGATTTTTTTAGGTTTTTATTTTATTAAGAGGCATATTTTCACAATTTTTTCGTTTATAGTATCCTCGTTACCTCTCCTAACCGAGGAGTTTAAACCTATTTTCCTTATACTCAACATAATAGGGAGAAAAATAAACGAATACCTTTGGGCACAGATTTTTATAAGGCGAGTATATTTGCACGATCCAGCCTTTATACTAGCGGTAGTTGTTGGGATATCTCTCATAACAAGGTTGATAATATTTAGAGTTACCCTACTTAATGTTATGATTAGAGACCCTTCAACTTCGGCTTATGTTAAGGACGTGATTAATCAAGATCTCGACAAAGTAAGTATAAGAGTAATAAATAGTGGAAAGCCGTTGGCCTACTCGTTTTCGTTACTAGGGAGAGCAATTATTATTCTCTCGGTAGGTTTACTGGAGTCAATGGAAAAAGAGGAAGTAAGGGCAGTCATACTTCACGAATATGCCCATATAAGACTTCATCATACCAGGAAGAAAATGATGCTGTATATATTCCTCCCCCTTTATTCAGTAAACCCATTCTCGTATGCAATATTCAAAGAGGTAAATCTAACAATGGAAAGTGAGGCCGATGAGTTCGCAACTAAACTAAGTGGTATAGAGAATATGAGAAACGCCTTAAATAAGATAGTTAGCATGTTTGGTTCTGAAAATCGCGGACATAAGTAGGCCAAATATTCTACAAATATAAGGAAGGTTAACCTCTATAAAAGCTATTACAGTTATCAGCACATGAGTAGGATTGCTTTAAGCCCCTTGCTGTAGATGTAATTGATGGTATTACGTTATTTTTAAAGATAGGACAATTTAGGAAACAGTGGCGGTGTTAATGTAGAGTAAATGTTATTTACTTTATTAACTAAACTTTGGTATATAGGAATAATTCATCTTATTACATATAATTAAAACAGTAATGTAAGAAAATTACAAGAGATTAAACTCCCTTGCTTTCGTGCTTAATCAATTTTACTAAAAATGGGACAATTTCTAAAATATGGAAAAATCTCGCTCAAGAGAGTTAGAAATTAACCAAATTTCGATTAAAGTAGGGAAACATTGACTTCTATTTTAGGAGATTAATTAAGTAATAATACATTAGTATATAATAAAGATAAATAGCTAAATAAAATAATAAATTATAGAATAGATATATTAAGAATGAAATAGATTTAATTATAAAATGAGAAATTATATAAAGTCAGTTATTAAGTATTAGTGAGTAATCACGTATTTTTCGAGAATCAAGGCTAAGTAAGACCTTTTTAGTCCATTGTGATCATTGTTTACCAAGGGTACCACAAGATATTATAAACATAAGAGGTTGATAAAGGAGTTTAATCTCTCGTGATCCTGATCAAGAATGTTACCTCTCTAACTGAGCTACGTATTGCTTACTCTTACTATAAAAATTTAGTTAATAAATTAACTAAATAGTATTACACATTACATGCTATCTAGAGTCGAAGAAAGTGTATAATTTTCGCGTAAGACGGAAAATCTACACCTCTACTTGAAACTGTATCATTTATAGTAAAACTAATTATTATTATAAATAAAAACAAACATATATACTTTATCGATCATTTTCAACAGACCGTAACAAGTACTCCTTAACTCTTTTTTCTGTAATATCCGCATAATACTCATCTATTTCAAAACCAATCCAATCTAATCCAAGTCTAATACACGCAAGTGCTGTATTCCCTATTCCGATAAAGGGATCCAAGACAAGGTTCACTTTATTCAAACCGTGAAGTCGTATACACATTTCTGGGAGTTTAGGGGGAAAAGTAGAAGGGTGCGGCCTCTCTTTTTCCCTACTTCGGATTGTTTCATATGGAATAAACCACGTATCTCCTCTACACCTTAAATCTTTAGTTGCGGAATTCCATCGTCCAATGTTTGTTTTATCCTGGTAAGGGACACCGATCCCCAATCTGTCAAGCTCTACTTTTCCACTTTTTGTAAAATGAAAGATATATTCATAATTACTATTTAGGAATCGCTTACCATTGATTGGTTTAAAGTGACCTACTGCAATGTCTCCGCTAATACTGGGATAATTCCCTGTATCGTTTTTTTGTATTGCAATACTTTTAACCCAAATAATCACGTTTTGCAATACAAAATACTTCTTTAGTCTAAACGCCACTTCCCATGGAACCCACGGATCTGATGGCTTGTGACCCATATTAAGGAAGAAAGAACCTTCATCCTTTAAAACACGCCTAATCTCTAACCCTACATCTTCAATCCAATTTAGGTAATGATTCCTAGGAATTGTATCATTATATTTGTTATATTTAATACCTATATTATAAGGGGGAGAAGTTACGACGACATCCACAGACTTATCTTCAAGACACTTACGCATACCTTCTAAACAGTCCATTGCATAAACCTTGTTTTTTTCGCAGTTAATTTTCTATCACCTTTCATTTTACTAACTCTTACGAAACATATCAACTCATATTTAATCTTTTCATGATATGTCTTTAAAATAACGTATTTTTTAGGATTTTTTCGCTATGTTCCCAACAGATCGAATTATCTTATTAGTTGAAATAAATTTATTCTAAATAACATGACTTGCGTTTTCCAGTTAGAGATTCCTTAAATAGCGTTAAAGCTAGAGTACTTAAAGGAAGACGTATTGACGATTAGAGTCTAAAGAGGTATAATGTTCTGTCTCATCCTTACAGCAAGTCCCAATAATGATAAAACCTTAATCCCATAAGAGGTAGATCGTAATGAAGTTTGCCATAGTGAATAAGCCCTCTTCATCCGTATCTGAACTTGTGGCTAAAATAAGAACTGAAGCCAAAAAAAGGGGATTTATCGAGGATCAGAATGAACCCGAAGTCGTCTTCTCGATAGGAGGAGACGGAACGCTTTTAAGAGCAGTAAGATTTGGAAAGCCTATAGTGGCTTTCAAGGCAGGGAGGAGATCCTTTTTAGCTGACGTGGAGCCCGATAAAGTTGAAGATTGTCTAGACAGGCTTAAAAATTCTGAATACTTGATAGAAGACTATTCTATGCTGAATGTGAATGGATATGACTTTTTTAATGACTTTGCGATTATGGCGAATAACGGAAAAACCATAACTATTAACATAAGTTCGGGCGAGATAGAAGTGGAATTTGAGGGAGACGGTGTGGTCATATCGACTCAGCAAGGCAGTACTGGATGGTCCTTATCGGCGTTAGGTCCTTATTTAGGAAGGGGCGTTGATGCTACCGTAATAACTTTACTGAATCCGATCCTGGCTCCAGTAAGATCTTATGTTGTAAATAACTATCCTATTGTGGCAAGAGTTAAGCCAATATTTCATACGGGGCAAGCCAGAACTTTCGTTGACGGTAACATTATTGGGACTGTAGATGAAGATACTGAAATATTAATAAACAGAAGTAATAAAAGGGCTAAAATCCTTAGGTTTTATAATGAGAGGAGAAAGTTAACGTGGACGAAGTAATATTTGACACAGGCGCATTTATAGCGGGGCTGGAAAACTTTTTCAGCCTAGTATTTACCACGCAACTAGTTATTGAGGAGATTAAAGACATCAGATCTTCGACAAATTTAGAACTAGGTCTGAGCGCTAATAAAATAGTAATATTAACTCCCAGCAAAGAGGGAGTAGCAAAAATCCAAGATACGTGTAAAAGAATAGGGGAATTCAGCCTGTCAGATGCAGATATTTCTATTGCTGCGCTCGCTCTAGATTTTAATAACTCGTTAGTGTTTACTGATGATTATTCACTACAGAACATTCTCAAGATTTTTAAAATAAGATTTAATCCGGTGAGGATGTTTGGAATAAAAGATGCAAGAAGGTTTGAATATGTGTGTAATAGCTGTAAAAAAAGGTTTAGCGAACCCATTAAAAGATGTAAAGTATGCGGAGGTCACGTCAGGAAAAAGCCGTTACTGACAGTTTCCGATAGACCGTAAAGTTTACATTACTTGATCGTATAATCTTATACGATTCTAAGACCTAAAGGAGTTATACTTGGTCAGACCTTAAAAAGCAAGTGATTATCTCATATACAATAACATCTTCCGAAGCTATGATTTCTAGTGTTCTACAGAGTTAGGTGTGTTATACACTGCCTAATGAGAGATTTTCCCTTGAGGTCTGAGTAAATATAACAGTGTCTAGGGAACTCGTATGCCACGCTTAGGGAATAAGTAAAGAAGGGCTACATTAAACTAACGGTAGTTGGGAAAAGTGGAGGTTCGGAAAGGAAAAGTTGGAGAGTTTGATGGATATTGTTAGGAAGAGGAAAGTAGTGTAATACGTTACGTCTCAACACGCAAGAGGACGAATTGATAAAACAAGTAAAACACTCTGAGGAACAGATTAATGGTTACGACCAAGCGATAACGTATGTGAGTTAGGGATTGAACGTGAAAAGGACTACTCAAACTGTTCAGGATGATACTAAAAACGAAGTATCAAAAATTGTTATAGCGCGTCCAGAGGGACTAATAAGGTTCGGTCTGGAAATAGTAGAAGAAATATGCAAAGCACATAACCGAGAAATAGTTGTGGTAAACAAAGATGACAAGACGCAAGAATAAGAGCTAATCTAAGACCTCATCTCGATCCTAGTGTCATTCAGTGAGCTATATAGTATAAGTCATAGTATGAAAAGGTAAAGAAATATGCAGAAGAGCTTAAGGCTTAAGACTTTCACACCTGAAGGGGAGTACGTTTACCTAACTTACTCCGTGAATAACGAAAAGAAGGAGGAAAGCGAGGTGTTATTAGAGAACAAGAGATTACTACGGAACGCGTTAGACTGGTTGTGGAAAGGAGTAAAGTCGAGGGGAAGGAAGTTAAAAAGGGGAAGGTCTTTACAAGGGTCAAGAAAACGTTACCAAGGATAAAGGAAGTGTATAAGGGGTTGAGGGATGAACTGAAGAAGTTAAACGAGTTTACTTTCCACTACGCTGACAGCGCTGTATGCGTCGCGTTATCGATACTAAAGTGGTGGAAGAGGAGGATCGAGAGGAGGATAAGCTTCATCTAGGAAACCGGTACTTAACATAGTGTACGTAAGAGGTGAAATCGACGTTGAGAAAAGTTGAGCGAGAAAGGGTGAGGGTAACTGTTAAACATCACGGAGTAGATTACCTTTTCCAGGTGCCGTACCTGGTTCTCGAAAAGGGTTAGAGAACTAGAACTCGGAAAACCCGTGAACAAAAAGGACAAGTTTTACTTGCCATTCAGTTATAAAATACCTTGCACGGGGAGAAAACGTAATACTATGGATGAAGATAGCGATCCATTGCGATGTTGATGTAGGCAACGTTCTGGACTCGCTGTTCCCATAGCTATGTTAGAGGCGAAGCATGTAGCGCCTTGGAGTAATCCCCTCAATTTCCTATCTGCGAGACTAACTTGCGAACTCCTAGGAAGGAATTTACGCAAAACTAGGGGAAAACCAAGTATTGCAAGAAGGTAACAAACAAGTAAGTGAAGGGATAAACAATATTAAGCCCAGGTATAACGAGGGGATAAAACACTATTCAAGAGGCTATAACGCCCTTAGGTCGATATAACAAATGGGCAATACCCACGAGGTTGTGAAGAAATTACTCTAGGTGCTATAGGTAATTAATAAGTACAAGAAAGAACGGTATTACAGTTATAAGAGTGACGTAGCAATTGTTTGACTCTCACGAATTCGCAGTTCCCCCAGGAGTGGTAGAGGCAAAGCCTGTGGGGCTCCTCAACTCGACTTTCTGAACTCGAAGTTTAATGTAAAAATTTACTAGAAAGGTGGAAACGCCGGGGGCGGGATTCGAACCCGCGCAGGGTTGTCCCTACCGGCTCTCAAGGCCGGCCCCTTGGACCGCTCGGGCACCCCGGCAGCAATTAGATAATATTCTATCTCGTCTCATTATATTTTTTCCTATCTAGATTGTGCTGTGGAAAAAATCGGTTTTACTATAAGGTTAAGGTCTCTATTGTAATACGGCTTGCGAGCTTTCCATTCTATAGAAGAATCTGACTCCCTAACCGAGTGATTAAGGCGTCAGTTGCAAATTGTAGTTTACGAGAAAAATAAATGAAATGAAGTAAACTTTTAAGCGTAAATATCTCCGTACGCATTGCGATAATATTCAATAAAATTTGCTACAATACTTTAAATAAACGGGATTCCAAATGGAGACGTGAACTGTTCCCTTAATAGGTGCTTTCACGCCAATTTTTTTACTAAAATGAGAGAGTTTCGAAAATATGAGAAAAATCTAGTGGATGAGAGTAAAAATTTACAAAATTTCCGTTAAGTGGGTAAGGATCAACCTTTGTCTCTAGAAAAAGTGCGTAAACTTGTTAGTTTTTCATGTAACAGTATACAATGCGCAATAAATGTTATTTACTTTAAAAATTAAATTCTTGGAATATAGCCATAACACGCAAGCTCAATTAAGGGGATAATACTTAATGCGGATTACCAGAGATCAAGGACCTTCGGCTGTCTCCTAGTAAAAAAGAGTTTTACGGATAAAAGTTATTTAACTTTATTTTTCCCTCATCGTCGTATATATATACATTTCCCTCTTCCTCATCTAGAGTTCTTTTGTGGGAGCCATCACAGAATGGTTTATGTTTAGATAGCCCACATGCACATACGTAAAAAACTTGTCCGTTATCTGCCTTTATTTCATATGGTTTATTCCGGTCGTGTCTTACTAACCTAACCATTGCAAAGTAAGTGTGGAAAGTAAAGTATATATACACTACGTGAATATAACTAAATTTGGTTACCTTGAAGAAAGTTGAGGAAACATTTTGCCCAATTGTCGAGACCATTAGAATAATAGGTAGTGAACGTAAGTTACTTGTTTTAAGGTACTTATTAGATGGAGGAAAAGGATTTAATGAACTGGAGAGATTGACGAAACTAAGTTCTAAGACTTTGTCTTCTACACTGAAAGAACTGGAGAGATATGACGTTATAAAAAGGATAATAATCTCAGACAGACCATTTAAGGTAAGGTACGAGCTTACGGAGAAAGGTAAAGAGCTGAAGGGAGCGTTTGAAGAGATACAAAAATGGGGGATTAAGTATCTAAAATAGTAGGCTAATGTGATTTACATTCCAGAATTAAATTCGCTTAATTACGAGGAGGGGGATAATATAAAGTAAGTTTATTTAGTATAGTGACAAGTAATCACGTATTTTTCTAGAATCTTGGGTAAAGAGAGGTTTTCAGCGTAACAAGTTCGAAGTTTGTAGAGAGTAAAGCTAGATATTTCTTAAGCTTAGGAAGCCAGCAAAGGAGTTTAATCTCTCCTAATTCCCCTGTACTATCTCATAATTGAGTAACATAAGGTGGGTTATTCCTACATCCTCAAAATCTAGTTTTTAAAATAAATAACATAAGATTTTGTACATTAGATAGTGTGACGAAGGAGCGAATTCCTCACTAATATAAAAAGTAGTACTCGTAGCTTATCTACAGAGACATGTTTTATAACTTTTAGTTCATTCAGATATTCATATTAATTACACATTGCGCACTGTCCCATAAAATTCTACTTTTAAAATATGGGAATAGAGAGCTTTATCGGTAGGGCAGGACATTTCACTTTAGGTTCTATACCGTGTAATTAATGTTAGATCAGATAACATTCCCAAAGCAGCGCTTCTAGGCCCTCCACCGACTCCAATAATCGTTATATCCTGAATATCTCCTTTCAATGTAAGAGCATTCATACTATCATTTACATTAAAAAATATGTCATGCGATTCTATTTCCTCGGGCTTTACATAGGCGGTATCTCTGTCAGCATATGCTATTAACTTCATCTTACCACGGGGATTCTTGGGTACGCCCTCTACATGAATATCATTTATTGTTATTTTTTTCCTTAAAATAAAGTTAGAGAGGATAGCAAGTTTAGCGGCCGCATCTATACCCGAGATATCTAAGGAGGGTTCAGGTTCAGCTAAACCTAACTCTACCGCCATTCTCAGTACCTCATCGTATGATAAACCCTCACTCATCTTAGTCAAAATGAAATTGGTAGTACTATTGAGGATTCCTCTTATACTATGAACCTTTAATGGTCCGACTATACGATAAAGGTTCACCGAAGGAGTTCCACTCATTACCGTAGCCTGAAAACCTAATTTACCTTTTCCGACATATCTTACTATATCCCAATAAAATAAAGCCAAAGGAGCCTTATTGCATGTAATTACGTGAATTCCATTCTTAAGAGCCTCTATGTATAAGCTTTTAGAAGGTTCGCCGTCGCTGTAATTCCCTGGCATGGCGTCGACAATTATATCGGGACTCTCCTTATTCAATGCAGTGAAAGGATCGGCATGATAGTCTACAGAGAATTGCTCTCTTACTTCTTTCATCACCCCTTTAGTGGTTACGATTCCACTGATGAGGTAATCATCTTCTAGTAAATTTTTCCTGGAGGACAGTTCGTTAACAAAAGCACGACCTACTTTACCATAACCGAAAACTAGTAATCTATACAGCATAGTCTACTTACGTATTAGTAAAGTTTAACGCTTGTGTACTATATACTTTGCCCTACTCACGTAAAAAACATATTTAAGCTGAATAGCATTAGCTTACGAGCATTACTAACCTAACATTGAAATGTATTTTGCCTTTTCCTCGACGCTCATCTTAATGAACTTGCCCTCGTCTGTTGACGCGTATCCAATTTCCACTGAGGAAGGTAATATTTTTTCATTTTGTTTGAATGTAGCCTGTAACCCCTTAAGTCCAAGCAGAATCGTATCTTGTAGGCTTATATCCTCTTTATAGTTTTTCTCTAGATAATCCGTCGCAGCATATCCCCCCGAACCTATGGCAATAGCGTAGTAGGGCATGAACTGACCACTAGGTTCTGTCATCAGAAGTTTTGGTACCTTTTTATCAACTCCTGCTATAATCATGGCAACGCCGAATGGCCTAACTCCCCCGTGTTGAGTGTAGGCCTGTTTTACATCGGAAATTTCCCTTGTTAAGTAATCTATATTTATAGGTTCGTCGTATATTAGCCTGTGCTGGAGGGCCGAGTTCCTTCCATACTCTATTAGAACTCTTCCGTCTGATGCCAATCCAGCAAAACTACATCCAACGTGATCGTCGATTATAAAAATCTTCTCTACTCCCTCTATATCAAGTAATGGAGTGACTTTACGCTTCTCAACTATTATTGCAACGCCAGATTTACTTTTAACTCCAATAGATGTCCACCCTTTTTTTACCGCTTCAAAAGCATAGTCAACCTGATAAAGAGAGCCATCAGGGGAGAATATAGTAATTGCTCTATCATATCCCATAGCAGCTGGTCCAAACGCCATAATCTTTCAGTATCTATAATAAACTAGAAGTCTAAAAAATCATCTTTTCGTTGAGTGAATGTAGCTAGTCCTTTGGGTATATACTGATATGTCCTTTATCTTAACTGGGGTTAAGGGGACGATGGCACGCGAGGATAAACGTCCTCCCTACTTTAAAGTAAATTTCTTATGGACGTATTGATGATAGTTGTAAACGGAATGAGTGTCCTCGAAACGCTTAAGCTAGAGTTAATGTAACAAGCTTTTGCTCCTCCTGGCAGTTACGTATGATATACCATGAATACGAAGTTCAATATAGAGTTGGTACCTTTAGTAACTTTATAGAACCCCTAGGGCGCAACTGAGAAGTGGGAAGCTTTATAGTAGGACAGAATAATTAGCTCCTCTGATGTTTGATAACACTATAGTTAATGAAGTCGGTTGTACTGTTGTATTATTAGTAACTAGGTATAAACACAAAATAAATGACTATTATGGGTAAACGCTTTTTCGAAAACGGTTTGGTTATGTCAATAGACGAGAATTTACGAAGAATTAAAATTACTATTAATCTACTTCACTTTAGGAATAATACCCTTTTTTAGGAATAATACCCTTTTGTTGCCAGGTTTAACGCAGCATTAAAGTCCCTATCAGCGGTGAAACCACATGCTGGGCAAACAAATAACGACCCTATTAGTTCTCCACCCTTATATCCACATTTTGAACATATCCTACTTGTACTATAGGCACTTCTCCTCTCGTATTTTACGCCCCTTTCATATAGAGACTTAATTAGCATATCTTGCACCGTTCTGAGAGCATACCCTATTCTACCATTCACTTTCCGCAAATCTTCCATAACGACCACTTTAGGATTCAATTCCACGATATAGTTAACTATATCGTTAATAATAGGCTTTAATATCCTTCTTATTTCATCGCTAGATCCCAAACCTTGCGGTTCGCCTGTATACCTCATTAATTTTCCCATTATTTCCTTATTACCGAATGATTTCGAGACGTATATATCTGTCCCCTTAATCGCGACAACTGTTGCAACATGTCTCATACCTATGTCTACCCCGACTATAGTTTTGTCCCTTTGATATGCAAGGAAGATCTTTATGCCACTAGAGAAATCTACTATTGCATGAATGGCTACACCTCTCTTATTACATATTACTTTTGCGCCGATACCTTCCAAAGTATATGGATCTGCCCCTTTAATAGGTATAGGACCTAATCTGGGTCTTCCCCCTTTAACTATTTCATTGTAAAGTTGTTGGGGTATCGAATCAGGACGCGTCGGTATATTTCCCCCTAATTTCTTTACAGTATCCACGTAGGCTTTAAGGTATTCAACTCCATCGTATAATTGTTGTAAACTTGCTAAGGAAATGGGTTTGCACTCAACGTACTCAAGACTCGTTTTGAATCCCTCCGTTCTTTTCTTTTCATTTTAGGAATATCCGTAATTAGTGACCTAGAGTATATCGTCCTTTCCGTCACCTCTTCTAATTTCATTGTTCCTCTGAGCATTCAATATTATACCTTCGTTTGTATCTAAAAACGTTATTCAACATAGCCGGAGCAGCAATTCACGTATCCTTTACGAATTCGGTTTATTTCAGTCACTATAACAAACTTAATTCAATACTACCGTACTCACTGAAAGGAGATTTAAACTCAGCAATTTACTGTATTTTATTATGCTTTCTCATAAATTACAATTCACAATGAACGCACAAACGGCGCCAATTACGTAGGAGAAATAAGGCAGGTCTTTTCACTGGTTAAAACAGGACATTTCCTTTTAGCTAATTTCTAAGGCGGTGTAAAAACAAATAGAATAAAGGATTAAAGGTTAAGAGTGAAGAGAATTGCAATGTCAATAGCAATAACATCATTGAAACTGATAAATGTTAACTTTAGAAGGAGAGTCTGGATAACAGCGACTATTGGTAATACACCTAAAGATTTAGTATTCGAGTTATCCATAGCAACCTGTAACGAATTACAGGAAATAGCTAATAGCAGTAATGATAGAAAGAAAGCGTATTCTATTCTTTCCTTCGCGTTAAGGTTATTATGCTCCACTTTCCATAAGATAGGTCCAAATATACCGTTAAGCGAATATGAAAAAGATATTGATGGCATTTATCTAATAACGAATAAAGTTCCCATAGGCATGGCAATTGAGTGGAGAATGGGAAACGAGCATTACATTGAATACTACTCTTACATAAGTAAAACTATGGAGATTTCAGCAACAGTAAATTTTGGGGAAAATAATTTAGAGAAACAAGTGAAAATCTATGCTGAGAAATTATACGAACTGAAGTTTCCCGAACAGAATCCAATGGTTATCACTCAGTGTTATGAAACGCTAATCTCGGGAATTAGATGTGACGTAGAAGCTGACGTTTATGATTTCCTTAATACAGACTTCAAGAGGTTCGTTAACTTACTTAATAATACCGCAATCTTCGGGAAATATTATTTTTCTGCAAGATATATTGATGAGCTAAAAGCAAATCAGCTACACATGTCAATCGTTTCAGAGATAAAGAACTCCATACTTCATTCCGATAAGAGCGTAAATAATTCAAAAGATGCGGTAAGGGAAGTGTAATTCTAAAAACCTGGTAGAAATACTTATATTCCGATATAGATTTAAGGGCGTAGTTTTAGGTATTGATTGACGCTTAAATCAGTATACACCTCATAAGAGATCGTCCACTAAACACTAAGGCCCATTCAATGTTCTTTTGCGGATTGTAATTTATGGAAAAAGGCAATAGAATACAGGAAATTCTTAAGTTTAAACCCCAATTAACACTGTAGTATTGAATTAAGTTTGTTACAATTATTTAAATAAACTGAATTAACAAGGGAGACGTGAATTAGTCAAATTAAGACTCTCCCAATTATTTGTATACAGTGTTTCACAGAAAAACTTATATGAGAAAAAGGTAGAAAAAAACTATGCGTATTAAGAGCGTCGATAATACTTACCTCATAGAAAATAGGAGTGGACGTATAGTTATAGAAGAAATGGTAAATGAGAAAGGAGAAAAGCTAATTAGCTACTATAGAATAAATAATTTCAAGGTAAATGATAGCGAATATTGGGAACCAGACCCAGATAAACTAAAGAAGGTACAATATAAGGAACTTCCTAACGATATAAGAAGAGCCTTAAGGAAGATGAAGTTAAAATAGATAGTGTCAACTGTGTAATATAGTGGTGGTTTAAGTTGCCTTATGACTTCGTACTAACAACTGACAGGTGTTTGATGACAAATCATCATGGGAGAGAGTTCTTAGGTTTTTTAGGAACAGGCCCCAGTATTGGAATTCCAGAATCTGTCTGGAAATGGCTAGCTTGCCCAAAGATGAAGGTCGATAATGAGGGAAAACCATGGCAAGCCCCCTATGGACTTAGGAAGGTTGAGGCGAAACTTTTAGATTCGGGATTTAATGCTGCCATTATTGATCCAGATCATCTTGAAAAGCACTTAAAAAGTGCTAAAGCTCTTTTTCTCTCCCATCACGATTACTTTGCATTCGGACCTCCTTCATCCACGTGGTGGGGCATAACTAAACAGGAACCAATTAATTACAAAAGTTTCCAGGAGTTAATAAATAAGCCAGAAATTAAGGAAAATAAACAAAGGGGAATGAAAATAGTAGTTGGGGGTCCTTCAACGTGGCAGTGGTTATGGAGAGAGGATATGTTAGAACAAGTAGGAGTAGATTTAATGTTTGATGGGGAAGCTGAACATGCCCTCCCAAAAATTGCACAAGCAATAGTTGATGGTGAACCGCTTCCGAAGTATATGTATGTAGGTGGTGCAGATACTCCGGATCTCGATGAAATACCTGAAATAAGAGGAGGCAGCGTTAATGGAATGGTAGAGATTATGAGGGGGTGTGCGAGAGGGTGCAGATTTTGCTCCGTAACGCTAAGACCTACAAGATACTACCCATTAGAAAAAATCGAAAGGGAGATTCAAGTAAATGTTAAAGCTGGCATTAAAGACGGAATTCTTCATAGTGATGACGTACTATTTTATGGTGCGTTAGGAATTTTTCCTAAACCAGAGCCATTAATAAAACTTCACCAGTTAGCAAAGAAATACTATAGAACTATAGCGTGGAGTCATGCAAGTCTTGCCGCAATCAGATATGCGGAAGAGAAGTACGGGTTAATATCCAAGTTGTCTGAGATAATTTTCTCAAATGAGGAACAAAGGCTATTGGGTGTTGAAGTAGGAGTTGAAACTGGTTCACCACGATTAGCAAAAGAAATAATGCCTGCCAAATCATCTCCTTACAAGCCTGAACAGTATCCAGAAACCGTAGAGGAAGCCTTCAAGATAATGCATGAACATAACATAGTTCCAGCCGGTACTATGATAGTGGGTCTGCCTGAGGAAAATGAAGACGATGTAATTAGAACAATAGAGTTAGTTGACAGTTTAAGGGAATATAGAAGTATTTTGGTCCCAATGTTCTTTGTCCCGATGGGCTATTTTAAGAACAAAGATTGGTTTACCAAAATAAAGCTCTCAGATTCTCACATTGAGTTATATAAAAAAGCATTTTGGCACGACGTATACTGGGCGGAGGATATATTAAGTCGTTATTATTTAAAGGGGCCGCTTTATTTTCCAGTAAGGACGGCGCTAAAGCTGTTCCTGAGAAACGCTAAGAGCAGAATGAAGAAAGTTGAGGCCTTGCTTGAGTCTAAGCTCAAGGAATGAACTATAGTCGAGAGAGATGTCTAGTTTTTTCTAAATAATCCCTAAGAAATGGAGTTCTCTCTATCTTCTCGGGAGTTAAGTAATTTAAAAGTAAACCGTTCGGTCTTGCTTTATTTCCGTTAACTCGTATCGTTCTTAAGGGCGTTGATATCCCATCAACTGTTACATCAAATGGTTCCACTGGAATATAATCTACAATCTGGATTTCATGTACTGTGGTAAATATCGGTACATCTTTCTTTATTATCCCTGTCTCGAGTAAAATTGCGTATTCTAACTCACTATATCCCTCACCCTTTCCAATTCTATCTCCGCTTGTCGTCACTGCAACCGAACCCATAACAATTACGTCTATTTTCGGAAGTAATTCAAGGGTTATCCTTTCGCCAACTGTTTCAAGTGATGAAATGGTAGAGCCAAGTTTAGGATCGTTGATTTTTCCCGGTTCTATTAAATAAAATTCCCCCTTTAAGCGGGGAGTTGGAACCACGAGAGTCTTCCCTTTCCTTAATATCATCTCTCTTAAAGGTCTTTGAGGGGAATCTGGATTCACCTTAATGACTGACGCATTAATTAACTCTTTCTGTCCCATCAAGTTAGTAGCTGCTTGTTTGGCACCCTTAAAGTTGGGTATTCTACCGTATACAGGTCGAGGGAACGCCGCAATATTATTCCGTTCCATAATCTCCCAAATCTTTTGTCTTATCTCTTCTTTACTAGTCACGAATTTTTTTACGTCGAATCAACTTAAAACCGTTAATGTGAATTTAGTCCTTAGAGTATGTGAGTCTTCGGAGAATAACAGTAATTACTTAACAAATACTAAATAGTGTAATGAACAGGTACTTGGTTTTTGTAAAATGTGAGTTATCCTTGGATAAACTAAAAAACTTACTGAGGTCCGAAGGTCTAAACGTGATAGACATTAGAAAGGGCAAGTTAATTGAAATTGACCTGATAGCGTCTAACGATACACCCTTTTTAGATTATATTGGAAAGTATTCTAATGTGATAAGTTACGTTTCCGTTGGGAAGAATTCAGAAACAGTTTGGGAACTTTTTAACGATATGCGATTTTGGGAGGTACATGAAAAAGTGGAAAGTATATGGAGAACCGAAAAAGATGAGGAGAGGAAAAAGATTGAACAAGCCTTGATATTGCTAGCCGCCTCCATGATAAAATACACTAAAGGTAATGAGATTATCGCGGATAAACTCATATCGTCAACCTTATCTCTTGTATCCGAACTTCCTGAGGATTCCCTTTCTCTCCTCAACGTCTTGAGCACTCTCTACCCCGAGAGGTGTATATCCATCGACAACTCCTAGAATACCTCTCCCTTGATCAGTCTCGGCCACTATTACTTGAAGCGGGTTTGCCGTTGCTGCAAATACTCGAACTACCTCCTGAACTTCTTTTATTCTGTTAAGGACGTTTATAGGATACCCCTCTTTCAGGAATATTATGAACGTATGTCCTGCCGCTATTTTCTTTAATTCTTCAACAGCTTTGTTGATCAGAGATTCGTCGTTTCCATCTTTCCTTATTAGACGCTTACCGCTGGCCTCAACAAAGGCAATCCCGAATTTTAAATGAGGGGAGGAGGTAACCATTGCTTCGTAAAGGTCCTCTACAGTCTTTATGAAATGCGATTGACCCAATATTATGTTACATCCTTCCGGTATGTCTACCCTTATTACGTCTAACTTTACTGACATTACCACTTACTTATTTTTCAGGAATAAATTTTATCTCATTTTTTTTAAAGGAGGAAGCAACGTTTTTAAATGATGTAGAAAAGTATCGTTAGGGCGAAGGAAGATTGCAGAAGTACATGGCGTCTGAAAAAGATAAGCGAAAAATTCAACAGAGTATTAAGGAGAAATATGGTTTAAACTTAGAAGGGAAACTAGAGATTGGAAAGGAGAAAAAGCAGACTTTTTATATTTTTGACGGTTCCGTTCTTTTTTTCTCAGAGGAAATGATCCCGCTAGTATGTACAGCAATGAAATACCCACTAAGTATTGGCTACGTAACTGTCGATGAAGGAGCAGCTAAAGCCCTGATACGAGGAGCTGATCTATTCGCACCAGGAATAAGAGATTATCAATGTAAATGCTTACCTGGGGAGATTATTTTGGCAAAATACAACGATCGTCCACTATCGATATTACGGGTAGTGCCTAATGCACCTGAAGTTAGAACAAACAAGAAGGGCAAGTTTGCCGAAAATATCCATCACATCTCAGATGAATTATGGAATAGCTTCTGTAGAGGAAGTGCATAACTTCACTTCCTATTTACGAAGATACCATATCCTTTAAACTAATAGAGTTCGTATATCCGGTTTGACAATTAATAGGAATATTACGAATGTAGTGAACTCACCCTGCTCTAATAAACACGATTCTCCCCACCTAATGGTAGGGATTTCTTACCTCACAGCTTCGCCTTGTCATGAAAGTTCCACATGTTCTGAAGGTCACACCTGCCTCGAATTTAACATTATGGTACCTGCAGACTATTAGTTGAAGGAGAGGTGTATCACACAGACCCTTGCTTAGGCATCTTTTTAACGTTTACCCCATCAATGAGTGTCATTAATGGAAATAAGTCCTTATTTCGTATTTGAGATTAACTAAAAGTGGGCTATTCATGCCTTCCGGATGGATCTTCCGCCTTTCAAAACCTTATCAAGACAAATAGCAAAACATATCAGGTAGTAAATCAATAGACTTAGATGTGAATGATTAGAAAGATAGTGGGGACATTAGTCTTAGTATCTATTATTATGTCGATAGTAGTAGGCAGTAGTGCAATAGGAGTAGTAAACAATGGAGAAGTACTAATAGGAAATCAAGTAACTCCATATATCCTTAGGACTAATTCAATAGTGGGCTATTTGAAGTTCTTTTATGGAAACTTTTCGTCAGATATAGACGGCAATGAAGTGCCGGGTGTTTCAATTCAACTAAACGTTGTTGCATCAAATGGATACTATTTTTATTGGATTCAGGACGTAGCGGTGATCTGTAATATTGGAGTCAATAGGTACAACATAACTTTTCTCGACAATTTATGGAACTTAACGTCAATAGGCTCTCAGATAGGCCGTGTAATAGGAAACGGAAAGATATGTGAATACGGCGATACACGCTTTTACGTTTACGTTTACCCTCATAGCGTAATCACTAAATCCCCCTTTGTAATATTTGCTAATGCGACTGTTGCAAATTACAACAATCAGGTAAAATTCCTAATCAGCTTTTACTTTTCCAACTACACTTACTCAGAAAACGTCACATATGATAAAATCATTATACCAAATCAGCGTAACTTCTCTTTAGTAGTAGGAGGCAGTACCCCTTCTGGATTATTCAGCGACGCTGAATGGGTAGTTGGCGGAATGGGAGATGGAGCACAGGCCACAATATATAGTTGGAAGGCTTTTGCGGTTAGCAAATACATGTTTAAAGGGAGGTATTACACGTTTCCCTCTGCTGTGACTTACTCCTACGATACTGCGGAGAGCGTAAATCCAACGCAAGGAATACGTGAGTACTGGAATAATACAGTCGGATTAGTAGTGGAGGAATCTGGAATTGATAGTCAGCAATTTCTGTGGAATATAAATGCCACCCTAACATTTGTTAATAATAGTTACATCCCTAAAGTGCAACCAATCGGTGCGCAGTGGTATGTAAATGTTTCAGGGCCTGACGGTATTTCGTTCTACAAAACCGTTAGCGATCCCAACTACATTAACATGACGGGTTTACCAGTAGGAAACTACATGATACGGATATTTCTTAAAATAGGTAACGTAATAGTTTATCAGAAGACTTTTAATTCAACGTACTCAACTAAGTTTACAACCGTTAATATAAGCTCAGTTACTCCATTTAGTGTTGATAACGTTACCCTGCGCCCAGGAATCTATAACTTGTCCATCCCAGGAATTCTAATTTTCCCAATTTCTTACAATACTTCTAATGCAGAATACTTACTAACCACTCTTCTGGTAAATGGAAAACCAACCCATAATTTTTCAATATTATTAAATTCTACAGGGCGAATAAACGTAACCGCTATTTACAGGGCATACTATCGACTATCCTTTCCTTTCAACCTCACTTATTACGTTGATGGGACTAAATATTACGGAAGAGGAGGGTTTTATCCGTCAGGTAGTCTCGTATTAGTCCCTTCTCAAAATATTAGTGACAATCTTACATTAAACGCAGTACAGCAAACTAGTTTCGCTTTAAGGAAGCCAATCAACTATACCCATGGGATAGTTAAATACTATTATGTTAATTTTATATTCAATTATTCTATAAAAGTATATATTAACAATAAAATAACTAGTCTTCATTCTGGCTATTACAGAAACGGGACTAAAATAAGTATCATGCCGCAAAACATAACCACAAATGACGAGTTATATGAGGTAATTCCTCAACATTTCATCATAACCTCGCCTATAAATATAACTATACAATACAATATCTTATATAGGTTCAGTCTGAATTTTCCCTACAACATTTCCACTATAGTTAATGGAAAAACGTATAATAGTACCTCATTTTGGGTCCCTGCTTCAGTGTTCATAATTCCTGCACAAAATATATCGGAAAATGGATTCAGGTACGTAATAAGCGAGGAGTCAATTTTGGTAGCAGCTCCGCTAACGATAACCCCCTCGTATTATGTTCAATATTACATTAATACTCCCTTACCCGTAAAGGGATTCGTCAATGGGAAACCCGCTAATATTACATCGGGGTATTACAACATGTCTACAATATATATACCTTCTCAATTAGTATATGTCAATGACTCTAGGTTTGTAATATACTCACCTACGGAAGTCATACTAACGTATCCGTTAAATATCTCAATACAATATTATCGCCAATTTCTAGTAAACGTTTCGTATCCTATACATGGTTATGTAAACGGAAAGGAGCAGCTAATTACTACAGGTTATTATAATATTTCTTCTAATATAACCATTCCCTCGTTACTTGCAGTAAACTCTTCAGTAAGGCAAATAATTAATACAAGTCAGACATTCGAGGTTAGAGAACCTTTGTTAATTACGATTCATCCCTCATATCAATATTTAGTAACAATAGTGTACGGGAATAATGTAACGAAATCCTGGCATACATATGGTCAACACCTAATACTATATCGCCGAGGGAGTATTTTATATGACTACTATTTTGAGGGTACATATAACGGCAATAATATTACAATAATTGTTACATCGCCAATTTTCGAAAGACTCGTTCCGACCATAAACTACGAATTGATTCTAACACTCTCTATCCTAATGCTTTTCGTATTAACCATAACTTTCATCTCCAAATGGCTCAAACCACATTAACCGTTTTTTACTGGTTTCGAGTTACTTCGTGTAAATAAGGGCAACCAATAACTCTTTTATTCCACCTGTTTCTAAACATCTAGGGTAAAGGAATGGGACATCGTAAGCTTGCATCGCCTCGTAAAGGATCTAGTGGAATGCGCCCTAGAAAAAGATCAGTGAAATTCTTACCTAGACCTAGAACGTGGCCTCATGTAGAGAAGCCTACGCTCTTAGGTTTCGTGGGTTATAAAGTGGGCATGACTCACGCTTTCGCCATTGATCAAACTCCGGGTTCTCCAACATTCGGAAAGGAAGTCTTTACACCAGTAACTGTTATTGAGACCCCACCTGTATTTATTCTAGGCATTAAGGCGTATATAATTAAGGATGATGAACCAATGTCTTTTACTTCATATATCGTTGAACCACCCAAGGAGCTTCAGCTTAATAGATTACTAAACAAACTGATTGTTGACAAGGAGAATGAGGAGAAAAAGTTAAGCAAAATAACAGAGAATTTGGACAAAATTATGTATTTAAGGGCAATTACTGTAACGCAGCCGCGGTTAGCGAAATCTCTTGGTAAAAAGAAACCTGAAGCCGTAGAAATCCAAATAAGTGGGAATTCAAAAGACGCGTTTGAGTTTATTAAACCCATGATAGGTAAAGAAATAACAATTGACCAAGTTTTCAAAGAGGGCCAAGAAATTGACATAATTTCGGTTACAAAGGGCAAGGGATTCCAAGGTGCGGTAAAAAGATTTCATGTGCAAGAACTCCCAAGGTGGCATAAACATAGAAAGGGAAGTAGAAAGGTAGGGACGAGAGGACCTTTTTCTCAAAGTTACACACCGCAGCCTGGACAAATGGGATTCCATAGGAGAACAGATTATAATAAAAAAATTATGCTAATAGGAAATGATCCTACAAAGATTAATGTGGCCGGGGGCTTTGTTGGATACGGAGTAGTCAGATCTCAGTATATTGTAGTAGAAGGTAGCGTACCCGGTTCTGTTAAAAGACCACTCTTCCTAAGATATCCTATAAGAAAAACTACGGATGAAATTAAACAGCCTAAAGTAATATCAATAGATCTTTCTAGTAAACAAGGGTGATAAAATGTTAGAGCTTGAAAAAAGGAAAACTGTTATTTTATCGAAGAACGGGGAGGAACGAGGGGATATAGAATTACCCTTGCTCTTCTCTTATCCGGTGAGAAGGGATTTGATCAGAAGGGCTTTTTTCTCCTCATTCTCAAAATCTATACAGCCTAAAGGAAGGGACTCACTAGCAGGGAAAAGAACTCCAGCTAAAAGTTTCGGGATAGGATTAGGAAGAGCTAGAGTTCCTAGAATAGAGAGTGGAGAAGCGAGATTAGCTCCCATGGTAGTAGGAGGTAGATTGGCTTTTCCACCATCAGTGGATAGAAAAATTGAGGAAAGGATTAACAGGAAGGAAATGAGAAAGGCGATTACGTCTGCGATAAGTGCAACAGGAATCAGGGAATATGTGACAAGACGAGGTCACTTATTCGAAGTTAAAAGTCTTCCAATCGTTATGGAGGATGAAATTGAGAAAGTCAATAAAACGGCAGAGTTTGTCGAGACATTGAAAAAGATAGGAGTTTATCAAGATCTAATAAGGGTGGAAAAGGGCAAGAAGATAAGGCCTGGAAAAGGGAAGATGAGGGGCAGGAGGTATAAAGTCCCTGTAGGACCCTTAGTGGTAGTGTCTAAAAGTACGAGCGAGTTAATTAAAGCAGCGAGGAACTTATTAGGCGTATCAGTAATATATGCAGATGCATTAAGTGTAATTCATCTAGCACCAGGTGGCGAACCCGGTAGGTTAACAATTTATTCAGTCAGTTCGATAGATAAGATAAAGGAGAGGCTAGAGGTATGAGCGTCATAAAAAGGGTTATTGGTGGAGAAAAGGCTACAAATCTAAGAGTTCAAAAGAACGTTTTAATAGTGGGAGTTGAAAGAAGGGCTACCAAAGCAGATATTAAAAAGGAAGTTGAAAATGTATTCAATGTAAAGGTGGTAAGGGTAAATACATTGATAACACCGAAAGGCGAGAAAAAGGCATATGTAACATTCGCAAAAGAATTTAAAGTAGATGATATCTTAAGTAAAATGGGTTTAGTATGATGGTGATCTGATGGGGAAAAGCCTATTACAGCAACGAGCAGGAAGAGGTAACATAAATTTCAGAAATCCTGGGTGGACTAGAAAGGGTAAAGTAAGGTACCCTTCTATCTCAAATGTAACATCCCGTGGACAAGTTGTGAAAATCGTACATAATCCAGGCTCACAGGCGCCAATAGCTAAGATTAAGTTAGATGACGGTAACGAATTTTATAACGTGGCAGTAGAAGGTTTAAGAGTGGGCCAAGAGATACTTATTGGTGAAAAAGCTGAAGTAAAGGCCGGTAATATTTTACCATTACAAAGCATTCCTGACGGTTCAATGGTATGTAACATTGAAGTTGCAAAAGGTGACGGAGGTAAGATAGCTAGAAGCGCCGGAACATATGCAATAATATTGGGACGTGGGGGCGGGAAAGTCTCGCTTAAACTCTCGTCAGACAAGGTTAGGGATTTTCCTGAAGAATGTAGGGCTACAGTTGGAAAGGTGAGCGGTGGAGGAGTAAAGGAAAAACCATTGTTAAAGGCTGGAAACAATTACCATAAGTATAGAGTAAAGGCAAGAAAGTGGCCGCGGGTTAATGGGGTTAAAATGAATGTGGTCGATCATCCTCACGGTGGCGGACATCATAGGTCCGTTAGTAGATCCAGTACAGTGTCGAGGAATGCCCCTCCAGGGAGGAAAGTAGGACATATAGCTTCTAGAAGAACAGGGAGGAGGAAGGAGTAGGTGAGTAATTATGTCCAGTGAAATACCACCAGAATGGAAGAAGTTTAGATATAGGGGGAAAATACTAGACGAGATTGTAAACATGCCACTGGATGAGTTTATAAAGATGCTTCCAGCACGACAAAGGCGAACTCTTAAAAGGGGTTTCACTGAGCAACAAAGAAGGTTGTTAACTAGAATAAGGAAAATTCGGAGAGCAAATACAACTAAGCCGATTAGAACACATGTAAGGGATATGATAATACTTCCTGAAATGATAGGATTGAAGATGTCAGTTTATAACGGAAAGGAGTTCGTCGAGTTTACAGTGCAGCCAGAGATGCTTGGTCATTACCTTGGTGAGTTCTCCGTAACTACGAAGAAGGTAGAACATGGAGAACCTGGACTAAAAGCCACTAAATCTAGTCTATTTATGGCAATGAAGGGATAAACTATGAGTAAGTGGAAATATCCTTTATTAGGAATCGACGAGATTTCGTTAGGTAAGGCAGTATTGAAGAACGTAGATGTTTCCGTAAGGGATTTGTATAATGTCTGCAGAGCAGTAAGAGGAATGAAAGTAAGCAAGGCAAAGGAGTATTTGAATCGGGTTCTCGAAGGGAAAGAGAGCATACCGTTTTATAGATACACAAAGGGGACAGGTCATAGGGGAGATATCTCCAAGAAATGGAAGATTAAACAGGGGAGGTATCCCAAGAAAGCAGTGAAATACGTTTTAAAAGCTATTGAAGCCGCAGAAAATAATGCAATAAATAAGGGAATGGAGTCAGACAGTCTCAAAATAGTTCATATGTCAGCACATAAGGGATTCTACATTAAGAGGTTTACACCAAGGGCCTTCGGAAGAGCAACGGAAAAGAATAAAGCAAGATCTCATATCGAGGTTATAGTGAGGGGATGAAATGGTCAAAATAAAAGAACACTTTTTACAAAAATCATTTACAAGAGTAAAAGTTGATGAGTATCTGGCGACTCAATTTTACAGGGCGGGTTATGAAGGTGTTGATATTCAGAAGACGCCACTAGGTGTAAGGGTTATTATAAGAGCCGAGAAACCTGCAATGATAATAGGAAGGGGTGGAAAAACAATTAAACAACTTAAGGAAATCCTGGAGAAAGATTATGGTCTGGAGAATCCACAGATAACGGTAATACCAGTTGAAAAACCTGAGTTAAGTGCACGCGTGATGGCATTTTCTTTAGCTACAGCTTTAGAAAAAGGCATTCATTTCAGAAGAGCGGCTTTCTTCATAATTAGAAAAATAATAAACGCAGGTGCCCTTGGAGCTGAGGTAATAGTTAGTGGAAAGCTAACAAGTGAGAGGGCTCGCTATGAGAAACTAAAGGAGGGTCAAGTCTATAAAACAGGTCAACAACTAGATGTTATCGTGGATAGGGCTATAGCGAAAGCCAAGTTGACTCCAGGAATTTTTGGAGTAGAAATAGTAATTGCGAAACCTCCATCTAAGGAACTTGGATTAAGGTTTAAGACTGAGGAGGAAATGAGGACGAGTGAAGAAACCGGTCCTTCTGCTTCAGAAGTTGTTGTAACTAATGTTAAATTTGATGAGGGTGAAACAGGAAATGCCTGAGACTAAGGAACTAAGGGAAATGAGTTTAGCGGAGTTACAAAAGAAATTAGAAGAGTTGCGAGGGGAACTATTTCAGTACAGAATGAAATGGGCTAACGGACAACTTAAGAATCATCATCTCATTAGAACTACAAAGAGAGACATAGCCAGGGTGAAGACTGTTATTAATGAGAAGAAGCGTCAGAATAAGGAATTAGACAAAACTTCTTCTCATGAGTAAATAACTCCGAAGCCCTATAGAATATTGAAAATATCACTTACTATAACAACTTTAAGAAAATTTTAGATTGTGTTTATCACTGTTAACTCGTGAAAGAAGTTCAGGACCTACCATGTTTCACGGTATTTACCTAAATAATATTAGGGATATTGACTAAACCTTTCCCGCTGTTGATTATTAGCGAAATAACACGGTCCTCATAATCATTTTCACTTCAGCATTTAAAACCTGTTATAGTCGTTTTTATATAAGAAAGTTTTATTACTATTTACTAAATATTCCTACATATGATCTATATGATCGAATTAACAACTTACCAATATATCTTATCAATAATCGCCGGTTCGATAGTAGGATTTAGTTTGGGTTTAATTGGAGGCGGAGGTTCAATTCTTGCAGTTCCTCTTTTACTCTATTTCGTGGGTCTTGGTTTTATTGCACCGCCTGGAACACAAACAGCAAGTTATATTGATCACCTAGTAATAGGAACCACCGCCCTTGCCGTTGGAATAAACGCCTATGCTAATTCTTATCTCCATTATAGAAAGGGAAACGTAAGAACGAAAGAGGGTATTACATTTGCATTACCAGGAGTTGTCGGATCTCTACTGGGGGCATCGATTGGACTCTCAGTTGGCGGACCTTATTTGCTCATCCTATTTGGTTTCCTTATGATCGGAATAGGGGTCAACATGCTAAGAGGCAAAGAGCAAATAAATTCAAGTATAAGTAGTAATGGAACAACCATACGTAAAATAAAATATGGACGTATAATTCCAACGGGATTTGTAGTAGGACTGCTCTCTGGATTTTTTGGTATTGGCGGAGGATTCTTGATAGTTCCTGGTCTCATATACAGTGCAGGATTAAATATGATTCAAGCAGTAGGTACCTCGCTAATCTCTGTAGGAACTTTCGGCGTGGTCAGCGCGCTGAGATATGCTATTGCAGGAGATATAAACGTAATTGTAGCTTTGCTGTATTTTATTGGTGGAGTTCTTGGGGGTTATGCAGGTACTAGAGTGGCTACTTCGCTTCCAAGAATAACTCTGAGAAGAATTTTTTCCGTCATCATCATCATAGTTGCAGTGTATTTGATATATGAGAATGTATTTGTATTATTATAAGACATCTATTCCTTTCAAATGTCATTCAAGCAAAACGTATCTAGTTCTTCCCGTTCTACTAACTATTTTTTGAAATTTATGCCCTTCTATCTCAAGAAGCTTTAATTTTAGGTCGATCCCTCTTGAGTAGCCTCCTATATCGTATTTTGCGATAACGCGATGACAAGGAATAATAATTAAAACGTTATTCTTGCTAATGGCGGAACCTATTCCTCGTGGAGAACTTCCTACATTTCTAGCAATTTCCTCATATGTTCTCGTTTCGCCCCACTTAAGTTTGGTCAGTTCTCTTAGTATTTGAGTCCTTTTATCATAAAACCCCCAGTCTATATCGACCTTAAACTCTACTTCTTCCCCTGCAAAGTATCTATCTAAAAGCTCAAATAAATCGGTGAACGCGTTGTTATCTACTAATTCCTTCTCCACACAATCGCAAAAGTCTAACATCACCAAACCTTTACTTGTTTTTGCCACTGTGATTAGTCCGAGGGGACTTTCGTACAGACCATATCTTACCATGACCTAATGTATAACATGCTTTTTAAGAAATATATTCCTACCCTATCCTAACCCCTAAAGCTATCTACAGGATCTGCTATACCTATTCTGGGGAACCTTTTCGCCAACAAAATAGCAAGAAAAGGTGAGCAGTTACTGAGGTAGAGAGACAACTTTGTTAATAATAAGGATAAATGATACAATCATTACCTCAACTATTTAAAAAGAATTTCAGCACTTTCTCAAGTTTAGAGAGGTTTATTAATACCTAGCAAGAAGCAATTCGAAGTTTTCAGTTACGGTTTAGCTTATTATAACTATTATACTTGGTCAGACCTTAAAGAGCAAGATTTATATTTCGTGAGTAATATGAAATTGTTATTTCGAAATCCAGCATGCACGGAATAAGGCTTAACAAGAAGCAAGAGGAGGATTAACGCAGTGAAAGACGTGAGGGACGGGATAAGGGATGTCGCGAGGAAGTACGACGTGTCCATCTTCACCGTATACAAGTGATTGGGGAGGGATGATCCGAGCGCGAAACCGAGGAGTCATGAAAATAAAGGACGAGGAAAAACTCGTCAAGATCTTGGAAAAGAGTCCTAGAGACTTGGGGTTGAACTGTGATTTTTGGACATTGAAGCTCGTAGCCTACGTGCTTGAGAGGGAGTTCTGGGTAAAGTACAACCCAAGGAGCTTGGGCCCAGTCCTCAACAAGTTGGACTTCAAGTACAAGAAGGTCAAGAGAACCTACGTAAGGGACGAGAAGGCCGTGGAGGGATGGGTTAGGGAACAAGGGGAGAGACTTTTTAAAAAAATAGCCGAGGGATACAAGGTACACGTCTTTGTCGTGTCGCCCGTAAACAAGGGTTGGATGAAGGCAGGAGCAGGGGTAAAAGTTAACCCCAAGAGGAAGAGGTTTGCAGTAATAGGAGGAATAATGATAAGCAAAGCGGGAATAACCTTTACCTACTCGACCTACAAGAAGCCCTCGTTGAATTCCGAGGATATCATACTTGAGAAAGGTGATAAAGGACGAGAAGGTCGTGGTGATAATGGACAACACCAGAATCCAAGGAAATAGAGTGAGGAAATTCCTTGAGGAGAACGGCGTGGATTTCGTTTACTTACCGCCCTACTCCCCAGACAAGAGCCCAGCTGAGGGACCTTGGGCGATCCTCAAGAGAAAGCTCTACTCCAAGATCTACACGGACTTCGAGACGTTAACGTGAGACGCAAGAAGGTTTCTACGTTCGATATCCAAGAGAGTAGGTGACCTCGTATACAGTGTGAAAAGGTGTGGTGAACCCCAGACGTCAATACTGAGTGAAGTTCCCTTGTCCTTTAAAGCCTGACGGAATACAACTCAATTCACGTAAAATTCGAGGCAAATGCTCAAATTTATAAACCGATAGTTAAGGGAAAAACAGTCATCACAGTTGTAATTCTTGCTACTTCAAGGGATAAGACCCTATCTCTCATCATTAGAGTCGTTCCTTAGAATAGAGTCGATGTTAAGGGGTTAAAGATAGACTTTGTGATCTTTAGAGTCCAGGAAGGTATGAGATGTAGTTAAAACTATTAAAAAGCTACAGTCGTAAAACTTGGTTCAGTTTTCAGTTATTTAACGAGTTGAAGCTGCTGTAAGCCTGTAATAATTAGTTGAACACCAAAAGCAGCTATTATAATAGCTGTGAATCTTCCCGCAGCCATTGTACCCGTATTCCCCAGAAGTTTTACAAGTAATGGTGCAGAAAGTAAAGAAATATATGTTAATGCGGCAGCTATTAGACTGCCAAGTATCAAAAGAAGTGGAGAATAACTTACAGAAAGCGATACTAGGGCAGTTAAAGTTCCAGGTCCTACTATGAGCGGAGTAGCTATTGGCGTAACTAAAGCCTCTTCGATTTTCCTTCCTAAAAATCTTAGCTGACCAAATCCTCCCATTGTATCAATCCCTAAATACATCAATATAATACCTCCTCCTATTTCTAAAGACTCGGGAGAAAGACCTAGAAAATCTAAAAGGGCCCGCCCTACTAATGAAAATAAAAACAGTAATATTATTATTACAATAAGGAGTTTATTTGTAAGTGTGCTCCACGTTATGGTATCTTTTGTCTCTTGAACATATTGATTAAAGACAGACAATATATATGGAATTATAGAAAATGGATCCATTATAGCAAAAAGCTTTATCGCTATTATAAAAATTGAACTTATTTCACTCATTTCTATCATTTAGCAAATTATGTATATTGTTTAGATGAATTTTCTTCTCATCATCACTCTTAGAATTAAAAAGTAGTAGTATCTCAGCTAAAATGCCATAAATTATGGAAATATTTCTTTCTAAATTGTATGTTTTCCGCTTAATATCTGCAGATTCAGAAGTTAAGTTTTGGACTCTTGAGTAAATATCAGCTAACAGGTCTTCAATAGTAGGCTCATGTTCATGATGAGTTTTCTGACTTATTTCCCTTTCTATTTCCTCTATATCATTCTCATTCTTTGGAATTTTCATCCTCTCGAACTTCGTCTTCACCACCCTCAGTATCCACATTAGATTTTGAAATGGAATCATCAGTAACGAGATATTTGGTAATACCCATTCTTAGGTAATGTTTTATGACGGTATTTATCTTACCTGCGGCTCTTATTGGTATGCAGAAAGTCGATACCTCCTCTCCAGTATTAATTCTAGCAACAACACGCGCATTTGCTTTATCATCACTACAATATTCTATCCACGAATCTTCTATTTTGCCTAAATATAGAAGAGTCTCTAAATCACGACCTTTCATTTCTGGCCTGGTGGACAGTCCATTCACCTTACTATATATCCAATTAAATCTTTTAATTTAAGTCCTTTGCTTTCGAGATATTCTTCTATACCTTGATTTACTTTACGTATTACATCAAACCCCTTACTTATAATACCGCTCCCTATTCCCACTAAAGTAGCACCAGCTAACATAAATTCCACGGCGTCCTCCCAGGAAATAACCCCTCCGGTCCCTATAATTACTGGTTGATACTCCTTGTATACCTCATAGACGGCTCTAACAGCTATAGGATGTAAAGCTCTCCCAGAAATGCCCCCAGTTTTATAGCTAAGTATGGGCTTCATTGAATGAACGTCAATTATCATTCCCTTAATAGTATTCGTTAGGGTGAGACCGTCCGCCCCTGCTGATAAGGCCTTTCCAGAAATATCTACAATGTTTTCCCAGGGACCAAGTTTTACTAAAACTGGAACCGTCACTAGACCCTTTATCTCTTTGACTATTTTACTAACATGGGAGGATAACGACTCCCCATATCCTGCCCTGTTGGGACTGCTTACGTTAATCTCAATTGCGTCGCCGATCCTCTCTGCCTCCCTAGCTGTAAGTGTAATGTTATCAACGCTATTCCCGGCAATACTTACTATAGTAAAGCAGCCAATCTTATTAAGAGTCTTTATTCCAGGATTCCCTAGACCTATGGCATTTATGTATGTATCATGATCGTATTGTAACAAAGTGGGAGGTTGATGAGGTTGAAGGGGTTCTATTGTCATAGATTTAGTAGTAATTCCTCCAGGTGCATATTTTCTACAGACGTCCCTCATTAACTTGGTTACCGGGGGCAATATCCCCGAAGCTACAACGATCGGGTTGTTTAACACTCTATTGAAAACGTTCACTTTCAGCAAAGGGATTTACACCCTGAATTGGGTATACGTTTTCTTGATCAAATACCACCTTACCCTCTACTATCGTTAATACTGGTTTCACGTATAGTTTATATCCATCGATAGGGGTCGTAGTAGCTTTTGAGAACGCCGTAGAATACCTCCATTCTTCTCTACTCAGTATAGTGATATTTGCCCTATTCCCTACTCTAATGGTTCCCATATTAATGCCGAGAATTTTCGATGGATTTTCTGACACAAGTTCCATTGCCCTTTTGAACGATATAATATCCCTAATCGCCATTGAAAACACAAAAGGTAAAGTAAATGAAACTAATGGAACCCCTGGGGGGCACAATGAAAATGGCATGTTCTTTTCAAATTTAGCGTGAGGGGCATGATCCGAAGCGATGGCATCAACCTCGAATAGTGCCAAGTTTAGTAACCTTCTCTCTATTTCTCCTCTGTATGGTGGATTTACTTTCTCTATACAAGTTCTCTCCCTGGATATTAACATATGATGGGGTGTTACATCGGTGGTAAATCCCATTCGCTTGGATAATTCGACACCATATTTTGATGTAATATGCGTAATGTGTACATGTCCATACATCTCCCTAATGCCAAAATATTCTTCCCATAAATTTCTAAGTCGTCTATCTTCCTTGAGGCTTATTGGAGATTCTGGATGAAGAATCTTTAGTTTTTTCGAATTAATGAGAGGTTCTAGGTTTCTTTCCAGATCCTGAGGAAATAGTTTATATCCTGCTATCGGTAAATCCTCAACGTACTCTTCAGGGTATCCAGAGTAGAGGGCGTAGTCTATTCTAGAATTTTTAAGTTCTTCTAATCTGGAAATTATTTTTTCCCTGTTGTTAATATAAGGTTCTGTGTTAGGCATATCTATGGCTAATCCTATACCCCCCCGTGCGGCTTCCATAGAGAAAGACCTGACGTCTTCCTTATATGAAAGCTGAGCACCTCGTATATGTACATGTAAATCTATCCCAGCCGGAACCATAAAATCCCTTTCCATGTTTAAGTCGGGCTTACATTCTTTTCTTATACTTCTGATGATTCTGTCGAATTCAACACATCCGAGGACGAAGGAACCGTCGTCAAGTAATATGTTTGATAGTATTCTCAAGAGGTTCAACCCCATTTTAGGTTACTATATCTTCAGAAACGGCCCGTCTTTGCAAACCAGTTTGCCTCCTACTAAACATTCCCCACATACACCCAGCATGCAATTCATCTTAACATTTCTAAAATAGACGTAAACCCTTTTTCTATCTGCCCTTCTTGCATAATCAGGTGAAGTAATAATTACCGTATCCTCTTCTCCTTTAACGCTCATATTATTTTCTATTCTTAATTTAATACCTTTGCTTTTACAATAATTAATGATAAACTCTAATTCCGACAACGAATCATTTTCCCCTAATAATAACACGCTTCTGCCTATTTTTATCGGACTTCCCAGAGGTCCCTTGATATATACTACTTTCCTATTTGAAATTTCCTCTCTTATTTTTCTAGAATGTATTTTTAATTTCAGATTTCCCTTTTTGTAGTCAGCTATTAAAAAAGGGAATTCGCCGATTCCAGGTAGAATCAATGTCACGAACTGTCCAGGACGAGGCGATTTAATCCTAACAGATATGATTACCTCTTCACCATCCATTGTAACTATCTTACCTTTCCTCATTGTTTTTCACCGAGAATCTGGTAGAGAACGTCCTCCTCGTAAAGATAAGTTCTACAGTATACACAAGATAATTTGAGGGGCTTAGACTCAATTACATTAAAAGTCGGAGTGGCTTCTGGATCCTGATTTGATATACAAGTGTGGCTATTGCACCGAAGAAGTCCTTTCACTCTTTTCGGTAATGTAAGCTTAGTTTTTTTGACGATCTCGTAACCCTTTACAATATTTACTGTCGCGTCAAGGGATATTAGACTAATTAGACTAACCTCATCAGCACTAAGTTCCCTTTCTTCAACTTTTATAATATCCTTTTTTATCATTTTCTTACTATCTGCATTAATTAATATAGATACTCTATTCTTTTCCTTTCCAGTTATATTTAATATTTTAAGGACAGCGAGTGCTCTGCCCGCTGTAATATGATCTATAACTGTGCCGTTTTCTATCTTTGCCACTAGAATCTCTTTCTTTTCATTCATATGAGTCACCAAGAATTAACGTAAGAATAGACATCCTTACTGGGATGCCGTATTGAGCTTGAATAAAATACTTAGCGTTTTCAGTTTTATCAACTTCCCTATCGATCTCATCTACACGGGGCAGGGGATGAAGGATAATTGCATCTTTTTTCATGTTTTCCGCGATCCTCTTCGTAATTCTATAGCTACCCTTAACTTTTTGGTATTCCGCCGCGTCTAAGTACCTTTCTTTCTGAATTCTTATCACGTATAGAACATCGATTCTATTGATGTTGACTTCTAATTCATCAATCTCCTCTATGTTAAAATTAAGCCTGTCTAGAATTTCCTTTCTGGCCCTGAGTTCTGGAGGAGAAATTAGATACACTTTTCCCGGAGAAAACTTATTTAACATGAGAAGAAAACTATTTACCGTTCTACCATACTTTAAATCGCCTACTATTCCGTAGTTCAGGTCGTTGATCTTTCCCTTTTCCTCCAAAATAGTGTAGAAATCTACCAAGGCCTGAGTAGGATGTTCATTACGCCCATCTCCAGCGTTTATTACCGGCTTTTTAGCCACTTCCGCGGCCAGTTTAGCAGCTCCCTCATACTTATGACGGACTACTATTGCATCAGCATATGCATCAAGCATTCTTATCGTGTCTGAAAATGTTTCACCTTTGCTAGTTGATATCCCTTGCTCGCCTCTGAAACCTATAACCTTTACATCTAACCTCTTCGCTGCAGACTCAAAGCTTGAATAAGTTCTCGTACTCGGTTCAAAAAAAGCTAACGCTACAATCCTATTAGGCAGGTCGCTTTTGTAGCCCTCTCTAAATTTATTACTTAACACAAAAATTTCATCTATTTTTGCCCTGTCTAACTCCTCAATAGATATTAAATCCAAACAAGCCCAGTCTTCTCTCCTAAACAAAAAATAAAATTTTAACTTAAACTCACTTCCTTGTTATACATGATGTCATTTGCTCACTTGCTGGTGAAGAGAGGTCTTCTGCTAACAGGAACTTTCACCCTAACCTCAGGTAAAATAAGCCCATATTACATAGATCTAAGGAAACTCCCTAGTTTCCCAGAGTTTAGCGACGTAGTAGCAGAGTCAGCTAAAATATTATCCAAGATAAACTTTGATTACGTAGTCGGTATAGCCACTGGAGGAGTTCCTTTAGCTTCATTTATCGCATGTAAACTAAACAAACCTTTAGGGTATGTAAGGAACGAAAAAAAGGAACATGGAACAGCAAGTCTAGTAGAGGGTGTAGTTAATGATAAAGAAGTTCTCCTTGTAGATGACGTTGCAACGACCGGGAAATCGCTTCTCTCAGCTATTAACAAAATTGAGAATTCTGGCGGAAGAGTCTCGTCCGCATTTGTAATAATTGATAGAGAAGAAGGCGCGCTTGAAAAGCTTAAACAGAGGGGAGTAACGTTAATATCACTATATAAAATATCTAACATTCTTAAGCAGTTAGTTACCGAAAAACTTGTCACAGATAGCGAAGCTATTTCAATTTTAAAGTACCTAGGGGATATAATTGGACAGTAGAATTATTATCGCTTTGGACCAGTTAGTTGACCAGAATACTTTGATAACATTGAGCCAACTGGTACCCAAGGTGAAAATCGGTTTACCTATAATATTACAGTATGGCAAGGATGAGATAAAGAGAGTGTTAAGCAGAGCTAACTTTAGTGAGATTATATTGGATCTTAAGCTAGCAGATATTGGTTCAACTATGGTAAACGTAATTAAGGCAGTTTCTGATCTAGGAGACAGCGTTATTGCCCACGCATTTATAGGTTATGAAAACGCCCTTGATGAATTAAAGAAATATGCAAATGAAAAAAATAAAAAGATATACCTCCTAGCCGCCATGTCCCATCCAGGATGGTTTTTAGATATTGAGCTAATTTATAATGTAATTGAGAGAACCCAACCGTTTGGATTAGTAGCTCCTGCGACAAGACCGTCAGTAATTAGAAAATTGCGTAATTCATTTCCAAATAACGTTATTATATCCCCTGGAATTGGATATCAGGGCGCATTACCCGGAACTGCTATCTGTAGCGGGGCAGACTATGAGATAGTAGGAAGAAGTATTTATCTAAGTAAGGAACCTATAGCTATGATTGAAAAAATAAATGAAGAGATGGTGAAACGAATTGAACAATGTAAAGCATCAGAGACTTGATGTCAATGAGACCACTATTCATATAAGCAAACTATACCATCTTCTGAGATTGGGAGAGGATATAGAAGACGAATATGGTATTATGGCAACTACAGATGGTGAGAAGTTGTATGTACGCGACAAAGACATTGCATCGTCATTAGGAGTAGTTTATGGAGGTACTGCAACTAATTATCGGGAATTAATTAATGAGTTGTTAAAGTTACATCTCAATTTCCTCTTTAATACTGTAATGCCTTACACTATGACTACAGGAAGGGGAGGACCAGAGTTTTTAACGATAGTCTTAACAGATGGACAGTATCTCGTTCTAGAGGGAGAGGAAGGTAAAGTCACTGCGCCGTATCCGCGAGGAATATCGGCAACACATACACATCCTGATGTTTGCCTAATGTCCCATAAGGATCTTGAGACGTCGGATAAAGCGTTCATAAATGGGTATATGATTAACTCCGTCGCCTCACTACAATGTGTCTATATCCTTTATAGAACTGGGCCCTATACTATTGATGATAGAGAAGAGTTGCTTAATATAGCAAAAATAACTAAGAATAGTAGAAATTTAAGAGAAATAGCAAACGCGCAATTAGGTCTTCATGGTAACTTAAAGGGAGTTATCATGCAAGTTAGATGATGAATAGCGATACCGGCAATTAGGTAACTTTTAACATTCAACAAATTGCAAAATTAATTTAAAGTTAATATGAAGTACATATTGTAATGCAGTTATTCGATAACGTGTGGATGTTAAAAGGCATGTGTAACACCTATTTAACTTACGATGGATACCTAATAGACTCAGGAACTAAGGCTGATAAAATACTGCAATTCGCGAACTCCCATAACATAACAATTAAAGAAATAATGATAACCCATGCGCACCCAGATCACATAGTTGACTTGAAAAGACTAAAGGATTTGACTAATGCTGAGATCATTGCGCACGAATTTGATGCAAGAGTAATTGAAGGTAAATTGCCACACTATAAGATAGTAGGGAGGTTGATAAGTTCAATAATGAGACAGGAAAAAGTAAAGGTCGATGTAACTGTAAAAGAAGGAGAGAAAATCGGTGATATTTTTATACTTCATACACCGGGTCATACGCCAGGTAGCGTAACCTACATTTATAAAAACATTGCGTTTACGGGCGATGCAGTTATCGAAAAGAAAGGTAATCCCTCCTTATCAAACTCCATATTTTCATGGGACAGGAAAATGGAAAAGAAAAGTCTTCTAGTTTTGTCTGCATATAAGTTAGATTACCTTTTGCCAGGACATGGAAATACGATAAGCTCGGAGCAATTTAAAAAATTCGTTCAAGAAATTAATTAATAACTAATTCTTAACTAGGGTATTCTATGGTCATCTGCGAATTCAGTTAAATTGGAGAAATAAAACGAATTTAATTAAACGAAAACTTATTTGGCTATCTATAGATTCACAGCTTATAGCTTCCCTTTATTTAAACTGTCTTGGCAATAATTACAATCCGTAATTAATACTTGGATCTAGTTTTAGAGAAGTTTACAGTAATAATATCTTTCTAACGCGAGAACCTTTGACGAAATGAGTCTGCGCAGGAAACAAAGATAGTTTACAATTATTGACCTGACTTGGCTACGCTCGGTGTCTCGTCATTATTTTCTTACGAACACTAGACCTATATGGTAAGGACCTACTTCAAACTCCCTGTCTAACCTAAAGTCTAACGAGAATGTTTTTATATACTCGTCTTTACTCATTCGAATATCACTTGGTGGTCCCATCGGACTTTCCTTTTTCCAATCCACGATTATGACTCTGCCTTTAGAATTAAGTACTCTAATAGTCTCCTTATACATATTCTTACGATCCATGTCATGGAATGAGTTTGCAAATAACACCACGCTAACTGAATTGTTTGGCAATTCGGATATATCTTTAAGAAATAATATATTAGGAGAGTTTATTCCCGCAGCGTAGTTCAACATCTTCTCGTTTTTATCTATACAATACACCATCTTCGAAAGTCTAACTAAAACTCTTGCATAGTAGCCAGGACCACATCCAACATCAGCCACAACGTCGTCGCGCATAATTAATTCGGGTAAGAATTTTTCGGGATCTTCCCAACTTCTCCTCTCCTCGCTAAGGAGCCTTTTAATCAGATTGTCGTCCATGATTAGTTCCCATTACTACCTTAAATAAAATATTTACTTCATTGCCTTTAACGTTTCTATCGCTATTTGAACGTGCCTTTCAGGTTTAGTTTGAGAATTAAATACTCTTACTATTCTTTTATCACTATTTATTACAAATGTTACCCTAGGTGGAAGTATAAATCCCTTAACACCGTAGATTTCCCTTATCTTTGAATTCTTGTCAGAAATTAGTATAAACTGCAAGCCGTACTTTCGCTTAAACTGTTTATGCGACTCCTCAGAATCAGAACTTACACCGATCACGGTAGCGCCGTATTGTGATATTCGTTCCCAATTATCTCTGAATGTACATGCCTCCTTCGTACATCCTGGAGTATCATCCTTCGGATAAAAATAAAGGACGACAGGACTCTTTTCTAACAGCGAGTAGAGTCTTATCCTATCTCCGCTATCTGTTATCCCCTCAAAATCAGGCGCGATATCTCCTTCCCTTAACATGTATATAGATATATCGTAATTGGCTTTAAAACTTTCCCCATGCTATAATTAAATTGTTATTTTTATATATGTTAACAAATGCAAGAAAGCTTTACACTTACCGATAATCTATTAAGTAAGGGCATTAAAAAATGTCATATGAAACTGAAGCTAACCTTCTTTCATGATGTGATTTGCCCATTTTGCTACGTCACTGCAAGAAGGCTCATGCAGGCTTTAAAGGAGTTTGATGGAAATATAGAGGTAATTCATAAAGCTTTTGCAATAATTTCTTCCCTGGAGGACCTCAAGTTAGTGGCCCCTACAGAAGAAGACGCTAAAGATTTCTTTAAAAAAGAGATGGCAATATTAAAGGGATATTATCCTGAGTATAATCCAGATGAAGTTGTTAACAAGGGAGAGTTTTCGTATGTTTGGTCAATTCCCGCTCTAAAGGCATGTAAAGTGGCAGAAAAGTTTGAGGGTCAACCTGGTCATGAAAAGATGTTTCTACGACTTGGCGATGAATTTTTCATGAGAGGAAGAGATATCACAAACGAGAAATTCCTCGCATCGATTGCAGAGGAATTAGGATATAACAGGGAGACTTTTATGAATGAGTTTAACAGAAAGGAGACGTACTACGCAGTTGTTCTCGATGAGGATGAGGCGCACGCATTAGGAATACACGGTGTTCCTTCAATTTTAGTTAATGATAAATGGTTAATTAAGGGTGTTCCAGAGGTTAGTAAATTTAGGGAAATATTCGCAGATCTGATCGAGAATGGCGAACCTAAAAAAGTTCAGCTGAAAGCTTTTTGGGAATATAAATGATTGTTTTTACTAAAAATAACGTCCCATCATCACTTTCGTCTGCAGATACAGCGATAATTGATGGGATCGGAGTACGCCTGTCTTACAGAAAAATAGCATCTATTTTAAATGGAAATTTCATCCTCGCTGTAGGAAAGTTCTCAGACACAGAAAGAATATTCATATCAAAAATAGCCGACTTTGTAACCGGAAAGATTAGAGTAACTACTATAAACTTTCCCCCACGGGGAAAAAGACTTCATATTGGAATTCCGTTTACCGAGTCATTAATCGTATTTGGTTACATTACAGAAGTTTTACCTTATATTAAAACAGATGTAATAGACGGAATTCTATACCTTCCTTTAAGGGATAATTCATTTGATGAGGTTACACTAGGTAACCTACTAGATTTAGATCTTCTGTATGAGATTCGAAGGGTGCTGAAATCAGGTGGGCACATCTTTTTCTTAGTTGAAGACGTCGAGGAGAATTTCTTGGAAAAGGTTATAGCCATGATAGCGGGTTTATTTAAGCTGGAAAAAATTTCATTTCGTCAGAACTGGTGGGTAATTCAAGGAAAGAAATTTTAGTGAATTACGTTTGAGAACTTATTATGGTACAGGTCTATAGATATAAGGACGTTTTTATTGCAGGCATTCCCCATGAAATCCCAGGATATATACAGGACGTTGTTTTCATAAGGAAGGTTAACAACAAATGGATAAGTGAATCGGCTGAAAGGTACAAAACAGACGATCCTGATTTGCAAAAGGTTAAGCTAAAATTACAGTATTCTACACTTGAGGATGATCTAATCAGGGGAGTAGCGGAGTTAGTGAAGGATGGGATAACAATTACTAAAGAGACTGCAATACCTTTTCCTCAAAATTTATTACGATCTACAGTTAAAATACAGGAAGAGTTTGATTAAATCTTTAACCTTTAGCTGATATAGGTAGATATGAAATATACGGATGCTTCTAGAAGGGTTTTCTTGGAAACGGGTTATAGGTTCCCAAGAACAATAATATGGGCAATAGGGGCAATAAAACTAGCAGCTGCGAAGGTTAATGTCGAATTAGGAGTGTTGGAACCTGAGATCGGTGACGCCATTCAAAGAGTTGCGAGAGAAGTTATGAACGGTTCATATGACGGAGGAGTTGTAGTTGACGTATTCCAGACTGGTTCTGGTACAGGACTTAATATGAATATAAACGAAATAATAGCAGAAGAAGCGTCAAAGATACTGGGGAAAAAGGTACATCCAAACGATCATGTAAACGTTAGCCAATCTTCGAATGACGTAGTTCCGTCTGCTATAAGAATAGCAGCGTTAAAGGAAAGTAATAACAAGCTAATTCCGTCTCTGCAGAGTTTTGCTGATTCGCTCTCGGAAGTAGTAGAGAAAACAAAGGATGTGTATAAGGCGGGGAGAACCCATCTGAGAGATGCCATGCCTATAACTATGGGTAATGAGTTTTCAGCGTATTTAGATGCAGTAATTCACGATATTAGCACAGTTAGGAATCACTTGGAGTACGTTAGGGAGATTCCTATAGGGGGAACTGCAGTTGGAACCGGAATCAATGCTCCGCCAGAGTTTTCAAGAAAGATAATTGATGAACTAAATGCTATCACTGGATTGAATTTGATTGAGGGAAACAAGTTTAGGGGAATGCGACTCCTGACAGATTTACTTGGACTTTCTTCGACTATGCGACAAATTTCGGTCGAGTTGTATAGACTTTCTCAAGATCTTCGCCTAATGTTCTCTGGACCGATAACTGGACTAGGAGAAATTGACATAATGTCGCAAGAGGAAATTGCTGGTTCTTCAATAATGCCTGGGAAAACTAACCCGGTAACAGTGGAGTCGGCAATGCAAGGTGTTGCAGAAGTTATAGGACTGGATCACGCTAATCAAATATTATCTATGTATGGTGAATTTGAATTATCAATGGGTATTCCAGTTATGGGATATAATATAATTAGCCAGATTGAAATATTATCCCAGGTACTCAACAAGTTATCTAGTGTCGTGTTAAGTGGAATAGTTCCTAATAAAGAAAGATGTATTAAATATGCAGAGAGCAGCCCATCACTCATAACTATTCTTTCCCCAACAATAGGATATGATAAAGCTTCAGAGATCGGAAGAAAAGTAGCTAAGGGAGTTAGTATAAGAGATTCACTAAGGGAATTGAACTTCAGCGAAGACCAAATTAACAAAATACTAGACATGGAAAGACTAGTTAAAGGTGGTGTGATAAAGAAAATAACTCAAAGTTAAAATCGGTATTCTCCGAAGCCGATCAACACGTCTGTGATTGATGTCGTGAATGTATACCTTTTCTATGCTTTTTCCAAATAAATACAAAAATACGAGTATTTCCTGAAGTTTGCATTAAGCTCACTACCCTACGAATAGGTTTTCCTGACTCCTTACCATGCTTAAGGGCCTCACCTGTGCTACGGACATACCTGTATTCAGTTCCACGTTCATAATATTCCACGCAGTACTGCTAATCAACAAAAGATCGTAACATAAGTACCAACGCTTAGACGTCTCGGTGACTCCATCAGTCGCTGCCATTGTGAACTATCCCGTCCTCACAAACATGGCATCTCCGCATCCCGATGGAGATTCTCTGCTTCTCAGAGAAACCTCGATCCTCATTCACCCATAGCAGAGGTTCCATTTTTTGGAACCGTTATGTGATACCAGTGTGGAAGAGAGGTTATTGAGGGTTTTCTCTCCACAAGCTTAAGTTTCCCCAGTCCAGAGGGTACTGATTCAGATCTTAAAGCCAGAGTCCAAAAATTTTACAAAGAGGTATGAAAACGTTTCTATAGGGGGACTATGGGCGATTCAGATTTCCAATACGAATCATAATTATTCCAAATAGGGATTAAATAAAGGAAATTGTAGAGGGTGAATCTCCACCTAGTCCATACGATCGGATTCAATTAAATCCATTTTATTTTTCTAAATAAACTGAATTCGCAATGAACATGTGAACGACCCGGGGCTATACATCCACTTGCTCACTGAAGGGGATTTTCGCCCCCTTAACTCCCAATAGATTAAAGCGTAAGATACCTTAGCGGAACTTCTGCCTCCTAATCACTGTTATTAAATATTAGGTGTTACAATAGATATATTTTAACCTAGGTACGTTAATGGATTATTATGGTTAATCTTAGGGAGGTCATGAGACTTCTACCCATGGGCGTAGTTATAATTACTACAATGGATAATGGAAAACCGTTTGGAATGACAGCCAATACATTCAATTCTATTTCCTTAGAACCGGAACTTGTAACCTTTTTGGCCGATAAAAGTAAAGGCAATGACATTCCGTTTAAGGACGCTGAACGTTTCTGTGTAAATTTTATCGATGATGAAAAGGTTCTCGAAGTCTTCGCCTTCAGTGGCTTAGATAAAAGGTTCTCAAGCGTTAAGTGGGAAATAACTCAGAACGGAGTCCCAGTTCTAGAAAATAGTTATGCATTCATAGAGGCCATAATGGAGAAAACAGTAGATATAGCGGATCATTCGATTATTATTGGTAAAGTAATAAATTCTAGTATAGTTAGAAAAGGAAAACCAATAGTTTGGTATATGCGAAAGTTTACAACGTTAGAAGATTATTAGGTTGAAAAATAGAACATAACTTTTCAATTAAAGCTTCATACTAGTTCGCGGAAGTAAAAACAGTACTTCAAATTAGTTTCTGTTCTAATATGTTATTTCACTTGTAACCCTGGTTCATAATGTTACATTTTTCTAGTTTCTTCAATCGTGTCTAACCAAAACCGTAGCGAATTACTTCATCCTCACGGGCTCAGCGTTTCTGCGCTGTGATGTAGAGTTTATGCTTCTCAGAGAAACCTCGATCCTCCAGTTACCATGCAGGTTCCATCTAACCCCTCTCTAATTCATCGTGCGGAAAAGGGGTTACTGAGGGTCCTATCTCCATAGGCGTTTCTCCAGCACCTACGATATTTGGCCCAGCCCTTAGAGTCTAGGTCTAAGGGATATTACGGTTTTTTACTATGAGAACGCACTCCTTCTCGACAAAAGGGGGTTCCCACTTCATACCTCACCTTGCCAGTGGTAGAGGTCGTAGTTCCGCAGGCACTGAGGGCCATACCTACCCCAGAGTAAACTTAACGTTAATGTCCTCTATGGAACTGTAATTGGAGCAGAAGCGTACCACATCGATCCTCGCTTAGTTGTCTCGGTGACGCTTACTTTATTGGTGACTATTATTGATGTATTAGCCTGCGAACCGTTATTTAACTTATACAAAAGGGGCTATCCATCCCCACCCTCACGGATCTTCCGCCCCCTTTGAACCTATATAGTTTATTACTCAAAACACCGATGAAGGTGAAAACATTAAGGGACTACTCATCGCTCACGGGACTTCCGCAACTTAATCGCCTAAGTTAAAGCTTTTATCCGATAACAATGATACCTATCAATATGAGTGTAGAATGCAGAGATGTACAAAAAATATATAAAATAAAGGGGAGGACTATTGAAGCACTAAAGGGTATTACGTTCTCTGTAAAGGGCGGTGTTACATCAATAGTAGGTCCAAATGGAGCTGGCAAAACTACTCTCATAAAAATTCTCTCAACGCTGATCATACCTACCAAGGGAGAGGCTTACGTAAACGGGTATAGTGTGATAAGCGATGAGAAGAAAGTCAGGGAGTCCATAGGATTAGTTACAGTAAGCGATAGACTCTTTTATTTCAGATTAACAGGTTTAGAAAACCTAATCTTCTACGGGATATTAGACGGCTTATCAATAAGTGAAGCAAGAGAAAGGGGGAAGGACCTAATGGAAATGGTAGGATTAGGCGATTGGATCAACGTACCATATATGAAATATAGTACAGGAATGCAACGAAAATTGGCCCTAGCTAGAGCACTACTAACAGATCCGCCAGTTATTTTGCTAGACGAGCCAACGTTAGGGTTAGATCCCGTATCCTCACGCTCGTTTCGTGAGACAATAAGATACCTATCACGAAATAAATCCATTTTAATGACCTCCCATAATATGCGAGATGTAGAGGAACTTTCGAATAACATCATGGTAATTAGTTCAGGGAAAATCGTTACCCAAGGAAGTCCTAAAGAATTGGTAAATTCCTTAGGTACTGTGATGGAATTGAGGATTAAAGAGGTACCAAAGGGCTACGAGAAATACGTTATTTCCAGTAATGAGAGAGAATACGTAGTAAGAGTTCCGAAAAGAATAGTCGGCCAGGTAGAAGGAGAAATAATTAAAGAGGAGCAGGCCACTTTAGAGGACTTTTACGTTCACGCATTAGATACCATTAATCAGCCTAGGTGGGAAATTGAAAGAGGTCGCGGTGGCAGAAGATGGGGATTCTAGATAAAGTTTACGCATTTATTTACCTTCGTGGCTTCAGAGTATGGTTAACATATAGGACTAATGTAGTACTTACAGTAATCTCATGGATAATTCCAGTATTTACTTACTTCTTTGTAGGAACGTCTTTAGGAAATAGAATAGTTACTAGTATCGGAGTAACTAATTATACTGCCTTCTTCGTGATAGGATTAGCGTTTCAAGGATATGTTTCTTCGATAATTTCCACGATAAGTCAAAGGTTAAGAAATGAGCAATTATATGGTACTATTGAATATTATGTAATTGCAAAGACTGGCGTATCTGGATTCCTTGTGTATTCTGCAGTATGGGGCTTTACATTAAATTCACTAAGTGCTGTAGTTATCCTTACAGTAGGATATTTATTAGGAGTAAGGTATGCCATTAACTGGATAGCTACAATACTTCTAGTCGTAGTTCTTATGGCATCTACCCTTGGAATATCAATGATGGCTGGAGCGGTAACAATGATAACAAAACAGGGCAACCCAGTGTCTATCTTCTTCTCGACATTTACATCTTTAATTGCAGGGACATTATTTCCCATTTCTGTTCTTCCCTTAGCGGTAAGGTATATTAGTTATGTCATACCTTTAACATGGGGTTTACTTGGTCTTAGGGAAACTATGCTAGCAAACGCGTCTTTATCACAAGTATTGCCGTACATTGAGAGACTTTCGTTATTAGCTATTGTTTACATTATAATTGGTGTTAGTAGCTATAGTTATGCATTCAAACTTGCAAGAAAAAGAGGAACCCTAGCTGAATATTAAAGTACTTGTTGTATAACCGATTTACTCTTTGCATCAATTTTCTTTAGTTCTATCTTATATAAGTTATCATGAGTATCAATTAAAATCAGTTTACTATCTACGAACATTATATTCCTTCTCCCCTTGGTAGTTACATTAATACTGTCCCCCTCTATAGTCTCTAAATTCCACTTCAACTCGTCCCCAGTAATAATTATATCCTTTACCTTAGAGACGTTTACTATAAGGTTATTTAGACGTATAGCTCTCTCCATAATTTCTCTACCGTCAACCACTTTATCCAGTGAAGTAAGCAGGCCTATCATTTTACCCTCTTTATCATACAGAATTACAAATTCTGGATCGGTTATTGGGAACGGAAGTCTTGGTATAACATCAGAATAAGTTATGCCATTTATGCTAACAATTAAACGACTAGGTCTATCAGCCCTCTTAACGCTTACCTTATCAATAATGTAGTTTTTAACGTAATCAAATAGCGACTCCTCTTTACCTTCCTTGATCTTTTTGAATCCCTCAAGTTCGATTTGATCCTTAAACATAGCATAAAATGCGCCCTTTTTTTCGTAAAGTTCAAATGGACCACCTTCCTCAATAATTTTTCCATCCTTCATTACTACAACTTTATCGCAATTTACTACCTCATGAACATTATGCGTAACAAAAATAGCAGTTCTTCCGCGTGACAAATTCATTATCGCGTTATAGATTTCTCTTTCATTAGTAACGTCTAAATTAGATGTTGCCTCATCAAAAATTACTATCTCTGGCTGCTTAAGAATAGCTCGAGCTATAGAGATCCTCTGTTTTTGTCCTCCTGACAAGAAGTTCCCCCTTTCTCCTAGATTAGTATCATAAGCAAGGGGAAGTCCCATTATCTCTTCGTGTATCCTAGCAGCTAATGCAGCTGCTATTATTTCCCAGCGTTCAATACTTCTATTTGCACCATATGATATATTATAATATACTGTATTGTCAAAAAGTACGCTTTCTTGAGGAACGTAACCTATTTTACTTCTTATATCCTGTAAGCTAATCTCCTTTAAGTCTACACCCCCGATAGTTATCTTTCCATTGTTAACATCATATAGTCTCAATAACAACTTAGCCACAGTGGTTTTTCCTGAACCACTCTTTCCTACAAAAGCAATCTTCTGCCCAGGCTGTATAGATAGGTTGATTCCTTTTATTACGGGTATGAATGGATCGTATCCGAACCACACATCTTTGAATCTAATCTCAGATTTGAACGAGACGTGTTTAGGATTTTCAGGATCTTTTATGGGATTTTCGCTCTCAAGGATTTCTCTTATTCTCTCCCCCGAGGTAATAGCCTGTTGAATAAAGGGGATAACATTGCTAAGGTTGTTTATCGGATTATAAAACTGCGCCAGATATGAAATAAATGCGGTTATTACGCCTATCTGAATTACTCCTGTCAGAACTTGGTGTCCTCCTATCCACCATATTGCCACAGTAGCAAGCGATGTAATGAATCCGATGAGTGGCCAATATGATATATTCATCGTTACCACCTCACGTTGAGACTCATATAATCTGTTAACTAGGTCGTCAAATCTTTCCTTTTCAAAATCCTCCTTCGCAAAGGATTTAACAACTAAATAGTTCGGAATTACGTCCGAAAAAGTAGATACTACATCCGAATTTCTCCTCCAGTTTTTATGATATACCTTATGCGAACGCCTTCTATATCTAACTAATAAATAGGCGATTAATGGTGCTGGAATGATGACGTATATTGCAAGGAACACGTCCATCGTAAATAATATAACGCCTATACCTATTAACGTAAGGAAGTTAACTATAAGTGTGGGAAGTCCCCATACCATTAACCATTGTGTATTTCCAACATCACTAGTTAATCTAGATACAATCCTTCCAGTCGATATCTTATCAATGAAACCCGATGACTGCCTTATGACGTGTTCAAATAGTTTTGCCCTCAGATCGTTTACTATTCTCTGCCCAACTGTATTTAAAACAAAGTTTTGGAAAACGTTAGCCACAGCTAATGCAGAATAGGAGCTAATAAGAATAAATGTGAGTTCCTCGAAAAGACCTTCATTAGAACTTTTTGACAAAAGAACAGAATCGATAAGAATTTTTAGTAAATAAGGAGGAATCAAATTGAGAAGTGTTATAAATATTGAAAGAATTACACCAATTGCTATATTTTTCCTATAGTTTTTCATGAAGTTCATAAGCCATATTATCGTAGATTTCCTGTCATTCGATTTTTGGGATATAATATTAATTGATTTATTTTCGGAAGAGATTATTCCCTCAACACTTAACGCAAATTTCCTGAAATCTTCGGTTTTTGATTTAGTGAAATATACTAATTCTATTTCCTCCCCCGTTTTAGTTTTAACGATTAGTTTATCTATTCCTATTCCTTCTTCTACGTATACGGCTTGAATATCAGAGATAGGAATCTTATCAATGATGCTGTTACTATTCCTTACAACTAGTAGGGAGTTAGACACCTCGACGATTTCCGGATTATGTCTTAGATCATGTGATAGATCAGTTTCTTGACGCAAGCTCATTTATGGGTCTTATAATACACCAGACTATTGTAAACCTATAAGAGTTTTGGATTCTTAGAATTGGAATATATCTCGGTATTTGCCAACTTAATTATTTCCTTTAGGAATATGAAAGTAAAGTTTATCAGGTGGTTAGGATATATTATTCCTGTGATTGAAAGCAGCACCAGAATGAAGATCTACTATTATCTATTAACCCAAAATAGACCGGTATCAATAAGGAAAATTCAGCAGGATTTAGGATTAAGTACTCCATCTCTTGTACTTTACCACATAAGAAAGCTCAAAGAAGAGGGCTATATAACGGAAGTTCCAGAGGGATATATAGTAAATAAGGTAATCTTAGAGGATTACATAAAAATAAAAAGTAAAATAATACCTAAGTCTCTATTCCTGTCCTCATTTTACATAACCGCCATACTAATTACCGCAATATTTTTCTTTTACTCCCCAAAAATTGCGGTAATATATAGTATTATCATCTTAGCCGTGGGTGCTAGCATAAGTCTTTATGACTACCTCAACAAGAGGAATAGGTTCGAAATTATCCCGAAGAGGAAAGAAAAGAACCTATAGAATCTTTCCATGGCATAAAGCATCTTTCAAAACGTTATGAGAAGAATTAATAGCGTCCTTTATACTTGATAGTCCTACTTTTTTAGCAGTGTCCACTATAAGTGGCGAGATTAGATTGCGTAAGTATAGCTCAATTAGTTTCCTCCTTCGCCTTTCAACGTTCTCTCTATGATTGTCCTTAATAAATGACCAGTGCTTTTCAATTGATATTATAAGTTCATCTACTCCTTCTCCCTTTATAGCGCTAACTTTAACTATTTCTGGTCTCAGGCTATAGCGTGAGGTAGCACTCCCTAGCACGTTTTTCAGAGAAATTACAAAAACATCGGAGTTATATAGATCAGATTTGTTGATAACGTATATATCGCCTATCTCCATGATACCTGCTTTCAACATCTGAATGTCATCTCCACTTGCAGGAGTAATAACAATAATATTTGTATCGGCTATACTAGTTATATCCGTATCGATTTGTCCTGCTCCAACAGTCTCTACAATAATAGGATCAAAACCTAGCCCATCTAATACCTCAATCATCATAATTGAATCACGTGAGATCCCCCCTAAATCGCCTCGACTTCCTAAGCTCCTGATGAATACTCTTCCCTCAGGATACAGCCTCTGTATCCTTATTCTGTTTCCCATAAAGGAACCAAAAGATATCGGACTCGATGGTTCGATAAGTAGAACTCCTACCTTTCGCGTAGTGTAATACCTCTCAATTAAGGACGATATCAGCGTGCTTTTTCCTGCTCCAGGAGGTCCTGTTATACCTATAATATGAGCTTTACCTCCTATACTTGCGAGATAGTCCAGGTAATCAAGACCTTTTCCTCTCTCTAGTAGTGTAAGTATTTTCGCTATTGCCATCTCTTTGCCTTTCAAGGCTTCATCTAGTAGCTCCATGTTCTATCTCCTTTTTTCGCTAACTGCCTTCCTAATAAAATCAGCAATTTCTTTCATACTACTGCCTGGAGGATAAACCGCGTCTACACCCATTTTGATTAACGTTTGAGCGTCTTCTTTGGGGATTATCCCCCCTACAATAACAATTACGTTAGAAAGACCGTTCTCCTTTATTTTATTGAGTAGATTTGGTATTAACTCCATGTGCGAACCACTAAGGATGCTAATTCCTATTACATCGACGTCTTCTTGAATTGCAGTTCTCACTATCTTTTCCGGAGTTTGGCGTAGGCCCGTATAAACAACCTCCATCCCTTGGTCTTTTAGTCCGCGTGCTATTACCTTAGCCCCCCTATCATGTCCATCCAATCCTACTTTAGCTATAAGAACCTTTATTGGTCTTTCCATAAGTTAAACACAATAATGTATTAAGCAAATTGGATTTAGTGTTTTTTGCTATCTTAGAAATGATCCCATGTTTACCCTCGGCGTAAACTTTTTATCCTCTATTAATTTTAATTTGTAAGAATATTACTCCTGAAAATTAGAAAATACTAAATAAAATAGTATTCGAGCTGGATCAGGAAATACCCCATTTTTAGTTATTACTAATATAAAATTAGGTGATTAACATTTTTCAATAAGCCACACAAGATTTCATCTGGATAAATACTTAAAAAGGAATATATACTCCTATCGTGAGTAATGGATAGTCCTAGTATATATCTAAATGTGACTTTGCGTATACGTTAACGATAGCGTTCATTATTGCGTAGACCTATCAACATAGAGGAGAAGGATTACATTTCAGAATGACTTACAATTTTACCTATTAATTTACTCTTATATATCTCATTTTGTAAAGAACCAGGAAGTTGGGGATCACCTTAATTACAAAAACTCATCATCAAATCCTGCAGATCAGTTATAAGTGAGGAATGGAGGGTTTAACGCTCCCCGTTAAACTGTTAATTAAGAGGAAAGACAAGATAAGCCTAATTAAGGGAAATAGTTAGCTACATTCAAATTATAATCATCGCATATGGAAAGTCCAAGATTTGTAACATTTTGTAGGCGTGATCAAGTGAACGATAGAGGAGCTACTATATGTTAGTCAATATTCACGATGACAGAACGACCTATGAAAATGGAATAAGGCAGATAACGCATATACTAATCCCCTTTTTGAAGAGTAGTATGGTGGGTATGGTTCTAGTATCCTCAACTTACACATCATAACATAGAAATCCTATAGCACGATCGAGAAACCAAAGTTTCCCAAAGCATTAAATGTAAAATAGAAACACTGTATGAAATAGTTAATAAAAACTTTAATTTACTTGAAAAGCGAAAGTCTAAAAATAATGAGAGTTAGTACTTTTACGGTAGAAGGACAATATAATAACGAACACGTTAAAGTGTTGATGAAAGATAATGAGGTCGATGTCGGAACTGTTGGTTCCGATTACTTATCTCCAGAGGAGTTACTGTTAGCGAGTGCTCTTTCGTGCCTAATCTTGACAATAAGGTACTTTGCGAAGCTTCATGGTGTAAATATAAAAAGTATTGAGGGATATATAGAAGGAGATATCGATATGTCTTCGATGGAATCGCTGGGAGAATATACAGGAATGAAGGAGATAAGATATCATATCAAAGTTGAGTCGGATCACAAGAATGTTCCCGATATCTTAAATTTAGCCGCACAAAAATGTCCCATGAAAAACACCATCGAAAAAGGTGTTAAGACTAAGATAGAGTGGATTATAAAAAATGAGAATCCTTAATTTTTATTATATAGAAATTATAAAGAAAATAATATTTTCTAATATACTAGGCAAATTAAGATATGTACATAAATTTTCTATAAATAAAGTTATGTTATATTATCTTTTTTAGAAAGTATCTAAATATTAGTATTTAATGCATTTTTCTGAGGTCCGGAATTCTACGACGTTTTCAGGAAGCTATTGAAGACTTGGAATTCCAGGAAGTTCATTCAAATATCTACTAATTACACAAAATTCAAGAAAGTGCTATCTGTTTGATTTGATAGGAAGTAATCCCCCTTCATCCTATTTGTAGATTGAGATGAGAACCTTTGATTGCTTATAATATTCCTATAATTATTTAGCATAATAGTGTAAAAAATTTCTAGTATTAGCATTAAGATTATATATTTAGCTCAGCGGACAAAGAATCGTGAGACAAATAACAATTGCGATACTAGGTGTTATAGTTTCCATTGCTATTGCAATGGGGGTTATCATTGCTGTTAATTCTAATAAGGGGGAAGGGCCAGTCATGTACGTCTACCAAGACACCGTATATAACGACACAGTTAGCACTCCTTCATTAATCTCAGAGGTTCCAATTATTTACTATACACCGGAATCCTCAGGTATTAACTTGGATAATATATCAGGAGCTATAATCACCCCTATGAATGACTACTATGTGATAACTGTTCTCACCTCTCCTGAAAACACATATACTGTTTATGAAGGGAACGGTTCCACGTATTCACTAGCGTTTTATCCCGTCCAATTGTCACTTAGTTCATATCTAATGAGTACCGAAACGGGTAACAGTTCAAATAGCTTGTTATTAATAATACCAAACTCTACTGGAATTGTGAGGATTTCCTCTAACTGTAATACAATTTATGTGGGAGAATATTTGCCTTATTTCTCCATCTCTATACTTAATATGAGCAAGGTAGGAAACAATTACCAGTTCTATCTCGCATTTCATATAGGAAATTTGGAGAGGGGTTCAGTTATTATTGTAAACATTTTCGGTAAGCATAATATTATTGAACGAATCGTTGTGTACGTTATTTAGTTTGTTATATAAAAAGATAACTATTGATAAAACGTATAATATTTTAATCACCCATTTTAAAGTCACTTGTGTATGATGTTATAGTTATAGGCGGAGGAACCGGAGGATATGTAGCTTCCTCGTTGTTAGCTTCCAATGATATTAGTGTAGCTCTTGTAGAAAAGGATATTATAGGTGGTACTTGCATAAGGACAGGATGTGCGCCGACCATATTCGAAAACACGTTATTCTCAAATATATATAGATATAGGGAATGGGGGAACTATGTAGGTGTCGACATAGGAATATCAATAGGTGATTATAAACATAAAATGAAAGAAATAATAGATTTCCTAAGTAACGTAGGAGAAAATGTTCTGAAAAGTCGAGGGGTTGACGTGTATTACGGAGAAGGGAAGCTCATTTCGGCAGATACGGTAGAAGTGGGCGGAAAGTTACTTAGAGCAAATAAAATAATAATATCAACGGGTTCAGAACCAATTAAACAATTTCCAAAAAGAAATGTTCTTGATGAGAACACTTGGATTAATGCGAATTTTAGTGGGGAGAGAGTGGGAATAGTTGGTGGAGGACCCGCTGGCGTCGAATTTGCCCAAATAATATCACGGCAAAACTCCGATGTTTATCTAATAACGCATGGTGAATTGCTCTCAAAGTACCCCTTGACCGTAAGGGAAAAAGTAAAAAGTATTTTGGATTGGGATGGAGTTAGAATTTTCGAAAATAGAGACGTTCTCAAAATGGAGGAAAACGTGATAGTTACTACGCAAGAGACCATTAACGTTGATAAGATCATTTTAGCTACGGGACGTGTACCTGTATTTCCTAAAGGCGTGGAAAATCTTGTCAGTCTAGACGTAAGGGGAATAATAATCGATGATAATATGAGAACTTCAAAGGGTAATATCTATGCAATAGGAGACGTAGCAAAAAAGCCAACCCCATTATTAGCACATGTGGCTTTCGAAGAAGCGATAATTGCTTCGCTCAACATACTTGGTAAGCCTACTAAAATTGATTATTCATCTATTCCTCAAGTTATTTACTTGGACCCAAAAATAGGGATCGTAGGCAATGAGTCGGAAGCTGAAAAGTTTGTGGAGTATCCCTTCTCTGCTTCATCGAAGGCCGCAATTACCGGATATAGAGAGGGATATGTTAAGTTAGGAATTAAAGGGGACAGAGTAGTTTATGGAGAGATAGTAGGAGATCAGAGCGACGAACTTATTTCAGTAATTTCATTGTTTGTAAAATATAGACTTCCTATAAGTAAGTTACTATTTACAATTTTCCCTCATTTTACGTATTCCGAGATAATAATTAATGCAATGAAGAGGATTTACAATATTGATTCCGACTTACCTTATTGAAACATTTAACAATTACTTAATAGTAGTCAATATTTTAAATTTATTTATAGTATAAATCAATAAAGTAAGTAATAATAGGTTATATTGAATACTAAATAGTTATTACTGATTTTTATATAATAGTTATTTTGGAGCCGTTAAAATACTGTATTTATCTATCAATATTTATAAAAATTACAAGGCAAATAACCCTTAAATTTAGGTCCAAACTAAATGTTAGACCTAAATAACTCTATCTAAGTTTTCCGGATTAAGCAAAACAATTTTGTCTCTTGATATGAAGTTAGCGCTAAGCGGTATCGTAGTAAATACTATTAGTTTGGCATTAGTGTTTAGATTCTTTCTGAATTCTAATAGAAAATCGAGTAAACCGTTTATATCATACTTACTTGATGACCAATCATATGCGGAAAATGTGAACTTAATAGGTTCTAAAAGAATAACGGTGTCGGGATATTTTGTGATGAATGCTTTATATATCGATAAGAATTGAGTTCTGTCTAACTTGTTCAAAAAGGCCACTATCTGTTCCATAGACAACTATGGTTTATCTCGACAATATATAAGACTATTTAATTAAATCAGCGTGTAAAGAGACGAACAAAATCAAATATGGTATATAATGTACATTTTCGTCCCCCCTCATTAGTAAGTTGTCTTTAACTTTTGAGAATAATGGGATGAGACCCTTATATTTTACTTTAAAATATTAATAAATTTCTTATACTTATATATCCTAATTTTTAATAAAAAGGGTTTTACAGTTTCAAAGGGATATATCATATAGTTTTTCAGAACTTACAATATAAAGTAGAAAAGTACTCGTTTGGTTAAAACGATATAGTTATATAGTGGAAAAACGATGTTCATTATGAATGGCTGAAGAAAAGGATAACTGTGGAGGATTGCCTCCAGAATTTTGTGAACAGTTAAATAAAGAAGAACAATTTATAAAGGTAAGGTTGGAAAAAAGGAGATATGGAAAGGAAGTAACGGTTATAGAGGGCATAGAAGGAAACGATAGCAAGCTAAAAGAAATAGCATCGGAATTAAAATCGAGGTTAGCTACGGGTGGAACTACCAAAAATAATAGGATAGAGTTACAGGGGGATCACAGGGAAAAAGTAAGGCAAGTACTTGAAGAAATGGGATATCCATCATCAAATATACTTATAATAGAGTAAGACTCATGTTAGAAATGACGATAAGCTTATATAGTATATATAGGAAAACTTTATTAATGATGCTACTTACATATATATAAGGTTTTCTGTTAGTAGGTGTGATAAATGACGGATGAGACGCGTTCTAATACTCCTTGTCCGCAGGATAAGGTAGTTTACGATTTTGAGCGTGGAGAATATATTTGTGAAGAGACCGGGGAAATAATCGAGGACCGTGTAGTAGATCAGGGTCCAGAATGGAGAGCTTTTACTCCTGAAGAAAAAGAGAAAAGAAGTAGGGTGGGTGGACCCCTAAATAACACAATACATGATAGGGGTCTTTCGACTTTAATCGATTGGAGAGATAGAGATGCTATGGGAAGAACTTTAGAACCTAGGAAGAGACTTGAAGCCTTAAGATGGAGAAAATGGCAAATCCGAGCAAGAATACAGACTAGTATTGATAGAAATCTAGCGCAGGCTATGAACGAATTAGAAAGAATTGCGAATAATCTAGGGTTGCCTAAGTCGGTAAAAGATGAGGCTTCGTCAATATACAGAAGAGCAGTAGAAAAAGGATTAGTAAGGGGAAGAAGCATTGAAAGCGTAGTTGCAGCGTCCATATACACCGCATGTAGACGAATGAAAGTTGCAAGAACATTAGATGAAATAGCTGCTTATACCAAAGCTAATAGAAAAGAAGTAGCAAGAGGTTACAGATTACTATTGAAGGAATTACAAATAGACGTCCCCGTTACCGATGCTAGGGACTACGTTACGAGAATAGGAGCTGTACTCGGTGTTTCAGGCAGTGCTATGAAAATGGCAGCCGAAATATTAGAAAAAGCAAAGAGCACAGGTATAACGGCTGGAAAAGATCCAGCCGGACTTGCTGCCGCAGCAATATATATAGCTGCTCTGCAGAACGGGGAGAGAAGAACACAGAAGGAAATAGCTCAGCTTGCAGGCGTTACAGAAGTTACAGTTAGGAATAGATATAAAGAATTGATACAAGAATTGAGAATAGATATTCCCCAACAGTAATTTACGTAAAATTTTCCAAACAAATTTTGGTAAAAATTTTTATACCCTTCTTGAAAAGAATGGATAGCGTGTAGCTAGCATGATTAAGCTCTGGTACGTAGATATTGGCGTTGGGTTTTTGTCTTCCTTTTTCGCTTTGCTAATATTAGTTGAATACTTAAGACTTAGGGGATTAGTTAAGACGAGGTTTACTACTACGCTTTTTATTACGTCAATAGTGATTTTTATAGAACAGATCTTACTAGTTTCAAGTTTCTTTATGTGGAGCACAAGTGGATTTATGTACGCCCTCCCCTCATTAGGGATAATTGTTACGAACGTGATAGCTCTGATATTATTATATTTAGCAATAAGAACATAAATCATAAAAGATGACCATTTAATATATATGAAAGTTAACTGATCAATATTTAATTCTATATATTCTTCTCAACCTCGTCTAATATGCTACTTATTTGTTTAATCATTAAGTTAATCTCTCTCTCATAACTATCGAGTTCGTTGCTATTGAATAACAACCCACTTTTTCTCATTTGTTGAATTACTTCTAGTTCTTCTCTTAATCCTATTGTATTAAGAAAGGAGAAAAGCGCTATGGCCTGCTCTCTAACCGAATTATCGGATGCCGAACGTAGAAGTTTATTCATACTTGTTAACATGGCCCGTATTTTCCTTCTTGATAATGCTACCTTTGTCATACGAATTCTTAATTCCTCAGGATCCTCCTTAGCTTGTAGTAAACTTTCTACTATATCTTTTCCCTCAAGGTATTCCGTGACAGTCTCCCCAAATTGCGTTAATCGACTATCTAACTCTATGTCAATATCGTTCATAATTAACACTTCCTAATAGTCACCACACTATTGTCATTAATACCATTCTTCTCCATATCCTTTCCATTCATATAAACCGTCTCATCATTTACATTATCCTGGATTATCGCTGATACTCTTACCCTTTTCCCCTTTATAGAAAGTTCTACGCACTCCTTAATTTGTAGTGAGGATGCTAGACTTGATGACATGAGAGCAAAACCTTCTTCCAAATTGCTATTCTTTTTTACTTTAACTCTTTTTTCCTTAATTGATTGCATTTTTTCCTTTCTCGCAGATGCCGGTGGTATTATGTTTACTAGCGATTTGATATCAACTTTTTCTTTTCCCTCATTCTCGTCTGAAGACATAACGATCTTACCCCAAACTACGTTAACCATGTAATAGTTCTCCCAAGGTCATTAAAATGTTATTCACATGAACCCTGACCTGCTCCCATGTGTCCCTATTTCTTATTGTAACAGTGTTATCATCTAAAGTCTGGGGATCTACCGTTATTGCCAAGGGAATACCTATCTCATCGGCCCTCGCATATCTCTTTCCTATACTTCCACTTTCGTCATAAAATACTTCATATCCTGAATCCTTAACTAATCTAACTAATTCTTTGCTTTTGTCGATTAGCGGCTGTCTCTCTAAAAGTGGGAAAACTGCTAAATCAAAAGGAGCTATCTCAGGAGGTAGAGAGAGAATATTTCTGTTTTCCTTTATTCTGAATGAATTTATTAAGGACAAATAAAAACACCTTTCAACTCCAAACGAGGGTTCTATAACATGAGGAACTATCCTTTCACCAGATACCTTCTCTTCTGTTTGATTAATTATAGCGTATTCGGCTATTATTACGTCGTCAACAGCCTTCCGGGATAGTACAATTCCTTCTAATTCGTCTTTTGTCATACGACTTAATTTTTCAATTATTGATTTGCCTCTCTCTCCAAACGCTTTTATTAATTTACTCTTATCTATTAAAATAATGTCCTTCTTAATAGTCTTAGGAGTGTCGTAACGTTTGAATACTGTTAGGTCCTTTCCAGTCGCATTCATGTGTGCGCTAAGATCGTAATCTCCTCGATAGGCTATGCCAGAAATTTCAACACTTGTTCCATTAATATCAACCATTAAATCAAAAGTCTGCTTGGAGTAATGAGCTCTTTCCTCTGGAGATTTCTCCTCAAAATAAGAATTTTTTATGCCTAGTTTTTCTACGAATTTCTGAGATACGCCCATCCAATAGGCCATCCACTCATCCAAAACCTTCCCACTGGTAGCTAACTCGTGTGGTTTGTACTCGTTAGGTTTTTCTCCTTGCCTCTTCATATCAAGGTCTAGCACTTTAATCTTCACTTTTTCTACTCTTTCCCATGGAATGTTCCTCTTCTGACTTGTATCAAAGAAAAATTCCAGCTCCATTATGGTAAAATCTCTCATTCTTATTAGGTTCTGTCTGGGAGATATTTCATTCCTGCCTACTCTGCCAATCTGTGCTATGCCCAATGGTAATGACTCCCTACTACTTTCAAAAACCCTCTTAAATGAGGTAAATATTCCCTGAGCCGTTTCTGGACGCATGTAACCGGTTGAACCTGAATACGGACCTATTATTGTCTTAAATAACAGATTAAATGTTGTAACCGGGCCTAATTCACCATCGCAGTAAGGACACTTTATTTTATTGGTTGATATGATCTGTGTTAATTCGTTAACGGCAAGTCCTTCTGCATTAATCTTCAATTTCTCTTCTACTAAGTGATCTGCCCTGAAAACTCTGTGACACTGCATGCACTCAACGACTGGATCCGTAAAGTGATCTACGTGACCACTAGCTTTGAGTACGGCTTCTGGCGTAATTATAGGTGTCTCAACTTCCATTACAAGGTCGTCGTTTTCCCTAATAACTATATCTCGCCATAATTTTACAATTCTATTCTTTATTCTAACACCTACAGGTCCTATGTCGTAGAGACCGGCAACTCCTCCATATATTTCAAATGAGGGCCAAAAGAGTCCCCTCTTTAAGGCGACTCCCGTGACTCTCTCCACTTTATCTTCAACAGTACTCATCGGCTTATATTCTACAATGTGATGCTTATTAACTTGATCAAAAAGGATCGCTTTATGGAATCAGCTTTACTTTATTTAAACGAGGACACACTAAAGTTCGCGGGTTTTGAAAAAAAGGAATCTAAATATGCAATCGTTGGCGCACCGTTAGACGTAACTAGTTCTTATAGACCTGGGACAAGATTTGCTCCGTCATCTATAAGGCAGGCAGCACAGTACATAGAATTTTACTCTTTAAGGCAAGGCATTGATATAGGGGATATAGGTTTTAGGGATTTCGGCGATATTATTCTCCATCCGTCAAATATACAGGAATCATTAAAAAGAATAAGAAATGTAATAGGTTACATACTTTCTCTAGGAAAGTTCCCAATAACCATAGGAGGGGAGCACACCATAACTCAGGGGATAATTGATGCATTTGAACAGGAAACATGTGTGGTAAGTTTTGACGCTCATCTAGATCTCAGAGAAGATTACTTAGGAGATCCTTTTGATCATGCAAGCGTAATGAGGCGAATAAGTGAAAAAGGAGTAAAAATAATGGAAATAGGTACTAGAGCTGTTACTAGGGAGGAAGTTCAATATGCAAGAAACAATGGCATAGATTTCGTTACATCTTATGAAATAAGGAGGTTAGGAATAAGAGACGTGGCTAAGAGAGTAAGAGAGTTTGAGAATACTTGTAAAAATATTTACGTATCGTTTGATATAGACGTTTTAGATCCAGCGTATGCTCCAGGTGCCCAGACACCTGAACCTGACGGTTTATCTACGCCCGAATTACTCGACATACTTCAATATATAATAACTGAAAAAGTAATTGGAATGGATATTGTTGAAATATCCCCAATCGTAGATACTTCGAATATTACCTCGATTTTAGGTTCTAAAATCATAATGGAGGCTGTAGCTGCAATAGAAAGCTCTGTGAGAGTTAGTCAAAATAAAATTGTTAAATAGGAAATAGTTTTACTGTTGCGCCTCATAGAATTCCTTAGCTCTCTTGGCGAATAGTGAAAGTATTAGAGCGAGTATCACTAAAAGCGTTGGAAATATAAAGGAGTTATAGTCGATAAAAATTCTAACGTGCTCGATCAGTGGCTGGTTCACAAGGAGACTTTTCTCAACAGAAACGTTTTCCGTTCCAATTAGCTCTGCTCTTTCATAGAAGGGTAGATGTAAGGCGACTCTCAGCACAGTCCCGTTTTCATACCACTGTGTAACATTATTTATCGTTACGGAATAATAAATATTCCAGTTGACAATAATATTTGCAGGGTGAGTTATTATAACAAGCATCGGGTTTGGTTTATACTCAGACGAGTACGAAGTATACGACAGTATTCTTACAATAGTATTATTATTATACCACCCTGACTTGAATACAGTTTCATTACCATTAATAATAGCATATGGCTTAATTTCAGAGCTTACATTAACATAATCCTGATAAGTTACCGAGACAATAACTAAGATAGGTTTATTCACTAAAAAGTATGATGGGTATGCTATTACTACTTCCCTAATGTCGTTAGCTATTAACGAGATATTAACTATATTTATCGTAGTATTACTATTATACCACCCCGAAACGAGTGTACCTAAAGTACCATTAATATATGCGGGTATTTGTTTTGAAACGTTTACATAATACTGAATGACGAATTTTATCTTAGGTGTCAACGGTGAAGTGACAACTAATTGAAGAGGTGTTAATACATAGATTCTTTCACCATTTCCTAAACTTACGTATCCTTTCTCTATAGTTACTGTAGAATCGTTGTAAACCCATAGGGAATCAGCTTTGATTTCGGTACCATTATACAACACATTTAATGGATACTGAAACGTGACCTTGAATAACACCTTTTCGGGTATAGTAATATTAATGGGTCGTTGTATTAAAATATCAACGGTAGAATTTACAATAACCCTAGTTGCATTAAACGTATAAATACCTGGGTCTATAACTATGGTTGTGTCTAAATTATACCACCCATTAGAAATATTCTCAAGTTCGCCATTAACTTTAGCTTGAATGTATTTGTATGGCAAGAACCTTACGAAAACCTGCTTAACAACTGATATGTTTACCACCAATGGTGCTTCAACACTAAAGGAAGTTGTTGGTAGGACTCTCGAGATGACGTACCTTTCATTACTCGTGACATAGTAAGATATATTCTGAATAGTTAAAACTGAACCGTTATTATACCATCCACTAATCAGACTAATGTTATTTCCATTATAAATTGCGTATAAGGGGATAGGCGAAATCACTTCAATGTAATATTGTAGCTCACTTCCGACTGTAACGTTAACGGGACTAGTTAAAATCAATGATGAAGGGATTGGGATTAACGCTACTCTCTCATCATAAGTTAGGTTTCTCACCTGTTCAGGAATAAATGTTATATTAGTCCCTTTCAAGTAAAAGCCAGAAGTTATATTCCGTAAAATACCGTTAATATAACCCAGGAGAGGAGTAGGTGTCCTGACATAGTAAAGGGTCTCATTTACCGTATAGACTATCTCTCTTAGAAAAGGAATATATGTAAAAGACGAGTTACCAGGAAAGAGATTATATGTTTTATTATTTAAGTAAAATACTTTTAAATAATAAGTATAGAGTGTGTAATCCCTAACAGTTTTACTAATACTAACGTTTAACAGAAATGGAGAAGAGAATGCGAAAGTGTTATTACCGCTAAACGTCTTCCCATTTACATAGTATTGTTCGCTATTTACAACCCTCACTATCTCAAAACCTGGACCGGAGGGCATGAAACAATTCGTAAGATAACCAGGCGTATAGGAAGACGATGTAGTTACGTCAGCGTTTCCGTTACCTAGTAAAGATACTCCTAATCCTATTGCTCTATCTAATGTATTCAGACCGTAATTTATAACAGACGGAAATGCTATTAAGACACCCCTATTAAGATAATACAATGCCATCGTATCATTAAGATCTAAAAAATTGATAATGGCACCCCCTGTACCACCCCATACCATTTCTACGTCGTAGTAATATCCGGATGGAGTTCTACTATCATTTACATATATATATGATGAAAGGGATGAAATTTGTAGTCTTACTTGATCTAGAATTCCTCCTATATTACTGTTGTTGAACTGAATTAATATATTCCCGTTTACCTTACCTATCGAGATATTAATAACAGATAGAAGAGGTAGAGAAATTACCCCTTTTATTCCCTTATAACAATAAACGTTTCCTTTTATTGAACCTTTGCCTACAGCTCTTATATAGTTGGACCCTGAAGTTATATTTATCACTCTATCGACGTCCTGAAAATACTCTCCCTTGAATCGTATTTCATTCTGTAAAAGGAACGTTTGCGTGCTGGAAACTGTATTAACCACTAGAATAGCATTAAGTTGAAGCGTTGCATTACCCTCATCATCAATAGTTTGAATTAAATTATAGCCCGATACTAAAGAGGTATTTACTGTGTATTCACCTCCCCATGAATACGAACCCGTTGAAGCTATTCCAACCGGGACGGAAGTTGCGCTGTCCGCTACGGGAAAACTAGTTATCATAAATAGTGTTGAAAGCAAAAGGAAGACTACAAGATATTCCAACTTCACATGTTAAGGATATTGTCATAACTTATAACTTTTATTAAAACATTAGCTTGCCTTGATTACGATTAACCTTCTATATTATACTTAAATAGATAAGTTTCTTAACGATTTATTAGTGGGTTTTTACAGTAAGATTTCGGAAATATTTTAGTGTTCAATTCACTTAGGGACTAGAAAGTCCTAGTAATATTAATTTTATCCAAAGAATTTATATATCTATTAATTTATAATAATATTAAATATTAATGATTTAATTAGTTCTAAATTTTTTCATATTTTTGACACCTAATGCAAATCGTATTAAGAAACTGTAGACCTTCCTCATTTTTATAACCAAAGTCTTAAGAACAACTATAGATTTGAGATAAAGGCCAGGAAAGTGTATTAATTTCAGATTTCGGTTTTCTTAATATTATACTCTCCAGCTTTAGTAGTTATCATAGTTTTTTAATTAGAAACGATGATAACAGCATATGCAAAATATCGACAAATTTACGCTCATCTCTCGTAACACGATCGAAATAATATCAGAAGATGAGCTAAGAGAGGCTCTCTTATCAGAAAGAAAATTGACGGGTTATATCGGCTTTGAACCCAGCGGTCTGTTCCATTTAGGCTGGGTAATATGGGCCTTAAAGGTAAGGGATTTGACCGAGGCTGGTATAAAGATGAAAATATTGGAAGGAACGTGGCACGCTTGGATTAATGATAAAATGAAGGGTGACTTAGAAAAAATTAAGAGAGTAGCTAAATATACAGAATATGTATTAAGTTTACTGGGGGTTAGTAATGTTGAATACGTAGATGCTGAAGAATTAGTCTCACAGAAAGAATACTGGGCTACAGTAATAAAGGTTTCAAAGAACACCTCTTTAGCTAGGATGAAAAGGGCTATGACTATCATGGGAAGGAAAGCAGAAGAATCAGAAATAGATGCCTCAAAGTTGATATATCCTGCTATGCAGGTAGCTGATATATTCTATATGGATCTCGACATAGCACTAGGAGGGTTAGATCAACGCAAGGCCCATATATTAGCAAGGGAAATAGCTGAGAAATTCCATAGAAAGAAGGTCATAGCCGTACATACTCCTTTACTTGTAGGCTTAAAAGGAGGCGAGAGAATGGAAACTGTAGACGACGAAAAGTTAGCGGAACTAAAGATGAGTAAATCAAAACCAGAGAATGCAGTATTTCTTCATGATACTGACGATGAGATTAATAAAAAAATCATGAGTGCTTACTGTCCGCCAAAAGAAATTGAGGGGAATCCAATAGTAGATATAAACAGATACATCGTTCTGCCTATTAAGGGGCGAATAGTGATTGAAAGGCCAATGAAATACGGTGGAGATATAGAAATAGCATCATACACTGAGTTAGAGAAACTATATTCCAATGGTGATCTTCACCCGTTGGATTTAAAGAGGAGTACTGTCAATACTTTGATTGAGATTATAAAACCTATAAGGGATAGGTTAGAGAAAGAGTCAGGTGTAAAAGAGCTCGTGTCGGGAATATCAGAGAATATCAGTAGGTGATTACACATGAAATATAATATAAAGGTGAAATTCGAGATAGAAGGAAAAGTAGATAAGCCAGATATAATAGGAGCGATATTTGGTCAAACAGAAAACCTATTTGGTGAAGACTTTGATTTAAGGGAACTACAAGATAAGGGTAGAATAGGAAGAATTATAGTGGAAACGAGAGAACAGCAATCACATAATAAAACCATTGGAGAAATGGTAGTCCCCTCTAATCTAGATCGAGTTGAGACTTCGTTAATTGCTGCAATGATTGAGAACGTTGATAAAGTTGGTCCTTACAACGCAAAATTTCAACTAGTTGAAATAGAAGATATAAGAGAAGAAAAACTAAAAAAGATTAAGGAAAGGGCCGTAGACATTCTCTCCAATTGGAAAAGCAAAACCATTGATATCAGAGAGGTAATAAATGATATCTCTAACGCAGTAAAAACAGGAGAGATAACCGAATGGGGACCAGATAGGCTACCTGCTGGACCGGATGTCGAGAAGGATCCAAACTTAATAATTGTAGAGGGGAGAGCGGACATCATAAATCTACTTAGATATGGATATAAAAATACAGTAGCCGTTGGTGGAGCTACGGGCAAAATCCCTAAAAGTCTGGTAAAATTATCTAAGCAAAAGAAGATGGTAATAGCCTTTACGGATGGTGATAGAGGCGGAGAGATGATATTAAGGGAACTTATTGACGCCGATGTAAAAGTAGACTATGTCGCGCGCGCCCCCACAGGAAGAGAAGTAGAGGAGCTCACAGGTAAAGAGATATCAAAATCCCTAGCAAATGCTATTCCATTAGCAGCATATATAAAGAAGATTGAGACTGAGAAAAGGGAAGCAGAAGTTATTCAAGCTCAAGTAGTAGCACAAGCAATACCTAAAGTTGAAACACATACTGTAGTGGAACTGGTGAGATTACCTCAACCAGTAATTGAGGAAATAAAGAAGTTACCAGGAACTTTGGAGGGAATATTTTACAATGACGCGTGGGAACCAATAGAAAAACTGCAAGTAAGGGAAATCATCTCAAAACTTGAATCCTATCAAGATAGCAAGGTAGCATATATCATATTTGACGGCGTCGTTACGCAACGTTTAGTAGACCTTGCGGTTATGAAAAACGTAAGACTAATTATAGGTGCTAGGGTAGGTGGTATTGCTGAGAAACCATCTCAATTGGAACTACTAAGCTTCACAGATATATTTAGCTAGTAAATAAGATATCAATTGTATTATTATTTTAACGTAAAATCACCTTCCCTCCAAGAACAAATAGCTTAAAAATCAGGTAATTGGTAAATTGTAAACGTGGATAAGAAGACGATAGTTGTAATAGTATTAATTCCGCTAATCCTATACGTATACTCTCTTATCACTCATGTTAGTCTGATCAATGCTTTAGAAAGTGTAAAGCCTGAGGAATATGCTTACTTTATTGGAGCTTACATGTTACAATGTTACGTTTTATCAATAAGGGATAGTTACATTGTAAAGCGCATATCTAAAATTAAAATATCACGTCTGTATGCTTTCAGAGCTAGAGTTGCCTCCAATTTCATTGGATTTATTATTCCTGGCACAGTAGGAGGTGACCTAACCCGAGCCCTTTATTACCAAAGAAAGGGAGCTAAAGTACATGAGTCTTTTGCGTCGTCTTTAATTGAGGCCTTTTTTGATGGCATAGCAGGAAATGGATTATATATTTTTTTATTTTTAGTGTTTTTAAACGTCGGCACAGTAATATTCTTTCTCATAGCATTAGCTAATCTAATATTTTGGATTGCGCTAGTTGGGTACTTCCACTTATCGAGTAGAATCAATAGAGTTGAGGCTTTTTTATTAAGTAAATTACCAATTAATATCGACTTGAACCGGTTCTATTCTGAATTTAAAGGTGATTTCAAAAAAATATCTGTTTATAAAGAAATGGTTTTAATAGGTATAATCCTTACAACTATTGGATACCTAATTGTGGCAATACCTTTCATCATATATACCAATCATTATTTAACTGCACTACTTGCTAATCAGCTTTATCAAGTGGCGTCATTTATACCTATTCCTGGGTACGCTGGAATAACTGAACTCGCTCTTTCCTCAGTATTACCACCAAAAAATGTTATAGAGGTTAGATATTTAGAAATAATTAACGCTCTGACAGGAATTTACGGGGTAAAGGATATTGATATTAATGATTTAAGAAATGCTATAAATGAAATACGCGTTGGTAACTAGAAATCTAGTGTGAAAAGCTATGTTTTTATATAGTTCGCTATAAGCGTAATATTGAAATGAAGACTCCGAGAGGCTTATTTATACCTTCCTGTAAGTAACTCTATGGATCTAGAGGGCTATACGCGAAAGCTTATCTTAAGGGGATTTAAGGATGATATAGTTGAACATAAGATTAAAAATGCCCTGGATTTTTATAAAGGAAATAATAATAATATTAATGAAGGAGTTAGTAAAGAGATAGTAAAGGAAGCTCACAGATCTTTAGAGGCAAGTAGAGAGCCTATTCTCAGTTACCCTATAACTGGAATTACAGCTGGTCAGGGGGGCTTAGGATCAAGAGGATTAGGAGACTTCATAATTCACTCAATATATGTAAGCAGTAAGAATTATTTTGACGATGCGGGAGTAAACAACGATATTATAGCATCAATAGATGGAATGCACTCAAGGCTAAGCTATTTTCCATTTATTGCGGGATTCCATGTGACAAGGGCTACATTAAGGGATATTATGGTTAAAGGAGGCAAGCCCTTAGGACTTTTAGTAGACATACATCTGTCTGACGATAGTGATATCGGAATGCTTTATGATTTCGAAGGGGGGGTAATAACTGTGTCGTTAGCAACTGGCGTTCCAATTCTAGGAGGAAGTACGTTACGCATAGGAGGAGATCTTGTAATTGGAGAAAGAATCACTGGAGGCGTCGGGGCTGTAGGAAAAATAGGTAAGAAGTTTTTCTCACGACAAAATATAAAGAGTGGGATGAAAATAGTCGCTACTAAAGGCCTTGGTGGAGGAACCATATCTACTATAGCTATTTACTATGGTGCACCAGAGCTAGTTGAAAAAACACTAAACCTAGATGATTTGAAAGCTTGCAGGGTAGCGATTGAGGAAGGTACCGAACTAGTTGATTCTATGACTGATGTGACTAACGGCGGTATTCGAGGGGATGCTAATGAAATTTTTAAAATAACAGGGAATTCCATTGTTATTAATAGAGACGATTTTATAAAAGTTATAGATAGTGATATCCTCAAATTACTCCTTAATAATGAAATAGATCCTCTAGGCATTTCAATAGACTCGATATTAATATTTACGAATAGGGCAGAAGAGATAATCGAAATCTTAAAGGGCAATGGAATAGAGGCTAAAGAAATTGGTTACGTATCGAGGAATAACGCTCCGCTTCTAGTTAAGGATGAAGATCAACTTAAGCCAGAACCGGTGAAATTTAGGGAATCGCCCTATACTCCAGTTAAGAAAGCTATTGGTTTTAGTAGCAAGTTTACCGAGGAGGAAATTGATTACAGGTCTAAAATTGCATGGAATATAGTAAAGAAAAAAATAGATAATGTGTTGAAATCCCTTTCCCATTTTAACGACTAATTTAAAAATATGTTATGTTATGTAGTTTTGAGTAAATAATGAGTACGAGAGAAGAGTTCAGGCATATAATAAGGATAGCTGGTGTTGACATATCAGGTAATGAGAAAGTTCCTTATGCTTTACTATCAATAAAGGGTATAGGATATAATACAGCAAAGGCGTTATGTTATATACTAAACATCGATGCCAATAAACGACTAGGTGAATTAACTGAAGGTGAGCTAAAGAAAATTGAAAATATCATAACTTCAAAGAAAATTGAAAAAATACCCTCGTGGATTTTAAATAGAAGAAAAGATTATGAAGAAGGAGCGGACATTCACTTAGTTACGTCTGAATTAATATTTTATGCCAAAAGAGATATCGAGAGGGAAAAGAAAATAAGAAGTTGGAAAGGGGTTAGACACTCCTTAGGATTAAAAGTTAGAGGTCAAAGAACAAGGACTACTGGACGTTCCGGCGGAACTGTTGGAGTCTCCAAGAAGAGAGCAGCCCAGCCTGGAGGCGCACAGCAGGGGGGTAAGTAATGGGAGATCCGCGAAAGAGTAGGAGAAAATGGGAGTCTCCTTCTACTCCATGGGATAAACAAACACTTCTTACAGAACAAGAACTTCTGTCTAAGTATGGATTGAGAAATAAAAGGGAAATCTGGTTAGCAAGATCTATTATCCGTAAGTATAGACATCAGGCAAGAAGTCTACTAGGTCTTCCTCTTGCGGAAAGAATTACAAGAGAGAAACAATTGGTTGCAAAGTTAACGAGAATAGGTTTAATTAAAGGAACTGCGACGACGGATGACATTTTGAGTTTAAGAGAGGAAAATTTACTTGAAAGACGCTTACAGACTCTAGTTTTCAGAAAGGGATTAGCAAAAACAATCTACCAAGCTAGACAGCTTATTGTGCATGGTCATATTGCGATTAATATGAAAAGAGTAACATCACCAGGTTACTTTGTAACTACTGAGGAAGAGGATAAAATAGATTATTATCCGTTAAGCCCTTTTAAAACTAAACCGATAAGTAGGGAAGAGGTAGAAGAGTAGATGTCTTCAAAAAAGGAGATCAAGTGGGGAGCTGCACATATATACGCTTCACAAAATAACACGATTCTCACAATTACGGATATTACAGGTGCTGAGATAGTTGCAAAGGCGTCTGGTGGTATAGTTGTAAAAGCTGATCGAGAAAAGCCGTCGCCTTATGCCGCTATGTTAGCCGCGTCAAAAGCTGCATCTGACGCATTAGATAAGGGTCTGATGGCTATACACATTAAGGTTAGAGCCCCTGGCGGGTATGGTTCTAAAACACCTGGACCTGGAGCTCAACCTGCAATAAGAGCGCTCGCAAGATCCGGTTTCATAATAGGGAGAATTGAGGATGTTACGCCGTTACCTCACGATACAATAAGGCGGCCAGGAGGGAGAAGGGGTAGAAGAGTGTAATGACAATTAGTGTAGTAGAGATAGATGACTTAGTTATCGAAATGGTGACCGACGGGTATCCTTTAGAATTTGTAAATGCGATAAGACGAGCATCGTTACTCTACGTTCCTGTAATAGCCCTTGACGAAGTCTATGTTTTAGAGAACAATAGTGCCCTTTATGATGAGATGATAGCTCATAGACTTGCAATGGTTCCATTTATATCCGAAAACGCGATAGAGAAGTACCGGAGTCCGGAAGAATGTATGGAATGTAAGGAAAATTGTGAAAACTGTTTTACGAGAATATTTCTAGACGTCTCAAGCGAGGGAGAGGAGAGTAGAATGATATACAGCGGGGACATCAAGTGTGAGGATCCAGAAGTAAGACCAGTATCTTCAGAAATACCTATTGTCCTTTTGGGAAAAGGACAAAAGATAAGTCTAGAGGGAAGACTACGACTTGGATATGGAAAGGAACATGCAAAGTTTGCGACCACAACTGCTGCTATAGTTAGATATTATCCAACTATTACCATAGAAGGCGAGTGTAAGCAACCGGCTACGATATGTCCGTTTAAAGTATTTAAAAAGGAGGGGGAAAAATTAGTAGTAAAGAACGAGTATAACTGTACATTATGCGAGGAGTGTGTGAAGTATTGCTCTAACATTAAGGTTTCCTCTATACCTGGAAAGTATATATTGAGAGTAGAATCTGTAGGAAGTCTTAGAGCAGAAAGAATTTTAATAGAGGCCAATAAAAAGATAAGGCACAAGCTAAACGAGTTAGAGAAGAAAATTGAGGTGTTGAATTTTGCGTAGGGTAGTGAGCACGGATAGGAATTACAGAATATTGTTACGGAAAGTTAAAAAGCAAAAAGTTAGACTATGGAGAAGGGTTTTTGAAGAACTATCGAAAAGTAGAAGGGAGAGAAAGAAACATGTTATCAATCTCTATAAGATTGATAACCTAGTAAATGACGGAGATACGGTAATAGTTCTAGGAAAAGTATTAGCTACGGGAGAGCTAAAAAAGAAAGTTAACGTTTATGCATTAAACTTCTCAAAGGCAGCCATAGAAAAAATAAGGAGTAATGGAGGAGATGTAGGCGATATAGAAGATGCACTCAATACTTTAAAAAGTGTAAAAGGAGTGGTGATTATGCGATGAGCGAAGAACGTGTAATAGTAAACGGGGAAAATCAGATCTTAGGGAGAATGTGTTCGATGGTAATTAGATACTTGAAAGAAGGGAAAAAAGTAGCTATAGTTAATGCTAAGAAAATTGTAATAAGCGGGGATAAAAGAAAAGTTATTGAGGGATATAAACTATTATTTGAAGTAAGGACAATGTATAATCCGGAAAAAAGCGGAATTAGGAGACCAAGAAACCCACAGAGAATAGTTAAGAGAACTATCAGGGGAATGCTACCCAAAAATGAAAGTGGTAAAAAAATGTTAAAAATGGTAAAAGTATATAACGATATTCCACCTTATTTACAATCGGAAAAGATGATAAGTTTTCCAGAGGCAAATAATTCTAGATTGAAAGGTTATTACGTATATTTGAGTGAGGTAGCAAAGGAGATGGGATGGAGACATGCCTGAAGAAAATCAAGTTATAATTACATCAGCACGAAGGAAAAGAGCGGTGGCCAAATGTTACGTAAAAAAGGGCAAAGGTAGAGTTTACATTAATGGTGTCCCTCTTCCAATATACGGAACTGAAATTGTAAGGAATAAAATATTAGAGCCTATAATATTAGCTGGGAAAATAGCTGGTGAATTAGATATATTTGTGACATGCGAAGGAGGCGGATTTATGGGACAAGCTGATGCATGTCGTACAGCTGTAGCCAGAGGAATAGTAAAGTTTGCAAATAATGAAGAGATAGTGAAAATATATCGAGATTACGATAGAAGTATGTTAGCTGGGGATAAAAGAAGGACAGAGACAGAGAAATGGATGCGTTATGGGGCCAGACGGTGGAGACAAAAGTCGTATAGGTGAGATTCACAATGATAATACCCGTGCGATGTTTTACTTGTGGAAGTTTAGTTGCCGATAAATGGGAGGAATTCAAGAGAAGGATAGAAATGGGTGAACAACCAGAAAAAGTACTAGACGAACTTGGCGTTGAAAGATACTGCTGCCGCAGAATGTTAATGTCTCACGTAGACGTTATTAAAGAAGTAATAAGATATACTAGACCTGTATAGTGAGGAATCATGGCAGAAGACAAAAGTTATGATTTGACGGAGGAGGAAAAGGAAGAAATTCAAAAGTCAGAGAGAGGATATATTGAATTATTGGTACCCTTAGAAAACTATTTGTCGGCTGGCGTTCATATAGGTACTCACTCATGTATGAGTCAGATGAAGAAATTCGTATACAGGGTAAGGCCAGACGGGCTATATGTATTAGATGTTAGGAAGATTAATGAAAGATTGAAAATCGCTGCTAAGTTTTTATCTAGATTCCCTTCAAAATCCATTTTGGTTGTAGCAGCAAGACAATATGCATTCACGCCAATTGAGAAGTTTGCAGAAGTAACCGGTTCCACACCTATAAAAGGTAGGTTCATGCCAGGAACATTAACAAATCCCAGACTTGATGTGTACAAAGAACCGGAAGTCGTGTTAATCTCGGATCCGCGTGCAGATATCCAGGCTATAAAGGAAGCATCGAAGATTGGTATTCCAGTAGTAGCTTTTGCTGACACTGACGCCAAACTCGACTATCTGGACCTAGTCATTCCTTCAAATAATAAGGGCAGGAAATCACTCGCACTACTTTATTGGATTTTGGCGAGACAGATATTAAGAGAGAGAAAGGAGATAGCTCCTGATGCAGAATTACCTGTACCGGTGGAAGAATTTGAGGTGAAATTAACTCAATGAAAAGATATCCAGCAGTGGCTGGATCGTTTTATAGTAATAATCCAACTGAACTTAAGAAACAGATTGAAAGTGCGTTTTTACATCCGTTAGGTCCGGGTTCTCTTCCTAGGGTGAAAAGGGCAAAACCTAATACATCAGTATTCGTCGTCCCTCACGCGGGTTACATTTACAGCGGACCCATAGCTTCGCATGTGTTTTACGAGATGGCAGAGTTAGGAACACCTGACGCCATAATCATCTTAGGTCCAGACCATAATGGAGTGGGTAAAATAGCTGATGTTTTTTCTGAAGGTGAGTGGGTAACTCCTCTCGGCGAACTTAGAGTAGAAAAAAGAGTAGCTGTAGAAGTAGTAAGGAATTCTGAGATAGTTGACATCAATGAAAAGGCTCACCTGTATGAACATTCAATAGAAGTGCAATTACCTTTTATATACTATCTATACAATAGTCAAATTCCTATCGTTCCAATACAAATTACTCTACAGGAACCGGAAACATCAGAGAAAGTTGCTAAGGGCATAGTGGATACGATTAACTTGATCGGCATATCCGCTATGATCTTAGCCTCGTCAGATATGGTACATTACGAGCCTCATGATATGGTAATCAAGAAGGATAACGAGGCGATAGCTGAGATCTTAAAATTGGATCACATTGGACTTTATGATACAGTAGAACGAAAAAACATTACGATGTGTGGTTATGGACCTGTCATGACGGCATTAGTAATTGGAAAGAAGTTAGGATTGAAAGCTAGAATGTTAAGCCATGCAACATCTGGAGATACATCAGGAAATAAGTCATCAGTAGTAGGATATTTATCAGTGATTATTAATTGAAAACTATTCCCATTCCATTTTCTGGTATACCCCTGCCGAACAAAAACAATCCGATTCTCGTCATTCGTGCCCCATACAATTTTGATATACAGTTTGAAATTGCAGATAACACCGAAATTCCCCCTTACATAAAAGAAATGAAAGAGATAGTTGGATTTATGCCTAAAAAAATACCAACAATTAAGGGGGATTTGCCTCAAAGTGTAAAGTACGTAAAAGAGACTGAAATACTTGCAAACAACATAGCTAAAGAATTAGCGATGAGTGAGGATGAGAAAATAGAAGTCCTTGAGCTAGTGGATGAAATAGCACCTTATAAATCGTTAATAAGGGGATTAAGACTTTCGGAAAGATTGGGCAGTATCTTATACAGGGAAGGAGAGGAACCAATTAGAGTCGATATGCCTTTAATAAACGTTGAGCTCAGGAATAGAGTTGAGTTGAAACCTATTTCCGCCGAATTAGTGGAACCTCTAGTTCACCTTCTGGGAATAATTCCAGTATTAATGAGCCGTGAAATAAAAAAAGAGCTAATAAGGCTAGAGAACGGGCTTTGGTACGCACTATATAGTCTGCCTATAGAGAATGAAGATAGGTTTAAGTGGATATGGGATGGTAGATACGCATGTTTATTTAGTGTAAAATGTAATAATTAAGAGCGATTATAATGTCAATTAAGAAAAGAAAAATGGAACATATAGAGGTTACCTTATACGGCGATGTGGATGGAATAACGTCGACCCTTATGTCCGATGTAGACCTAGTACATCAAGCAATACCAGGTTTCTCGATCGAGGAGATTAACATTGGAACGAAATTTCTAAAAAAGGAAATTTCCGCCCCGTTTATGATTACGGGTATGACAGGAGGATCTGAGGAACTAATGCTAATAAACTCCACTATTGCTGAGGTAGCGGAAAACATAGGCATTCCAATGGGTGTTGGAAGCCAAAGAATTGCAATAGAAAACAGTGAAGCAGAGGAATCATTCAGGATCGCTAGAAAGAAGGCTCCTTCAATTCCGTTGATAGCGAACATCGGGTATCCACAACTCGCAAATTATACAGTAAAAGAGATTGATAAGCTAATTAACTTGATTGAAGCTGATGCATTAGCAGTACATTTAAACGTCGCACAAGAAGTGTTTCAGCCTGAAGGGGAAACTAACTACTATTTCGAGTATCTAGAAAAACTTGTCGACTTATCCAGGAGCCTAGACATACCCTTAATAGTTAAGGAAACTGGCTGTGGAATATCAATGGAGACAGCAAACCTGTTAGAAAAGCATGGAATTTCGTATGTTGACATTTCAGGAGCAGGAGGGACAAGCTGGATAGGAGTTGAGATGATAAGAGGTCAACGCAGGAATAATCCCAAATCTAAGAGCGCTAAGTTGTTTGCTAATTGGGGGATACCAACAGCTGCTTCAATAATTGAAACGCGATATGTAATGAATAACGCATTCATAATAGGAAGCGGGGGAATAAGGAACGGTCTGGATGTAGCAAAGGCTATCGCTCTAGGATCTAACATCAGTGGGTTCGCATTACCAGCCCTTGGAGAGGTCATAAGGGGAAAGGCTTCATTGACAGAGTTCTTACAGAGTGTGATATTTGAGTTGAAGGTAGGTATGTTACTTACTGGTTCTAAAGACGTCAAACAACTTCATAAGGTACCTTTAGTGATTTCAAGTAAACTTTTGAACTGGATCCAAGCCAGAGGTATAGAAGTTTTAAAATATGAAGAGATTAGAAAACATATCGATGGAAAGTTATATTAACAACGTAATCGGGCATGTTGATAACACTATCATTGAAAAACTGACACCAGGATTACAGGACGAGTATGAAAGAAATCTTTATGAAGCCGCAACTCACCTCTTCAAGGCTGGAGGAAAAAGGCTCAGACCTGTTATCACGTATATGATTACGGATATGTTAGGCGGAGATACTAATCGTGCCATCCTTGCTGGGGCTGGAATAGAAATGCTTCACGTGTTCACCCTAATTCACGACGATATAATGGATAGGGACGAACTTAGACGAGGCGTAAAATCTGTTCATGCTGAATACGGTATAAATAACGCTATTCTTGCAGGAGATTTGCTTCATGCCTTAGGAATGAGAACAATACTAGAGGCAGTAAGGGGACTAAACGAGCAGATAATATATGAAAGTATAAGACTAATACATGATTCAATAATAATAATAGCTGAGGGTCAGGCAATTGATATGGGTTTTGAGAATTCCCCTATTGTAGCTGAAGACAGGTATTTTAAGATGATAGAGAAGAAAACAGCCCAGTTATTTGGTGCCGCAATGGGATTAGGAGCATTAATTTCTGGTCAGGACACAAAAATTGTAGACATGACGATAAGAGCTGGGATAAATACTGGGATCGCGTTCCAGATAGTTGATGATATATTAGGGCTTACTGGGGATGAAACCGAGATCGGGAAACCGAAATTCAGCGATTTGAGAGAAGGTAAGAAGACCATTCTAATTATTAAGGCATTTGAGGACGCAGACAGGAACGAGAAAGAGTTCATAACCAGGGTTCTAGGCAATAAGGAAGTATCACAATCTGAATTAGAAAAGGCAGTAAATATTATCCTTAGGTATTCTCTCGATTATGCTAGACAAAAGGCATCGGAGTATATAAAGCAAGCAAAAATACTAATTGATCAATTACCCGAGAAAAATCCTCTTCCAAGAAAATACATATCTCAAGTACTAGATCTTACCATTGAAAGGAGAAAGTAATGTATAGTGAACTTATCAAACTTATATTACTTGTCGTTATATCTTTCGTGGTATCACTCCTTTCTACCAGATGGGTAATAAATGTTGCCGGTAGCAGAAATTTTAAGGGGAAAGACGTAAACAAGGGGGATTCACGTGAAGTTCCTCTTCTTGGCGGAATAGGTCCTATAACAGGATTTTTGGCTGGAGCCTTTACGCTTGAGGCTTTAGAACCAAGATATCTTAGGCTTATTGCAAGCATAGTATCTGTAGTACTTGCCCTAGCCTTCATTGGTGCTCTCGATGACTTCCTAAATCTAAGGCAATCAATAAGAGCCTTTTTGCCAGTATTTGCCTCAGTACCTCTAGCCGTTGCAACTATAGGACATACAACAATTTCAGTACCTTTCATTGGATTAGTAAATTTTGGATTGTTATACTACATCATATTAATTCCAGCTGTCTTAACTATTACCGCTAACGCTTTCAATATGCTTGAAGGCCTTAATGGCTTGGGTACAGGTCAGGGAATAATTATGGCCTCAGCATTAGCGTACATAGGTTTAACACATACTGGAGTAACACATGAAGCGGGCATTCTAGCCTTGTCGCTAATATTTTCGTTAGTCGCTTTCCTTATATTCAATTTTTACCCTGCAAAAGTATTTCCAGGCAACATAGGGACGTATTTTATAGGAGCTACAATTGGAGCTATAGGTATAGGCGGCTATATGCTTACCGCCACTGCAGTATTATATCTCCCTTATGTTCTCGAATTTATATTAAAGGCGAGAACTAAATTCAAGGGAATTTCCTTTGGAGAAATTAATAGGGACGGTACTCTGAGATGGAGTAAAGCACCGCAGTCGCTGACTCATGTTATCATGAAAGCCGGAAATTTTAAGGAATATGAAATTGTGATAATAATATGGTTAATAGAGATCGTGTTCGCCATATTGGCAGTAATCCTTCAGACGACCATAATACGAGTTTAACATAGTCCTATCATTTGCATTTCAGAAGTGTTTAGCGTATTTTCTCTAGTTATTTTTAAAAACATAATGTGATTAACACTACTTTTACCCTTATGAGGATCCTTATAGGTGAGACCAACGTATTTTATAGCTAAATAAAAGTTTATCTCACTATCCTATGATTGGATATAAGGAAGACGATGCTTGTAAAAAGAAAGCTTAAAGGTTATTAGTTATCTTAAAATAGTTATGAGTAAAGCATACACTAAGTGGAAATGCGATATATGTAATGAACAGATAGCTTGGGACGAACTATTTACTTACCTATCAAATAAGGCGGTAGTTCATTTCTCATGCTTAAAAAGAAAGGCAGAGGCTTCGGGAAAGGCTGATGCTGAACATTTGAAGGCAATTCTCAATAGTTTAGAGGAAGAGCTAAATGGAATCGTGAATTACAAACAAAGGTTAGGGTTAATCAAGGACGAGGAGATCAAGAAGTACCTAGAACAGGCTGAAAAGGACGCTGAGAAAAACGCCGCTCTATTTACACGTTTAGTTGAGAAATATATTTAACTTTTTTCATGAAAGATGATTGTTAAGGTTTCTTTTACTATTTGAATTTTTAGTCATAAGTCTAGTATCAATAGTAATTATAAAGGTGACGGTCGGACGTAGTTACGGAAAGACATTAAGGGATCACATAAGCTAAAAGGAGTAAGTATCTATACCTAAATATTGCACCCTCGCAATTTTACATCATTAACAGATATCCAAGTTACCTTGTTGAAATTGAAATTCACAAATTGTGTCCTCATTACAGGAAAGTATTGTCATTATTTATTTGTGAATCGTCCTATCTTGTGGAATAGGGTTCCTTATTTCTGCATTGGTGGTAAATGATTTTATGGGTAAGGTTTAAAATTAATAGGTATAATAGTTTAGGAAGTGGGGCCGTCGTCTAGCCAGGACCAGGACGCCAGGCTTGGGCCCTGGAGGTCCAGGGTTCAAATCCCTGCGGCCCCATTCATAAAGTATTAAATATCCGTTAATGGACAAAAATTTAGGACAAGTCGCCGATTTCGTGTATTTGGTACCATTTAATGCCCATAAATCTCTCAAAAGTTTACTATGCATTGTTAACGTGAATTGGCAACGTCAAAATGGCCCCTATGAATAAAGTCATGGAGATTCCCCGAAACTCCATTCGTAAAAAGATGGGGAACTCACGGGTTTAATATCCCGTAGAACCGTAATATTAAAGTGACGCAATGTTTTTTCCTGAATTTCAGGGATTTCAGCATATCTTACGTAGGTGATTCATTAATTCTATTTCCAGTTAGACTGTCATGATAGGAATTAACATTGGTCACGTAAAACTAGAGAATGTCTTGTGATACTTCCTCTCGTTTCCCTAAGAGAAGGGAAATTCTTTCCTAGGACGACGAAAGAGATCTAATAACAACGTAAAACTTTACCATGGCGATGACAATAAAAATGCAGAATCGTAAGAATTTATAAAGTGGCTGTTAAGTATGGAAGACGTAGAAAAAATAGCGCGTAAATATGCACTTATTAACGCGATAGAGCATGATGGTAAGGCTGAGCTAAATGCTGTTGTAAGTAAGATATTTGCAGAAAGACCAGAACTTCGTTCAAAGGCAAAAGAAGTGGTTAATATCGTAAAAAAGGTTACAGATACTGTAAATTCGATCCCGTTGGAGGAACAAAAGAGGGTTTTTACTTTAGAGTTTCCAGAGGAAGATACTGAGAAAAGGAAAGTTGAACAAAAGAAAGAACTTCCAGATCTACCCAATGTAAAAGATGAAGTTGTTACTAGATTTGCTCCTAATCCAGACGGGCCTATCCACCTTGGTAATGCTAGATCGGCAATATTATCTTTTGAGTACGCTAGAATTTACCACGGAAAATTCATATTACGTTTTGATGACACTGATCCTAAGGTAAAGAAACCCGTTAAAGAGGCATATCAGTGGATTGAGGAAGATCTCAAATGGCTGGGTATTAACTGGCACGGTGAACCCGTAATCGCCTCAAGAAGATTAGAGAGATATTATGAAGTTACACGACAACTTATCGCTGCTGGACAGGCTTACGTAGACGTAAGTAAAGACGAATTTAAACGGTTAAGAGATGGGAGACAGTTCCCGTTAACTAGGAGCTACTCGCCAGAAAGTAACCTAGAATTATGGGACAAAATGCTAAGTGGTAGTTATTCAGAGGGTGAGGCAGTAGTCAGGATCAAGACGGATATCAATAATCCAGATCCTTCCCAGATAGATTGGGTAATGTTAAGAATTGTTGATACGTCAAAAAATCCTCATCCATTAGTAGGAAGTAAGTACATTATATGGCCTACGTATAACTTTGCCTCGCCTATAGACGATCACGATTTCGGTGTAACCCATATCCTTAGGGCTAAGGAACACGAATCCAACACTAAAAAGCAAAGGTGGATTTTCAAATACATGGGATGGGAGGAACCCTCTGTCACACAGTTTGGTCGATTAAAGTTAGAGGGATTTATGATGAGCAAGTCAAAGATAAAATCCCTTATTGAAAAGGGAACTGATAGAACGGATCCACGTCTTCCTACTATAGCAGGATTAAGGAGGAGAGGGATATTAAGGGACACAATATGGGAGATAATTATAGACGTGGGACTAAAGGTTTCTGACGCAACAATAAGTTTTCAGAACGTTGCCGCTCTAAATAGAAAGAAGGCGGACAGAATTGCTAAGAGGCTTATGTTCGTAAAAGATCAACATCCCAATGAAGCGCCCGTTCTAAAGTACATGGGTAGGCCAGTTACAGTGAAAGCACAACTAAATCCATATATTGAGGAATACAGAGTTATTGAAGTGAATACTGGAGACTTAATACTTGTGAACAAGGAGGACTATGAGGATGGGAGAAAGGTGAGACTCATGGAACTATGTAACGGGAAGTTTACAAAGGATTCATTTATATGTGATTCCTACTCTATTAATGAAGCGAAAACCAAACAACTTCAAATAATACAGTGGGTGAAAAAGGAGGAGTCAATCGAAGTAGAAGTGATCCTGCCCCAGCATGATATGAAGAGAATTTGGGGCAGGGGAGAGAGGTACTTAGGTAATCTACATACTGATGAAATTATTCAGCTCATAAGATTTGGTTTTTCACGAGTAGACCAAATAGATAACGAAAAAGATGGCCATAGGGTATCGTTAATTTACGCTCATGAATAGTTAGTGATTGTCGGATATCTACTTCTTCCCAGCGAGCGAACTGTCCTTTTGGATTAGCCTTCACTCTACATCACCCTATTGACCGTAGGGGTTTCGCAGACACAAAGGCCTGTCAATCAAGCGTTAAACTTCATGTTAATCCTACTCTGTATTACCCTTTAATTAGAGGAGATGAATATTACACTTACCCTCCTTTAGGAGTTGTAACGATACCTACCCTGTAGACAGTATCATTAACATAGTTTCCGTTTTCAAATATAGGGAGGACTTCCCCAGAGGAGGTCCACAACTTACCCGTATTAAAGACAGAGAGACTTACCTCCTCCTAGGTTAAGCCTAGTCATCTCCTAAAATCCCGCAAGTATACAGGGTCCACAAAAGAAGGAGTACTATCTCTGAGCTTTACGCAACTTAAGTTAGTACCCATTTGAATAAGCTTCATAAAATTCTAGTATACGATTGCTTTCTGTTAAATATTTCAGGTTCCCTAGAATTGATGAAAGTTATAGGAGAGGAAAACATTTAAGGGGTAAGGAGTTTAATATTTAGTAGTGCCGCGATAGCTCAGTTCTGGCAGAGCGCAGGGCTGTTAACCCTGTGGTCGGAGGTTCGAGTCCTCCTCGCGGCGCATTACTATCATATGGGTAAATACACAGGAAGAAGTCAGCAATATAACTTGATTTTATTTCACAAATTGCTAAAGATTATTCCTAATGAACATCGTATTTCCTGTATAAACAATTAACATATTAATACAAAGGTATAAATACGTACTTGGCGTTAAATGAACTTGATGTCATTAACGCAGCCTATACTAGCTTTAGGTTTACCCTTCATATTGATCCTTGCTATAGGTCTTACAGGCTACAAGTTCCTCTCTGATTCACTTAAAGGGGATCCGAGCCCAGTAAAACTTGATCGTTTCGAAGCGGGAAATATACCAACAGGAGAGGGTAGAATGTGGTATCCCCTGCAGTATTACGGATATCTGCTGATTTACACTAGCATTGAACCAATTTTAACTATTTTATTCCTCATTTCCCCAATTGTTTACGCTACTAGTCAAATACTAGCAAAATTCTATTTAATAATCGTTGCAACTATAGCCATACTATATCCTACTATTTATTACTGTATAAAACAAGTAGATACTCTTTATCAATGGGTATTCAGGAGGGAGTATAATGTCCTCAGTTCCTGATTTCATACAAGAAATTCAAAGAAAAATAAATAATATCCAAATAAAGGCTGACGGAACAAATAGGTACTCAATTGAGCTCACTGAGCCCTCTAAGATAAAGGACCTTGCTAAACTCCTACAGAACTCTGGCTTTGATCACGTGATCTCAGTGAGTGGTGTAGACTACCCTGAGCAAGAAAAGCTAGGAGTGGTTTACCACATTTCCTCTTATGAGGAGGGGAAAATGAACATAGTTTTGACCCTGAAAACGTATGTAACTTATAAGGAACCTGTAATCGACTCCCTTATTTCTATCTGGCCTAGCGCATGGACTGCAGAACGAGAAACTTTCGAGGATTATGGAATAATATTTAAAGGGCATGATGAATTGAGACTTTTCTTCCTTCCAGAAGACTTCGACGGGGTATATCCGTTAAGAAAGAGTTTCAAAATTAAGACCGAGGGGATCTTCGTTGACAGAAGAGGTTGAAAAGATACTTAAAGGAGGATTAGAGGTCGAAATAGTTCCAGTCGAGGGAGAACTTAACGTAGGTCCTCAACATCCCGGCTCAGGTCACATGAGAATATTTGTAAGACTTAACGGGGATATCATTGAAGACGTAGATCTTGACGTCGGCTATGTTCATAGATCGGTAGAAAAACTATCAGAGAATAGGAATTACATCCACTTGATCCCTCTTATTGAAAGACCCGCCATACTAGATTCAATCCATATGAATATGGCTTACATAATGGCGGTTGAAAAGATACTTAACGTTGACGTACCTCCGAGGGCTCTTTATTTGAGAAGCTTTGCGGCTGAGGTTAATAGAATAGCCAGTCATTTGTATGGGATGGGAATCTTCGGGGTATTCATGGGACACTCTACCGCCTTTATGTGGGGCTTTGGGGACAGAGAAGTATGGGTCGAAATATTGCAAGCCCTAACTGGAGCTAGGGTAACGAATTCATATATTCTACCAGGAGGAGTAAGAAGGGATATAACCCCAGTAATAATGGAAATGACAGAAAAAGCAATAAAGTATACAAGAAGAAAACTCAATGACTGGAAGGGAATATTCGTAAATAATCCAAATATCAAAGCCAGAACTCAAAACGTAGGCGTTATGACCAAGGAGAATGCTATAAGATGGGGAGCGGTTGGACCTAACTTAAGGGCCTCTGGAGTTGCATTTGACGTAAGAAAGGCTGAACCCTATGCTGCTTATGATAAGCTAGATTTTGAAATACCTGTATACAAGGAGGGAGATGCCTATGCTAGGACATTAGTAAGAATTGAAGAAATAGAACAAAGTATGAAAATGTTGGAACAGATAATGCGTGAAATACCTCAGGGAAATATACTAAGCGACAGATTCTTCAAGCAAATACCTCCTATCAGATTGAAGAAATGGTGGGAGGGACAACACAGGATAGTTATGCCTGGATATTATGCGTCATTCAGACCTCCAAAAGGAGAGGCTTTCGCTAGAGTGGAAGCAGGTAGAGGAGAACTGGCGTTTTACGTTATTAGTGACGGCACGGCTAAACCATACAGACTTAGAATGATAACTCCGTCATACAGACTTATCAAAGTGTTCAGGGAATTAGCTAAGGGTTCTAGATATGCAGATCTCGTAACGATTTACGGTTCTTTAGATTATTTTCCACCAGAGGCTGATCGATAATGAGTGTGATTTCTTCCTTTATTTATTATTTATTTTATCCTTCATTTTTTATTATGATCGTATTCCCAGGTTTAATTTTTTCTTTAATAACATTACTGACCGCAATTTGGGCTGAAAGGAAAATAGCCGCTAAGATACAAATGAGATTCGGACCATATTACGCCTCAAAAAGAATAGGAGGATATTTCCAGTTAATCGCAGACGCGATAAAATTCGGTTTAGCTGAGATAATAGTTCCGTCTAATTCGATAAGAGAGTTCTTCATATTAGGTCCAATACTTATTACCGCTTTTGCATTCCTACCAATGGCGTTTATTCCAGTTTCTCAAATTCCCTCGTCTGGTTCAATAACGTCTCCGTATTATCGCTTTTTCTTCGACAAATTCGCAGGTATTTCGTTATATCAACCTATAATTACTCCATATAGTCTGCTTTTTATTATAGCAGTGGCCTCTGTCGTGCCAATCTTAACAGTTATGACAGCATGGGCTAGTAATAATAGATTTTCACTTATATCGGCTATTAGAGAGGGAATACTTACTGTAGCTTACGATACTTTAATAATCATCGCACTAATTAGCATGGGGATAGAGTATCACACGTTAGATATAGCATCTATTGTAAAGACTGGGGTTCCTGGAATAATAGCGAATCCCATCGCAGCGTTTGTTTTCTTCGTGGCGCTTTTGATGGGCACTGCAAGATTTCCTTTTGACGTTGCTGAGGCTGATACCGAACTGGTCACTGGGGCGTTTACAGAGTATTCAGGTTTACTCTTCGTACTATCCATGGCAGGCCCGTACTTACTTACGTTTGTATACTCTTTGGTTTTTGCCACTGTTTTCCTAGGCGGGTGGCTCCCATTAATGGGAATACCTGGCGCCATATTAACAGTGATCAAGGCGTTAATCATTTTATTTTTCTCAGTGTTCATGAGAAGTGTGTACGGGAGATACCGAATAGACCAAATCTTAAGGGGTGGCTGGAAGTACTTCTTCCCAGCTGCTTTACTGGCACTAATAATAGGCATGATAGGAGGGATTTTTCTATGAAGGAATATCCTAAAAAGGAGAACCCATTCAAACTTCTAGGTCAACACTTAGAGGCTATAGGGACAGGTCTAAAATACCTTGTTAAACCAACTAGAATAACTCTAATGTATCCAGAGGAAAGTATGGTGCTTCCAACAGGATATAGAGGAATGATCAGACTGTATAAGGATGTATGTATTGGATGCACTTTGTGCGCAATGGTATGTCCTGCAGACGCTATGAAAATGGTTACTGAAGAAGGTAAAAAACTTCCAATGATAAATTACGGTAGATGCGTATTTTGCGGCTTTTGTGTTGATATTTGTCCAGTTGATGCGCTAAAGGAAACTGGGGTACACGATGCAGCCTTTACTAATAGAAGAGAACTCATCTTTGACCCTGACAAATTTAGTCAGGATTTTGACCAGCCGCCGACTATGGATAAACCCGTTAGGAAAGTGAGGGCAAAGATCGACGAGAAGAAGGGGATAGTTTATGAGCCTGACGACTGAGATTGAGCTAGGAATCTTCATCATCTTTTCCGTAGTTGCAATGATAACTTCTCTAACTATTACTAATACTAAATACCTGATCTACGCTGCCTACTCTCTGATCATCTTAGGTATATCAACCGCTATATTAATAGCGGATTTAGATCCAGCGGCATTTGCATTATACTCTGCTATTCACCTTTTGCTATATGTAGGAGCTACCGTATCATTCCTAGTAATATCATTCGTACTTTTCAAGAACCTAGAAATTAAAGGAGAGATCGCAAAATGGTCTATTCCAATTTCCGTATTAATCGGCGCGTTTCTACTTGGGACTATGCTCATAACATCTCCACCTTTATTAACTACCCCCTCAGCGCTTAATTTAACCAGATTAGCTGACATAATAGTGGGAGAATATTGGTTCCCTACCTTAATACTGATAACAGCATTAGCTGCTACTCTTATCGAAGCTATTACACTCGCCAGGAGGAACTAAAAATGATCCTCCCATATTTGGGATTCGCGGTATCAGTTATTTTAGTATCGATAGGTTTTTACGGGGTTTTTAATAGTAAAAATGTAATCAGGATAATATTATCGTCTGAAGTAATTCTAAACGGTTCAATCCTCGCGATATTTTCGCTTGCGTTCGCTGAGGGGCTAACTTACCTTCCTATAATTCTAGGAGTTTTCGGTATAGGCATGGCCCTAACGGAGGTCGTAGTTGCATTCGCAGCGGTAATACTATATTACAGGCTAAAGAATAAGCTTGAGGTGACATAGAATGCTTGCATTACTTGTATTCATAGCTTCCGTATTATTAGGTGCGCTAATCTTCTTTATAAACGATAAGAAGTTATCAGGTGTCATTTCCCTACTATCAATAGCGATCAACTTACTAATTATCTTGGAATATGGCGAATTGGAAAATTACTTTCTAGGGAGCTATATTGGTAACTTCGGTTTCGTAGTAAATGACCTGAACCTTCCATTCATAATAACTATTGTTCTAGTAACGGCTGCCTCTTCAATTTATGCTTCCCGATATATGGAAGAGAGATTCAAAGAATTAGAAATAAAGCCAAAATGGAATGCATATTACGGTTTATTCACAGTATTTGCAATTTCAATGATTTACGTAACAACCTCTACCAATTTAGTTGAGCTTTACGTATTTCTTGAGGTATCCCTAGTAAGTTCGTTCTTACTGATCCTGCTCTACGGATATGGAAATAGGAGAAGAATTTCACTAATGTATTTCATATGGACACATATAGGCACTATCCTCTTACTAGCCTCCATTCTAACCTTAATATTTGCTGGACCCTATAAAAACCCTGACATATATCAACGACCTTTCCAAATAGTGCAATACACCACTAACCCTATTCTAACGATAGCATTTGTGCTAGCCATAATAGGAATGATGATAAAGGCCGCTATGTTTCTATTTAATACTTGGCTTCCCTACGCTCATGGTGAGGCACCCACTCCAATTTCCGTTTTACTGAGTCCTAACACGGTAGGACTTGGCGTATTCGTAATAATTCTTTACTATTTCATGTTTCCACAGCTGAACCTGCTGGCTCCCGTTTTCATAATCTGGGCGTTAGTAACAATGATTTACGGAGGTATAATGGCCTTTACTCAAGGGGATTTCAAGAGATTTCTTGCATACTCTAGTGTTTCCCAAATGGGATACATGATGTTGGCGGCCTCTATAGGGTTTGCTCTTGGGTTATCACAGAATATAGCGATCTTACCGCTCGCAATTGTAGCGTCAATACTGATATACGTCTCTCACGGACTAGGAAAAGCAATTCTCTTCATGAGCGCAGGCGCCTCAATAACCGAAATCGGTACAAGGGATATCGAACGTCTAGGTGGGTTATATTTGTCATCCCCTTTGCACAGTACTACATCGTTTATAGGTATCCTCAATTTGCTTGGCTTGCCACCAACAATAGGTTTGATCAGTGAAATACTTCTGATTCTATCTGCAGGAGAGTTAGGAGTAAGATTCGGAGAAGCGTGGTTTATAGGAATTGTAGCAGCTATAATGATTGCAATCGGAACATCCTCGGCCTATTTAACGTACCTATTTAAGAGAGTTTACGGTGGAAAAAAAGAGAGCGTCTCATTAGATAAAATTATAGCCTATTCGATACCCATGTTGTTTCTAGCGGTTATGAGTATAATTTTCTTCTTCGTCCCAAATCTCTTGTCCCCAGCGTTTAATTATCTGGTAAATACCGTACCAGCTAACAGCGTATTACCCCTACTCGTGTTTATATTGCCACTAATAGCCTCAATAATAGCGTTAATAACGCCTAAAGGACTTAATCAGGATATTAGAGGATATTTGGGCTTCGTCCTCAACATAATCGCATTCGTAATCTCGCTTAACATGGTGTATCAGACAGCTTTCCTCGGAAGAACACTGACATCAACCTTATTTTACCTGACTTTTCAGGTGTCTCCGTTACAGGCTGTACTAGCCTCGATCGTAAGCGGATTAGCATCGTTCATATCCTTGTATAGTGTTGGATATATGAAGGAAGACTCGGTTCTGAGAAGATATTGGGGATTTTTTGAATTCTTCGTTGCTTCTATGTTAAGCGTAGTAATAGCAGGCAATTTGTATTTATTTCTAATAGGATGGGAAGGCACCAGCTTGGCCTCATATGGCCTAATAAGTTACTACCTTGATGACAATCCCAAGAATATCGTAGGAAAACCGGAAAAGAGAGTGTTAGGTATACCATATATCTCTACACCGACAAACAGCGGAATAAGGGCAATGATATTTACCCGCTTAGCCGATGTAGGCCTAATAGCCGGTTTTGGTTCGCTTTTAATCTTTTCAAATAATACTCTCCTCTACAATTCACAGGGACTACTTACTGTAGGATTAAGAGAACTCTTCATAAATCCTCTGACCCATTCATATTGGTGGGTTATAGCACTTATACTCTTTTTAGGTGGACTCAGCAAGAGCGCTCAGTTCCCATTCACACAATGGTTATTAACTGCAATGACAGGACCGACTCCTGTTAGTGCACTTATACACGCAGCTACTATGGTTAACTTAGGCGCGTTTATTACTTTCTTATTTTACCCTTTCTTTATACCTGCATTAGGTACTCCCGAGTTAAACACGTTTGCTGAAGTAATGATAGGAATATCTCTCTTCACAATATTCTATACGAGTTTTGGCGCACTGGCCTCAGATGAACAGAAGGTATTACTGGCATATTCTACTGCAGACCAAATTTCATTTATGATCCTTTCCTCTTCCGTCGGATTACTAATAGCTTCATTTTTTGGAGATCCAACGTATTTATATATAGGTATACTAGCCGGAGTTGTTCAATTCCTCGCTCATGGCTTATATAAAGCGTCACTCTTCATGAATGCAGGAAGCGTCATCCACGCTACAGAAAGTAGATTCATTGGAACTTTTAAGAATCTATACAATAAAATCAAAACCGTATTCGTTCTTCAGTTAATAGCTGCATTGAACCTAGCTGACATCCCGTTCCTAATAGGGTATTGGGGTCATCAAGGAGTAGCCGCGTTAGCTAACTACGTTTCAGGACTATTTCCTCTTATAGTTATAGCCGAATTCTTGGGTAGTATTTACATTATGAGGCTTGTTTTCAAGACATTTACTTGGAGTAAAGGAGAAGAAATTGAGGAATCTCATCATCTACATCCTACAATGATTATAGCGCCTGCCATACTCGTATTAACAAGTATAGGACTAGGGGTAGGATTCTATACTGTGCTATCGAGCCTTTTCACTAAAGTAATTAGTTTGCCTTACTCAGAAATTGCGTCCTATTACTATTTAGATCCTATCGTAATTATAGCCGTCGTTATTGGCATCCTTATATCCCTTATATACACACGTGGTATAGAAATTGGTAACAAGCTACAGACCCTTTCAACCGCATTAGAACAGGGCTTTTACTTAAATCCCGTGTTTGATAGATTAGGATACGGATACCATAATTTTTCGTCTGGACTTTTTAACAGCTTAGAGCGGAGGGGATTTGATGAAACATTCAACGAAAGAATACCGCAGACCGCCTACGGTTTAGGGAGGGCGTGGTCGCGGATTCAGGATGGTATTATAGGTAATTACGTTGCAGTATATGCAATAGGTCTAATAATTATATTTTTACTTTTAATTATATTTACAGTGGTGATTTAAATGCAAGTTGGAACAGTACTAATCTCAATACAAAGCTTAGTTTTATTGATAGTCAGCTTATCGTTAGTTCACATTAACCAAAAGAAAGTATCACTAGCAGTTAATTTATCAGTTATTTCAGTAATAATAGGGTCAGTATTAACACTATTGACATTGGCACTAGGTATAGATAACGTTTTCGTATTTTCTAAATCTCTATATTTAAATAATTCAGGTCTATGGTTGGCTTTTGCTGCAGAAATTGCAACCCTGATAGTAATACTAGGGAGCAAAGAACACATAAGGAATTGGTCGTCCTATCAATCTTTCTTATCTCTTTCATTGCTTTTACTTTTGGGTACTATATATCTAGCTCTAGCAGCTAATATTCTAATAATAATAACAGGATGGGCACTTGCCTCGGCTGCAAGTTACGCAATATCCATGATAAGTAAGGACATAAAAAGCGTAGAAGGCGGTCTAAAGTACTTGATAATGGGAATTGTCTCTAGTTCAATAATGCTCTTCGGCTTTGCGTTTTATGTCCCAGGAATAGATACGTTTAATTTAGTCGATCCTTCTCCAGTAATTAACTCATTCGTCCTTATAGGCATTTCATTACTCTCGATAGCTTTCATGTTTAAAATAGGAAACTTTCCATTTCATGCTTGGCTACCTGATGTATATTCCGAAAACGATAGAATTGTTATTGCAATGATATCCAGCGTAGGGAAAATAATAGGCGTAGCTTCGCTTCTTAAAGTAATTGAGTTCCTTACTCTGAATAATCTGGATAAAATGTTGCTACTCTCTATATTTTCGCTAGTTGCAATCGCAAGTATGTTCTTTGGAAACTTTGTTGCCTTCTCAAGGAGGAGAATCACTAGCATATTAGCCTATAGTAGTATAGCTCAAATGGGTTTCGTAATGATAGGTTTTGCAATGATAGGAACACCTTTAGAGAGTATTGCAATAGCTGGAATAGTTATTCAGGTAATCGCGTATTCGATAGCTCAATCCGGACTATTTCTACTTGCAAATTACGTAGAGAGAGTAATGGGGAGTGTTGAACTGTCGAGTCTGAATGGACTCTCTGCTAATAGATGGTTGGCCTTCTCGTCATCTATATTGTTTCTAAGTCTCCTCGGAATACCACCTCTAGCGGGTTTCTGGGGAAAGGTGTTTCTTTTTGAATCCTCAATATATTACCCATGGTTATTAGTATTAGGAGTTATCAATAGTGCGATTTCCGCGGGATACTACCTAATAGTAGTTAGAGAAATGTTCAGACAGGGAGATTTCGAGTTCAAAAAAAGTGATGAGATCGACGGCATATATTTAGCTACGATATTAACTATAGTGATAGGATTATTATCTCCAATAATATTCTTCACAATCGTGTGAAACTATGGTAAAAGTTAGCTTAATAGGAGTAGGGAATGCTGCATCGGCGTATGTACAGGCAGTTAATATACTAAGAAAAGGTGGGACTGTACTTGGCGTAGATAAAAGACTTGGAGATCCCAGGGAAATAGAAATAGTGTCAGCAATCGACATTGATAAGAGAAAGGTAAGTTTACCATTAAAGGATGCAATATTTGCACCTCCTAATGTGGTCGAAAAGTATACCTCGGTTGACGAAGAAATAATAGTAAAGAGAGGTATTACGGTAGAACCAATAGAAGGGAAGTACGCTGAAATTATAGAGGAATCAGAAGACAAACCTGTCGATATAGAAGAGGAATTTAAGAAAAATAAGGCTGAGGTAATACTATGCTTAATTCCAAGCGGAATGAGTAAAACAACTATGTATTACGCTAGAGCAGCGGCTAATGCTCACGCATCATTCATAAATGCCACACCTGCACCTGTCACTTCTGAAATGAAGGAAGTCTTTGAATCTAGGGGTCTCCTTCTATTCGGGGATGACTTGCTTAGTCAGATGGGCGGAACCATTCTACATACCGAATTAATCGATGTACTGAAAAGAAGAGGTGTAAACGTGAAAAGATCATTTCAAGTCGATATTTCTGGAACAGCAGAAGCAAATCTTACGTTGGACGATAAAATAAAAGAAATAAAGAAAAACATTAAATCAAGCTTTATATCACAGAGTGATGATAGCATAGAAGTTACTGCAGGCACCTCTGACTACGTAAACTTTTTGAAAGATAGAAGGGTTAGTTATATGGTAATTGAAGGGGAATACGCATTTAACGTGCCAGTAAGAATCGATATATCCCTGAAAACATATGATGGTCCTAACGCCGCATCACCCCTTATTAACCTCACCCTAATTGCACTAAAGTTAAGGCAATTAGGTTATAAAGGTGTACCGGACCCGATATGTTCACATTATTTCAAGAGTCCCCCGCGTAAGAAAGTCGCTGATGTATATCAATATATGAATTCCTTAAGCGTGAATCAAGAAGATAATAAGCGACGTCTTAGCATTTAATTAGCAGGGATAACTAGACTATATATTCTTATCGCTCATAGTCAACTACTCTTAGTCGCGCATAGAAATTACTGCATCTGCGTCAACAGAGATACCTACAGACATTGAGAAAGAACTTCAAGATTGAACGTCACGCTCCAATACCTTTCTGAGTTTTAAGCAAATTACGTTAGAAGTTGTTATCATAAGCGGTAAATTACTCGATTTTACTAAAAATGATACAATTCCGAAAACATGATAATGTTGTTTCACCAAATCTTACGCCTGTAAGATATTATCGTGACTTATCTACAGAGAATATTAGGACTAAGTCAGCTTAAAAGGGATAATAATATAATGAATTTAACCAAAATCTATATTTTAAAAGTAAATGCAAGGAGCATAAGATAGTATCAACCCTTAATAAATCTGATATACTAGATAAACTAGAAAATTATAGAACATATTTGGCTAGAATTAAATTCGCTTAATTGTGAGAAGAGAAATAATATAAAATCAGTTTATTAAATAGAGTCGCAAATAATCTCGTAATTTCTGATAATCAAGGCTAAAAACAAAGTTTTCTAGTTATGATTTCAACGTTTATTAAGGGTATTCCTGCATATTTTAAGCTTAGAAGCTAACAAAGCCGTTTAATCTTACAAGGGAAAGCACGTAGGACTAAGGACGAGAAATAGATACGGTATTATGATAGTTAAACATATGAGGTGACAGGGGAAAACAACATAGTTGCATAGGGCTAGGAACGTCAAGAAATACGATGTTACCGTGCATAATATTCTGGACCCGTCATTCCCATAGGCATGTTAGAGGCTGAGCGTGTAGCACCTCTTGTAATCCCCCTATCTTATTGTCCTAATAGAACAGTGTGGGGTGGGTTATTCCCATATCCTAAAATTTAGTTTTTAAACTAACTAACATTTATTGCGCATTAGACACTGTTACATGTAAAAACTTACTTAAACAACTTTTTCCTGATACAAAATTCGACTCTTTAGCGGTTTTACGGAAATTTAGCTAATTTCTAGTCGTGCTAGCGAGATTTTCCCATATTTTAGAAATTGTTTTACTCTTAGTAAAATTGAGATAATAGTACTGTTAAAGAGAAGAAAATGTGTTCCAGAATTCTAAGAATGCTGGTTAAAAAAATTGAGTTTTAGAGTTAGGACATTATTTCACTAAAGGTTTAAAATTGAGTATAACAATTATTTAAAATGAGAAGTTGTTATATGGAGGAAAAGACAATAACAGGTTATATTCCGGCTAGATGCTCATCTAGACCTCTAAGAGTAGTTATATCCATTGACAATCAAGGTAAACTCATTTCCAGTGTATGTGAATGTGGTCGACCTTTCTGCTCTCACGCGGTTAAGCTCTATTTAAAATATAGAAGTAACCTCAGAACTCACACGGTTCCTCATTAGCTCGGTTCGGAGTTCATCTCATCATTGCGCGATTCATATTGCTGAAATTCGTTAATTAAGTTAATTCTTTTTGGTAAAGACTGTCCCTACCATGCTTTACGGAATTTTTCTAAGGATAGTGAACTTTACTACCCTCACAAATGGAGCTCTCCGCTTCCCCACCTTGCTATGGGTAAAGGGCCTTCACAAACGCTGCGAAGTGATGTTTAGTTAGTTCCCTAGCGACCATTAATTAGAGTTGAGGCGTACTACATCAACCCTTGCTTACCCTTCTTGACAACGCTTACCCCATCTGTGACTGTTATTAAGAGCTGGTCTGTTAACTTATGTTCAAATATAAGGGACTATCCACGCCTGAGGGTCTTCCAACCTCTAACTCGTTTTACTAACCAAAAATTCTTCTGATTACAGGATGATACACGAAGTAATTAGTTTAGGTATGCATCTGCTAAGCCGAGCCTAAATATCAGACAGGGAACGCTCCTCATCTGTCAGAAAACCGTCACGTCATCACTTATGGAACTTGGACAACATACTCTTATTTCTAACTTAAATATTTAAATCGTATAACGGTTAACTTATGCTCAGTTATGGGGAACAATAACATTGTTTATTCAGCAGTGGCAAGGAATAAGAGAGTACCCCCACCTTCTAGAGTAATCGTGGCAAAGAATATTTCAGATATTATTACGGCTTCACTTCAGAGTCCTACACCTAGATACGAATTAAGCAGGGGGATCGAAGGGGATTTTATATTAGATCTCTCCAACATTAAAGGAATTTTAGAAAAAGACGATGAAATAGAAGTTTTAGCAGGAACTACCTGGAGAGAAGTTAGGGCGTTTTCGCCAGAAATCTTTTGTAATGAAAGCTTTTCGGTAGCTGGCAGCGTTTTCTTTAATGATGGTTGCTTTGGAGATAATCAGTTTTTTAGTATTTCAAAAAGGGTTAAGGTCAAAGAGGTCTCTAACGGGGAAATTAATGAGGGAATGTATAGCGGAGGGATAATATACTCAGTTATCATTAAGAAAGAGAAAAGAAAATTGGTTACTGTTTCTCTCAACAATGACTTAGAGAATATCAAAAGAATACTAAAGGAGCTATATTCCCCAATATCTCCCTTCAGAGATGTGACTGTTGTGAAGGATGAGGAAGGGTTGACTTTGTATTTAACTTATGTTAATGAACTAGAGAAATTAGTGAGTAAATTTACCGAAAACTGCAGTATATCCAGCTATCCTGTGGAGAATATTGAGTTCCCACATAACTATAGGTATTTTGGTCGGGTTGAGCTCAATATCGGTATTAACATGCTTGATTCGTTGATTCAAGCTGATAAGGCCTTCTTTAGATTCTCAAAAAATAGTATGTACTTCTCATTATATTCGATAGCGCCTTTACAACTTGACACTCGAATACTATATCCATTCTCTGATGACAACGATTCTGTCATGAATGAGTGTATAATGTGTGGGAAATGTGTTAATATATGCCCTCGTTTTCAGCAGACTGATAACAAGAGCATGACTCCTATGGGCTTCTTTATATCGTCGTCACCAGACACGGCTACTTGTAATCTATGTGGAATATGTGATAACGTTTGTCCGGTCCACATAGATATTACCAGAATCCTAAGAAAGACAATATCTCCTAACCTCTCTCTTTCTCCTATACCTGAGTTATATATACCAAAGCCCGTATCAGTAGTTATTACCCCTCTCTCTTTCTCTATAAAAGACTACGCTCTCAAGGGATTACTTTTCATTCAACAGAAGGTCAAAGATGTAGGAATACTAATGCTTAATATAGATTTCAATAGGGTGTTACGTGAGGGATTTCAATTCCAGGTACCAAAGGAGGTATCGACTGCAGTTTTCCTAACTCCTGAAGAATACCATTACTTGAAAAATGTCTTCGAAAGTAGAAACATAGAGGTTAAGCTGCTTCATTCGTACTTAAACATAGCGGAAACAGTACATGTTGGATGCCTTATAGAAGTTGACGGGGATAGAAACTGCTCTGGTGCGTTCATAAACATGATAAATGGTCATGGATTACCCAAAGTCAAGACTGATGCTAAAGTTTCACTATGTCCGATAGCAGCAAAGGCACTGGGAATAAATGATTTAACTACATATATGAATATTGACGTTAAAAAAATTATAGATGCAGAGGTTAAAGACTTAGGGATGTTAATTAAAAAGAAGAAAGAAATTGAAAATATATTATACCAAATCGAGTGGTTTAAAGACATAGATAATGAGATATATGAGAAATACTCAAGACTATTGAGAAGTTCAGTAAGTTTACCGGCATATCAACTTGCAATAATTCTCCTTGGAGAGAGTTACTTACCAGAGAGTTATAAAGAAGTTATAAAGTCCTTGTTAGCGGCTTGAGGGAGAGGGTTAGAGGTAGAGGCTCTGACCCAATAAGGAGGTCTATCGGTATAGTCTTCTTTTTTGCTTTTCCTTCGTATACCAAACTTAGATAATGAGAAAACAATTATTGTTGCTAAGGATATTAGAATAGCATAGTAAATAGGATCTAAATTAATAGTATTCGTAAAAAAATCTGTCTTTATTAATACTAGACTAAAATTATTCCCGGTAGCATTGTATATAAGACCGTTATCGAACACCACAACAGAAGCATTTATTACAGATGAGTTTAGACCTCTAAATTGCGGTGTTCTGAGAACAACGTCCATTAGCATTCCTCTTTTCCTTCCGTTGAAGTTTATTACTACTTGATGTATAGGTTTGGCAATAAGTGTCACATTTTTATAAGTTAAGTTTTCCCCATTAGGCGATATCTCAAAGGGGATAGGGAGAGGTAACGTTACAGAGTTATTCGCGTCAATAATAGTTATATACGAACCGTTTGGAGTTTCTGTATAATTAAGTGAGGTATAATGTCCGGCAACGATCAATATGTAGAGCGCATATAGTACGTGAAGCATTAATCTAGATAATATTAGATTAGGATAATTAATTTATTACCGAATTGGTAGAGTCATTCTCCACACAATATTATTTACAGCGTATCAAATCTCTCTAATTTCTAGACGATACATGGTTTCTTCATTATCCCTCATCGAGCTGTAGTCTCCTAGCATCTTTGACTCTAGCACTTGTAAACAATCCCCATAGTAGAGTGCTTGCACCTTATTTGCGCCTTGTCAATAAAGGAAGACACCACAGCCTATAAGGATCACAGCGACCCGGAAGCAAACTTAAACCTAGTATCACAGATGGGATTACTGGTCGGATCTAAGGCTTATCATGTAGATTCTCGCTTACGTCCCTTGACGTCGCATATGCATCGATGACTTTCACTGTAATACGCGTCTCTTTTTCGTAACTTAACTATAAGGGATTATTTCATCTTCACCATAAATATATGGTTTTCTATTTGGAACCTCCCAATTTTATAACTCTGTACGTAACGGGCGATTAGCTTAAATTCGATGTAGGTAGAATCATAAAGATGATTTTTGGTAACATCGTGTGGGGCATCATTTTAACAGTATGGGTTACCGTTGTAACCCTTTTTATATCAAGGATTGTTGAAAAAAGAACTAATAAGTATGTATCAAGGAAAATTATTCACATGTTAGGAGGGGGGGTAGTTGCAACTCTAGCGCCGTTCGTTTTCTCTACCCCCCTTATAATAATAATAATGTCGTACTTGCTTACTATTGTCTTGCTAGTCTCTAGATTAGGCAGAAAAGGTTTCTATTGGTTTCAGGAAAAGGGTAACTACGGAGAGATTTTCTTTACCTTATCTTTTGGTACTCTCCCTCTAGTTCTGTGGATCCAAAATCACCAATATTGGAATATGAGGCCGGAGATATGGGTTGCCATCGTCCCTTTAATGTATATGTCGTTTGGAGATGGAGTGACTGGAATACTTAGAAATTACATCTATAAGAAGAGAGTAAAAGGATTATGGGGAACCGTAGGCATGCTTATAGTCTCATCTGTTATAGGCTACATTTATTTAGGACTTTTAGGAATATTATCCGCAATTATAGCTACCTTTGCGGAAATTTTGCCTAAAATAGATGATAATATTACTATACCCCTATTCTCTGCATTAGTTTTATGGCTTTTCTTACATTAAACAACAGTGACTTGCAAGGGAGAAATGGTCAGTAGATATATAATCGTAAGAAGTTAATTAATATTGGTGTATATTCGTAAATGGAGGAACTTCCTTCAACGGCAGTAGGAATAAAGGCCACTGACGGTGTAGTATTAGCGTCTGAACGAAGATTGAGCTATGGAGGATATGTATTAAGTAGGGGCGTGAAGAAGGTTATTCGAATTAACAATTTTGGTATAGCGGGAGTTGGACTCTTTGGAGATTTTCAAACGTTATCGCGAATAATGCGGTCCGAGATAAACAGATATAAACTAGAAAATGGGAGAGAAATTTCTGTGAAGGCAGCGGCTAAACTACTATCAGTAATACTATACAATTATAAGTATACTCCGTTTATATCCGAATTAATATTCGGGGGAGTTGATGAGGTAGGACCTGCAATATATATACTTGATCCGGTCGGTTCGTTAATACCGGATAACTTTGCTGCAGTTGGTTCTGGAGCAAAAGTGTCGATAGGCATCCTAGAGTCGGAATATTCTTCTTCCCTTGACGTAAACAAAGCAAAAGAGCTTGCTATAAAAAGCGTAAGGGCTGCTATTGAAAGGGATATAACTTCTGGGGACGGAATAGATGTCCTAACAATTGACATTACAGGAAAAGTAAATGAAGAGACATTAACATAGACAAGAATCGTTACACACGTTGAAGTGATATATAAGTAATATTGTCTGCTATTTCTTTTTCTAGATCTGCACTATCTTCTAATCTGTCCACTAACTCTTTCATAAGCATCAAATACACGATATTGTCCTCCCCCTTTTCGAACAATATTAATTCTAATTTTCTATAAAGTTCGTCAATTTCCTCTTCAACCTTGATTACTGCCCTACAATATTCCCCAGCTTTCCCGTTAGTAAGAGAGAGTGACCTTAGAGCTTGTGCTATATCGTTCGCCCCTGCAATTAACCTTTCTAGTATTTTCTCTGTTAGGTTAAAAGAGACATTATCAATCTTTAGGCCTTTACTGAGTATTGTATACATTCTATAAGCTGCGGAGTCTATATTTTGAGCTATTTTCTCCATAGAAGAAAGAATACTTATGTAAAAATCCTTCTCCACAAGCGCTGGATTGAGTTTAGCAATATACTCACTGAGTTTGTACTTCTCCTCTTCTATTTGGTCCTTTAGTGAGTTTATTTTACTATACATTATTTCTGGGGTGATTGATGCCCCATCTACTAGAGCTGTATAATAAAACCTAATCTCGTCTAATAACATGTCTTGTATTTTCTGTAGATATTCTTCAATATTTAACGTAGCAATACTAGCGTCCATGCAATTATCAATGAATAAACGTTAATAAACTCATCTTATTTATAATGGAGTGTTATTCATCAAAAATATTCTAAAAATCTTACTTTTAACTAGAATGAGGAGAACTCCCTGCTTCTGAATTGGTCTCATTGTCACGACTTAATTACACCTTAATAATTAAAACTCAAAGTGCATTGGTGAAATATGAAACTATACGAATATGAAGGGAAAAGGCTGTTTTCTAAAGCGGAAATACCGATACCCAACGGTAAGGTAATTAGCGAACCATTACAATGGGAGGGAAAGGCTGTCGTAAAAGTCCAACTGTTAGAGGGAGGGAGAGGGAAAAGAGGCCTCGTTAAAGTAACTGAGAATGTAGCAACAACAATAAGCGAGTTTAAGAAAATGGGTTATAATCTCTTCCTTGTCGAGGAATTCATCCCACATAGTAAGGAAGTATATATCTCAGCTATGATAGATAGGGATAAGAAAGAGCCCATAATTATTGCCTCCCCTGAAGGAGGAATAGACGTAGAGTCGGCGACTAATGTAAAAATATTTGAGATTCCTGAAGAACGAGGTGTAAGACCATACGATGTAACTATGATAGAGAAGTACCTCGGCGTAAATGGCCTAGATAAAATAGTAAAAGGTATATACAATCTTCTCCTAACTTACGAGGCAGAACTAGTAGAGATAAATCCCTTGGCTATTACGGATAGGGGACCTGTTGCTCTAGATTCTAAGGTAATATTGGAAGATAACGCTTTATATAGACATCCTGACATTCTCCGCGAATTCAATAGAGAGAATGTATCAGATGGATATGTTGAATTAGAAGGATATGTTGGAATTATAGGGAATGGTGCTGGTTTGACTATGTCAACGATGGATCTGGTGAAATTGGCAGGAGGAGAACCTGCGGACTTCCTCGATGTAGGAGGAGGAGCTAATAAAGAACATGTAAAAGAGAGTATAATCAGGGTAGCGAGTAATGAGAAAGTGAAGAAACTAGTTGTAAATATATTTGGGGGTATTACCCGGTGTGATGAAGTAGCCCGAGGTATAGTTGAGGCTTACAAGGAGGTTAGGAAACCTATATTTGTTAGATTAGTAGGAACTAATGAAGAGGAAGGAAGGAAAATACTTATAGAAAATGGGATAAAGGCATATGAAGATCCTCTTCAGGCAATAGGTGATGCGATACGTTCGTAAATAAAGATACAAAAGTTTTAGTTCAAGGTATAACAGGTAAAGAAGGTTCTTTTCATGCAAAGCAAATGCGAAATTACGGTACTAAAGTAGTTGCTGGCGTTACACCAGGAAAAGGCGGCACCGAGATAGAAGGTATCCCAGTGTACGACAACGTTGCAGATGCAGTAAAGGAACATAACATAGAGGCAAGCATTGTGTTTGTACCTGGAAAATTTGCTGCTGATGCGGTTTACGAAGCGCTTGATTCCGGGATTAATTTAGTAGTTGTAATAACAGAACATATTCCTGTACTTGATACAATGAGATTTGTTAAATATGCAAAGAATAAAGGTGCACGTATTATCGGACCGAACTGTCCTGGAATTATGGTACCAGAACAAATAAGTTTAGGAATAATGCCACCAAGGGCATTCAAAAAAGGGAAAATAGGTATAGCTTCCAGATCTGGTACATTAACTTATGAGGTAGCGAACGACTTGAAACATATAGGTCAGTCTACGGTAATAGGAGTAGGAGGAGATCCTATAATAGGTACAGATCTGGTCGATGCTGCATTAGCATTTGAGGAAGATCCTGAAACCGAAAAAATAGTAGTAATAGGAGAAATTGGAGGTACGTCCGAGGAACGACTTGCGTCTCTAGTTAAGAGAGGTAAGATTAAGAAGAAAATAGTTGCTTACATAGCTGGTCTCACTGCGCCTCGGGAAAAAAGAATGGGTCATGCTGGTGCTGTAGTTTATATGGGAATGGGAAGTTTCCAGAGCAAGGTAACAGCGTTTAAGGAAGCCGATATAAGTGTGGCTCAAACGCCCTTTGACATAAAGAAGCTTCTTTAAGTCAGAAAGTATATTTCCTAAATATTAAGGACCCGTAGCTCAGCCAGGATAGAGTGCTGGCCTTCGGAGCCAGTGGTCCCGGGTTCAAATCCCGGCGGGTCCGTTATTTTTCTGAAATCATATATTTGTTTCCCATTTATAGCTATTTCATGAGTTTGACGTTACAGTGTCCAATGTGTAACCAAAGTGAATAACTAAATAAAGTAAAAAGTTATGAAACGCGTAAGTCTAGAATTTAATTCGCTTAATTATTAAAGCGAATAATAAAGGTCAGTTTATCAAGACTACTCGCAACTAATCTAGAAACTTTCGAGAATCAAGGTTGGAAACGAGCTTCTCTAGTGGGATTTTAAGTGGAGATTTTAAGGTTTACTAATGGGCCTAAACCGCCAAATATTGTAAGCTAGGCCCAGGAGGTTGGCAAAGGCGTTCAATCCCCTCATGCTCCTCTAGTGGGCTCTCATGTTATGAGGAAAGCTTTGGAGAGCACCTCCTCCCAGTACTCCCAAGCCCCTCTTGACTCTGATCACCTTGCCTCTCTCCGCAAACCCCCTGTCCACGAGCGTGATCACGTTACAGATGGGAGATTTAAAGTCGGAAACGTTGGCTAGAACTATCTTAACCTTGCAAACCATGAGGATCTTGAGGAGATCTAAGCGAAGCACCTCCCTCAGAACAGCGTTTTCCCTACTTCTTGCCCCAGCTACCTCCCCTAAGGGCGTAATTTCGCGGGAAATGGGAGAAGAGTTGATCCCTTCTCCTCTCATGGAGAGACGCAAGTACCTCATGAGGTTTCCTTCTTGGATCAATTTCCCTGAGATCAGGTACAAGCCTCTAGATGTGTGTCTCAACGTTTCCACGGGAAAACATGCTACACTAGGGATGAGAATAACAGTCTCTACAATGGTTTAGTCTTAAGAGGTGCAAGTTTGCCAAGAGCAAGAACGTCAAGGAACATAACGTTGATCTAGGTACCGTTGGAGACTCATGTTCCTATAGTCGTGTTAGAGGCGAAGCATGTAGCGCCTCATGGGGGGTTAGGTCTTAGTTAATGATTACCGTGGTATAACCTACGAGTAGTCCCCCCTTAAGTATTATTCAATTAGTTGAGTTCTTGGTGTTTATTTTTCTCATAAAAATCTACTTAATAAACTAGATTACATTTATTGCACACTTAATACTGTCACGAAAGAGCTCAGAATCACCCTCTATATAATCTACATAGTACTAAGTAGCACGACAAACATACTATATACTACACTAAGTATCATAGCACTATATACCACACTAAGTATTATTTTTCATTATGTATAACTCTATAGATAATAGTTGAAAATACATATATATTTACAGCCAAATTTAGCTTGAAGTAAAATGAATAGCCCGTTTAAACCTTTAGACGATAAGAAGCTTAGTTGGTTTCACTTTAAATCGATGATAACTACCGGTATGGGAGTTTTCACTGATGGATACGATTTATCATCTATAGGTATAGTGCTGTTAACTGTGCTTTCAAGTTTTGGAATAACAAAGAGCAGTCCATCCTACGATTTATACACTTCCTTAATAAGTGGTTCAGCACTAATAGGTGCTGCGGTAGGAGCAATTATATTTGGAATTCTCGCAAATAAGGGGAGGAAAACGTTTTACGGTATTGACGTGTCATTAATGACAGTTGGAGCCCTTCTACAAGCCTTTGTAACAACTCCCCTGGAATTAATAATAGTGAGACTTTTACTAGGAATCGGAGTTGGCGCGGACTACGTTCTCTCTCCGATGATAATGGCTGAACACTCGAATGCTAAGGATAGGGGTAAGATAATAGCTCTCGGTTTCGGGCTGTTCTGGGGATTTGGAGCAACTCTCGCTGCGATACTATATCTAGGTCTTTCAGCTTTAGGATTAAGTCCTATGATCGTTTGGAAAATAGTTCTGGCCGCCGGCGCAGTACCTGCGGTATCCGTAATATATTTAAGGAGAAAGATCCCCGAAACCGCGAGGTTCCTAGGAAGGATCAAGGGCGACGTGCAAGAATTAAGGGAAGTGGTGAAGCAAGTTTCAGGAAGTACTATTGACGTAGCCTCCAACCTGAAGGATACTAACTCATTCTCATTTTACTTTGCTAAGTACTGGAGACAGTTCCTCGCAGCTTGCGTGTTATGGTTCCTGTTTGATATAGTAGCCTACTCTGGAATACTATTCGGTCCGTCGTTAATAGCGTCTAGTTTGGGAGTGAATTCCGGTGTGTTCCAGTTAATAATGGAAGGGGCTTTCGTAGTACCGGGAGGAATAATAGCTTTATCCCTTATAGATAGGACTGGAAGGAAGTCTTTGCAGGTACTGGGTTTTGTAGGAATGGCGCTATCCCTCTTCGCCTTCTCTGCATATAAGGACTTGGTAGGAGTAGCGTTCTCTCCGGTTATAGCGTTAATACTATACGGAGGAATGAATTTAGCTCAACAGGCAGGACCGGGATCTATAAGCGCTTCTGGTATGTTGGGCGTGGAACTGGCGCCAACCAAGGTCAGAGGTACAGTACAGGCATTGACGGTAGCTTCTGGTAGACTGGGGGCAAGTTTGACGTCGTTCGTATTTCCAGCGTTATTTGCAGCTTATGGTGAATCCTTCGCTGTGGGATTCTTAGGAGCTTTAGCAATAATATCAGCAATAATAACCTTAGCGTTAATTCCCGAGACTAAGGATAGACCGTTGGAAGTATCGTCCAGAGAGGTAGAAGAATTAGAAATACAATAATTTTTTTTCAATAATAATTTATTATATTTATTATAAATTTAGTTTATTTAGAAATATAGAATGATTTGAATACGAGTTCGCATTAACGTGTGAAAAATTGCTAGGGCAATTCAGGTTCGCATTACGAACTGTAATTATTGGAAATAAGTATTAAATGGGGGAAATTATTGAGTGCGAATCCCCACAGTCCATACAATGGGACTCAATTAAATTCATTCTACTTTTCTAAACAAACTGAATTCGTAATAAACGCGTGAACTGCCCTTTTACGAACTTACCAGAAACACTAGCGTCACCAAATTCTATAAATATAATTCCAACCAACATGTTACTTATGTCTGGAAAGCAAATAACACTATTTGACTTTGCTTCACCGAAACAGAGTAATGAAAATGAAGACAAAAGAGATAAAGAAAAGATTAATGATGAGAATACAGAAATTAAAATTAGAGAGAAAAGTAATCATGAAGGGAAACATCAGTTAGAAAGTAAAGTTGCAGAAGAAGGGAAACTATATTACCTGATACAAATCGACTACGACGGGAGTAAGCAAAAAGCTGTATGTAAGCTCTTTGATCCAGAAACTAATTCCGTAGTATATTACGAGGATAAAACGAATCATAAACCTTATTTCCTAGTAGAATTAGAACTAGAGAAAGTTAAGAACATCCAGAAGATCGTAAAGGATAACTCGTTTGATCATTTTGAGACTGTTTCAAAAATAGATCCATATACTGGGAAAAGAATAACACTAACAAAAATTGTAACTAAGGATCCACTAGCTGTCGCTAGAATGCGGGAGGTAGTACCAAAAGCATACGAAGCTCATATACATTACGCCAATAACTATGCCTATGACTTAGGATTGATTCCAGGTTTTCCACATGTAATTGAACATGAGGTAATCCGACCTGCTATACCCGAGTTAACTAAAAATGATAGGGATGAGGTATTGAAAGCGTTCTCTGGAGAGGATGAAGTAACGAAGGAAATGGTATTGAAATGGTACCCATATTTCGAAGCACCTGTCTTCACACCTAAAATTGCAGCAATAGACATAGAGGTATTCACGCTTTTTAAAGGAAGGGTACCTGATTCAGAAAAAGCAGAACTTCCTGTAATAAGCATAGGTATTGCTACCAGTGATGGTAAAAAAGTCGTACTCGTATTAAATAGAAATTATAATAAGATAGATAAATTAAACGATATAGAGGTACAGCTTTTCGATAGCGAGAGAGAAATGTTGAAAAGGTTCTTTGAGATAATTTCTGACTATCCTGTTATACTAACCTTCAACGGAGATGACTTTGACATACCCTATTTATTTTACAGGAGCTTAAAACTTGGTATTTCTGATGAAGAAATACCGATTTCCATAACACAGGAAAAGACAACTTTCGTAAATTCGATCCACATAGACCTTTACTTATTTTTCACTAATAAGGCAGTAAAGAACTACGCTTTCGAAGGAAAATATAACGAGTATACACTTGACGCCATATCTCAGGCGTTATTAGGAATGTCAAAAGTGAAGATAGATGATACGGTAACACAGCTTGAACAGAGTAAACTAATAGAGTACAACTTCAGGGACGCTGAAATAACTCTAAGACTCGTTGCAGAGAATAACAACTTAGTATGGAAACTAATGGTGATATTTGCAAGGATCTCAAAATTAGGTATTGAAGATCTGACTAGAAAAGAGATTTCATCCTGGGTAAGAAACCTCTACTACTGGGAACATCGGCAAAGAAACTGGCTAATTCCATTAAAAGAGGAGATAGCACAAAAAACTTCGATAAAGAGAACTAAATCTATAATTAAAGGAAAGGGATATAAAGGAGCAGTAGTTATCGAACCACCTAAGGGAGTCTTCTTTAATGTAACAGTGCTAGATTTCGCTTCCCTATATCCTTCCATCATAAAGAACTGGAATTTAAGCTACGAGACAGTGGATAAGGAGAATTGTAAAGAGATAAAGGATATTGCTGATGAAACGGGTGAGATCATACACAGAGTATGTTTTGATAGACCAGGAATAACAGCAGTTATCACCGGACTATTGAGGGATTTTAGAGTAAAAATATATAAGAAGAAAGCAAAGAGCGCCAAAGACAAGGAATTAAAGGAATATTATGATGTAGTTCAACGTGCAATGAAAGTTTTCATTAATGCAACGTATGGAGTGTTTGGCGCGGAAACTTTCCCTTTGTATGCTCCTGCAGTAGCTGAAAGTACCACGGCTATTGGAAGATATGTAATAACGACGACATCAAACTACGCTAGGGAACTGGGTCTAAGAGTCCTCTACGGTGATACGGATTCGTTATTCATATATAATCCTCAAAGCCAAATATTAGAACAATTAATAAACTGGGTAAAGAAACAATACTCGTTAGATTTAGAAGTAGATAAAACCTACAAACTAATTGCTTTTCCCGGACTCAAAAAGAACTATTTCGGGGTATATCCTGATGGTAAGGCCGAAATAAAAGGGATGTTAGCGAAAAAGCGTAATACACCAGAGTTTGTAAGAAAGGCTTTCCTGCAAGTAAAAGACACGCTTTCGAATATGCAATCAGAAGACGATATTCCCAAAGTAAGAAAGGAGATAACAAGTAAGATCAAGGGACTATACAATGGACTAAAGAATAAGGACTTCAACCTAGATGAGCTAGCTTTCAAGGTTATGCTTTCCAAAAAGGTTGATTCATATGATAAAAACACGCCCCAGCATGTAAAGGCGGCACAGATGCTAATAAAGGAAAATGTTCAAGTAATGCCTAGAGATATTATCTCATTCGTTAAAGTTAAGGGGAAAGAAGGAGTAAAACCCGTACAACTAAGCAAATTGCCTGAAGTGGATATTCCAAAGTACGTGGAAACTATACGAAGTACTTTCGAACAACTGTTGCTTGCCTTTGATGTAAGCTGGGACGAAATAGAATCAGTGACAAGGATAGAAAACTTTTTTAGTTGATAGAAGTCAAATATGCCTCTTGTTTCTAAAATCATATCTATGGTTAAATGGGAACATAAATGACAAGTTTTTCGTAAGAATTTCCTTGAGTTTCTTGTGACTTTACAATATTTACTACAAGGTGGTTTGATTATTTTTAATTCCAATAGGCTATATGAAGGATCTATTAACATGAGTTAGTTAGTTAATGTTTTAACGATAGACATAGAGAGACTCACTAATATTATTAACTTGATAAAGTAAAGGTTATAAAATACGTCTATTTAGAACTAAATTCGTATAATTACATAAAATAATTATATAAAATCAATTTATTGAGAACTATAGCAAGTTTTCGCGTAATTTTTCAGAATCTAAACTGAGGATGAGGCCTCTCCAGCATGACGATTTTAGGTTAACTGCAAGTCCTAAACCGCCAGATGTTGTAGTCTAGGATATTAGAGAGTATGTCTAATCTCTGGTAGACTATCTATATTATCGTCAAGATTGAGGATTATAAGCCACGTTATTCCTAATAACTAGAAATTTAACTTTTAAAATAATATTTATATATTGATCACTTTTCCTTATGACTAACGAGGTAACGTCAAGTGGATTCTAACACTGGACGATAGCGTTTTAATGTTTCGAAAATTGGGGATGATTATTTTTTAGGTATTCTATTGATCGTCTTAACATTGGATAAGACATTCAGAGTCTCAACTATTCTAGTGACTCTAGATGTACCATTATAAGCAGAGTGAGCCGAGTAATTACAAATCCTGTCAACAAGGTTTAATTAACTCAGTTCTACTCTTCTTCCAGTTCTTCGGATGCCCTATTTTTATCCATTTTAGTAGCTTCAGTAGCTAGCTCTAAGAGTTCACTCTTAATGTCTTCTCCTATATAGGGTGTAACGATATAAACCCTTAGATCCTGAGTATCGTTATCGATCCAGAGATTCTCGAAGCTAATATAAAAGAGGGGCAACTTGATTATAATTTCTTGATTTTCCCTCCCTCCTAGAAAGTCCTTAACCTCTTCATATGTTTTACTGTCTAAAGGTCCTTTTCTCCTAAACTCTTGTACATCCTTCATAATGTAAAAATCAGACATATCTGTCCATTCATTTATCGCTTCCATGGCAATATCTTTCACAATTTTTCTATAGTCGCCCTCCTTAACCTCTTGTTTAGATATAGAACCTCTTTCCGATTTTATTATCAAGGTTTTAGTCATGAGCCTCACCGCCTAAAATATACAGATAAACTGTATGTCTCATACTTCCGTCTTCTACTTGTACTACCTCCTTTGGTTTCCAATTACGCATCTCAAATTCATGTGAAACTATACGCGTTCCTGGGCGTAACTCTTTCTCCAGTTTCGGTCTAAGAAGATCGTTAACGTTTGCCAGTAAAAACATAGTAAGAACAGTAGCTTCAGATAGGTCCGCATCAAAGAAATTTGCCTTTTTTACTTCAACTCTTCCCACTAAGCCGTTCTTTTCTATGTTTTTTTTCGTCTCATTAATCCTTTCATCATTAATTTCTATACATACAGCCCTTTTTGCATTAAATTCTTTCACTGCAGTTATTACAATTCTTCCGTCTCCACAACCCAAGTCGTATACTATATCGCCTTCCCCCACTTTAGCTTTCTCCAGCATTATTTTCACTACTGGATCTGGAGTTGGAACATAAGGAACTGAGGGATAAGATGTCAAGCGTTATCACTACCTTCTTTTTTATCTGAGAGTTTTTTAATCTTGTTAAGTGCTTCCTTTTTCATTAAATCCTTATCTGGTTTGTAACTGTTCTCGTCAATTATAGCCCGAGTTAATATAGGTTTAATCGAACCATCATCGAACTCAACTAAAAGCTGTGGTAACCAAGGCATGTTATATTCATCCTTTTCACCATAATCAGATAGAAATGAGTAGTCTTCCTCCTTCCTCTCCTTCTTAATTCCTCTTTCCTGTGATATCTCATCAGCTATTTCCTCAAAAACCTTATCAAGCGGATGAGATGTTGACGAAACTAATATCAATCTTTTAGCTTCCATCTTACATCATGAGGTAAGAGGAAAACATTAATTTAAAACTTTAGTGTAAAAACCTATGATTACGCGACTAAGACGACTCTCTAAATCGTTATTAAGACCAGTAGCAGAAGTCATGGCGAAAAATGGGATAACTGGAAATTCGCTCACCCTAACAGGATTAGTTCTATCCCTAACATTTCCCGCCTTTATCTACTTTAAATTTTACGTTGAAGCCATCATTATCGTTGTAGTTGCAAGCCTTTTCGACGCATTTGATGGTGAAGTTGCCAGGATTAGGAAAGAGGCAGGAAAGAAAGGTAGTTTCCTGGATTCAGTTTCCGATAGAATAGAGGATCTCTCCTACGTTACAGGACTATTCTTCCTAGGTCTTCCACCATTATTATTAATATTACTTGCAGGGACTTCCGTAATAATCTCATATGTGAGGGCAAAGGCTGAGTCCTTAGGGGTCGCATTAGAAGGTAAGGGGATAGTTGAAAGAGGTGAAAGGTTACTATTCGTTGTTATAATAGTTGTTCTTTATTTACTCTTTCTACCGGCTACGTTGCCTGTACTTTATATTTTCGTAATACTAAGTTGCGCAACTGTTGTTCAGCGAATTTTATTAGGAGTTAAGGCTATACATTAGTATGGATGTATTCCAAACCGCTTCATCAAAAGGGTTAAGTATATCTCAAATAATAGACGTTTCTGAAAGGCCAGGAGGTAAACCTTTCGCAAAAGAAGCAGAGTATTCCTATGGTGATTTATTCTGGGGAAAGATACACCAAAGAGTTACTGGAGATATATATCTACTAATAATTACAAAGCTTATACAGAACTGGAAAAATAAAGTTCAGGAGCTAAAAATTAAAGGAGAAATAGTAGATGCCGTGGGTGGGCTCCTTTGGCTCAAGGAAAGCGAAAGTTTAGACGATATAGACTACATGATAGAGTACATAAAAAAACTTAAAGAAGATAAAGCAAAGAGTGCATCAAAAAAATAAGTATTGTAATTCCCAATTTTTACCTAGAAGTATGCCTAGAGAAATATATCTGCAGAGGGTTTCTCACGTTACAATCAAATACGCATAGTCCATTTTGTTTTATGAAAGAACAATTATACATGATAAATTTGTTTTTAGAACTTAATATCTTCCTATAAAACATATTAATAAGTTTACGATCCTGATTTCTGTGCGCTTCTTTAACATAAGAGGGAGAATTGCCAATGGAATAGTAATATGATAAGAGGACCTCCAACTCCAATTGACTAAGCATACTGTTTTTCGATTTATTAATGAGGGATTCGATACATGGAGGGACATTCCTTACCTCGCTAAGTTGTTTGTTTAATTCAATTTTAATTGGTAATGGCAAGTCTAATCTTGGTTCGAATCCCCTTTTCATGAACTCAACTACGTTATGGGCTATAATTTTTGCTACCTCGTTTTTACTAAGAACAACTTCTCCTTTAGTCATATTAGATAAATTCATTCCCTCGGGTCTTGGCATCTTTAAAAATTTTATAAAATTAATATAAAATCTATCATTTTTATACTCAAAATCCAACCGAAGAAATCTTATAATTTCGGCCAGCTCCTCTTCCTCTATATCTGACAAAAGCTTAGTGAACATCTCCTCCTCTGCCTTTAAATAGCGTTCTGCGAATAGTTTATTCTCTATATAGGGGAGTATGGCTATTATCGTGTAAAATACGATAACTGGATCAGTATAATCCGAATAAGATTTGAGCGAGTTCTCCGTAAAGAAACGCTTAAGTCTGTCAATAGCCTGTGAAAGGTATTTCTCGTCGGTTAGAACGGTATTGATAGGGACCCCTACATAGCCCTTGCTGTCCAGGTATTCGTCTAATCTTTTCAGAAATGGGAATTTCGCTAAATCGATAACCATAGTTTCATTTATATATTATCATCTACTCTGGCATATTAAGATGACAAAAGTAATTGTTGCCTCGGCGTGGCCATACGTAAACGCTGTACCTCATTTAGGAACTATATTGCACTTGCTCTCCGGTGACGTGATGGCAAGGTATGCTAAACTCAAATACGGAAAGGAAAACGTGATTTACGTAAGCGGAAGCGATGAACACGGAACCCCAATAGAGATAGAGGCTAGAAAGCGTGGAGTAGAACCGAAAAGCCTTACTGATCAGGCACATGAGTATGATAAAAGTATATTTGACTCATGGGAAATACAATTCAGTAATTATAGCAGAACGGAATCGCAGACACATAAGGAATTCGTTAGAAGCTTCCTCTTAGAGTTAGAATCGTATATTAAAGTAGAAGAGGAAGTAATTCCCTACTGTAGCTATGATAAAATATTCCTACCCGATAGATTCATAAAAGGTACTTGCCCTTACTGTGGATTTGAAGATGCTAGAGGTGATCAATGCGATAAATGTGGTAGACTCTTGAATCCATCCTCCTTAGTAAATCCGAAGTGTGCTATATGTAACAAAGCGCCAATATTCACTAAAACTAAACAATGGTTTTTTGATTTATCCTCTGTAGAGGATAAGTTAAGGCATTGGTTAGAAAGTAACGATAACCTACCCAAGAACGTCAGAACAACTGCATTAAGTTGGATAAACGAGGGTCTTAAACCTAGAAGTCTGACACGAGATAACAAATGGGGCATACCTGCACCGTTTAAGGATGCAGAAGAAAAAACGATATATGTCTGGTTTGAAGCCCTATTAGGATATATCTCATCAAGTATCGAATACTTCGCTAAACAGGGAAATAAAGATGAGTGGAAATCATTTTGGTTTGGAAAGGATACTAAAAGCTACTATTTCTTAGGTAAGGATAACATAGTATTTCATGCAATAATACTCCCTGCCATGCTTATGGCTTCGGGAAAAGAGTACAATCTTCCTAACTACATTGCTGCTACTGAATATTTACTATATGAGGGCCAGAAATTTAGTAAAAGTAGAAGGATTGGCATATGGGCTGATGAAGCACCTAGAATACTCCCACCAGAGTACTGGAGATTTCTGCTCATAAGAAACAGACCGGAGGAAAAGGACATGAATTTCACGTGGAGAGAAGCAGTGAGAATTATAAATAGTGAGCTTAACGACGACATAGGAAACTTGGTTCAAAGAGTGCTTACACTTGTAGATAGATTTTTCAATAACGCGATTCCTGTCCTACATAAGGATAAGCTTAACGACACAGACAAAAAAGTCATGGAAAAAATTCCAGAAATATACACAAAGATCACCGAGGATTACGAAAAAGCCCTTCTTAAACAGGCAAGTGAGAACATATTAGAACTAGCGCGATTGGGAAATGGTTATCTGAACGACAGAAAACCGTGGGATATAATTAAAGCTTCAAAAGAAGAGGCCGGTAACGTAATTTACATAGCCCTTCTAATTATAAGGGTCATGGCATTATCCCTTTATCCAATCTTACCTACTTCCTCACAAGAAATATTCAATATGCTTGGCCTAGGACTTATAGAGGAGTATAATTGGAATTGGGCAATAGATAGCGACCTACCATCTGGAAATAAAATAGGTAAATACAAACCGTTATTTAACAAATTGGAATCCGATTTCGATAAGAAAGTAGAAGAGTTACTAAGTAGGATAAGAGAAGATGTAGAAACTCAGCGTCCGACCTTATTGAAGTGAAATCCCTTTAGATAAGCTCTACGTATGTACTGACTGGTTCGAACTTCCTCCCTTTTCCCTCATAGAATTTCCCAAACATCTCGTAAAAGTGTAACCTTAAGTCTTGAATAAAAACTACCAGACCTTCAAGAGCTATTGCGAGCAAGTTACCTATTATTATTACAAGTATAGCAAGAGGATTTGTTAAAACGCTCAAAGTGGAAGAGGGAGAACCTGCTACTAGATAACCCATATAAGAGAAGGCAAAGAGAATGTAATAATGTGACATGGCGAATACCAAGATTCTAATAAACGAGATGGTATTAGAGAGCAAAAGTAAAGCACCTTCAAATGCGCCTTCAATAAATCCGAAGATGATTGACGTTAAGGTAGACTGCTTTTCAACAGTTTTGGTAATTGCTGCCTTTCCTCCCCAATTATAGAGCAGACCTACTATAACTAGCCATACTAGTACTCTTGCTAGTGTTGCAGTAGGAGGTGGACTCCCTGACGGTATTATAGCATATTCTATACCTCCTAAAAGTTGTTCTATATTTGTAAAGAAAGTACTAATATTAGAGAAGCCATACATAAATAAAATAAATGGCGCTGCGTATATAATTACATATGGTAATTTTTCATATATTAGATATTCTAAATCCCTTTTCTTCGCTGCATTAAGTACCCCTATTAACGAGCTCAAGAAAAGTACTATCGTGCCTATTCCTACAGAGAGAATTATAGCGTCAGGCACGCTTATCAGTGGATTTGAATACTCTCCAAAGGGTAATAAGAAATATATTGCTCGGGGCACACTTACAGGAAGAGGCCATATACTATAGAGTGGACCAACGGAATTACTTACGTCTAATTCTCTAAGACCGCCTACAGGTAAAGGACCGAAAAAGGCTCTGGCTATGAGTCCCGTTACCATCGCAGCAATACTCGCATATATTAAGACTAATGAGAGATCTACAATATTTTCGCTGCCTTTCCTCTTTCCGTACCTATAAAACCATATCGCAAATACGAATAGTACTAACGCATTACCAAAATCTGGGAACATTAAGCCAAAAAATATAGGAAAAGTTATAATAAGAAAAGCCGTCGGTGCAAACTCCCAATATGAGGGACTTCCGTACATCTCTACCAGCGACGCTAGTGGTTTCAACCCTTTAGGAAGCGAAACTAGACTTGGCGGCTCTTCATCAGAATACCTTTTCGGCCACTCAACACTAAATTGAAATTCGCCACTTAGTACTTTATTTAGACCTTCCCTTAACTTCTTTTCAAATTTTTTTGGTATGTACCCCTCAATTTGAACAAAATATTCGCTAACTCTAGCCTTAGACAGTAATGTTAGCGCATCTCTCACTGTTAGTAGCTTACCATAAAGTTCATATAATAGCTCTTTATCTTTCCTGATATCAGCTGATGCCCTCCCTTTAATACTATTTAAAGCCGATTCGAGCTCGCTTTTTCTTTTCAACAGGAAGTTATATGCCTCAGACGGAACTCTTGGCAGTTCCTCGGGAACGTCGATCTTTTTCACTACTCCAGATTCAATAATTTTTTTGATCTGAACAGAATTACTTTCCCCTATAATCATGACATAAAGCTCTTTACCTCCTTCGACGTAGTAAATGGCCAAATCATCATTCTGGTTTATCGTTTCGAATTTCTCCTTGTCAATCTTTCCAATTAATATATCGAAAAGCCTTGAGTTATATAAAGCTTCAAGCGGCACCGTAATATCTTTTATGGGTTCTAACTCTTTGATGTAAGTTATCGTGGATTCTAATTCAGCCTCTATCTTACCAACTTCTTGTAGTATATTTGAATATTTCTCCTCTATTTTTGATGCATTTCCCTCAACTTCGCTAGTCGTGTTTAACCAGTTAGTGACGTCCATCCTTCCATAAGTGCTTCTAACTAACCCGCCTAGATCCATTATCATTTCTATTTTTGAAATATGCTCGATAATATTCGGTAGTTTCAATCTAGCATACTCCAATTTCGTTATAGATATAGGATATTTTGGTTCTTCTGGTTGGAATTGCGAAAAAGATAATACGGCCTTTGTTGCTGCATCAATGTCTTCCCTTGACGCAATTATCTGAACCCTTACCATCTCTTCAGGAAATATCACAAACTATCAAGATCCAAATCAAACGCAATCCTAAAAAGTTTTAAGCATAGTTAATGAACTAGAAACGAGGAATTTTGGGAAAACTGTTTGTTATAGGTGATAAGTACACTGTTGCTCTCTTTAAACTAATAGGAGCGGAGGGCAAAGAAATCCAAGACTTTAGACAGGCTATAGCGACTATTAACGAAGTAAGAAGAAGAGAAGATGTAGTTCTAGTTTTTATAACAAAGGATATTTATGAGGCTATTTCGACTACAATAGATGAACTTATGCTTAATACAGTAAGACCTATGATTTCGGTCATTCCAAGTCCTTTTTCAGAAGCTAAGCCGATTGACAGTAAGAAATTAATTAATAAAGCACTTGGCTTTGGGTGAGAAATTAACATGGAAAAAGTAATAGAAAAGGTTTCTAGCAAGATAGAGCAAGAAATTATGAAACAGCTATCTGATGCGAAAAATGAGGCGGTAAAATTAATTGATAAACAGTATTCGCAGTATTTCTCTGTAGGGAGGAGTAAAATAGAAGAGATCATTACAAAAAGTGAGGAGAGAGTTGGAGGTGAGAAGGCTAGAGCAGATATAGAGCTGAAGATTTCGATTAATAACGAAAAGGAATACTGGCTTAATAGACTTAAGGAAGAACTAAAAGGAGAAATATATAATAAAATGAATAGAGAGAAATACAATGAAACACTCGAGAAGATAATAGTAAATAGTGTTGACTCAAACTCCGTTATTTATGTGGCGGAAAAAGACGAGAAAATTGTAAAGGAGATATTAAAGAAGAATAAGATAAATTCTAAGACTGAGATAGATAATGCTATTATCGGTGGGGTTATAATATACCATCCGGATAAGGGCTTACGTAGAGATTATACTTTAAACTTAATTTTGGAACAGGTTTTTGATAGTTACATTGATAAGATAGCATCGAAATTATTTGGGTGAAAGAGACATGAACGAAGGTAAAATAGTAAGAGTTAACGGTCCCCTTGTAGTTGCTGAGGGGATGCAGAATGCACTTATGTATGAAGTTGTTGAGGTCGGAGAGTATAGGCTGATAGGCGAGATAACTAGAATAGAAAAAGATCGGGCGTATATACAAGTATACGAAGATACATCTGGTATTAAGCCTGGAGAGATGGTTTATAGAACAGGTTCTCCTCTCTCAATTGAATTAGGACCTGGTCTTTTGGGTAGAATATTTGACGGACTCGAAAGACCTTTAGACGGAATTCTAGAACTATCGAAGTCCCCTTTCATAAAGAGGGGAGTTAAAGTCAATTCCCTGGATAGACATAAGAAATGGTATTACAAGCCGATTGTAAAAAAGGGGGATACAATAGAGGATAACGATATCCTTGGGACAGTTCAAGAAACCGAGTTAATCGAACATAAAATACTTGTTCCTCCAAGTGTTAAAGGTAAGATCATAGATACTGTAGAGGAGGGTAATTATACTGTTGACGAGCCGATAGCTACCATAGACATGAATGGAGATAGAAAAGAACTCTACCTTATGCAGAAATGGCCAGTTAGGATTCCTAGGCCGTATTCAGAGAAATTAGAACCCACAGAACCGCTCCTTACAGGTGTAAGAGTTACTGATACTATTTTCCCTATGGCAAAGGGAGGAACGGCAGCGATACCAGGCCCATTCGGAAGTGGAAAGACGGTAACCCTTCAAAGTTTGTCGAAATGGAGTGAGGCTAAGATTGTTATATACATAGGGTGTGGTGAGAGAGGTAATGAGATGACAGATACGTTAACCTCTTTTCCTAAGTTAAAGGATCCATGGACAGGAAAACCTCTATTAGAGAGAACGATACTCATCGCTAACACAAGCAATATGCCAGTTGCAGCTAGAGAAGCAAGTATTTACGTGGGAATAACGATGGCCGAGTATTTCAGGGATCAAGGCTATGATACACTCCTGGTAGCGGATTCCACATCTAGATGGGCAGAGGCACTTAGAGACTTAGGGGGTAGAATGGAAGAGATGCCAGCGGAAGAGGGTTACCCGAGTTATTTGGCGTCTAGGTTAGCAGAATATTATGAGAGGGCAGGTAGAGTGAGGACTTTAGGAAAACCGCCAAGATATGGTTCTGTAACAGTAGCTTCAGCGGTGTCACCTCCTGGAGGGGACTTCACAGAACCCGTTACAAGTACTACGTTACGATTCGTTAGAGTGTTCTGGCCTCTCGATTCCTCATTAGCTCAAGCAAGGCATTACCCAGCGATAAACTGGTTGCAGGGTTACTCAGCATATGTAGAACTGGTAGCTGATTGGTGGTCGAAGAACGCTGATCCTAAATGGAAAGAGTACCGAGAATATATGGTAAAGACTTTACAGAGAGAAGACGAGTTGAGACAAATAGTAAGATTGGTAGGACCGGAGTCGCTGGCGGAGAAGGACAAATTAGTGTTAGACGTAGCTCGACTAATAAAGGAAGCCTTCTTAAAGCAAAACGCATATGACGATATAGACGCTTTTAGCACTCCGCAAAAACAGGTGAGAATAATGAAGCTGATTTCGCTGTACGGACAAAAATCCCAGGAGCTTGTCGAAAAAGGAATTAGTGTAAAACGAATGAATGAAAAAATAACCATAGTAACTGATATCATACGTTCAAAAGCAACGATTAAAAATGATGAACTAGAAAAGTATGATGAACTAGAAAAGATCTTATTAAAACAGTTTGAGGAGCTTTCTAAGGAGGTATAATAAGATGTCAATAATCGGTGTAAGGGAATATTCCAACATTGGTTCAATAAAAGGGCCGTTAATGGTGGTCCAAGGAATAAGTGATGCACAATATAACGAATTAGTCGAAATCGAATTGCCAAATGGCGAAAGGCGAACCGGACTTGTGATAGACGCAGGTATGGGAAGTGCTATCGTACAAGTCTTTGAAGGAACCAGTGGAATATCCCCTTCTGGAGTCAAAGCTAGATTTTTGGGTAGAGGTTTGGAAGTTAAAGTTTCAGAAGACATGCTTGGTAGAATCTTCGATCCCCTAGGAACTCCATTAGATGGAGGTCCTGAAATAATATACGGTGAGAGGCGAAACATTAATGGAGAGCCCCTAAATCCTGCCGCTAGGCAATATCCTGAGGAATTTATACAAACGGGCATCTCTGCCATAGATGGCTTAAATTCTCTCCTTAGAGGACAAAAACTACCTATATTTAGTGGTAGCGGATTGCCGGTCAATCAGTTGGCTGCTCAAATTGCTAGACAAGCGACAGTAAGAGGGGAAGAAACGAACTTTGCAGTGGTCTTTGGAGCTATAGGAGTAAGATATGATGAGGCACTATTCTTTAGGAAATTTTTTGAAGAGACAGGAGCGATTAATAGAGTTGCGTTCTTCCTAACATTCGCTAACGAACCGCCGGTTAAGAAAATTTTGACGCCTAAGACAGCACTTACACTTGCGGAATATTTGGCTTACGAGAAAGATTTTCACGTATTAGCAATACTTATCGATATGACGAATTATTGTGAGGCTTTAAGAGAAATAAGCGCATCAAAGGAGGAAATACCTGGAAGACAAGGATATCCTGGCTATATGTACACAGATCTAGCTCAAACATACGAAAGAGCTGGAATAGTCAAAGGTAAAAAAGGGTCCATAACACAGATGCCAATCCTTACAATGCCAAACGATGATATGACCCATCCTATTCCAGATTTAACTGGATACATAACAGAGGGACAAATAGTGTTAGACAGAGGACTTTACAACAGGGGTATCTATCCCCCGATTAACGTCTTGATGAGCTTATCTCGACTCGCAAAAGATGGAATCGGGGAAGGTAAAACTAGAGATGACCATAAAGACGTTTCAAATCAACTATTTGCATCTTACGCTAGAGCAATAGATCTTCGCGGACTTGCGGCTATTGTTGGTGAGGACAGTCTCTCTGAAGTAGATAGAAAATATCTGCTATTTGGTGAACTGTTTGAGAGAAAATTTATTACACAGGGGGTAACCGAAAACAGACCTATAGAGAAAACCTTAGACATAGGGTGGGAAGTCCTTTCAGAACTTCCAGAAAGCGAGTTGACCAACATCAAGCTAACTTACATTAAAAAATATCACCCGTTATATAGGGAAAAGAAGTGAGTTCACGAAGAATTTTACCCACAAAGATTAATTTAATTAATTTGAGAAGAAATATTAAATTAGTTACTGCAACGAAACGACTCCTCGAAAATAAAAGGGAAGTACTTTTACTTTACTTAAGAAATTTCGCATTAGAATACGAGCGTTACTTTAACGAGTTAAATGTAAAAATGAAGGAGATTTACGGAAACTACTTAGACGCTGTTGTTGACGAAGGTTCGAGCAACATAGATATGATATCAAACTCAGTTCCTCACTCATTAGAAATAAACACGTCAACTAGGATCATATTTGGGGTAAAGATCACATCAATGAATCCGGTTTCAGGTTCAATTCCTCAAAGATATTTTGGGGGGATCGAAACATCCCCAAAGCTATCAGAATCATGTGAAAGATTAGGAGAAATTCTTCCGAATCTTATTCGCTTAGCAGAATTAGAGTCTACAATAAGATTGCTTGTAGCTGAATTACGTAAAACTCAACGATTAATTAATGCTATTGACTATTCGATACTTCCAAGCTATAACACTTCTTTAAAGTACATTAGACTTGTTTTAGAGGATAGGCAAAGGGAGGAGTTCGTAAGACTTAAAGTTGTGAGAAGAATACTTGAGCGGAAGAGAAATGAATAACGAACAGTATTTTAAAATGTTAACTAGCGCACTTGATGATGTGAAAAAAATGGCTGTCTCCGAAATAGAACAAGAATATGAGAAAAGATTGAGAAAAGATATAGACGAGTTAAGTGAAGCGAAGAAAAAGATTTTAAAGAAATAGATTTGAGTAATGAGGGGTAAATATGAAGTGGAGAAGACATTTCAATAAATGGATGATAATTGCTTTGTTTTTAGTTTCGTTACTTGGAACTATAACTAGTGCTAGTGTAGTTTCCCCCACAACTCCTGGATTTAGTGGACTCAACATCGGAGCTGGATTAGCGGTAGGGCTTGCTGCGATTGGGGCAGGAGTTGGCGTAGGGATGGCCGCCGCAGCAGGAATTGGAGTGTTAACGGAAAGAAGGGATATGTTTGGAACTATATTAATATTCGTAGCAATAGCAGAAGGTATTGCAGTATACGGAATCTTGTTCGCGGTATTAATGTTATTTGCTGGATATTGACAAAACTTTTTTTAAACGATAGTTTTTGATTTCGGATCAAATGAAAGTAAAGAGGGAAAGATGGTCTTCCAACTTTAGCGAATGGTATGATTGGGTACTAAGCGAAGCGGAAATATATGATTACGGGAGATATCCTGTAAAAGGGGTAGGTATTTGGAGACCTTATGGATTTAAGATACGAGAGAAATTGCTCGAGTTGGTTAGGAGGGAACTGAACCAGACAGGTCATGAAGAAGTCCTATTTCCCCTATTAATTCCTGAAGAATTGATTAAAAAAGAGACAGAACATATAAAGGGGTTTGAGAATGAAGTTTTGTGGGTAACTAAAGGAGGAGAAAGCGAAACAGACACTAGAATGGCATTAAGACCTACAAGCGAAGTCGCCATAAGCTACATGGAATCGCTTTGGTTAAAGAGTTACAAACAATTACCCAAGAAATATTACCAGATAGTTAGCATATTTAGGTATGAGACAAAGGCAACTAGGCCTTTAATAAGACTTAGGGAGGTAACTACGTTCAAGGAGGCTCATACTATCCACCTTACATATGACGATGCGGAGAGACAAGTGATGGAAGCCGTGGAAATATATAGAAAAATTTTTGATATGTTAGGAATACCATATATTATTTCTAGAAGACCTGATTGGGACAAATTTCCTGGCGCGGAATATACTATTGCCTTCGAAACGCTTATGCCGGATTTAAAGACTCTACAAATTGGAACTGTACATCACCTTGGGCAGAAGTTCACTAAAGCTCTTGATGTAAAAATACAGGCTGAAGATGGTTCGCTCGTCTATCCACATCAGACAAGTTATGGATTATCCGATAGAGTTATTAGTGCACTCATATCTATTCATGGAGATGATCACGGACCTATATTACATCCGTTAATAGCCCCAATTAAGGTAGTTATAATTCCTATTCCATCAGTTAATAACCAAAAGGAAACGCTGAATATAATAGAACATTGTAAAAGAGTGAAAGACGAATTAGGAAAAAACGATGTGGACGCGACAATCGACGAGGACACAGAACTTACCCCTGGAGAGAAATTCTACAAATGGGAATTGAAGGGAGTTCCTCTTAGAGTCGAAATAGGTCCAAGAGAGTTAAACTCTAATACGGTCTATATAAAGAGAAGAGATACACTTGAGGGTAAAAGCATACAATTCGAAGAACTAGTTGTAGAAGTGACTAGGACTTTAACTGAAATAGGCCTATATCTAAAAGAGAGAGGAGAAAAGTTTCTAAAAGAACATATATTTAAAGCGGAAAATCTAGAGGAGGCAAAGAAAGCTCTTAACGAAGGGAAAGGAATAGTTGAGGTTCACTGGTGCAACGACAATAAGTGCGGACTTAAACTAGAAGAAATTACTGGCGGACAAGTAAAAGGTGTGCCATTTGAAAAAAGGGAGGTGAATGGTTCATGCGTAGTCTGCGGGAAAACCGCCACAAATATACTTCGAATAGCTAAAACTTATTAAGTAACATGGTATAATATACCAAGGTTTTTGCTTTGCCAAAGAAAAGGGAAAGCAGAGGTAGAAGAAAGGGAGATAAAGGACATGTAAGTGTTGTGTCGTGTGATAACTGCGGTAAAAGAGTACCTGAGGATAAAGCAGTATGTGTAACAAGGATGTACAGTCCAGTTGATTCGGCTCTCGCTCAAGAACTGGAGAAGAAAGGCGCAATAATAACGAGATATCCTATGACCAAATGCTACTGCATTAACTGTGCCATTCATTTCGGAATAATAAAAGTAAGGGCAGAACAGGAAAGAAAAGAAAAGACTGTATTAAGGTAAAAAGTTTTAAGCAGAGTGGTTTAAAAAACGTTTTTATCTTTATACTACAATATAGTATCTGATTGTAATGAAGGGTTACTCTATAAGTTTTTTCGAGTTAGAGAATTTCTTTTACAAACTAGTAGAACTCAGAGATAGCCTTAAATATGAAAATAAACGTAAAGGTGCAGATCTTTATACCGTTTATGAAAGGATAAGTGGTAGTAATATAGTAAAGCATGCATTTCCGATTTTCCAAAAAGGGGGAGTTGTCATGGACGTAACTAACGTCGAGCAAGCTAGTATAGCAGAGGACGCAGGAGCTATATCTGTAATGGTATTAGACAAATTGCCATATGACGTAAGGAAAATGGGAGGGGTGGCAAGAATGGCCGATCCAAAAATTATAGAAGAGGTGATGAATAGCATAACAATTCCAGTTATGGCTAAAGTGAGAATAGGTCATGAAATGGAGGCAAGGATCTTAGAGACGCTAGGAGTTGATATGATAGACGAGAGTGAGGTGTTAACTCCAGCAGACGAGACTCATCACATAGACAAATGGAGATTCAAGGTCCCATTCGTAAACGGTACAAGAAATTTGGGCGAATCGTTAAGGCGAATATCAGAGGGTGCTTCCATGCTTAGAACTAAGGGAGAACCAGGAACAGGGAATGTGAGCGAAGCTGTTAAACATATGAGGATTATGAATAAAGAATTAGAGGAAATTGCGTCTCTTAATGAAGGTGAGTTAATTACTAAGAGTAGGGAAATTCAGGTACCTTTTGAAATCCTTCAGCTGACTCAAAGCCTAGGGAGATTACCTATAGTAAATTTTGCTGCGGGAGGTATAGCTACACCAGCAGATGCGGCTTTAATGATGTGGTTAGGATCTGATGGGATTTTCGTAGGTTCTGGAATATTTAAAAGTCAAGATCCTGCAGAAAGAGGAAGTGCAATAGTTTTGGCAACTTCAAATTGGGACAAACCAGAAATAGTGTTAGAAGCTCAAAAGATGATCTCGGAGTATGGAAGTATGACAGGAATTGATATAAGGACTCTGAAGCCAGAGGAGCTAATGCAGGTGAGGGGAGTATGAAGATAGGTATTATAAGTTATCAGGGGAGTTTTCAGGAACATTTCTTCATGATGAAGAAAGCTATGACTAGTGAGGGGGTGAACGGTGATGTAATATATGTGAAGAGTAAGGACCAACTGGAACATGTTGACGCCTTAATTATACCTGGAGGGGAGAGCACAACAATTTGGCGTATGATGAATGCGATGAGTATTGCAAATCGTGTAAAGGAAAAAATTGAAGAGGGAATACCAGTTCTTGGGACTTGTGCAGGCGCGATTTTACTCTCGAAAGAATCGATAGATAATAAGGTTAAGGAAAAGCAATTCGGAACTTTAGGAACTATGGATATCGCAGTGATTAGAAATTATTACGGCAGACAAAGGGAGAGTTTTCAAAGTATCATAAAGTTAGAAAATTATGGGGAATTAAAAACAGTTTTCATAAGAGCACCTGCGATTGTAAAGATTTGGGGTGACACGAACGTTATAGCTAAACTTGATAATGTCGTAGTTGCTGCAATGGAAAGAAATATGATAGCAACAACCTTTCACCCAGAACTTTCGGATAATGATGTTGTTCATAGATTGTTAATTCGACTAGCTAAAAAATAATAACGTGTTTACTCTACATATCTAACAACGAATTGGGGATAAGTCGATTGAGTTCTGCAGGAAGTAAATATTTACTAGACTTCTCAGCTCTATTAGCAGGGGTAGCGGATAAGATAGAAGATGGGACTATTAACGGAGTAATACTACTACACGAAAGTCTTATCTCTTATATTGAAAGGTTAAAGAAGCGGGGAAGAGTTTCGGGCGAAATTGCTTCAGAGGAGATAAACAGAATCAAGGAATTGAGCGAAACGTTCCTGATCCCGGTAGAGATTGTGGAATCTAAAAATGGCCACACTCTTAATACAATATTGAGAAAATATTGTGCACTAAACTCAGCAACTCTTATCACGGCAGACGAAACACAAAAATCAATAGCAGAAATATTAGGTATAAGGACAGTATTCCTAAGGAGGGAGCAAACCCACATCTCAATAGAGAAGTTTTTCACCAACGATACTATGAGCGTTCACTTAAAGGCTGGAACTACACCAAAAGCTAAAAGGGGAACCCCTGGAAATTGGGAGTTTTACGAGATTTCAAACGAGAGAATTGATGAAAAGACCATTAAGAAATATGTTACCGAGATAATGAGAGAAGCGTTAAATAGAGGTTCGTCATTTATTGAGGTAGAAAGGAAAGGTTCATTGATAGTCCAGATGGAGGAGTTCAGAATAATTATTACTCGCACTCCTCTTAGTGACGGATGGGAAATAACTGCAGTAAAACCAGTTACTAAAAAAACCCTGGAAGAGTATAATATTGATAAAAAGGTTATGAACAGGTTATCTAGTAGGGCTGAAGGAATAGTAATTGCTGGCTCTCCTGGAATGGGGAAAACGACTTTCGCACAGGCGCTAGCAATATATTACTCCTCTTTGGGTAAGATCGTTAAGACTATAGAATCTCCACGTGATATGCACTTACCTGACGAAATAACTCAATACTCGAAGAATTATGCAGAAATAGGTGAGCTCCATGATATTTTATTACTAAGTAGACCGGATTACACTGTTTTTGACGAGATGCGTAATGACGAAGATTTCAAGTTGTTTATCGACTTAAGACTAGCGGGAATTGGTATGATAGGGGTAGTTCACGCTACAACACCTATAGACGCAATTCATCGTTTCATTAACAGAATAGATATCGGAACTATTCCAAATATATTAGACACTATTATATTCATAAAGGATGGTCAGATAAGCAAAATATATACAATGGAGATGAATGTAAAAGTTCCTACTGGACTACACGATAACGACCTTGCTCGTCCAGTTGTAGAAATTAAGGATTTTGTGAGTGATGAAGTAGAATACGAGGTTTACGTCTTTGGTGAACAGACAATGATAATTCCAGTAAAGGGACTTAGAACTAAGCCGACAGAAAACAGGGTATCAAAAATAGTATTAAAGTATTTACCAGATGCAAAAGTACTTAATGAAAATGGGGAAGTTATTGTAGAGATTCCGAGGGATCAGATTTCTAAATACAATAAACGGGTTGCAACCCAAATTCACAAATTAGAGAAAAAGACAGGACTCAAAGTAAGAGTAAGAATGAGTGAATGAGAAATTAATATAGCATAACCTTCCCCTCTTTGTTAACTATCCTGTCCTATCAAACTCCTGCCTTCTCCACTGTAGTAGAGTGCTTCTAACGTTATTATTGAAAAGCTAGTTATGAATAAACATATTTGGAGGAAAGACCTTCTCTGTATGAAATGATAATTAGTGATATGATGACTTTTGATAAGGAAGAGTTTTTTGAGGGAGTTACAGAAAAACTTCTGCTTGAAAAACCAATAAAAAATTCTATAAATAAGGGCATAAACGACAGTTCTTATATAGTAAATTTTGAAAATATTCCGAGGAAGGCGTTTGCCGTAATAGGAATAGAGGGAAGAACAAAACAGCCAAAGACTTGGCGAATATGGATAAACGATTTCTCCATAACAAAAGAATTTAAACCTAATATACTTGTAAATCATAATAAAAAATTATATTTTACTGCAATATATGATATTTCACCTATTATAACAACTAAAAATGTTATGACTGTATCCTATTCCGACGAGATTAAGATATTATACGCCCTAGTTTTTTCAACATACCTTACAGAGGGGTTTACAACGGAATATGAAATATCCGCAGGTACGACGTTACTAGATAATAATAAAGGCCTTAATTTTACCTCTAAGGGAAGAGTTTATGCTGTAGTTGCCGCTAAGGGAATAATAAAACTTCGCAATAATGGAGAGGTAATATGGTCTAGTAATGTAAACGGTTTAGAAGAATTAGATATTACTACGAGAGGAAATAATGAATTAAGTTATGAATCTACAGGAAAATATCACGAACCTGGATTCCTTTTCGTAGTATGTAATGAGAAAATAATTGTTCCAAATATTAACTTTGATGTACTTAAAATTAATGAAGATAATGCCATGAAACTTATAATAAAAAATACAGGAAACGTAAAGCTTGATAATGTAATAGTTACAACACTGGAGAACGGAGTCTCTAAAAGCTTTAGAAAATATGAACAGCTTAAGGTGGGTGATGAAGTGCACATAGAAATTAAAAAAAACGGCATGCGAGAAATTACTGTTAGAATAGTTGGGAAAAAAGCTAATTTTCATAAAATTAAGGATATAAAAATTTAAATATATCCTGAATCAGCATTGTTAAGTGCCTGCCTGCTATGGATAGGACTTCCAGATCTCCTACCTCGTTAGGACAAGGACTCCTCACACTCTACGGATAGTTCCAACCTTAATCTCCTTGGGATACTGAGAGAGATATACTAATAACGATCTGTTATCCTACACAGGTAAGAACATCTTAAGATGCGATTAACTTGTGTTAAGTCTTACCCGAAGTTCCCATAACTATCGCAGGGTATAGAAGTAAATGCATATTTCACCAGAACGAGCCTCTTACCCTACTTCTCAAACCTATATTCCGTGCATCTCTTTAGATACTGACAATCTCTAATGTATAATTAATATGAATAATTAGATAAAGTAAAAAGCGATAAAACATATCTATTTAGAATTGAAAAATCGTCTAATTATGTGAAGTAGTAGTATAAGATTAGTTTACTGAGCATGATGGTAAGTAATTGCTCAATTTTCGAGAATCAAGGGCAGCAACGAGTGTTCTTAACATAATAAGTTTGACGTTTGCTAAGCGTCATAACCGTCGGATATTATTAGTTACTAAAAAGTGTATGTTCTTTTAAGTTTTTTAGGATTTCCTTGTATTTCGTAGTGAGTGATTGAAATTTTCAATAACAAGGACAGTCAGAGACTATTAACGTTAGTTAAGTAAAATTTCTGGAAAGTTCTATAAATTAAATAGTGTCCTCCAAATATTAACTTAGAGGAGTTAATAGCCGACAAACTAATGGCAATGCTGAATTTTTTGAAAATAAACAAATTTTGCGTATAATATGCTCTTTCTGATCCTGGTTAGCCGATTCAGGTATCCATTGTCAATTATAATTATTGCAAATAGGTATTAAATAAAGGGAATTATTAAGTGTGAATCCTTACCAATCAACACGATAATATTCAATCAAATTCATTCTATATTTCTAAATAAATCGAATTCGCAATGAACGCATTAACGGTCCTCTCGGTTAATTTACCTTTAAAGTCTAGAGAAACATATAGCCTTATTCTTTTAAATTCGAAATAAAAGACTCAACACCACTATAACGGCGTATAAAATGTTTCCTACAGAACTAATTAAGTATATTCGTAAATCTGACGTTATTCTAGAAGTCTTAGATGGTAGAGAACCTGAGTTAACACGATCTATAAAGTTAGAAGAAATCGCATTAAGATATAACAAGAAACTAGTGTTAGTTATGAATAAATCGGATTTAGTTCCACCTACAGTAATAAAAAAGTGGATTCAAATTTACGAAAATCAAGGACTTATTACAATACCTTATAGCATTAAGAAAAATGAGAACACGAAGATACTAAAAAGAGGAATAAAGTCTCTCCAAAGTAAGGAGAAAATAAAATGTATTCTTGTAGGTTATCCAAAAACAGGAAAGTCGTCAATAATTAACTCCCTTAAAGGTTACAAGTCTACAAAAGTGTCGCCTATACCTCGCGGAACTGGTTCTACATTACAAATTCAATTATTCAAAATAAGCGGTGGTCTATATATTTGGGATTCGCCTGGTGTTATCCCTCCCGACGGAAGTCCTTTAGAAAGGATTATACGTGGTACTCCCCCTGAAAAATTAGAAAATCCTGTAAAGGTTGCAGTCGAATTAATTAGAAGAATTACGGGACTAGGATTTAAACATAGGCTGCAGAGAAAATATAATGTAGTATTTAGTACAGAGCTAGAGTTAATAGAGGGAATTGCAAAGAAAAGACATCTAATATACTCCAAGGATAAGGAGTTGAATATAGATGAGGCTTCTAGAGTACTTCTTCGAGACTTCTACAATAACGAGATTTTTTATTACGATCTTCCTCCTACCATTAATTTGTTGGAAAAAAGAAGAAGGTTATAAGTGATTATTTCTTGTGTAGCCACGCTTTTCCATGTACCAAACTAAAGCCTTCATGATGACTTCACTCCTAGGAACGTTATTCTCTCGTGCTATCTGATCTATTTTAGAGACAAGTTCTTCCTTTAATCTAACACTGACGACTATTTTTTTTCCCTCTTGCATAGCACTCTCATAGATCCTTAGCACAAATAAAAGATTTTCAGTGTGATTTTTTTACAAATATCCATTAATAGTACGAGGCAACCAATTCCAGAAAACTTTTTATAAAGATTTATCAAAGAAAAGAGTGGGCTCTGCACCTTTTTCCTTATACGATATTGAAATTAAAGGAAAAGAGTAAAAATGAATACAATTCCGTTCAGGGGTATTTTCATGGGAAATGACGGTTTTCTATATCTAGAAGATGGCTCTCTATATAAGGGAAAGCTCTTCGGCAGTATGAAAAAAAGCGAAGGAGAGATAGTTTTTTCAACCGCTATGAATGGCTACCCTGAAAGTCTCACAGATCCTTCCTATAGAGGGCAAATACTTGTTATTACCCACCCACTAGTTGGAAATTATGGAGTACCGAGCAAGAGAGAAGACAACGGAATACTAACTAATTTCGAATCAGAGCACGTGCAGGTAAATGGTTTAGTAGTTAGTGAACTTACAGAAGGAAAAAAGAGGGGCTATTCACTAACTCTTAATGAATGGCTTATTGAAAATGACATTCCTGGTATTCAAGGAATAGATACGCGCATGTTAGTGAAAAAGATAAGGGAATACGGCACAATGATGGCTACTATATTTTCAAGCGACTTGAAACCAGAAATTACGGAAAGATATGACGAAATAGATTTCACGAGTTACGTATCTCCTAAAGTTCCACTATTTTATTACGGCAATATGAATAGGACGATTGTAATTATTGACTGTGGAGTGAAACACGGTATTTTGCATCAACTCTATAAGAGAGGTTTCAACATAGTGAGACTTCCGTGTAATGTATCTCCTTCGACGGTTTCAGATTTCAATCCTGATGCAGTGGTAATATCTAATGGACCAGGGAATCCAAATTTTCTTAAAGATAAAATAGAAGACGTTAGAGAGTTGCTAGAATACAAATATCAAACGTTAGGTATCTGTTTGGGACATCAGTTAATAGCGCTTGCATTAGGAGGAAAAGTCGAAAAAATGAGGTACGGACATAGAGGAATAAATAAACCGTTATACGACGTTAACTCGAAAAAATGTTATATTTCCACTCATAATCATGGTTACGCTGTTACCAAAATTCCTCCAGAAGCTAAACTGTGGTTTGTAGACCCTGATGATATGACGATTGAGGGAGTTCTGTACGATAACTTTCCAATCATTTCGGTGCAATTTCATCCGGAGGCTAGACCTGGTCCCAACGATACCAACTGGATATTTGACTATTTTACAATGAGGTATTTGAGAACATGAAGAAAATCCTAGTAATAGGATCTGGAGCTATAAAGATTGCAGAGGCGGCAGAATTTGATTATAGTGCGACTCAGGCTCTAAAGGCGATAAAGGAGGAAGGTATACAGACAGTATTATTTAATCCTAACGTAGCTACTGTACAGACGAGTTACACTTTTGCCGACAAGGTCTATATGTTACCCCTAAATGTTGAGTTTGTGTCAAGGATTATTGAAAAGGAGAGACCTGATGGAATCATGATAGGCTTTGGGGGTCAATCGGCGCTAAATATAGGAATAGATCTATATAAGAAAGGCGTACTTAATAACTATTCCGTAAAAGTTCTAGGAACACCCATTTCAGGAATCGAGAGGGCACTTAGCAGAGAGAGGTTTAGGGAAACTATGATAGAGAGGAAGTTACCAGTACCGCCTAGCTACTCTGCAAGAGATTATAATGAGGCAATAGAAAAGGCTGAGATGTTAGGATATCCCCTAATGATAAGAGTTTCATTTAATTTAGGGGGTAGAGGTTCTTCAGTAATATGGAATGAGAATCAATTAAGGAAAGAAATTCCTCGTGCATTATCACAAAGCTATATCAATGAAGTGTTGCTGGAGAAGTACCTCCATCATTGGAAGGAATTAGAATATGAGGTAATTAGGGATTCCGATGGTAATAGTTCGGTTGTAGCGTGCATAGAGAATTTAGATCCGATGGGAACTCATACAGGCGAATCAGTTGTTGTTACTCCATGTCAAACCCTCGATAATACCGAATATCAAAAGATGAGGGATGTAGCCATTAAGGTCGCAGAGTCTATAGAACTTCAGGGAGAGTGTAACGTCCAGTTTGCCCTCTCTCCAGAAGGCTCTAATTTTTACGTTATTGAAACTAATCCAAGAATGTCACGTTCAAGCGCTCTGGCTAGTAAAGCAACAGGTTATCCATTAGCTTATGTATCTGCGAAAATAGCGCTTGGCTATAAATTGTACGAAATAAGGAACTCCGTATCAGGCTCCACATGTGCTTGTTTCGAACCTAGTTTAGATTACATTGTAATTAAGTCTCCGAGATGGGATTTAGATAAATTCGATAAGGTAGAGACAAGTTTAGGGACGGAAATGAAAAGCGTAGGCGAGGTTATGGCAATAGGGAGAAACTTCGAGGAGGCATTACAAAAAGCTACAAGGATGCTTGATATCGGGGTAAAGGGTGTTTTTGATTTAAACTTTATAAAATCAATGAATAAGGAAAAAGCTATAAAATACCTCAGCGAAAAGCGTCCATACTGGTTCTTAAGTGCGTCTGCCGCTTTTTATTATGATGCAGATACTGAGGAAGTGTACCAAGTAACAGGTATAGATAAGTTCTTTTTAGATAAAATAAGAGGACTTGTAGCTTTCGCGAAACAGCTAAATGCTAATCCTGAAAAGGATATGTTAATTAACGCTTTAAAATTGGGCTTTTCGCAAGAACAATTAGAAGAAATAACAGGATTAAACAGGCAGAAGATTCAAGAATTAACAGAAAATCACGAACCTGTTGTAAAACAGATTGATACAGTCGCAGGCGAGTGGCCTGCGCAAACCAACTACCTATACTTAACCTATAATGGAAGTGAAAACGATATCACCTTTGACAATAACGGCGTTCTATTAGTTGGTGCAGGTGGATTTAGGATTGGGGTGTCTGTAGAGTTCGATTGGGGGCTTATATCCGCGCTATCCGCTTTAAGCCGGTATATAAAAAATGTTACAGTTTTAAATTATAATCCAGAAACTGTCTCTACTGATTGGGATATCGCAAAAAAACTTTACTTCGATGAAATTTCCTCCTCCGTAATAATGAGCGTATTAAAGAAAGAGAAATACAAATCTGTGGCAATATTTTCAGCGGGTCAAATAGGAAATAATTTAGCAAAGGAGTTAGAGAGTAATAACATATCACTTTTAGGAACTGCTGGTAGTTGTATAGACAAGGCGGAAAACAGAGCAAAATTTTCAGAACTTCTAAATAAACTAGGGATACCGCAGCCAGAGTGGACTTCAGTTACGACATCACAGGAGATAAAGTCTTTCATTGAGAAATATGGATTCCCCGTAATCATAAGACCTAGCTATGTGCTAAGTGGTTCAAACATGGTTATCATTGAAAATTACGCAGACCTTAACAAATATCTTTCTAGATCTAGAGTAATCTCCACTAAATATCCAGCAGTTATTTCAAAGTTTTTTAAAGGGGCAACTGAGGCGGAACTTGATTGTGCGGGAGATGGAAATACCGCAATCTGTATACCTATAGAACACATAGAAGAGGCAGGTATTCACAGTGGTGACGCTACAATAGTTACTCCTCCAATTACACTAAAAGAAAATACACTAAGCACCATGTTAAGTCAGGCAGAATTGTTAGTAAGAGAGCTTAATATAAGAGGGCCTTTTAATATCCAATACCTAATCAAGGAGAAGCCCCATGTATTAGAGTTAAATCTTAGAACTAGTAGAAGTATGCCCTTTTCTAGTAAGGCGGTCGGGACTAACGTAGTAGATTTAGGCGTTCGAGGAATTTTTGAAGGTTTTCATTCAAGCTCACAAGTATTATTAAATTCTGTCTCGTGGGCAGTCAAAAGTCCACAATTCTCTTGGGCCCAATTAAAGGGGGCTTATCCCTATTTAGGACCAGAAATGCGCAGTACGGGAGAAGTAGCTTCGTTAGGCTATACTTATCAAGAGGCGTTAATAAAAAGTTGGTTATCTGCCTCACCTAACAATATTCCTTCACACGATAAACTGATTCTAATATATGGTGATTCAAATAGAGACATATTGATAAAGGTAGCCTCCAACTTTACGGAGAAAGGGTTTACAGTTATTACTTACGATAAAATGCCATTACCAAATTATAATGAACTAGACCATAAGAGACTATTATTTTATTTAAGTTCGAGGAAAATAGGTCTTGTTGTTACAGACGGTTATGCGATTAACAAGGATTACGAAATTAGGAGAAGTAGTGTTGACTTTAATATTCCTTTAATTCTTAACGCTAAGTTAGGATTTGAAATTAGTTACGCATTATTTAACGTAGAAATATTTAGTTATAATGAATTAAAAGAATACTGGTTAGCGGAATATTCTGGATAGAGTATAATTATTCTTGTCCAGTATTCATATTATCGATGCTTTTCCTTACTTTTTAATAGCGTAATCTACTTGAGTTTTCTTAGCCACCAATTATAGGAACACATTGTGCTTCATATGAAATTTCAAGGTGGTTTAACTTAACGGGGAGTTAAAGGGGAAACTCATGGAGATAGACCATTATAAGAGCTCTTCATAGTACAGAAAAACTGCAATTTATCTTAGGTGTCGATAGAAGAACTTCGAACCTATAATACTTTGGTAACTTGGGTCTGTAGAAACCCTCGGTAATCTCTCCCCGTATTGAACGTTACAGAACACCTCGGCGAAACCTCAGTTATTGAGATAGGAGTCTTTCCGATAAGTAGGAAATTTCAAAGCGGGAGATCTCAATGTCTCCAAGAGCGAGCTAGTTCATTAGCATATTTAGCCAGATAGTAATGATAGCAGTTTTAGGATCAGATTAGTTTTTATAACTTAACCATAAAACGATAGTGGAAGATGAAATGTTAAACGATAATGACTTTGTATATCTCGAATATGTACTATCCGTTAAAGATACTGGAGAAGTAATTGATACAACAGACGAGAAGCTGGCAAAAGAGAAAAACATATATAGTGAAACGAGAGAATACGGCCCTATTTTAGCCATAATCGGGGAACATAGATTTATCGATGGAATAGAGGAGGCCTTGTTACAAATGGATATAGGAACAGAGAAAGAAATAGAGATACCCCCAGAGAAAGCGTACGGAAATAGAGATCCAACGAAAGTTAAAACAATTTCAATATATAAAATTACTGATCCTCATCAGATCAGGGTTAACAAACCCGTTCTCCTAGATGACGGAAATATCGCGATTGTGAGAAGCGTTTCGGGAAATAGAGTAGTAGTGGATCTTAACCATCCTTATGCTGGGAAAGTAATTCTAGCTAAGCTCAAGGTAGTGTCAAAACTAGAAGAACCATCCTCCAAGATTAAAGCATTAGTAAAACATCATCTTGGTAAAAACAAAGATGCTGAGCTTAAAATCGACGATGAGGCAAAAAACATTATACTAATATTACCTAGCGATGTATATCAATGGGAAAGATTATCTGACGTTAAGAAAATTCTTGCCCGAGAAATTATTAAATATATTTATCCAGAATATAAGATAATATATGAGGAAATATATGACAAAGGTACTGTAGGACTTGGATAAACGGGTAATATTCAATAACCTACTGAACTCTTTTAGGAATTTTCTTAACTTGATCTATTAAATATATTCCGGAGAACTCGTCTATTATGTACGGTTTACCGGTAATACTGATACTAAAACTGTAGAAGGGGGCACTAGTAACGAAAGTCTCAGCTTCTCCTCCTTCAAAAGCAGGACTGAAGTTGTATTTTTTTGCGGCACTCAAAAGTTCTAATATTTCCTCTTTATCAACCTCCTTGCCTAGAAGAGAAGAGGGAAAACCTAGTGCAGAATATGAAATCACAACAAATTTGAAACCAAAAGCAACTAGCTCTTTCACATATGAAAATTCGTCCTTTCTCCACAACGGGTTAAATGTCCTTAATCCTACTTCATACGCGGCTAACGCTATGTTGATTCTCTGGTAATCCGATCTGAGAGCTCCTGTTAGAACACCTTCTCCCCCAATTTTTTTACAATAATTAAAAGCGTTTACTAGTTCGTTATATTCATTCTCTTTTTTCCCCGAAGAATGAAAAAACCTAATCGAAATGCCTAATGCTTCAGCCTGTACACTTACTAGCTCTGTGCCAACTTTTTGAAACATCCATGAATCGCCTCTAGCAGGTATGAATGTTATTAATAGAATTACATCGAAACCTTTAGTCATCGCCCAATGAATAGCATAATTACTGTCCTTTCCGCCAGATGCTAATGCGCATAACCTTTTCATTACGTTCTAATATCCCCCTTTAATAACAGTCGTGGAAGGTGATATACAGACCAAATGCTATCCTCAGCGGAAAGACCGATGAACTTGAGAAGGCTTACCTTACTTAGAGGCGACCACAGCTCAGATTTATTCTCAGCACATGAGGAAAGTAAAAGCCTGTTTGCTGAGGAAGATGCTGAAATAAGTAAAGACAAATGGAAAAAAGAAATCTTGTTTACATTGACTTCTACAAGCTTCCGACTTTTCTTTAACGTTCTGAATATTTTCTTGTTGATAAGGGAGACGTTTTTATTATCAAAAGATAAACCTCTTACACTCTCTTCCTTTACCGCAGATCTAAACCCCTCATCTGACAGAGGTCTAACGAACAGAATTTTATTCTTATATTTGTTCACTGCTCTTTTAACATCGTACCTCGAATCAGCTAATATCGTTATCCTGTCCCTTTTTTCCGTTATGGCAAACGTATATCCAACTTTCTTAATAGCGTCAAGTAATGATGGATCAGCGATACACGGTTCAATTAAAAACATTTTGCTTTAATTCCTCAATTAATGAATCGTTCTTATATATATTTAATGATACAATTACCTTAATTACGTCTCCTTTGTCGGTAAGGGATAACTTATCCAGTGCTATAAACTTTTGCTTGTCAAACCGTAAATGTAATCTGCTTCTATCTAATTTTTCATTATAAGTGGCCAGTAGTAAATATAGATCATTTTTGTCAAGTAGTTTGAGAATTTTTTTAAAGAAATACGAAGCTTCCTTTTTTTCCAATACGTACTCCACGATTCCTATAGACGTTCTATAATATCCGTCTACTTTTCTCATACTCTTATTAGAATTGAATCCTTCCAGTAATCTATCTATTTTTCCAACTATTAATTCTGGATCTTCGGTCTCATAGATAAACGCTGACAGTATTACCTTACTAACTTTCAACGTCACTTACCAGGGGCCTTAGTCCCCTGAAGCCTGTAGTACCTAGAACCTTCATGCCTTTTCTTTTCCTCTCTCTCCCTTATTTTGCGTTTGTTCTTATGTTTTAAGGTGCCTTTTAGTCCCCTTGACTTGTATAAGCCCCTCATTTTCTTACCAGGTGATGTAATTCCTCTGAATACCCTTCTTCTATTAGCAGGATATTGTAACCATTTAAATTCCTTGCTATTTTTTACACTTGGATGGTTAGGATCTGCCAATATTACCTCATAATACTTATATAGTCCATCTTCAGCAATGTAGTAGCTTCCTATAACTTCCATATTTGGATACTTTCTGGCCGCTCTTTCCTCGGCAATGAGTCTCTTACTTTTAGCGGGCGAATAACCCTGCACACCCATTCTCTTCGGTCTCCTTCCCGAAATAGGCCTGATTTTGTTAAGTCCGCCTTTCCTTACACGCACCCTTACCACTATTATTCCTTGTTTCGCTTTATAACCTAAGGCTCTTGCTCTATCCAAACGAGTCGGTCTTTCAACCCTAATTATGGAAGCTGTACTCCTATACTCTTGAAGTCTTCTCTTTATAGTTTCCACGAACCCTTTATTTTTATAGAGGCCAGATATCATAGCATAGGCTGATGCAACCATTTAATGTCCTCAAACATGTTTCTTTAATCTAATTAATAAGTGTAAGCATATTCCATACGTGAACGTCAAATGATCACCATAGGACTTATAGGGAAGACAAATGTTGGTAAAAGCACGTTTTTTTCTGCAGCGACACTAATAGATGTTCCCATTGCCAATAGACCTTTCGTCACAATAGAACCGAACAAGGGGGTAGGTTACGTAAAGGTATTATGTGCACATAACGAGCTCGGGGTTAAATGCAGACCAAGGAATTCAATTTGTATAGATAAGTACAGATTCATCCCCGTAACCCTGGTTGATGTGGCTGGGCTTATTCCAGGAGCACATGAGGGTAAAGGTCTAGGAAATAGATTTCTCGATGAACTTAGGAGAGCTGATGTCTTATTACATGTAATCGACGCAAGCGGTTCTACTGATGAAGAGGGAAAACCAGTTCCAGCAGGTAGTTATGACCCAGAAGTTGAGATAGTATCAATTCAAGGAGAGTTCGATACTTGGTTTACAGATATTGTGAAAAAAGATTGGGATAAATTCGCCAAAACCGTAGACTTAACGGGAAAAGATGTAGTAGATTCTTTATTGTCTAAATTATCCGGTCTTTCAATAAATAGAAAAAATATTATCGAAGCCCTTAGAAAGGCTGACTTAATGAATGAGAAATTAACTTCGTGGAGCAACGATAAAATTCAAAGATTTGCATTAACATTAAGGAATGTCTCTAAACCTATAGTTATTGTGGCTAATAAGGCGGATAAGGAAGAGGCTAAAAAAATAATAGAAAGGCTTAAAACTAAATACCAATACGTCATCCCGGCGAGCGCTCAGGCAGAGTTAGCCTTAAGGAAAGCAGATAAGGCAGGACTGATACGATACATTCCTGGAGAGTCGTCATTTGATATAAATGGACAACTAAGCGAACAACAACTTAATGCATTAAATTACATAAAGCAAAGCGTTCTCGATGTATACGGTTCGACAGGTGTGCAAGAGGCGTTAAATATAGCCACCTTTAATGCCGGAAATAATATTGTAGTATATCCTGTAGAAGATGAAAAAAAATATACGGATAGAAACGGTAATGTGTTACCTGACGCACTAATTATGCCGCGTGGAAGTAAAGCTATAGATGTCGCTTATGCAATTCACACAGATCTTGGTGAAGGTTTCCTTTATGCTATAGATGTAAAGAGAAAAATTAAAATCGGTGCTGACTATGAGGTTAATGACGGTTCGATAATTAAAATTGTTTCAACGAAGGCATCGAAATAAATAACATGTTTTAGGGAAATAGTCTAGCAATGTCGAAAATAGAGTTTTCGCTAAGTATACTAATAAAATGTGAACTCTTTCCCCCTTGCTAGATCCAAAATCCCATGAAGCCATATGCTTATAGGTAATCAACTATATATCGATATTCTAATCCGGATTTCTATATTACTTACTAATTTGTCACGTGACAGTGTCCAATGCGCAATAAATGCTGTTTACTTTAAAAATTTTAATATATACAATAATACACCTCACAATGCTCAATTAGGACAATATGAGGATTTCAGGAGATAAAACTCCTTTGTTAACTTCCTAAGCTCACAAAGTCTGGCGGTATCCTCATTAAACGTTCAATTAATGACGCTGAAAACCTTGTTCCTATCCTTTATTGCGAAAAATATGTTGTTACTTTTGATTATACCTAATAAAGTGATTTTATATTATCTTTACTCTTATAGTTGAATAAATTGAATTCTACACTGACGTATTTTATAACTTTTTAGTTTATCTAGTTGATCGCATTAATTACGCATTAGACACTGATATGTGAGCGACCATGTTTCCCTAGCTGAGGAGTATTACTCTCCTCAACTAATAAACCTATATAAGATTCATGAGTGGCCTTTTTTCCTTCTCTAGCAATTTTTTTACCTCTTCCGTTATGTCACTTACCGCGTAAATTGCTATCTTCTGCTTCTTGTTAAGTCGGTCATGTCACGCATTTCCGCATGATTGCATAACTAATTTTAATGCATATAAATCCTGTTACCTGTGGCTAAAAGGAGGTGTCTTTTACTACCCTAACAAAAATTTAATAATTAACTTTTGTCCTCTGAACTTACTAACCCAGATGCAACTTTTTGATAGATATTTAAATATATTCTAGAAAGGCCCTATTTAAACCGCCGTGTAACAGAATATTGCTGCTTTTAGAGTGCGGAGGGTGGGATTTGAACCCATGCAGGCCTACGCCAGCGGATCTCTTACTTAGAGGTCTTAAGTCCGCCCCCTTTGACCAGGCTCGGGCACCTCCGCATTATTAAATTCTATATGAGGATTTTATTTTTTCTCATTAACGCCTCTCTTCTAAGTTTTTCAATAGGACTATAGAGTCGATTATGAAAAAGAATTGAAGTAAAATGACTTCATTTAAAAATTGGGGAAAACGTTGTGTTTCGTATCAAACAAGACGTTTATTTTTCCGGTAAAAGGGGTTTATTATTATATAGAGTAAACTGCTAGGTTTTCTCTATACTATTACTTACATGCTACTATGTCCAATGTGTAACCAAAGTGAATAACTAAATAAAGTAAAAAGTTATGAAACGCGTAAGTCTAGAATTTAATTCGCTTAATTATTAAAGCGAATAATAAAGGTCAGTTTATCAAGACTACTCGCAACTAATCTAGAAACTTTCGAGAATCAAGGTTGGAAACGAGCTTCTCTAGTGGGATTTTAAGTGGAGATTTTAAGGTTTACTAATGGGCCTAAACCGCCAAATATTGTAAGCTAGGCCCAGGAGGTTGGCAAAGGCGTTCAATCCCCTCATGCTCCTCTAGTGGGCTCTCATGTTATGAGGAAAGCTTTGGAGAGCACCTCCTCCCAGTACTCCCAAGCCCCTCTTGACTCTGATCACCTTGCCTCTCTCCGCAAACCCCCTGTCCACGAGCGTGATCACGTTACAGATGGGAGATTTAAAGTCGGAAACGTTGGCTAGAACTATCTTAACCTTGCAAACCATGAGGATCTTGAGGAGATCTAAGCGAAGCACCTCCCTCAGAACAGCGTTTTCCCTACTTCTTGCCCCAGCTACCTCCCCTAAGGGCGTAATTTCGCGGGAAATGGGAGAAGAGTTGATCCCTTCTCCTCTCATGGAGAGACGCAAGTACCTCATGAGGTTTCCTTCTTGGATCAATTTCCCTGAGATCAGGTACAAGCCTCTAGATGTGTGTCTCAACGTTTCCACGGGAAAACATGCTACACTAGGGATGAGAATAACAGTCTCTACAATGGTTTAGTCTTAAGAGGTGCAAGTTTGCCAAGAGCAAGAACGTCAAGGAACATAACGTTGATCTAGGTACCGTTGGAGACTCATGTTCCTATAGTCGTGTTAGAGGCGAAGCATGTAGCGCCTCATGGGTCATTACGTAGGCTTAGTTATCGTGATCATAGTACGATCCACACATAATTCCCCTTAAGTATTATTCTTCGAGTTATGTTCGTGATACTTATTTTTTCCTAAAAATTAAGTTAATAAAGTAAATAACATTTATTATGCGTAAGACACTGTTACGTCTCATGGCTGGGAGGTAGTCTCGCTACCTTAGGGACTGGAAGGTAAAAAGAGTGATGTGGTTAAGTAACTAATAATCACGAAAAGTGACTGGTAGTTGCGATAAAAGTCGAACTCTAAAAGTGTAGTAAGCGAGATAGTTTTAAGTTTGTAGGCTAAGGAGATATTAGACATATAAGATGGATGATGAACAGAGGGTCGTATGAAAAGTGATATACGCTGGAAAATCTGATTATAAGTTAATTTTTAGACCATGTATTCAAAGGCGTTCTCTAGTTTGATTCTTTTTAGATATATTGAAATTATTTCGTTAAACATAGTATACCTTACTTTAAACTTAGATAATAGTTTACAATTAAGATCTTCATCCACTTTCTGGGTGGTGATAAAAATTGCTAACCTTCAAAACATCATCTTAGAGTAAAAGTTTAAAAGGACCTCGTAAGAAATTCCTAAATGACGACTGTAGGTAAAAACGATATTTTGTCGAGTTATAGAAAAGTAGCCATAATCACTTCATATAATGAAAACATCAGGAATATTCAAACCAATATGAATAGAGATGCGTTAATATATAAAAAATCCTTACACACGTACCTGCTTCTTACTATAACACCTAGCCATTATTATTCTTAGTTCATACGAGGTTGTACATACATATGTCTTCACATCGAATAGAAGTAGAATGTGTTAGGCTGAAAGAAAAATGTAGTGTTTTCGAAGAATTTTCTACCGACGATATACGCTTTATGATTGAGACTTTAAAGAAACATATATTACAAAAACTTCCTCCTGAAAGTTTAACGTGCTCCCAATACTATCAGACGGAAGTTTATAAAACGCAGACTACCTGTCCTATGGTTTTCACAAATTACATAGTTTCAATTGATGTTTCGTTTCTTTATCTAATTGAAGATTTATCCATAAAGTTATTTTCTATAGTAAGAAAAATAAATATAGATATAGAGAGTAATCTTTGCCTAATACTCGATGAGGTTCTATCCCAACCAACGCCTGTCCTACCTATATGGCTTGCCCCAATTCAGCTAATTATAATTCCTACTTCTCCTGAATTAAAGAAAGATGCTGTAGAGATATCAAAGAAGTTAAGGGGGAGAATTAGGGTTGACAGCAGTAATGAGAAGTTTTCAAAAAAGTTAAGAAAAGTTGCTAATAGTTTAATTCCAATAATAGGAATTATAAGTGAACGAGATAAATTAAATAACACTATTACTTTAAAATTTAGGAAAAATAACAGTCAAAAAACTCTTACGATAGAAGAAGCGAATAGATTGCTTAATCAGGAGTAGTAGACTACTTTGAGAATAACGTATAAGTAGTTTTTCTCACTACAATATCAAAACCTGAGTCTTATGATTTACGTATAGTAGTTACTTATATTCATAAATGTAATTCAGGTTACTACAAACTTAACTACCTAAGGGCTCTCTAATTAGTAGCTAGGTTTAGCACTTTTCAGAACTTCACGTAATTAGCACTAACGGTTATTAGAATAACCTTATCTGAATTGAAAACCTTAAATTGCTTTTTACTTACTACTCTAAAATTCCGAGAACTCAGGGAAGTATTATAGGTTTGTGTTGTACCCCGATACTCTTTTCACTTTATAAAAAGTGTTAAGAAAATATGATTATAGCAAAAGTTCCTCTTAAGGTTACACTCTTTGGTGAACATGCAATTGTCTATAACAAGCCGGCAATTGCAGCTACAATAAATGAATATCTTTATGTAAAGATTAAGCAAGGAAATAACAGGATAATAGTATCCTCTCCCAGCCTCACAATTAAGGGAGTTACGATTGATCTTGATTCTTCTATAATAATAAATCCTGTAGCTAAAGAATTATTTAATTATATTATCCATGTTATAGACTATTTTGGAAAAAAACCGGTAGAAATTGAGATAGATACTCAGGTAGAACCTTCAGTGGGACTCGGGACCAGCGCTGCTGTTGTTGTGGGAACAACTGCTGCCTACTCTACGTTTCTAGGATACAAGTTAAGCAGAGAGGAAATAGCAAAAATATCATTTGAAATTGAGAAGAGTGTACAAAAAATTGGAAGTAGGATGGATACTTTTACAGAGGCTTTAGGAGGAATCATTTTCTTTACCGAAAACGAAGAACAGAGGCTGAGTACGAATTTGAAATTTACAGTAGGCTACATTATCAGAAGCGAAACTACAAGGGATATCCTTAAGCGCGTATCTATCACAAAGCAGAGCAATCCGGAATTAGTTAATGGAATTTTTGGTCTAATCGAAACAATAACAAATAAAGCAAAAACTGCGTTAGTAGAGGGAAGAAAAGAAGAAATAGGCCGTCTTATGTATATTAACCACGGACTTCTTAATGCGCTTGGTATAACAGATGAAAGAGTCGACTATATAATAGGGCTGGCTAAGAAATTAAGTATTGATGGGTGTAAGATTAGTGGAGGCGGCGGTGGAGGAGCTGTAGTCTGCCTAAAATCGGAAATAGCCGAAAACTTGCTTAAAATAAGTGGAGCTAAATTAATAGACTCTGAAATAAGTAACGAAGGAGTAACTACATATTCTACATAGCTTACTTATCAGTGTGCTTAGAATATGTCGTTATTGAGGCCAAGAAAAGATCATGACTGGTTTCCTCTAGTATGCGCCTCAAATTGTCTATTTTCTGTCTAAGAGATGGAACCATGGCCTTAGGATACTCTAGCCGCCATAAGATCTCGTATAAATTTTCCATTTCCTTATACATCTCCTGAGCATAGGTGTAATTACCTTTCCTTAGTTGTTCTAAACAAATCCTCCTTAATTCTCCTACGGCGTCCGCAACTCCTAATACGTAAAAGATAATCGGTATGTTCATGTCCTCCGGCAATTCGATAGAGCGATCTGTCTGGTAAGATAGAACTATATAGGCTTCAGTAAGCTCTTGGAATGCAGTACCTGCATCACCAGTGAGAAGTTCGGGATATTCATGTATTAAATCCTTCACCTGTCTAACCTTATCTATAGCAAGATGGAACTTTTCTACAGCAGAATCGCTCTTTCCTCTATGGGAAAAAGATATTGCTTCCCCACTTAGACGTATAATTTCACGTGATAACTGTAGTACCTTTTCCCTATTTTCAAATCTTTCTTCTAGTTTAGGTGTAATTTTTTCTATGTAGATAGCTATTTTTTCTGAAAGCATAGGTAGAGTAATATCGCTTAAATTAAATATTGTGCTATAATTGGTGGTCTTGAGTGGATTTTACAAGAATAAAGGAAATGTTTAGGGAAATGAATATTTACGGATACCTAAAAAAATACTTTATCTTAGGTTCGTTTGATGGGAGTATAACCGCCATAAGCGTAGTTCTTGCCAGTTTTATAAGTAAAGAATCTTCCTTTTCTACCTTAATTTTAGGCCTCAGCGGGCTAATTGGAATAAGCGTATCCTCTGGGGGTAATGCGTTCATAGTGGAGATTAGAGATGCTGAAGCGGAACTAAAGAAATTAGAAGGCCAAATGGCTAAATCTATGAAAGGAAGTTACTATGACAGAGCCTTAAAGCTGCTAGTCGTCCTGTCTTCTCTCGCTCATGCTGCGTCTCCTCTCATAGGGGTAGTTATCTTATTAATTTATAGTATAATAGGGGGCTATATGGGCCTATTCTTAAGCTTATGTGTAACTTTTTCTTTACTTTTCGTAATGGGGACGGTATTTGAGCGAGAGGTTAAAGAGGGAATAGTAACAGGTCTATATATGTTAGTTGCTGGCGTAGTAACGCTGACAATAATATACGTAATCACCCTCAAAATGGCGTAAACTGCCACCAACCTACTGACGAAGTTCTGAATAAACTTAGGAATTCTTTCTACCCCGATTTAGGACATGCTGTCCGATGAAGAATGAGGTCTATCTCATAGACCATCTCGTTAACCGATACGTTCTTGTGAAGCTTAGTACGTTAGTAACTGTGATTAACGCATTGTCTGTAAACTAGCAGTCTTATTTCGCCAATTTTACTAAATATGAGACAATTTTTAAAACATGGGAGAATCTCGCTCAAGAGTCGAAATTAGCTAAATTTCAGCTAAAGTGAGGAAAATATCGACTTTTATCTCTGTAAAAGGTACGTAACCTAGTTTTTACACGTATAGTAATACCTTGTGTATTATCAAGTGGGTAGAAATGAGGACGTTAAAGTTTAAGCGAGGGACTTCCCAGATTTTGATATGCGGAAACCAAAGCCAAGGGATAAGTCCCGCGCTAATAGTAGAGGAAGCGTTTAAGAAGATTTCCTCTAATCCCCGGGACGTTATCAAGAGGAGCAAATCCCTCCTCTCGGAAAATAGAGGAAAGGATTGCATTTCCCTTGTAAGACAAGGGAAAAAGCTAGGTAAACTTCTGGGTAAAACCTTCGAGTTCTGGGAGCTGTGTACAATTTTCACTAATGAGAAGATCGTGCTGGGATTCGACGAGACCTTCTTGAGGGTGGGAGAGAAGGAGGCGGAGAGAGTGGGGGACAAACTCTTCTCGGGAAAGGCCAAGGTTAGATCCGCAGATCTCTTGTCTCCCGTGAGATGTAACGTGGTTACCCAATTCGCAGTTCCGGGGGGATCAAAAGCCCTCCGAGTTTCTTCAAGAGTTCGTCAATAGGGCTTTACAGCACGTTAACTTGAGTTACGTTGTTGCTGACGCTGGATTCCTCAACCTCGAGATCCTCAAGGAGTTACCCGCTAAAACCGTGATCAGAGGGAAAACTAACTTGAAGGGAGTCAAGGAACTCTTTGCCCAGCCCCTTACCGTGAGGTACCACGCAGTTAACGACAGAACTTACGTTGCTTATAGAAGGCTAGATCACAAGGGACTCTACTATTACGACGTGATTTACGTGAAACACAAGGGGAAACCAATGCACTTCGTTTTCGTCTCAAACGTTGACAAAGATCCTTACGAGTTGGCCGAGACCTACAGGTCGAGGTGGTAAATAGAGGAAGGGCTCAAGACGAGGAAGGCTAGAATAGAACTTATTAGGAGGTTGTGCAACAAGCTTTACCTGATCTACCCACTTCTCGACACTTCCTGGAACTTGTACCTCTTCCTCTCTTTTAACTTCAAGGCACCGAGAGAGAAGCCCCTAGCGTTTGACCAGTTCGTTAACCTCCTCTAGACGTTTTCAAGCTAGGGGATGGAATATGTACCTCGTTTTGACCTCGTTAAATAAATTCAGAACTTCTTGCGTCTGCTAGTATTAACTTGTAAAATATAGCAGATTTTAACTAAACATATCATATTGTTATACCTCTTAAGTTAACTTAATCCTATATTTTTATACACAAATTACTCTAATAATCTCTTACAATCATGAGATTTTTTGGCGAAACAAGACTGGTAAACTAGTTTTAAATGTACTAGACTATCGATCTTAATCCCCACGGAATCTTTCACCATTAATAGTATGCAAACTGCCTTGCTCTCGCGGACAGGGCTTTCTATTTCTCCGCCTTGCCAAGAGGGCTCCAGAAGTACTAAAGGTTTGCACCTCGAGCTCGGATGTGAACATATAGTATGATGAATATGGAGTTCCTGATTAGAGCGTAGGTCCACCGCATAAACCCTCACTTAAGCATCTAGGTGACACTTATCCCGTGGCTGACTATTATCGATATACCTCCCGAAAACTTATGTCTAAATAATACCGGACTATCAATCGCACCTCTTACGGGTCTTTCGCTCCTCCTATGCATGAAAAGATAAAAGCGAGGTAATACTTTAACTAAATATATTATTTTTACTAAACATTATGCTATGAATGTAAATAGGCGTAATTAACTGTCAAAACGCAATCACCATTAAGAGATATGTTTTCCTCCATCCTTAAGGGTAATATTCTTACCGTATAGGTACCTGGTGGAAGGGTGAATTGCACTACGCCGCTACCATTGGTGTAACCTTGTGAGTAAAACATTCCATTATGGTATATCCAGATTTCTGCATCATCAAGTGGAGAACTTCCTCCAAAAGGACCGTAGTTCATTATAATTTTAACATATAACACGTACTTACCATCTACACTTGAACTACCAACCTGTGAATAAGTTATATTTGTCCTATACGAAGATGCTAGATAAACTCCACCTAAAGTAAGCAATATTACAAGGATTGCGAGTATTAAGTATACTTCTCTCCTCATTATTTAAAACACCTGTACTTTACGCTTTTAACTCTATTGCAGAGACTAAACTTCAGCAGACTTGGATTTATATCCCAGTCGCGCCCATATAAGATAATATATATTTAGCGTAATTCTAGATTTTTCCAAGAAAATTTACCTTACATAGGTTTAATAGATTTTCTTCGGTCTCGTAGCGCTTTCACTATGACGTATTGGCTTTGAGTATGAATTAAGTATCCAATAACTCCTATCATGAATTCAAAGTATGGGATCGATAATCTTTTATAGAAGTGATACTTAGGGAAAAGTAGTAGGTGAATTCTCATGGCAACACTTGCTACAACTCCAGAAGGAATCCCCGTAATCATACTTAAAGAGGGTTCGTCTAGAAGTTACGGGAAAGAAGCCTTAAGAAATAATATAGCAGCTGTGAAAGCTGTTCAGGAAGCGCTAAGAACAACTTATGGCCCAAGAGGTATGGACAAAATGTTAGTAGATAGTCTGGGTGATATAACGATTACAAACGACGGAGCTACTATACTTGATAAAATGGATTTACAACACCCTGCTGCTAAGTTACTAGTTCAAATTGCGAAAGGTCAGGATGAGGAAACTGGAGACGGAACAAAAACCGCAGTAGTACTAGCGGGAGAGCTTGTTAAAAAAGCGGAAGAACTGCTTGATAAGGAAATTCATCCCACTGTGATAGTGTCTGGGTATAAGAAGGCTCTAGATGAGGCAACAAAAGCCGTTGATGAATTATCAAAGCATATTACGATAAATGATACTGAAATAATAAAACAAGTAGCCAGGACATCCTTAAGTAGTAAGGCTATTGCAGGGGCAAGAGATTACATTGCAGAAATTATTATGAAAGCAGTAACCCAAATAGCAGAGAAAAGGGGAGACAAATGGTATGTAGATCTTGATAACGTTCAGTTAGTTAAAAAGCACGGAGGAAGTATAAACGACACTCAACTAGTGTATGGAATAATCGTGGATAAAGAAGTAGTCCATCCTGGAATGCCAAAAAGAGTTGAACATGCAAAGATCGCACTCCTTGACGCCGCATTAGAGGTAGAAAAACCTGAAATTGATGCTGAAATAAGAATAAATGACCCAACGCAAATGAACAAATTCCTAGAGGAGGAAGAGAACATATTAAGGGAAATGGTCGACAAGATAGCTTCTACTGGAGCTAACGTAGTTATATGCCAGAAAGGAATTGACGATGTTGCTCAACACTTCCTAGCAAAGAAAGGTATCCTTGCTGTGAGAAGAGCCAAGAAGAGTGATCTTGAGAAACTAGCAAGAGCTACTGGTGGTAGAGTGGTAAGTAACTTGGATGAGTTAACCGAACAAGACCTAGGTCATGCTGAATTAGTTGAAGAAAGGAAAGTAGGAGAAGATAAGATGGTGTTCGTCGAAGGGGCGAAGAATCCTAGATCAGTAAGTATTTTAATAAGAGGGGGATTAGAGAGGGTTGTTGATGAGGTAGAAAGAGCCATAAAAGATGCATTAGGAACAGTTGCTGATGTAATAAGGGATGGTAGAATAGTTGCTGGAGGGGGCGCTATAGAACTAGAAATAGCTAAAAGGTTAAGAAGGTATGCACAACAAGTTGGCGGAAAGGAACAGTTGGCAATACAGGCATTCGCAGCAGGCGTTGAAGGAATTCCTATGACTCTTATAGAAAATGCAGGTCTTGATCCAGTAGATATGTTAATGAAACTAAGAAGTTTACATGAGGGAGAAAATGGACAGTGGTATGGTATAAATGTATTTACGGGACAGCCAGAAGAAATGATGAAATTAGGCGTAGTTGAACCCTCAGTAGTAAAGATTAATGCGCTAAAGGCGTCTACCGAGGCGGCATCTCTCATATTAAGAATAGATGATCTGGTAGCTGCAAGCAAGAAATCTACTGGAGCAGGAAAAGGTCCGGAGAAAAAAGAAGGGGAGTCTGAAAAAGAAGACTAATCAGTTTTTTTGAGTTTTTCCAACTCTTTAAAAGGATATTTCGCAATTCCCTTCTCTGTTATTATTCCAGTTACAAGTTCTGGAGGAGTTATATCGAATGCAAAGTTCATAGCATCCGCTTCTTCAACTGTTATCGTAAGTTTGCCCATTACGTTCTTTACTTCTTCACTTTTTCTGCTTTCTATTATAACATCATTTAATGATGTTTGTATGTCTATAGTTGAAGTTGGTGCAGCAACATAAAATTCTATTCCGTGGTGCTCAGCGAGTACTGCTAACGAATAAGTGCCTATTTTATTTATTACGTGTCCATTCCTTAATATTCTATCAGCGCCCAGTATTACTTTAGATATTAGCCCCTTTTGCATTAGAAAGCCGGCCATGTTATCAGTAATGAGTTTTGAAGGTATTCCATCCTTCCATAATTCCCAAATTGTCAGCCTAGCTCCTTGCAATAACGGCCTAGTTTCCGTAGCTATTACCTGAATGTCTTTACCTTGTAACCATGCACTTCTTATAACTCCTAAAGCTGTGCCGAATCCAGCTGTTGCAAGGGAACCAGTATTACAATGTGTTAGAATTACGTCTCCGTCTTTTATAACTGAGCTACCTATTTCTCCCATTCTTTTATTATTTTGTATATCTTCTTCTTTTATCTTATGTGCCTCCTCAAGCAGAGAGGATTTGAAAGATTCGGGATTAACGTTATCCCGATAGAGATAGTTTCCCTTGTTCATCATTCTCTCTACTGCCCAGAATAAGTTTACCGCTGTCGGTCTAGTTCTCTTAAGTCGTTCAGACGCTTTATTCGCTACTTCTAAAAGCTCTTGGGTCGTTCCGTTATAATTATACACTGCAACTGCTATTCCATATGCTGCAGCGACACCAATCGCAGGGGCACCCCTTATTTCCATTACTTCTATAGCTCTAGCTATGTCTTCATAATTCGACGAATGTTTATATTCCTCTTCCCATGGCAGTCTAGCTACATTAAGCCAAACCACCTCGCCATTATTCCACTTTATAGGTTCTATTTCGCTAATTTTCCTTACCATCATTTTCACTTCACCTTTATACAAAGATAGACGTGATCTAACATAGCGAATACTCCCTTTTGTAAAAGACCTTCTGAAGAGTTCACCTTAACCAATAGACCAAACAATGATATTAGTGTAACGAACCTTCCGTTTACGTTCCTCTCATGGAATACATATCCTCTTGCACAAAAATCCCTTTCCGTAAATTCTGGTTTACTTTTTGTAAGGGATACTATAACTTCCTGACCCTTTGTGAGTGATACTAATTCCTTGACCATATCTACTGAAAACGCAATACCGTCTCCCTCAACTTCGATCACGTAAACTCCAGGTAATGTACCTTCTTTAATGTCAGTTACTTTCCCAGAGAGAGATAATTCGGTATTCTTAACCGTAGATGATCACCATTATTTATCCGTCCAACTTTATTTCTATTTGGTGTTTAAATGAGTTCCCAGAATAGGAGAATAGTAAATGACATCGCATCTATGCTTGATAAACAAGTCGTGGTCAGGCTAATTAGTGGAAAGGAATATATAGGACAACTCACGGGTTACGACTTACCTTCACTTACATTAAGTTTAACTAATGCGAAAGACAATAATAACAACTCCTATTACAAGGTAGTTATTAACGGTAATAGCATTTCAGAAATACTCATGAAGACAACTCCTCTATTCGTACCCAGTGAATTTGCGGAACTTGTGGAAAAAACGTTAAAATTAAGACCAGGTGATGTAAAGGTTTACGAGGAAACCGGAGTAGTTACCATTATGGAGAAAATTACAGTAACGGAAAATATTGGTGTGGAGGGCACTGGTCCTTTAGCCCAGAAAGTAACTGACATCTACAATGAATATATAAAGAAGAAAAAAGAGCAGAAGCAATGAACGGAGACTTCGAAATAAAGTACGAAGACCTCGCAGGGAGAATAGGCGTACTCCATACGCGACATGGAAAACTAGAAACCCCTGCGTTTTTTCCTGTTATTGATCCCTCAGATACTACGATAACCCCTAAGGATCTAAAATCGTTAGGATTTGATAACTTCATAACTAATGCATACTTCCTTAAAAAAATGCAAATAAGTTCTACTATTCATTCATTTTTTAATACAGACCAAATAATAATGACTGATTCTGGCGCATACCAAATACTAGAATACGGAAACGTGGACGTGACTAATAAAGAAATAGTAGAATACGAGAATCTTATTCTTCCTGACATTGGAGTAATACTGGATATTCCTACTGGTAATTCTAATAAGGTTGAAAAAGTTAAATATTCAGTAGAAGAAACAATAAAAAGAGGAAAAGAGGTTGAAAGTGTAATAGATAATGAAAGAATTGTTTGGTTGCATCCTATTCAAGGTGGATATAATCTTGAATTGTTAAGCTTCTCGGCGAAAATGGCTGATTCGGCGAACAAGTATAAGATGTTAGGATTGGGAAGCCCAACCGTACTTATGAAGGAGTATAATTACGTTAAACTTGTAGAGATGATTTATACTGCAAAGTCTAACGTAAGTAGAGGAAAAGCCCTCCATCTCTTCGGTGCAGGATTGCCACATGTATTTCCTATAGCGGTAATCTTAGGTGTGGATACCTTTGATTCAGCCTCATATATTTTATATGCAAGGAATGGCAGATACATAACAGAAGGGAGAGTTTACAAATTAGATCAACTAGACTATTTCCCTTGTAGTTGTAACGTATGCTCTAGATATCTTCCCAAGGAATTAAAAGAGATGGAATATCAAGATAGAACGAGGCTTCTCTCTATTCACAATTTAATTAAAATATCTGAGGAAATAAAAAGGATAAAAATAGCAATTAGAGAGGGTAGGTTATTCGAATATGCAGAGGAGAAATCCCTTGTACATCCAAGTCTTTACGATTCCTTTAATAGATTAAAAAAATATAAAGAATATTTGGAAAATTACGACCGTCGAACAGGAGAAAAGGGAATATTTTTGATTACAAGGAATTCCCTCTGGCGTCCAGAGATAACAAGGCATAAGACTTTTATGAAAAATTATAAAGTTGAAAAAAATAGTATAATATTAATAGATGGCTTAAAAATAAGAAAACCGTTTATTTCGTCAGAATTTGTAAGGAATATTAGGGAAAAGTTTCCTGAGGCAGAGGTATTAATATTCTATCCATATTTCGGGTTGATACCGATAAATGTTTCAGAGATATACCCACTATCGCAATTCGAAAACTCTAAGTCGTTAGAGTACGAGGTTAAACGGGATCTACTTAAGACCTTAGCCGAGTTTTGTAAGAGCAACGACAGTAAACAGATCACTATCTACGCTTCAGCAAAGTTAGCTAAAAAAATTGAGAGAATATGTAAGGCTGAGCTACATTACATATAATGTCTATTCGGTTGTGATTTATACATCTCATCTTGTAGTTGTTTTAACTGTTTAGTTATCTCTTCTTCGATCCGCTTAGCGTCTTCCAAAAGTTGATTAACATCTATTTTCAGTCCCATTAATTCGCTTATTACGTTAACCGCTTCGGCCGCAGCTGCTGGGTCTGGTCTATCTCTATCCGCATAAGGTAGTAGGATCGAAGCTGGCACTTTGTATAGTTCAGAATATATAATAAGTAAGGCTAATGGACCTATGATCAATTGTTGTTTCTCAAGTAACGGCATATTTAGTTCAATGGGCGAATAGTTATTTTTTAACCAAGCCATAGATGCCTGCGTAGTTTTGTATCTCCTATCTAACCCTCCTATCAAGAACATATTACTTACATTTAATGAGAGGGACCATTTAATTATAGTCCTTGAAAAATCGGCCCATTCTCTTCTTATGGGAAGAAGATGATTCAGTATATAGATTATTTTTTTCCCCTCATCAAAGAAGATGTCAAATGGCGTTGCCAAACCGTATTCGTCCAAGAACGTAATATCTGTCTGATACTTCGTCACTATTGCACCTATTTTTCTAGGTTTAGTAGATAATATTAAATGTCTCACCGCTAAATAGCCAACCTCTCCTAAGGTTCTAAACCCAGTTATTAATGTAGAGTTTTGCAACTGTTTGCTATCAACTCCTGTTATCATAACTTTTGCCAATTGTTTATACCCCTTCTAATCTTTACAGCTACGCCAATATTAAAATAACCTATTTCTCTCCCTGATAGGGTAGCCCTTCCTACACCTACTACCTTATTGTTTGCAACTACTATGACCTCATCCCCAGGTCTGATTTCAGGATTTACGCTAATAACGTGTTTAGCGAAAACACTTAGACCTTTCGCAATAAATTCAGCAACCTCGTCCTTAATCCTGATTATGAGCCAGCTATCGGGGACTTTGTTAAATAAGGTTACTCCTCCAAATAGGGATAGAGACGCTCTTCCATCCTTCGGCCTTAAGGAAAATAATAGCTTATCATTATCATATACGTTTCTTATTCTATTAGTAAAGTGCGAACGACTAATAAACAGTTTCTGTACATTTAATAGGGCGTCAGCTTCCTTCCTACCTAACTGATATATCAGCACGGAATTTAAGAACTCAAAATCTTCTTTTGTTGCTTCATATGAACTTCTCACTCCTCTCAACGTTTTTCGTTAAATTATTCTTTTTTGATTTGATATAATTTACTGCGGCTATGAAGTCCGTTCCTGATACTGAGGTCCTGCCTTCCCTTATAGCCTGATACGCAGCTTCTATACATACATTCTTTATATCGGCTCCGCTAAACTCATTCGTCATTAGAGCTAGTGTTTTGACATCGATCTTCTCTGAAATTTTCATCCTTTTTAAATATATCTTAAATATTTCCTCTCTTCCTTTTTCATTTGGTAATGGTACGTAGATAAGCCTATCAAATCTGCCGGGTCGTAAAATAGCTGGATCTAAAATGTCAATTCTATTAGTAGCCGCAATAACTTTGACCGCCTCTAAATTGTTAAATCCGTCTATCTCAGAGAGTAACTGCATTAAAGTTCTCTGAATTTCTCTTTCACCACTAGTACCTACTTCGATCCTTTTAGCAGCGATAGCATCTATCTCATCAATGAACACGATTGAAGGTTTCTTTTTTCTGGCAAGTTCAAATAACTCTTTGACTAGTTTAGCTCCCTCACCTACAAATTTTTGCGCGAATTCTGAGGCGACTACATGAAGAAAAGTAGCGTTGCTTTCTCTGGCTACTGCTTTAGCTAACATCGTTTTCCCTGTCCCCGGAGGACCATATAACAAAATACCTTTAGGTGGTTCTATTCCTATTTCCTTAAAGATGCTGGGATTTGTTAGCGGAAGTTGAACGACTTCCTTTATTTCCCTAATTTGTTCATCCAGTCCACCTATGTCAGTAAACGTTACATTTGGTCTGTCAATAACCTCTAACGACTTCACTAATAAATCGTCCCTATCAGGTAATACCTCCACCACTGTAGAACCTCTTTGGCTTAGGGCTACAACAGAACCAGGTTTTATGAGTCCGTAATCGATATTATGCGATACATTCACTATAAGATTTGGTCCAGAAGAGCTTCTAACCACAACTCTACCGTCTTCAAGAACGTCAAGTACAGTAGCCTCTATTAGAGGAGGACTCATGAGCTTTTCGAACTCGCTTTTATAATATATTAATTCTTTTCTTAAGGATTCTATCTCAACCTGCATACTTTTTACTTTCTCTTCCAAGATCTTTATTATTGAGTCGTCTCCGCTTCTGCTTACTGGATAATCATCTATACTACCTGACAAACTAATCCAGTACTATTAATTATATAGATAGGCTAATAACGTTTAATGCTAATTATTATTTTAAGGTACAAATGCGAAGAGGGGAAGAGTTATACTGTGAAATGTGTGGAAGAAAAACTAATAATGTTACCCAAGTAAACATAGAAGGAGCCACGTTATCGTTATGCGATATTTGCTATAATAAAGTGAAAAGTGATGCAAAAGTTATTAAACAACAACAAAAAAAATTTAATTCTAAAAAAATGATAACCAGAAGGACAATAAGGGATTTACCAGAAGAAGACATTATTGAGAATTATGGACAACTAATCCGGGAAGGTCGTGAAAGATTGCATATGACTACAAAGCAATTAGCTGATAAAATGAAAGTACAGGAGAATATTGTAAAGCGTTTTGAGAGCGGCAAATTAAGACCTACGCTAGAACAAGCGAAGAGTCTTGAAAAAATTTTAAATATATCCCTTATTACAAAAAATTTTGAAGAAGGAACAGATAACCAGTTAGAAGGCAATGATGATGAGTTCGAGCTCACATTAGGCGACATAGTCAATATCAGAAATAAGGTAAGGAAAAATTGAATTGTATACTTTTTTCAAAACTAGATGATGCGGTAGAGGCTAAAGCGTTAGTAAGTACTTTAAACTATAAGATTATAAGAGAGTATAAAATAGGCGAAAAAAATAATCCCAAATATTTTATTAGTGAGGATAAAATTAAACAGATAAACAGCGATATGCCAGATGTAGTAGTAATATTTGATACCCTAAAGCCTAGGCAACTTATAAATTTGAGCTTACAATTAAAAAATATCAGAATACTAGATAAAATACAACTTCTCCTAGAAATATTTGCATTACATGCCGGAGCGAAAGAGGCGAAATTGCAGATAGAACTTGCTAAATTAAAGTACGAAGTTCCGCTACTAAGAGATCAAATTAGAAGGAGTAAACTCGGTGAACAACAAGGTCCCTTTGGCGGAGGAAAATATGAATTAGAGGCACTATTAAAATATCATAAAAGAAGAATATCTAGATTAAATAATGAATTGCAGCGAATAAAGACAGTAACTACACTGAGACTTGAGAAGCTTAAAGAGCGTGGACTGCCGCAGGTGACTATTCTAGGCTATACAAATGTTGGTAAGACATCTATATTTAATGTATTGTCGGGTCTTAACAAGAAGGTTGATAATTCCATGTTTACGACGATGTCCCCAAAGAGAGCTTCAATTGATATAAATGGAGCGAAGGCAGTTCTAGTAGATAGTGTAGGTTTCATAATGAGTATTCCCCCCCAAATAATTGAGGCGTTTCACGTAACCTTATCTGAGGCAAAGTTTTCTGACGCATTAATTCTTGTTATAGATGCGTCTAGTGATATACAGATTTTTACAAAAATGTTTATGGGTTCCATAAATATAATGCGACAAATAGGACTTAGTGGTAAACCCCTATTATTACTCCTAAATAAAATAGATATTACAAGGGACATAGACGTTAAAATTAGGAAAGCTAAAGAGTTAATTCAAAATAAATATGAACCGGTTATTGGAATAGTTCCTGTTTCTGCAAAAACTAAGCAAAATATAAGCAGTGTGAGGGAGCATTTATCTCAAGCTTTAGATATAAAGAAATATATATACTGAGGTTAGGCCATAGGAAGCAGAGAGATAAAAGAGTTACAACTCACGTTGCATTAGTTGCAAGAGCGTTGGGAGCTAGAGGAATTTTCATTGCAGGGGATGAAGATAACGCGTTAATCAAAAAAATAGAGAATGTAAAGTCGATGTGGGGAGGAACGTATTTTGAAATAGATTACTGTGAAAATCCGCAGCGCCTAGTTATTGAGTGGAAGAAGAGAGGAGGTATCGTAATTCACTTAACAATGTATGGACAGAGAATTAATCAAGTTATGGATATTATCTCAACTATTCAGAAACCAATTCTCATAGTAGTAGGAAGTCAGAAGGTTGAGGGATGGTATTACTATAATTCGGACTTTAATATATCAATTTCTTCCCAACCACATTCTGAAATAGCTGCGTTAGCCATCTTCTTAGACAGAATATATAAAGGGGAGGAACTCGATATATATTTTCAGGATTCCAAGTTACGCATAATACCACAAGAAAGGGGGAAAAAGGTAGTTAAGAATGAGTAGTGTAGAAGAATTATTAATAAAAATGGCGAAAGAAATTTTAGGCGATGATGTTATTGACGTATTGTCTCTTTTGATTAAGAGGAGGGAAGAAATGAAAGATGAAGATATAGCCAACGAGCTAAATCTAAAGATAAATGATGTCAGAAAGGTTCTTTACATGTTGGCAGAACAGGGATTCGTGATTTCTAGACGCACAAGAGATAAGGATACCGGATGGTATATATATTTTTGGAGGGCTAATTTAGAACAAATTAATAACATTATACTAAATAGGAAGCGCGCAATACTCGAAAAATTAAAATTGAGATTAGAATTCGAAAGTTCCAATACATTTTACGTGTGTAATAACGATTACGCAAGATACACGTTTGATGAGGCGTTTGAAAATCAGTTTAAGTGTCCTAGGTGTGGTTCACCACTGTCCTATTACGACTCGGAAAAAGTTAAGGAGAGATTAAGGGAAAGAATAGAAAAACTAGAAGAAGAGATTGCTAATGAAACAAAAGCCAGCAGTAATTGATCTTTTCGCAGGTGCTGGAGGATTTAGTAGAGGATTCTCATACTGGTTTGAAATAATTGTTGCATTAGAAAAAAATCATGATGCGGCTAGAACGTATGCATCTAACTTTCCCACAACATTAGTATTAGAAGAGGATATAGCCTATTTTAATTGGAAACAAATAAAATTAATCAATAGTCACCCAAAAATAGTAATAGGCAGTCCGCCGTGCGAAGCTTTTACAGCGGCTAATCCAAAAAGGAAGAAAGAGCCACTATCGCGGTTATATGAGGATGAGAGAGGACTACTGACATTAGAATACATAAGAGTTCTTAAGGAAATTAATCCTTGCATATTCGTAATGGAAAACGTTCCGTCTTTAGTAGAACATGGTGAGTTAAGAGACGAACTTTCTAGGCTTTTTGATGACGCAGGATATCCAAAAGTTTTTTTTAATATATTGAGGGCAGAAAATTATGGTAATCCATCGCGAAGGACGAGAGTTTTCATTTCTAATATTGAAATAAAACCACAGATCATGACAAAAAGAATAACAGTCTATGAGGCAATAAGGGATCTAATGGAAATCAACGACGTACCAAACCATGAAAAAATAGCAATTAGTGATGAAAAACTAAGAAAAATAGTTAATCTCTCATTTAATGAATATATGTCCATGTATGAGGGTAGTGGAAAGAAGATACCTTTATACCGCCGTTTAGATCCTAATGAGATAGCACCAACAGTAATGGGTGGATCTAGATTTATTCATCCATTTGAGGATCGTTTCCTGACGGTTAGAGAACAGGCAAGATTAATGTTGTACCCAGACTTCCATGTCTTTTATGGTTCGAGAGACGAACAGTATAACCAGGTAGGAGAGTCTGTTCCAGTAAGCTTATCTAATGCGATTGCACGTTATATTAGAGGAAAATATGAAGATATATGTGGTTATTCATAATGTGATTAGTGTCCAGAGGTTAATTGAATTTGCAAAAGTAGTCTACTCTTTAACCGATAATGGAATTTTGGTTGCAACAAAGGTAGGAGGAACGGCAGCACAGGCAGGGATACCTGAAGTAAATAAAATGGCGTATAAATTAGGAAAAGGAATTATCATACTTCCAGACCTTAAGGACGCGGTGGAGCTGATTAGACCTGAAAAAGTGTATTTAGTCACGCCAGGTAGCGGACAAAAAGTAAATTATTCTGAACTTTTTAAAAATATACCGACCATGTTAGTATTTCATGGACTTGATGAAAAGTTCTCAAAGGTGGATACTAGTTTCGGCGAGGAAATAAGCATGGACATAGCTGTAGGTGATATTGGCGCTCCCCAACTAGCAGCAGTTCTCCTCTATTGTGTGAGAAAATTAATCAATTAAGCTTTTCCATTAAGTGAGAAGAGATTATTACATATACTTTTTCACTAGTATGAATAAGTACGTGAGATCATAACTGTATAAACACAATTCCTTTTAAACTCAGTCTACATAACAATAGTTTAGATCGGGTGATTTTAATGAAACAAGTAGATACCAAATCCTTAATAAATTATATAGCACTAAAAATATTAGGAGGGAACGACTATCTCCTTAACGCTCTGGAAGAATATCTAGTGAAGGGCGAAGGCCCTGCTACAGTAGCTTATAGATATGGGATATCAAAACACCAGTTAAGGGGTTATACACAAAGGATAATTGAAAAAAGTGGAGGCGAACCTAGAGCTAGAAAGATTATTCCAATATTAAAGAGGATATCGAAAGGAGTTAAGCCAATAGTTACAAAGGAGAAAACTTCAGGTTTATATAAATGCACAAAGTGCGATATAAATGTACAAAGTGATGATGCAGAAGAACATGTCCGCGAAGCGCATAAAGATTTACTTACGCTCGCAATAAGACAGATGACAGACGAATTAGAAAAAGTTAAAATGGAAATTAATAAGAAAAAGGAAGTAGTAGTCACGAGTACGCAATAGTTTTTTAGATATAGGTTTTTAATTTTATCTTATTCATTTTTGTACTATTTCTTTTGATATTATTATTAAAATTTAAAATAATAAAGAATATTAAGAAACTATATATGAGGAACTTTCACAGTGAATATAATACCAATCTCCCTTTACACACTCGTTTTAATTATTTTATGCTGTTGATTGTCAGAATAGTGTGTAATGTATAACAAATATTATTTACTTTAAAAACTAAATTCTTCTATATATGAATAACTCTCCCTATCACGGATAATCGGGATTATATTACGGGGAATTGCGAGAGATTAAGTGCTTTTACTAACTTACTAAGCTCAAAATATCCGTCATTTCCTTGTAAACGTTAAACCCATTACACTGAAAACCTAGTTTTAGCTCTAATACTTAAAAATATGTTATTACATTAGGGTACTTTGAATAAACTAATTTTATACTATTTCTCTCTATAACACAACTATTTTAATTCTAGGGAATGTATTTTATAACATTTTAATTTATCTAGTTTCTTGCGTTAATTATGGATTACACGCTATTACTTATTACTACTACAATATAAATTAAAAAATTAGGTCATGAAATTAGCTTGCTCCGCGCTTCAAGCTCGATCAAGATATGTATTATTAATATATATATATACTAAGTAAAATTTTTTTAAAATTATATTATTATGATAAATATTAATAAAAATTCTACATAGCTTGACGTTAAAACCGAGAAGCTATAATACTAATAGTGAGGCAAACAATTTGACATCAAAATCGTATGGTGAGGTGATAAGATGTCAAAGAAAGTATTAAGACAACCTATTGTAGTAGTGTTAGGTCATGTAGACCATGGAAAGACCACATTATTAGATAAGATAAGGGGAACAGCGGTAGTCAAGAAGGAACCAGGAGAAATGACTCAAGAAGTCGGTGCAAGTTTAGTTCCTGCCTCAGTCATAGAAAAGTTAGCTTCTCCATTAAGAAAGAAAATCCCTATTAAACTAGAGATTCCCGGTTTGCTATTTATTGACACCCCTGGTCATGAATTATTCTCTAATTTAAGAGTACGCGGTGGAAGCGTATCGGATATCGCAATATTGGTTGTTGATGTTATGGAAGGTTTTCAAAATCAAACTAAAGAGTCGTTAGAATTGCTGAGGGCAAGGAAAGTACCGTTTATCGTAGCAGCAAATAAAATCGATAGAATTCCTGGATGGAAAGTTCAGCAAGATCAGCCCTTTTTATTTTCGGTAGAAAAACAGGATAAATCTACGTTAGACTATTTAGACAGAAAGATCTACGAGATAGTAGTGGAACTATCGACATATGGTATAAATAGCGATAGATTTGACAGAGTATCAGACTTCACTAAGGCAGTTACCATAATTCCCGTTTCCGGAAAAACAGGTGAGGGTATACCTGAATTGCTAGCTATTTTGGCTGGGTTAACCCAACATTATATGAAGGCCAGATTAAGATTTGTTGAAGGATCAGCAAAAGGAGTAGTGATGGAAGTTAAAGAAGAACTTGGCTTAGGAACAACCATTGACGTGATTCTTTACGACGGAATATTAAGGAAAAATGACACAATAGTGCTAGCGGGAAGTAACGGTATAATAGTTACCAAGGTGAAGGGTATATTGGTACCAAAACCATTACAAGACATGAAGATGAAGGCAGATTATTCTCCGATAGACGAGGCATATGCAGCTTCGGGAATCAAGATAACTGCCAGTGATCTAGATTATGCTATAGCGGGTTCACCACTTTATAGTGCAAGTAGCACAGAAGAGCTAGAAAAGGCTAAAAAGACTATAGAAGAGGAGGTAAAAGCGATAAAAATATCCTCAGATACCTCTGGAGTAGTAGTTAAAGCGGACAGCCTGGGAACCCTTGAAGCTATTGTCTACGCCTTAAAGAAAGAAAATATCCCTATTAGATTAGCAGATATAGGACCTGTTTCGAAGAAAGACGTCATGGAGGCACAACTTTCGGCACAGGAGAATGAGGAATACGGAGCTATACTTGCCTTCAGAGTAAAAGTTTTACCTGGAACTGAACTTTCCAATATCAACCTTTTTCAGAGAGACATAATTTATCAACTAATTGATGATTATCTCAAGTGGATTAAAGAAATTAGAGAGGAGAAGAAGAAAAAGAACTTGAATGCTATCGTATTACCAGCTAAATTTAAACTGTTACCAGGGTACGTATTCAGACGTAGTGAACCGATTATAGTTGGAGTCGAGGTATTGGGAGGCATTCTAAGGCCTAAGTCTCCGGTTATTGATAGTCATGGTAGACGAATTGGCGAAATTCTCCAAATACAAGATAATAAAAAAACGTTAGATAAATTACTAGCAAGTCAGTCAGCTGCTGTGTCTATTCGTGGCAATGTATCAATAGGACGACAAATTTCCGAGGGTGATGTCTTATTTACAGATGCATCGTGCAAAGACCTCGAGGTAATTCTATCAGAATCGTTCAGACATGAATTTACAAGCGACGTAATAGTTACTGCGCAAGAAATACTTAATGTAAAAAGAAGACTTGACCCTACGTTTTGTTTAACCATATCAACTAGTAATTAACTTCGTCTTACTATTCCTCAAAGCTAACTAACGGCTTATAATATTATCATTAATAATTACCCTTTTAGTGATAAAGTACTCAATTTTATCGTTTATCATTCCTAACTCCCTTTTTAAAAGAGGCTAACACTATCCTTGCTAACTTTTATCACGTAGAATAAATCAAATGGTGAATCCGAGGAAAGATGTGAAGGTAGAAGACGAATCTTATGTGGTTTTATATAATCCCTAAAAAGTGCTAATCTTGTAAAAGACTAAGGAGTCGGAATAGAGATACAATGACGTATGGTTAATATAGATATAGCAGGGCGATTTACGTCTCCATTGCGAATTCAGTTTATTATTTCAGTCATCGTAACAAATTCAATTCAATACTACCGGAACGACAGGTAGGGATTTAAAATTAGGAATTTACTGTAGTTTATCATGCTTTCTCATAAATTACAATTCGCAATGAATGCGCTAACAGCCCGTCATCTAGTTATAACCTAATTAATCTCCATAAACATTTCATAACGCCGGGGACGGGATTCGAACCCGTGTGCCTCAGGGAGGCAGTGGGTCACTCACTGTTAGCTGGAGGTCTCGAGCCCACCCCCTTGGACCGCTCGGGCACCCCGGCTTCCCTATTCTATACTATTGTATTCGTTATTAATTATTACTCTATATGTATCTAGTACGTAGTATGCGGTGGAAAAAGTTAAAGAGCTCTTATCTTCTACCCTATTAACAAGGATCGGAGTAGTGAAGTATAATCTCTCATCGGTAGGGAATGTAAGATTCACTTTAAAATTTCTCCTTTATTAACGTCCCTATCCACTACTTTATTGGGATATATAATAGAGTAAGCCCCAATCTTTACTCCTGGCATAATAGAGACGTTTATTCCAGTCTTAACATAACCTCCAATGAACGCGCCCAGCTTCTTTCTACCGGACGACACTTTAACTCCTCTTACATTAACCTTTACGCTTTCCTCATCGAATCTAAGGTTAGCAGTAATAGTACCCGCACCGAGATTCACACTTTCACATATAACACTATCCCCTACATAGCTTAAGTGGGGTATCTTTGTATTCTCCATAATTACACTCTCTTTAACTTCAACACTCGTTCCAACTTTAGCGCCTCTTCCTATCACCGTATATGGACGTATATGAGCGTTTGGGCCTACCTCCGTATTTGAACCAATATAAGCAGGCCCTTCAATATATGAACAGCCTCTTATTCGCGCCCCTCTCTCAATAATAACCCTCCCTTTTATTTTAACCTCTCTTTCGATTTCTCCCTCTATTTTTGTTTCGATTTTTTGTAACGCAAGTTTATTTAATTCTATAACTTGCCAAGGTCTTCCTACATCAAGCCAAGTGCCTGAATACGTGATCACTTTTACCTCGTTTTCTTTAGCTAGAAGATTTACTGCATCAGTGAGTTCGTATTCTCCCCTTACTGACGGACTAATTTTATCGATATAATTAAAAATTTTTTCAGAAAATTTATATATACCGGCATTTACATAATTTCCTATAAATACCTCTGGTTTCTCGATAATCTCAACAAGTCTATCATTCTGATAATTTAATACTCCATATTCATTTGGATTCCCCACTTCAACTCCCACGACACAATTACCACTGCAGGAAGCAACTTTAGAAAATAATCCACTATCCGCGTAAATATCGCCATAAACTAATATGAACTCATCGTTAAGATTTACTGACTTTAATGCAAAAGCCGTTCCCTTCTGTTCTTCCTGAACGACTACTCTTAAAATAGGATTATTTATAATAGAAGTAAACTGTTCGGGATTATCAACAATTAGGTAAATCTCGTCAACAAATTCAGATAAGATATTAATAGTTCTTTCTAAAAGAGTTTCGCCCAATAGAGGAGCAAGGGTTTTATTTCTGGTATGGGTTATAGGCTCAAGCCTTTCGCCTTTACCCGCCGCTAATACTACTGCTTTCAACTTTCTTCTCCTCAGAAATAATAGTTTGTCCAAAAACCTTGCTTTTTTCGATCTCTACATTCCTTAGTGGATAAATTTTCTTACATGTATTAAATATTTCATTTGATATTTTCCCAAATAACATAGAGGAAATGAAATCATTAGAGTTAGATTCTGAGGCAATCTTTTGGATAAGATCGGCAGAAATTTTCCTTATATCGGTTTTTTGCCTCCTTTGGCACCTATATGTCGTTAATATTAGAGCCTTTACTCTAATTTTATAACCGTCTTTTGTCACAACGTCAACTACATTCTGGATTTTAGAACTCTTTCTTCTTATTAGAGATCTAATGTAGTCCCTCGCCATTTCATGGCCGTAAAAAGCGGAATAAGCCCTTTCGTTATCGGTTTTCGTTATTTTAAAATAAACTTTCACGTGGACTAGAGAGAAATCCCCAGTAAGATCATATAGAGTGGTCTCTATTTTTCTGCCAATAATCTGCGATCCTTCAAATGCTGCAGTCTGACCCAAGGGCACGCCAGAGAACAGCTCTGGAGCAAACACGGTAAACCACTTCTTCATTTTCCATTTATCTTTAATAGCACTGCTTCTAGACGACATTTGTGCACCAACATCATTACTCTAGTTGAATATAATAAATCTTTATTGGCGACCGAACCTAACAACGGAAAAATGCTGACATAGGTAAAGGTTACAATTCTTCGTGCTTTAAAGGGCAAGGACCAAACTTTTTCCATGCAATTGAGTGTTCCATAAACACGGTTAATCCTAAAGGACACGAGGGAAAAATGTTAATCCCTAGAGTTATAAAGATGTATAACTTCATCTACGGAAGTAGTTAGATTTTTATCGTGTTTTTAATAAATACCTTACGATGTCCGCACTAGAAGTAGGAAGAATATGTGTGAAAAATAGGGGTAAAGAAAAAGGTAAAAAGGCAATAGTTGTAGATATAATTGACAATAATTTCGTCTTAGTTACAGGACCTAGTAGTATTAATAAGGTTAAGAGAAGGAGAGCAAACATTCTACACTTAGATATTACTGATAAGAAAATAGAGATTCCTAAGGGTGCTTCTGATGAAGAAATAGAAAAGAAGATAAAAGACTCAGGGTTAGAGGAGTATATGAAGACATGAAAAGTTTCGAACAAGTAGAAAGGATCGAGAGGTTCTGTAATTACTTTAACGAGTGGACGGTTGTAAAAGATGAAGAGATACTAAAGAATTACGGTGAAGATCCATGGAATAGAGAGATTTCGAGATACATAAGTAAGTCGATAATAGTATTAGATAAACCGCCTGGTCCTTCAAGTCATCAAGTAGCTTATTGGGTTAAACAGTTATTAGGGGTTCAGAAAGCCGGACATGGGGGAACTCTAGAGTCGTAAAGACGGAGATATCCCAACGTGTCCGGTGTTTTACCAATAGGTATAGGGGATGCTAGGAAATTAATGAAGATAATAACGGAAGATGTAAAGGAGTACGTTACTTTAATGCAATTGCATACTAATCAGGTTGATGAAGATTTGATTAAAACTGTTGGAAGAAAATTTGTTGGGGAAATTTATCAAAAACCTCCGGTTAGGTCGTCAGTTAAAAGGCGATTAAGGATAAAAAAAGTATATGATATAAACTTCATCGAATTTAAGGGTAACTTAGTTCTATTCAAAATATCATGCGAAGCTGGAACCTACATAAGGAAAATATGTCATGATATGGGTATTATACTAGGATATGGTGCACATATGAGAGAATTAAGACGAATTAGATCTGGCATTTTCACAGAGGAAATGAGTGTAACACTTCACCAACTTTCAGAGGCTTTATATATGTGGAAAAAATGTAACGATGATAGCTGGCTAAGAAAATACCTATTACCAATGGAGTATGGTATATGTAATCTTCCTAAAGTGGTTACCAGTAACTATGCAGTGGATCCATTATGTCACGGGTACCCATTGATGATTCCTGGTATATTAGCATATGAAAGATTTAGAAAAGGAGATCTCGTAGCGATTATTACTCAACGAGGTGAGTTGGTTGCAATAGGTAAAGCTATAGTCAACTCCAACGATATTGAGACAGCTAAAAAAGGCCAAGCGTTAGTACCCGATAAAGTATTTATGGAACCAGGATTATACCCTCAATACAAAAAATGACCTTTACTATGGGAATCCTCCATAAACTTGCCAAGGTGAAATTACCATTACGATTCAGAAATTAGAAAGTAAACGCACTATTAGATTTATCATTACTTCCTAATGACATCAGCCAGATCGTGTGAAAGATGACCCATTACTATGACGAGAACTCGAAGTTAACAGGCAAAAAATATGTAGTAACTGAAGTAATCGATGGTATTCCGTTAACATTAGTTAGTTCGGATAACGTATTTTCAAAAAACAGGATAGATAAAGGAACTAAAATTTTACTTGAGAACTTAGTTATACCGCAGGAAGGAAAGGTGTTAGACTTGGGTTGCGGTATAGGGGTTATAGGTATATATATAGCACTGAAGAATCCAGCTATAAAAGTTGTAATGAGCGATGTAAATCCGGTAGCCATTAAATTAGCAAAGTATAATTGCACTCTAAATAAGGTAGGGGACAGAACTTTAGTGGTTAAGACTAATTTACTTGACAGCTTTAACGAAAATGAATTCGATGCGATAATAAGCAATCCGCCATTAGCTAAAGGTTCAGAATTTATCATTAAAATGGTAAATGATGCTAAAAATAGGCTTAAAACGAATGCACTATTAGAAATTGTTGTAAAAAAAGGTGAAAATGTTGTAGAGGATACTTTAAAAAAATATAATTATTCAGTAAACAAAAAAATCCGAAAGCAAGGATATACAGTTTTCATAGCATTAAAAAATTAATATACTTTTCTTTAAGTTCTAATTAACGAGTAACGCTTTATCCTATTTGTCGTATTAACAGTTTCAAACGTAAAAGCTCTTACAGCTGAGACCTAAGACACGTTATAGTTTCTTCCACTATAAAAACCTTACTAGAAGGGGTATCCATTCCTACAGGTCTTCTGCCCCCCTTAATTCTACTAAGTTTAATAATTTCTAGAGAAATTTATAAGATTTAAGGCTTCATATATGAGATTCATCATTTCCTGCTATCTCTCCCTTCCTTATCCACTTATCATAATTTATAAACTCGTTGACTTTTTCAAATGTATATGAATTTATTTTAATCCATAGAAAGTTGTCTTCTCTGTATGAGAAAGATATGATTAGACTTCCATCGACTGTCCTGATGTCTATCGTAGGTTTACAAATTCCTATTGAAGCACCCATCTCAATTAATATTCGGGTTATCTGAATATCGTCACTTCTCTCTATACATGGGGCTTTTAACCTGCGTTTAACAACTTGTTTATCAACAGGTAGACTTACACCGAGTATTGGAATCTTAACTACAGAGTAGTCTTTAATATCTATAAAATAAATGTAATCGGGATTACCATTTTTCGAAGTTACATAAAATAAGTAGTTGGCACCTAGAGCTTTTGTTGTATGTAATATGTACTGAAAAGAGCTCTTTCCTCTATTGAACTTCAAAGTAAGGGGTAAAATCTCCTCTAAATAATTTAGTAAATGCCTTACGCGTGGAGAAGACTTTCTGCTGGTTGTTAATATAACATTAGGTTGGCGTATATGCGGGACCGGCCCATACATTGTTACACTTCTTACAAGTCCAGATTCCACTGCTTATCCTTATTATTTTTCCTTTACTTTTACAATATGGACACTCATGCTCATCATATCTCCTTATCATTACCTTTTCCCATTTTTTCCTTAATGTAAATCCGTAACGAGCGCCAAACCTTTTGGATACTCCACTTCCCTTAGCCATTATTAACACCAGTACTTACGGTATTCAGAACGTTCTTTTTAAGTTCTTCTAAAAGTTGTACTGAACAGCTCGACGCAATATTCTCAGCCTCAGTGATTTCCTCAAAGGATAAGCTTCCACTACCTGTCTTTTGTATGCCAACAATTCTCTGTTCTGGCGTGTAAGAGAAGGATACTTTCGCATCTAATATTTGTTCTTCTTCTATGTTTGGATCGACTATGAAATATTTTCCTATTTTCCCCACTGTTACCGTTACAACCGGATAATTAACTGGCATTGCAAATAAAGTTTGTGACTTGTCTATTATTATTTCTTCGCCATTTATTTCATATTTAGGTATTTTAGTAGTGTAGAGAGCTGCTACGGCAGCCAAAGTACTTGCGTCTAGAATGTTTCCTCCGTGATCTAATACATAAATATCTACCCATATATTCCATACTTTTTTACCTGGTATGATAGATAATTTAGAAAGATCAATCATTTTTGAATCTCTTAAGCTTCTGTCTACTACCCTAGCTAACTCTATAGCATTTTCATCTGGCGGTCCCAACTCAAATGATTCTGATGCTATCGGAGGTAGTTCTAAATTTACAAAAAGATTGCCTTGTTCTGGCGAATCCTCCATGGGTAAACCATCTTCTACCTTAACTCCTGCTAATACTGTTGTATCCCCTATCTTCACTAAAGCAGAACCATCCGCCTTAGCAGCATATCCAAGTTCTATATTTATAGGCCTATAGTCTGTAGTTTTTCTTCCATCCTCTCTGATACCACGCTCGATCATACTTAACATTGACTCCTTCTTAATAATCGGAACAGGTGATTGTGGTGACGGTGTAATTGACATTTTACTCCTCCTTATATTCTATATATTTGTTTCTTATAACTTCCTTTTCCATCGCATATAATTGTTGTATACCCTTGATAGCCAATTCAAGCCCTTTCCTATACTCTTCCCTGGTCATGCTCCCATTAAGCTGTAATAACACGATTTGATTTAAAGATGGCATGACTGCTACAGGCATGTCCGCCTCTCCCCACATATCTTCAGCTTCGTTTAAATCCAATACTAATAATCCATCTGCTTTACCTACGGCTACCGCTGCTATCATATCTTTCACAGGAATACCCGCATCTACTAGAGCAAGAGAACATGCCATTAACGACGCTAACCGCGTCCCTGCATCAGCCTGAATAACCTCTGCAAAAACATCTATCTCTGCTCGGGGAAAAAGTTCAAGTAGAACACTTCCCTCTAATGTCTCCCTTATGACTTTTGAAATTTCAATTTCCCTTCTTGACGGTGCTGGACTCTTCCTATCATCAGTAGAAAAGGGTGCCATATGATACCTTACTTTTAATACTGCCCTATCTGGAAGTGCTAAATGTTTAGGATGCATTTCCTTAGGACCATAGGCCGCAGCAATTACCTTAGTATTACCGGCCTGAACTAACGCCGAGCCGTCAGCGTTTTTTAATATACCTACTTCAAAGATGGTTTTCCTAAGTTCCTCCGGTGCTCTCCCATCCGTACGCTTTCCATCATCAAGTATTAATTTAGGTTTTTGCATTGATTTCCCCTACCCTCTGCTTGAGTAACTGGGTTATTTTATCAGTTAACCCTTTTATATGTGCTTCTGTTTCTATTTTTTTCAAAGCCAATATTAGTAGATCTTCAAGTTGTTTTGAGGGACATTTAGCCCATATTCTTCCATTCTCAGAGACTATAATATCGCAGCCGGTTTCACTAACTAAGGTATTTAACATACTTTTATTCCTGCCTATCACTCGTGGAACCTTGTTTGGAGATATATCAAGAACTATTCCGCTAGGAATTCTCCCCAGATTTTTACCTTTAACAGTTAACAAAGGGTCAGTGGTTCTGTCAAAGGCCTCTATTTTCCCCAAGACGTAGTCGCCAATATCTAAATATCTTCTTAACTCCTCGCCAGGATTTACCGGTCTCCCTAATAAAGATGAAGCAGGAAGGTACCCCAAATATGGCGAGTTTATATCTAATTCCCAACCTAATTGAGACACATCGGTAACCAATCCAATAACTTCATCCCCTATACGAGGTATATATTTACTTCCCTCTAGGGGAATTAATGTAATATGATTTTCCTGTACTTCTGCCAGTGCAATTGTTGTTACAATATATTTACCCTCAAATTTCACTAAATATGGAGACCATGGGAGATTGATATCCCCTTCGGCTACTACATCCCCAGGTATAACTATTTCTCTATCCTTTACTATTATTTTTCCTGCCATCTAGCTCACCTGTAATATTTTTACTTCTCCTTCACCTTTTGTTAGGGAGTTTATTCTATTTATAATCTCGGATTGAGCACCAGCAGGAATCTCCATTTCCACTATCCATGTTCCATCAGAAAGCCATCTACTTTTCTTTATATCACCTAACGACTGAACCTGATTTTTTACTCGAGAACTATATTTTGCAGGTATCGTAATTTCTACCAATGCTCTAGCCATTTTGATTGGAATAATTTTAACTAATTCCTTAATTATTTGAAGAGATTGTTGCTCCACATCTTTATTAGGATCAATTGATACCTTGACTTGTTCCATTGCGTTTTCGATTCTCGATAGAGGTATTGGCATATTAGTTTTAGGATCTATAGTATTTTTTGCAATAAAGTTCAATATCTGTTTTCTTTTAGACTCTAATATTTCCTTTCTCTGCTCGGAAGTTAATGGTATTTCTCCTTTCATAATTATTTCTTTCACTATAGTCTCGTAGTCTAGAGTACCAAAGACCTTCTTTAGAGAGGATGGCGAAGCTTTTAAACCTTTTTTAACGTCTTTATAGATGTTGTCTGATACAACTATGTCAGAGATTGAAATTGATTTTCCTTTACGTAGTTCTAGGGCTTCTTTAGGCTTAACTAAAATCTCAAATCGCTCTCCATGACTCTCATACTTAGCAATAACGTATTCTTTGCTCACTTGTATCACTACCTCACTAGTTAACTTTGAGTATATAACTATTTGAAGAACATAAAACTAACTCCGCTACCTCATTTCATTGCTATTAAACGGTTTCCTAGAATCCGCCTACAAACGGAAATTGCGTTCTGTATGTTTCTATTTCTGACGGCATAAGGTTTTGTTACGAGTTTCCTTAATAATAGCCACTAATGGAAGAATTAATGTGAATATGTCTTAGTCAAATTAATGGTAAATCGGTGAGCCTTTACCTTATATGCTAGGATTGCATAATGATTTCAAGTGTGGGTTTTAGGTGAGTAACTAAAAAATTATCGTTAGCGTTTATAGACCCAGACCCACTAGACCTTTGGCGAAGGGGGATTATAGGGTAAAAAGCTCGTTCACATAATGACCACTTACCGTAAAATTCGACGAGCGACGTAATTTGCTAAAAATTAATAATGCGTAAGGACTACAATCTTATCTAAATGGTACACTTAGACGATATATATATAGACGTTCATACTCACTTATTTACCAATGATGAAGTCAGTAAAATAAATAAATGCAGAATCCTTGCAATAAATGCTGGAGTTGATTATGAGACGGACTTACGAGTTTTATATCACTATATTAACAACGAAAATTTAATACCTGCTTTAGGTATACACCCTGAAAATATATCTAATGTAATAACAGTTCAGAAATCCTTAGAATTAATTCCGCTGTTTGAATTACCCATAAGTGAGGTTGGTCTAGACTATTTTTGGATAAAGGATAGAGAATTAAGAAAAAAACAGATAGAGATCTTAGAAAAAATATTAGAGATTGCGGATAAGGGTAGTAGACCAGTAATACTACATATTAGGGGAGGTATGAGTGACTTCATAAATGTTATACGCTCATATAACGTGAAATTTGCAATACATGCATATGAAGGAAGTCTAAAAGATGCTCTAAAGGTCGTTGAGATTGGGGGATATATATCTTTTCCTCCTGTTATATTAAGAGATAAAAATAGACAATATATAATGAAAAATATACCTATTGATAGAATTCTCACTGAAACGGATTCGCCCTATCTCTCCTTTGAAAAAGGAAGAAAAGGGGAACCTTGTGACGTAAAATATACTATAGATTTTATGTCTAATGAATTCGGCCTAAGAATGTCAGAAGTGATAACTAACAACTTCAAACATTTTGTAGGGAATTATCTCGAGTCCGCTTTTCAAGAAAGGAGAAGAGTTATAACGTATATTGAGGGTATACTCTCAAATGGAAGTAATAAAAAAACTCTTCAAGACTAATACGGCGAGAAGAGTTGTAAGCATAATATCGGGTATATTAATGATAAGTGGAGGATATCTTTTCATTAGGTACTATCTTCCTCCTATGTCACAGTTTTTCTCATTTTATTCAATTCAATCATATCTTACAATAATATTCTTTGCAGGGATGATTATGGGAGTAGAAAGAATTTTCTTTGCAGCTACTGGTAGTGAGAAAATTTTAGAGTTGTTCTTCGGAGAGAAATACTCTTTCATGGGACTACGCTATATGTATACGCTAATAGTATTTGTTATGGCTATAGTAACAATTATATCATCGATCGTACTTAGCTTCACAGGACTGATGTCAGGATTAGGATTGCTATTTTTAGGTTTGGACCTTTGGTATAGTTAAAGAGATTTATACTTACAAGGGGCATTTAGTAATAAATATTTTGCTTCAACTTCAAGCACAATGTTAATTCCGCATTGGGACATTGCAAGTTCACATCGAGTCGGTCGTGTTTAATAAATTTTACTAAAAATGAGACAATTTCTAAAACAGGGGAAAATTCCGCTTAAGAGAGTAGAAATTCGCTAAATTTCGGCTAAAGTGGAGAAAGGAACAATTTTTATCTCAGTAAAAGGTGTGTAACCTAGTTTTTACACGCGTGGTAATACCTTGTATGTTATAAAGTGGGTAGAAATGAGGACGTTAAATTTTAAGCGAGGGACTTCCCAAGCCTTGGTATAAGGAGAACCAAACTAGTGAAGGACAGATCCCTCGCTAATAGCAAAGGAAGTGTTCAAGAAGATTTTCTCTAATTTCGTGACATTATCGGAAGGATTAAATCCCTCCTCTTGGGGAATAGAGGGAAGGACTACATATCCCTTGTAAGACAAGGGAAAAAGCTAGGGGAACTCTTGGGTAAAACCTTAGAGTTCTGGGAGCTGAGCTCGATCTTCTCTGAGAAGATTGTGCTGGGATTCGACGAGACCTTCCTGAGGGTGGGAGAAAAGGAAGAGAAGGGGGTAGAGGACGAACTCTTCTCGGGAAAGGTTAGATCTGCTGATCCCTTGTCTCCCGTGAGGTGCAACGTGGTTACCCATTCGCAGCTCGAGGGGATCAAAAGCCCTCTGAGTTTCTTCAAGAGTTCTCAATAAGGCTTTGCAATACGTCAACTTGAGTTACATTGTAGCAGACGTTGGATTCCTCAACCTCGAGATCCTCAAGGAGTTACCCGCAAAAGCGGTGATCAGAGGGAAGAGCTACCTGAAAGGAGTTAAGGAACTCTTTACCCAGCCCCTTACCGTGAAATACCACACGGTTAAGGATAGAACTTACGTTGCTTATAGAAGGCTAGAGTACGAGGGACTATTACGACGTGATTTACGTGAAACATAAGGGGAAACTAACGCACTTCGTTTTCGTGACCAACATCAAGGAAGATCCCTACGAGTTAGCCAAGACCTACAGGTCGAGGCGTAGAGGAAGGGTTCAAGACGAGGAAAGCAAGGATAGAACTCATCAGGAGGTTATGCAAACACCTCTACCTGATCTACGCGCTCCTAGACACTGCGTGGAACTTTTACCTCTTCCTCTCGTTTAACTTTAAGCCACTAGGAGAAAAGCCCCTAGCGTTTGACCAGTTCGTCAACCTCCTCTAGGCGTTTTCAGGCTACAAGGTCGACTATGTACCTTGCTTTAACCTCGTGAGGTAAATTCAGAACTTCTTGTGTTTATTATCATTAACTTGTAAAATGTAGCAGATTTCGACTAAACATATCACATTGTTATGTCTCTTAAGTTGACTTAATCCTATATTTCTATGTATAAGTTACCCTAATAATATCTTATAAGCGTGAGATTTTTTGGCGAAACAAGACTGGTCAAAAACTTTTATTAAGTAATGCATGTAATGTATTGAGGAGGGCCCGTAGCTCAGCTCGGTAGAGCGCCCGGCTCATATTCTAATAGAACGGGAGACCGGGTGGTCCTGGGTTCGAATCCCAGCGGGCCCAAAAAATCTAGTGGTGATAATTGTATTAAAAACAGTGAATACCAATTATTGTTCTCAACGAGAACTAAGGGCCACTCATGTGTTCATTGCGAATTGAGTTTATTAAAAAAATAGAATGAATTTAATTGAATATAATGGTATGGACTAGGTAAAGATTCACACTTAACAATTTCCTTTATTTAATCCCTATTTGCTATAATTACAACTCGCAATGGAAACCTGAATAGCTCACTAAAGAAGTCTATTATGCGTTAAAGGATAACGCTCTATTTTTACTCAAGGATAATAATTAGGTTAAGGTCTAAATAAGCTAAATTTAGAGTTCGTCCCCCTATTCTAAAAAGTAGGGATGAAGGTTAAGGAGAGTTGAGCTTATCTTCCGCGAGGACGCCTGAGAAACCATTAAGAAATTTCAAATAATAATTACACTGAAGTGCAAAGGCTATTTTACATAAAAAATATATAATTTAAGAATTTGTAACAAATGGGTCCGGCGGGATTTGAACCCGCGACCACGAGGACCCGAACCTCGCATCCTGGCCTGGCTAGACTACGGACCCTCTAATTATATTTATGTATATCCACTCTAAAAAATTAATGAGTAAGGAATACTTCATACAAGTAGTTAGCGAAAGAATTTTGGGTAACATATGTTATGCTGAGGAAGCTAATGAAGCCCTACGCAAATGGAGAAAAATATTTGACGTAAGTCAAACAGAGTTAGCGCAAGCTATGGGTATTTCACCGACTGTTATTGTAGATTATGAACGGGGAAGAAGAGTTCCTGGATTGAAGTTCCTTAGACGCTATGTAAATGCTTTGATAAGAATTGACGAGAGTCGTGGCTTCCCGATAGTTAAAGAATTAATGAAAACGTTTAGCGTAAACCTTAATTATATTATCGATATGGGAGACTTTTACCCACCTATATCGTTCAGCGAATTAATTATTGCGCTAGATGGTATTCCAGTAAACTCTTTCGTTCCCGACGAAAAGTTCTTTGGATATATTATAGCTGATAGTATCAAATCAATTACTACGCTTAGCGGTAATGAGTTTTATCAATTTTTAGGCTATACTGTGGGCAGAATATTAATTTTCACCAAAGTTACATCGGGTCGCTCCCCTTTAGTGGCGGCTAAAGTTGCCCCTATAAAGCCAAAAGCTATAGCTCTTCACTCGCCCCTAAAACTTGATTACCTTGCTTTATATTTATCCGAAATAGAATCGATACCGGTTATAGTATCTACACTAAGGAATGAACAGCAGATAATTAACCGTTTAAGTGAACTCAAAAAACGGAATCATAAAATGTTAGCTCCTTTCTGAACCCACAAACCTAACTTTTATTCTCTGTGATTTAAAATAACGACTACTCTTCTACGTCTCTTATTCCCTCTTCGGTTATTACGAAAACTGCCTCTCCTTCTGGTAAATGCGGCGCGTCAACTACTCTAGCTATTCTTTTATTTCCTCTGCTTTTCTTTAACTGGATCCTTACTCCCGGCGCATGATATAGTGTATGTCCCCCAACAGCCTGCGTGGGATCTCCATAAAACATGTCTGGTCTTGCCATAACCTGATTCGTTATTACTACCGCTAAATCATATATTTCAGAAAGCCTTATAAGCTGATGAAGATGTCTGTTCAATTTCTGTTGCCTAACAGCAAGGTTCTCCCTTCCTGCGTATTCTGCCCTAAAATGCGAAGTCGCAGAATCAACTATAACTAATTTAATTGACGGGTCTTTTACAATCATATCCTGAAGTTCGTCCACAATAGCTATCTGATGATCGCTGTTTACAGCGCGAATGTACATTATATTATTCATAACGGTGTCCGTATCGAGACCAGAACCCCTAGCAATAGCCTCTATTCTTTCCCATCTGAATGTTCCTTCAGTGTCGATATAAACCGCTTTTCCCTCCAATCCTCCCTTATCGTTGGGAAGTTGCACATTTACGCTTAATTGTAGACATATCTGCGTCTTACCAGAACCGTATTCACCAAAAAATTCGGTCATTGTTCGAGTCTCTATTCCTCCTCCTAATAGACCGTCTAGACTTTGGCTACCTACTGTTATTTTCTTAATATTTTGACGTTCCTGTTTTAATTCCAAAGCAGTTTTGAACCTTATATCTAGTGCTTCTCGCGCCTCTTTAATTATCTTCTGAGCTACAGTAATTGGTATTCCCGCAGCAGCGCTGAGATCTTGTGGAGTAGCTATAGCAATCGATTCCAATGATGAATATCCCTGTTCAATAAGTTTAGAAAGGGTAGTAGGACCTATGCCAGATAAATCGGATACGCTTTTAATTTTCTTCTCTCGCGTTTCGCTCTTCTCTCCCATTACTTATCACTACTTAAATATAATATTAATGTGCCCGTAGAAGTTATATATTTAGTGTTAGCTAACCGATACTATCATTTCTTTATTGTATAAGATTATTTCATATAAGACGAATTCTGAAGTTACGTAGTAATATTTCTCATATTTTTATAGAAATTAATTTTATTTTAGTTATTTAACTAGAAGTTGATATTGCTTAATACTTTAGGAAATCAACTAAATATTTTTATAAGAGTAGCTAAAAATATAATATTATTTTCTAGAGATTTTTTAAATAAAAAACTCTCAGATAGTTATACAAAAGAAGTAGTTTTACTATAGGGAAATTTGCTACGGTACTTTTCTGTGTTTTTGAGAAATTCCATTTTTTTCTCAATGAAATGGAAAGTCGACAATTCCATTATCAACGTTTTAGGAGACCATTAACATGAGTTATGCAAAATTTAAGGAAGTATTATTTAGGGCAAGTTGTGTTTGATCTCAATGTCCACTACGCAGATAATAGCCTAGATCATTCTCAGGAATAAGTTTAGTCATATTCTTAACTTTCCTAAGTGATGCGTATCCCATAAACTTCATGTTATAGTCAACTACTATTCCCTTTGCAAAATTAAAAGTTTCTTTGATAAGTAATTCTTTTCCATATAGAAACTTATATATTAGTTGTTCATTTAGCCTTATTACGTTACCACACTTATTGACTAAAAGTTGCCCTACATCTAGATCTGGCTCCCATATACGTCCCCTCTTATATGCAAAAATCCCCCCAATGAACAGAGGATGTAAATTAATCGATCTACTTTTTTCAATTATTAAATCAACGTTCTCTGAGAATTTTTTACTATAGAAATATATCACGGCGGTTTTCATATCACTTAGGTAGAAATCATTGTTATCTACCATATCCCCTAAATTACATAAATAGCTCTTCTCGATTTGTTTTATAATATCCCTAACCTCTGCAGTGGTCATTTTCCTAAATATCATTTCTCATTTTTCCTCCTTCTCAAGTACACATATAAAAAAACCCTCAGTACCTTGTTTATGAGGATAAAACCTCATACACTTCTCTATTTCATCAGAAAATTTTACATCGCCATATTCTACTATACCTTTTGACGACGGAAATGTAGTAAAATTCAGAATCTTATAATTGTATTTTGATATTGCGTATTCTATTACCGCTTCATTTTCCTCTACTCCTATAGAACAAGTTGAATAGACTAATCTTCCACCTTCCTTAAGGACAGAAGATGCAATATCTATTAATCTAGTTTGTACTTTATTTAAATATAGTATATCGTCAAACGAACGACTTTTACGTCTTTCGGGTTTAATAGGTATTAAGCCCTCAGCAGTACAGGGTGCGTCGAGAAGTATTTTACTAAACTGTATACCTAATTTTGTTACAACTTCAACATCACTTCTTAATACCACGACGTTTTCAATCCCCATTCTTCTAAGATTTTCTCTAAGAGCTCTAGCCCTGCTCTTTGACTTCTCTATAGCCAGAATATTACCCCTATTTTTCATAAGTTGACCTATTTGAGTAGTTTTTCCTCCAGGGGCCGCCGCCATATCTAAAATGAAATCCGTCTCGGCAGGTTCTAAAAGATATGCAGGAATCATTGAAGCAAGTCCCTGAATGTAGTAGTAACCCATGAGATACTCAATTGTAGCTCCAAGAGATGGACGTGCAGGCTTCTTCTCAATAATATATCCATGTGGAATCCATTTAACTTTAGTTAAAACAAATCCCTTTTTTCTCATTGCTTCCACTAACCTCCCGCATTCCACTTTCAAATCGTTACATCGAATGCTTTTACTAAGAGGAATACTACAGCTATTTAAGAACTCTAGTGTCTCATCCTTTCCAAACATCCTCAGATATCTTTCGATCATATAATCTCTAAAATCGAACTTTATAGCTAGCTGTTTTGATAACTCTGAGGATCTAAGCACTCCAATTAGGTCTTTTATATCTTGATAACGTTTCATATATCAATGAACTATATCGAAAGGGAGGTTAAATATAGAATATATAGCCCACAGAGTTTAGAGTCTTTAGGAGAGCGCCTCAAGGAGATTGCAGAATACTTGAATGATGAAATCCAGATCGATTACTATTTCAATTCCGATTTTCACGACTTTAGACGCCTAGATGATGCCCTCAGAGTAAGAAAAACTAATGAGAAAATTGAATTAACTTATAAGGGACCTAAGGTGTCGAGGGAACCTAAGATTAGGGAAGAAATAACCGTAAGAATTGATTCAAGCGAAAAGATGATAGAGATATTAGGAAAATTAGGTTATTATATAAAAGCGGTAGTCAAGAAATATAGAAAAAATTTTGCGTACAAAGATGTTATAATCTCTCTTGACGAAGTGGATAATTTAGGGCATTTCATTGAATTCGAAAGTCCTTCAAATAATGATAAAGAGTTACTGGAATTAGCCAAAGAGATGTTATATGCTTTAAATATTAATGGGGTGATAGAATACAGATCGTATCTAGAGATGGTGTTAGAAAATGATAGCAGTTCTCACTGATTTTGGAGTAACCGATAACTATAACGGAGTTGTAGTAGCAACAATAAAGAAACTAAATCCTTACGCTAATGTAGAGTTTATAACTCCTCAATCAAAAAATTTTAATGTAATAGCTGCAGCCTACCAGTTATATACTAGTTTCAAATATTTTCCGAGAAAGACTATATTTACTGTAGTAGTAGACCCTGGTGTTGGTACTTCCCGAAAGGCTATAATAGTCAAAACTAAAAACTATTACTTTGTTGGTCCGGATAACGGCGTCTTAAGCTGGGCAGCTAATCATGATAAGATAGTAGAAATAAGAAATTTCACTAATAGTAACTTGTATTTGTCTCATTCTATATCAAATACTTTTCATGGTAGGGATATATTCGCTGTAGCCTCTGCTTTTCTTAGTCTAGGTTTGTCGATGGAAATATTTGGTGAAAAACTTACTAAGATAGAAAAGATTCCGTTCCAATACAGTAAAGAGAAAAATAAACATTTAGGTAGAGTTGTGTTTATAGATCATTTTGGAAACGTTGCTACAAATATTCCTTTTTCAGTTGTAAATCACATTAGTAGAGTTCTAATAAAAGATAACGAGGTAAAGGTAAAACAAGTTAAGTCCTTTGGATATGCTGGAAGGGGAGAATTATTAGTATATGAAAACGGTTACGGTTTTTTAGAGATTGGATTAAGAGAAGATAGTGCGGCTAATGTTTTAAACGTAAAAGAGGGTGACGAAATATGTATAGAGGAATATACCCAGGAAGATTTCAGCCATTTCATTTAGGGCATATGAACGTAATAAAGTGGGGACTTGAACGAGTTGATGAGCTAATAGTTCTAATTGGTAGTGCTCAAGAGAGTCACACTCTTAGTAATCCGTTCACAGCCGGAGAAAGAATAGAAATGATTAACGGTACATTAAGAGAACAAAAGATTCCCGCTGATAGGGTAATACTAATACCGATCCCAGATATTTTAATGAATGGTGTATGGGTTTATCATGTAAAGATGTACGTACCAAAATTTAATGCTGTTATTGCTAGAAATCCTTTAGTCAATAGGCTATTTAGAGAAGCTGACTTTGACGTACTTGAACCACCCCTATATAATAGAGAAAAATATAATTCCACTTTAATTCGAAAGCAAATAATTATCTCTGATCCGTCTTGGATAGAAGCTGTTCCAGAGTTTGTAGTCAAATATGTAAAACTTATTGGTGGCGATATTAGATTAAAGGAAATAGCTGGCACTGATAAACCATTAGAACGTAAATGAAGTTATAATAATATCCTTCTCATTGGTGGTTTTTATATTATTTCAACTTTTACAACACTTTGATGAGTTTTACGTTACCAGCGTTAAAAGTTATTAGAGAGTTTTTGCGATTGAAGACCTTAAATCACTTTCTGATAAAGAATTAGCAATTGATGAGTGAACGACCCTCTGATAGCACGGATTAACAGTTATAATTAAGTTAAAGATTATATTATTAAAGAGAATTATTGTAATCAAGAAAGGAGGCCTGAATTGTCCCTGATAACACTAACTAAGTTAATGATAAATATTTTTATTTTATATTGAATAGTGAGCGGGGGTGCCCGAGCTTGGTCAAAGGGGTCGGGCTCAGGACCCGATGGTGTAGACCTGCGTGGGTTCAAGTCCCATCCCCCGCATGTGCCGCCGTAGCTCAGCTCGGTAGAGCGCCGGCCTCGTAAGCCGGTGGTCGTGGGTTCAAACCCCACCGGCGGCTACCTTAAGAGCATTCATAATATCCGAAATAACGTCTCTTTAAAACAATGTGACTTGAGATTACGTAACTTATTAAATTCAATGAACTACATAACGTGAGTAAAATGGTTTTAATAGATGATACACTTAAGGATGCAGAGTTTTATGGAAAAAACATAATAGTTCTTTTTTCTGATAATGGATGTGTGGAATGTGAACATATTGAGAAATATATAAGATCGTTGGATATTACTAAGAAATACATATTCATCACACTAAATAGTAGAACTCATTTAGGCCATTTCATTAGACTAACGAGAGGCGTTATACCGACTTTAACCGTGCTATCGCAGGAGGGTGACATTATAGCAATTATTGAGGGAAGTAATGTGAAGGAAATATCTGATATTTTAAGAGATATTTATGATAAAAAAGAAATTATAGAGCCCATAAAAATCCCCTCTGTTAGTCCTGACGAGTTACTTACATTTTCTGACGTAGACGTAATTCAAACTATAAATGAAATTTTGGGAATGAGAAATGTCGATTTTAGAATGAGCTCACTACTTAAGTTATATCATAAATATAACCCAGGAAACTGGATCAACAAATTTAATGGTATAGATATTTTCTCAAATATTGTATTAGGTAAACAGGAAGTTAATGAACTTCAGCCTGTAACAGATAACAACTACTCTGACGAAATAGCATTATACGTAAAATTTTCCGAGTTGTTATCAGATCTCCTGATTAAAAGGATAGAAACAAACGGCAGCGTAAAACGTTCAATACGCGAACAGTATAGCGGATATCTCATTGATCAGGCTCTTACGGCTGACGCGTTGATATCAATGTTTTCTGTTACAGGAGAAGAAAAATATCTTAGTATTACTAAAAAGGTGCTTGATTTCGTAGAGAATACCCTCTCTACGGAGAAAGGATATTTGGATTGCCCAGGTTTTGATAAACTAACGAGAGTTCCTTACATCGATCCGTTTGCTAATTCCGAGCTAGCTATCGCGTATAGTAGACTTTTTCTAATAACCGGGGATGAAAGGTATTCAAATTTAGCTAGTAAGGCAATTAACTCATCCTTTTCTTTAACTTCTTCAACATCCGTTATGGCTAGAAATAGTATTGCCTATATTAAAATCTATGAGGGAATAAAAACTAATGGAAAAAGGGACGATCTTGAAGATATAAGGATCCAATACGTGCCTGGGATCGAATGTAATGCATATCTATATCAAGGAGAATGTAAGGAGTCAACTATGTTTGAAATTAAATTTTTTTAGTCTTATAGATCACTAAAGGCTTTAAATTTGTATTACTACCCCCCTCACAAACTGTTCTAAACGCTAATAAATTATCCATGAAAAAGGGTTTAACTATATGTGTAAAATGGTATTTTTTTAAAGTATGTGGTGAATCGATCACTGACACTCCAGATAAGACTACATTCTCGGCCTCTAAATGATTGATTATATCGTCAATAGTATTATTAACTAACGTAGAACCGTATATTATCGCGGAATCACATTCTTCCTCTCTGAAACTCGAAAAAGGGTTTAAAATTATCTCGCTATCTTCTTTACTACTAGTTAAGGCAAAATCGTAAACCACAATCTTTTTAAATTGTGGATAAGTACGCCTTGGATTATATCCGAATATACATAGCTTACCTCCTTGTAGTTTATCCGAAATGTCCCCTTCTTCCCAATCCTTGCTTATCGTAATCGCGTTTAGAGCAGCCACTATTATTGAATTGTATGTCATGTCTCTATTTTTTACTAACTCGTCTAACTGAAGACCTACTATTTTTCCAGATAACTTATTTTCTCCTGAAATTATAGTGTGAGCAATACCTACGCCAGCCTCAGTAGTAACAGCAGTATAAAAAGGACTTATACAACAATTTAATATCTTATTTCTCTTAATAAAGAAGGATAATTCATCTATGATCTCATCTAGGATCATAAGATTATCCTTCCCCTTTCGTAAATTGATGAACTTATCTCCTTATTGGGCAAAACTATTGTATTTTGGTTTAAGAGTACGGTATCATTTATTATTACTTCTTCTCCTAAGATGGAATCTTCCCGAATATGGACCCATTTCCCTATTTTAGTATTATTCCCTATAATGGAGCTTTTTATAAAAGTGGAGTCGCCTACGTTTATACGGTCCATAAGTACTGATTCTGACAGGAAAACCATTTTTCCTATTTCGTTATCTTTTCCTATTACCGTTAAAGGTTCTATAACGGAATCTTCCCGAATATTTGTATTGTTATCTATAAAATATGGGGGATAGAGTGTAGTTTTTTCACTAATTTTTGCAGAGTTACTTATATAACCCCTAGGATATTTGGTAATTAGTAAGTCTGCATTTAGTTTCATGTAAGCTTTAGGGACTCCGATATCAGCCCAAATTCCTTTATACTCGTAAGCGGCTATACATCCGTTCCTCAATAATGATGGTAAAATATCCCTTGCTATTGATACCTTTCCGCTTATATTAGCTAATACTTTAGGGCGGAAAACGTAGATACCAGCATTTATTAAATCTGAAATATTCTCCGAAGGTTTTTCTATAATATTCTCAACATAATTATCTTTTTTGATGATTACCCCATATCTTCTGGGATCTTTAACCCGAGTGCTTACAAGTGTGCATTCACAGTTATGTTTTTCATGAAATTTCAATAGCTCGCTATAATCCATCTCCGAATATATATCTCCATAAACTACAACTACAGGCTCATTAATATTAAACTTCCTTACTATAACTCCTAATGATCCTCCATCTCCCAATGGTTCTTTTTCAACTTCAAATGTAATGCCGGTCCCCTTATAGTAGTTGATTAATCTATCCGCCATAACTCTTGCTGCAATCAGAATTCTACTAGGGCTAATTTGTAAAAGTCCATCTATTGTATAGTCTATTATTGGTTTACCTAGTATAGGAAAAAGAGCCTTTGGGAGAGTTAGACTTAGAGGTCTAAGCCTAGTCGCATAGCCTCCAGCAACTACTACTGCATAGACCATGCATCATATATGTATGCTATAATAAAAAATTCAGTTGATTTTAGAAGACTATTTAACGAATTTTTGCAGCTTCTTTTCTGCATCGTCCCAGTTAACTACATTCCACCAAGCGCCTACGTAGTCTGCCCTCTTATTCTTGTATTGTAAATAATAAGCATGTTCGAATTCATCTAATATAAGAACAATGGGAAGTTCAGCGATATGGTTTTGGAAGTGATTTTCGAAAGTCATTAGCTGAAGATTTCCGTTTTCATAATCATAATATAACACTGTCCATCCTGTCCCTGGTAGTGAGTTTGCCGTTTCTGTAAATATTTTCTTAAAGTTATCAAAATTGCCATACTGTTTTTCGATTAGATCGGCTAACTTTCCTCCCGGCTTTCCCCCTCCCTTGCCTTGCGGTGCCATATTGTTCCAATAAAGAGAATGAAGTTTATGTCCATTTATATTAAAAACAAGCATCCTCATTAATCCTTGAATGTCATAACTCGTAACTTCGCCCTTGATCACCTTCTCTAATCGCTCCACGTAGGTATTACTAGCATTTACGTAACCTTTATGATGACCGTTGTAATGAACGTCTACAATTTCTCCTTTTATATATGGTTCTAGATCCGTTGTCTTATACGGTAAAGGGGGTAACTCATATTTCTTGAGTTGGGCTTGGATTGACATAATAGGTCAACACTATACTTTAAGTTATCGTTTTTAACTTCATGTTATGAGTACCCTATACATTACGCAATAAGTATTATAAGCTCTTATTTAATAAATTATTAAAAATTAACTATCGGCAATATCTACACAATATGGGCTACATATCTTACGGAGAAGTTTTACGGCATCTCCACATTATCCAAAGAGATCTACCGACGCTAAGGGTACCATTTAGCATTCAACTCCGCGTTCATGAAATCTCATGCATTACCATTAATTTGAAGTTCAGACATGCCATATCAATCCCGGCTCAGGTATCTCAATAAAGGTTACCTCTTGATCGAATATAATAACATCTCACTCAGCAAACTCGTATTTGAATAAAGGCGCCATCTATCCTTACGGATCTTCTCCTTAACTTACGTCAAGATAAATCTTTATCCAAAAAACTTTTTTCGACTAGTTTTTCCATTGCGTTACCGCATCCTTCGATATCGGACATTATCCTTTCTTTTAGCTCCTTATAATCTCTGGCTTTATACAAATACCTTGGTCTTCCAGCCTTATTTCCAGACTCTTTTATGCGCATTGCAAACTCCATTTCTAACAGTTTATTTAAACTTCTATTTATTGATGCCTTACTTAATTTCAGCTCACTTTCTAATTCTTCAGTTCCTTTTGCATCACCTTTCATTAGATCCATAAGAACTTGGACATCAGTCTCAGATAACCCGTAGCAAAATGCAAGTACGTCCGCTAATCCCGCATCTTTTCCTGAAGGTAATCTGATTCTATTTTCTGCACTTAACTCAGTTTTCTCAAGGCTCATATGAATATATAGAAATAATCGCTTAATAAATTTATCTCTTACTTTTTCTATCATGATACCAATACTGATTATTGAACTTAACTTTCAGTATTATGATTTCTATATCATAGTGTTTATAATCGAAATGATAATTCAAACATATATAAAATATACCTTAAGATAATTGTGAATAGGAAATTTACGTTTCCTTTGCGAATAAGGTTTATTTCCAGAATTGTAACAAATTTAATTCAATAGCACCGCAATGACGGCATGGGGGATTTAAGCTTAGCAATTTACTCTTTTATCAGTCATTAATTATATTAGTAAAAGAACTCTGAATCGCTATGTTCTCCTAACGGATAACTTATTGGATTATACCAGTGGACTTTAATATATTAATAGCAGCATGTTCAGTAATTCCCTTGTCACCAAGAATGGTAAATCTTTCTGGTCGTATTGTATGAGCTATTGTTAAAGCCTTTATAAACGACTCTTCTTTTATCCCTAACTGCTTAGCTGTAACTGGAAAATCAATTTCTGACAGAGTTCGCCTTATCTTCCTCCAATTTAGGTTATGTATGTACGACATGATTATTGTTCCTATACCAACAAGTTCGCCATGAAGAGCAGTACCTGGTTCTAATACTTCAACCGCATGAGCGAACAGATGTTCAGAACCACTAGCGGGTCTGCTACTACCCGCCATACCCATCGCCACTCCGCTGCTTATTAACGCTTCCATTAGTATCCTTACCGCCTCAACTCTATTTACATTTAATAGTTTGGCTGCGCTAAGGGAATGCTTGGCAGATAGTAGTGCTAACGATGCTGTATAACTAGCGTAATATTCTCCTCTTAACTTATGAGCCAGCTGCCAATCTCTTATAGAGATTATCTTTCCTATCGTGTCGCCAATGCCGGCCTTTATCAGCCTAGAAGGTGCCTTAGCTAAAACTTCTATATCCGCTATTATTGCAAGAGGCTCCTTAGCCTTAACAGATATTGGCCTTCCTAGACCCTTTATGGAGGCAAAGGGAGATGTTATTCCATCGTGAGAAGGAGAAGTAGGTACACTTATGAAATCAACGTTAGCTCTATACGCAGTATATTTAGCCACGTCTATGACTTTCCCTCCACCAACGCCTATGATAACTTTAGAAGAGGTTTGTTTCAATATCTCTTCTACTTTTTCTACTTCGTCTAGGTCGGCCTTTTCAACCGTTATAACATCAACGGTATTTTTCATGAAGAATTCCGATACAGCGCTTTCTAGTATCGACCTAACATGGGGTCCTGTGATCACGAGAAAATTACAATTAGTAGCTCTAAGCTGTTCTAAATAAATTTCAAGGTTTCGGACTATGCCATGACCTATATAGACTCGCATAGGCAAACCTATAATATGTTCAACTGAATCCACAGTTAGTTCCTAGATCAGAAAAAGATTTATAACTATTAAATTAATCTATCACATACCTGTTTCTAGGGTTTTTTAAGTGGTGATATTAAGTGGTGGATAACCTAATCCTGACGATATATAAGAGTATACCAAAAGAAGCGAATGTAAGTAGAGTGGAATATGAGGGGCCTGTGGTAGCTATTTACGTTAAAAATCCATCAGCTCTTTCTGATAATTTCTCCGAAGTAGTAAGGAAGATAGCTAAAGAAGTAAAGAAAAGAGTTGTAATAAAGGCAGATCCGTCAATAAGAAAAAGTGAAAAGGAAACGACTGAGATAATAAAGAACTTAGTTCCCCCCGAGGCGGAACTTGTTGACGTGAAGTTTGATGAGGTAATGGGGGAAGTTATAGTAAAGGCTAAAAAGCCAGGTTTAGTAATAGGAAAATCCGGTACCCTACAGCAAAAAATCTTCTTTGAAACCAGTTGGAGACCAGTAATTGTAAGGGAACCACCAATCCATTCTAGAATGTTAGATAGTATCATGAGTCATATAGTGAACGAGAACGACTATAGAATGAGAATATTAAGAGATTTTGGAGAGAGGATACATAGAGACGTAATTTTTAAGGACAGGTATGTGAGAATAACTGGACTAGGGGGTTTCCAAGAAGTCGGTAGATCTGCCGTACTTGTAGAGACTCCAGAAAGTAAGATTCTACTTGATGTTGGATTAAATCCCAGCGTATCCTTTGGTGAAAGAATGTATCCCCGTCTAGAAATAGACCAATTAAACTTAGAAGATCTTGATGCCGTGGTTGTTACACATGCACATCTAGATCACTCAGGAATGATACCTTACCTTTTTAAATATGGATATGAGGGTCCTGTATATGCTACTGCGCCAACTAGAGATATAATGGCGTTAATGCAACTAGACGCTCTTGATGTTGCCTCTAGGGAAGGTCGACCTCTCCCATATACAGCCAAAGAAGTTAGAAAGGAACTCTTACACACAATCCTCTTAAATTATGAGGAAGTAACGGACATCGCTCCAGATATTAGACTAACTTTCTACAACGCAGGTCATATAATAGGTTCAGCTATGGCTCATCTCCATATAGGAGAGGGAGTTCATAATCTAGTTTACACAGGGGACTTTAAATTCGCTAGGACAAGGCTTCTGGATAGAGCGGTAAATATGTTCCCACGTGTTGACACAGTTATAATGGAAACTACTTACGGCGCTCAAAATCAACCTGGAAGGGAAGAATCTGAAGCGAATCTCATCAAATTTATTAATGATACGATAAATAAAAACGGAAAAGTATTAATACCGGTTCTTGCTGTAGGTAGAGCTCAAGAGATAATGCTTATTCTAAATAACGCTATGAAAACTAAGCAGTTACCAGAGGTACCAATATACGTGTCTGGTCTTCTGGACGAGGTTACAGCAATACATAACGCCTACCCAGAGATGTTAAGTAGGGAAGTAAGAGAGCTTATTCTTTATAAGGACGAAAATCCCTTCACGTCAGACTTTTTTAAACGTATTGAGGGATACAGGGAAGATATAGCTCAAGGGGAACCATCTATAATATTAGCGACGTCGGGTATGCTGAATGGAGGTGCTTCAGTAGAGTTCTTTAAAACGATGGCACCAGATACCAGAAATATGATAATTTTTGTTAGCTATCAAGCTGAGGGTACATTAGGAAGAAAAGTTAGAGACGGGGCAAAAGATATTCAACTAGTAGATAGAGACGGAAGAATAGAAAACATAAACATACAGATGGAGGTAAAGAGCGTCGAAGGATTTTCAGGGCATAGCGATAAGAGACAGCTAGAGAAGTTCTTAGAAACGATGTCGCCAACTCCAAAGAGGGTAATATTAAATCATGGTGAACCTAGTGCAATATCTAGTTTTTATGGCGAACTTAGAAGAAGACACGTACGCTTTGATGTATACACGCCTTCAATTCTAGAAAGTATAAGAGCATTATAGAAATCAATATTCTATGTGGGCCGTTGACCCATTCTGGGTTGCTCAAAAAACCGCTAGAGGAAGTTAACGAATTCGTTGAAAGCTGTGGGCTTTTCTCCTGCGCCTTGAGGTTAAGCGAGAGGGAGAGGTACGGATTCCCGGAAGTGTCGAGGAGCACGTAGATCAAGTAGAGTTTATTCCACAACCTCCTGATGAGTTCTATCCTAACTTTACTCGTCTTGAAACCTTCCTCTATACCTCAACCTGTAAACCTGAGCTAAGTCGTAAGGATCTTCCCGAGTGTTAAAGACAAAAACGAAGTGCATTAGTTTACCCTTGTCTTATAAGGGATATGTAGTCCTTTCCCCTGTTTTCGAAAAAAGCGATTTGATTCTCCTCATAATGTGCTAGAGATTAGATGAAATATTCTTAACCGCTTCCGACACTGGTTCATTAGCGAGGGACTTATCCTTTAATAATTTTGGTTTTCCTCATAACTAGAATCGGGAAGTCCCTTGCTCAAACTTTAACGCCCTCATTTCTACCCACTTGATAATAAGTAAGGTATTACTATACGTCTAAAAACTAGGTTACGCGTCTTCTCCTAAGATAAAAATTAATCCTTTCTCTACTTCAATGGAAATTTAACTAATTTCAACTCTTGCAAACGAGATTTTCCCGTATTTTCGAGATTATCTCATGTTTAGTAGAATTAATGAAAGGTCACTGTAAGTGTACCAAAACTAAGCTTCTGGTAAATTGTAAGGTAAGAATTTACTAGCAAAAATGTTTAAATATTATAGTACAGTAGAGATCAGGCTTAGTAGTGGGAGAATGAAATTCTGTCCTAAATGTGGTGGCTTCATGGTACCGTATAAAAAAGAGGATAAGGAGTACTTACGATGTACAAAGTGTAAATATGAAATGCAAATATCAAATAAGGATAAGAGGGATTATAATATTAGTGAAAATAAAAGCAAAAATAAGATATTAACGACCTCATTAGTAAGTGAAACGAATGCAAGGGAGAATAAAGATGAGTTAGAACAAGAGAGAGAAGAGTACTACAGAGAGGTAGGACTTGAATTGCTCAGAGACGAGTTAGAAGGAGACGAAGAAACTGAAGAGTAATCCGTTTAATGAATAAACTTATAAATAAGAAATCCTGAAGGGCCAGGTTTTCTAGCTCTACACCACCAATGGAAAACTTCACAGGGATTGATGGCGGTTTTATACATGCAATGAACTTTACGCTTATAGTATAACCACATGCGATATATGCGACGTTCAATTAACGTAAGTAATTACCTAAGGTAAAAAGTTATAAGACAAGTTTGCACGGAATAAAATTCGTTTAATTACATGTAAGAAGACAATATAAAATCAGTTTATTAATCGTAGCTAGAAGTAATAATGTGATTTTTGAGAATTGAGGCTAGCAAATGAGCTTTTTTAGCGTAATGACTTTAACGTTTACTACGGTTCCTAAACCGTCACACGTTATTAGTCCTGGAGATTAGCAAAGGTGTTCAATCCCTGATAATCTATCTAAAGTATTATATTCTCCATTGGATTCTAAACACATACTATTTCTATATCTTAAAATTAAGTTTTTAAACCAGCACTTTGCATATTGGGCATTGTTGCGTTAACCCTCGTCTTCCTGTGATTCCGAGCCTTCGCTAACAATCCTGAGAGTAATCCTTATATTACCTTAATGATTATAAGTGTTGATTCTTATGTTATTAAGGAAGTATAATACAGGATCTTACGCTTTTTATGTTTAGAGATGCTACAGATACGATAATGCCGTGAAGTGGGAAGCTCTATTGTAAGGCATACTTAGCCCACTTAATGGGTTAATTAGTTTATAACTGTAATAAGAGCAAGGATAATAACGTAATGCTGACAAAGACGAAAAAGCAATCATTAGCAGAATTGTTATCTGGAGTAAGGCTTGCTATATTCAAAATAGACAGGTTAAGTAGAAAAATTAATTATAAAATTGATAACTTTCCAAGACTTGAGGTATATGAGAAGGAAAAAACTCAGCTAGTATCCCTTCTCTCGAAGTTAAAGGTAATGCAATATATCTTAGAAATTATAGAAATAAGGGTGGAAACAATCTTAACAACTAATGCACTTTATCATACATTACCCGAGCTTCTAAGAATCCTCAAGACCTTCAATGAAAGGGAATTAGGGGCTATACCAGAATTATCATCGATTATAGAACCTTTATTTTATATGTCGTCCGAGTATGAGATCGAAACCGCCTTAGCACCCAATACAGTTAATGCAGATAAGGTAATAGATGAAGCATATAGAGTTCTCCGATTAAATAACGAAAGACTAAATAGTTAGAGCATTATTTATATATAACTTAATGTATAAAACAATTACTAGGAGGGTACAATTAACAGGTGGCTCCACCTATATAGTATCCCTTCCAAAGGAATGGGTCAAGCAGCTAAAGCTTAAAGTTGGAGATGAAGTAGAGCTCGCTCTTCAGAACGATATGAGGTTAATTTTATCCCCAAAAAAAGGACTAGATTCCGAGAATTTTCCTCAAGCTAGCGTGCAGTGTGAAACGGCAAATCCAGAAATTGCGGTTCGGGAATTCATTGCATATTATATGGCGGGATATTCATTAGTTAAATTGATCTGTAAAAAAATGAAAAGCGAGGATAAAGAGTTTATAAAAAATAACGTAAGAAATAGATTACTGGGGGCAGAAGTAATAGAGGAAGATGTCGATTCCCTTGAGATTCAATTTCTTGTCGGAACAAAGGAACTTCCCCTGCTTAAAGCAATAATCAGAGCAGCTAACTTAAGTCAGTTCATGTTTAGAGACTCCATAATGGCATTAAGAGAAGGCGATTCAGAAACTGCGAAGGAGGTACAAGTAAGAGATGATGAAGTAGATCGATTCTACTTCTATATTGTACGACAGCTTTCAATAGGACTTTTATCACCTAATATCCTTGAGGATGACGGCTTTAACTCCAGTCAGATAATGAATATATACATGGTGTCAAAATCCATCGAAAGAATATCAGATCACGCGACAAGAATTTCCCAACTCGTTACTCAATCTATATCAGCGCCATTAGAGATTAGAGAGCTCTTATTCAATAGTGGTATAAAAATATTGGATATATATAAAAATTCAATTAACGCATTTAGAAATAAGAAAAAGGAATTAGCCCATGAAATTATTAGTAATAGTGGAGATGCATTAAGAGAGAGTATACGACTTTCTGAAAGCATATTACACCTCAATTCTTCCATCGCTACCGCTGTCTCGCTTCTTATGGTCGTTGACTCTTTAAGGAGGATAAGCAGGTATAGTATAGATATTGCGGAATCTGTTATAGATATGCTCGCTAAGGATTAAGAGTCATCCCGTGACGATGTCCTATGCGTAATAAATGTTAGTTAGTTTAAAAACTAGATCTTAATATACAGGAATAATCCAACTCGCAACGTATAATCAGGACTATAGTATAGGGAGAATTACGAGAGATCAAACTCCTTTACTGACTTTTTAAGCTTAAAGATATCCGGTCTTACCCTCTACTAACTTTTAACTCATAACGCCAAAACCTCTTTTTAGCTTTTATTGTTAAGAAATATATCGTTACTCGTACTTACTATTAATAAACCTCTTTTATATTGCTTTTATACTCGTAATTAAGCGAATTTAATTCTAAAGAAACGTATTTTTTAACTTTTTAGTTTATTTAGTTATTCTGTTAATTACACATTGGACACTGTCCTAGTGATAACCGATAAGTTAGCGACTATCATTAATACAGGTCGTCTACCTCTTTATCTAAATGCTAACACTAAATATTCTTCTGATGAAATAAGAAAGTTAACGTTATTCTCTTTAAAATTGTTAAGTTCATAAATATGTGCTTGAGTAAAACCGAAAATTTATATAATATATACCGAATATCTTTCCTAGAATGGCTAGTGCTTTCGTGCTTATAAATGTGGAACCAGGAGCAGAGGACGAAGTCTTTGAAAAATTAAAAACAATCCCTGAAGTCAAAGAAGTGTTTGTCGTATATAGCGTATACGATATAGTTGTTAAGATAGAGTCTAGTTCGATGGACCAGTTAAGGGAAAATATTTCAAATTATATAAGAAAACTACCAAAAGTTAAATCTACTATAACAATGATAATAGTAGAAAGTAAGGCTATGACGCGTTAAAATATGAAAATCGGAATCGCCTTTGATGATCACGATTCGCAGATAGCTGGATGTACTACACATTTCGGATATTCGGTAATTAAGGCTATTTTGAAAAAAGGGGCAAAATTATTGGATTTTCCCTGGTTAATTAGACTAAACCCTAACATTCCATGGAAGACTAGAGGAAATGCTGCAGTAGCTATATGGTTAAATTATGACGATCCTCTAACAATATTCGATATTGTCTGGAACATGTCATTAGAATATATAGAAACCGTTTCACGTGCTGATAAAATGAACAGAAGTCCTGGTATTGCTATGGTTGCAGAAAGTAAAACAGATGTGCTTAATAATCTGTATATTAAAGCATTAACAGACGTTATAACCCTAGATGTTGCGGAGAAGGTAGCGAGGAAAACCGGAGCTTTAGTAAGAGGAAAAAGAGGCATAATTGGCTCGTTGGCTAGTTTAGGATTCTTTGGAGAGTTTACATTTGAAATGTTAGTATATAGGAAACCCGAGTATTGGGGAACTGCCAGAAAAATATCTATAACAAAAAATCTTGATGATTTCGGATTTCCATCGTTATTTGGAAATTATGATTATATTAGGCGTAAATTGAGCATAATATCGCATGGAAAAGATCCAGTATTCTATGGAATAAGAGGTAAAAATCCAGTAACTGTTGCTTCAGCATCTAAACTAATATTGTCTGATGAGAAATACGATGGAAAGTTGATGTTTAAAACTAATCAGGGGACTGATGCACACTTCATTAAAACGACTAAAAATATCTACGGTACTATAATCAAGGAGATTACTGTAAGGAAGATAAGTAAAGTTATAGGGGGTGACGTAATTATCGAAGATGAAAACGGTCTAAAGTTCATTATATATAAGGAAACAGGAGAACTAAATACGGTAACGTCATTCCTGATAAAGGGAGATAAAGTGAGGATTTGGGGTGACGTAAAGCCCTCGTCAATATACGGGAGTATAATAGACGTAGAACGTATTGAAATTTTAACACTAGAAAAAAAACTAATGAAGAGAAACCCTAAATGTACGCATTGCGGCGGCCCCACAGAGTCAGTAGGTAAAAATAAGGGATTCAGATGTAAAAGGTGCGGAAATTTAATAAAGGCAGAAAAGGAAATTAATGAAATTCCAAGAAATATATCGGAAGGATTATATTATTCAAGGGTATATAGGCATCTAACTAAACCGATATTCCTACTCTAACGCTTCTCAAGTTAAGACAGAGCGAATGAACTGCCCTCCCCTACAGTCAGGGCTTCCTGTATCTCCACTCGACAATGTTCGGTGTTTAATTGATGTGAATAACTGAACAAGGGCGATTCATGTTTCCATTGCGAATTGTAATTATTGTAAATAAGTATTAAATAAAGGAAATTGCTAAGCGCAATCTCTACCAGTCAATACGATCGCATTCAATTCAATTTATCCTAATTTCTAAATAAGCCGAATTCGCAATCAATGGGTGAATTGTCCAACTGTTATATTACCTAGTAAATTGATCTGTTATAAGGATTAATAACAGAAACGTTATCAGAGTATTATTATGTTATATATGTATCCGTTTGATGGATCATAAGTATTACCATAAGGATTCATTCCAACTGGATATATCTGTTACAACCAGATTAATCGGAGGATTAAATAACAGAAATAACGTGATCTGCTTAATCTGTTACATAAATGTATTAGTTATTAGAATCATAAATAAATATTAAGTGGTTCAATAAGGTAATTCGTGTACTCTACATTACCTGGTAACACGGTATTATTTGAAAGTATCAATGTACATTTTACCTAGCGTATGTTGGGAGTGTTATTTGTTTGTGGGTGTGCATCTAAAATCTATTCATAACAAAATACTATAGACCGCTTTAATATAATTATAAAAGAAGTATAACAAAGGAAATAGATGTATTACATTCTTCCCAAGGACTTCAGTTCGCGTAAGACTGGTCAATATAAATTTTTAACATAGATTTATAACATTACCTCTTCTCTTATATACAGTATTCAATTTTCATTAATTTTTAGGAGATTCGTTATAAGTGTTTCTCCACATCCGATTACAATATTAGTGTTGTTATAGAGCCGATATATTTGTACAACAAGTATTACTTATAGGTAGGAGTCGAGTATTCCACGTTAAGATAAACTACTATCGAAAATTTTCACCTTAAGCTAATTTAGTTCTCAAATAAATTCAGAAAGAACAATACTACTTAACATTTATAATTACTGGTGATAATATATTAGGAGCCTGTAATATACATACTCCATAAGGAAGTTTATCGAGAATAGAATAGAGTTCGCTGTCGATTGACATTGAGTCTCTTATAATCCTCTTATCCACGTCAGCTTTGATGGAGTGTATGATCTTTATACTAGTGTTTTTCATTACAGCGTCTGATAACGATGATGGAGACTGTGAGATAATACAGAGAGCTATATTGAATTTTCTTATTTCTGCGAGTAAACTCTCAATATATAAGTTTCCTTTTATTATATAATTATGAGCTTCTTCGAGTACTACTAATGTAATAAAGTCTTTTCTATTTTTAATAATATATTCATTTATTAACTTTATTAGCATTAACGTATAAATCCTCCTAAGCTTTATGCTGGAAATAAAACTTAAGTCAAATAATTTAATTTTATCTATATCAGAAAATAATGCAGAGATATCACATCCTTTCTCTGATAATATGTTGCGTGCCTCCTTTGACGATAGAAGATATAGTTTCCTAATTAGAGCATATTTGATCTCCCTCTGCCAATAGCTCGTCTCGTCTATTTTATAAATAGCATCAAGTAATAGGGATGGCTTGGGATCGCTTACTTTTTTCAAGTTCCTAATAGCACTAAATAGTACATATCTTTGCGGCTCTGTAAGTTGGAATACATCCCCAAAAATTTCAGTAATGTCATCCACGTCAGAAGAAGAAAGCGGATTTATTTTAAATGGATTATTTGTATTGTATAAAATATACTCTTCATTAATAAGTTTCTCAGCGTATTCCCCATGCCAATCAATAACTACTACATTAACCCCCTTTTTCCTTACTTCTTTTATAAGCTTAAGTGAAGTTGTAGATTTACCACTTCCCGTTGCACCGAAAATTGCTAAGTGTTTGGTTAAATCCTGAAGACGAAGCCCTATCTTATTATCGAATCCATCGTTTAATTCCCCTAGTTCTATTTCATATGTGGTAAGGATCTTATTTCTGCTAGGAAGAGATGGAACATATTCTGTAATGGTAGTAAAAGTTAAGTTCCCCACCTGAGAAGGAATTGGAATAAAGACATTGCTTTGTCCGACAGGGTAAAATTCTAGCGATGGGCAAACGCCCTTGGCCAACGATAATACTAGTTTTGCCTCATTTATTACAAACTCTTCTGCCTTCTCTTTATCGTCATTGATAGCAGTTATGAGAAGAACAGCACCCGCTCTCTTATTAATTCTATTTATTATATAATATTCACATGAAGATTCTCTATGAGACAGAGCGTTAATTAGGGAATTCAATTGCTGAATATAGTAATTATCGTTGTTTTTTAGTATCAACTTAAACATCACTGATGCCTTAAACTTGTTATTTTCAACGTAAGTGTATACATTGTTAGACATAGATAAAGTCTTATATAAATTGTCTATATTAATTTGCTTATTTCTATATATAATATAAGATATAATTAATAGAAATATAGAAGCTGCTAATAGTACAATAGAATGGAATATAATAAATAATGTGGTTATTACGCCTACGACTATTGCGTATAGCTTATTACTCATTCTCTCTTATACGCTTTAATTTTAATACGCAGAGACACGATTGAAACTTGTTACTTACGGTGGGACCAACCTAATGAAGCACTTCCCTGAGCTTCTCGAGATAATGTTCAATACGTAATTAAAATGAATAACTAGATAAACTAAAAAGTTATAAAATACGCTTATCTAGAATCAAATTTCTTTAATTACTAAAAGTAAAGTAATACAAAATTAGTTTATTAAGTGCAGTTGCAAGCAATTACGTAATTTTTATAATCAAGGCTAAAGAACGAGCTATTCTGTTGTGATAAGTTTAACGTTTACTAAGGGTTCTGATTGCTAGATATTGTAAGCCTAAGAGATCAACAACGGTGTTTAATCCCATTAGGCTCCACGCGTTGGTGGCGCAACCTAAACCCATCCCTATGACTCTATCTTATTTTAACTTGAAATTAGATAAACTTCATAGTTTACTCAAGACAGTGTCTAATGTGTAATGAATGTTATTTACTTTATTAACCAAATTTTACTATATAGGAATAATCCATCTTACAGTACCAATCGCGATAATAATACAGGGGGATTACGAGAGATTAAACGGCTTTGCTAACTTCCTAAGCTTAAAACGTTCGGCAGTACCTTAAGTAGACGTTCAACTCGTTATTCTGAAAACCTCATTTTTAGCCTTGATTCGAAAGGTATATGATTACATGCTAGTATGCTTAATAACTGATTTTATATTATCGTTCTCTAGTAATTAAGCGAATTTAATTCTAGGAAAACCTATTTTATAACTTTTTAGTTTATGTAGTTTTTCATGTTAACTATACATTAGACACTTTCTTAAGAATAATGCTAGCGAATTATCTAATTAGAGCTGAGTTATAAATTACTACGTGAAGAGAGTGATATGTTATGCCAAAGATTATTATAACCATAGAGAAGATAGATCCTGAATTGGAAAAAGTTATCGAACGTTCAATAATTATAGAGGATATTGATCGTCAATACGTAAAGGTAAGTAAGGAACCGCTATCTATAAAAATAGAAGGAAGCTCTTATAGCAGAATAAGGGCTATAGTTAACTCTTATATATCTTGGATCAATACCATTATCCTAACTATTAATAAATTGGAGGAGATCGAAAGTGGCGGAAAAAATTTCACCTGAGTTACAAGCTCAGCTAGGCAAATTAAAAGATATTCAAGAACGTCTAAATCTTATACTTGTAGATAAAAGTAGAATTGAAAGTGAATTAAAGGAAATAAACAAGGTATTAGAGGAACTATCTTTACTCTCACAGGATAGTGAACTGTTTAAGATTGTGGGCAATATAATGGTTAAGACTGATAAGACGTCAATTGAGAAAGAGCTAAACGACAAAAAGGAGTTATTAGAGTTAAGACAAAAAACCTATCAGAAGCAAGAGTCATTACTAAGGAAACAGTATGAGGAGTTACAATCCAAAGTAAGTAGTGCGTTATCTAAATACTATCAGCAAGGGGGAAGTGGAGGAACTATGAAAGCGTGAAAAAGTTGTTAAGAATTTACGTAGACACAAGAGAAAATGGTAGTGGAATACCTGACATATTGAGGGAGCTTGGGATAACTATAATTATAGAACAGTTATCGGTAGGGGATTATGTAATAAGCAGCACCATTGGAATAGAGCGAAAAACAGTAAGCGATTTAGTAGCTTCGATTTTTGATAGACGACTATTTGACCAGGTAAAAAGGCTTACTGATGTATATCAAAGAAGCTTTCTAATAGTAGAAGGTGATAATAAACAACTTCTTACTTTAGCCCCCAACTGGAAGACGGTAAATAACGCTCTGATATCATTAGTAATGGATTATGAGGTGAGGCTTCTTTTTACCTATGATAAAAGGCAGACAGCTGAAAGTATCAAAAAAATAGCTGAGAAGGAAACTGATACAAAAAAGACACTAATATCGATTCACGATAAACCTAAATTTTCATCTGATTATGAAATAAAGAAATATATATTAGAGGCTTTTCCAGGTATAGGACCCAGTACTTCTGATAAGATACTACGGCATTTTACGGATTTAAAAAGCTTCTTTAACAGTTCTTTATCTGAGCTTCAGAGGGTATTAGGCGAAAAAAAAGGAAAGGAAATTTATACATTACTCCATAGCAAGAATGATGCTGTTTCTGATAAAAACAGTAATCTATTTAATTTTATAGGACAAGAAAATAATAAATAATTTTTAAATAATTAACTTCATAATATACACAGAGTTAAAGTCGTTTCGCATACACTTTTAAAGGCTGACATTATTATCAACAAGAGTAATATCGGTGAACGGTTGTGCCTAGGTATAAAACAGTCGACCAAATCCTTGAACTTATGAAAGATAGGAGTAGAGTTAGAAACATAGGCATAATTGCACATGTTGATCATGGAAAGACTACAACTAGCGATCAACTATTAGCATCAGCTGGAATTCTTTCTCCTAAAGTAGCAGGTGAGGCTCTTGCTTTAGATTACCTTAAAGTCGAACAACAAAGAGGGATAACAGTTAAGGCGGCAAACGTTAGTCTATACCACGAACTAGATGGTAAGGGATATGTAATCAACCTTATTGATACCCCAGGTCACGTAGACTTTAGCGGAAGAGTTACAAGGAGTCTTAGGGTGCTTGATGGGGCTATAGTGGTCATCGATGCAGTAGAGGGAGTTATGACGCAGACTGAAACAGTTCTTAGGCAGAGCTTGGAAGAAAGAGTTAGGCCCATTTTATTCATAAATAAGACAGATAGATTAGTTAAGGAATTGAAACTCGGTCCTAATGAGATGCAGCAAAAAATAGTTGAAATGATAAGAGATGTTAATAACCTTATTACGACCTATGCAGAACCTGAATTCAAAGAAAAATGGTTAATTAACCCCACGCTAGGAAATATAGTGCTAGGTTCTGCTAAGGATAAATGGGGATTTACGATACCTTTAGCACAAAGAAAAGGTATTGGAATGAAGGACGTTATAGCTGCGTATTCATCTTCCGACAAATCGAAATTAGAGGAACTTGCGAAGATCGCTCCTATTGACAGTGCATTACTAGACGCAGTAATTAAATTAGTACCTAATCCAATTGATGCGCAAAAATATAGAGTTCCTAAGATTTGGAAAGGTGATTTAGACAGTGAAGTTGCTAAATCTATGCTCAACTGCGACCCTAATGGCCCAGTTGTCATGATGATCACAGATATGAAGAGAGATCCTCATGCAGGATTAGTTGCAACTGGAAGGGTTTTCTCTGGTACTATAAAGCCAGGTGAGGAAATATGGTTAGTAAACTCTAAGATTTCACAAAGGGTTTTACAGACAAGCCTCTATATGGGTAGAGATAGGGAGTTGGCTAACGAAATACCTGCAGGTAATATTGCAGCAGTTTTAGGAATTGACAGAGCTAAGTCGGGTGAAACGTTAGTTTCCGTAAAATACAAGGATATAGTTGGTTCCTTTGAAAGGTTACATTACGTATCAGAACCAGTTGTCACTATTGCAGTTGAACCCAAGAATCCTAAAGATCTTACGAAAATGATTGATGCATTAAAAACCATGGAAATTGAAGATCCTAATCTTCGTGTTTCAATAAACCAGGAAACTGGAGAATATCTCGTTTCTGGTATGGGACCGTTACATTTAGAAGTGTCCTTACAACTGCTTAAGGACGATTACGGACTAGAAGTGACCACTAGTCCTCCCGTTGTAGTATATAGAGAAAGTATAAGAAACAGGAGTCAAGTCTTTGAAGGGAAGTCGCCTAATAAACACAACAAGTTCTACATTAGCGTAGAGCCCATGAATGAAAAATCAATTGAACTAATAGCTACTGGTAGAATTAAAGAGAGTATGGATGCTAAGGAAATTGCAAAAATTTTACGAGATGAGGCTGAATGGGATTACGATGAGGCTAAGAAAATAATAGCTGTCGATGATAATATTAATGTACTTGTTGATAATACAAGTGGAGTCCAGTATTTGAGAGAAATAATGGATACATTTCTCCAAGGTTTTAGGCTGGCTATGAGAGAAGGGCCGTTGGCTCACGAACCAATTAGGGGGGTTAAGGTTATATTGCAGGACGCGGTTATCCATGAAGATCCTGCACATAGGGGACCGGCACAAATCTATCCAGCAGTGAGGAACTCTATATTCGCAGGGATTTTAACCTCTAGACCGACAATGCTAGAACCAATCCAAAAGCTTGACATTAAAGTTCCTATGGAATTTATAGGTAGCGTTTCTTCAGTATTGACTAAAAAGAGAGGAAAAATCCTTAACGTACTGCAGAGTGGAAATACAGCTAGAATAATAGCCGAGATCCCTATTGCTGAGACGTTCGACCTAGCAGCAGACTTAAGAGGAGCTACTGCCGGAAGAGCTTTCTGGGGGATGGAGTTCAGCAGATGGGCTTCTGTTCCTGATAGTATGTTAAATGACGTGATAATTAAAATACGAGAAAGAAAAGGTCTACCAAAAGAGCTTCCCAAACTTCAAGACTTTTTAGAGTAGTAAGTTCTCCTAGTATATTTTTGGGTGTAACATTTACGAGAAGTATTGATGCAATTTTCTTCGATTATGACGACACATTAGTGGAATTTCGGCGACAATCAGAAAAAGCAATATATGCAGTTTCTTTCGAGATATACTCAGGTTATAACGACGTTCTTAAGAAATGTACATTAGATTGTGTATACAAGGCTGTAATGGAAATATCCAGGGAGTTAGAATATTACGGTTATTATGATAGAGATGAATGGTGGAAAAATTTCTTTTATAAGTTAAAGATAGAAATAGACAATATAAATGTTAGAAAATTAACCGAGATCTACTGGTCGATAGCATCTATTAACAGTCCATATAATGATGGCCTAGAAATAATAAATTTCTTAAAAGACAATGGATATTATCTAGGTATTATAACAAATAATGATGGCAAAGGAATAGACAAGATTGTCAGATTAAATAGATATCCACTTATTCGAAAATTTGATACAATTATAATTGCAGGTGAGAACAATATAAAACCTAAGCCTAGTATAGAACCATTCATAATTGCAACGGAAAAGCTAGGAATTCGAACTTCGAGAACTATCATGGTAGGCGACAATCCAATAAAGGACTGTTGGGCTTCTAGAATGGCTGGGTTTAAATCCGTACTTATAGACAGGCATGACTCGATGGAAAAATTTCCTGTTTTCTCAACCTATGTTATAAAGAGTCTTTCAGAACTAGAAAAATTTCTCCAATAACTGATTAATTTTTGTTATATAGTCATTAACTATATTATTTTTTAATTCATTAATATATAAAATGTGCCTACGTGATTTATTGCCGTAAAGTCTTTTATAATTCTCTACATCTATGAGGAACTCATTATTAATATATGATAGCGCCCACATCTTATGAAGAGGTAAGATCAGGAAATTTGCTGAAGAGTATGAGACTATACTACCTATCAGACTTAGAAACACTGATTGAATGCGTTCGTCTTTTATCTTATCCAACATGTTCAACAGTGTTCCCCTTAGAGGAGAGGGACTTATCTTTATTAGGTTAAAAAGTAATTCTTTAAATTCAATATTTAGTTCTTTTGGGGCAGAAATAATTCTCTTCAATTCTAGCTCATCGATCTCTGAGGAAGAAAAAGTGGTATTCGGAATTCCATTTCTTGCATACGCATATCCCTCTAGGGAAGGTTTTTTATAAAAGTCACATAAGTAGCCTTCGATTAAATGAGTCGAATAGCATTTAGCACCAAAATAGTGAAAATTATCTAGTGTTATCGAATAATCAGGTCTCTGTTTAATTAAATTAAGAAAAGTTTCAATTCCATATGACCATGGATAGGAAGGAAAGCCTGGCGAACCGTAGATAGATGCGCAAGAACTTATAATGTGAGTCTCATATAAAGAGTTTACAGAATTTAGTAAATAATGGGATCTAACAACTTTATCTAAATTTCCTATAATGTCATGAGATGTAGATAAGTGAATTAACTTGTCTTCGTTACCGTTCTTTACGATATCCAGGATATATCCCGACGCATTGGGGTTAAAATCGATCTTCGTAAATAATCTACATCTACCTCTAATATACTTTAGGTCTTCCTTTTCCACCATAACTGCAGGAACTGTTGGGGGGAGAGATGGTTCCCTTTTTAGAAAATCGCCAGTAGTTACTATCAAAGGTTCTTTTAGTTCGTTATTAACAAAAAGAAATACATTTACATCAGCTACATTATAGTAATAATTTAAATCGATAATATTATTTATTACAAATACCTTAGGAGAAAATTCTACGTCGACATCAAAGGAGTAAGGAATTATGGATGAATGTATTTTATGTCCTTCACATTCTAAGCCCCACTCTATTGGTTTCCAGTAGTAAGTTCTGATAGGTTCGAGTTTAAATGAGTCTCCCTTAATTATATCTTTAAGGGTTTTTAGAAGCATGTACTCTTGACGACTTCCTGGAATAACTACGTCAGATGAAAAGAACCTATAAAACTCTGAAATATTATTCATTTTTACTATGGAGTACAACGAACCTCTTATTAATAAGGTGTTTCCAAGAGATGGGTATTACGAGACCCTCGTAGGTACGTCTGGTATAGAAACAAAAGTAAAGCCTATCGGAGTCATAAAGAAATCCATTCTGTTAATAATGAAACTATATCAAGGAACACTTACATTATCTAACATTATTAAATATCCATTTTGTACTATAAATATAACCTCCGATATTCCCGTTTTTTACTATTCTATATTAGGGAATATACAATATAACATAGAGTACGGTTTGCCTTATATACCTGACGCATTTATAATTTTTTGCAGATGTGAGATCGTTTCTGATGGGGATCCCGTTGAAGTTAAGGTGATACCTTTTCATTTCATGGGAGAGCCTAGGAAATCGATAAATAGAGGTGAATTAATATTACTTGATATACTTGTAAATATTACGAGACTAAATATTTATTCTGGAATAGAAAAAGATAAATTAATAAATATAATTAATTATGAAATAGGTGTTGTTAAAAAAACTTCACCATGGCTTCTGAGCATTATAGATCAGGCATTAAAGAGGTATGGATACACGATTAATGATAAAATCACCACCCTCTAAAATAACTTTCATGGACAGAATCTATAACTTTAAGAAGAATATGCATAACATTAAACTAATTAATGATTTCTTTAAAAGAGAGGAACAAATATTTACATACTTAGGCGCTGAAGTAAAAAGAGTCGACACTGGTTACGCTGAAATGATTTTACCTTATACTGAGAGAATCACACGTGCAGGGAGAATTCTCCATGGAGGCGTTATTATGACAATGCTAGATTATACGGGAGGGCTTGCAGTTATGACGATTAATGATGGTGAGGATCAGGTAACTCAAGAGTTAAAAGTGAATTTTCTTAATCCAATGTATAAAGGGCCTTTTACATCCAGTGCAAGGATAGTAAAGGGGGGAAGAACTGCAGTAGTAGTTGACGTTGAATTCAGAGACTCCGAAAACACGCTTGGGGCGAAAGGATTAGGAACTTGGTATATAATAAGAAACAGAAGCATAGACTACAAGGATACAAATTCAAAGTAAAGCGTTATAGATAAGGATATAAGGTATTATAACATCTCATAATTCGAATGACAGTAGTCAATGCTATACAGGGTAGTTACGATCAGAAAGCAATTGAAGAGGAAATTATTAGTTTTTGGAAAGAAAACAACGTATATATAAGAATAAAAGAAAGGTCGCTAAGTAGCAAGGAGAAATTTCTTTTTATAGACGGTCCGCCATATACATCGTCTGGAATTCCTCATATTGGAACTATATGGAATAAGATAATCAAGGACATGATATTAAGATTTCAACGGCTTAATGGTAAATTAGTATGGGATCAACCTGGCTATGATTGTCATGGATTACCCATAGAAGTGATAATAGAAAAACAACTTGGCGTGAAACAAAAAAATGATATAGTTAATGAGATAGGAATTGAAAAGTTTGTAAACACATGTTATCAGTTTGCTAAGAGTAATGCAGAGTCTCTAACCAAAAGCTTCTCTGATGTAGGGGTAATGATGGACTGGAGTAATCCGTACTATACTATGAGTAATGAATATATTGGGAATTCATGGAAGCTGGTAAAGAGAGCATATGAGAGAGGGTTATTGGAGGAGGGATATGAAGTCCTCCACTGGTGTCCTAGATGTGAGACAACTTTAGCAGATTATGAGGTTTCTGAGTATAGAGAAATAGAAGATCCATCAATATATGTAAAGTTTAGATTAGAAAATGAAGACAAATATCTCCTAATATGGACTACCACTCCTTGGACTATACCATCTAATGTCTCCGTAATGATAGATCCTGATTTCGAGTATTGTGATGTTAGAATAAACAAAGAGATACTAATCATTGCGTGCAGAAGAGTGGAGGAGGTAATGAGAGAGAGCAATATTAAAGATTATGAAATAATAAGACGATATAGTGGGCAACAGCTATTAGGAATGAAATACATTCACCCCTTATCAGATTTACTGAACTTTCAAAGGAATATCTCGCACACAGTTATTGACGGAAAAGGAGTTGTTACGTTAGAAGAGGGCACAGGTTTAGTTCATTCTGCCCCAGGTCATGGAGACGTGGATTTCATGGTAGGTAAGAAATACTCACTTCCCATAATAATGTTGGTAGGAGATCATGGAGAATTTTTAAAAGATGCAGGAAAGTACGCTGGAAAGAGCGTTAGGGAAACAAACGATGAAATTATATCAGACCTTAAAGAGAGAAATGCTCTATTTAAAAAGGGCAAGATTGTTCATAACTATCCTGTCTGCTGGAGATGTAAAACTCCTTTAATTCTAAGAGCAACAAATCAGTGGTTCTTTAGAGTAACGAGATTAAAAGAGGAAATATTGAGAGAGATAAATAGAGTCAACTGGATCCCGCAGTGGGGAAAGAGTAGAATAGAAAATATGGTTAAGGAGCTCAGGGATTGGGTCGTAAGTCGACAACGTTATTGGGGAACTCCATTACCAATATGGAAGTGTATTAATTGCAAAAATACCACTGTAGTGGGCAGCTTAGAAGAATTAAAGGTGTTAGCGTTAAATAAAGTTCCAGAGAACCTACATAGGCCGTGGATAGATGAAGTAAAAATTAGATGTAACGAATGCGGAGGTGTTATGGAAAGAGTCCAAGACGTTGCCGACGTATGGTTTGATAGCGGCGTAGCATTCTACGCGTCACTGGGAGAAGAGTTATGGAAAAAGTTAGGACTAGTAGACCTAGTAGTTGAGGGCAATGACCAGCTAAGAGGATGGTTCTTCAGCATGTTACGTAGTAACGTAATAATGGAAGATAAAACTCCGTATACTAACGTCTTAGTACACGGGATGATGCTAGATGAAAACGGAAGGGAAATGCATAAGAGTTTAGGAAATTATATTGAACCCTCTACTGTAATAGAGAAATATTCTAGGGACGTATTGAGACTATGGCTTCTTAGGAATCAAGTTTGGGAAGATGTAAAATTTTCTTGGAAAGCATTAGAACAAGCAAAAAAGGAACTTCAAATAGTGTGGAACACATTCGTATTCGCATCGGTCTATATGAATCTAGATAACTTTCAACCCGACTCCATTTCTATTGACGATATAAAGAGTTATTTCACCACTGAAGATAAATATTTATTATCCAGATTTAATAGTATTATACTAAAATTAACGAATAGTATGAATGAGTACAAAATTCATGAATATACTAATCTATTAATAGACTTTATTGTTAATGATATAAGCAGGTTCTATTTAAAAGTTAGTAGAAAGAGGGCTTGGAAAGAATCCAATGAACCTGACAAAATAGCAATGTACTATATACTGTACACTGTACTTAAGAACTGGTTGGTTCTTGCTTCCCCTGTAATACCATTCATTTCCGAGAAATTATATCAAACTTTTACAATAAATAAAAAAATTTCAGTAATGCTGGAAGAGCTTCCTAAAATTGATATCTCCTTGATAAATTCAGAACTTGAGAAAGCTATTAGTTTAGCTAGAGAAATATCTATCCTAATTTTAAACGCAAGAGCTAAAGCAAATATAAAACTTCGCTGGCCTATAAAAGAGGTAAATATATATGTGAAAGACTTAAATAAATATACTCAATTGGAACAAGTTAAGGATGTAATATTGTCTTTGATTAATGCAAAACAAATTAATTTCCTTCCTATTACAGAATTCAGTAAAATAGCTAGAGTTGAAGTCGAACCAAATGTAGGACCGATAGGTAAGGACTTTAAACGAATGAGCAAGGAGATAATTGACTACATATCCACGCATCAGAATGAGATCTATAACGATATTATAAACAAAGGAACTCATAAGGTGATATTAGACGACAAGGAATTTCTAATAAAGTCAGATCATCTTGTAATTAAAGAAATATTATTGAATAATTACGTTGCCTCCTCATCTAGTGAGTTTATCGTAGCTATAAGGAAGGAGGTAAGTTATGAGGAAGAAACTGAAGGTATTATAAGGGACATAATTAGACGGATACAGTTTATGAGAAAAAAGCTAAATCTAAATATAACAGACTATATAGTTGTAGGAATGTCTGGTCCCAAAGATAGAATTGAAGAGATCAAAAAGTTCGTTGATACTATAAAGGAGGAAACCAGGGCTAAGGAAGTAATTTTCGAGAGTGAAGTAAAGCTAAATGGTACAGAATGGGAAATTGAAGGGGATACATATATAATTTCTATAGAAAAAGTGTAGGAAATGTTTTTTGTGCCACCTAGGGCCAGACCTTTCGAAGCTGTACTTTATTCATCCACATTTTATGTAAAGAAATCACTACTTAATATAACTATTAAATATGGACTTATTGCAAGATATCTCTCTATGTTCAGAGTGAGTACGTTATATATAATTGATGATGTGAACGATGTGAGACTTCTAACTACATTAAAGAATATACATGACTATCTATTTACCCCACCATATGCTAGAAAGAATATTAGAAAGAAAAGGAGTCTAACTTATGTTGGACTTATTGATCCTATCGATATTCCTCCTAGTGTAAAGGAGAAAGAGTGGATTGAAGGGGATATACGGCTTAATGTAAAGGGTAATATAGGGATTGGTGATATTCGAGATCAGGGAACAAAATGGGTAATAATTACTGATAGTGGGAAAAATAAGACCCAAGTATACAAAGGTCCAGTATTCTACTCTGGATATAGACTAAAATTTGTAGCGGAAAAGGATATTCTTAACCTCGATAGACTTGTTATAGGTAGCAGAAATGGAAATGACACTTTAACTCGTGCGGAGGATTTAAGGAAACTTTATAGGAAAAAGGGAATCACGATAGTAGTTGGTCCTCCCAAAGGTGGAATTACAGAGACTTTTTTTGGAAGAGGAATTATGTTAAACTTCGTGAAAGAACAAGGGGTCTATAACGTCAGAAGTGAAGAGGCTCTTTTCTGTGCGTTATCCATAGTTAATGCAATAGTAGATGAATAAGCATGATATGTGACGGTTCAAAGATACTTAAGCTACTAAAAGATACTTACAAGATATCTTATGAAGACTATGTAACACTACATGTATACAATTCTACGCATGATCCCTTTAAGACCCTAATAGCAACCGTCCTATCTCAAAACTCTACCGATAAAACTGCTATGAAAATATTTTTGGAATTGGATAGAGAAGTGGGAATTACTCCCGATAAGTTAGCAACAATTGATCCCGACTTACTAAAAAAATATTTAAAAAAAGGAGGACTATACAATAATAAAACAAAGTATATTATACAAATTTCAAAAGTAATTAACGCGCTGGGTCCTACTCTGTTTAAAAATTTGCTGGAGAATGACACTAATGAGGCAAAAAAATTTTTGACTTCATTGCCAGGTATCGGAGAGAAAACTGCAGATGTAGTACTTCTCTTATACGGTTCACCTCTATCTTTCCCAGTAGATACACATATTTTTAGAGTCTCGCATCGATTAGGAATAACAAGATCCCGAACATATAATCAAGTATCAGAGAAGTTAAAGCAATTATTCCCTACTAGCGAGTACTTAGCGGCTCATCTACTATTGATTGCTCATGGAAGAAATACATGCAAAGCCCGAAAACCACTCTGTGGAAAATGCCCGATTAAAAGCTGCTGTGATTATTACATAACTCATCTAAAGGAATAAGAGCTATCCTCTTCTAATGTTACTTCGGCTCTCCATATTCAAAAATATATACTTTTTAAACGGTGACATTTCGCCAATTTTACTAAAAATGAGATAATTTCGAAAACACTGGAAAATCTCGTTCTTAAGAGTAGAAATTTGCTAAGTTTCTGTTAAAGTAAAGAAAACAATGACTTTTGTCTCAGGAAAGGGTACGTAACCTAGTTTTTACAGATAAAGTAACACCCAGTGCTTGGTATTACCAAGTGAGAAGAAACGAAGACGTTAAAGTTTAAGCGAGGGGTTTCCTAACTCCTAGTATGAGAGCAAGAAAATATGAGATTTTCAGTAAGACAGGATTGACCTTTTTACTTAATCTAGTCATTCAATGTTAATTACGCATTTAATATTGGATTGTGGAGTTATAATGTATTGTATCCGTCTTAATACGAATATGTCAGGATAACTTACGATATATATGAGGTAAGGAGAGATATTATATATGAGTGATGTCTGTCCTTTGGACTTTAGGTATGGCTCTGAAGAAATGAGGAATATTTTCAGTAGGAAAAATTATTTTGATAATATATTACTAATAGAGCGTAATTTAATAGGAGCTCTTAATAAAGCAGGAATAATAAAAGACGATGAAGCCAGTAATTTAGTTTCTACATTGAATAATATACATATTGAGGATAAAGTTAACGATAATACCGAACATGAGATCTCCTCATTATTAGAATTAATCGAACTAAAAGGTAGTAAAATACGTTATTTACATTATGGATTGAGTAGTGCGGACATAATCGATACTATCATTTCCTTGCAGATAAAGGAATCTCTCACTATAATATATAAAAAATTATATTATATATTATCAAAGTTAGTAGAATACTCAATAAGATATAAAAAAACGATCATGGTAGCTAGAACACATGGTCAACACGCGTTACCTATAACATTAGGCTTTAAATTTGCAAATTACCTTTTCGAGTTCTCAAGGGCTACAGAAAGACTTTTTGATGCGGAAAAGCGGGTTGTTTTATGTAAGATATCTGGTGCGACCGGAACGATGGCCCCTTGGGGAGACGCAGGAACTAGTATTCAACAATATTTTTCAGATGTGTTAAATATACCTTGTTATACAATTACTACACAAGTAGCTCCCCGGGATGGAATAGCAGAGGTAATATCTGATTTGGCTGTATTGGCTTCGATTGCCGAGAGATTTGCTGTGGAGATAAGGGAATTAATGAGAACTGAGATTGGAGAAATTGAAGAGATCCATAAAAGTGCAGGAAGCTCCTCTCTCCCTCAAAAAAACAATCCGTTTTCAGCGGAGAGAATATCCGGTCTATCTAGGATCATTAGGGGGTTTGTTATCACCGCGTTGGAAAATATAGCTTTATGGAATGAAAGAGACTTAAGTAACAGTTCATCCGAAAGGATTGAAATTTCTCATGTTTTCCTTACTGTTGACCAAATATTAATAGATCTAATTTATATTTTAGATAATATTAAGATTAATGAAATAAATATATATAAAAATTTAATACTTACACAAGGTAGAATAATGTCCGAAGCGTTAGTAACTAAACTTACTCTTAAGGGTCTTAACAGATCTGATTCTTATAAACTAGTGAGAAAGATAGTCGAAGTGGCTGATAAAACTGGAAGAGATTTTGTATCTCTAATAATGAGTAATGAAGAAATATTAAGATATATAAAAAAGGAGGAATTACCCGACTTGCTTTCTCCACAGGGATATCTCGGTGCTACATACACACTGATTGACTCCGCTATAGAATACGCTAAGAGAGTAATTAACGACATATTGAACGGGAAAGTTCATAAGTATTCTAAAAATACTATTAATTCATGATATTAGATATAATAATATATTCCTGGACAACTCACAGAAGCAAAGAAAACTTATCATTGAAAAGGATTTTTCAGCGTTATAGAGAAGATATGGATTTACACATGCCAATTCTTTCAGATTTTCCTTGTACTCCTTTATAAATTTTTAATTTATATATATAGAAAACGTATAATTTCATATAAAATAAAAATCTGGTAAATCTTAAATTCCTCTGATAAAACTCATGAAATATGAGTGAGCAGATCGATATAGAATACTTCGGGAAGTTAGATTTAAGAATAGGTGTTGTAAAGGAGGCAGAAAGAATTGAAGGCACAAAATTACTCAAATTAGTTGTTGACATTGGATCAGAATACAGGCAAATAATATCTGGCATAGCAGATTACTACGAGCCAAGTAGCTTAGTAAATAAAAGAGTAGTTGTTATTACGAATTTGAGAACGAAGAGAATCAGAGGTTACGAAAGTCAAGGAATGATATTGGCTGCTGGTTGTAAAGACGACGAGGAGAAAGGGATAAGGCCACAACTGCTTACAACGGATAATGATGTGCAACCAGGTACAAGGATATGTTAGAACATTTCTAGGAAAAATACCCCATACCTTCTCTAATGGTGAACTACGCTGTACCTCACGAGCACAACTTCCCGTTTTCCACCGACGGTAAAGGATTCTACTGTCACTGAGGGTGGTTCAGAAAATGTATCGAATTTGATGTTCATGATGTTATTAATCTGGAATGTTAATTGAAGGGGAGGCGTATTACATCAGCCTTCGCTTAGGCGTTTCGGTAATGCTTGCTTCTTTAATACTACATTATCATTTACAAACTCTTTTTTATGATGGGCTAACCACTCTCACAGGTCTTCTCTGATTCCATAAAGATGAATTAAATAAACCTATATCTTATCTACTCAAACTGCTACAGCAAAAGGCGAGTATTAAGGAGTAAAGTTGGTTAAAATCTAAGCATAATAAGAGTATATCATATTATGAGAGTCGTCTTAGTATCTTACTTGCACGATGCGGAAAAAATAGTTGCGATAGCTTCTAAAATAAGTAGGACAAGGAAGGGATGGAGGGAAATACCCGATGAGGAGGTTGACGTATGGATAAGAGAAGCTTTTCTTCACAACTACCTATCGCCATTCGAACATATATCTTACACTTTTTCAATTGAGGGTATATCTCGCGTAGCATCCCACCAGTTAATCAGGCACAGGATAGCATCTTATACCCAAACCAGTCATCGGTTTGCGAGACCTATCGACCAGTACTACCAGCCAGTAGTACCTCCTTCCGCAGAAGGTAAGATAGAGGAACTTTATAAAAAGGAGTATGAGATGTATTTCTCTCTGCTATCATCGGGAGTACCAGAGGAGGACGCCCGCTATATTTTGCCGAATGGCGTAAACACGAATATAGTTGTAACCATGAATGCTAGAGAGTTGATAAACTTCTTCGCGTTGAGGCTATGCAGCAGGGCCCAATGGGAAATAAGGGAAGTTGCCTGGGCTATGTTTGAACAAGTACGTAGTGTGCACCCTAGGATATTCAAATATGCAGGACCGTCATGCATACTTCACGAGAACTGGATAAGAAAAGAACCTATTACAGTAGATGATAAAAAGGAGTTTGTTTCAGAGAGATGTGTAGAGGGTGTCCCCCGAGACGGAATATGGAGATGTATTCAGAATGCAAGAAGTAGCTATACTATATCCAACATATCTAATGAACATTCGTAAGTGAACTCACCCCCCTAAACAGGGCTTACTGCTTCCAAGCCCCACCTTACTAGTACCTAAGTATTGGTAGAAGGCGGAGCTTCACAAGCCCTGAGGGTCGTACTGACCCTGATTTACGTAGAATGTTCAGGGAAGCGTTGTAATCACGATCAGTGACTCATCCGCATTTAGTACAGAAGAACGCTCGGTCAAGAAGGGTTAAGTCGTCTTTCATGTAACCGCACCTCACGCAGGTTTTAGATGTGAATGCAGGATTCACAAGGGTCAGTGTCTTGCCGTGCTTCTCCATCTAGTACTTCAAGGCACTACACGCTTCGCCTCTAACATAGCTATGGGAAGAGGGAGTCTAGAATTGTACCTAGATCAACGTTGTATTTCTTGACGTTCTTGGTCTTGATAAACTTGCACCTCTTAAAACTAAACCGTTGTAGGGACTCGCTATCCTCATCCCTAGTGCTGCATGTTTTCCCTGTTGAAGTACTTGGGTTAGAAGAGTAAATATCCTTTTGACCTTATCAAAATCCTGAGTGAGTTGGAGGACGTAGTTGTCAGGGAGTTCGAGCGCCTTAAGTTCTCCAAGTACGAACCCATAATGTACTTTAAGATACTGATCGTGATGACGCGGTTAGGTCTATTACTAAACGCTGAAATCTCCACTTAAAACCCCGCTAGAGAAACTCATCCCTAGCCTTGATTATCAAAAAATGCGAGATTACTTGTGATTTTGTTCAATAAACTGATTTTATATTGTTTCTTCACTAGTAATTAAACAATTTTAATTCTAGAGAGACGTGTTTTATAACTTTTTAGTTTATTTAGTTATTCACGTTAATTACACATTTAATACTATCTCGTGTAAAAATGGGAGAAGTAGTGTTTCTTATTCATTATATTCATAAAAGGCTTGATCAATTTATATCGAATTACGATTAATTGGGACTAGTTTTGCATAAGCTGAATGAGCCTGGTTCTTCCTATTTTTCTTATGACTTTCTTAAAATATGCTTCAGAAACTCCAATCTTCTTTAAAAAAGCAAAGTCGTTTCTTTTTCCACGACTAACATTATATAAATATATTGCTAAAGCTATTTTAATTCTATCACTCCTCCCTGATAAGAAGTCTTTTTGAATAATTTTATTATAATATGATAATATTTCCTTATCTTCTAGGATTTTTCTAGCCCTAAGAGAATTCAAATGAATAAAAAGTTTAGGACTATATTTTTTTGATATAAAAACATTAGCTGCTATCTTTTGGTTAAAAAGGAGGAGAGGTCTTCGCATTAATGCCCTATATTTTCTAAAAGACGATATTCTGAGCTTTCTCTGATTCAGATCTGAGCTGTTCCATGAGGGATAAATCAGTTCATCGCTATAGTAATCATTTATTTGATTTTCATAAATCTGTCCTAAAACAATGCCACAATTCATACAAACAATTTCACCATTACGTATATCCTCTATTACCATGTTACTTCCACATACATCACATCTCATATAAAGATAATACTAATTAACCTATAATTTTGAATTTATGAACAAGTAGAGTACGGTGTCGGAGGAAACTGAAAATATTTATATTAATAATATTGATGAGCTCTTTAAAGATAAGCGTTACAGGGATGTGTTTGAGATATTGTATTTGTTATTTAAATCGAAATTAAATATAATAATGAAAGGCAAGAAATCGGAATTTCAGGAGATTATATTGTCGTTATACCGTCGCGATATAACGTTGTGGAAGAAATTTATCGTTTATGTTGATTTAAGGGAGAAAGGAAGAGTGTTAGAAGATGGTCCATTCGAATCATCATTACTTCTTTTAACTAGTAAAGAAGGGGAACCATACGCGGTGATATATATTGTGAGTGAAAATGAGGAGATATACCCTAGCAAGATTTTCGAGATACTTAGATTTTCTAGGAAAAATTCCAAAGAATTATTTTTAGCAATAATCGATAAGTACGGAGATATAACATATTATAATCTATCGGAAAGTAATGTCTTTTAGTGAAAACAAGTGAACTTTCAACCTCCTCGTGGAATGCAAGACTATTATGGTGAGGAAGCAGAGAAAATTGAATATGTAATTAGAACCTTTAAAACAGTAGTGAGTAGAGCGGGATATAACGAGATAATAACTCCTGTAGTTGAGAATTTTGAACTTTTTGCTAAAAAAAGTGGTGAGGAAATAAGTAAGACCATGTACGTATTTCAGGATAAGGCTGGTAGACTTTTATCTCTACGACCCGAGATTACTCCAAGTGCAGTAAGGGTATTCTTGAGGTACATGCTCTCATTTCCAAAGCCAGTAAGACTCTATTACTCTGGAACTGTTTATAGATATGACGAGCCTCAAAATGGGAGATATAGGGAATTTAGGCAAGCGGGTATAGAGATGTTTGGTGAGAAAGGTCTTTGGTCGGATATAGAAGTTATTCTTTTACTTCATAACTTTTACGAGGAATTAGATTTTACTGAGAATATAGAAATAAAACTAGGAAATATAGGCATATTAAGAAGAATTATGGAAAAATATAATGTTGATAGAGATACACAAGCCTCTCTATTACACTATATAGATAAGAGACTGTTTGATGAGGCACAGGAGAAGCTATCTAATTTCATACGTGATGAAAAGCACTTAGAGTTTGTATTAAAACTTATTAAGAGTGATAATACCGATAATAAAACTTTAGATAAACTCCAAGCCGAGGCTGAAGTACTTAATCTCAATGATAGCGTGAGTGAGATAAACTATCTAAAACGTGTATCTGATACTCTGGATAGATTTGGTATAAAACACATAACAAATCCAGGATTTGTAAGAGGTCTTGCATATTATACTGGCATAATATTTGAGGTGATATACGATTCGCTTCCCTATAGTATAGCAGGTGGAGGAAGATATGATGAGTTAGTAGAGCTTTATGGCGGTCCGCCTACTCCAGCTATAGGATTTGCAATAGGTGTTGAAAGAACAGCTGAACAACTGCGTGAGCTGAAAATTGAAGGAAAAAAGATTGTGCTTATTGCTCTTAATGATGAGGCTCTTATCAAAGCTTATAAAAAAATTTCTATGTTGAGAAAAAAAGGATATTCTGTGGTTATCAATCAAAAACAGACATCTATAGGGAAATTACTATCCCATTATGGCGAACTTCAATTTGACTACGCAATTATATTAGGCAACAAAGAACTAAAGGAAAATACACTGATTTTAAAGAACCTTAAAAATAAATATCAGCAGAAAGTAGAATTTGATAAGTTAGATGATATTGTGGAAAAAATATGAACGATGAGGACTTTGACAGCATGATGAATAAATAGTAGCATATCATACTCCGTCAGGCTTTAAAGGACAAGGGAACTTCACTCAGTATTGACGTCTGGGGTTCACCACACCTTTTCACACTGTATACGAGGTCACCTACTCTCTTGGATATCGAACGTAGAAACCTTCTTGCGTCTCACGTTAACGTCTCGAAGTCCGTGTAGATCTTGGAGTAGAGCTTTCTCTTGAGGATCGCCCAAGGTCCCTCAGCTGGGCTCTTGTCTGGGGAGTAGGGCGGTAAGTAAACGAAATCCACGCCGTTCTCCTCAAGGAATTTCCTCACTCTATTTCCTTGGATTCTGGTGTTGTCCATTATCACCACGACCTTCTCGTCCTTTATCACCTTTCTCAAGTATGATATCCTCGGAATTCAACGAGGGCTTCTTGTAGGTCGAGTAGGTAAAGGTTATTCCCGCTTTGCTTATCATTATTCCTCCTATTACTGCAAACCTCTTCCTCTTGGGGTTAACTTTTACCCCTGCTCCTGCCTTCATCCAACCCTTGTTTACGGGCGACACGACAAAGACGTGTACCTTGTATCCCTCGGCTATTTTTTTAAAAAGTCTCTCCCCTTGTTCCCTAACCCATCCCTCCACGGCCTTCTCGTCCCTTACGTAGGTTCTCTTGACCTTCTTGTACTTGAAGTCCAACTTGTTGAGGACTGGGCCCAAGCTCCTTGGGTTGTACTTTACCCAGAACTCCCTCTCAAGCACGTAGGCTACGAGCTTCAATGTCCAAAAATCACAGTTCAACCCCAAGTCTCTAGGACTCTTTTCCAAGATCTTGACGAGTTTTTCCTCGTCCTTTATTTTCATGACTCCTCGGTTTCGCGCTCGGATCATCCCTCCCCAATCACTTGTATACGGTGAAGATGGACACGTCGTACTTCCTCGCGACATCCCTTATCCCGTCCCTCACGTCTTTCACTGCGTTAATCCTCCTCTTGCTTCTTGTTAAGCCTTATTCCGTGCATGCTGGATTTCGAAATAACAATTTCGTATTACTCACGAAATATAAATCTTGCTCTTTAAGGTCTGACCAAGTATAATCTGTCAAGTGTTTTTATCCGATTATATCAAGACTTTTACACGAGCGAATTTATAAGGCAATTATCGAATAATAGTTGTTAAGGGCCGGTAGCTCAGCCTGGAAGAGTGCTCGGTTGGCATCCGAGAGGTCCCGGGTTCAAATCCCGGCCGGTCCACTTTAGGTGATATCCTATAACACCCCTAATGCTAGTTGCATGATCTTATCTAAAGGCCAATGCAAGTTTCCCTTACGCTAACGTCTTTACTCTTCTCTACGGCGTAAACGTAATACTTTCTATTTCTTTGAGGGAGCTTATATTGTAAGGTTGAGTTCTTTCTCTACTTTAATAGAAATTCAGCTAATTTGTACTCTTGTTAGTGAGATTTTCCCCATTTTCGAAATTGTCTCATCTTTAGTGAAATTCGCGTAACATCACTGTTAAGGAAGTATAACACGATCTTAGATGAACAATCATAGTCTTAACTTGGTTAGGTGATTATTTTCTACAATAGCGTAGAACAGAAGATAAACTTTAGCTGAAAATATAGATTTAATAATACCACATGCATATATGGAACTACTAATTTGTGAGGTATTATGCGATCCTCAAAAAAGTTTAACCCCTTAAATCATGTTCTTGTACCAAAACATGAGAAACTTCCTCTAGCGGAGGCAGTAAAAATACTAAAAGAGCTAGGAGTAAAGCCTGAGGAGTTACCTTGGATAAGGGCTTCAGATCCTATTGCAAGAGCTATAGGAGCTAAACCTGGAGACATTATAAGGATAACACGCAAAAATCCTACAGCAGGAGAATTTATACTATATAGATATGTAATATCGGGGTAAATGATCTATGCTAACCGTAGAGGGTAGATGGTCTTTAATAAAGAATTACTTTACCTCTAAAGGACTAGTAAGACAACATTTGGACTCCTTTAACACTTTCGTAACAGCAACTCTACAACAAATAATTGATGAACAGGGTGAGATAACCACAGAAATACCAGGCCTTAAAATTAAGTTGGGAAGTGTTAGAATCGGATATCCACGAATAAGGGAATCTGACAGATCTGAAAGACAGATTACACCTATGGAAGCTAGGCTGAGGAATCTAACGTATGCCGCGCCCATCTTTTTAACAATGACACCTATTGAAAATAATATTGAGGGAGAACCAGAAGAAGTCTACATTGGTGATTTACCAATAATGTTAAAATCTAGCGTAGATCCGTTATCAAGCTTTGATAGAAATAAACTGGTAGAAATTGGTGAAGATCCTGAAGATCCTGGAGGTTATTTTATAGTTAACGGAAGCGAAAGGGTTATAGTAACTCAAGAGGATTTGGCTATAAATAAAGTTTTAACAGACGAAGGGAAAACTGGAGCAAATATAACACATACCGCGAAGATAATCTCAAGTACGGCAGGATACAGAGTGCCAGTGACCTTAGAGAGGAACAAGGAGGGAACCATCCAAGTGTCGTTTCCCTCCATCCCAGGTAAAATTCCCTTCATAATATTGGTAAGAGCATTAGGTATAACTTCTGATAGGGACATTGTTTACTCAGTATCTCTTGATAATGAAATTCAAAATGAGTTATTTCCTTCATTGGAACAAGCCTCTTCGATTACTACAGTGGAAGATGCACTCGACTTTATAGGCAATAGAGTTGCGATAGGCCAAAAAAGAGAGAGTAGAATACAAAAAGCAGAACAAATATTAGACAAATATTTCCTACCACATTTAGGTCTTAATCCTTCTGATAGAAAAAAGAAGGCATTATACTTATGCTGGGCTACAAATAAATTACTGGAACTGTACCTTGGTAGGAGGGAACCTGACGATAAAGATCACTATGCGAATAAGAGATTAAAGCTTGCGGGAGATTTATTTGCATCACTTTTCAGAATTGCATTTAAGGCATTTGTTAAGGATTTAACCTATCAACTTGAAAAATCAAAACAAAGAGGAAGGAGAATAACTGTCAGTTCTATGGTGAGACCGGACATAATAACAGACAGAATAAAACATGCGCTAGCTACCGGAAACTGGGTAGGAGGTAGAACGGGAGTTAGTCAGCTTCTAGATAGGACAAACATTCTCTCCTCACTAAGCCATTTACGGCGTGTCGTCTCTTCCCTAACGAGAGGGCAACCTCATTTTGAGGCAAGGGATCTGCACGGTACGCAATGGGGAAGAATGTGTCCATTCGAAACACCAGAAGGACCTAACAGCGGTTTAGTTAAGAATTTAGCGTTAATGGCACAGATATCCGTTGGAGTACCTGAAAAATATATAGAGAGGTTTTTATGGGACTTAAATGTCCTGAGTCAAGACGAAATATTAAGGAAAATAAACGAAGGCAGTTCTCCATCAGATTTCAGTACTTGGAGTAAAGTAATTCTAAATGGAAGGCTTATAGGGTATCATCCTGATGGCGAACAATTAGCGGAAGATATAAGGAGGAGAAGGAGAGAAGGAGAGATAAACTATGAAGTTAACGTTTCTCACTATGTTAATGATAGCATAGATGAAGTGTATATTAATTGTGATTCGGGCAGGGTTAGAAGACCGCTCATAGTAGTACAAGATGGTAAGCCCAAAGTAGCAGAAGAAGATATTACGAAATTAGAAAATGGAGTTAAGACCTTTGACGATCTTGTCAAGGAGGGTAAAATAGAATTTTTAGATGCCGATGAAGAGGAAAATACCTTTATCGCATTGGATGAGAAAGAAATTACCAAGGCGCATACTCACTTAGAGATTTGGCCACCTTCAGTATTGGGAATAACGGCATCCATTATACCTTTTCCAGAACATAACCAATCCCCCCGTAATACTTATCAATCAGCTATGGCAAAGCAAGCTCTAGGTATTTACAGTGTAAACTATCAGCTAAGAACTGATACTAGAGCCCATCTACTTCACTACCCGCAGAAACCCGTCGTAACTACAAGGATAATAGATCTCATAGGATATAACAATAGGCCTGCTGGCGCTAACGCAGTGGTGGCAATAATGTCCTTTTCGGGGTATAACATTGAAGATTCTCTAATAATGAATAAAACCGCTGTAGAAAGGGGAATGTATAGATCCACATTCTTTAGACTTTATTCCACAGAGGAGTTGAAATATGCAGGAGGACAGGAGGATAAAATTCAGGCTCCAGAGCCTGGCGTAAGTGGATATAAAGGGAAAGAATATTACAGAAACTTAGAGGATAACGGTGTAATTTCGCCAGAAGTGGAGGTAAAAGGAGGTGACGTATTAATAGGTAAGGTAAGTCCTCCAAGGTTCCTTCAGGAATTCAAGGAATTGACAGCAGAACAATCAAAAAGGGATGCGTCAGTTATGGCGAGACATGGTGAGGAGGGGGTAGTCGATTTGGTAATGATAACTGAGACATCGGAGGGTAACAAACTGGTTAAGGTGAGAACTCGTGATCTCCGTATCCCGGAAATTGGTGATAAGTTTGCTTCCAGACACGGACAAAAAGGAGTGATAGGTATGCTGTTCTCACAAGCCGATATGCCATATACAACAGAAGGTATAGTACCTGATTTAATAATTAATCCTCACGCATTTCCATCAAGAATGACTCTCGGTCAGCTTATGGAAGGATTAGCAGGAAAATACGCGTCTCTTTCTGGAAACCTAGTCGATGCGACTGCGTTCTATAAAGAAGCTATAGATAAGATTGAGGCAGGTCTAAAAGGATATGGACATTTACCTGATGGTACTGAGGTAGTTTATGATGGGAGAACGGGACAAAAGATCAAAGCTAGAGTGTATTTCGGCGTGGTATATTATCAAAAACTCCATCATATGGTGGCAGATAAAATGCATGCGAGAGCTCGTGGTCCTGTGCAGATTCTAACTAGGCAACCTACAGAAGGAAGGGCAAGAGAGGGAGGACTAAGGTTTGGAGAGATGGAAAGGGATTGCCTCATTGGATACGGAACTGTGCTCCTATTGAAAGATAGGCTGTTAGATAATTCGGATAAGGCTACAATTTATGTCTGCGAGCAATGCGGATATGTAGGATGGTATAATAGAAACACCGGGAAGTATGAATGTCCTATTCACAAGGATAAATATAATTTGTCCCAAGTAACTGTTTCTTACGCATTCAAACTACTATTACAAGAACTCATGAGTATGGGAATCTCACCAAGATTAAATTTAGGTGATAAGGTGGGCCTAAATGGATGATAAAGTGATAAAAGGCGTAAAATTTGGATTACTATCACCTGAAGAAATAAGGAAAATGTCAGTAACTGCAATAATAACATCTGAGGTTTACGATGAAGACGGAACGCCAATTGAAGGAAGCGTCATGGATCCCAGATTGGGTGTTATCGAACCCGGTCAGAAATGTCCCACATGCGGTAACCAGATAGGGCAGTGCCCAGGCCACTTCGGACATATAGAACTAGTAAGACCTGTAATTCATATAGGATATGTTAAGGATATTTACGAATTACTGAAGGCAACGTGCAGACATTGCGGAAGAGTTTTACTCAGCGACGAAGAAATCCAGCGATATTTAAGAATGTATAAAGCTACAAAAAATAGGTGGCCTTCAATAGCGAGTAGAGTGATTGATTATGTGAAAAAGGCTGCTGCTAAGAATACTATTTGTCCTCACTGTTCTGAAAAACAATACAAGATAAAACTCGAAAAACCAATAACCTTTTACGAGGAAAGGGGAGAAGGAGTGATAAAACTAACTCCGTCCGAAATAAGAGAGAGGTTTGAAAGGATCCCAAATGAGGACCTAGAGATCCTCGGGTTTGACCCCAACAGTAGTAGACCTGAATGGATGATTTTAACGGTATTACCCGTACCTCCAATAATAATGAGACCGTCTATAATGATAGAAGGAGGGATTAGAGCGGAGGATGATCTCACTCATAAACTAGTTGACATTGTAAGGATAAATGAAAGATTAAAGGACAGTTTAGACTCCGGTGCACCACAACTTATAATTGACGATCTTTGGGATCTCCTACAGTACCATGTAGCAACGTATTTCGATAATGAGATCCCCGGTTTACCCCCAGCGAAGCACAGATCAGGTAGACCTCTTAGAACAATAGCGCAAAGATTGAAAGGCAAGGAAGGAAGATTTAGGGGGAATCTTTCTGGAAAGAGAGTAGACTTCTCTGCGAGAACGGTGATTTCTCCCGATCCCAATATAAGCATTGACGAGGTAGGTGTACCCGTAGATATAGCAAAAACACTTACTGTTCCAGAGAAGGTAACCAAATGGAATATAGAAAGAATGAGACAATACGTAATTAACGGCCCAGAGACTTGGCCAGGTGCAAACTACATAATACGAACTGATGGTAGAAGAATTGACCTAAGATATGTAAAGGATAGAAAAGCATTAGCTGAGAGTATAGAACCAGGCTTTATAGTAGAGAGGCATCTAATTAATGGTGACGTTTCACTCTTTAATAGGCAACCCTCACTTCACAGGATATCAATTATGGCACATAAAGTAAGAATATTGCCAGGAAAGACTTTCAGGTTAAACTTACTCGTCTGTCCACCATACAACGCTGATTTTGATGGCGATGAAATGAATTTTCATGTTCCTCAGTCAGAGGAGGCGAGAGCTGAAGCTAAAGAAATTATGCTGGTTCACAAAAATATTCTAACACCTAGATACGGCGGACCTATTATGGGAGGTACACAGGATTACATAAGTGGAGCGTACCTGCTTACAAATAAGGCCACCCTTTTAGAAGAAGAGGAAGTTAGAGAGCTATTGGCTGCTGGAAAATATGGTGGGGAACTTCCTGAACCTGCGATATTATCTCCAAGACCGTATTGGACAGGAAAGCAGGTAGTTAGTCTGTTTTTACCAGAAGACTTTACATTTCATGGGCCGGCTAATATATCATCAGGGAATAGAGCTTGTAAAGATGAGCTTTGCGATCACGACTCCTATATTGTTATTAAGAACGGTATTTTATTGGAAGGAGTCTTTGATAAAAAGGCAATAGGTAATCAACAACCTGAAAGCGTCTTACATTGGTTAATCAAAGAGTATACTGAGGATTACAGTCTTAAAGTAATGGATGATATGTTTAAGGTTTTCTTGAAGTTTTCAGAAATGAGAGGATTTACGATGACATTACAGGACGTAACAATATCATTACAAGCAGTTAAGAAAATTGAAGAGAAAATAAAAAGCTCCCTCGAGGAAGTTGATGCTCTCATTAACCAGTATAACCAAGGGAAGTTAGAGCCTATTCCTGGTAGAACGCTAGAGGAAACGCTTGAAAGTAAAATTTTAGATACTTTGGATAGGCTAAGAAACGATGCAGGAGAGATAGCTGCAACGCATCTAGATCCGTTTAACGACGCATATATAATGGCAAGAACAGGTGCTAGAGGAAGCCTACTTAATTTAACTCAGATGAGCGCTATGCTAGGTCAACAGTCAATTAGAGGCGAAAGATTGTCCCGTGGATATAACGGAAGGGTTTTACCGCATTATAAAATGAATGATATTTCTCCCGAGGCAAAGGGTTTCATATTTTCAAGTTTCAAGAGAGGTCTAAATCCTATAGAAATGTTTTATCATGCGGCAGCCGGTAGAGAAGGGTTGGTGGATACAGCTGTCAGAACGTCACAAAGCGGATATATGCAAAGGAGACTTGTAAACGCTCTTTCAGATCTAAGGATCGAATATGATGGTAGTGTGAGGTCGCTTTCTGGCGAAATGATCCAACCTTTATACGGATATGATGGTGTACATCCGATGAAGAGTGCTCACGGCAAAGCCGTAGATATTAATAGAATAATGGAAAGAGTAGCAGGATGGAAGAGGTGAAAGTATGATATTAAACGAGGATGAGGAATTCCTTAATGAGTTGATTGAAAACGTTAAGAAAGAAATGCCTCAGAACATAATTAATGATATAGTTCGATCGATAAAGGAGTCCCAAATACAGTTAACAAGGAATGAACTGAAGAAGGTCTTCTCTCTTGCATTGGAAGATTACAACAATTCTAAGATAGAACCAGGTGAAGCTATAGGAACTGTTAGTGCCCAATCTATCGGAGAACCTGGCACTCAAATGACTTTAAGGACATTTCACTACGCTGGTGTTAGGGAACTAAATGTCACGTTGGGTTTGCCTCGTTTAATAGAGATCGTTGACGCAAGGAAGATACCATCAACGCCTATGATGACAATTTACCTTATTGATGAATATAACAAAGATAGAGAGAGAGCACTAGAAGTTGCGAAAAGAATAGAGTATACAAAAGTGGAGAATGTCATACAATCAACCGATTTAGACCTCAGCAATATGTCAATAACACTTAAGTTTGATAGTGAGATGATGAACGATAAGGGAGTTACGATAGAGGAGATAGACAAGGTTATAAGCAAGTTAAAACTTGGAGAATATGTCAAGGAAATTGACGAAGATAGAATAACCCTTACATTTACTGAGATAGAAAATATAACGTCTTTATTCAAACTAAGGGATAAAATCCTCTCGGCAAAAATAAAGGGAGTTAAGGATATTAAGAGAGCTATAGTCCAAAAAAGAGGAGATGAATACGTTATAATAACAGACGGTTCTAATCTAGCAGGAGTTCTCGGAGTGAAAGGAGTCGATCCGACAAGAGTTGAAACAAATAATATACACGAGGTGGAAAAAGTTCTAGGAATAGAGGCAGCAAGGGAACTAATAGTAAGGGAGTTAAAGAGAGTATTGGACGAACAAGGACTTGATGTTGATATACGACACGTGATTTTGGTGTCTGATGTCATGACTAGAACTGGAACAGTTAAGCAGATAGGAAGGCATGGTGTCTCTGGAGAAAAAGTTAGTGTATTGGCAAGAGCTGCCTTCGAAGTCACGGTTAAACATTTATTAGAGGCGGCAGCTGCTGGTTCTATCGAGGAGTTTAAGGGGGTAATGGAAAACATTATAATAGGTCAACCCATAAAGTTAGGTACGGGTATGGTAGAACTCGTGATGAGACCAGGTAAGGGGTGAAATGAAATTTCAAAACCTAATATTGATATAAAGCAGGTTGTTAGAACCGGTAAATACGTGATCGGATCTAAGACAACAATAAAGGCAATAAAAAAAGGTAAATGTAAATATGTGTTTTTATCTAATAATATAAATGATGAGTTGAAAAATGAAATATTAGGATTATGTACGGCTTCCAATATCCCCGTTCAGATATATAACGGCTCGGGTTATGAGTTAGGGGCTCTATTAGGTAAACCGTATATGATATCATGTATAGGAGTTATTGAGGCGGAGGGATTAGAAATTAGAGGTGAATAAGCTTTTATGCCTGATATAAAATTAACGCCAGAAGAACTAAAGTATATGTCGCTTTTCCAAGACGTTACAAGGGTAACTGCAAGAGATTGCATTATTACCGAGGATAGGATAATATTCCTCGTTAATCCAGGACAGACTGGGTTAGCGATAGGCAAGGGGGGGACTAATGTTAGAAAACTTAAGAACGTTATTGGAAAGGACATAGAGATAGTCGAGTATAACGATGATATGGAGAAACTAGTTGAGAACATAATGGCCCCTGCGAGAGTAAGAGCGATAAAGATTGTCCAGAATAACTCAAAGAAAGTAATGCATATCAGGGTCGACTTTAATGATAAAGGTATTGCAATTGGTAAGAACGGAAGAAACGTTCAGAGAGCTAAACTTATTTTGAAGAGATATAAAGACATTGACTCAGTCATAATAGAGTGAGAAAATGACAGGAAGTAAATCACCGAAGGGTTTATTTGCATCAAGAAAGTTGAAACTGAAGAGAAAGAAGTTTAAATGGAGTTTAAGAGCGTATAAGATACGGGTATTACGTTTAAAGGAGAAATTTGATCCTTTAGGAAAGGCTCCAATGACACGTGGCATAGTACTTGAAAAAGTAGGAATAGAGTCTAGACAACCAAATTCGGCAGTTAGGAAGTGCGTTAGAGTTCAATTAGTAAAAGATGGAAGAGTGGTAACTGCTTTTGTTCCTGGAGATGGAGGAGTGAACTTTATAGATGAGCATGATGAGGTGATCATCGCAGGAATAGGAGGTACTCTTGGAAAATCGATGGGAGACCTCCCAGGAGTAAGATATAAGGTAATAATGGTCAATGGAGTTTCATTAGATGCCCTCTATAAGGGGAAAAAACAGAAACCAGTGAGATAATACCATTTAGGAAGTAAGCTTCCAGATTCATAGCTTCCAAGGTTTTAATCAAAAGTTCGGTGTGTTACGATGGTGAACACTCTACACTAGAAGGGGCTTCCAGATTCACGGTTCCACCTGACTAGTACCTAAGAACCGGAGGGGGATGTAGCTTCACAGGTCCTAAGGGTTGCAGGAATTACTCAAAATGTTCAGAGAGGCGTTGGAATCATGGTCAGTGACCCGCCCAGATTAGGGACAGGAGAACGTTAGATCAAGATGGGTTAGGTCTTCCTCCACGTTACCTCGTTTGACACATGTTTTGGACGTGTATACAGGATTCGCGAGAGTGATCGTTTACCGTGCTTTTGCATCTAGTATTTCAAGGAGGACTTCATCTAGTGGAAGGTTACGTTATGTGTACTGGTTTTTCGGAGGGGCTTGCCCACAAGCTTCTTGACGTTTGCGTCCTCCATGATGAGAACGTCGTAGTTCTTTGCTAAGTATTTACCAAGTTTTATGTGAAGGTCTCTCCTGAGGTTCTTAAGGTACTCGTAGACCTCGGACAACTTCACTTTTGTATCGAACTAGTTCTTAGAGAGGAACTCCTTCCAGGACAGGATCTTATGCAAGCGCCTCACCTTCCACAAGGCCATCCTGTAAGGGCTGAGATTGGAGAAGTACTCCCCCATCTGACGTCATGATGAGGTTCTTGACACCTATGTCCAGCACAACGGTCTTGTTGACCTGAGGTAGCTTGAGGAACTTCTATCTCTCGAACATGAAGGACATGTAGACTCTCTCCGAAGGCGTCAACTTTACGATAACTATCTTGACCTTGTCCAGGGGGACGTCCCCGTTTATAAAAACTTGAAGACGTCTAAGTGGAAAAACTTAACTTAACCAACTCCTTGAGTTGCCCCTTCCCTGCCTCCCTACTCTTCTTCCTTACCTTCCTTACGCTCAGGACTTTCCAACAGCTCTGCGGGTAGACCAGGGAAAACCACTTACGCTTCTTCCTAAGAAAATGCACTATTTCGTCAAAGAACCTCCGTCTAGCCTAGTAAAAGCGATCCGAAATATTCTGAGCAACTTGAGAGTGCGGTATTCTATACTCTTCGTTCTGCTTCCTCAGGTTTAGGGCGAGTTTCCTCAACTCGGTTTGGGTTAAAACTGTTAACTCCTCGAATAGAAATAAAAATCTGCTTATCGCAAAGTGTTGTTTCGTACGTCAACTTTAACCTGGCCCTTAATGCCCTCAATGTCGCTTCACGTAAGCCCTAAATCTAAACCCCACATAGAGCATTAGGAGAATCGTGAATCACAACTATTTATCCTTTACTACAAGGGTGGGGTATCCGCCCTCAAGGTTCTTCCGCCCCTTTTAAACCGCTATGAAGATAAATGAAGTAATTTCTAGAACGCTGGAGGGTGAATAAACGAGTTCTAACCTATTGTAACACCTTATTTATTATTAAGTAGGCGAGGACAATTAAGGCTTAGTGAGGGATTTCTTAACACTTACTATAGCGGTTGAAATAAAGGTCAGAGAGAATAGAGTTGCTTATAAACCGCTATTAGAGTTTTTTTAACTTCGTTCCACCTAAAATCCTGAGAGAATATCTTGCTTCTTAGGTTGAGTTATTCTTACATTTTTATAGAAAAACTATAAATATCTTACTGCCGTAAAAATTTTTGGTGAAATGATATAGGGAATCCGACTCATCGTAGAACAGTTAATATGTAAGGGAAAAACAACTGTTATCTCGAACTTAACGCAATTCTTTCTATCTCTTCCTTCCTTTTGATTGCAAAGCTTTTTTCATCATTATTAGCTGCGGCTATTATTTCCTCTGCTAACGCCTCTTCGATTGGAATTGGTTTGTTAAAAGATGCTTGCCTAGCCCCTAAACATAAATTCCTTAATGCTAAGTCGACTCTTCGTTGTGGTGAAACATCAACTGCTACATAATACACTATTCCTCCGTACATTATCCTAGTAGTCTCTTCCCTAGGGGCAGCGTTTTCAATTGCCCTTATAAGCACTTGTAGAGGATTTTCATGGGTTCTAGCAGCTACTATTTCGAACGCCATCCTAATGATGTTATATGCTAATATTTTCTTTCCCTTATTTCTCCCAGGTCTTAATAGATCATTCATTAATCTTTCAATTATGAACATTCTGGACTTACCAAACCTTCTTCTTTGGTACCTGCCACTACTATGAATAGAAATTGAGGGAGCAATTGATATGTATTTCTTAAGACTGGGATCCCTAATATTTACTTTGAAATCCCATTTTCCAAACAGTTTCATTTCAATATAATCCTGCTCGCTTTCCATTTCGACACCTTTTACATTGTTATACCTCTATCTACTAAAATAGCCTATTAAAACTGACCTACTGCTAATATTACGTCTATCTATTAGATGAGTTTATCTGATATATTTTAAAGTATGAAGGAAAACCCCCTGTAGAGAAAGAGGTTAAGTATCATTATATCCTATCACGTATTTTCCGATTGCTGACTATCGATAAGATTTTTCCTTACATAAATTGGCTTATCTGCAAGTAGAGCTAGATAGATAGCATGACTTGGAACCATCTTTTTCTCAATTATCACCCCATCAAACCTCAACTCTAAGGTTGCACTAAAAACTCCGAGGTCGGGATATAATTGATCTATCACTACTCTAGATATTTTCTCGGATAAGGTGTCCCTTAACTCGTTAATAGATGATAAAACATCATATAGTGTTTCTCTTCCATGACCAAAATGTTCTGAATAATCACCCACTCCCAATAATTTATTTATAGCAATGATTATTTCTGGTAATATATGGTATAATACAAACTGCCTATCATCTTCAAGATAACATACAATAACAGGAGTAGCCTGTGTAGGAGTAAAAAAAGCTTCTATTCTTACAACTTTTAATTCATCTTCATCCATTATATATTAGTTATTTATCACTTCGTTAATAACCTTTAACATAACCGACTTTTTTCAGGGTTCAGTGAAAGAAGGAGAAATCGACCTTAATATGATTCCATAAGTCTAACAGGAGAAAGGGTAATAACTTACAGATTTACTGAAATTCCATGCTTGAAACTTTTGATGAAACTAGTGAGTGAAATCTTACCTCATATTTAAGAACTAGGAAGTATAGGACGCGCTGGTCTGTAGTATGCTAAGATTTTTAATGTTATACATGATGTTCCAAATTAGGAGGTAATTCCAATGCCACAAAAACCACACTTAAACCTAATAGTAATAGGCCACATAGACCACGGTAAAAGTACATTAGTTGGGAATTTACTGCTTAATAGAGGATTCATAGATGAAAAAACACTTAAAGAGGCTGAGGAGGCGGCTAAAAAACTTGGAAAAGACTCGGACAAAGTTGCCTTTCTGCTTGATAGAATGAAAGAGGAGAGAGAAAGAGGAATCACGATTAACTTAAGTTTCATGAAGTTTGAAACTAAAAAGTACTTCTTCACCATTATTGACGCCCCTGGTCATAGGGATTTCGTTAAAAACATGATCACTGGTACCAGTCAAGCTGATGCGGCTATTTTAGTTGTATCTGCTAGAAAGGGTGAGTTTGAAGCTGGTATGTCATCTGAAGGGCAGACGCGTGAACATGCGTTGCTAGCTAAGGTAATGGGTGTAAGCCAGTTAATTGTAGCTATAAACAAAATCGATGCTACAGAACCACCATACGATCAAAAAAGATATAATGAGGTAATGGAGACAGTAAAGAGGTACTTAGAGAAAGAAGTAGTTATGAACATGAGTAAGGTTAGATTTGTCCCAGTGTCTGCACTTACTGGTGATAATCTTTACGTAAAATCGGATAAAATGCCCTGGTATAACGGTCCTACACTAGAGGAACTTCTCGATACTTTAGAAATTCCGCCAAAGCCTATTGATAAACCGTTAAGAATGCCAATAACAGAAGTGATATCTGTTACAGGAGTTGGCACTGTTGTCACAGGTAGAGTTGAGACTGGTGCTTTAAAGACCGGAGATAAGGTAGTCATCTTACCGTCAGGAAAAGCAACAGAGGTACGTACGATCGAAACTCACCATGAGAGAGTTGATAAGGCCGAACCTGGGGATAATGTAGGTGTAAACTTAAGGGGATTAACAAAGAATGATGTCAAGAGAGGTGACGTGATTGGACATCCTGACAACCCACCAACGGTTGCAGATGAGTTTGATGCAACATTATTTATTGTATGGCATCCAACAGCAATACCAGTCGGGTACACCCCCTATCTCCACGTTCATGAAGCAAGTGTTTCATGTAAGATAGTACAAATTAAGAACAGAATGGATAACACTGGAAAAGTTATAGAGGAAAATCCGAAATTACTTAAGAGGGGAGATCTCGCGATGGTTACGTTTAAACCATTAAAGCCTGTAGTTGTGGAGAAAGTATCAGAGTTTCCAAAACTGGGGAGGTTCGCAATAAGAGATATGTCTAAGACTGTTGGCGTAGGAACGGTAACCAATGTAAAGCCCGCCAAAATAGAAATTAAGTAATATACTAAATTGGTGCCTTAATATATGCCCTCTAGAGCAAGAATAAGGCTATGGAGTACTAATGTAGAGGATCTTCAAAACGTAGTAACACAAATAAGAAATATTGCGGAGAAATCAGGAATATATATGAGAGGACCAATAGCTATTCCAACTAAAAACATGACAGTGCCCGTTATGAAACTTCCACATGGAGAAGGTAGAAAGAAATGGGAGAAATGGAGAATGAGTGTCCATAAAAGGCTGATCGATATAGCAGCAGATGAACGTGTTATGAAACAACTAATGAGACTTAGAGTCCCTGAAAACGTGTATATAGAGATAGAATTAATACAATAACTAGTGCCGGGGTGCCCGAGCGGACTAAGGGGCCGGCCTGGAGAGCCGGTGGGGGTTTCCCCGCACGGGTTCGAATCCCGTCCCCGGCGTATTATAACGCCTTTTTGCACTTTTTTATAAAAATTTTATTGATATTCTACTATAACTAGCTAATATTTTACTTTTATAATATTTCTCCGCGTTTAACCGGGGAGTAAATTACCCCTTAATTTCCACTGGAGAAACCAGTTAACAACAATTTGAATATCGTTTTTCATACAATTATTAAACTGACTTATCTTAATCAATATTCAACTCTTCTGAACTATAAACGTTTTCCCAGATACCCCTCTCTTTCATTTGGAAAGTAGAGAATGTTTTCACTCCTTTAGTTTGTATAACCTGACTTAATCTGCTTTATATCTTATCAATTAAGTTCCAGTGGAAACCAAGGGGTCCCTCCAATTACTAATATTAACTCAGAACGACTTAACCTATTCTTATGGATATTTTATGGTCTCCATGGAGGATGAAGTATATTGTCGGGAACAAAGGCGAAGGATGTATATTATGTAACGTAGTTCAAAAGGATGATCAGGATGTCTATATAATATACCGGGGAGTAAAATCATACATAATATTAAACTTATATCCCTATAATACTGGTCATCTTATGATAGTTCCTTATCGTCATGTACCTAGCATTGAATTGTTAGAACATGAGGAAATCGACGAGATGATGAATCTCCTTAAAATTTCAGTTGATACTCTAAGGGAAGTCTATAAACCTGAAGGTTTAAATATAGGTATTAACATAGGAAGGGCCTCTGGTGCAGGTGTAGAGCAACACATTCATATTCACGTTATTCCTCGATGGATTGGAGATCTAAACTTCATAGCTCTTACTAGTAATACAAAGGTTATGCCAGAGACTTTAGAAGACACTTATAAGAAGCTTAAAGAGCCAATTGTTAATAGAGTTAAGAGGCTAGAAAATGCTTAATCGTAGTTACAGTGAATTATTTGAGGATCTTAAAAAGAGTAGGGATAGAATCATCGACTTTATTCATGTTACGCCTACGGACTACTCTAATACCTTATCTCGAATTTGTCAAGGGGAAGTATACCTAAAGTTGGAGAATTTACAGAAGACTGGTTCATTTAAGGTTAGAGGAGCGTTTAACAAGATGCTTACCTTATTACCTCAAAAGAATAAGGGTGTTATTGCGGTTTCGGCAGGTAACCATGCTCAGGGTGTAGCTTATGCTGCTAATAAATTGAAGATAAAGTCTGTTATTGTTATGCCAGAAAACGCTCCTATATCCAAATACCTTGCAACGAGAGAGTACGGAGCTGAGGTGGTTCTATATGGTAATTACATTCATGAAAGTATGAAAAAAGCAGAGGAACTTATGTCTGCATACGGTTATACTTTAGTACACCCTTATGATGATATTGACGTAGTTTTAGGACAAGGAACGATTAGCTTTGAAATAGCTGAACTGAGACCTGATGTAGTCTTAGTCCCAATAGGGGGAGGAGGGCTTATTTCCGGGATTTCCATTGGATTGAGAAATCTCTTACCATCTGTAAAAATTATAGGAGTACAGTCAAAGGCTTCACCTTCTCTTGCAATGTCAAAGAAAACGGGAAAACTGACTGAAGTACAACCATCTTTTTCTATTGCTGACGGTATATTAGTTAAAACGCCTTCCGAGATCACTTTTGAGGTAATTAAAGATCTTGTAGATGACGTGGTAACGGTTGATGATGAGGAAATATCAGAGGCAATAACGTTATTGTTGGAAAGAGCTAAAACATTAGCTGAGGGTGCAGGGGCAGCATCTGTTGCTCCGCTGATCTCTGGCAGAGTTGACGTGAAAGGTAAAAAAGTTATATCGTTAATTAGTGGAGGAAATATAGATTTATCTCTTCTTTCAAATGTAATAGCGCATGTAAGGCACAAGCATAAGCAAATTGTTAGAGTTAAAGTAGTAGTTCCAGATAAACCTGGATATTTAAATAGAATTCTTGGTTACGTAGCGGATGTTAAGGGCAATGTAATAGAGGTACAGCATGACAGAATAAGTGCTGAGGTAAGTCCAGGTTTTACTAATGTATATGTAACCTTTGAACTAATATTTCAAGAGGCACTATTTTCATTCATGTCGAAATTAAAGTCGGAAGGACTTGATGTCAAGGTGATAGATTAGTGGATAATTTTCTCTCTATATGAGTAATGGAAAAAAACATTATACGACAAGTTTATAAAAACTCTAACAGCGCTTTCTTCGGCTTCAAGAGATTTAATAATACTTAACGTAAGGTAATTGAGAATTTTTGATCGAAATAAGCTAATTATAATAACTTTTAATAGAAATCACGTAAAATTTAAGGAAGAGCTTCTCTAAGAAGCAAACCATTAGTACAGTTGATAACAGTTTCCCAGTAGTAAAGTACTCAGTACCTTTCCAGCATCTTCCGTAATCAACGTTAATAGAGGTATTTGAATGGCCTTGCTGAAATCGAAAGCATTTCTCTTCGTCCCTTTAGCGGGCAATTCACACTTGCTCATATTGGGAAACCCGTACATTTGTGGAATGCCCTGTCACTTTTTTGGGAAAACTCATCCATATCTGATGATAAGATTTATAAAATATGTTTTATATAAGAAGTATACAAACTTCACCGTTATTTGAAAGTAATGACAATTGCTCTCCATATACCCAAGATAGTTAGTCTTGTAAAAGGCGTAGGAGTCGAATGAGAAACATAAGGGTATATGGTTAATATAGTATAGTATAATCCGATTGAAAGTGAGTTCAACTAATCGAGTTTATACTAAATATAATGCCGTCGCGGGGATTTGAACCCCGGACACCCCGGTTTCCGGCCTCCTTCAGCCGGGTGCTCTCCCGGGCTGAGCTACGACGGCAGAGAATAGTCTTCATCAATGTTTTTAAGACTTTTCCCCCCTCTTTGAATTAGGGTCTGGCGACTCCCACTGAGTGTCCGTTTGGACTCTGTGAAAGTGGGCCTCCAGGGACCCATTCACTACTCCACTAATTTCTGTCACATATTTTTGTTTATCCACTAAAAGCTGAGTTAATATATTAAAATAAGGAAAAGGTAATCTTTACGGAAATATTTAAGGTTGTTAATATAACCTTCTATTCTTAAAACTATCCATATTAGGTAAAAAGGAATCCTATAATGCGACATTAACCCCTTTTGACCTATAGAACCGTTACTTACAAATGAGGTATGTAATAGAAAAAGAAGTCGTATTTGTGAGGACGTAATGGTTAGCGACAACCTGTATTATTGAAAACATCCACTCAAACTACAATATTGAAAATAGTAAGTTTTCGGTATAAATGTCTTATTATCCAAAGGCGCTATATGCTTGGCCTCTAACATAGCTATGGGAACAGCGTGTCCAGAAGGGTCCCTAGTTCACCGTTATATTTTTGACGTTCTTGCTCTTGCCAACTTGCACCTGTTGGAACTAACCATTATAGTGACTCGTTATTCTCATCCCTAGTGCTACACGTTTTCCCAGTGGAAGGATTGTGTCAGTTTGTTATTCCTATACTGCTAGTATACTGAGTCACAGCGTGGGTTTCGTCATCATCTATTGTCAGAACTTAAGACCTCGTTCATCCATATTTAATCAGAACTTCTTTGAGACAAAAATCTATACGTTAATTTTGACTGATTTAGTCAAACAATTTAATTTCATCTCCTTCTGCTGGAAAATATACATTTACACCATTAAGTTTTTCCATAATAGTTTTAGCCAACACTTTACCGCTCTCAATCGATGAATGCACTATGATCACTTTTTCCACCAAGTTAGAGTGCTTTATTATATCCACTAATTGATCTCTCCCGGCATGTGACGAAAAATCAAACAACTCGAGCCTAGCCTTTAAAGGAGGGGACTGCTCATCGAACATTCCAGTTTCCAATATTCTTCTCCCTGGAGTACCCTCTGCCTGATAACCTACCATAAATACGGCATTACGCTTGTCATCCGCTATCTTCTTATAATAGAAAACTGCTGCTCCTCCTTTCAGCATTCCTGCACCAGTTATCACAAGCCCTTTTTGCCTCAGAACTTCCTTTCTATCCCTCCATCCTCTCACTGGATTAAACGTCTCCGAAGCTTTTACTAATATGTCGTATCTATTAATTTCGTTTTTATTTTGTAACATAATTCTTAACATATCCTTACTCATACCGTCATAATAGACGTCATATTCAAAATTCCTCTCGGCGAGAACGGATAATATTTCCTGACTTCTTGCCAAGCTGAATGCAGGAACTAAAACTATCCCTCCGCCCTCAATTACCTCTTTTGCCTTCGAAACGAAATCCTCTTCAACTTTCCTTCTGTCGGGATGATTAAACTTACCGTAAGTTCCCTCTATTATGAAGACCTTTGCGTCTCTGACTTCCGAAAGGTCTGCAGGTCCTGACAACTTAGTTTCTGTTGTGTTTATATCTCCGCTGTATGCAATATCTCCTTTTTCAGTTTTCACTATAGTTAATGTACTTCCAGGTATGTGACCTGCTTTAGTTATCTCAATTGTAAATCCTCCTACTTCAACTGTATCCTTATAGTTAAGACTTATGAAATTCCCTAAAGTCTTCTGAACTTCCCTTAACTCAAACGGTAACATCGCACCAGAAAGCTTAAGGAAATCACTTAGTATTAGTTCTGAAATTTGCTTAGTTATTTGCGTTCCATAAATAGGAATAGATGTTGATATTTGATATAGTGGGAGTCCTCCAGTATGATCTAAGTGAGAATGAGAGACCACTATTCCCTTTAGCTTCACTGGAGAGGCGACTTGTAACGGAAGACGAGGCATGTCTTTTTCGTCAAAGTTTACCCCACAGTCTAGCATTATACTTTCGCTGCCATCCTTAGATATCTCTAAAGAATTTCTCCCTACCTCCTGACCTCCTCCTAGTATCTTTAGCGAATACATTATATCCGATAGATATCGTTAATTCACCACAAAGTATTAAATTTTGTCTGAAAAAGGGATAATAGTTATGTTTAAGGCTAATGATTTGAAAAAACTAAAAAAGTTTGGTATTAATGTTGAGGAAATCAACGCTATTAGAGTAATAATCGAAACTAACGATAAAGTAATAACGATAGATTCGCCTACAGTTACTTATGTTTCTGGGCAAGGGCAGAACATGTACGCCGTTACTGGAGGTAAAATTGAGGAGAGAGAAAAGAAGGAGGAAATAGAGATAAACGAGGATGATATAAATTTCGTAATGCAACAGACAGGAAAGAACAGGGAGGAATGTGTAACAGCTCTTAGAAAGGCTAATGGTGATATAGCAAAGGCTATAGAGATTCTTTCGTCGTAGTATACTTTTACCAATCTCATAATTTATTTACTAAGTAACCGAACAAATACTATGTTATATCCTAGTTTCTGAGGATCGTTTTTTTAAATGCCAAATAAAACCCTTTAACTCTGGTGAGTAGATGCTAGCGTTGTTTTTCTTCCTAGAAATAGTAATAGTGAGTATTGCTGCAGGGTTATTAGGCTCCCTAACTGGTTTGGGAGGCGGAACGGTATTAGTACCTATTTTAAGTCTCTACCTAAATATTCCAATAATCTACGCTGCCGGAGCAAGTTTAATATCCACAATAGCTACGTCAAGTGGTGCAGCTAGTGCGTATGTTAAGGATAGAATAGTTAATCTAAGAATAGGAATGTCATTAGAAATAGGGACAACCTTAGGCTCAATTGTAGGTTCACTTACAGCTGAGTACATTTACACGCATGGACTGACGTACATCATTTACCTTTCATTAGGCGCGGTATTACTTATATCAATATTTACTTCTATACAAAAAATGAAAGCAGAATTACCATCTGAAAAAAAACCCGACTGGACAACCAGGATTTTCAAAATGCAGGGTTCATATTACGATTTAGCGTTAAATAGAGAAGTAAGATATATAGGTATTAGATGGTGGCTAGGGGCGATAGTAATGTTCTTCGCAGGGTTTATCTCAGGACTTTTGGGTATAGGAAGTGGAGCACTTAAAGTACTTGGAATGGATTTCGCTATGAACTTACCTATGAAGGTAACTACTACAACCAGCAATTTTATGATAGGAGTTACTGCAGCTACGGGCTCCTCAATCTATTGGTTTTTTGGCTATATTCAGCCATTTTTAGCTGCTGCAACAGCTATTGGAGTCCTGATTGGCTCATTCTTCGGAAGTAAAATACTAGTAAAAATAAGAAACACTAGGGTGAGAATGTTATTCCTAATACTGATAGGCATTTTAGCAATAGAAAGCATATTACGTGGGCTCGGGGTACCTGTATGAAGCTAGATTTTGATACAGTAATAGGCAACATTCTCAGAATAGGAGTGATTATCAGCGGAGTACTGCTAGCTATAGGTGCTGCGGAAATATTCATTCATGGGGGAGCACAGGGATACTCGTTATCCCAAATAGCGTCAGTTCATTCCATTGTAAATACTTCTACTGCCAGTGTATATAAAATTCCCCCACTTATACTAAAAGGCGACGGACTTGCCCTTATATATCTCGGGTTAATTGTACTAATAGCAACTCCTGTGATTAGAGTGCTTGCATCTGTTATAAATTTTGGTTTAGAGAGAGATAAACTATACACTATTATAACAGCAATCGTGTTATTTAACCTGCTATTCGCGATATTCCTACTTCCCCTTCTAGTTAAGTAGTTTTAGGTTAATCCTTACATGAAACCAAAGAACATAAAAATAACTTTTGTTCATAGATAATTAGTTGCGGCCGTCGTCTAGCCTGGACTAGGACGTCAGCCTTCCAAGCTGATGATCCCGGGTTCAAATCCCGGCGGCCGCATTAGAGGCTATTATGCTTATTTAGTAAAAATCTTGCTACAGAACTAGAAATTATATGAGCCGTCCTTAACGGTTCAGGTCTTATAGAAAAAAACTGATATTTCTCAATAATTTTTACTGCATCTTGGATTTTTAAGTCGGTATAAATAAACACGTCACCCCATTTAGTCGTAATCCTAGATAATCCGTTTAAAATGTTTACCACGTATGATATTTTCTCATTTTCATTATAGAAATGTTTAATGAGAGCCTCCTTAATTTTTTCTATGTTAGGTCTTGATGAATAGAAAATTATATAGTTTTGATCTGGAGTAATGTAATTAAACCCAGCATAAATTACCCCGTCTAAAATAGTTATATCTCCTTTTCTTAATGTTCTGAAAGCGTCTGTACCGTCATTTCCATCAACGGTTATTCTGTTAAGATCTATATAAACGACCCTTTTATCATCATAAGTAACTGAGGATAACACGGTCTTTCCTTTTTTTCCCTTAAACTTTATGGGGAAAAAACCATCATCCACTCCAGACACTAGCAAGTTTCTCATCATTAATAACTACTTTTGCTACAGCATCCCTTATCTCTTTCGTTATTGTAACTTCCTTCGTCTTCCCATATCTCCCACGATTAATCACTTTAGCGTTTATCAGACCTACCATATCCAGTTCATTTATTATGTCACTTACTCTTCTTTGGGATATACTCTCTAGACCTAGTCGTTTAGCATATCTTCTGTAAATATCGTATACCTCTCCCGTAATCAATTGCTTTCTCTGTTCCAATCCCTTAATTATCGCTATCAGGACTAACTTAGAGTGAAATGGAAGACTTTCCAAAACTTCTGTAACTCTATCCCTTTCAATCTCGTTTCTAGCAAGATATACATCGTCTTCAGCAATCTGATTTTTACCTCCTCTCTCAGCAATTTCTGCTGATACACGAATAAGATCTAGGGCTCTTCTAGCATCACCATGTTCTCTTGCGGCTAATGCAGCACATAATGATATAACGTTCTGAGAATACGTTCCTTCCTTTAAGGCTTCCCTTACTCTTCTTGAGAGGATGTCTTCTAATTCGGATGCATTATAGGGAGGAAAAACTAACTCCTCCTCACCCAGACTGCTTTTGACACGTGGATCGAGTAAGTCCACGAAATTAATATCGTTCGTAATTCCTATTATCGTGAATTTTGATGTTGAAAGCTCCTCATTAATTCTAGTTAATCTATAAAGAACCTCATCTCCATGCTTTTTAACGACTGTATCAATCTCATCAAGGACAAGAACGATTATTCTATTTTCTTGTCTAACAACTTTAACCAACCTTCTGTAAAGTTCTGCTGTAGATATACCCGTGAACGGTACCGTCAATCCGGAAGTTTCTATTATATCAGCAAGGATTCTGTAAGGCGTATCACTTTGCCTCGTATTTATATATACATATTTAAAACTATTGCTACCTCTTTTATGCAAACTGTTAAGTACAAACTTACTAACCGCAGTTTTTCCCGTCCCCGTTAACCCGTAAATAAATACGTTACTTGGCCTCTCCTTACGAAGTAAGGTTACGAGAATTGTCCCAAGTCTTCTGATTTGTTCTTCTCTGTGTGGAAGTTCCCCAGGAACATAATCAGGCCTTAATACCTCCTTATTTCGGAAGATCCTAGAGTTTTCAGCCCTTTCAATTATGCCGTCTATTATGTCACTCATACAACTGTTATATTTTTTAGATGATAGGAAATAAACCATAACACTTAAAGTGCGACGAAGTTTGGGCTTGCTACAATTTCGTAGTATTTGATTTAATCCTCAGGCCTCAGCCATGCTTGTAATTCTTGAATTAAGTTTTTAGCTTTCATTAAAACCTTAATACTGTTTAACTCTCACCTTAATCGTTTTATAGTTATTTCGGCATACGCTTCCTTAGTATCCGCTTTATAAATAAAACGAGGGGAATTCTTTAAAACCATATGCATACAGAAAATTCTATCTTTATCAGCTATTATTGAAATGCTTTCACCAGGTTTTAATGCTAATAGTCTTTTAGAGAGAGTTACTATAAATTGATCGCATGTAGTACCTCGAAGGTCATTGTTTTCCATGAATATAGATGTAGCGGATTAAAACCTTTAAAGTTAGTTAAGTTTAGATTTAAACATTCATCTCGCATTGATTATAAGAATGAGCTTAATAAGGAATTTCAATAACTGAGACGATACATTTTTTAAACATTATACTTGGTCAGACATTAAAGGGAGAGGAAACTTCATTCAGCATTGACGTACAGGGTTTACCGCACTTTTTCACACTATACATATGATGATGTCCAGTATGTAATTAATTTGAATAACTAAATAAACTAAAGAGTTATAAAGTGCGTCTTTCTAGAATTAAATTCGCTTAATTACTAATAGGGAAGTAATATAAAATTAGTTTATTAAGTGTACTCAGAACTAATCTCGAATTTTTCAAGCCACTACACGCTTCGCCTCAAACACAGCTATGGGAACAACGTGTCGAGAACGGTACCTAGATAACGTTGTATTTCTTGACGTTCTTGCTCTTAGCAAACTTGCACCTCTTAAGACTAAACCATTGTAGGGACTCGTTATTCTCGTCTCTAGTGCTACGTATTTTCGCCATGGAAGGTTGAAGACATAACTTATGTTACTTATGGAGTGGTAGACTACGAAAGACTCTACTATCACGACGTAATTTATGTGAAACACAAGGGTAAACCAACACACTTCGTCTTTATGTCTAACATTAAGGAAGATCCTTATGGCTTAACCGAGACATATAAGTTGTGGTGTAGAAGGTGGTTCAAGACGAGGAAAGCGAGGATAGAACTCATCAGGAGGTTTAGGAACAAGCTCTTCCTCCACCTGATCTACACGCTTCCCGACATAGTCTGTAACTTACATAACTTCCTCTCGTTTAACTTCAAGGCACCAGGAGAGAAGCCCATAATTTTTAACGAGTTCGTTGACCTCCTCTAGCGGATTTTTGAGTAAGTAAGAGGGTGGAATATATATCTCGTTTTGAACTGATGAGATAAATTCAGAATTTCTTATGTGATTCAGTCTTAACTCGTAAAATATTCATTATCTTGACTAAACATGTCATATTGTCACGCTTTTTGAGTTGACTTAATCCTATTTTATATAGAAATTACGCTAATATTAGCTTACAACCGTGAGATTTTTTGGTGAAATAAGACTGTACAGTCACTCTTATTCCTCGCACTACTTGGTATATATCTGGATTATTACACGCTTAACTATACTAATTTAATCAAGAATATTATAATTTGCAATAAACGCGTGGACGACCCTTCAATTAATAGTAGTTAGCTTTTATTTTGGGGCTATATCGTAAGCATATATATGGAAATAGAAATATTTACCCATAGTAAGTGTTCTGAATGCGCTATTCTTTTATCAATGTTAAAGGAAGAGGGACTTATAGATAAAATCAAGCTGGTAAATACTGAGCAATATCCCTTTATAGCTTTTGAAAGGGGTGTTCTATCTACTCCTTCGGTATTCATAAATGGGAAATTGATATGGAGCGGGAAGGTAAACTTCGATGAGTTGAAGGAGGTTATAATAAAAGGCACTGTTCACACTAACACAGTGACTATAGAGGAGGCAATTCAGAAAATGGAGGAGGGAATATTCGACTCGTTTGCTGCAAGCTGTTGGTTGTACGTATCTGGAAATTTATTATCGCTCTTGGAACAAAAGGACTTCGTTTTAGCTATTACCGGATTAGCATCGGATCCTCAAGGCAATAAAAAGTATGAAGAAATAGTTAAATATGTAAAAGAACATAGTAATGAAATATTTGAAAAATGGAAACCATCATTAATTAGAAATATTGTTACAAATTTTGTAAGGGAATTATATTGGCTATATTCCGTTCCATTGGGTGCCTATGACATCAAGCGTCTCTATCCGCTAGAGATTTTCTCTCATTGGATGATGATAAGTAGTGGGGCGGTGGGAAGAGTAGGTTTAAGGATATACCCCCTTTCCGATACTATAGTAATGAAAAGGATCAAGGACGCTTACCAATACCTTTTTGATAATTATGATGAGATATGGAATAGGGTAATCTCCTCAGAAAAGCTTACGGCTGAACTGAACTCTAGAATTACACAATAAAACTTATTTTGATATCAGAAGCAATAGTTTTGTGCCTTTATCTATTGCGGATAGCGATCTTAAAAAAATAGAAATAAGAATATTATTTATTATACTAAACTTTTTCTTCACACTAAATATATTAAAAGAATATCCTGTTATTCAAACTGAATTGGGTTTATTTTCAGTATTAGTTTGGATAATTGTTATAATATTAAGCTATCCTTTTTTTCGAATACTAACTCCAATACTCATAGCAATATACGACGTTAAAGAAGTGTATTATTTAATATATAATTTAAAAACAAATATAATTACATCCTATACCTCCTTTTTATTTATTAGCAGTATTATATTTCAAATTTTATGTATAATTATACCTATTGTACTGATCGCATTAAATAAACCTCAGGCTTCTCTTGCAGGCGAAGCTGTCATCTTAACTTTAAGCGGATATCCATTTCACTTCCTAACCCTACCTTTTTCATACTCCGTTAAGGACAGAATTTATAATGCGCTGTTATCACTAGTGCCTTTTATGTATCTTTTATTTTCACTTAAACTTATTATATTTATTATATTTATAATCTCTATTTTTGCGTCAATAATAATTTTTTCTTTGCTTAAGTCTTATCTAAGCCTTATTGGTTTAGTCCCTATTTTTATCTCAATTTATATTATATCTAATAATTTTATTGTTGCATTATCAGCGTCTATGATAGCTGCCTTAATTGGTGAAGTTCCTGATGCATATGTCAACTACATTCAGAGAGTTAAGAGGGATCAAGAATTGGATAAAAAGAAAACAGAAATTAATGAAAAAATTACAAACATGCTGGCAACTATTAACAACTTAGAGAATAAAATAAGCAATCCACGGTTTCAAATAGATAAGTATAAAGACAGCGTAAGCAAATTAATCGATCAGTTAGAAAAGTGTGATAAAATCGATTGTATCAAAGAAGTTAGCGAGGAGTATGATAAAATAGAGAGCGATTTACTATCATACTTCAATAATTACGTATTTACCATATCTGTATCATTAAAGGATAGGGCTGAGATTGCTAAGAATATTGGAATAAAGAACATAGTTGAAGTGGAAATATATAAAGTATCTACATTAAAAGAAGCATCTTCAATAGTCGAGAAAGTAGATCAGGTAGAGGAAGTTTTCACAAGAAATATAAGTAACGAGTATAAAACGCTTATAGACGTCCTTAAGTCAGCAATAGGGTGTAATGAGGAATATAAAGAGTACGTTGATTCTTTGAAGATTCTGAATACTATTAAAGAGATGATAGAAAAAAACGAGCCAGTTATTGAGGAATGTGTTAGTAACGCGTATAGTATATATGATTCGTTACAATCAATAACTAACATAGAGGAGCAGACAAAGGTAAACACTCTAAGAACGGAGTTTAACATAGAGACCCTTCCATTATCAAAGATCTATAAGGGAACATCTTTTATAATATTCATCAATGACATGATAAAATACGCTATAGGTAAGTTAGAGCAAGTGTACAGTAAACTGCCGACCGAGTTATCAAAGAATTATCTTTCAACTTTGACACTGATAACTTCAATATTGGATTCGGAAAAACCACCTTGTGTTAAAATAGGTGAGATAAAGCCGTATGTATTCGAATTAAAACGAGCGTCGGAGTATTATCATACTGTTGAGAAAATAGTCCAGATAGCTGACATCTTTGATCTAGTTACTACCAGGCTAATGGAAGAATTACAACAAAAAGGGTGCATAAACATTAATGAAACAGGTTTCGAGAGAGATGTTCTTGAAGCTATAATGGAAGAAAGGGTAAAGCAGGGAATAGTAAAGATAGATAAAGATAAGATATGCTTAAATAAAGGCTCTAACGGTTAGCAATATCTTTTAGATTTATTGTTGCTTGTAACTCAAGTTTGGTAAATATTATTAACTATTATAAAAATATAGATATATAATTTTCTTCGTTTTCTAAATTACTTTAATGTAATAATGCTTTGTCTCTCCATATAAGGAAAAGTATGCTCCAATTACAGTTACGAAGACTGTATAAACCGATTTTCACGTAAATAGAGCGGAACTCAAGAAGTAGTATATACAGCTTACATACTAACTTCCATTGCCCCTATAGAAGAGGCGAGAGTTCCCTTCCAGGAGGTTCACAATTCACACATCGAGTCGGTATTACATCTCTTAATTTGAAGAAGTATATAAGAATAAAGGAACTATTCCATCGGCGAGACTTTTCACCCCCTAACCTCCCAATTTTTGTTAACTTTTATGACTGGTCATTAATGTCCCCGCTTCACGTTAAAGGAAAAAATTAAATTGTATAAAGAACGCTGAAACGTATTAATGATAGTTGATATTAAGGGGAAAAAAATCCTTGTTACGGCATCTACAAGCGGCATAGGGAAAGGGGTAGCGAAAAGTCTTGCAATGGAAGGCGCCTACATATTTGTATCCAGTAGAAACCTAGATAGGGTTATAGAAACAGTTAAGGAACTCAAAAATTTTAACGAAAATGTATGGGGAGATACTGTAGATTTGACTAACATGGCTTCTATAGACAAATTAGTTAATACTGCACTTAGCCAAATGGGGGGAATCGATATTCTGGTGGTTAATTCAGGGAATCCACCATCTGAGCCCTCGACTTTCTTCGAGAACGACATTAATGAATGGGAGTATTCTATACACCTCTATCTGTTAAGTTCTATTAAATTAGTTAAGCTAATCACTCCTTATATGATTAAAAGAGGCTGGGGGAGAATCTTTTTCCTGTCATCTTATACAGTAAAAGAGCCACACGACATATTTGTTTTAGCCGATGTTTCTAGAGCACCCTTACTTCAATTAACTAAACTCTTATCAAGAGAACTTGGAAGGCATGGAATTACAGTTAACACAATCCTTATGGGCTCATTTGAAACTACAGGTGCTGTAGAAAATTTACGGAAATATTCTACTAAAATTGGAAGGCCTTTTAGTGAGGTTTGGAAAGAAATGGTAGTGGATCCTATCCCGGTAGGGAAATTAGGCAAACCTGAAAAACATATAGGAAAATTGATAACTTATTTATCCTCTGAGTATGGGGACTATATAACTGGAACGTATATAGTTGTGGATGGTGGGGTGTCTAGGGCAATATAAAAGGGCAATATAAAACGACTTCCCTACTATAAGAGGCTTTAGTTTTCCTTTATCTTCAATGGGGGTTCAAAGAAGGCGGAAGACCCAAAAAAGATGGATAGTCCCTTTGTAGTTAGTCTAAAATATGGAAAAAAGGACTCATCTACCCTAATAAAACTCATAGATAGAGTAAGCTTCGCTGAGATGCCTAAGCAAGGATCTATGTGATACGTCTCTTCTCCAATTAGGAGTCCCATGTGGGATATCAACGCCAAATTAACTTCAAGGTACGACCCCTAGTGCTTATGAAGTGCTTTGGGCAAGGCTGGGTAGGAACCAGGAAATCCCTACAATGAGGTGGAAAGTCCCGTTAAGGCAAGGTAAGTTTGCCATATTAAATCCTTACTGTTCTCAACCCTCCTACTAAGTGCAGCACAACTTCCCGAAAGGTTACATGTTTCAAAAACTTGAAGCTACTAAAGTAATTCATCCCTATAACGAGAATTAAACTGCGTAAGTACTTGTCTCCCTCGATACTTCCTTTATCATAACATTGTATTTCTTTGTACTCTAAAGATCAAAACTCCTTTACTACTTTCAGTATTAACCGTATTCAAGGACGATGTTTGAAGAGGAAAAATTTTGACGTTTTACCCTATAAAGTACACAAAGCACTAAATGCATTATTTCATAGTGGGCCGCGGCATAATCCAGCTTTTGTCGTAGGAACCATTTGACTAAGCGGAAACGGAAGATCTCGACAGCCTTTCACAGATCTTCCCCTTGCTCCAGGGAGGTCTACTTTTCAACTCTACTAACCTCCTCTCCACTTCGTTAAGGAATCGCTCCCTTAACTACCGTATCATTCTCATCGGAGGTTATGAGGAATTTTCTTTGTAGTTGCCATATGTTCTTCATATGTCCTAGTTAGGACTCCCTTGCTGCGGGAGGCTGGTATTTCCTCAGGGTTAAATCCCGTTGGGTTCCTCCGCGGCCCACAATATACTATTTGTAGTATACATTTTATACTTAATTATATCGCTCCTAGTAATTATCCCTATTGGTCTCATTTTATCATCTATAACTACGACTACCTGGTTTTTGGTTAATGTTTTCATAGCCGCTTCTATAGGGGTTGTCCTTCTAAGCAATGGGGGAGGCTGAATCATAACGTCCTTTGCCTTTAGGGATAAAGGATCCTTTGATATCACCTTTCTTAGTATCACATAGTCGTATATCATACCTTTTATTATTCCATTACTGTCTATAACCGGTAACTGAGATATGTTGTTTTTTTCCATTAGTTCAAATACATGAGGTAAGGATTCGTTATCCGTTGCGGAGATAACTGGACTTTTCATAACTTTTTCCACAGTTTCCGAGAACGAAAGATTATTTAGAAGTTCTTCCAGGATTCTATTTATAGTTGATAATCTAGGATCTATTTTTTCATTTTCTATTTTAGCTATGAAAGATTGGGAAATACCTACACGTTTTGCAAGCTCTGTTTGTGAAATACCTAGCTTTTCCCTTAATCTTTTAATATCTCTTCCCCGGGGAGTGAACAACTAGGATCTCACCTATATTGGTAAAATCTTCGATAATATCGCTACAACTACTACTACCGCTATTGACGCTACAATTACTACGGTCGGACTCACTTTTATAACTTCTTTTTCCTCCTCGTAATATCTTATTAAACCTGCCATACTTGCAACTGGAATATTTTCCTTTTTCTTCTTAGACGGCATTTTGACTTCACACCCTCTTTTTAACTTTCCTTATTCTCTCTATTATACTTACTGCTTTATCAATGTTTTCCTCGATCAGGTTTCCGGTAACAATTATATCAGCGCCTGCCTCTGTAACTGAGATGGCCTTATCTTCACTCCTAATTCCTCCTCCCACGATTAAATAGGCGTTTGGTACTACGCTTTTTATAGATTTTATCATCTCTGGTCTTACGGTCTCTGGTGATCCTGAACCCGCCTCTAAATAAATATACCTCATGCCTAACAGTTCGGCGGCAGACGCATATGCAGAAGCTAGAACGTAGTTATCGAAAGGGATTGGTCTAGCTTTTCCTATATGGGAAGCCGTACCCCCATTCCCTATTATTAAGTAAGCTGTAGGAAGAGCCTCTAAACCCAGCTTCTTAACCATAAGTGAGCTATATACTTGTGCTCCTACGACGAAGTATAAATCGTCAGAATTCAGTAGCGACATAAAGAGAATCGCGTCAGCCTTAGAATCTACTAAATTGGTATTACTAGGGAATATTATTTTAGGTATGTCGAAATCTCCTAATACATCAAGAACGTATTGGAATATCTCATGTGTGACCCCCAAAGTACCTCCAACTAAGAAAGCTGAAGTACCGCTATTGTAAAGCTGCTTTGCAACCTTCTCTAGATCATGAGGAAGTTTTTCAGGATCAATTAAAGAGAAGTGAATGGATTCGCCTTCACTCCTCAGTTTCTCTAGATATTTCTCCACTTTCCCCTTCATATTCATCCTCTCTCATTTCAGTTATCTCTAGACTCCCCTCTGTGTATCCATCAATAAATTTTCCATAAGCGTCAACTTCCTTATACACAGGCGGTACTGCGAAAGCAGTTTTTAGCTTACAACTGCCACAACGAATCTCAGCTATACCCTTTTTTATTTTTATTGAAATAGATAATCGTCCGCAACGGGGGCATTGAAATGTCTTTGGTACCGTGGGTTTAGGTCTAACTACTTTTTGCTTTCTTTTTTTCCTCCCGCCCATATCTCTCTACCTTACTCTTTACTTTTATTTTATTCGGTGTCAAGAATTCACTATAGACTAAATATACACTTATTACTATAAATATTATAATTAATATCAAATAAATTATCAATTGCGGTGTCATCTATCCCATATTTCTTAACTTTCTATTAAGTAATAAAGACTTGCCTGTATGACTAATTTCATTACATATACTAATAAAATCTCCTATCGTAAGAGAAATGATTTTAGTTCTTTCCTTTTCTAATGCAAGCTGAAGTAAAAGCATATGGTAGCAAAATCTTCTCTTACCTCTATATATCACATTATACTTGAAGTCCTCACAGTCACAAGAAAAAGGCGTTGTTATATGAGTCCTTTCTCTTCCGATTAGAATATAAAGTGAAGTGACCTTTCCATTGATCTCTATTTTAAGTGGAGTAACTCTGTTTAATTCCCTTTCTGCTTTTCTCGATAATTTCGAGATGTCCGAACTCATTGTATAATATTATCTTATCTATTAGCTGAGTACAAAATATACCTGTCTCCACGACTCCTATTATTTTCTTTAATTCAGATTCAGCACTACATATTTTTTCACCTGAAATCTCGACGTCAATAATTACGTTGCCATTATCAGATATTACTGGTCCCATTTTACCTGAAGAACTCCTTAAGACGACATTTTTAAATTCTTTACGTAATGTGTCGAGCGCAAAGGTAAGAGCTGAAGGTATTACTTCTATAGGCACGTAATATTTATCACTTACTATTCTTTTTTTCTCATCACCAACGAATATATTTTCTTTACTCATAGAAGCCAATAACTTCTCCCTGAAGAATGCACCCCCTCCTCCCTTAATGAGAAACTCGTTCTGACGATAAATGTCAAAACTATCTATATATATGTCGACTTTGCTTACACCTGATATAGACAATACCCTAGCTCCAAAATCCCTGAGTTTTATTTCGGAATCAAGGGATGTGGTAACGAATAGCTTATTACTCATAAGCTCAGATCTTTTTAATTCCTCTAGTATACTAGTTATTGTTCTACCAGTACCTATACCTATAACGTTTCTATTGTATAAGTAGAACTCTAGGATATCTGATATTTTTTTAAATACGTTCATCATATATGTTTCATATCTATGTTAATTTAACTTTACGGGACTATACTCTAACCATACATTTTCTTACAACAAATCGTTACTCCTTTATCTAAGGAGGATTAACGTAGCAGACTGATGAAGATGAAATCCCTATATCTAAAATGAGATTATCTTATCAGGGGGTTCGGAAGGATCGTAAGATCCGTGAGGGATAAATAGACCTTTTTAGCTATACTTAATCAGACCTTGAGGGCATCCAGTAATAAATATTTTCGATTTAACTTCGAGCGTAGTGCTAACTAAGATTGCCACGTGAATTTCTCAATCCATGTGGCGATTTAGGGGAGGATCACCTAGGCTCGTAAGGGTTATTATTGTATTAAACGTTCCAAATAACCCTCGTTAATTTCCTCGCAAGCGCTATGTACAGCTTCCTGCCAACAAGTTCATGCGTTTCGTAAAACTTGAGCAGAGTGGGATTACGAGAGTATTTCGGCGAAGAAGCAGAACAAGCTGCGTAAGTGCTTTTTCCCCCTCTTCGATATTCCCTTTCTCACCATGGCCTTACCGCCCTCTCAACTACTCGATTCCGCAGTAAGCTACGAAGGATTTGAAAAGCGTTTAACGTCTTCAACCAATTATTACTCCCGCGGAAAGTCTTCCTGCTTCGGGTATAGCTAGTAAGACGTAGTTTTCTAGTAGCGATTGTATCTTTTTCCCCACTTACTCCATTTTCTCGCTTGTTTCCAGTAGTGCTTTGGCTAATACCTGAATTTCCTCAAGTACCATATTCGTGTACTCCAATACACTTGTTGAAATTCCCCTTCGAGAACTCCTCAGTCCCTTGCTTATTTTCTCCTTATCGTTTATCAATCGCCCTCCTTAGCCTGTTCTTATACTTCCAAGTGCTTTAGGAAGAAGTAAAGCGTTACTAGCTCTCTCAACGGGTTACCGTATTCCCTAGCCTTATTTGGCATGCTTTCAAGTTTTTCCGCATCGTAAAAATCTGTTTCCCCTCAAGTCCTTCTCCATAACACGTTCGGGCTTACCTGCAGTACCTTTCCCTGAAGTACTCGCTAGGTTTTATCGAGTATACTCCCGTTCCACTATTACCTTAAGGTCATTTTCAGTATTTCCTCGTATCCTTGTTGTTCTCGTATTTCCTTATCCTCCCCTTGCTCGTTACCAGATGTTCTTTCGATACATCTATTCCCAGGATCCTTACCTCGTTATCACCCGTGAATATTATCACAATGTTAAGCCCGATGGATTTGTCACGCCCCCATTCGAAGACTTTGCTTCAGTCAAGGGCTCGACCATGTTTCCCAGTTGGAGAGTATTACTCTCCCCAACTAATTAATCTATACAGGTGAGGGGAAATCCCTCATGGGGGTTCTGCATAACGCGCCTAACTCTGTGGAACACTAAGAATCACACTTTGTAAGGTTTATGATTTACAAACTAATAACCTCGGTTTTTAAGGTCTGACAAAGTATAACCTCAAATTCAAAAATGACTCATCTACCCTAACGACAATCATTAAAAGAGTAATCGTGACCAAGACGCCTAATAAGGGTCGATATGGTACGCCTGTGCTACAATCGCAGTCTTCAGAGCACTATCATGTTCGCTTCTTGGTGTTACACTAATGTCCTGTGAAGCCTTCTAGACAGGGTGGAACTGAGAAACAATAAATCGCTACTATGAGGTGAGAAGCCTCCTTAGGGCCAAGCGACTCCATGTAGTTAACTCCAACTATATGGAAGATATGGTTTAGAAATCTAACTTGGGCATATTGAGACTTGCTTTCTGCATTTTTTAGATAATTGAATTTTAAAGTCATTGTTGATAAAACATTGCTAAGTAAAAGATTGAGAGTAGGATAATCGGGAATAACACATTTTATATTCCCATTGAATTAGAATTTTCAGCCGGGAATAAACAAATCATCTCTGCTTCATAACCTCGACGCTCATCATCATTAATCTTATTTCACATAGAGAACTAAATTAAATAAGTTTTTAAGTTCATGCATATAAAATTATTTCGAAATAGCTTTTATACCGAATCCATGAGATCTCGCGGGTGATTTAGGTTTCCATTGTCAATTATAATTATTGTCAGTCTTGTTTCGCCAATTTTACTAAAAATGATACAATTTCTAAAACAAGGGAAAATCTCGTTCTGAAGAGTCGAAATTAGCTAAATTTCCGTAAAAGTTGAGAAAAGATCGACTTTTATCTCAGTAGAAGGTGTGTAACCTAGTTTTTACACGTATAGTAATACCTTGTGTATAGTATTATCAAGTGGGTAGAAATGAGGACGTTAAAGTTTAAGCGAGGGACTTCCCAGATTTTGATATGCGGAAACCAAAGCCAAGGTATAAGTCCCTCGCTAATGAATTAGTAGAGGAAGCGTTTAAGAAGATTTCCTCTAATCCCCGCGACGTTATCAAGAGGAGTAAATCTCTCCTCTTGGGGAATAGAGGAAAGGATTACATTTCCCTTGTAAGACAAGGGAAAAAGCTAGGGGAACTCTTGGGTAAAACCTTCGAGTTCTGGGAGCTGTGTACAATTTTCGCGAATGAGAACATCGTGCTGGGATTTGACGAGACCTTCCTGAGGGTGGGAGAGAAGGAAGCAGAGAGAGTGGGGGACAAACTCTTCTCGGGAAAGGCCAAGGTTAGATCCGCAGATCTCTTGTCTCCCGTGAGATGTAACGTGGTTACCCAATTCGCGGTTAAAGGGGATCAAAAGCCCTCCGAGTTCCTTGAAGAGTTCGTCAACAAGGCTGTACAGCGCGACAGCTTGAGTTACGTTGTTGCCGACGCTGGATTCCTCAACCTCGAGATCCTCAAGGAGTTACCCGCAAAGGCCGTGATCAGAGGGAAAACTAACTTAAAGGGAGTCAAGGAACTCTTTGCTCAGTCCCTTACCGTGAAGTACTACACGGTTGAGGACAGAACTTACGTTGCCCACAGAAAGTTAGAGTACAAGGGACTCTACTATTACGACGTGATTTACGTGAAGCACAAGGGGAAACCAACGCACTTCGTTTTCGTCTCAAACGTTGAGGGAGATCCCTACGAGTTGGCCGAGACCTACAGGTTGAGGTATAGAGGAGGGGTTCAAGACGAGGAAAGCGAGGATAGAACTCATAAGGAGGTTGCGCAACAAGCTCTACCTCTACCTGATCTACGCGCTCCTCGACACTTCCTGGAACTTGTACCTCTTCCTCTCGTTTAACTTCAAAGCACCGGGAGAGAAGCCCCTCGCGTTTGACCAGTTCGTCAATCTCCTCTAGGCGTTTTCAAGCTAGAGGGTGGACTATGTACCTCGTTTTGAACACGTAAAATAAATTCAGAACTTCTTGTGTTTGTTACTATTAACTTGCAAAATATACCAGATTTTTACTAAACATATCATATTGCTACGCATCTTGAGTTAACTTAATCCTATATTTTTATACACTAATTACTCTAATAATATCTTACAATCATGAGATTTTTTGGCGAAACAAGACTGTAAATAAGTATTAAATAAAGGAAATTATTAAGTGTGAATCCTTACCAATACATACGATAGTATTCAATCGAATTCATTCTATTTTTCTAAACAAACTGAATTTGCAATGAACGGGTGAAAGGCCCGATCTCGCTAGCTATCACTATTCTTGAAATTCCGCATAGATATACTGCTGAACGCCTTCGCGAATTCATTTCGTTTAAATAATTCAAAATAAACTAATTGGACTAACCCGTACATAGCGTGGAGTAACAGTGATAATTAAATTGAATATTATATTCGTTAGATAAAACTATTAAAACTTACTATGAGGACCTGAATTGTCAGTATTCCTTGAATTAATAATAATGGATGTTTTTAAGTTTTTCTAAGTAATAAGATAAATAAACTGAATTATCTGCATCTGGCATACTCTTATACGCCTCACAATGGAAGTACTACCAGTTCAGATAATTAACTTGGTTAAGTGCAGGTAAAAGTAGACTTTCGAAACAGTTAAATAGTGATGGAAATATCTCCTTCTACTTATAAGAAATTTGTAATGAAAAACTATGAGGGAACAGTCGGTAACTATTATTAGTCTATTATTAAATTATATACATGATATATAATTATACTTATAAATGATATTATTTTTAACATACAATACCATATGGAAAGGTTTATAAAATAGTAAGGGGAATATTGGTATTGACATATAATGCCAGATAGAAAAACTGTAAAGGTTAAAACACCCGCTGGGAAGGAGGTTTCTTTATCTCCTGAAAAGACATGGTTATTAGCTCCAAAAGGAAGAAAGGGGGTTAAGATAGGTCTTTTTAAAGACCCTGAGTCTGGGAAATACTTTAGACATAGACTTCCAGACGACTATCCAGTTTAAATAAAAGGACATAAAAGATAAAATATAATATGGGTATCTCTTGATGAACATCACAATAAAGATTTCCGGAAAGTTTTTTGACCAATTATTATATAATCGCAACCCAGAGGACTACGTTACGAGATTAAGAGACATGATATTTTCCCTAACTAGCGAGGGTCATAGAATTTTCCTTGTTGTGGGAGGGGGCGAGATAGCCAGAAATTACATAAGTATAGGCAGGAAACTAAATCTAAACGAGTTCTCACTCGATATAATAGGGATATACGCATCAAGGTTAAATGCTGTATTACTATCCTATTTACTGAATGATGACACTTATCCATTAGTTCCTACCGATATGGAGGATTTCTTGCAAGCATTTTCTAATAAAAATAATAAAGTGATAGTTATTGGTGGTCTTCAACCAGGTCAGTCTACGTCAGGAGTAGCTGCGCTAATTGCTGAGTCCACACGGTCTGAATACCTTATCGATTGTACCAATGTAGACGGAATTTACGATAAAGATCCTAGTAAGAACAACGACGCAAAGATTCTCTCGTCTGTTAACGTGAAAGAGCTTGAAAAAATATTATCGAATGTGCAAGGGGTGAACGCGGGCACTTATGAACTCATTGATCCCTTAGCGATAAAAATAATTAAAAGAGCCAGAATAAAGACATTCGTGATTCATTTTAACGATATAGACAAAATTCCCTTTCTGGTTAGAGGAAAGTTAAAAATAGGCTCTGAGATTTTGGTGAGCAGTTATTGAGCAGTATATTGAATTCCCCCGAATTCCTTAAACTGAAAAGAAGTGGCTACAAACTTAATGAAAGAGATGTACTTATCCTTAATGAGATAAGAGATACAGTAGAAGATGAGAATAAGAGCATAAGGGCTAGCATATTAGCCATTTATGCAGAACACGCCGATACTGTAAGGGAAAATAAAGAATTTTACTCATGTGTTCTTGATATATTTGAGAAATTTGTTCCAAAAATAGGAATAGAAAATGTCTACCTTTTAATAATTAACTTTCTCTCGTCGGAACAATAGTTTCCAATGAGATACAGTTCTTGGCGTAGTTACTTGCCATTGTCAATAGTTTCAGATAAATAGTAAAGTATATATACCTTATATATATATAAAATATATTTTATAAGTCTTTTTACCAGATTTAGACAACCTTTCCCGAAAGGTAACAGGGCACAAAATGGCGGGTTTTCCCCACATGAGCAGGTGTGGGAATCTACTAAAGGGACGAAGAAGGATGAACCGGGCAATCCCCCCATAACTTTAATTAAATCCGAGAGCTGAGGATTGAGATGAAACGTCATGAAATCCTATGAAGCCCAAACTCCGGATAAAACTTCGCTGTTTTTATAAGGCGTTCAAGAAAGGCCACATACACAGTTCTAACAGCTCCGTATTATTTTAATCAAGGGATCAAGAGAGGGAGAATCTTTCTACAAGTTACGACTCCCTTAATATTTAAATAAAAATTATAAAAACTATACTTATAATCGCTAAGGGAGAACGGATGAGGTATCCCTGACTCTAGCTCTTACGGACCATAGGCTCCTATAAAATATCTTCAATGATGGATATCTTAATTCCATGTAAAACCCTTTACTTATTCATTAAGACGGATTTATTATGCAGAAATTAGTAAGGGCGTGGTTATCGACTCTTGCATAAAGTATTACGTACACTTTAAACTGATCCTACTTTCCAAGAGATAATATAATATTATAGTTTTTATCGATTATATACGATATAATTTTTGTTTTGCGGGTTCATATCCTTATATCCTTTTAATGCTAGTATCTAATTAACAATAGTGGAGCTACAAGTTATTGTTCCAATAGGTCCTAACGATAAATACGACTGGGTTAAGAGATGTCTCGACTCAGTTATAAAAACTAATTCGAAGATTACTGTTTACAATAACTCAGAAAGAGAGGACCTAACTAAGCTAGTTAATAATTATAACGTGGAACATGTTATAGATAAGCGCTTACCTAAAGTTAATATGGCCTTGCTACGAAATAAGATGTTATCACTGGCAATTACTGAATATCCAGTCCTAGTCGATAGCGACGTAGTTATGCCATCAGACGGTCCCCAAAAATTAGTTAAAACCGCGAAAGAAGAGAAACTTGATATGACGTGGATGCATTATGCCTATACGGAAAAGGATCTCTTAAAGCCTACTTCAACATTAGAAAATAATCCTAACTTGGGTTGTGCATCACTACGGGTTAAAGCCGTTAAGGAAATTGGAATGTTTGATGAGAGGTATGAACGCGATGAAGATATTTGGATTTACGCTAAACTATTGAAGGCGGGTTATAAGGCTAAACCGATTAACTATAGATGTTTACATCTTAATCTTTCTCATAAAAGGGACAGTTTACGCAAGTCGCTTGCCGAAGCCAAAAGAAATTTTAGACGAAGTGTTTACGATGCACAGTTATTGTTTGATGGATTAGCTCCTCGTGCAATGCTTACAAGCTATGCATATTATTGGGGGTATTACATAACGGCTATAATAGGAATAGTATATTATCCGTTATTCCTATTATATTTGCCTATAATAGCAACTGGTTTATATTATTATAAGAGTGGTAGAGAAATGTTCTATAATCTTATACCAGGTCTCTCCCTGGCAATATCCTCTCCATATGGGGTAGTTAAAGCCCTGTATAGAAAAACTAAAAAGGATTTAAACTTTTGATTTCATAAATAATTTATTTTCTACTATGTTTCATAAAAGGGAATGATATTTTAATCACGTTATCCATATCGTTATCTGAATGAACAGCAGCAAGGAGATGAGAGAAGCCAAGAAACTAATGAAACTCCTCTTCCTAGCCTCGAGAGGAGGAACTACTAGAGCGAAAATAATATCGCTTTTGATCAACTCTCCACTTAATGCCCATCAACTTACTAAAAACACTGGATTAGATTATAAAACAGTTACTTATCACTTAGACGTTTTACTTAAACATAAAATCGTTGTGAAGGAGGGTGATGGATATGGCGCATTATATAGACCTTCAAAGTATTTTTATACCCATTTAGAGGTATTTAATGAAGTCGTAGGGAGCGATAAAGTGTCCACATGAACTCCCCATGAAGGCGAAGTGCTGAATCTAACGATAAGGGTGAATAGCTAGTTGAAATAAATCTACTATTTATTCATGAAAGGGAAATCCATTAAGTACCATATTTCCATTGTTTGATATAATTTAATTGTTCTTTAGTCATTTTATTTATCTCTATACCCATACTCTCTAGTTTGAGGAGAGCAACTTGCTCATCTATTTCCTCTGGAACATTGATAACCTTATTGGAGAGACTATTATTCGTAAGATAGATAACACTCAATGCCTGATTGGAGAAACTTAAGTCCATCACTTCACTCGGATGACCTTCAGCTCCAACTAGATTTACAAGTCGTCCATCAGCTAGAAGATATATTCGTTTTCCATTTTCTAGCATATATTCCTCTAAATTCTCTCTGATAACTGAAACCTGTTTGCTCATCTCCTTCAATCCTTTTACATCTATTTCTACATTGAAGTGACCTGCATTAGCTAATACTGCGCCATCCTTCATATTCCTAAAATGTTCTACATCTATTACGTTAATGTTACCAGTTGCGGTAACGAACAGATCTCCAATTTTGCTAGCTTTATCCATTGGTAAAACATCAAAGCCATCCATTACAGCTTCTAAAGCTCTGAAGGGGTTCGCCTCAACTACTATTGTTCTGGCTCCAAGTCCTTTTAGCTTAGTCGCTATTCCTCTTCCTACCCATCCGTAACCTACGACAACAGCTATTTTTCCAGCTAGGAGAATGTTTGTAGAACGAAGAATCCCGTCTATTGCACTTTGACCTGTCCCTATTCGATTATCAAATAGATACTTAGTAAATGCGTTATTTACCGCTATTACAGGATATCTTAATACCCCGGACTCCTCCATCGCCTTTAGTCTAACAACACCTGTCGTTGTCTCCTCTGTACCACCCTTAATTCTTATATTCGAATACTTCTCATGAAGTAACGCATGTAAATCTCCTCCATCGTCCATTACTACGTTTGGATTTGCATTAACTATTATGTCTATATTGCTATAATATTCGCTTTCATTCTCGCCTCTCCACGCATATACATGTATACCGTCTTCAGCTAAAGCAGCTGCCACATCGTCTTGCGTCGATAATGGATTACTGCCTGCAAGCCAAACGTCTGCACCTAAATCCCTTAAAGTTCTTACTAGTGCAGCAGTCTCCTTAGTTACATGAAGTACTGCAGATATTCTGACACCGGTCAGCGGTCTCCTTTTTTGATTAGCTTCCTTTATCTTCATTAGTACGGGCATATGAGACTCCGCCCATCTTATTTTATTCCAGCCGTCTTTTGCAAGTCCAATATTTTTTACTCTGTATTCCATAGAAAGTAAAAGAAACTGTAATAAATATTAACTTTTTCGATAAACGTGCAGCAACGCCTAACTTATTTACACCTGAATATTAAAATAATTCAGTAATTTTGTAGAGTCGTATCGAGTATTTCTATCAAAATTCCAGAATCTCTACAACGAATAATATCCATCATGATGAACTCTTGTTAATGGTTGTTCGAATTTGATTGAAGGATTCTTTCTCGCATTTTCAATGGCTGTTTTGCTATTCACAACTGGTTATATTCTACATAACATATTCCCTAATACTGAATATAATCGTCTAGTTATGTATTAGATCAATGAATTCTTATCAATTAAATACTTAAAACATTACTCAGTAGAAAACAAAGAATTACTATTTATTATAAAAGTTCTTAAACCCAAATGCTATATTATTTTTGGGATTAATATGACAGAGGAAGTAGTTAAGGTATCACGTAACTATCAGGTAACTATACCTGCCAAGATAAGACAGAAGTTTCAGATAAAGGAAGGGGATCTCGTAAAAGTGTCGTATGACGAGAAGGAGAATGCTGTAAAGATTGTAATAATGAAAGAACCATGGAAATAGGATAAAATGAACCTAATTCATCATAAACAAGGAAACAAATAGGTATTTTATGGAGTAAGAGTTGTTTATTAACAATAAATGTTGGACAAGGAAGTTATTGGTATTTTGATGGAATAATGTATATTTTTTTATTATAAATAAATTATATTATAATTCTAAGTTGATAAGTTGAACATTATGCTTGAAATAAGGCGAAAAGTTCTTGCAAACAATTTATTTGCCGTGTTTAGAGGTACTATATATGTTGTATTTTACTGTCGAAGACAAGGAGCTCCTAATGGAATTACAATATCATTTTCCTCTACACGAAAGGCCTTATCTTTTAATCTCTGAAAAAATAGGTCTATCGGAAAAAGACGTTGTAAATAGAATAAAGTATTACGTAGATCATGAAGTAGTAAAAAGGGTAGGAATGTACATTAATTACAGATCAAAAGGTATGACTGCTGCCCTTGTCGCAGCCAAGTTAGGACCTGAAAAGATCGAATCGTTTAGAAGGAAAGCACTTGGAATTAGGGAGATAACACATAACTTCGTTAGGGATCATCCAGAGTATAATATATGGTTTGTAATAAAAGCAAAAAGTAAAGAGGAGTTAGATGATAAGATAAAGGAGTTAATGGAAACCTCGGAAGCCCATGATTATGTCATTCTCTACTCTAAGAAAAATCTGAAATTGGTAGTAAAATATGATATTTTTAAAGGTGTCTCCTGGGGAGAATATGAAGATTTACCAGAGGAGATCCCAACCGCAAACGAACTTGGAATAAGTAATGAGTTTTTGAAATACCTCTCTCTTCCTCTTCCTTTGGGTCCTAGACCTTTCATAAATCTAGCATCGAAATTTGGTATAACTGAAACGGAAATAATAGATATGATTTCCGAACTTAAGAAAAAGGGGGTTATAAAGGACTACGGGGCCACCCTGAATGGGGAAAAGGTAGGCATAACGGAAAACGCAATGGTTTTAATTAAAGCAAAAGATTTAGAAGAGGCTTGCTACAGGATTGCGAAAAACGTCAAAGAAGCAACCCATGTTGTCTTAAGAGAATCTAATAAACCGTGGGACTATTTATGCTACTGCATGATTCACGCAAGGAGTAAGGAAATTATTGACGTGGTAGCAGAAAAGGTATTTAGAGTAGCTGGTGCCGACGACTATATTAAGTTGTATAGTCTTGACAATCTAAAACCGGGAATAGTTATGTAAGTCATAGTGAGCCTGAAGCTCTCACTACTACTCTAACCGAAAAAGTTAATAAAGATCTTTAGAGTAAGAATGAATTATTAGTAACGTTAAATGGGCCCGTCGTCTAGCCTGGTAAGGACGTCGCCCTCACACGGCGAAGGCCCTGGGTTCAAATCCCAGCGGGCCCACGTTAATGTCCTTAAAATGTACAGGGTTACTTTTTACCTATTATACTGGCTTATGTTCTCGTCCAAACTTAAATGAGGGATGCTCACCGACAAGCTTCATGCTCAGGGAAGTCGACCACCGATACTTAGTCAAGTCCACACTACCCGGACCTGATTAATATTGTTTTATATAAATAATTCGACTAATTAGTTGCTCGTAATATCACGTCTAACCAAAGAGCATGGTAGGAACCCTAATCTATCACGTAATTCTCAGAGAATATATCAGGAAGAACTGTAGATTAAACCTATAATCCTTGCGATATGGTAAGTGAAGGTTGGGAAAAGGACTTTACATATAATTCGTTGAGTAAATTATTAATATTGTATTACTATTTAAATTATCAAGAAGATTATCATACTACGTAAAAGGTTAAGAACTAGGTATAACTAATTATGAAGTAGAGTCAACTTTGTCGTTAAAGGAAATTGGCGAAAAGCAGGTAATTGAGAAAGTTTTATCTCAACTTAGTCTGAAACACGACGACGTCTATTTTGATGGTAACATGCTATTCAAGATCGATGGTTTCTCGTTAGAATACAAATTTCCTTTTATGACGTACTACGATATAGGATGGAAGGCAGTCACAGCGGCAGTTAGTGACATTTTCTCTCGAGGGGGATCTCCTAGATATTTGCTGGGATCGTTTGGTATAAATCAAGGTACTGTAGAGGATGTGTTGAAACTAGTTGAAGGAATAAATGACGCTAGCAAGTTTTACGGCAGCAAGTATGTTGGAGGAGATATTAATGGTTCCTCGGGAGATGGTTGGGTAGATATTGCAGTAGTTGGTGAGAATATTTGTTACAAGGAGCTCAGTGAGATAAGACCCGGTGATATGATAATTATATCAAACGAGATCGGATATACTACAGAGGTATTTTTATCCTTTTTCAGGAATATACCCGATTTCACTTTCTCCAAACTTTCATCATTATATGTAAAACATCCGGTATTCCCTAAAGAGATAAATAAAGTGTTCGCTAATTATTGTGAGAAAATTTCATCGTCGACGGACATAAGCGATGGATTGCTTATTTCATTAGCTAATGTGCTCCTCGCAAATGGGTTAGGAGCTAATATAATCAATTTACCTTATAATAGGCGCGTACTTACTTTATCACACGAGATAGGAATAACAGAGGATGAAATTCTTAAGTTCTCCGGAGAGGAGTTTCAAGCTTTGTTATTTATTAACCCCTACCACGCAAATAACATCATAGAATACATGAGATTCCTAGGTATGAATCCGGTAGTAATTGGTAGTGTTATGGCCAGTCCAGTTATAATATATGGAAATCGTGAAATTGAAATTCATGGATGGGATAACTTTAAGGGATTTTATTAAATTCACTACTCTATAATTAACAGTTGACCTAAATTATAGTACTTGGGAGAATGTCCTTAAATATAGGGATATGCTTAGTATATGAACAGGTCAAATTGGCTCAAACAACAACGGAAGAGAAATTTAGGCTGTTACCTGCACCTTCAAGATATGAAGATGGAAAAGTAATATTTGGGGATAAGGAAATTAAAGTAGGTGGACCACTACCTAAGCTTTCAGATAGCGAAAAACTTGTAAGGGTAACGGAATCCCTCTGTCCAGCTTGTTATAGACTCCTTCCTGCGGCTATATTCGAGAAAGATGAAAGGCTCTATATAAGGAAAATCTGTCCTGATCATGGAGAATTTGAGGATCTCTACTATGGAGATGTAGGAATGTATTACAAGTTCGATTACTGGGAATATGAGGGAAGAGGACCGAAGATCCCCTATGTAGACTTAAAATCGCCGTGTCCCTTTAACTGTGGCCTATGCCCCATGCATCATCAGCATACAGCTCTCGTGAACCTTGTCATTACAAATAGATGTGATCTCTCATGCTGGTACTGTTTCTTCTATGCGGAGAAGGCTGGATACGTGTTTGAACCTACATTAGAGCAGATCGGGTATATGATTGACCAGTTTAAGTTAAGAGAACCTACCATGGTAATTCAGGTCACTGGAGGCGAACCAACTCTTAGGGAGGATATAATAAAGGTAATCAAATTATTAAGGGATAAGGGAGTAAAGCACATACAACTGAATAGTTGGGGCGGAACATTTGCAAAGATGTATATCGAGGATCCAGAAAAAGCGGTAAGGTTCGCAAGGGAGCTCCGTGAGGCCGGAGTCAACACAGTATATATGAGTTATGACGGAACTACAAGGAAAACAAATCCTAAAAATCACTGGGAAGTACCGTATACGTTCGAGGTATTCAGAAGGGCTGGTATGTCTAGCGTTGTTTTAGTACCAACAGTGATAAAGACCGTTAATGATGATGATTTAGGAAACATAGTTAAATTCGCTGCTCAGAACATGGATATAGTAAGGGCAGTAAACTTCCAACCTGTAAGTTTAACAGGTATGATGAAAAGGAACATGAGGGCTAAATTTAGAATTACTATACCTGAGATAATAAAGAATATTGAGGAACAAACTAACGGAGAGATAACTAAAGATAGCTGGTATCCGATAGGAACGTCTGTCGTATTTACTAGAATAATTGAGGCCTTAACTGGTAAACCGCAATTTGAAATGGCTAATCATCCCGTATGTGGATCAGGCTCCTATGTTTTCGTTGAATGGGAAAACGATGAACCACACTATATCCCGTTATCAAGATTTATTGATCTAGAGGGGCTATTGGAGTACTTCAAGGAGAAAACCGAGGAGCTGTTTGAGGGTAAGAATAAGTATTGGGTAGGGATGAAACTCCTATACAATATAAGGAAGTTTATTGATCAAGAGAAAGGGCCAAAGGACTTTGACGTCTGGAAAATGCTGTATAACATAATAGTAAACCACAATTATGACGTTTTAGGTCAATGGCATTATCGGACCCTATTTTTGGGAAATATGCACTTCATGGACTTATACAATTACGATGTTGAGAGAGTGATGAGGTGTGATATACATTATCTATCCCCTGACGGCAGAGTAATTCCATTCTGCACATATAACGTATTAAACGATCTCTATAGGGATAAAATACTGAAGGACTATCAGATACCGGTAGAAAAATGGTCCGAAAAGTTCGGTCCAAATGCAATTGGAGATGCCATGAAATATAAAAGGAATGCTACTAGACTTGAATCATCGGAACTTTATAGGAAGACCTACTCCACATTCATCTAAGTTTTTTTAAAAATCAAATGAATTTCTTTTTCACACTCACACTTTTTGAACGAAGCTATTTCGAAACGATTAAATTCATCTCGCTCGAATCCCTCTCCCTCCGCAAAGCTCACCCCTCTTCCAAAGATTTTATTACTGATCGTAACACGGATTTCGTCAACGCAACCTTCCTTTATAACACTCCAGTTCAATCTCCCTCCTCCTTCTATCATAACCCTTCTAACCCCATACCTTTCATATAGATCTGTAATAATATTGCATACTCCGTCCATCACTATTACGTCGACGCCTCTCTCTGATAGTTCTTTCTCAGCAGATGTATCATGAGATATAGAGGTGTACACTACTGTCTTAGGGGGAATTTGAAATATCCTTAAGCTCGGGTCTAGTTTTAAGCTACTCGATACAATCACTCTGATGGGGGAGTTGTTGGTAAACCATTTTACTTTTAGTGAGGGATTATCTATCCTCACAGTATTTGCACCTATTACTATAGCATCTACCTCAGCCCTCAGTTTATTTTGTCTCATTTTATCCCATTTGCAACTAAGTTCACTAAACCCAGTCTTAGAAGCAAGGCGGCCATCAAGCGTGATCGTTGAGAAAATTATAACGTATGGTCTCATTCCTTTATAAACCTGTCTAGGGTTATTTCTTGCTTTCTTGGAATAATGTTCTCTCTTAATGATCTAAACCATACTATTGAGTTACACTTATTTCTATAAGAACAAGACAAGCAACAGAGCGTGCAGACATTAATTTTCTTAACATCGCATAGCTTTACTAATGTGTATTTCCCACAACTGTCACACATATCATCGAAGGCTAACATTATCCATATCGTATATATTCTGTGGACGAGAACAAATAACTCTTTTGGTAAAGCGGTGATACTTTGGTTAAACCTGAGAAAATCCCGCCTTCACTTTCAATTATTATTGATCCTGAGGTAGGAGATTTACTTCTTACTATTCGTATCTTCCCTATTCGTATCTCGTTCCTAACTTCTATTGCTATTTCTACTGGAGAGTTTCCACACTCACCCCTCCTTAGCCTTACCGAATCTGGATATCCAGCGATAATATCAGGGTTAAATACCATATATAATTCCTTAACGTTTTCCGCTAGTTCTCTGATACAAGAGGTTATTATAATATACCTTAATGGATGTCCTTTAGTAATTTCTAAGATATTATTGATCATGAGATTTGTACTTGTTATCAGGCCTCCATTGACAAGAAACCAATAGCCTTCATTGAATAGATACGAATTATATGTACCTCCCCCAAAACTCTCTCCCTCTATTATATAGACCCTATCGTATATTCTCACTTACTTTCACCTTTTCATGTTGGAAGCGTCTCCCTCTAACTTTAGACGTTTATTATCGTTTTAATTTCAACTCCGTTGTATGTAGCTCTTCTAGTCGTATTCCCTACAACCGCAATTACTAACTTAGGCATTCCTCCAGATCTTATCAGAAGCCTTACTAAGTGATCCACCGTTCTTCCGCTTCTTATAACGTCATCTACAATAAGTATCTTATCTCCCCTGTTTATCAGGTCTTTTCTTATGTAAAGATTGGATACCTGTGCGCTACTTTCCCTTATACTTTCTTCGTAATACTCAAAGTATATGGAGTCCTTATATTTTTTCGCAATTACAAGAGGTTTATTAAGAATTTGTGATACTATGGTGGCAAATGGAATGCCATTTACTGCAGGTGTAACAATCCTGTCTATACTATATGTTATATTCCTTCTGATGAAAATCTCAATTACTAGTCTAAGTAATGACGGATACTGAAGCACTCTACTTGTATCTACAAATCCATCCCCATACATCTTTATTTGGCTCCTTAAAACTTCCCTTAATATACTATTCCTTTCTAGTTTATTCAATATATCTCTACATTGCGCCTCGCTTGGTATCGTATTTCCGTTAACATACCTGCAAAGCAATGTGTCCTGAATATTTAACAGTCCAGACATTTCCTTATACGTCATCGTTTTTTTAAGGTCTTTAAGCACGTCTAGGATCATTATTCTAAGTCTTAATTCAGACTCCTTATTGTTCACTGAAAGCGTTTTCACTCCCTCCTGTATATTCAGTTCGTCGCGAGCACATCATATACTCAGTCTGGGATGGCATCATCACTTAATAGTTATAAACAAGCGCGTAGTTTTTAATGCTATCTATGGAGTTAGTTCTTCCGTTATTGATAGTGGAGACAGGCTGGCTATCTATACTTACTATATTATTAATGATTAAATATAAATATAATACAGTTAAAAGGGTAGGGAACAGGCGGTGGAAAACTACAAGATACAGGAAGAAACGATATATTGTATTTCTTATCGAGTCGCAAAGGTTTCCATCAAAAGACGAACTTGAAAAAGCTATAAGGAATTCGCTAAAGGAAATAGTTGGTGAAATAGGATTAAGCCTTGCCGATCCCAAAGTTGTTTTTCTCGATGATAAGATCTGGGGAGGTATAGTCTTAAGTAAGAGGGAATTTCATGCGTCTGTGATTGTGGCTATGCAGAGAGTTAGGCAAATAAATAATCAGAGCGTAATATTAATACCACGGAGAACCACAGGAACAATTAAGAAAGCGAGACTTATCTTGAAGGGGGAGATATAATAGTATTAAGTATAATTATACTGCCGATTCAGGGTTCTTTTGCCAATTATAATTTGTCAGGAGGACGGATGAAATGAAGTAAATTATTGAGCGTAAATCCCCCACTAGTTAGGTGAAAGTACTGAACCGAATTTGTTACAATTCTTAAAACAAAGCGAATCTGGAAAGGGGATGTGATCCGCTTAACTTTATTGAATATAAAATATCTTCGTAATAATAATTTTATTTTATATCTTTTCAGGTAACGATTTTACCTCATACTCTTCTACTATCATTACTTGAGACGAGTTATCTATGTTTTTAGCCTCTTTTATAAGCCTACTCGCACTATTCATGTTCTCGGTAGCACACACCACTATTTCATAATTGTCGTCCGCTATGTTGACAAACATCCACCTATCCAATACCTCCCGTATTTTTTCGTTTCTCCTGGTGAATAGAGCAAACACTATTAATCCAGCACGAGTTAGATCGATAATTGGTAAAACTCTAATCATTCCCTCCGATTCCAAATAGTTTAAGTGCCTCTTTACTGTTTTAGTAGAAACCTTCATTTTCTCTGCAATTTCTGAAACCTGTATTCTTGGTTGTTCTTTTAATATATATATAATTTCCGTGTCGAATTTTGATAAATGTCGTAGTTCCTGTCTGGGAATGTACGTCATTATGGGCTCCCCAAATTTTTCCGTCACTGAACTGATTTTTACTTTCAGATCATCTAAGGAGTCTGCAATAATCTCGTATACGTTAGTTTCTTCCAAACACTTAACTGAGAAAGCGTAATTATCGACAAACTCAATAGAATTTTTTAGGGCAATATAACCATAATACTTACCTTGTATGTTAGGATTTATTTTCAATGAAAATCCTTTTATTATATTATTTTCTCTAAGTTTAGTATATCTATAGTTTATTACAGGAGGAGCTAACGCCAATTTAACCGCTATTGCTCTCTGAGAAGCCCTGCCGTCCCTGAGTAGATGAAAGAGTATTTTCTTATCTATCGCATCAGACATTTATAGAAAAAAATAATCTTAAGATTTAAATAGCTTTAGCAAAGAGATCTCAATCAAACTATTTATGTCCTTGCAAATTCTTAACATTGTAAATGTTGCTACAGCTAATAGACTGGTTTCATATCGTTAGCTAACATATAATTAATCGAATTTAATCCTCACTTCACATATTTTATAATTTTTACTTTATCTAGTTATTTCGCGTTAATTAGCCACTAGACGTTATCACGAGTTGATTAATGTTATCTTAAGAAGTAGGACATAGTTAAGTGATGCTGTCATGCCCATAAATGAAAATATTTCACATGGATTCGTTAAACCTTAGCTATAGCTATATCATTCTTTCCTGAATTTTATGCAACTAATATTGAACACTTATTATAACGATCTTGCTAGAATAGACAATCTTCGGTTAGTTCTTAGGAATTAATTAAGAATCTCCTCATCCTAAGTAAGGTGTCATGCCAGAAGTCTCTGTGAGGAAGAATACATTTTACCTAAAAGTATAGAAATCCGAAGCATGTGGATCAGGTTAAATAATCCGGATTGATAAGCTAATCAAAATGGTAAAGATCGGTTTAGAGGTTCACGTCCACTTAAATACACTCAATACTAAACTGTTTTGTTCTTGTTCTTCAAATTATGAAGATAAAGAGCCAAATACTAATGTATGTCCTGTGTGCTTAGGCTTGCCCGGGGCATTGCCCGTGGTAAACGAAAGGGCATTAACAATGGCTGTAATGGTGGCCACAGCCCTCCACATGGAAATTTCTCATATTCTTTCCTTCTCTAGAAAACATTATTTTTATCCTGATATGTCAAAAAACTATCAAATTACACAGTATGACGGACCTGGAAGTACAGCTATTGCGTACAATGGATGGATTGAAATTAACGGAAAGAAGATTAGAATACGAAGAATAAACATTGAAGAGGATCCCGCAAAATCAATTTATCCAACAGGTTCCATTTTAACAAGTAAATATACCCTTCTCGATTATAATAGGTCTGGTATAGGTCTATTGGAAATTGTAACCGAACCAGATTTAGAAAATCCTAAGGAGGCTAGGCAATTTATGGAAGTATTACGAAGTATCTTAGAACACTTGGATGTAACTAATTTCGAACTAGAAGGTGCAATGAGAGCAGATTGTAATGTTTCTGTTGAAGGTGGAGAAAGGGTGGAAGTTAAGAACGTTGGGTCCCCAAAAGACGCAGAGGCGGCTATAGCCTATGAGATAGCGCGTCAAAACGCTGCTTTAAGAAGTGGAGTAAAGATAAGAAGAGAGACGAGACACTGGGATTCGATTAGAAAAGTAACTGTACCTTTAAGGAGCAAAGAAACCGAGGAGGATTACAGATATTTTCCAGATCCAGATCTGCCTCCTTATTATATCCCACACGAGACTATAGATAAAATAATCAAATCCATGCCAGAATTGCCAGAGAGTAGAATTGATAGATTAATAAAGCAATATGGATTAGACGAATACCAGGCTCAAGTTCTGGTATATCAGAAACAACTGGCTGATTTCTTTGAAGAAGCAGCTAAGGAATATAAGCAATATAAGCGATTAGCTAACGTTATCATAAATGAAGTCCAAAGAAGACTTAACGAGAGAGAAATTGAATTAAAGAATAGCAAATTATCAACTGAACACCTCATTAAAGTCTTGGCAATGGAAGATAACGGTTCGATCAGTGTAAAGACGATGAAGGATCTTATACCTAAAATAATTGATGGTATTGATCCAGAACAATATGTTATTCAGAATAACTTGCTTATAATTACGGACGTGACTGCATTAGAGAATGTGATCAATTCAGTTATATCTAAAAATATAGAAGTCGTACGGAAGGCAAAACAAGACCCAAAAGTCGTCGACTTCTTAGTGGGAATGGTTATGAAGGAAGTTAAGAAGAGAGCTAATCCAAAACAGGTGTACGAATTGATACAAAGCAAACTGAGAGAAATTTCCTGAAAATAAGATAGAGAGGTTTTCCTCCCTAGGATAATATGAGAAACCTAAGGGATGATCTGCCCTCGTCTCTAGTTAATATAGTTAATAGTAGTATAATGTAGAGTAAATGGCAGGTCTGATGCATAAGTGATTAACTTCGATCAGGCAGAAATCCTAAAAGACGTAATGAAAGTAGTTAATATCTTATAGCAGTAGCAACTACCAGCTTCGGGAATAGCAAAGGAACTTACCAAGAATGCGAGGGAGACCTCCGCGTAATCTATTTAGACGATTAACATGTCAACGGATGAAAATAACTTATCTTGATGGCCGCGTTCTATATAGATTGAGGGGGTGGAAGAACAGTAAGGATGGCCGCTATATACTCAAATATGAGTTCTTGGAAGACTATTAACGATAGCCACCTATTAAGTGACAGAGAAACCTAGGCGAGGGTTTGATCCAGTACGGCTTTGCTCCAATCAACGATCTTGTATGGAATACTCTGAATATGAAGATCAATTCAGGTTAGGAATCAACCCTTTGTACCTGTGGAGTCCTCTGCCATTAGTAAGGTGGAGAAGCAGGAAGCTCCGTCCGCAGGATAGTTCACCTATAAACCTATGTCCTTACAATCCAAGCTGAAATTCTTTGTATATCAAGGAAATTGATTTTAAGTATATAACGAATTTGAAAAATGGATAAATCAAACGATTAGTCCTCATTAGATTCGGTTAAGCAATTCAAGAACAATGAGTTACTTACCTTGGGAATGAACATTTAGAGGAATCTCGATCTGTTAGGAGGATACAGTAGGAGGGATCCAATATATAGGTGATGCGAGTTGAGTCTTTGCTCCTAATGATGAACCCAGAATTCCTCTTCTTTTGATAACTTGCTGTGCCCCTTAGGACGTTTCTCAATACTCCTTGGGTTTACCTTGGATTATAGAGGAGAAGTTTGCGGAGACATTTGATAACTAAGTCCTTATTTCATCCATTGGCAACTCCGCAGTTGAACGTTCCTTAATGAACATTAAACCGTAAAGGATAACATGAAAACTTACTGTAAATACTGACGCTCTTATCAATATCAGAATTATTATTGCCAATACTGATGCTTTTATATTAATTACGATATGATGAGTTTTGATCTGCTGCTCAAGACTATAGTTCACTTATGTCCCAAGGTCAAATTTCTCATTTAGAAAGTCTCTCTCGCATTTCTCTATTTCACTTTCAGTCTTCTTATAGTAACAATCGAGGAGTTCTCTATTGAGTTCTATGAAAGTATGACCCCATTTTATTGTATTAGCGAGTTTTATTGCTAACTCTGTATCACCTAATATATAAGACGATGCAACAGCGGCTTCTAACGAGCTCAACTTAAATCCTTTTCCGTAATTTACAGGGTTTGCTGCTAAAAGAAAGGGTAACCTTCTAGAATTTCTCATAAATTTCTTAAAAAAAGTTATGTCGGATTTATTCCATGAGGAGTCTATAATCGTTATGCCCTGTTTCGATACAATATCAGAGTCATTAAGTGATAATATTTTCCTCGAAAAAGGATTTAATATTATTCCTTTGAAGGATCTGGTAGGATTTGCATAATTTAATCTTATCATTTTCTTTCCCGTACATTTCTTTGGATCGTCTTCACCATACTCCTTTATCCATATCTTGATTAAGGTGAATCCCTAAGATTATTAACGAAAACAGTCTTATTAAAAATATCAGTGAGTTATTATGTTAAGAGGAACAGATATTAGCGATTTATTATTAATAACTAAATTATTCAAAGAATATAAAGCATCTTTAAATCCTAAACTAATTCTAAGACAGTCAAAAACCGTAAAAAGGACTAACCTATTTTAGTAATGCTAAAGGACCCGTAGCTCAGCCAGGATAGAGTGCTGGCCTGCGGAGCCAGTGGTCCCGGGTTCAAATCCCGGCGGGTCCGTTATGAGGCATTTTCGGATATCTTGGATCGAATCTTCTTCTCCGTAATAGAAATATTTTTATATTTATTTTAGTAATTTTAGCAATAGGTGATCTTTCTTACAAGTTGTTCTTCCAGAAAAGCGATAAAGATGCTAACGTGGTATAAGTTATTTGGCCGGAAGAATTCCTATAACTAGTCTATAGTTGAGGCGAGCCTGTAGTTAAGGGATAAACACAGATTATAAATGAACATAAAATGGGTAGAAGGAAGTGCAAAGCAGTTCACGTAGGTGTTCTACATGCTCAGTCTCTAATAGGTTAGTTATAACTCTGGAAGGAATTATTCCTAATCACCAGGTTCCTATACATACAAACTCGCTTTGAGGAAATCCTGGAAAGGTAGGTAAGGGTTAATCTTTTTTGTAAATAAGGAACATCATCTTTGGGCAGTAATGGTAAAAGCGTCAAAAGGCAATAGGCAAAAAAGCAGAAACGTTTTTAAGAAATCAGTAAGAGAAAAGGGGGGCGTGCCTTCATTAAGCAGGTTAATGTATGAGTATAAGGAGGGAGAAAGAGTAGCTATTGATATAAACAGTGCCATACATAAGGGAATGCCACACAGAAGGTTCCAAGGTAGAACAGGGGAAATTGTAGGCAGAAGGGGAAGGTGTTATATAATCAGGGTGAGTGATGGAAACTCTTTTAGAACACTCTTTACACGACCAGAACATTTGAAACCTTTGAGAGGACAGACATATGGAAATTAAGATAGAGAAAAGCGAATACGTTTCTTATTCTGAAGCTAAACGAATACTAGAAGGAAAAAATAAGGACAACGAGTTGTCAGCAACTATAGAAAGAACTATCGAATACTTATCGGCTGTAGAGAAGTGCACTGTCGAAAAAGCATCGCACTTGAGAGCTGAAATAATAAAAACGGGACTTAAGGAGGAAACCGCTGCAATAATAGCTAGCATATGTCCTTCCACATTAGACGAATTGAGAAGCACCCTTTTTCTTGAAGAGAAAACATACAGTACTGACGATTTAAATAAAATATTAGAATTGATAAAATCTCAACTCGAACGTTGAGATTATTATTTTATCTTTTATAATATTTTACTTAAGTGAGGTCGTTGCAGAGAAGAGATGCTCATGGCAGGTTTGATAGGGATAAAAGGGATACAAAAATAGACGAGAGCTCATTCTATGTTCTTGACTATATGCCAGAAGGTCTAATGACTGAGAAGAATAGACCTACAATTCAAGCATTAGGGGAGAACTATTTCGGACTTTTTGAAATAATACTTATCCATCCTTTAGATAATATACAAACTGAAGAAAAGATCTCCCTCTCTGAGTATCCTATCTCTAATTCAATTATCAGAGTCGATCAAATATTTTATGATGAACTAACTAGTCTCGCAAAGGACTCGCTTGTCAGAGTTCTAAATAAAGTGGTGGATGAAAATGAACATGTCTTTGTAGAGTTTTTTAATCAGGCAGAATCCCTTACGCTAAAACTACATTCCCTAGAATTATTACCATCAATCGGAAAGAAATCATTAAAAACTATATTAGATGAAAGGAAAAGGGGTAAATTTACGAGTTTGAAGGAAATTGAGGAAAGAACCAAATTGAAAGACATCAAAAACATAATAGTTGAAAGAATAATATATGAAATAAAAGCTGCTTCGCCTCAAGGTCTTAGTGATGAGAGGTATTTCCTATTCGTTAAACCAGTGAGAGAAAAAACCACATTCATAAACTATTTCCAGAAGCTAAAAAGTAGACATGAAAAATAAAGGAACCATAAATGGCAAGACTTTCTCAAAACTTCCTCGTTGATAAAAAAATAGTGTATTTAATTCGCGATATCGCGATGACCCTTAGAAAACCTGTAATTGAAGTAGGAACTGGTAAGGGGGCTATTACTGAGGTTATAAATCCTGATCTAACTATTGAAATCGACGAGGAATTAGTTAAACCATTAAGAGGAAAATTTAACGTTAGTGTTAGCGACGCCAGGCATATCCCTTTTATCAGAGGCAGTGTAATATCTTCATTGCCTTATCACATAACATCGGATTTTTTTTCAGAAATTATTAAGATAAATGATATATACTCATTATTACTTATTATTCAAAGTGATTTTATAGTAAAGTTACAGGAATATCCTACGTATATTTCTTTTCTCAGTAACTATTTCTTTAAAATTAGTTCCATTAAGAAAATTCCTCCTTCATCATTCAGGCCTGAACCTAAAGTTTATAGCGAATTAGTATTGTTAGAGAGAACAAGAAAATATGATAAGCAAGTGGATAATTTAATAGGGTGTATCTCAAAATATAGAAATAAATCGTTAAAGAGGGCCTCTCTTTTATGCGGACGAAATTCGGTTTCTACAATGAAAGTGAACCAATTCGCACCAACAGACGTTTCTCTCTTACTAGATTCCATAATATAGAAATTTGCATCGATGATAATGTATACGAGCCATCTGACGACACTCAGGCCTTAATGGAAATCCTTGATGTTAAGAAGGGGGAGAGAATTTTGGAGATAGGAAGCGGTACTGGCATTATAAGTGTGTATCTCGCCAAACTTGGAGCTAGCGTTGTAGCGATTGATGTAAATCCCATGGCCGCTGAAACAACACAGTGCTCAGCAAGGATCAATAATGTAAATGTAGAAATAATAAACGCGGATACTGTGTATGCAGTTAGGGCAGATTACTTTGAGAAAATAGTATTCAATCCTCCATATTTGCCTGTAGAAGAATACGACTCATGGTTATCATATAGCTGGTCTGGGGGGCCTGACGGGGTAAAAGAAATCGTTAAAGCCCTATCATACCGTACCAATTACTATTATTTCGTATATTCTTCTTTAGCAAATGTGGAAAAAATATACGCAGAATTACGTAGGAACAAAATTAGAGTTGAAAAGCAAATAGAGAAAAATTTTGATTTCGAAACGATATTTGCTATTAAGTGTATTCGCAGTGATTAGAGTAATACTTGTTCAGCCTGAGGGCGAGTATAACGTGGGATTTGTAGCAAGACTGTGTAAAAACTTCGGGGTGAAAGAACTCTATATTGTAAATCCTGTTTGCGATGTAACCAAAGGTAGGGAATTCGCAGTGCGGGGAATAGACGTATTAAATGAAAGTAGGGTTGTGCAAACGTTAGATGAAGCGATTACCGATTTAGATCTTAAAATTGCAACTTCTAGTATAGCTGATATACCTGGTGATTTTCTAAGGAAATCCGTAAAACCTTGGGAGATAACGAAACTTATACTGAACAAGAGAGTAGGTCTTATATTCGGTAGAGAAAGCGTAGGATTAACCAGGGAAGAAATATCTAAATGTGACTTATTGCTTCATATACCTACAAACACTGAGTATCCTGTTCTCAACTTATCACACGCTGTTGGAATAGTGCTGTACGAAATTAACAGGAATGCTATACAAAACTCTGCTAAAATAAGTGACGAGGCTTTAAGGCTTCTTGATAAGTATATTAGAGAGGTGGTGGACACTATTAAGAAAAATCCACAAGATGAGAGGATTTACTATTCTCTCAAGAGAACTATATTGCGGGGAATTGGGGATGAAGAAGACGCTAGAACTATTATTCGCTTTCTACGAAAAATTTACTTGAGAATAAATGGAGATATATAAAGAGAAAGTATCGCTGAGAGGCCCTAAGGCTAAGGTCCTGTACTTTCCTGAAGTTTTAGGAGACATTAATATATTTCACAGCGCATTTCACCAAAAATCTCATGCTGGAAAGATATTATTGGTTTAACTAGTCTATAATAATATAGGATTAATCTAACTTAAAAACACGAAATAGTGTCCAATATATAACAAGCGGTGGTTTAAGAGCTAAATTTTATAGGAAAACAAGTAGCAAAGAGTCCAATTTGGGGATAATACTTAATGAGTAAACGATTGATCACCTTTGCCGACTTTCTAGCTTATAATATTTACCTTATGGAAACCTCAGCAAACGTTGAACCCATTACTTTAGAAAAGGTCATTTATTACCCTTGATTTTCGAAAACCGCATGATTACTTACAATTACACCTAATAAACTAATTTTATATTACTATTCTAACAATTAAGCGAATTTAATTTCTAGATAGATATGTTTTATAACTTTTTAGTTTATAATTATACATTAGACATTGTAACGTGAGAATGGGTATGGATAGCCCTATTATACTACAATATGTGTTTACAGACTACCCTTTAATTATGGTTATTAATGGTCTAAACGTACCCAAGGGACATGAGCGAGGGTATTGTAAGCCTACGCTCCGGTCAACGACCCGGCTTTAATGTCTTGAACATCACGTTCTATATAGCGGTAGTCTTCATATCTGTCAAGGCCTGCTGGCGAAGTCGGTAAGCAAAATTTCCTAATTCGCTAGAGCAGATAGCTCACTACAAAATCCATTATAAAATACTATCTAATCACGAGTGGAAACAAGGGACACCACTTCTTTAAGCTTTTGAAGTTTATTCTTGCCTAGTATCAGTGCGTTGTTTGCTATTTCAATGTATTTATCCCTAATATCGTTATCAAGAATAGGTATAGTTATTTTTATACCCGTTCTAAGTTCAACTACTGCACCGTGATAATTTACAGATAGAATTCCGCTATGTTTAAATCCAACATTCCTTGCAATCTTAAGCAAATTCCATGCAACCTGTTCGTTAGCAGCATATACGTGGAGAATAGGCCCTTGAGTAACTAACCATAATGTCGCCTTAGCTTTCTGCTTGACTACTTCCTGTATATCATTTTTAATTATGGGAAAATGATTCTTAAATAGAACATAAGAATCTTTTCTATTCCAAGGAAATTCCGCATCTATTATAGTTATCCTTCCACTGCAACTACTCTTTGTGAAGAGAGAGTCAACTTTCATGAATTCGATAAGGACGTCATATATGTCTGGGTCTAAATAACCTATTCGTCTATCCTCTTCTAATCTATCTACAGCGCTAGCTTTATCTTTTTCCCATGTTGGTGGGTACATCATATGCTTTTATGTGGATAAATTAAATTAGTTTACGGTAATGCAGACAACTTTTCACGATATACTTGATATGTTCATAAAACGGGACGTCCCATATATACTAATCAGACCCATATCTTCTGAAATCCTTGATGGGTGCAAATTAAGGGATCAACTAGTTTTAATCGTCTATGATGGGAAAAAACGAAGAGCAGTGAATTTATCTGTACTATGTTTTTTGTATAACAAATGTTCTAAGGAGTTTGTTAGGGACTACCTTAATATGAACCTCCCGTTAACCATGATCCAGGAAAAATATGGGGTTGCGAATGAACTGGAATTCGCTTCAATTTGTATTAGTAAAAATCCTGGAGAATATAGAGAATATTTTACATTTGATATGTTCCAACTTCTTCTGTCTTATTCAAGGTGAGTTTTGCTTAGTTGATACTTTTCATAGTAGAACATTTAGGAAGAGTTTTCTACTCTAAAGTGATCCCAGCAGCTAAAGCCTCCTCTACTCTCTCTTTAAGTATTTGCGAGATTCTTTCATCGACTCCTATGGGTTCGGCGACTCTCACAGGTATTCTCGTTTCTCCTACTCTTATAGCTGAACCCTCTAGATTCAAAAGCCTTGGTATATCCCGTTTGAAATGAGTACCTGCCGCGAAGAGAAGAGGAACTGCAACTATTTCTGAAACACCTTTACTTGCTAATTTCTCGGCTGCCTCGCGAAGAGTAGGTGTATTGAATTCAATGAAACCGTACTCTACGTTATCGAAGTGTTTTCTTAACAGATTTACATAACCTAGAGCAGTCTCCTGCCAACTTTCAATTCTGCTACCATGAAGTACAAGTAAGACTCCTAACATTTATCTATATTTAAGCCTGAGACGGTTTTATATTTTAGTTAAACTCTTGATAACTGAGGAGTAAAGTTGGCAGACTTTAAAATTGTCATCTCAGACCCTGAAACCAAGAATGACAAAAAAATTAAATGCAAAGTAATCTCAACAGAGGAGGTTAACGTGTTACAGGGAGAAAAGGAGGGAAAAGCCTTACCAATAGCTAAGATAAACGAGAAAACGCACAATCAAATAGGTTCTCCTCAGTTCATAACTATTCAGACGGAAAAAGAAGGAGATAAGAAAGAGAAGATCAAAGTCCATTTCAAGGCAGTTATTGATAATAAAACCCCCGATAATGTAATATATATTAATAAAGAAATCGCTGAAAAGTTTGGCAAGGAGGAATTTGATGGAGAAGTTTATAGGGCGAAATCGTTTCAAATAAACATGGATCAAAGTAGGGCTTCCTCACTAGTTAATATGAAGATAGGAGAACAATTTGATGGGACGATTATAGGATTACCAGAACTTAAACTAAGGATAACAGGCGGATCTGATAATAGTGGATTCCCAATGCGTTCTGATGTACTTGGCGGTGTAAAGAAAAAAATATTACTTTCTGGACCCCCTGGATATTATCCAGCTAAGCCTGGTGAGCGAAGGCGAAAACTAGTAAGGGGAAACTTGATTACTCCAGACATAGTTCAGATCAATACAGTAATTGTAAGGGGATAAGTTTTTGCGTGGTTCTAGAACGCAGCCTGAAGTGAATATAGGTGTAGTAGGTCATGTAGATCATGGCAAAACTACATTAGTGCAAGCGATAACTGGTGTCTGGACTGCAAAACATTCAGAGGAACTCAAGAGGGGAATGACAATAAAACTGGGATACGCTGAGGCTAGTATAGGAGTATGCGAAGGTTGTAATGAAATAGAAGCGTATATATCGGAGGATAATTGTTCCCAATGTGGAGAAGGGGAACCTAAATTCATAAGGAAGGTATCTTTTATTGACGCACCTGGACATGAAAGTCTTATGGCCACTATGCTCAGTGGCGCAGCCCTTATGGATGGTGCGTTACTTGTAGTCGCCGCAAATGAACCTTTTCCCCAACCGCAAACACGAGAGCACTTTAATGCGCTTGGAATTATAGGTATTACTAAGTTAATTATAGTACAAAATAAAATTGATGTTGTGACTAGAGAGGACGCTATAAAGAATTTCTTACAGATAAAGGAATTTTTAAAGGGAACGTGGGCGGAGGGTTCTCCAATTGTACCAGTGAGTGCTCTACACAAAATTAACATTGAAGCTCTAATATATTACATTGAAAAACATATACCTACCCCTGAAAGGGATCTTAGTAAATCGCCTGTTATGCTAACTATCAGGAGCTTTGATATAAATAAGCCAGGAACGACCGTAAACAACTTAGGAGGGGGAGTATTAGGAGGAAGTATAGTGCAGGGAGAGTTTAAGATCGGTGACGAGATAAAGATTTTACCAGGGAATAGAATAGAAAAGGGCAATAGAACGGAATATTCCCCTATATATACCGAAATTAGAACCCTAAGATTTGGAGATGTCGAGGTGAAGAAGGCAAGACCTGGTGGGTTGGTTGCCATAGGTACGGCTCTGGATCCCTCCTTAACCAAGGCTGACGTACTAAGGGGAAGCGTTGTTACAGGGGCCAACGTTAATCTTGAGGTTACTGATAAGATCACTGTGATATACAATATGCTGGAAAGGGTGACCACAGACATAAAGGTAGACAAGTTCAGGGTGAATGACAGTTTAATGATAAATGTAGGTACGGATACTATTTACGGTACGGTTTCTCATGCTAAGGGTGACACTATATCCATCGTCTTGAAAAAACCTGCAGTAATATGGGATAAAGGAATGAGAATTGTAATCAGCAAGCAAATTACTGGCAGATGGCGTATGATAGCGTGGGGAACATTACAATAGAGCGCTTAGCCATCCTTGTAGACACTAACATACTAATGTACGTATACGATGGAATAGATGTATTTCAATTAGTAGCAGATTATCTAGAATATTCTCCAAAATTTTATATACATCGTTTAGTCATTAACGAATTGAAATCTAAAGAGACTAGATCTGGAAAATTAGGTGCCAAAGCTAGAATTGCTGAAAATTACTTACAAAAAAAATTAGGAATATGGGAGATTATAGATGATAATGTGAACGGCGAAGTTGATAGAGCTTTATTAGAAACGGCCATAGCGAGGAAAATGGTACTCTTCACTAATGATAAAACCCTTATCAAAGAAGCAAAACTGTCAGGGGTAAAGGTTATTACATTAGGTCGTAAAGGTAAAATTATTAAGGGGGCATTTGATATCTAGGGAATGTGTATAAAATAATAAAGGCTAAAGGAGTCGTAAGAATTCCCCCGGAGTTTTTCGGTAAACCGCTTGAAGAAGTAGCTTTGAATGTTTTGAGAGAGGAATATCAGGAGAAAGTAATAAAAGATATAGGACTAATCCTATCGGTTTACGATGTCAACGTAAACGAGGAGGGATTGATTTTAATGGGAGACGGGGCAACATATCACGAAGCAGAGTTCAATTTGCTGGTATATACTCCTGTATTACAGGAATTAGTAGAGGGAATAGTTGTTCAAGTTACTAACACTGGACTTTTTGTGAATATTGGACCTATAGACGGTTTCGTACACATTTCACAGGTTATGGACGATCAAATGCGATACGATAATATTCGAGGCATGCTAGTTGGCGAGAAGAGTAAGAAGGTAATACAGAAGGGTGACTTCGTAAGAGCTAGAGTAAATTCGATAGGAGCTTATACATCTGGCAAAATGATGAGAATAGGTCTAACCATGCGTCAACCATACCTCGGGAAGCTGGAGTGGTTAAAAGAGGAGGTGAGTCAAAATAAAAGCTAGTTTCTTTAAGGCATGCAGAAATTGCAGGGCATTAGTTCCAAGGGAACAGGGGAACTGTCCAATATGCGGTTCATCCTCTTTCTCAGACGAGTGGAGCGGCATGTTAATAGTAATGTCAATAGACTCTGAGGCTGGAAAGGTAGCAGGCGTTGAGAGACCTTGGAGATATGCGATAACCGTGAAGTAGACATTTGTTTAACATTCGATGAAAAAATTAGGCTAAGGTTATCAAGGCCTTACGGAAGAGTGATTAAAAGTCCAGATAAGATAATACAACATGCCAAAAACTTCGATAAAGTATATGTAGTAGGGGATTACGTTTTATCAATTCTAATGAGGAAAGGGTTTTCTCCTACTCTATCTATTGCTGATAGGAAGACGAGACGTAACATACCTGTGGTGGAGAATATAAGGGGGGTTGAAATAAGGAATGAACCAGGAGTCCTAAGGATCTCGGCATTAGAGAAATTAAGGGAGTTATTAACAAGCGGTTACAAAGGCCCAATCTATGTTGATGGCGAGGAGGACATGCTCGTAATTCCCCTTGTAATATTCGGGAGTGAGAACTCCCTTGTGCTGTATGGCCAACCCTTCGTAGGGACAGTATTACTAGAGATTAATCAGCTTACGAAATGGATTGTAAGGGATATATTACAATACACTATCCCGCAATCGTGCTAAATGTACCCATTTTAACAGTCTCACCTTTCATAAGCTATCTTATCGTAAATCCATAGGGCAACATGTCACGTATTTTAAATTGTCTGCACGAATTTCCCTTACAAACTTTCACTACTTCCACATTAAATTCATTCATCACTTGTAGGCATGCTCCGCATGGATAAGGTTCGACGTCATCGCTATACACTAATACTTTTTTTATATTGTTATAACCATTAGATATCGCGCTAAATATAGCGACTCTCTCAGCACAAACTGAAAGACCAAAGGAAGCATTCTCTATATTATATCCTAAGAAGAAATATCCTTTATCAGTAATAGCCGCAGAGCCAACCTTTATGCGTGAGTAGGGTGAATACGATCTAGATATATTGCTAACAATAGCCTTAATTATGTCCTCATCCGAATGCCCTGTCGCCTGCATCCCCAAGACCTGGTAAGATATAACCGCTCTCGTTTATGTATGGATCAATTGCAATAGTAAAGTAGTTAATAGCCGGATATTTTCTTAGTATCTTAGTCATTCCTAACTTTGAGGATAGAACTGACGCTATATTTATCCTTTTTACATCGTATTCGGTTAACATATCCATTATCGTGAGTATAGTACTTCCCGTTGCCACCATGGGGTCAGCTAATATTACGGTATCTGAGCGACTAATCTTAGGGAACTTTTTATAATAAACTTCAACATCCATCTTCTCTGGAGGCACTTCGTACTTTCTTTCCCTTCTGCTCGCGGCAACTATACCCTGTCTAGCGAGCGGGAAAGCTTTGAGTAATCCTTCGACTAACGGCGAAGCTGCCCTTAATACTGATATTATAACAACGTTATTCATCTCAATTATTTGAATTCCCTTAGTTTTTACTCTAAGGGGAGTCTCTACTTCTACTTCTTCAAACTCCATAGTATCAGCTATTTCATAGCCTAAAATTCTTCCTATCCTGACGAGATTTTTTCTGAATAGTACCTGGTCAGTTGATGCAGATCTTAACTGAGTTAGTAAATGAATAGCTAACGGTCTGTCTACAACAAATAAAGGCATGAAATATCACAAGATTACCTTTTCGTCGACAGTTTCCTTGCCTCCCTTTCTGTCTCCCTCAGTATAAGGATATCTCCTAATCTAACAGCTCCCTTTACGTTTCTAGTTAATATCCTTCCTTTATCTCTACCTTCCAGCACTCTGACTCTTACTTGTGTTACTTCACCCGTTACACCGGTTTTATCCAAAACCTGAATTACCTCAGCTGGGTATCCAAACTCTTCTGTAATCGAGCTCTTCTGACTCATACTATTCACGATGTAAATATGAACTGCCTTACTTTTAAATACTACTCTTCCCTCATTAGTCTGGGATAAGATATGCCTTTAGAAAGAACTTGTAGTTATTGTGGGAGTAAGATAACTCCAGGAACTGGGATAATGTATGTAAAAAATGACGGTTCAATCCTTTGGTTCTGTTCTTCTAAGTGTAGAAAATATAGCCTAATTTACAACAAAGATCCTAAAAGGCTTAAATGGACGTTGAAGTATATTAAAGGAGCATAATCCTCGTCGTAGAGAAAGGATTAAAAGCATAAAAAGCTCTAATTAATTCTGTTAATAATTAGAGATGGGATGAAAATTCTCATTTAAATTTATCATAATTCTGTCTTCTTAAAGAATTATAATGATCGTTAAAAAGCGGTTAAAGATTAGCACGTTAATTTTAGATGTAGCTCTAATAATATAATATGCATTTGCTTTTTTACATCTCATTGTTTACGCGGTGAACTCGCTCCTTCTTGGCAGAAGTGGCCTTCTGCTTCTCTGCTCCACCTTGCAGGCGATAGAGGGCGGAGCTCCACAACCCCTGAGGATCGGCCCCGAACTTAACGTTGGTGTCCGGCATCGGACTGTAATTAGAGCAGAGACGTACTACATCGACCCTCGCTTAGGCGTCCTAGTAACGCTTACTCTGTTGATGATTGTTATTGATATCTGGCTGCAAACCGACTTAAACTAGTACAAGGGGGCTATCCACTCTTGCGGGTCTTCCGCCTTCTTTGAACCCCCATTGAAGATAAATTCGTGAAAATTTAAGAAGCACTAGTCCCAAATACTTAATTAAGTGTAAAGAGCGGATAGAAGAATTTTTTTATTAATTAACGGGATCACGTGAGTGAAAAATAAGGTGAATTCATGTCAGGAAAGATAGAAGAAGAGGCACTGTTCTTTCTGAAACCGGATAGTGTAATAAGAAGAGGAGTTGGGGCAAATGTTTTAAAAGAAATTTTAAGTGATAATTATGAGTTATTACATCCTCATATCCTTAACGTGCCAAGAGAATTCTATATCGAATATCACTATAGTATGCATAAGGGAAAATTCTTTTTCAACTGGCTTATTAATTACGTTACTGCTAGTCCAGTACTCGTTGCAGTTATTAAGGGAGATGATGTTGTTGCTAAATTAAGAGATAAACTCGGTAATACCATGTGTGAGAGGGCGTCACCAACATCTATTAGAGGTAAATTTGGTATATTCGGAGGAATTAACGTTGCTCATCTTTCAGATTCCCGTGAAGCTGCAGAAAGGGAAGTGAGAACTTGGACGAAGCATTTCTTATCGAAAGAGGAGGGAAAAATAAATGTTGACGATTATATTAATAAGTATATAAATTTTCCACATTTAGACACGAAAAAGTATAGAGAACTTTCTGTTAGACTTGTAAAAAATGAAATAGAGATAAAGGATGCGGAAAATAGCTTTAAGACAATGTTAATGCAGGAAACGGATCTACCTGAATCGTACGTAACCAATCTAGTTGAAGTAATATTGGAAAATGCAAAATTAGGAAGATAGAAACCCTTTATCTTCAATGGGGGTTCAAAGAAGGCGGAAGACCCGCAAGAGTGGATAGCCCCCTTGTACTAGTTTAAGTCGGTTTGCAGCCAGATATCAATAACAATCATCAACAGAGTAAGCGTTACTAGGACGCCTAAGCGAGGGTCGATGTAGTACGTCTCTGCTCTAATTACAGTCCGATGCCGGACACCAACGTTAAGTTCGGGGCCGATCCTCAGGGGTTGTGGAGCTCCGCCCTCTATCGCCTGCAAGGTGGAGCAGAGAAGCAGAAGGCCACTTCTGCCAAGAAGGAGCGAGTTCATAATATCCTGCACATGACCACTTGGTGGGGCAAGAGTATAACAGATAAACCCTTACTTAGGGGGGCATTGGTTAAGCATTCTCCGTTAGCAACTATAAATAATGAAGTATCTACAAATTAAAATGGGGAAGCTATCCATCCTTACGGGTCTTCCGCTCCCTTAGCTTCGCCAAGATAAACATTCAAGCACGTAACTTGAACATGATAGGTCGAATTCTGTGGCAATTACAGCAATAGGAGAACTAAAATTTTATTTAGCGATTCTCTGTAGGTATAGTAAGTGTCATAGATGAATAAAAAAAGAGCTAGAGGCAAATCACACTCAGTAAGACCTGTAAGAGCAGGTTCACCGAAATGGGTTAGACTAAGTGCTGAAGAAATAGGCACGTTAGTAGTCGAGTTATACAAAAAAGGATATGAACCTTCTACGATAGGAGTTTTATTAAGAGATCAATACGGGGTACCTCTGATCAAACAGGTAACAGGGAAAAAACTCACTAGAGTACTTGAGAATACTGGAATTAAACTGCAAGTACCCGAGGATCTTATGAACCTCATAAGGAGGGCAGTTAACGCTAGGAGACATATAGGAGAGCACCCAAGAGACTCTAAGGCCAAGAAAGGCTTAGAGGAAATAGAGTCGAAAATAAGAAGATTGGAGAGGTATTATAAGTCTACTAAAAAACTACCGAATAATTGGAAATATGATCCTGAACAAGCAAAACTCATGGTAAGGAGCTAATCTCCTCTTTATAACATCCTACCACAGTTAGTTTGTTCTCTTTTGCTAAACGGTATGCCATTCTAGTTAGAAAGTCTGCGTCGCTGTTCATTTCCCTTGGGACCCATATAAATGAGATATTGTCAAAGTTCTTTTTGAGGGAGACCGCTTCATTAAATAATGGTAATATCCTCTCAGCTTTTATCTTATACTTACCGTTAATCTGTTTTATTACGAGCTGACTGTCGCCAAAAATCTGAGCATTACGAACATTTCTTGATAACATGCTTTTTAATAAGCATATAAGCCCCATATACTCTGCAACGTTGTTAGTACTAAGAGAGCTCCATGGAGGGGCTGCAAGTCCATACCCTCTTATAACCTTTGTATCAAACACGTAGATGTAACCGAAGGTAGATATACCACCTGGATTTTGAGGTTCGCAGAGTCCATCGAAATAGCCATTAATCATTGCCCATCATTTATGAGATTTTATAATTAAAAACTAGTCACATTTCATGAAATAGAGGTTTGATAAAAGAAGGAAAAACCCTTATCGGTCAGACCTGCGCGGGTTCATCATTTTCAGACCTTTCGAGCTTCGTCATACCGCTACTTCTTCTTTTACATGATATTATAGAAGATTGTTGCTAATATTTTACGTACTCCCAACGAATCGGAACTTTACGGAATTATTGAACAATCCTGGAATCACTAACTGGGTGTTCTAACCTTACGATTTCCTGATTCTTATGGCAACACTTATGCGATAGCGAGAGTTCGATCAAATATAACCGATCTATTATCCTTGTGATAGCCGATTCAAAATCACACTCTAGTGAAACCGTATACGCATAGGTAATAACTGTAAATCGATATCTAACGGTTTCTACATTACTCGCAAGTTTTCTTGACGAATTTGGGAAGTGTTTTAACTTTTCCCTTGTTATGGGACGTGTAAGTAACTTAATGTAGTTAATGAGGCTTAGAAGTGGGAGATCCACTTAGTGGAACTCTTATCGGGAAGGACTTGATGTTTCCTGCAAGATATCTCTAGTGGACTTCAGATGTTACCATAAAGATTCCTCACGCCTTAGAAGAGGTCAGTTGTCCTGTCTGAGTAACACGTACTATCGTAAACTTATGCGGACTATTGGTCTAGAAGTCTACCTATTTTCTCTTACTTTTTTTGTCCTTTACGTTTAATTCGTTGCAGTTCTTAACCTCTCCCGGGGAATAATAAGTAAACGACACTGACATTTTCCTTTTTGCTATTACACACATGACACCATCCATTTTCGTCTGCTCGACTCTTTTCCCCTCGCAATTAATCTAATAAATAGATTAGGTGTTAAGATACCATAACTAGAATTTCCTAACTCTCTTAAGTACTATTTCTCTCACTAGTATGCTTACTCTTACTTCATATGTAGCTACGATTAATATCTTATCTGTATCATGTTCAAATATAAGAAATCACCTCATCATCACCGGGGTTTTGGCTTCATAGGATTTCATATTCTATATCAAGCCTAAGCCCTTGGACTTCACCAAAGTCAAGAGGTATTGTCGATTTCATCCTTCTTCATCCCTTCAGCGGATATCTCACTCCCGCTTATGGATGTGGGGAAACCCGCGTATCTTGCGCCCTGTCACCTTTCGGGAAAGGTCGTCCACATCTAGTGACAAAATTTATAAAATATATTTTTAGTATAAAATATATAAACTTCGCTGTTTATCTGAAACTGTTGGCAACGACTTCGATCCTCTTAATTCTGAATTTTTATGAGTCTTTTCTCGAATGACCTCATAACTGAAAAAATTTTAATAGTGGCTAGATTCAAGTATTGGATAGGATCCCGTCGTAGCTCAGCGGTAGAGCGCCCGGCTGTAGATGGAGGGCGGTAACCGGGTGGTCCGGGGTTCGAAAGGTTGACTACTCCACCCGAAGATCCCCGCGACGGGATCCTATCCGACATACTTATATAAGTAAGGGGAATGTTAATATAGGGATCGTTTTGGCTGAGACTACACATAAGTTGTTGGGAGAGGCTGTAGGAAACGAGATTTTAGTGAGACTTAAAGGGAATAAAGAGGTTAGAGGGAAATTAAAGAGCTTTGATCAGCATCTGAATTTAGTACTAGAGGATTCAGAAGAGATAGAGAGCGATGGAAACGGTAAGAAAATCGGAACTATCGTGATAAGGGGAGATAACGTAATATTTATATCGCCGATGTAAGAGGGGTATAAATGAAAGGTACACCGTCATTTGGTAAGATGAATAAGAAAACTCATATGAGGTGTAGAAGGTGCGGAAGGAACTCTTTTAATATTTCAGGGAGGTATTGCGCAGCATGCGGATACGGAAGGTCTAGAAGAATAAGGAGATATCGATGGGCTAATAAGAAGGTAAATGGTAAAAGGGTACGCTAATGATATATAGGTGGCACTGGTTTATTGAATGGCAAACGCCTAGTGAATTTCACGCTCATGAAATAGAGAGGGTTTATCAGGAACAAAAAAGCAAATACCAAGAGGTAAAGCTGGTTGAGCTAACTCGTTTCGGAAAATCACTTATAATTGACGGGAAGATACAATCAACTGTAAGCGATGAATTCATTTACCATGAAAGCTTAGTTCACCCGTTAATGCTCTCGCTTAGGGATCCAGAGAGAGCTCTCATTATCGGAGGGGGAGAAGGAGCCACTTTAAGGGAAGTATTAAGATATAATTCCTTTAAAGAAGTAGTTATGGTTGATATTGATGACGTTGTAATAGAGTTCGCTAAGAAATATATGGCGCAATGGCATAAAGGGGCGTTCGAGGATAAGAGAACTAAGCTGGTCATAGAGGATGGTATAGAATATCTTAGAAAAAATAAGGATGAATTCGACGTAATAATTCTTGATTTAACGGATCCCATGAAGGACTCGCCATCATATAAGCTTTATACATCTACTTTTTATGAGTTGGTCAAGGACTCGCTTTCTCACAATGGGGGTATCTCTACTCAGGCAACTTCTCCCTCATTCTCGATAGACTCGTTCTCTGTAATTAGTAACACTATAAGGCATGTATTTGGAAAAAGTGAGGTGGGAGTGAGCTTCGTGCCAGCATTTGACGGTCTGTGGGGCTTTGCCTTCTATTCTCCTAATAGCATATCTCCTATGTCACAAGAACGCGTAGATAGACTACTTGAAGAGAAGGGAATTAACGGACTTCAGTACTATGACGGTACTACACATTATTCTATGTTTAGTATTCCCAAATATATACGAAAGTACCTTGAAAATGAGAACAGAATATCCACAGACGACAACCCCATCTATGTACCGGCCTAGGCACCGTATTTTTTAGCGCGATTCGAGTAGTTAAGGAGTATATTGGCTACGTCTAATCCTCTTATTCTTACGCTGCCTTTACGAGCGGTTATCTCATTGAAATCAGAAATCTCATCAGTTATTATACTTTCAGGCACATGCAATAGGAAAGGTACTGGATCGCCAGAATGTTCCTTTAGTTCCACCGGTGTACAATGATCGCCTGTGATCCCAATTATCATTTCAGAACCTATTGAGTCTAGTATCCTTCCTATCATTTTATCTATTTTCTCTATTACTAATACCTTATTTTCTGGGTTTCCATCATGAGATGCTGCATCTGTTCCCTTAACATGAAGGAAAACCATATCGTAGTCTTGTTTTATGAACTTCACTGCAGCATCTGCTTTCGCCAAAAGATCACTATCGACACCTCCTGTTGCACCTGGGGGGGTATAAACGTCCATACCTAAACTCTTCGCCACACCTTTAATCAGGGCGGTGGCAGCTACTGCAATAGTTTTGAGTCCAGTAATCGATTCAAATTTAGGTAGTTCTTGATATGTCGCGGCGCCCCGTAAAAGGATTGCATTAGCAGGAAGTTCTCCCCGAGCTTCCCTTTCGATGTTATATTTGGAGGTTGATAATATATCGTAAACTCTCTTAGTTAGTTCGTTTACTATTTTGCTAGTTTTTTCAGCTTCTTTGCTTCCATCAAGGGGTTTTGAAGCGAGTACCCGTTGTCCTGCTTCTTCGGGATCCGTATCTGAAACCTTGTCGGAAATGCCTTGACCTGAAAGAATTACTGCAACCCTATGTTCAGTTCCATGGAAAAACTTAACGTTAATTCCATCTATAGGTTCTATTTTTTCATTTAATTCTTTAACTAAAAGTTCTGCCTCTTTAATGTTCCTACCAGCTCTCCTATCAACTATCACGAAATCTTGATTTACGGTGGAAAAATTTCCTCTAAACGCCACATCACCGTGCTTTAATTCAGCTCCAGCTCCTATTGCTTCAAAAGCTCCCCTCCCTCTATAATATATTTTAGGATCCACTCCAAAAATTGATAGATGTGACGTATCACTTCCAGGGACTATGCCTGGAGATATTGGGTCCATTAGACCAATCATTGAACTTCTATAAAGTTCTCTTATGTTATCCTTAGTTGCGGCCTGAAGTGGCGTCTTATCTGAAAGTTTGCGTACTCGTCTATCTCCTAATCCGTCTGCTATAACGAATAGAATTTTATGTTTCACACCGAATACTCTCCTTACAATTATTTATGAACGCTGTTTCTCTCCTCTTCATTGAAATGCGAGGCATTAAGTACAAATATTTCGATTGAACTTTAAATATACCGTTAGCTAAGATTGTCTTGCAGCAGTTTCAATCCATAAGGCAGTGTCCAATACGTAACTGTCACGAACAACTAAATGAGGGAGATTCAGGTTCTTTTGCGAATTATTATTCGCGAATAAGATAGATAAGAATAAACTGCTGAGCGTGAATTCCTACCTTGTAGATTCAATTATATTCAATAAAATTTTTATATTCCTTCAAATAAATTGAATTCGCAAAGGAACCTTGGATAGCTACAATATGTATTCGGATTCTATATAGAGAATTATACTAATTTACCTGGAATATTCTAACTTACAATGAATAGATTAATTGCCCTATTCTCAAAAAACGTGCGAGCACCCGTTACCCCACTTGATAAACTGATTTTATATTGTTATTTACCACATAATTAACCGAATTTTAATCCTATCTGGACGTATTTTATAACTTTTACTTTATTTTGGTTATTCACGTTGATTAGGCGTTAGACGGTCTAACGAGAAAGAAGTTCGTCTCTACATCCTGGACTTCATGAGAAGGGTCCCGAGTAATATATTAAGTTATGAATTGATCTACAAACACTAACTAATCATATAGTTTCGTGAAGGTAATATTTTAAATCTACTAATAACGCAGTTCGGGTGTTCGTCAGTAAGCAGTTCGGTTTTTATGTTATTTCTTCCTAGATGCGTTATGAAGAAAAGAACTTAATAATTCACTGTTTAGAATACTTTCGTCTAATAGGTAGTTATCTCCTTCCTTAATAATTACACCTTCTGGAATTGACGGAGGTTCAGGAAGTTCTATTATGGGTTTACTCTTACCTAAGTAAGTCCATTTTAATACTCTGTTTTTCTTAGTTATTCTATACCAGTACCTGCCTATGTATATATACACTTTGCCTTTTTTATATACCATGTGAATCGGTTTTAAGTAGTAACCACTTCCCCTAATTTTACTATTATAATCATAGACAGCCTTTTTTATTGCTTGAATTATTTCCTGTCCTTTATTTACTGATATTATCAAGACCCATTACCTATCCTCGAGTAACCTCCCCCCAAAGAAGCTATAATGTTAGCCGCTTTACGCCCTATGTTGCCAGTTCTTAGCTTTATATACTTACATAGCATTTTAGCTTTTACTCTCTTATTACTCTTATATTCAGCAGGTAAGGTAAGTATATACTTTTCTGAAAAATTCTTGGAGGCCTTTATCAGGCCTACAGAGTTTGACGAGCGAAAAAGTCTACCCTTTTTAAGGCGGTAATAAATAGTCTGTTTGTAGAAATTTCTTAGTATTATAGCCTCAAATAGGAACATAACAGCATTCCATTCTCGTCTGATTATGAAATTAGGCGAACTTAAAGGATGGTACTTCCCCTTTTTCAATGAATTAGATGACGAACTTTCAAGGAGGAAGGAACTTAACTCTTCCAGCTTCCCGCCAAATAAAAGTCTTAAGGCTGAGTCAATTGGGAGAATTAATGGAACATTAGAGAAGTAGTACTTCCCTCTAGGGAAGGAAGTGATTCTAGTGGTAACAGTCATTGTTAAAATGTTTAAGAAGGGCCACATATAAGGCTTTGCACATAAGTTATCATTATGGGATTCTAACGTATCATGAAGTAAATTAACTCATGATTTAGGGGCCGTTAATTAGAGCTGAAGCGTACCACATTAACTCTCGTTCAGGCGTCCCGGTAATGTTCACTTGGAGGTGCCTGTTATCAAGAGATAGTTCTTGAACTCGCGTTTAAATATAAAGGAGCTATCCATCCCTTCATCAGGCTTTTCGTTACTTAATCCACAATTTTGATTGGAAAGCTTCAATTACTCTATACCAATTACTATGGAGACTTCTGAAAGTTAAAAAATGCTGATCTTAAAAATATTCCAAAATAGCTTAATTGAAAACACTCACTGATTTATGCAATAGCCCGCTTTAGTTCTCTTGCCATTTTCTCGTATCTCTCTATATCGGCTTTAGTTAAACTTGGAAGCACAATTTTCATCGCTTTTTCGAAATGTTCCATCTTAACCCTTAATGGAAATGCTTCTTTCCCGTCGCCAATCTTCTCGTTTATTTTCGCTGGGTCGTACTCCCTTAATGCCGTCATTACCGCTTCTCTTACAAGAGCCTCTAAATCAGCGCCAGTGTAACCTTCTGTCTTTTCTGCAATAGTTTCTAAGTTAACTGAATTATCTAGCGGGACTTTTCTCGTATGAACTTTCAGTATCTCTAATCTAGCAGATCTATCAGGGGGAGGAACGTACACTAACCTATCAAATCTCCCAGGTCTTAAAAGGGCGGGATCTATTATATCGGGTCTGTTTGTAGCAGCTATTACAACCACTTTATTGAGGGGTACTATACCGTCCATTTCTGATAGTAACTGATTAACTATTCTTTCCGTAACTCCTGAAGAGGTATCATATCCTCTAGTAGCTGCTATGGAATCTATCTCATCGAAGAACACTATCGCAGGACTAGCTTGTCTTGCCCTTTCAAATACTTGTCTTACAGCTTTTTCGCTCTCTCCAACCCATTTTGACATTATTTCTGGACCCCTTATAGCAATGAAGTTAGCTGCGGCCTCTGTAGCCACGGCCTTTGCTAAAAGGGTCTTACCCGTACCTGGAGGTCCGAATAAGAGAATTCCTTTCGGAGGAGTTATTCCGGAGTTTTCAAACACCTTGGGATACTTTAGAGGCCATTCTATTGCCTCCCTTAACTGCTGTTTTACATCATTTAGTCCTCCTATACTGTCCCATCTCACGTTAGGTACCTCAACATAGACCTCTCTGAGCAGAGTTGGTCTGACAACTTTCATTGCATTGATGAAGTCGTCATTTGTTACTTCAAGGTCCTTTAGGACCTCTGCCGGTATCTGTCCTTGTTCCAAATTTATCTTTTTCTCCGAAATAAATCTCCTTAAAGCCGTAAGCGCAGCTTCCTTAGCTAGGGCCGCTATATCTGCACCTGTATACCCGTAAGTCATTTCTGCGAGGGTATCCAGATTGACATCTTTTGCTAATGGCATGTTCCTAGTATGTACAGATAGTATTTCCTTCCTAGCTCTTACATCTGGAGGCCTGATCTCTATCTCCCTATCGAACCTCCCCGGTCTTCTAAGGGCAGGATCTACAGCGTCTGGTCTATTAGTTGCTCCAATTACTACTATTTTTCCTCTCCCCTTTATTCCATCCATTAAAGTAAGGAGTTGCGCTACCACTCTTTTCTCTACCTCACCTGTTACCTCCTCCCTTTTCGGGGCTATCGCATCTATCTCATCAATAAATATTACTGCTGGCGAGTTATCCTCAGCTTCCTTAAATATCTCCCTCAATCTCTGTTCGCTTTCTCCGTAAAACTTACTCATTATTTCTGGCCCATTTATAGATGTAAAGTAAGCTCCTATTTCCGACGCTAGTGCCCTAGCTAATAGGGTTTTTCCTACGCCAGGAGGACCGTACAGGAGAACCCCCTTGGGAGGTTCTATTCCTAACCTAGAGAATATTTCAGGATGTTTCATAGGAAGTTCGACGATCTCCCTTAATTTTTCCTTGACTTCCTCCAGGTCTCCGACATCCTCCCATGAGACTTTGGTATAGGTCTCTGGTTTCTCCTTAACTGGTTCCTCCCTAATCTCAAGTTCTGTCCTATCGGTTATCTTTACAGCGTTGGATGGTGTAGTGTTTACTACTACTAAGTCGAGAAATTCGGTATATACAGGGATTGCTACGGTCTCGCCTCTAACTAAAGGTTTGTCCTGAAGGTATTCCTTCACGTATTCTACGAAACTTTGATCGAACCTTATCGCTTGTATAGGAGCCAGTATGACCTTATTAGCTGGCTGTACATCAACTTTCTTTACTTCCACCTCATCCCCTACGGAAACGCCAACGGTACTCCTAGAGTACCCATCAATTCTAATTTCCTTAGACGATAAATCCCCCCCCTCTTTTACCTGCAGAATCGTAATCCCCTTAGGTCCCCTTATCTCTACGTAATCCCCATTATCTAGCCCAAGTTTCCTCATGAGGCCCTCACTAAGTCTGGCTAACTTCCTACCTACGTCATTTGGTTTAGCCTCTACTACTTTCAGAGTTATGCCGCGTTCGCTCATACGTACTCTAGCGTAGTCTTAACTTAACTATTTATATAACTGCTGTTGTATCACTAAATGAGAGATGTGCCTGAGGTATATTATCTCAACGGCTGTCCTAATTGTGGAGGTACCATTGATACTAGAAGGTTAGAAAAGGGTTCGTTATGCGATTTATGCGTTAGTGAGGAGATCAATTTCACTTCATATATTGATCTTCTTTCATATTTGAATTCCCACAGAAAACTCAAAAATCTAGAGAAAGATTGGAAAATTTTGCAAGAATACGAGCGTCTAAGGCAATACTTTAAGAAATCCTTGAGTGTGGAACCGTCTACTCCTCAAAGAGCCTGGTTTTTAGATTTGCTAAGGGGGGAGAGCTTCGCCTTAATATCTCCCCCAGGTCTAGGGAAAACCACATTTGGATTGCTTTCTGCTGTCTATCTTTTCACTATAGGTAAGAGAAGCCTATTGATTTTTCCGTCAAAAGCCCTTGTTAGGCAAGCCCAGGTGAAAATTGGTAATATAAGTAATAGCCTTAATATTAACCCTAGAATTTACGTTAAGGATAAAGATATCGAGAAACTAGTTAGAAAAGATTACGACATATCTCTATTAACGTCTAAGTTCGTTTTAAATCATATAGATTCGATTATTAGAGGAGATCCAGATTTCGTATTCGTAGATGATGTTGACGCAGCTATGAAGTCTGGGAGGAGCGCTTTGGGTTTACTTAAACTCGCTGGATTCTCAGAAGAAGACGTTACAGCCGTAAGGAATGCGCTTAGAATAAAGGGAAATAAAGCCTATGACGAAATAGGAAAAATAAGAGAAAAAAAGAATAAAAGGATAATAGTGTTCTCCTCGGCATCATTAACAAGATCAAATCCGCTCTTTACAACACTAATGGGTTTTAGGCCAGGTTCCTCGGTTATATATACGAGGAATATATTTGATGTAACTGTTAGAGCTAAACAAATTCCTGAAACTATTCGGGATATAAATGAAGCGATGAGAGGGGGAGGACTTATATTCGTTCCAATAGATCTTGGTATCGAATACGCAAATGAACTTTCCCTTGAGTTGAATGAGTTAGGCGTGAAGTCGCTACCGATAACCTCATCTAAGGCCCTGAAGTCAATCAAAGCTTTCGAAGAGGGTGAGGTCGACCTACTAGTAGGAACAGCAACTCATTACGGAATACTTGTAAGGGGGTTGGATATACCATGGAGGATAAAATACGCCTTCTTTACTGGAATTCCAAGGTTTAAGTTCAAGCTAGGCGAAAAGATGCATCCAATAGCTCTGTCACGAATATTGGGATTACTCTCGATTATTACGCGAGATAGAGAGGTTAGTATAATAAGTTCGTACCTGAGAAACAAATTGAATAGGATGTCTCCAGCTGCCGTATCGATGTTGTACTCTCAGATTAAGGGTGGAGTGATCGCTGATAGGACAATAGAAAAGGCGTATGAGTTAGTACAGGAGTACGTTAAGAACAAGCCAGTTCTTTCCAAATTGACCGAAATATCAGATATAGTATTAGAGGATAACACCATGCTCATTCCAGATCACCTTACCTATATTCAAGCGTCTGGAAGAACGTCAAGACTTTTTGCGGGAGGACTTACTACGGGAATATCTTTCCTATACGTCGATAACGAAAGTCTGTTTCAGGCATTAAATAATAAACTAAACATAATGCTAGATTCAGTTACGTGGAAAGAGATAGATGAGCTGAATTTGGATGAAATTAGTACTAATATTAACGCCGAGAGGAAAATCATTACAGAATATAAGCAAAATAAGGTAGCATTGTCTATACCAGTGAGGACAACGCTCTTTGTGGTTGAATCCCCAAGCAAGGCCAAGACTATAGCTAATTTCTTCTCTAAGCCGAGCCAAAGGAATGAAATGGGTTTACAGATTTACGAAACGGTTATGAATAATGAGATAATGCTCATCACTTATACTGCTGGTCACATATACGATTTAACCACTGACAAGATGGGTGAATACGGAGTTATAAGGAAATCTGCATCAGAATATATACCAGTTTACGATACGATAAAGAGATGTGAAAATGGTCATCAGGTAGTTACGGGGAAAGAAAGATGTCCAGCGTGTCAAGGGATGATTGTTTCAGATAAGGAAAATGTGGTTGACGCATTAAGGAATATTGCTATAAAATGTGATAGGATATTGATTGGTACTGATCCAGATACTGAGGGAGAGAAAATAGCATGGGACGTTTACAATACCTTGAGACCGTTTAACCCAGAAATTTACAGAGCTGAGTTTCACGAAGTGACTAGGAAGGCTATTATTCAGGCTATAAGTAATGCGAGGAAAATAAATTACAATCTTGTAAGCTCTCAAATAGTGAGAAGGGTTGAAGACAGATGGATAGGTTTTGAGCTTTCCACGAAACTTCAGACGGATTTTTGGAGGAAATATTGTAAGGGGGAGAACTGCGAGGGGAATAGGAACCTCAGCGCGGGAAGGGTTCAGACGCCAGTTTTAGGATGGATTATAAACAGGTATAATGTGCATGAAAGGGATAAAGTGAAAGTCCTTCCCGCTAAATTACCAAATGGGATAACCTTTCTTATAGAGAGAGATAGTAAAATTAGAAAGGGAACTAAGATTAAGCTCTATGTCAAGAATTTAGGGGAGTTTAAGGAAGCATATAATCCCCTGCCGCCGTACAACACAAGCACAGTATTACAGGACTCTTCCTCTTTTTATTCAATATCCTCAACTCAGGCAATGAGAATTCTCCAAGACCTTTTTGAGACTGGCCTTATAACGTATCATAGAACAGATAGCATAAGGATCTCTGAACAAGGTGTTTCAGTAGCAATGAACTACCTTAAAAATAAATATGGGGAGCAGGCTGAGAAGTTAGCTCAACCTAGAAGTTGGGGAGAAGGGGGAGCCCACGAAGCCATCAGACCTACTAGACCCCTTGATGCCCAGCAATTACAGGTCATGATTCAGGACGGCACTATAGTGCAATCAAAGGAACTGTCACGTCAGCACTTCCTTATATACGAACTTATCTTCAGAAGGTTTATAGCGAGTCAAATGAAACCTCAAAATGTTATAAAGCAAGTAATTGAAGTAAATGCACTAGTTAAAGGAACTGAATTGAAGTTAAGGAACCCTAAGGCAGAGTTCGTTATAGGATATGAGGGTGAGGGATTTTTGAATTACTATTCGCCGTTTAGAAGGGTTTACCCAAAAGTAACCGAAGGAGAGTATGATGTTACGTTAGGTTCTGGATTTATAGTAAGCAGTATAGATCTTTATACCGAGGGGGAGCTAATAAGCGATATGGAGAGAAAGGAGATAGGAAGGCCGAGTACCTACGCGACGATAATCGCAACGTTATTAAGGAGGAGATACGTATTTGAGACAAGTAAAATGAAAAAAATGTTTCCCTCCAAGATAGGAATGAGCGTATACGAGTATTTAAATGAAAGTTATGGTAAGTTAGTTTCTGAGGAGAGGACCAGAGAATTACAGAGAAAGATGGATGAAGTGGAAATGGGTAATATCGATTACCAAAAGGTTATTGATCAACTATATAATGAAATAACCGAAATAAGAGGAGGGTAGTGTTGTTAATCGCCGTAACTTTCATGCGGATGAAGAGCATGGGTAGGAGACACAACATAGAAAAAGCTAAGAGACTTCTAAAGAACGCGCGGGAAAAAGGCGCAAAGCTCATTATACTTCCCTCCATGTTTCCGGTAGGTAACGTTATCTCGCTTTACGATAATGAGAGAAGGGCCAGAAGTTTGGTAAAGAATCTATCGGAGAAGATTAGAGGTAATTCCACGGACTCTCTCATTAACTTAGCGATTGAAGGCGAACTTTATGTGTTGGCAGGTCCGATTCTGGAACAGGCAGGACCAAAGATTTTTCTCACATCTGTGTTTATTTCACCTCAGGGGGAAATATTAGGGAAATATAGGAAGTTAGCCCCTTCAGAAAGGGAAATGCAGTTGGGACTTTCTGCGGGCAAAGAACCAGTCACCTTTACTCTTGACAAAAAATACGGTATTATAGCAGAAGACGACATATTCATGCCTGAAATATCGAGAATATTAACTATAAGCGGATGTAGTGCAATTCTGGGCTCTGCACGAACTGTAGAGTCAAAACCAGATCATATCAAACACGTTGCAATAACGAGAGCAATAGAGAACGGCATACCGATGCTTATAGCGGGTGGGGTACTAGAGGATGACAACGGTGACGAAAGACTAAGGGCACCTAGTTTCATAATTAGTTCTGAGGGAGATCTTATAAGGGAGGCTGCAGACGACGACACGCTACTGTCAATCGACTCTTCCGTACTATTTAGAGCTAAGGAAATAGCTAAATATCCTACACTAGAGAGCGTAATAACTGGCCTCTATAAATCACTAAAGAAAAATAGGATGACTTCTAAGGGAAATTAATTATTTGAATAAAGTGCGACTCTTCTAGTTTTGGAAACTAGTTTTATCTCTCCCCTTTTATATAAATCATTTAAGAGATGTTTGGAGGCGCTAATTGATATCCCTAATCTGTTAGCGAGGGCATAAGGGGTTATATAGGACTCTTTCGATATCTCACCTTTAACTCTTTCTATTACTCCTTCGTCTACTTGAACTGTTTTGTTTGGATTTTCCTTTACGTTCTTAGATTGACCCGTTTTTTTCTCCTTTTTTGCAGACTCTTCTTGTAACTTTCTCATTCTCTTCTCCATATTGGATATAGGTTTCTTTGAAGTACCTCCCATAAATGCTCTGTAATATATTAAGGTATCAAAGGTTTAATATATATCTATGATGAAGTCATCAGCAATCGACGATATTATCGATAAAGTCTCTAAAATGGCTACTCCATTCGGAATATCTAAATCTGAACTGAAAACTTACTCTACACTTCTATTATACGGCACACTGACAGCTAGGGAAATAGCCTCCAAATTAGGTATCTCTTATACTAAGGTCTATCCTATACTAACTAAATTGGAAAGTCGGGGATGGATCCATAAAATACATGGAAAACCCGTAAAATATGAGGCCTACCCTTTGAGGGATGTTTGGATAAAGATAAAGAAAAATATAGAAGAGAGAATGGAACTTCTTGAGAAGCAATTTATTGAGCCCCTGTCTGCAGTACTTGCTACTCCATCCCCATTTTATTCGGTGTTCGTGATCTCAGGAGAACAAGTCAAGACTGAAATGATAAGGCTATTGAGTGAGGCTAAGGGAAAGGTAATGATAGCGATATCCAATAGAGAGCTGTTATCAAAGGAGCTAAGAAGTATAATCGAGAGCCTGATATTCAAGGCCGACGTAAGAGTACTTGCTTGTGACGGACTGGAGATTAAGGGTGCTGATTACAGAAATCTCTCTTCCATGTTCGGAAGTGGAGTAATAACAAATCAGGGAGTATTGCTTATAGTTAAAAGCGGTGAAACTCAAATCGGCTTGTTATCTAACCATCAGTATTTCGTAGAGATAGCATCAGTATACTTTGAGTATTTATGGAATCAGGCTAAAACCCCGGGGACTAATACTTAAAAGACTGAGGCATTCAAGTTAACCAATCGATAAGAATGCGAATATTAACGGTAAAAGTTCCCGAAAAGTATATAGAGGCATTAGACGAACTGGTCACAACAGGAAAGTTTTCCTCCAGAAGTGAGGTAATCAGGGCGGCACTAGGCGACATAATAAGGAAGGAACTATGGGGGAAAATCGAGTCCTCCTAGATTAAATCAATCGATATCATTTTTTTAACTTTATCTTTTGATACGTTTAGATTAATTGCGTTGCTTATCGCGATTAGATCCCTCATATCCATTAGTAATATTTCCGAAATTGCGATAAGTAATGCCGGAGAGAAGTTCATACCTAAAAATACGTCGTATGCGGATCTCCTTGTGCTTATTTTATAGAGTCTTTCAAAATCACTTATCGCCGTCGCATAACTTGATAGATCCAGTTCCCTCGCGTAAACACTTCTTCGGAGAACTTCAACAATATCGTTGTTGCTACCAGTTGACGCATCCCTTATTGCCTCCTTGCTTAGTTTGCATGGTTCAATCACCTCTATAGCGTTTCTTACCCTGCTCTGTAAAAGTAGTGAAAAGTAATCCCTTTTCGTACACGTTACATTAGAAGCGGGGACCTTCCAGTCTCCCTTCATTCCATTTATGAGTTTACTCACGGCATAAACACTATAATATTCTAGTAAAGCGTCGATTTCTCCTACGCTTCTATTACTGTGTTCTAGAGCAAAGGTGGTGGGTTTTTCCAAATATGTACCCCTTGTTAATGCGATTAATTCGTCGAAACTTTTCGGCTGGGAATCAGTTATGCTAAGAAGCGAGGGATCTTCAGATACCAAGTGTTTCTTATCTACACTCTCACCCGATAAAACCGAATTTACTACGCTTTCGAATTCCTTTACGATACTCTCATAGTAATATGCCTCCATTATTGCGTATGAGTCTTTAGAGGAGAGAGAGAACTTAAGGAGTTTTCTGATTAGATCAACCGTCCTTTTTTTAATACTCGTTTCAAGTTCGTTGGGCGAAACGTTCTCGTCGCTGATTACACCCTCCCTTCTCAGTATAGCTAGCATTTCCCTAAATGAGGTTACTGCCAGTAATTCGTCAATAACCTTACTTGATATTGTAAAAGTTTTAATAACACGAGCAATTGAGTGGAGATATATATATTGCGAACTCATTTATATACCTCTTCTATCAGCTCCACTACGTAATTTAACGCTTCCTTAAAGTTCTTTTCAGCTTTGGTTTTTAACTCTTGTAGTTGTTTTCCCTTTTCAGTATCATATTGTTTCCTTATCTGCTCTATTTCACGTTGTTCCTCACGTTTTACGATCTCCTCTATATTGCTTAATAATTTGTTTAATTCATCCTGGAATAATTTATTCCCTTGGAGGGCCTTCTCTATAATAGACTTGCTGTCATCCGGCAAAGAGGACAATATCTTATTCACACCTTTTTCAAACTCGATAATCGCCTCAGCAGTCTCCTTTAGGCTATTCTCCGTCATGATAATAAGTTAACAAGAAAGACCCAATAAAAGTTATCGCTTTTCCTTGATAACGGTGAAAGGCGCTGTTAATGTGAAGCGAGTTCATAATTTAATTATTTTCATGTCTTAGTTCTCCCAAATGGAATACAGGAAAATACCACATACCAAAAAGGAGACATCAGTATTGGGGATTGGAACGTGGTCAGTTATCTCACCAGAATGGGGCGGGAGTCCTGAAAGGGCTGAGGAAATAATAAGAAATAGTTTAGAATACGATGTCAATCTCTTTGACACCGCTGACGTATACGGCAATGGTATTGGAGATAAGGTTTTAGGAAAGGCAATTTCAACGAAAAGGGATAGGGTAGTAATAATTGAAAAAATAGGCTTTGTTCCGCACAATGTAAGGAAAGATAGGTTAAGCCCCGAGGTATTAGACAAAAGGTTAAAGGATGCCTTGCGAAGGTTAAATACGGATTACGTAGATATCCTCATGCTCCATAATCCGATAATGGACGACATAACTAACGGAGATATTTACGAGTTCATGAAAAGCACAGTTGAGGACGGGTATGCTGAATCCATCGGAGTAGCCTTAGGACCTACAATAGGTTGGTTAGAGGAGGGGATAGAGTCATCCAAACGCGGATATTTAGCTCTTGAACACATTTACAACGTGATTGAAAGAAAGCCAGGGGAAGACCTCCTTAAGCTTAACGTTGCTCACTTTATCAGAGTTCCGCATGCGTCTGATGTTTTAGACGAGACTAAATGGCCCATAGAAGAAAATCATACTCTCCATAGAAGGTATAAGAACTTGGAATGGTTAATTCGTGCATCAGAGGCTGTGAAGGAATTAAAGGATTTCTTATCGGTTAGAGGGATGAGTCTATCTGAGGTTGCATTACGCTTTGTGATAACTAACCTAGCTGTAACCTCAGTTATACCCAATATATCCAGTATATCGGATATTCGTAGATTCGTCACAGAAATAGAAAAAGGGAAGCTTGATGAAGAGACGTTAAGTTTTTTGAAAAATCAATATGATAAAAAGTTTAAGCCACTAAATCAGGAAAGCATTAGAGAAACAGAACTCTACAAATGAAAGATAATAACGTTTGCAAGGGGTCGTATATGGTAAGTGCGACAGTTATCTCATCTAATCATTACACTTTGAGGATAAAGTTAAAAACGTCGAACTATTAACAAAACGTGTCTGTTCAATTTAAACTGTCTGATTTTAGAACTGGAGAAAAAAGAAAAGTGAAGGTTGGAGAGAAAGACGTGGTAGTGTTTTACATGGGAGGAGATAGGTTTTTTGCGTTTGATGCGTATTGTCCCCATTTAGGTTGTGATATATTAAAAGTTGGTGTTATAATACGAGAGGAACTTGTATGCCAGTGTCACTTTTCCCATTTCTCGGTTTTTGACGGGAAGGTCAAAAAGGGAGCCTCAAAAAAGGATATTAAAACCTACAAAGTTGAAGTAATCGGAGATACTGTGCATGTCAGTGACAATGAAGAATAATATTATGGAAAATGAGAAGGGAAGTTAGATATAAGATTCAGTAAAATTTTGCAGTTGCTAGCTTAGAAATTTCATGGGAAAATCTTATTTTCTGTACAACAAGTGATTATCGATGTCACGACAAACAATAAAGGTCTCAGAAAAGGTAGAAGGAGTAATAGACAGTTTAAAGTCCAACACTGTGGCTGGAAGAAGGGAGGTTGTTCTAAAACTTTATCATATGGGTGCAGGAACCCCCTCTAGAGAGGAGATTAGGAAGTCTATAAAGGAGTACTTTTCGGCTAAGGACGAAAGTCAGATAGTGATCAGGAGGATAGATACAAGCTACGGAAGTGCTACGTCATTTGCGGTAGCTATGATTTACGATAACCCAAAAAGCGTAGAACATTTTGAAAGCGAATATATAGTAAAGAGAGGAATTAAGGAGGAGAAGAGTAATGAGTAAGGGTAAAACCACGATAGTATCATATTATGAGATTTCTTCAAAAGGTGTTAAGCTTAAGAATAAGAAATGTCCGAGGTGTGGGAGCGTTATGGCTCATCACATGAAGCCCGTTGAGAGGTGGACTTGCGGGAAGTGCTATTACACTGAGTTCATCGGAAAGAAGGGCAGGTAATGAAGGTATTAGGAATAGAATCTACTGCTCATACGTTCGGCGTGGGTATCGCGTGCGATGAGGAGCCGTATATATTATCTAATGTAAAAGATACTTTTGTTCCCAAAGAAGGCGGAATGAAACCCGGAGAAGTAGCACGTCACCATTCCGAAGTCGCCCCTGATATAGTAGTAGACGCTCTAAGTAAGGCTGGAGTTACCATCAGCAGTGTAGATGGGATCGCCATTTCCCTAGGTCCCGGACTTGGACCGGTACTTCGTGTAGGTGCTACAGTGGCTAGAGCATTAGCCTTGAAATATAGGAAACCCCTGATCCCAGTCAATCACGGAATAGGTCACATAGAAATAGGCAGGCTTACGACGGAGAGTAACGATCCGCTAATTCTCTACCTCTCTGGCGGTAACACAATCATAACCGTCTTGAGAGAGAGGAGGTACAGGATTTTAGGCGAAACTCTAGACATAGCGTTGGGTAATATGATTGATGTTTTTGTTAGAGAAGTCGGCCTAGCTCCGCCTTACGTGAAAGCTGGTAAACACATGATCGACGTTTGTGCTGAGAAGGGTTCAGAATTAGTTGAGTTACCTTACGTAGTAAAGGGACAAGATATGTCTTTCTCCGGACTACTGACCGCCGCGTTGAGAGCAACTAAAAACCATAACCTTAACGACGTATGCTTTAGCTTACGGGAAATTGCATTCGATATGTTGATAGAAGCTTCCGAAAGAGCGCTATCGCTCACTGGGAAAAGGGAAATTCTGGTTGTGGGTGGTGTAGCAGCGAGTCAAAGTCTGAAGGAGAAATTAGACGTGTTATCAGAGGAAAGAGACGTTATACTAAAAATCGTGTCCCCGGAGTTCGCGGGAGATAACGGGGCCATGATAGCCTATGCCGGGCTATTATTGCTCAAACACGGAGTAAGGATTAACATAGAGGAGTCTTACGTCAGACCAAGATGGAGAATCGAGGAAGTTGATATACCTTGGAGTTAATAGCTAAGGGAGCAGAAGCTGAAATATACCTGGGGGAATTCCTGGGAGTAAAAGCAGTATATAAGAGAAGGATTTCCAAACGTTATAGAAATCCTTTAATAGATAGGAGAATAAATCTGGAGAGGACACTTAAGGAAGCTAAGGTTATGTTTTCCTCTATAAGAGAGGGAGTTAGAACTCCCGCACTATATTACGTTAACTTAAGGGAATACACACTGATTATGGAGTACGTTGAGGGGCTGCCATTAAGCAAGTTGACCCCGTCTCTTCTGTTAGATTACGTCCGTGATGCAGGTAGAATGAGTGCACTTATGCACAGGGGCAATATATATCACGGGGACTTGACATTAAATAACGTGATCGCGTCAAAAGAGGGTGCATTTATTATCGATTTCGGTCTCAGCGGTTTCTCGAATGATGTTGAGGATATAGCGACAGATATTCACACAATGTTACGCTCGATCGAGAGTATTTTCCCCTCTATCTCTGAAAGCGTAAAGGATGTTTTTCTCTCAGGATATAAGGAAGTAGCTGGTAGTGAAACGGAGGATATAGTTACAAGAGTTAAGGAAATAAGACTTAGGGGTAGATACGTTGAGGAGAGGAGAAATAAGCCTCATAACGTCGAATAAGGGAAAAGCAGAGGAAATAATTCACCTGTCTAGGGCATACGGAATAGCCCTAAGGTGGATAAATTACTCTAAACCGGAAATACAGGCTGAGGAATTGGAGGACGTAGTGAGGTTCGGGTGTTCCGTACTTCGCCCATCAATGAATAAGCCCTTTATTCTCGAGGATGCAGGACTTTTCATTAATGCCCTAAGCGGTTTTCCTGGTCCCTACACTAGTTACGCTTATAAAACAATAGGAACTCGAGGCGTTCTGAAGTTAATGAAAGGCGAAAGAGATAGAACGGCCTCATTCAAATCGGTAATATGTCTTGCAGATGAAAACGACGAAAAGTTGTTCGTAGGTGCTGTAACGGGGGTGATATCCGAAGAGGTTCGGGGAAGTGGTGGTTTCGGCTTCGATCCGGTGTTTATACCAGAAGGAGAGAAAATAACTTTTGCCGAGATGGATTTAGAAGAGAAGAATAGGATTTCACATAGAGCAAGATCCTTTTCGCAACTGGTTAAGTACTTGCTTTACGGGCAGTAATTATATACCCCGTGTGCAGAACACCTATGTTTTTAGGTCTTACTGCATTTCTTTTCAATTGATACTCTCTATTGATAAGTTCCACCGCCCTAATGTCGACGAAATTACCCTCAGATAAGGCATTGGTGGTTTTCTCTATCTGATTTGTGGTAGGGACGAATACTGCAATAGTTCCAGATGGAATTAGTAAGTTATTTACGCTCGGTATTACATTCCACGGATCTGGCAGGTCTAAAAAGATCTTGTTAACTGGAAAATCCAGTTTAGCATCAACAACGTTACCTACGTTAAATTGAACTCTATCCCCAAATCCCAACATTTCGATGTTTTTCCTTGCCCTTTCGCTCATGTCATCCCTAACATCATAAGTGTAGACTCTTCCTGAGTTTCCCACAAACCAGGCTAAGATAGACGTCATGAATCCCGAACCTGTTCCAGCCTCTAATACCCTATCTCCTTCTCTAATTCCAAGATAGAAAACAATGTATGCCGCATCCTTAGGGTATATGACCTGCGACGGTCGGCTAAATCCTAAGTAAATGTCCTCAAGAAGCGGAGCAAATATCCAATACTTAATTCCTTTACTGGTGTAAAATGACGAACCGAATCCCTTGCCTATAATGTCATCCCAACTTATAACTCCCTTATCTGTGTGAAATTTTTCCCCTTTTTTTGGTTTAGCTATATATCTTCGCCTCTCATCTAAATATACCACTACAAGAGTTTCTTCAGTTATTATTTCATTCATCAGAACTGGAGTCATATTTCACAGTTCAAAAATACCAGCCCTCATCACTTCTAACGAATATGAGCTTGACTGGAAAGGTTATAAAAGTAGGGGTTCGAAGTGTGTGGTAAATTTATCAATGGATGACCCTATACACATTGTTAAGAACGAAGAAGGGGTGAAATCTTTTTTATGTTAATAGAACTCTTTTTATATTTATTTATTATCAACTAAATTTGTGGAGATCCTATTAAGACTAAGGAGGCTTGCCAACTACTAGGTATTTCATACTCAACACTCCTACGGTGGATTAGGGAAGGCAATATTAGGGCTGTAACGACTGAGGGCGGGAAGTACAGGATACCTTACAGCGAGGTAAAGAAATATTTGGAGAGGAGGGAGGAGAGTAGGGCTGTAATTTACGCTAAAGTCTCTTCAGCTGACCAAAAGGAGGATTTGGAAAGGCAAGTAAACCACTTAACAAACTACGCAACAGCTAAGGGCTATAAAGTAGTTGAAGTGCTGAAGGACATCGCTAGTGGGTTAGACATGCAGGGGAAAGGGTTACTGAAGCTGTTCAGATTAGTAGAGAGTAGAAGTATAGACGTCGTGTAACATATGAGGACAGGCTAACTAGGTTCGGGTTCGAATACTTAGAGGAGTTCTTTTCAGCAATGGGAGTCAGAATTGAGGTGGTTTTTGGTGAAGAGCCTAAGGACGCAACACAGGAACTCGTGGAGGATCTCGATCATAACATCGTTCGCAGGGAAGATCTATGGGATGAGAAGCTACAAGAAGACGCTGTTTACACAAGGTGTAAAAAACCTAATGGGTGAGTTAAGTGGAGAGGACAGTAAAGCTGAGGGTTAAAGTGGGTTACGAGACCTATCAGAAACTAAAGGAAATTGAGTACATGGAGATATTAGAGGAGCCACTGAACTACGGGCTAACAAGAAAAACTACCTCCTTTACCAGGATAAAGGCTGGGGTTTATAGGACTGAGAGGGAGAAACACAAGAACTTACCATCACACTATATTTACAGGGCTTGTTAAGACGCTAGCGAGAGGTTGGACAGTTTTGAAAAAATGAAGAGGAGGGGTAGGGCTTATACTGACAGACCAGAGGTAAGGAGGGTTACAGTGCACTTAGATGACCACTTATGGAAGTTCAGCCTTGATAAAGTCTCGATAGCTACAAAACGTGGTAGGGTTTATCTATCACCACTCTTCCCTAAAATATTCTGGAGGTACTACAATAACGGTTGGAGTGTTGCCAACGAGGCTAGGGTTAAGCTCTTGAAGGGTAACGTGGTGGAACTTTACGTCATTTTTAAGAAGGACGAGCCAAAACCTTACGCTCCTCAAGGATTTATTCCAAGGGACTTAAACGAGGATTCCTTATCCCTCTTAGTTAACGGGAAACCACTACTTTTAGACACTATGACGAAGAAGACTACCCTAGGCTATGAGTATAGGAGGAGGAAAATTACTACTGGTAAGTCTACTAAGGACAGGGATACGAGGAGGAAGTTAAGGAAATTGAGTGAGGGGACAAGAAAGTAGACGTTAGGAGGAAGTTTGCTAAGCTAGTCGTTACGGAAGCGTTGGAAAGAAGGAGTACAATAGTCTTAGAAGACTTACCAATAAATACCCCAGAGCACATGGTCAAGGACATGAGGGATCCTCAACTTAGGTTGAGGATTTATCGTTCAGCGTTTTCTTCTATGAAGAATGCCGTTGTGGAGAAGGCTAGGGAGTACGGTGTTCCGGTAATTTTGGTCAACCCAGCATATACTTCTTTGATTTGTTCAGTACGTGACTATAATGCTCTCTACCCACCTAATGGGAGCCCTGCTCTAAGGGTGGGTAGATGTGAGAAAGGGGGAGAACTGTGGCACAGGGATGTAGTAGCTCTGTATAACCTCTTGAAGAAAGCTGGACATGTGAGGCCTGTACCGTTGGGCTCGGAGGAGTCCCATGACCCACCTACCGTGAGGCTGGGTAGGTGGTTGAGGGCTAAGTCCCTACACTCGATCATGATTGAAGATAAAATGATTGAAATGAAAGTGTAGGGACAAACGGACAAGTTTAGGTCTTTGTCTCCTAGCTTCATCTATAACAGGGTTGTTGTATATAGATTAAGCTTCCGAAATAATGAAGATAAACAGCCCCTTATACTTCAATACGAGCTTACAAGCCACCTTTTAATGATCTCATCGGCGTAGTCGCCGAGACGCCTTGTCCGTAAGGATAGGGTAGTTCGATCGTAAATAGCACTTCCCCGAGTTTTAGGGTTCCTCTCTGATTCCCACTAGATAATTGAAAAGGTATCAATTCCAATATTTTTTAAGGCACCGTTAACGTAAGCTACGTGAAATTCAGAAAAGTGCTTAACTAAAAGGCAAATCGAATTCCCGTAAAGTTAAAACCATATCTTGAATAAGTATAGGAGATGTAATTGACCAGCCTGACGCTAGTGATTCATAAGATTCCAGAGAAGCTTAGTGGAGAAAACAAGGTGTTCGAGGAAGCCTTAATCTCCTTTACTAGCGCAGGTTATAAAGTGGTAATAGCCTCTTTCTCTAAACCTAGAAGGCAACTCAGTGCACCTGTAGCCTATTCCCTCCCATTCTATCTAGAGAGGCTTGATAAATACCAGAGGTTTTTAGTGAGCATTTCCGCAAGGAAAACCAGACCCGACGTTTTCTTTAACGTTTCTGGAATCCCAATCAGACTTTCTGATCTAGCCCCTCATATCATTTACGGTGCAGCTCCTGCAATTGCCAGTGTACCAACTAAATACTCATCTTCTAGAATATGGTCGTTATATTTACTTCCCTTTAAGTTAATGAGGAGACGTCTAGCTGATGAAGCGAGGAGAGCCCACTTTATCGCTAATTCACGTTACTCTGCTAAGGCTATAAAGGAAGTGTATGAAGTAGAACCAGAAGTGATTTACCCTCCAGTTAATGTCGATTTCTTCTCAAAGGCCTATCATGAAAGTTCTGAAAACTACTTTCTTACCATAGGGAGGTTTGAAAGGGGGAAAAATTTAGAAAGAGCAGTGGAATTTGCGGATGTATGTGGATTAAAGGGGTTTATAATAGGTTATGTTAACGACGTTAACTATTTCAGACACCTTCAGGAGATAGTGACGAGAAGGAGGGTAAATGTATCTCTTCTACCCAATTTAAGGGAAGAGGAAATACTGAGCTACATGCGTAATGCCAATATATACTTCCACCCTACTATCGGTGAACACTTCGGAATTCCGGTAGTAGAGGCAATGGCAGCAGGGGTCGTTCCCATAGTCCCTAAAGAGAGTGGTGCAAGCGAGGTAGTGCCTGAGACATCCTATGATAGCATTAAGGAAGCATGCGAAATAGCCAACCAGGTTAAAAATAACATAGTTATGAGGAGGGAGCTTGCATTAAGGTCTTCGAACTTCTCCCCTAGGGTATTCAGGGAAAAGATCCTCAATTACGTCGAAGTCATTTTAAGTAAACGTTAGATACTTTGTAAACTCTCATAATCATCTCTAAAACACCCATAATTAGGGGGTCTGTGTCGTTATTTACTATTACACTGGGTTCATACTTACACTCTTTAAGTTCTTCCAACAGCTCCTCAGATTCATTAGCCCTTATTCTCCTTCCTAGATTTAGGGAGGTCATTCCCTCAATTAGTATAACGTCTGCAGGAAGGTATTTAATGAACTCTGGGTCGGGCAAACTCTTCGTAAATATAGCGAAGTTTCTACCCATGAAGATAGAAGCTTTCGCGCCGGCCTCAAGAAGTCTTGAAGTATCCTTATCAAGAGTTGATGCCTCGTGATGAGAACCCTTAACGTAAATAACGCTCTTCCCCATTTCCCTTAGTTTTCTAGTCAGAATCTCAGCGGCATATGTCTTCCCGCTCCCGCTCTCCCCCGTTATTTGAATTAAACATCTCAAGGAAACTTCACTGAATGTTGTTATCCGAAAAGAGATTTAATCTTAAGTTAATAATTTTCAATCTAAGCAAATGTGTGGTATTATAGGTATAGTGTCAAAGAGGGACGAAAAGGCATCACTCCTGCTGACCTGCCTGTCGAGACTGGAGTATAGGGGATATGATAGTGCCGGAGTTGTAGTAATGGGAAAGGAGGGGATGAAAGTCGTAAAATCCGTAGGAAGCGTGGAGAACCTATCAAGGAAATTCAATATCGATGCGACTAAAGGTAACGTATTAGTTGGCCACACTAGGTGGGCTACACATGGAGGGGTTACTGATTACAACGCTCATCCCCACCTCGATTGTGCCGGGAAAATTGCGGTAGTGCACAATGGAATTATAAGGAATTTTAAGGAACTCAGAGAACAGCTTCAATCTTTAGGACATAATTTCAATAGCGAGACGGATACTGAGGTAATACCCCACATGATAGAGCACTTCATGAAAATGGGGGAGAGGGAATTTGACGCCTTCAAGAAGGCTGTAAACCTTCTCCAAGGCACTTACTCTATTCTCGCAGTTATCGGGGACAGAATATATTTCGCCCGCAAGGACAGTCCACTGGTGATTGGCCTAGGAGAGGACAAGTTCTTCATCGCGAGTGACATATCGGCATTCTTACAGTATACTAAAAGGGTAATAATACTTCAGAATGGGGATATAGGTTACGTTTCTCCAGGAGGAATATACATAGAGAATGGAGGAAGGGAAGTGGACTACGTTAAGGCGACCATTCAGATTACTTGGAATGCAGAGTCCGCCTCAAAGGAGGGTTTTCCCCACTTTATGTTAAAGGAAATTCACGAATCTCCCTTATCGGTTAAGGAGACAATAGAAGGGCTTAGATCCGATATAGAAAACGTCAGGAACGTAACTCGGTTAATAGAGTCCGCCAAGGACGTCTTTTTAATTTCAGCTGGAACGAGTTATCATGCGTCCTTTCTTTTCAGCATTCTCTTACAAAGGGAGGGAAAAAGAGCCCTCCCTGTTATATCCTCAGAGTGGTACAACTACCCTAAGGCTGACTTAGTGATAGCGGTTAGCCAGAGCGGTGAAACAATGGATACTCTCCTCGCCATGAGACATTTCAAGGAGTTGGGTTCTACTACTGTTTCCATTACTAACGTAATGGGTTCAACGATATCAAGGGAAGCCGAATACAGGTTATATATGAGGGCAGGGCCGGAGATCTCCGTAGCCGCTACGAAAACTTTTACATCGGAAATCGCACTGTTTTACTTCCTAAAGGAGATGTTATACGGAGACGTTAACAGGCTTGAAGGAGTTCATGCAGTCATGGAGAAGTCTATTCAGATGGAAGGTTATGTAAAGGACATTGCGAAGTTCTTATCCTTGAAAGAAAACTGCTATTACCTAGGTAGAGGGCTGGGCGTTCCCCTTGCAATGGAGGGTGCGCTCAAATTAAAGGAAATAGCTTACGTTCATGCAGAGGCCTACCCTGCGGGGGAAAGCAAGCACGGACCTATCGCGTTAGTCGAGAAGGGATTTCCAGTAATTTTTATTGACGATGGAGAGGTAATCAACGGGGAGAGGAAATCGATAATTCTTGAGGGGAACGTAAAGGAAATGGAGGCAAGGGGTGCTGATCCCGTAATTATAGGGTACAACTCGTCATTATCGTCAAGACTATCAGTAAACGTATTGGGGGAACCGGGATACGGACCCTTTGCGATTTCCCCCCTAATTCAGTTATTGGCTTATTATACGGCTGTTGAGAGGAAATACAATCCCGACAGACCTAGGAACCTAGCAAAAACGGTGACAGTTGAATGAAGGCCGTAGTTTTAGCGGGAGGGAAGGGGGAGGGGTTATATCCCGTAACCCAAGGCGTGCAGAAGGAGGCAGTAGAGGTATGCGGAAAACCCATAGTAATGTACAGCGTCTCCGGCTTATATGACGCTGGGATAAGGGAATTTATCGTAGTTATTAACGAAAGGGACGACATTATTAATGCGATCAGGGAATCGAATGTTGAGGCCGACTTCGAGTTCGTAAGGCAGAGACAAGGAGGCATAACCGGTGCGATTAATACGGGTCTGGATTACGTTGATGACGAGTATATTCTGGTATTTGGCGACATAATAGCCGAGAACTCATTCTACACTTCCCTCCTTAATGCCCACCAAGGAGGAGAGCCAACGTTTGCCTTAGTTCCAGTAAGTAGGGGATTGAACACTTATGGATTGGCTAAGGTAGAGGGAGGTAAATTCGTGGGACTAACTGAGAGGGAATCAACGTTGGCGTTAGGAGGAGCGTATATCCTGAGAAAGGAGAAGTTCGACGACTTTTCCCTGTATCTAAGGAGAGCTGTAGGTAATTACTTCGTATGGAGCGGGCTTTGGTTCGATATAGGTTATCCTGAGGATTTGCTAAGGTCAATAAGAGGACTATTAAGTGATGCCAAAACTACGATAAGTAGGAGGGCTAAGGTAGCAAGTACAGCGATCATAGATAAAGGGGTATTTATTGACGATGGGGCTGTAATTGATGAGTATGCGGTGATCAGAGGACCAGCGTATATCGGGAAAAACTCTTACGTTGGAAACTTCTCGCTTGTAAGGAACTTCTCATGCGTCGAGAGGAACTCATCTATAGGTGCTTATGTTGAGATCTCCAATTCGTCAATTCAGGAGGGGGTAGAAATAGGTTCTAAATCTTACATAAATCACTCCATAATAGGGAAGAAGGCCCGAATAGGCGCGTCAGTAGTGACAGCGAGCTACCCGGCTACGTTGATAAGAGGGGAGGAAAATAAGTTAGGGGCACTTATTGCTCCCTTGGCTAGAGTGGAGCACGGAAAAGTACTCCCTCCTAACTCCATAATTTCAGAAAGAGAATCATAAATTTAACCGAAATGTTATAATATTCTAAGCAGAAGGATTTTTAACTCTTTCTAAGAGAAGTGATTGAACATCATGAAAAGGGTATTATCCATATTAATTGTAATATTGGGCATACTAGGACTCTCTTTTCTTCCTCTGGCTCAAAACAACCCCAACAATTCCGCAGGACTAGTACTTGTTCCCCCGGGAGACATTCACGTTTATACCGACTCTAGCACGGCAACGGTTAACGTATACGTCGTGAATGAAAATCCATATACGACTAGCGGTCAACTTTACGTAAATGGAAAGTCCACATCAGTAAGCGTTAGTTCGTATTCAGTAGAACCCGTCACTCTCACATTGCCAGTAGGATTAAATAACGTTACTTTAAACGGAATATCGGCCTACATTAACATTACCCAGGTCGCAGCTCAAAACTACTCATCCCCCACCATAATTATAAACGGTTCGGTCGAACCCTATAGGATTTTCAACGTCAATGCAGGCTACTCCGTTTTTAACGTTACATTTTACTCGCAGGGTATATTCGGGAGTGGTGAGGAACCGGTTTACTCGAACATACCCCCAAGTTCACCTTGGATCGGGGTACAGGGAAAACCGTTCATCTTTCCGCTGATAAGTGGTCAGGGATACTCTTTTCTTGCTGACGTTTACATACCAAGTAATGTACCTACTGGGATATACTACGTTCTAATAGAAGGGGAGATGTATAAAACCGTAGCTGTGTCAGGCCATGATACGACTATACTCTCAGATGAGAATTACGCTGTAGTTTTCTTCAACTTCACCCACAGCGTTAATGGATATAAACTTACTGGAATGAACACTGTAACCCCTAAGTACACATTTTCCGAAAACGGGATCTCAGGAACGATCAGCGAGATAGGTAATTACTACTTAGTAACGATACAGTATCCATTTTCTCCTGAAAACTCCTACACAGTAACTCTCTACGGCTCTTCCGGTAAGTACTCCTGCGAATTGACCAACGTGAGTCAAATTCAGCAGGGTCTACAGTCATATTACTACGGTACGAGTAACGGTTTACCTTGGGCTATGACGCCCTCTTCCGAGCAGGTGGTGATACCTGAGTCTGAGGTAGGGTCACTAACCAACTATTCAGTGAGTATAACCACTCCTACGGGTACGGTGTCTACAGGAGTGTTACCAACAGTAACTACAACTAGCACTACCATAACGACTACAACAAGTACTACGTCGACTACTACAACCACAAGTACTACTACCACAACGACCACTACTGCCACAACAACATCGACCACCACAACCACCAGTACTACGACCACGACGACTCCCCCAGTAACTAATACGACCACCACAACCACCAGTACTACGACCACGACGACTCCCCCAGTAACTACGACATCTACTACCTCTTCAACTACAACTGTTCCGCCTGTAACTCACTCGTCGACGACTCCACCAGTAACTACCCCCACCACAACAACTCCCCCAACTAACGTGACACTATACATAATTATAGCCGTAGTCGTTATACTGGTCGTGGCGGTAGTGGTAGTGCTTGTAGCCCGCAGGTAGTTAAGATAAGATTTTAATTTTTTCAAATTCTCCTGATGTCCAATATGAAGGATAGTGATCTAGCGGCCTCCTTATCTATCTTTGTAACTATGGCATTATCCTATCATTACCTACCTCTCCTCCCCTACTTAGCGGTGTTCTCCCTATTAACGGGGATTTCCTCAAAGCTTAAGTTACAGTACGTTAACGGAGCCTTCTTGCTTTTTCTGATTGCTCTACAGACAATCGAACTTCGCGAGTCTTACCTGATCTTTACGGTGCTACTCGTTGGGGTATCATTCGTAAACAACGAGATAATCCCATCATTTCTCATATCACTGGTACCAGGTTTTGTAACCCTTTCCGGATTGTTTTCACAGGCAGAGATATTCCTTACGACGGTAGCAATAGCCGTTCTTCTCTTCTCCCTAAACTTGGACAGAAGGGGCCTCATTATATCTGGAATAGCGTTTCTTCTGTTTGCAGGCTACGAGTACTCGATAAGCCAATCCCTTTCCACCCTAGCCGGAGATGCAGTTTTTTACTATCTCTTGACGGGAGTTATTTCGATCGCAGTACAGGACGTTTCCATTCCCTCCAGATTAAAAAAACAGTGGTTTCTGGGGATTGTAGGATCCCTGCCCCTGTCTTACCTAGCGATTATGCGGGGTTATCCGCTGGGAGAACCTTATTATTACTGGAACTCTCTCTCCTTTTACTACAAGTTCTCTAACATACTCTCCCTCTGGATTCCAGGGAAGGGAACTTACGTAACTTTAAACCAGATCTTTCCGTGGGTTATTTCCCATTTACTTCCGTTCTCGGGACTTCTACGAGGAGAGGTTTACCTGGCGTTGGCCGTATACTTAGCTGGAATTAGCACTTTTGCCTCCCTGAAACTAATGGGTATTAACTTCAAGTTAGCCTTTCTAGGTTCTGTACTTTACCAGCTGTCCTTCTTAGATCCCGTAATACACTTCGGAACCTCAACGCTAGCCTACGCCTTAGCTCCCCTCTTCTTCTCCAGCGTAATTTCAGGGAAGAAATGGGACGTCTTACCGGCAGTTTTCTCCTCAGTCGTGATGGCCTCAAGTCCGCCGATATTCGTTTCAGCATTAGTGACGACCTACGTTTACTCTTACCTAACGTTAAGGAAATTACCTTACGTTCTGATCACCTTGGGCGTTAACGCCTTCTGGCTTTTGCCCACGATCGCGTTGGAAGGGATTTTCCTCACTCCCTCCTCCGTTGTATTTCCTGTGGTCGCGCTATTAGGAATCGCCTTTTCCGCCTACTACTTCAGGCAGAAGGGGTGGATGGAAATTATCGAGACGCTAGTAGTGGGGCTCTTCCTGTCTATAATTGGTATTCCCTCTCTCTTCCTGGAGGAGTTGCTCTCCTTCCTCGCGTTCCTCCGCGTCAATTCTAGGACTGTGATGGCATTGGGAATGATCGCCCTATCCATTTTTACCGTAGGGTTTTCCGCCTCAGCCGTTGCTCAGAGGGAGTACATTAATCAGGAAACGCTTAATCAGATTTACTCCCTTGATCAGAAGCTCACTAACTCCTCCCTTTTGCTGGTCGCATTCAACTCCTCCCTTGGGTATGCCCTATCACAACCGTTCACGAAGAACGTTACAAGTTATGATAAATTCCTCGTGGAGAATAACTCCCTGCAACCCAATCCCGCGTTTCGGGGGTACCCTCTCATCCTAGAGCCCGTTGTTAAACCCACATATCCATCATTAATTCCTATCATAACTGTTCAGGACGGAGAGGCCTCTTTAGTTAAGGCCTACGGAATTTATCAGCAAATAACTTGGATTCCTCCCTCATCGCAGAACTCCTTTCTGATCTTCAACTTCTCCGGTAAGGTGATCGTAGGTAACTTTTCGGTAGTTATGAGGAGATCTCCCGCGTCAGTTATGACCATCCTCTGGTATTACAGTAACGGGACGGGGTTCTTTAACGATATATCAGGAAATACAACGTCTATTTTCCTTAATGGTAACGTGTCTGAGGTAAAGCTCTATCTGCACTTCAACCAGAGCATAGAAATTATCTCCGTGAGCGTTAGTAACTACTCTGAGTCCCAATTGGTTGTGGCTAACACCTCTAACCTAATCTCCTGCTCTATTAAGTTCGTACCTAACCAGATTAGGGAGAGAGTTTATGCGAATACCGAGTTTAACGTGAGCGTGGAGAACGGTACCGGACTTGTGCCTACCTTTAAAGTTGGGGAATATCCCGAAGGAAACTACTGTTTCATCCTCGTATTTAACGGTTCTGAATACGAGTTTTACGGTATGATCATTTCATCTATTTCTATATTAGCCTATGTCGTTTTTATAATGGGAAGAAAATATAATATTAGTCATACTATTCTAAACAAATTGCATTAATTGTTGAATACCAGAAAGTTTGTCCGAGTTTCATCTTGATGGGTACTTATGGGGAAGCTTTTTGGGATAGCCCCCTTAATGAGTTCTTGCAGGACTAATATACCTCCTCGTACTCTAAACATCAACGGATCTTCTTTTATCTCCTTTAGCATAAATCCTGTTCAAGGAATGTTCTTGAAGAAGAGAAGTTTGGTCTTAGCTCTAAAAAGTATAATAACAGCCGCTGACGGAGTCATCATGAGCGAGGGTTGATGTATTACATTTCCAATCAACAGTACTGTAAGGAACGCTCTGAAAATGGAAGTTCAATGTAGGGTACCCTTAGTAGCTGTGGAGTCCTTTGGGCAAGCCGGCGGCTAGAAAGCTCTATCCGTAATGGCAGGGCAGTTCACTGGTAATACTTTCCTCTTTTGGATTTCGAAATATTTTCAATAAAATTTTAAAAAATTACAGTATTGATATTTCATAAATAATAATAATAGTGATATCCGCTTCTTAAACCTAGGAAAGTGCTTGGGGCCGGGTTTTACGTGACTAGAATTAACGGATGTTAGAATAGGTTCGTTGTAATTGAAAAACTTCAATTCCTCCCCGACAAATATTATAGAGTATTCAGAACTTCAAGAAAGTACGGTTACGTGAAATTTTTTGGAGAGGTGAAATTAACACCTTGACAAATCCACATCACTAAGGGTTTCTAGACTTTGAGTAAAGCATAAGCAGGGAGCTCTTTTGTATACAGTTGTAGACAGAGTGCTTTTTATCTCATCGCAATATGGAGACAATTAGAAGTAACATGAATACCGTAAAGGGTTTAACCCTAGTTATCTTAACTATTTTAGGAGCTCTAACTATATTTCCGTTTTTAGTGAGTTCTGCGACAGCAAGCGCTGCAGTGCCTTCTGACGCTGTGCTAACCACGTTTCCTTATCCCACGACAATTTTGCCCTATCAAGGATACGACGTGCTTCTTTTCAACGTTACAGGAGAATACACTCACTATTCCTCTTCATCCTATGCACAACTGATGGGAGGGGTAGTTGACAACACTACGATAACACTTTACATAGCCGGTGCTAAATACTCCTTTAACTTAGGTTCGGAGTATCCTGAAGAATACCTAGTAGTGGAAACCACTGGTCAAGCATATGTTGTTCTAATACTTGCCGCTGATAGTAGTGGTACACCACCTATGGTAGTAAATGCACTAGGCACTCTTATAAGTGAGGGTATATTACCGCAAGGTACGTATTACGGAAACTCCTCGGGAAGCACAGTACCGCTAACTTCATCATCGCCTATATACGATTTCAATCCATTTTACGTTGAATCCGTTAATCCGCAGCCAGGTCAAACAACTGTGACAGTATCTACTATGATATATAGTTACATTGTTGGAGCGACGCAGACCGGAACATTAACACTAACTATACCTCCGATATCCTTAACGATAACTCAGATCCTTAATCCCTCATTTCCCAATGTTGGGACTTCACCTAATCTAGCGGTTGGGAGACAGAACGTAAGCGTTTTCGTTTTGGATACTGTTAATACCGATCACGGACCTTTCAGGTTTACATTAATATACGGTTCAACAATACCAAGGCAGGAAAGCTTCACAGTAAACTCCTTCGTAGTCGCTCAAGTAGTCAATGGAATGCTTTGGGATGAGTACTTCCCAAGTGTAGGCAGCATAAAATTAGCTAATGGAAATACCTACAGTAACGTTATGCTTATTGTAGCCGATCATTTCAATACGACTAATCCGATCGTTCCGCCTAGTCCGATCACAACTTTCCCATATATACAATACCTAACATCCTCTTATCTTAATGGTGTATCCAACGGAAACACCAGTGTGGTAGTTGTTCTCAGTAACGGCACGGTAATAGTGCAGTATAATACAAATGTGTATTACCTTTCCTATACCACCGCCGAGAGTTACTCTCTCGTTCCCGCATCCAAGTATAACCTCCACGGAGATAAATGGACTTATTCTCTATCTCCTACTAGCCCGCTGACGAACGGCACAGTATTAACAACTATTTCGAAGGTAACTGGAACGGCACAGGAGAACGGTTCCTCTCAGATATCATTAGGTGCAGATGCCTACGAGATGCAGATAAACGTAACGCCGAAAACTACACTTAACATAACGTTCTCGACTTCTGGTTCGATAACGGAAACTGCTGAGAACTCGATATACGCAACGGTTAATTACACCTTCCTAAGTTCCTATCTTTACTTCTCCAATGTTAGTGTAATGATAAATGAGATGACCCCAGTTGAGACTTTCGTGCAGCTTAACATGACTCCGGAGTTCCCGTTAATAGAGGGTCAAACTAACGTGTCCTTCAAATTGGTAGCTCAATACTCTCAAGTGAAGAACGGATATGCGGTTACCTTTAATTCTACCCCGTACTTTGAATATCTCCTCGTCTCACCGTATACGTACTTGCCCTACTATTCTGGATCAGTGAATCTGACTAAGACGTTTGGTACAAGCCAGTTCGGGCTTCCTGCCACGACCACCTACACTTCAACAATACCGCTGGAAATCCCTGGAGCCTTATCATACATAGCTCTTGTTGAATTCGGTTTATGGAATAACCAGACAACGGTTACTGTAGTTGCTGAGGATTATGAGGGCGTGACGAGTGCAGCATATAATGGGAACCAGATATTTTATCCCAGAGTAATTCCTCCAACGTTCTCTTACATACCAGAACCTACAATAGGGCCTAACAACGCGTACTGCCATGTTGCAAGGGTTACAGTACTTGATCCCTCTGGTGTGCTTTATCCCTATGCCCCTTCATTACTATCAAATACATTCAACTTCCCCAACGTGACCGGACCTTGGAACGGATTTTCAATGGCAGGATTCCTAGTTAGCGTGAAGGATGTTAAAGGATTCAGCAACATATCCTACGCGATCTCTATGAATCCCGAACAGGGAATAAATCCGTTCGGTCAGCTATACTATACTGACAACTACACACTCCTCGTCCAATTCCTGCTAACCTCGAATAACTCAGAAATCGACTTCGTAAACGTTCATGGAATCACAGTTGTACAGGTATATCTGACTCCATCAGAGATCAGTAAAGCCCTTGTCAACGTAACATTCGTCGATAATGACTTTGCAGTACAGTATTTGATCCCATCAAGAGCCAACATAACCGCAGTTACTGGGTTTAATGTAACATCGGCCAAGCTGATATTACCGGCAATCACTCCTCTCTATAATCAGTATATAATGGGAAATATCTACGACTACCTCTACACGTCTCAATTCGTAAGTACTCAACTGGTGCTTGCAACTAACACCACTCCGCCAGGAGTTTACTTAGAGATACCCGGTATTCCATCCTACGGTCCAGTGCAAGTAGGTGTGCTTAGGAGTATAACAGTGACTTTGGCAAGCGGTAAGACAATGAATATAGTGCTTTCATCTCAGAACGTGACTAATCTCTTCGAAAGCCTTACTCTACCACAAAACGGTATGTGCACGGGGAACTTCTCATTTGCTATATCTATTCCTGAGCTTGAGTCAATATTAGGCGTGAACTCAACTGTACTCAACGGTTCGAACCTCACAATGAAATACTATGATGAAGCCACAAATGCTAATTACACTGCAAGCACAATACTATTACTCGAGAATATATCCCAGGGCCCCGTACCTACACCGTTCATATTAAATAATGAGATAGTTGCTGAGAAGACTGTAGTCGTGAACGTAACGCATACCGAAGAGGTAGTATATGGAATAGAGGCGGGAGTTACTAAACCCAATGTATATGCCATTGATCCTAACTTGGCTAAGGTGTCGACAACTTCAGTACAATTCCTTTACTTGACAAGCTTTAAGATCTCCAATAGTATGGTGAGTATAACTGGGTCATATAACGGTACTTACACTAACATAATGTCGACCGTGAATGGTATGACATATGCAGTGTATCATATACCTGGATTTATAGAATCCCTATCGGAATCAAGTCCAGGAACGGGTAACTTCACGGGGGCAATTCTAGATCTCTATGCACCTGAAGGAACGGCCACCGCACCTAACACCACTCTATACTTCGTACTGCCTAACGGGACAATGCTAGCGCTAGCACCGACACAAGATGTAGCCTACAGCAACGTAGTATCCCCACCAATTAACGCTTCTGTAAGCGTAACTTATGAGGATACTGTAAATAGCATAGACTTTACCTACAACACATATATAATACCCTCACCTGTTAGACCAATACTGATCACTCTATACGGGCAGAAATCCGAGGTAATGACTTTCCAGAACAATTCCTATGGAATATATCAGAAATTAATAACCCTCTCAGCAACGAATACGCAAATAGCTCTTAATGTGACCTCGCTCATAAACTACCCAGTGGAATTCTTCGTAGTAGCCAACATATATGCAGGAAACCAGACATCTCACATAACTACTGGAGGAGGACTACAGAGTATACCCATCCTGACTGTTGATAACTCAATATTCCCTGCTGGTCTAGGAAAGCTAACTCCTACATTCTTCCCGATAACACTGAACTTAGCATCAATTACACCGGGTGCTTACTACACTGTCCAGTTAGTAGCTGAAGGATACTTTAACGGAATACCTATATCGACTTCGCCGACATTCCTATATGTGGTGGTATATTATAGTTAATTTTTTTATAATGTTCACAAAAGGTGATATCTCTTGAAAGGGTCCGTTAAGTATTTTGGTTTTATTTTACTATTACTCACTGTGGCGGGATCTGCTGTCTCCCTCGCGACCTTTACCCAGAATGGAATTACTGTGTACTCTCCTGCTCCTAACCAAACTTTTGGTCCGGGGGCAGTGATGATTATCTCAGGTCAGGACGGTGCATATCCCAACTCGCCAGTAACGATATATATAGAGTATCACGGCATCGATAAATTCCTGGCAACCGCAAAGTCGAATGGAACGGGGTACTTTATGACGACCTTTACTTGGCCCACTGTAATTAACTCAACTGTGCCTCCTGGGACTTACACTGTATTGATCATTGACGGTTTAGCAAGTGCTCAAGTTAATGTGACGTTCACGTACACTGAAAAGCCGGTGTCAGTTACCGTACTAAACTCTCAGACTCATGAACCAGTGCCCGGTGCTAACGTGACTGTAACGAATACCGAACTAAAGATATCCAATTCATCGCTGACAGGGGCTAATGGTGTAGCGGTTGTATACATACCAGTTAACGTATCTCAGGCCTCAGTAACTTTGCAGTTTACTGTATCGCAATCTGGTTATGTTACTAACACTACTACTGCTTCATTCTCAACCTCTCTGTCATCTTTTAGTGAAACAATTTACTTAACGCCACAGGTTCTTCAGGTGAAGGTAGTTTCGGTAAAGGATAACGGAATGGTGGAACCGTTCTTCCAAACCATTACTAATCAATACACAACAGGGTTTAACATGTCGACCACTGCGTCCATAGAGATCCAGGTACTGTTTGCCGGCGTACCAGTTACAAATGCTACGGTTTCAGTGTCCCAAGGTACTGTAACCAATCTCGGCGGTGGATTCTACAACGTAACCTTTACTGTTATGCCCGCTAACTCCTCCTATATTGGAACAGAGGTCATGACTGTTTCAGGAGACGGTCTTGCAACTCAGGTAGAAGTGGAGTACTCCGCCAGTCCGAACCTTTACGCCGAAATCTCTGCATTAAGGAGTGAAGTTACTTCGTTAAGTGCAGAAATATCTACGCTAGAAAGCGAACTCGCAGCGGCAAATACTTCAATATCAACACTCGAGACCGAGCTGTCCTCCGTTAATGCAACTGTTAAAACTCTGGAATCCCAAGTAAGTACGCTAATGTCTGAAGTGAGTACTCTAAATACCACTGTTACGAGTTTACAAGCCCTGAAGTCGGAGATTGCCACGCTAGAGAGTAATATAACTAATCTAAATAGTGAGGTCGCATCCCTTAACTCGAAGATAGGTTCTATTTCAACGATAGGCTATGTCGCTATAGGCGTTGCTGTGGTTGGAATTGTACTAGCTATAGTAGCACTACTTGAAGCATTTAGTGTCATGAAAAGAATAAAGCCATAATTTTTTTAAATTCCCTCTATTTTTTCAATAAGTTCCAATTGTTCAAGTATCTCATTTACTGTACTTTTGCATCGGTTTATGTTTGAACATTCTAGAGTAATTTCGTTTTCGTTACTAGTTATCCTCATATCAGAGGGCGGGTTTACGTTATCTGGAAATATAATGGGCAGGGTATTTCTATTAATGAATATTTTTACCCTTATAATCATGGGTTACTCTGATCATAAACCTTAATATTCCTTTTCAAACATTGTACGTGCGGCCGTCGTCTAGCCTGGACTAGGACGTCAGCCTCCCAAGCTGATGATCCCGGGTTCAAATCCCGGCGGCCGCACTACTTTTCATGTGTTCAGCACTTACTCCCAATTCTGAGCGAGATTGTACGTAGTAGACGACAGATTTATGAAATTAAAGATCACATACTATTTTTTAAACTCGAGTGTATTATTAATTATTAATGAGTGAAGTAGAACTTATTGTAGGCGGTATTTTCCTATTCATTATAATAGTTATTATTCTTAGCTTGTCATTTAGGATAGTGAAAGAGTGGGAGAGAGCAGTCGTCCTCAGGCTAGGGAGAGTTCTTGGAGTTAAGGGACCTGGCATAATATTCCTTATTCCCTTTGTTGATAAGCCTACTATCGTAGATCTGAGGGTAAAGACATCCGATATTCCGGCTCAAACAATAGTTACTAAGGACAACGTTACGGTTACAATAGATGCTGTTCTTTACTATAAGGTTATTGATGCGATGAAGGCAGTCACTTCCGTATATAATTATAATTCTGCTGTACTTAACCTCGCGCAGACCTCACTTAGGGACATAGTAGGACAGATGGAGTTGGACGACATACTTAGTAAGAGAGAAGAGATAAATATGAAACTCCAGGAGATCTTAGACGCATCAACAGAACCTTGGGGCGTTAAGGTTACAGCAGTGACTGTAAGGGATATAAGGCTTTCCCCCGACTTATTAACGGCGATGGCTAAACAAGCTGAGGCAGAAAGGTTAAGGAGAGCCAAAATCATATTAAGCGAAGGGGAGAGGCAGTCAGCCAATATACTTGCAGAAGCGTCAGACTTTTACGATCGTAAGCCAATAGCTATGCAGTTGAGGTTTATAGAGGCATTAACGGATATATCTCAGAAGGGGGGTCTTATCCTAGTCGTACCAATGAATAACGAAATGTATCCCACGGTTGCAATGGCACTGAGCAGGTATAAGGAGGGCGGAGCAACAACTAAATGAGCTTAACGTTATATTCTCTTAGGAGGTACCTAGTTTTATGGCAATATACGTATGTGGTAGGTGCAATAAAACCTTTGACGACTCAAATCTTCAGATACTTCCAGGACTCAGGTGCCCTTATTGCGGTTACAAGGTGATTTACATGGTGAGGAGACAGGGAATTAAGGTCATTAAGGCCGTATGAAAGTACGAGATGTTGTTATTTAATGAAATCTAGGGAGTATAAGTTAAGGAAGGGAAATAGTTAGGGACATGAACATATATAAGTATCAAAATAGATAGAGGGATTTACATTAGGGTTGCGTCGTCGCTTAGGAGAGTTTCAGGGAAAACACAAAAATTAATATTAAACACTGTAAGCATCGGATTTTTACGAATGCGACCTATAAAATAATTTTTCGGTTCTTACTAGTATTCTGCCATTTCTCTATATCCAGTATTATATAGGTAATGGGTTTTGATCCTCTAATCAGAGGAATAATACTTACGTCTGACAGAAGAAGAATTAAAATACATGACAAGTAAGTATAAGTTTGTGACGGAAGAAGCGGAGAAATGGTTCAAACAAGCCTCGAGGATTTGTCCACCGCTAAGGATATAATAGCGACCGGTCATTATTACGCTTCAGTATTCTGGGCTGAACAAGCTGCAGGAAAAGCGCTAAAGGCTCTACTTTTACAGAGTGGGAAAGCTGTAAGAACTCATGATTCAAATGAGATACTCGACATGATAAGACAAGAGCTTAATTTGCTGGTTGAGGAGATTAGAGAGGACGCTGCTAAACTCACTTTTCACTACATAGTTTCTAGATATCCTGATGCCGCCAATTCAGTTCCATACTCTCTCTATACTAGGGAAGATGCAGAGGAATCGGTTAGGTGAGCAGATAAGGTGATAGAGTGGGTAAAGCGAAATCTGCGCTGAAGAGTCAAGTGGACATTATTAAGAGGGCAATAGAGTTCGTTAATGACGTCAGCAAGGAGGTTGAAGTGGAGAAAGTTTACGTTGTAGGCTCGAGAGCAAGGGGAGATTATCTTGATACAAGTGACATCGACTTAATGATAATATCAAAGGAATTTGAGGGACTGAATAACAAGCAGAGAGGATATATGCTCAGCAGGTTTCTAAGGGCTAGGATAGAGTTCTTTGCATTTACTCCTAGTGAGTGGGAAAACCCCCCCTTCTCTCTTTGTCGTAGAGATGAAGAAAGAGGCAAAAAGGCTTAAAAACCTAGCTAAGGAGCTCGAAGAAAGCTTGTAGTGATATTCTACAACTTGAGATAGCACTCCTAAGTTTCAGGAAATTTACGTTGTCCTTATGAATAGGGCTTTCTACTTCTTCACATTATCCACGGGTAAAAGGGGTTTGAGCTTCATGGGATTTCACATTTCATATCAACCCTCAGCCCTTGGAATTAACCAAAGTCACGGGGCATTGTTCCGTTCCTCCTTTTCCGTCCCTTTAGCGGGATAACCCCAACTCGCAACCGTGGGGCATCAAGGATGTGGGGAAACCCACACATCTTAAGGTAGATATTTAAGGACGCATTTAACTGTCTGTCCAGAGTAAACCCGCATCTCTGACATCTAAAAGTCCCACCTACCTTTCAGGAGACCCATCCACATCTGGGGCAGGACTTAGAAGTTAGGTGCGGGTTCACTTCCTTTACAAAAGAACCATACAGGGGGCTTTATATTTCATGAGATTATGAATAGTCCTTCATACAGTCCTCGATATCCTCCTAGAGAGGGAATCGCTTGTATCCTCAAACATTGATTGTTTATTTGACTTCTCAACAGCAAACAGAGTGAGAGGATACATCTACAGCAAACTGTTAACAAACTTGTGGACGTAGTCCATCACACGATTCTTTTCACGGCGAGAATATTTCTTCATAAGTTCTTTACCATTCCTGCCGTGCTTAGAAGCAAAAGACCTTATCCTACCCGTCTTCAACTGCATCCCGTACTTCAAACTATACAACTCCTTCATGGAGAACGTGACAAACTTCTCTCCATCGTAAGCATCAAGAGTATACAAGTTACTGTCAATTGAGAGGAAGTCTAATGGAGTTCTCTAAGGTAGCTTATAACGGAATGGTAAGTACACCTTATCCTCATTAATTACAGGCTCACCAAGCTCAAGTCCCTTAACCCATCGAGAGAACCATGTGTTAGACCAAGAGAAGGTAATGTACTCGTACGGTCTTACTGTTACCCTAAATGATTCACCCTCCACTTTCCTCAGCGTCGACTTCACCCTAACGTACACCCTCTTGAGTTTCGGTTTTCTAGGTGACGCTTGTCCCATTTCGCCCCTCCTCTTCCAGGAGTTTAGGATAGAGAATGTGTCGCTTATCGCCTTGTTGACGTAGTGGGAAGCTAGCGCGTTTACCTTCTCCAGTTCATCCGTTAACGTCTTATACACTTCGCTCTTCTTAGGTAATTTAATCTTGAGCTTCATGAGAACTTTCCTACCCTTTTTAATCTCCTTCCTCTCTACCCTATTCCTCTTCCATAACCAGTCTAACGCCTTCTGTAGTATTGTCTTGTAGTTCTTTAGTAGTACTTTGCTTTCCTCCTTCTTTTCATTGTTGATGGAGTACGTTAAGTATACGTACTCCTCTTCTGGTTGAAGTATTCTAAACCTTAAGCTCTTCGACATATTTCCTTCGCCTTCTCGTATTTGTGACCCCTCATACTGTAGAGTTTACCGCTAAATGAGACCGTAGAGAGATAAGGTCCTCAATTAACTCTTATTCTGGTGTCTTGTCCTTCATGTTTAATGCGAGTAGCAATTGTGTGCGTTGCATACTTCCTCAAGTTTCTGGAAACCCAATCTTATTAGTCTTAGGGTATACAATAACTATTTTTGATACCTCGTTATTTAATATCATTTTCTAGTCTGAAATACTTTTCACGTTCAATCCAGCTATATCCGTTATTACTTGGTCGTATTCCTTAACTTGTTCTTGTAAGTACTTTACTTGGTTTATTAAGTTGTCCTTTCGTGTGTTCGATGATACTCTGGCGTATAATATTGTTTTCCTCTTCTTGAAAATGACCATTAGTTTCTCAACATCCTCTTCTTTGAATCTCCATTTACCGGTCTCTAGGATTGCGTGTTTAATGTAGCCTTGACGTATTCTCTAAGTGTTTTATGAGATTCCTAGACGTTGGCATACTTCTTTAGGTCTTAGCATTATATAAGAGCTTGTAATAAAATAACATAAACTTTACAGTTTATTAAAAACTGTCGACAACGGCTCCACAGGCATTAAGGGTCGTTTTAACCCTGAGCGCTAACGTGATGATATGGTGTCTTGAGGATAGTTGATTGAAGCCAGGCTTAACACATCAACTCTCTCAGACGTCTTAGTGACCCCGTAAGTACCCCTCATTAACAGTTCTGCATGAACTCATTGAGTGGACCACCTGTCCACGTAGGTCTTTCTCTCCCGATCCCGCATTAAGATAAAGAAAAGTACTGTGATGCTTAGGATTCAAAAGAGGTATAAAAATGACATATTCCCCTAAAGGCTGGAGTGCTATCGACTTAATTTACAATTGACTTCTTATCTCCTGTTCTTCGAAACCACTTACGTCACTCTAATGGAAAGCATTTCTGTAATATATTACACACTACTTGGAAAGTTTCGATTTTAGACTTCGAGACTGAAATTTTCTTATGCGGTATTGAGAGTACTTCGTCTGAGAATTCACCTCTCTGAAAAGCCCCTATTCCTACCGATACATTACCGCAGAGTTCGCTATTAAATGTTAAATCTCCCCTCTCATCAAATAGTAAAAAAGGCTGATTAATTACGTCATTCAATCTGTAGGAAGTAACTACCATGAGAGGTTCACCTTTCGTGGGAACTTTTCCGTATTTAAGGAGCTGTACAATTAGTGAGTTAAACCTGGCCTGTGATTTAGGTATTCGCGTTTTCCTATCCACGTAGATCACTTTTCCGTCGAATGTATGCACGTAAATTTCCCCAGAGAATGTAGGCCAAGATAGTAGTTGAAGTAAGGAGAAGTGAACTATATCAGGTCTTCCGCGCTTATACCAGTCCCTTAATCTCTTCATTGATCTATAATGGTAGTTAATGTCAAGTAAAGAATTCCCTTTATAATTCATTTCTGGAGGAACTAATTCCAAACCGGAATCGAGTAGTACAATCCTCACTTTGATCCGAAATCCTCTTCATCTAATTCGTCCATAATCTCCTCATCTTCATCTTTTCTTCTCCTTTCCTGGGTTAGGGGCTGTCTTCTCTTAGACAATTCTATGAAGTTTTTCACGTGTTCCCTGTAGGCCTCGATTATCCTGTTTGCCATGTCTATCGCCTCTTTATCGGATATTTTTATCACAGCCCTTCCCTCTTTTCCCTTAACTGTAACAAAGAAACCCCCTTCTTGAGCGAATCCCTTCTCTCCGGCCATGGGTTCTATGTCGTCTATCTTTAGAGACGTTAGATTACCATCTTTATCGAAATGTGCTATATCAACAACTCTTGCCATGATTAATAGTCTGAGAAACTGAGTATATTAAGGCGATCTCAGTTTTCACTTGTATATTTCCTCCATTAATGAAGAAGCATCCATCTCATAGAGTAGAAATGCCTTTCCCAAAGGTCTTTCCAGGATGGCCCCAGCTCCATTGGAAAGGTGAAGAGTACGTCCCTCTATTTTTCCCTCAACTATCTGAAATCTACTAAACCACTTATTTGGCCTTACTAACGACACTACTCTTTCATTGAATTTCCTTTCACAGGGTATGTTCAATATAATGTCGTTTTCCCTAACATCACTTACCGTTACTGCAGTGCATTTTATATTCAAAATGGCCGCTAAAGCCACTAATCTAGAGTCGAAGGTGGGAAAGCAGGCGGTGCAATCTAAGCATCCAACTAAATCGTAATTTCCCTCCTCATAATTTTCCAGGTAATCTATGACGAAATTATCACTATCCTCTATAACCCACCCCAGTAGATCAGGTTCGTCTGGTCTGATGACAGCTACTCTTACCTTTTTCGAGAAAACTAAGGGAATACTCCTCTCCTCAATGCTGGCCTTTCCATACCATAGTATGCCAGCCTTTACCCCGTTTTCCCTTAAAGCACCTACAAGTTCTATGCTGTCCCCGAGTTCTGGGTAAGAAAGGGCGTATACCTCACTGATCTTCTTTGCCAGGTTATATGCTCCTCTTATAAACCTTTTCTCAAAGAGTATCGCTATTTTATCGAATTGATTTCTTCTGATGAATGGCACGTAATTTCCCTTATGGAACAACGTTGCTCCGGTGTCCAAAACCTTATCTATCAGAAGCTCTGGGATATTGCCTAATACTATAACTCTCATTATTCGCATCCATTTCTTTTGAAAACTTATAAGGGTTTCGTTTTCTGTTAGCCTATCTTAGACTAAATGTATATCCCTTCTGTAATCCGCTATTACTTTATACATGTATTGAGGGTTCCAACAAAATTCCAGTAACGCGTTAAACTTGTTTCGTATTGCGAAGAAAACCTCCCTGATATCTACATCAAAGTAATACGCCGATTTCTCCGGAACGTACATGGTAATTTCTTCCCTTAATATCTCGTCAATTCTTATAGTTAACTCATCGGTTAACTCTGTGTACTTCTGCTTTAGATTAACGTTTTCCTCAATTAACCTGTTTTTTACTTTGTTGGCATCCTTGAATAAGTAGGATGATAGTTTTAAGGAAGTTTCAATGTTCATCGTCCTATACGAAATTAATGGAGGAGACTTCTCGTAGTTTATCCCATTCCCTGCTACAGAGGACATTACGCTTTCCTCCCAGGCTGTAGGTACCCTTTTCTCCTCAATGACAGATGATGTAATACCTAGCAATATTGTAGGTGTATTAGATTCGGTTATAGGTAGAATCGAAGAGAACGAGGTTTTACCAAGAGAGAAGACTCTCTCCCTTAATTTCATGACGTTACTGTCACCCCTTTTTACAGAAACCTCACATCTTTCGTCATAGTTATTGGAAAGAATCGTTATTGCTTTCGCCTCCTTGGCAACGTTCATCGCGAAAATTATTGAGTCCGTGCTATCCCTTTGAAAGCAGATCCTATCTACTCCTTTTGCTATTAACGCTATGAGGTTTTCCTTAGCTTCCCTTTCAGCACTGCTTACCAAGAATTTCTCCATTTTTATTACCGTCAGAGAATATATATATTGATCCTTCAAAATCGCTATTCGTACTCTCTCCAAACCTTATTACACTTTACGCATCTGTAAAATCTTGTTGCGGGCTCATCTGCACTTCTAGTTTGGAGCATCCAAAAATAAGCCTCATCGTTTTTACAATTAGGACAGACCACCCCCTTTATCCTTTGAGCGCTAGCAGTTTCTTCTTCGATGACGAGGGTTTTATCGTGAACTGTATGCTTTACTGTAGTCTTTAGGGTAGTTTTTTCCGCAGATTCCTCCTCATATCCGCATTTTGAACATACTAACTTGGACACGCCGTTTACTTTCCTTGGAAGGAGCATTGAGTTACACTTTGGACAGAACTTCATAGCAATACCCTCTACTTATCTTCAGCAAGCTTTTTTAGCTTTACGCTAATCATCTCTCCGAGCCTTTCGCATTCGTGAATTAATTCCCCAGAATATTGAAGCCCAACACCGAAGTTGGAATAAGTAATCTCTTCCCTTACTTTGCCCAGTTTATCCTCCCCTATAAATATGTGCTCTAAAACGCCTTCTCTGAATACGCATAAAAAGTATATACCGTTTACCTCAACCTTTACGCCTACTCTTCCCCTTTTCTGTCCCATTTTTTACCTCTTCCTCAAATCTCTCCGATAGGGCCATTATTTTCCCTATCACGTTCTTAATTGCCTCCTCAGGAGTTACCTGACCGTCAGTTTCGATCCTCAATACTATAGAATCTGTAAGCGGGTGTTCCTTATAATACGATGCAACCTTCACATGAGATTCCCTTCCCAGTTGCTTTACCAGTAAGTTTCCTAATGTGTGTTCTTCCCCCTCTATTTCAACCACTAACGTCGTATTACTCCTTTCTCTGACTTTTAGTTCCATTCCTCTTCACCATATAGACTCCTAGCTTTCTCTTCTCTATATTACCGCAGTTTCCACATTTAAGAACATTTTCCTCCCTTAGCAAGACCGTGCCGCAAATTGAGCACCTGGCGAATATAACGCCAAATTCCTTCTGTTTAATGGTAAGTATTACCGGAATGTTTTTGTTAAGGGGTTTTCCCCTAATTATATCACCTATTCTTACAGCTTCCTTTATGCTCTCTATCCCCTTTTCCTTAGTATAAGCGAAGGGGAGAATTGCAGATATTGTCCCTGATATCTCCTTCTCGTCTAACATAAAGATCTCGACGTATGCCATGTCATCCCTTACTTCAACAACTTCCCCCGTAGCTGTCTTAGCATTTTTTAGTAGTATAACACCACTTTTCTTAGGAGATATTACGTTTACTTTCCTGTTTATCATGTCGAAGAATGCCTTACCGACTTGTGATGCTCTGACTTCTCCGTTGATAACGTAGGTATTATCTCCAGGCATGAACTCCTCTTCTGTTGCAAGCCTTTGAGAAGGCAGAACTATCTCGTTATCTGCCATTTTCACCACGGAAATATATAGGTATCGAGTTTCTCATTAATAATCATTTTTGCCTCTCCTGGAGTTAGAACGGGTTTTTCAAAATCATATAAGTCGTCTGTAGGTATTCGTGGGCAGCTGGTTACGACATACGCATCAATGTAACTCCTATCAACGTTCCTTAATACGTCCTTAGTCAACAATTTAGATGTAATAATGTAAACTTTTCTGTTCTTACTCTCTAATCCCCTCTTTAAATATTTCACCATATAGGGTCTGTTCTGTCCCACTTTCAATCCCTGTACTATAATCCAGTTCGATGCATACATGGCCTCCATTACCTTCGCATATCTTATTTTCAATACTCTATAGACTTCAGGGGATATATCCTGGACTTTGTTTAAATCGGGATCAACTTTTACTGTTGGCTTCCCTGTGGCTAATCCCACACCGAGTGCATGGAACATCCCTCCAGAAACATGGACATTTAAGTCGGCATTAATATTAACTGCCTTCAGATCGCATCCTAAAATTTGTCCATCCTTCATAACAGGGATCGACGGCTTCCCTACGTAAACTTTAACCTTTTCCTCTAACCTCCTCCTCAACTCTTGTATTACGTTAGCGTATTGTAATGTAGATGATATAGATACACTCTTAGCTGAGTACTTATCTATGTACGAGAGGAGGGAGTTAATCAGGTCCTCGCTCATCTTGAAGTCAGCTTTTACCTCAATAAACGTGGTAGGAAACTTGGGGAAGTACCAGGTATAAGGGGAATGACCAAAATGTATGATTAGATCTGCCGACACCAGTTCTGCCTCGTCTTCAGCTATATCACATGAACCGTAGCTATGTTCGCCAGAAATTACGAATTCTACACCAGGAAGTCTTTCCTCAAGTTTATTTACAATTTCCGTAGAGAATGGCTTTAACCCATCTGGAAATTGAAGTAAAACCCTTTTAGCTCCGTGCTTTTTTACCGACTCCAATACTCCATCTAAATCGAAGTCAAAACTCATTTTAGTGGCTTTACCTCTACTCTCGTTCTCAGTGGAAGCTTCTTTGAGGCTATATCAAAGGCCTCTCTAGCAAACGTGAGGTGCTGTTTTTTAACGTAGAACTTCATCAACACTTCACCTTGTGTATAAACTCTGACTGCGGTACCTATTGGCTTTCCGAAAGACAGTCTCATTCCATCTTGTAATCTATCTGCTCCCGCGAAAGCCATCATTTTGTTCTCCCTTATAACATGGTGAGGATATTTATTTACGGTCATGAAGAAATCGGTTTCGTTTCCCACTCTAGTACTCATGGTTTTATGCGCGATAACTCTTGACGCTTCTAGTGCGTTATGTCTTATCTGTCCTACTTGAGTAAGGACGAGTGACACCTCGTAATCGTAGTCCTTGTTGGGATCTCCCATAGTAAACTTGGATATTTTAGGCATGGGAACTCCTGGAATATATTCCTTCCTAGTATACGCTGGTCCCGAAAACTTTCTGTAACATCTTCCCGGTCGTAATGGCATAACTAGACTTCTAATCCTGTATTTAAAACATTATTGGGATTAGGCATTTACTAGATAAGTACTTTTCACGCAGTAGGATTGCTTATTAGCGATTTTTTATCTTGATAGGGGTTCAAAAGGGGGCGGAAGACCCACGAGGGTGGATAGCCCGTTTGTGTCAGTTTAAATATCGGTTCGCATCAAGATATCAATAGCAGTCATTGATGGAGTAAGCGTCATCAAGACGTCTAAGCGAGGGTTGATGTGGTACGCCTCTGCTCCAATAACAGTCCTATGTGGGACACTAACGTTAAGTTCACTTTGGGGTCGGTACGACCATTAGTGCCTATGGTGACCTCTGGGGGGAAGAGCTGTGAGGCAGGAAGCTTATTCTGCCAAAAAAGGGTAAGTTCGCAAAGAGATAACTTACATGGATATTGCTACTCCCAAAAGGGTGGGAGTGATAGTAGAGGCACCACTTCGCCTCTAACACAGCCGTGGTAAGAGTGAGTTCAGAACGCTACCTACATAGACGTAATAGTCCTTGACGTTATTAGCCTTGGGCAACTTCGACTTCTTAGCACTAATCCATTGTGTAGACTTGCTATCCTCATCCCTAGTACTACGTGTTTCCCCGTGGAAGGTAATAAGAGCGGCGTTTCCCGAGTTTAAGGAGGTTGTAAAGGATAAATAAGAAGGAATTGAGGACACTCAATTACAAAGAGCTTATTTTAGCGTCTGTAGACACTAGTTACGTAAAATTCAGGAAATCGCTAGGATACTCTCTTCTTAAGGAATATTTTATCCTTATACACAAGATAAACTCCTTTTTCTGAATTATAGACGTTTATGTATTCGTTTGAAAACGTTAGTTCTCCATCATACTGCTTCACTCTCTCTACACCACAAGGATTCCCGTTTATACTGGGTTCTTTCCCCAATGAGCATACGCTGCACTTATCATTTCTTTTGATTTTTATCTTATCTAAAGACATATTGGATAAGTCGACGTACAGAAGCTCCGACTCCTCAATCCCCCTCAAGAGATTTAAAAAGAGTTGGACCTCTAAAGCTGCAATAGTTTCGACTATTGGCGGAGAAACGCCGATTACCTCACATGCGTTATTGGTCGAACTAACTTTCATAAAACAAGCTAAACAAGGAGTTTTTCCTGGTAATATTAACATAGCGTTTCCATATTCGCCGGTTACTGCCCCGTATATATACGGTATCCCCAAATGTACAGAGGCGTAATTCAGAAAGGAACGGCTTAAATCATTGTCGAGACCGTCAATTATTACATCAATTCCTTTCAGCAGTTCCCTCCAGCTTATATTATCTACTGTATCAACAATGGGTTCAAAAGTAACTTCGCTATTTATTTTCTCGAGATGCTTAGTCGCTGCTATTACTTTTGGCATTCCTATGTCGCTTTCATCAAACAGAGAAACCCTGTGGAGGTTCGATATCTCAACTATATCGGGATCTACGAACCTTAATCTTTTCACGCCCATTCGAGTAAGTATTTCTGAGACCCTTGAACCCAGAGCTCCTATTCCTATTACAGCAACCCTGCTCCTCTGTATTTTCTCCTGAATGTCTACTCCTATCGCAAGAATCTGCCTCGAATACCTTTCCATCTAATGAGACTCGAAATGCTTATTAATAAAAGAATTCTGTTATTTTCAGGTGTTTCAAATGCACCAATGGAGAGGTCAGATGCAAAGCCAATATCAATAGAAGAGATTTCTTCTATTAGTCAGATCGCCCTCAGGGCGAGGAAGAATGTAATAAAAATGCAGTTATACGATCAGTCGATACACGCGGGTTCAGCTTTAAGTAGTATTGAGGTTTTAGCCACTCTTCTCTTTAGATATAGGAATGATTGTAACGAACTAGTAAACAGGAACTGGATAATCTTGAGTAAAGGTCATGCGGCACCAGCCCTATACGCTATCCTCGCCGAACTCGCCTATTTCAGCGAGGAGGAACTGTGGAAAATTGGCAGCGTTAACGCCATTCTCCAGGGACATCCTGAAACCTTCATACCTGGTGTAGATATGTCTACGGGGAGTTTGGGTCAGGGACTCAGCTTTGGAGCTGGAATTGCTGCATCAATAAAGATGATGAATGGAATGGGAAGGGTGTTTGTAGTCATGGGCGATGGAGAAACCGACGAAGGACAGGTATGGGAGGCCGCAACTCATGTGGTTACACGTAATCTAAATAACTTAACGGTAATTATTGAGGTTAATGGAATACAACTCGATGGGAGAACTGACGAAATTAAGCCAAAAACTAGATTAGGAAAGGTCTGGGAGGCAATAGGGTGGAATGTGATAGAGTGCGATGGTCATGATGTAGCTCAAATTTCTAAAGCGATCGATAGAGCTCTAGATTCACAGAACCCAACTGTTATATTGGCTAGGACTGTAAGGGGGAAGGGATTTGAACCTATTGAAAATACGAAGAAACAACGGGTGAGTCCAGATATCGCAAGAAAGTTCATCGATGCGTGAAGCTCTAGGGAAGGGGCTTCTTGAAATCGGAGCTAAATACAACGACGTTATGATATTAACAGCTGATGTTGGTGATTCAACGAGGGCATCGTACTTTAGAGAAAGATACCCGGACAGATACTTTAACGTGGGCATATCAGAACAAGATTTAGTAGGTTTTGCTTCAGGTATGGCTACCATGGGACTTAAACCGCTTATAGTAAATTTCGGCATGTTTCTGTTAAGAGCTTGGGAACAAATTAGAAACACAGTGTGCAGGATGAATTTGAATGTAAAGCTAATTGCCACCCACACAGGGTTTAGCGATAGTGGTGACGGGAGTAGTCATCAGGTCTTAGAGGACATTGCGCTTATGAGGGTTTTGCCCAATATGAGAGTAGTTATCCCCGCGGACTCTTACGATATTAACAGAAGCCTAGAAAAGGTTGTGACAAGTAAAGGACCGTTATATTATCGCATAGGAAGGGATTACTCCCCTCCTATTACTAGGGATATCGATTACGAGTTTGAAATAGGTAAGGCTCAGGTTCTTACTGATGGCGATGATCTCACCTTCATAGGAGCTGGAGTTCCTCTCTTTGACGCTTTACAGGCTGCACGTGATTTGAAGAGGTTAGGGATAAGCGCAGCCGTTGTGAACCTTCTCTCAATTAAGCCAATTGATGAGAACTTAATAGAGAAATATGCTAGGAAAACCGGTCGTATAATTACGGTAGAGGAACATAACGTATATGGAGGAATTGGTTCTGCTGTTGCCGAAGTTGTAATAAGCAAGTATCCGGTCAGGATAAAGATGGTGGGAACAAACGGATTTGGTAGAACAGCAAAAAATCACAGGGAACTCCTCGATCACTTCGGGCTATCTAAAACCGCGTTGGTCAATTCCGCAAAGGAGATAGTGTTCGTATGAAGGAGCTTGAAGAATTAAGGACGCAAATTGACTATGTCGATGAAGAGATTGTAAAGTTAATTGCTGAGAGGTTGAAATTAAGCGAAAAAATAGGTCATATTAAGGCATCAAATAATCTGGAGATTTCGGACTATAAACGGGAGGAGAGTGTTATAAATAGATGGAAGGAGTTATCCAGACTTCAGGGAGTCCCCGAGGCATTATCTAGTAAAGTAATAGAGGCTATTATTCCCTTTTCTAGGGCGATGCAGGTATTGCCTAATGAGAAGAAGAGCGTCTTGATAATAGGTTACGGAAATATGGCACAGACAATAGGAAGATTGGTTTCCTATGCCGGACACAAGGTTATGCTGAGTGGGGTAGATCCGATAGAGACTAGGAAAATTGCGAATTCCCTATCGGTAAATGCTGTTGGTGAAGAAGAGGGATTCAGAGAGGCCGAATACGTAATATTTACTCTACCACCTAAGGCGTATTACACTAAGTATTTCAAGGAATTATTAAAATTTGGAAAGGGGAAAGACGTAAGTGAGATCTCTTCATCTAAGACAAAGACATTCCCATTATTCCTGGAGCTATCGAAAAAGTTCGATTTCAATTACGTGAGCATCCACCCCCTTTTTGGTCCAATGTTATTACCGATAGGCGAGAAGATAGCGATCATTATAGATAACCTTGAAGAAGTAAGTGTAAAGAAATATGTTGAGTTCTGGAGAGGATGCGGATTATCTCCTGTCTCTACCCATCTCGAAGAACATGAAAGGACCATGGCCGTGACCCAATCTCTTGTTCACTTCTACATGATAGCATTAATTAAGGCAATAGAGGAGGCAAGGAATAGGCTAGGAAAGTACGATGAGGGACTAACAACTACCAATTTCTCCGAGATGAAAAAACTGTTACAGAAAATTTCTGAGATACTGCCCGTAATACTTGAAATACAGGAGGAAAATCCATACTCTCATGAAGTTAGATTAATAGGTGTAAGAAAACTTGTCGAGGTAGCGGAGGCGCTTGGTTCAAGATGTACGTATTCATTATGAAGCGGAAATGGGACTCCGTTAAGGAAAAGCTGGAGAAATCTTCAGCTTCTTTCAAGAGCGTTGAGTTGTATGGGAAACAATTAATGATAGTATGGCCCGATGAAGAGGCGATTAGAATAGACGATCCGTCAATAGAGATTAAGGTAAGGGTAAAAACTCCTTTCGTCTTATCTGGAAACGAGTGGAAGAAAGAGAAGACTATAGTTGACGTTAATGGAGTCGAAATTGGGGGGAATGACGTTGTCGTAGCGGCTGGACCATGCGCTGTGGAAAGCGAGGAACAGGTTTTCGAAGTAGCTAAGGGAGTAAAAAGAGCTGGTGCAAAATTCCTCAGAGGAGGAGCATATAAACCAAGGACTTCGCCGTTTTCATTTCAGGGATTAGGACCAAAAGGAATAGAAATACTTACTAAGGCCTCAGAGTCAACGGGATTACCCACTGTTACTGAATTGCTTGATGCAAGGGATTTACCCTACTTCGATCGAGTCAATATGATTCAAATTGGGGCCAGGAACTCGCAAAACTTCACCCTACTTAGGGATGTAGGGAAATACGGGAAACCAGTACTCCTTAAAAGGGGTATGGGAAATACTGTTGACGAATGGTTATCATCTGCAGATTACGTGTTAGCAGAGGGAAACGGTTCAGTTGTTTTATGTGAAAGGGGGATAAGGACATTTGAGCATTCAACGCGATTTACTATTGATATAGGAGGAATGATCGTTGCGAAGAGGTTATCACATTTACCCGTATGTGCAGATCCAAGTCATCCTGCAGGAGATAGGGAACTTGTTAGGTCCATGGCCCTAGCATCAATAGCTGCAGGAGCAGATATGTTACTCATCGAGGTTCATCCTGAACCTGAGAAGGCGTTAAGCGATTCTAAACAACAATTAACAATATCAATGTTCGAGGAGCTTATGAACCAGATAAGGGGACTTTCCAAAGTAATAGGACGGAGAATATGAGAGTGATTACCGAAAAAGTTGGAGACGAAACTATCACAGTTTACATAGGAAGGGGAGCTCTTAAGGAATTAAGCCTAGAGGGGAAGAAAGTAGTTATATACGGTTCTGGATTAACTAATGATGTTAGGAATTACCTTCATGGATTACAGCCCAATACCCTCTTAGAAATAGATGATGGGGAGAGGAGTAAAAATTTGCAGACTGTCTTGTCAATAATAGATAAGTTAATTGAATTAAACTTGTCGCGAAGAGATACACTGATCGCAGTAGGAGGCGGTACGGTAACTGATGTTGTAGGCTTTATTGCCTCGATTTATAAGAGAGGGATCAACTTAACTAACGTGCCTACTACTCTACTTGGGATGGTCGATGCCTCTCTAGGCGGTAAAAACGGTATCGATTATAGGGGAATAAAGAATTTAATAGGGACGTTTTATCAGCCTAAATTAGTACTTGAGGATCTTAGGTTTCTCGACTCTCTCGAGCAGAAAAACTTCAGGCAGGGACTTGCCGAGGTGATAAAATATGGGATAACTCTCAATAAAAGACTCTACGATTACTTATCAAACAACTCCGAAAGGATATTACAAAGGGATGAGGAAGCAGTGGAGGAGATAATAGCGTCTTCAGTAGAATCGAAGCTCCAGATAGTGAGTAGTGACGAAAGGGAACGAATAGGGATCCGTTCTGTGCTTAATTTCGGTCATACAGTCGGGCACGTTATCGAGTCCTTATCTGGTTTTTCGATTCATCACGGCATGGCAGTGGCAGTGGGTATGGTCTGTGAGGCTGAGATATCAGAGGAACTGGGGATTGGTGAGGAGGGAGTAGTTGAGGACACTGAGTGGATACTATCGTTGTTTGGTCTGCCTCTAACCGCGTCAGAACTTAACATCAAGGGCGACCCAAATGAGATCTCCTTACTATTAAGTATGGATAAAAAAGGGTATGGAGATAAGATCTCCCTTCCATTACCTGTACGTATAGGAAGTTGGAAAAGAGTTGAGGTGGAGAAGAGTTGGTTGGAAAAAGCGATATTTCAATGTTTAACATAAACGCCGAGACAAGGTTATACTGTTTAGTAGGTAACGGAATTAAGTACAGTCTGTCCCCAACTATTCATAATTATTCTTTTAGAGAGCTTATGTTGAATGCCGTCTACTTAGCTTTTGACATTGATCCGTCAAACTTTCATACAGTGTTTCCTGCCCTTCTATCCATTTCCGATGGGATAAACGTGACTATTCCCTATAAGGAAGAGGTATTAAGATATGTGAAGCATCTAAGTACTGAAGCGGAGAGAATTGGTGCAGTAAATACTGTTCATAATGGTACGGGATATAATACTGATTACATCGCGGTGAAGCAATTAATTCCTAAGAAGTTAGGAGGCAATTGCTTAGTATTCGGGGCAGGTGGAGCTGGTAAGACAATAACAGTAGCCCTAGCCGAGAGTGGATGCGACGTTATCTTGGTAAATAGGAACTACGATAGGGCTAAATCGTTTGCAGATAAGGAGGTTAGGATGGGATTAAATGTAATCTCCTTCCCCTCATATAGAGGGGATTACTGCGAGAAGACGTATTCCGTTCTAGCTAACGCGTTGCCTGCTGAAGCGACAATCCCGTGTATTCCAAATGGGGATATTGCAATAGATTTTTCTTACGCTAAGGAATCCCGCTTTTCCAAGACGGTCAAAGAAAGGGGAATAAAACTCATTGACGGGATCACAATTCTTATAAAGCAAGCATTAGAGTCCCAAAAAATCTGGTTAGGTAAATCCGTTAATGAGGATAAGGTTAGGAGGGTTTTAGATGCCAGGTAACTCTATTGGAAAAGTATTTAGGGTCACTACATTCGGGGAAAGTCACGGTCCATTGGTAGGGGTGGTAATTGATGGTGTTCCAGCGGGACTTCCTTTATCGGAAGAGGATATTGCGTTTGAACTGTCATTTAGAAGACCGGGGAGGTATTTAGTTTCTGGGAGAAGAGAACGAGATCAGCCTAAGATAGTTAGTGGTTTATTTAACGGAAAGACTACTGGAGCACCCATAGCCGTCATTGTGAATAACGAAGACGTAATTTCGTCCCTGTACGAGGAGACCAAATACACCCCTCGACCAGGTCACGCAGATCTACCATATATACAGAAGTACGGTTTCGAAAACTGGGATTATAGAGGAGGTGGAAGGGCTAGTGCAAGAGAGACCGTATCAAGGGTTATAGCTGGAACTGTTGCTAAAAAACTGTTACTATTAAGGCGTATATTAATAGCGGGGTATCTCAAAAGCATGGGTAATATAAAAGTAGAGGGGAAGGTAGATTTCGATTCAGCTATATGCGCTAAGTATAGTCCAGTGAGAGCGCCTTCTAAGGACATTGAGAACAGTTACACGAGTCTTCTTAAGTCGGTATTTGATGAGGGGGACAGTGTAGGGGGAACAGCGGAATTTATCGTTAGGAATACTCCTACTGGTCTCGGGGAACCAGTATTTGATAAAATAAAGGCAGATCTAGCCAAGTCGCTGCTATCAATACCAGCTGTCACGGGTTTCGAGTACGGTCTGGGTTTTGAAGGAGCTAAAATGAAGGGGTCGGAGGCTAATGATCAAATTGTGATGGAGAATGGAAGACCTCGCTACTCAAAGAACTCCGCAGGCGGTATTCTCGGTGGTTTAACTAATGGTGAAGACGTTATTATCAGAATAGCATTCAAGCCAACATCCTCTATAAGGAAACCCCAGAATACGGTTAATGTAAAAACAGGGGAAAGCACCACGATTTCAGTAAAGGGAAGGCATGACCCTTGCGTTGCAATAAGGGGCATCGCAGTTGGCGAGGCCATGATAGCCTTGACGTTTGCCGATCATATGCTAAGAGCAGGTTATGTATCTTTGGTTAAATTAGAGAAAGATGAGGTTGAGGAAATAGAGAGAAACTGGGGTGAGTATAAATCTCTGTGTCAGCAAGCTCTTTCGGCGGGATCTCAGTAGTAAACGCAATACCTTCGTGGCTAGGTTCTACGATGGCTATTAATATGCCGGTATATGTTAAGGCGGAGTGGGGGAAATGCGAAACAAGCTCTGTCTTGATAGGAGTAATAGTTGACTTTTTTAGACGAAAGTTCGGAGGAGACGCTTGTGTAATTGTAAATTCTTCTATTCCATCGTCGTCTGGTCTGAAAAGCAGTTCCGCTGTATCTGTTGCCGCAATATCAGCGCTCAATTCTCTGTATAACTCTAACTTTTATCCACCAACTGTATCTGCACAGCTCTCGATTAAAGCGGGGGTGTCCATTACAGGAGCCTTTGACGATGCAGTCGCTTCTTACTACGGAGGGGTATCGTTTACTGACAATAAGAGACTTAGGGAGATTTCCCATAGAAGTCCTCCTGACAATATAAGGATAGTGCTATTAATTAGGCAAGGAAAGAAAAAAATTATCCCTAAGGACTTGAGAAAATTCAGTTCGGTTTTCGCTCAGATTTTTGGAATTGCCCTCTCAGGTAAAATTATAGAGGCAACGCTACTTAACGGCCTATTAATGTCGGAAATACTGAATTACGATCAGAAACCAATTCAAACGGCATTAAAGGTCGGATCTCTTTCATCAGGTATCTCTGGAAACGGACCTTCTTACTTTGCAATTGTTAATAAAGGTTATGAGATGAAAGTAGTAGACGCTCTTTCCCCTTATGGACCAGTTAAGGTGTTTCAACCTGTGCCGATTAAGAGAGTGGAGAAACAGAATGATAGCTGAGATAAATCCCTCGATAATTCAGGGGTCAATCAAAGCACCTCAATCAAAATCTATAGCAATCAGGCTAATTTTAGCTTCGGTATTAACGGATATCAAATTGGAGAATTTGGCTCTATCTAATGACGTATTGGACGCACTTGATGCTGTGAACTACATAAAAGGAGGTTGCAAAGGAATTCTTAAGTTAAGGGGTTCGGCTACTACTTTAAGAATGATTATACCTATAATGGGCGCATTCGGTTGTCAAGGGATAATAGATGGAGAATCCCAACTTAAAAGCAGGCCCCTCTCTGCGCTTCTGGAACTACGTAATTACGGAATTGAGTTCTCCTCAAATCACCTGCCAATTAAGCTCTACGGGAAGCTGAGAGATACTGAAATTGAAGTAGATGGAAGTGAAAGCAGTCAACATATCTCAGGACTTATATATTCCTTGCTCCTCATGGGAGGAGGGAAGATATCTATTAAAGGGAAAATGGTTTCTAAATCGTATGTGAATTTAACAGCCCACCTGCTTAGGAGTATCGGAGCACGTATTAAGGTTTTTGAGAATCAGATAGAAGTGGAGGATTCGGAACTAAAACCGTATAGGGGAAGTGTCCCTGGAGATTACCTTCTCTCTTCGTTTTATGCAGCAGGTTCTGCACTGACTGGAGGAAGATTAGAAATAACCGGTCTCTACGAGCCTCCACCTTTTTTCGGTGATCACTCAATTGTTGACGTCTTTAAAGCCATGGGTATTAGGAGCTCTTATACCAATTCCTCATGGATAGTAGATGGAATAGAAAAAGAAGTGGATTCTGAATTTAACGTAGAAGACGCTATTGATACTGCAATGTCAATAGCCGCAGTAGCTAGTGGTCTTAATTCCACCATAGGGATTGAGGGCACGAGTAGACTTAGGATTAAAGAGAGCGACAGAGTTAACGGTATTCTGGAACTAGCGAAGTTTGGTGTTAAGATTGAAGTCCACGACGAGAAAATAAGGATAAACGGTTCTAAAGAACTGACAAGGAGTGAGGTTAACTGTAATGGGGATCATAGGGTTGGTATGATGTTATCCGTCCCGTCAGTGATGGTAGGAGGAATTATAAGGGAAGCCGAATGCGTTAATAAGAGCAATCCCAGCTTTTGGGACACTTTAAGAGCACTAGGAGGTGATGTCTCTTTAAAGTAGTCGTCTCAGTACCAGTTAGGAAATCCGAAGACATAAATAGGGCAATGAACTGCGGGGGAGATTTCGTTGAGTTACGCCTAGACTATCTACCAACTATTAATCCCGATATATTAGAGAAAGTAAGGAGAAAAAGAACAATTATTACGATAAGGGATATATCAGAGGGAGGAATAAACTACGTTAAACCCGAATTAAAGAGACGAATCCTCTCAAGAGCTAGGGAGTTAGGGTTAATGTATGATATAGAGGCTAGATTTTTAATCAAATACCCTATGCCTTTTAGGAATGAAATAGTTTCCGTTCATTACATCAATTCGCCTCCAGAAGATCCAAACGAACCTATATCTTTAATGGAGAAGTTTAGAGAGGCCTTTTCTTTAAAGTTAGCTGTAACTAAGGGTAAAAACTGCCTAAATACACTCCTTAAATTTCTAGAGACATACTCAAATTCTAGTGTTATGCCACTGGAAGATTCGTTTCGAACAAGATTAGCGTTTGCTCTTTTAGGTTCTAAATTATTTTACGTTAATTGCGGAGAAAGCACAGCTCCAGGTCAAATTAGTATATCGCAGTTCAAATCAATTATGAGTAAAATTAACGGTATCGAGTCGGAACGGATCTCTTCCTGAAAGGAAGAGTTATATTGGAAGCAGAGAACTTTATAGACCAAATAACGAGTGTAGTAATTTAATATTTATAATGGGATTTGAAGTTCGTTGGAAGTAACGTTTTCTCCTTTGAATAATATACCTTCGAGTTCTGCATATAGGGCGTTTAGCTTCTCATTAAACATACCCTTTTTGTAAACTATTTGTCCATTTACTATAACAGTGTCAACGTTTTCGCCAACAGCGTTGTATACAATTGACGAGAGAACGCGTTCCTTACTTAGGGGTCTTAACCCTTTGCTGTCTAACACGACTAGATCAGCTAACCATCCCTCCTTTACGTATCCCGCATTAAGTCCAGCATATCTATAACCATTTCGCGTGGAGGCGGAGATAACTTCTTTGGCTCCTATATCATAATTCCAGTAAGTATTCCTCTGTAGAAGCACCGCTGTCTTCATTTCTCTGAACATGTCTAACGAGTTATTACTGGCAGGTCCGTCTGTCCCTAGTGTAACGTTTATCCCTTCCTCTAGGAAAGTTCTCATAGGGAAAGTGCCTGCAGTTGCTAACTTCATATTAGATGTTGGGCAATGAACAGCTGTAGCGTTTACACGCTTTAAAATCTCGATTTCCCAATTAGTAACCCACCCGAGATGCACGAGTTCCCATTTCTCGTTAATATCTACTAATTTGTTTAAGTATTGTATAGGAGTCATACCGTACTTCTTCTTAGTATTGAAGACTTCCTCCCTCGTTTCAGACATGTGGATCTGTACTTTCCTGTTTGCCTCTCTTGCCAATTGAGATGCCAATTTTAGCGTAGTTTCACTCGTGGAATATATACTATGGATGTTTATGATCGGAGTAAACAATTCCGTTGGCTTTAACATCCTATTTAACTTATCAATTTCAAAGGGATCATTCCTACTATCAAGGAATACGTAACCACCGTAAGTCCTTATTCCGTACTTATTAGAGAATTCCTTCACATCTTCTGGATTAAAATACATGTCAAAAATCGCTGTTGTGCCAGAGGATATCGCCTCTAGAATAGCGATCTCCGTTGAAAGAGATAAAATTTCGCGGGTGGCCTTTCTCTCGCTCTCCCACATCTTATGTATCCATAATGGGAAATCAGCATCATCATAGTAACCCCTAAGAAAAGTCATTCCTAGATGAGTATGAGTATTAACTAAGCCAGGTATTACTATCTTTCCCTTACATTCTAGTTCATCGCCCTCTATATAATCCCCAATAGTTTTGATCGTATTCCCCTGTATTACTAAGTTCGTGTTTTCGTAGATCTTGTCGGCACTTACTATAAAATCACAATGCCTAAGCGTTAACTCCATTATAATATTACTCTAGTTCGACTATATTAATCCATCTCTAAAACTGTAGTATATCCCCCTTAACTCCTATACTCATAATCTTATTTTCTTTGCATTAAATGCCCCTAATTTGTTCTTCCACCACTCACTATCAAATCTTTTATCCAATAACCATATATTAGGCGAATCGAATTCGTTTCTTATTGCCCTTCCTATAATTTGCCTCACTGCAACAAGTGCTGGAATCGAAAACAGGAGTTCTCTGACGTCACCATTAACTCTTTTACTAATAGTTTCTATTTTCGCCTTAGCGAAGTCATCTGTTGATGGATAGGGAATGCCTACTATTGCTATATCCGTTATTAGGCTTCTCCTGTTTTCGGTAAACTCTATTCCCTCCGAAAATTTCCCTCGTGCTACCCCCATAATTAGCGTCTTTCCCCTCTTTATGGCTTTCTCAATGTCTTCTATTGTCGTATCCTTGTTTTCAACAATTACTGATATGTTATTCTCTAACAATGTGGAAATTTTTTGAAGTGTTTCGTAACTGGGAGTTACCGCCAGTACATTATTGATAGAACTGTAATAGATCCTCATGAGGTATGAAGCGTACTTCCTCCACATGATCTCACTTCTAAACGAGTAGGAGGTCGTTACATCCTTGGCTAGGAGGAAGTTCTTCCTCCCCCACCCTTTAAGCCCAAATTCGCTCTCCACATCTATGTACGATATTTCTCTCTTTATACCCCATACTTTACTTATGTATTCTGGAGGAGGCAATGTGCCAGACATCATTAGTATTGCCAGATTACTTTTTTCTAATATTTCCAGATATTTAGATATATCTAACTTTTTTATAACAAGTTTCCCAGATATTGAGAAAAGCTTTACGTTTTCTTCTTTAAGTGATTTTACGAATTTGATTACGCTTCCTATGTAATTTTTCCTTATTTTTCTGTCAAGGATCATTTTATCCCTGAGCTTTATATACTCGTCTTCAACAAGTTCCTCCTCGTCTTCATCAAGCCTTAGAAGATTCTTTACCTCAACGTATTTATCATTTGGATTGACGTTTTTCTTTACAAATAATCGCAACTTCTCAAGAATTTTGTTTACTGATGTCGAGGAGGACTGAGACATAGCACTTACTAGAGTCTGTTCTGATAAGGTTCTTTCATCGTAATCCGAAAGGCTATCAAGATTGTGGGCTTCATCGATCACTATAAAGTATTCCTCAAGATCTATATCCAAGGTCTCCCTAAGAGGAGGTAAAAACAGGTAGGGGTAAGTTATAGTTAATACGTCACTTTTTTCCGCTGATAGATGGAGGGAATGGTAAGGGCAGAATCCTTCTTCTGCTCCAAGCTCTTTAAGGGAATCGAGAAATTGAAAAGGGGGTCTGTCTACCTTTACTTGAATTGCAGTGAATATGTTACAAAATTTACAATTAATATCCTCTGGTTCAACAGTTTTATCTGCATAGACACAAGAAACTGGTTTACCAGTTAGGAACGAGAAGGATTTGTCAGGAAAGTTATTCAAGATCTCCTTATATACCGGATAAAACTGATTATGTGTTCTTACGACGAATAGAATTTTTTTAAATTCCTTAAATCCTACGAATAAGGCAAATAATGTTTTTCCAGAACCTGTAGGAGACTGTAACGCTACGATCTTGTTTTCTTTTATCTCATTTATCACCTTGTCAAACGCTTTAGATTGCCATGTCCTTAACTGCACTAGATGTTTTCCCTTTCTTTAGATAAAATTTCTTCGAGTATTATGTGGCTAACGTAGTTCTTGGAAGCCACCTCATAAAAGAGCCTAGCCTTTCCCTTTGCCTTTATTACGTTTATATCTGGTATTACCTTTACTACAGACACACCTGACATGGCCGATATATCGTTAACAATATCTGGACTTGGAATTCTGTTTAGTACTATAATTACCTTTATTTCTGTAGCAGGCGATGCATTTATAATTTCTATTATTCTGTAGTCAAGCTTTTCACTTTTAGTTTGTTCCGTTGGCATTAAAGTACCACTAACATGTATTAACAATATGTAAGCTTTTAAGCATTTGGGAAGGTAATCATGTTAAAATAATGCTTGTATAAACATGTTTTCACCGCTTCGAGGTTAAATATGAGGTTTTGGGGTGCTTAACCCCTATATGCTTCAATTTCATAAGCTTTGCTAACTTAAGTAAAAACTATGATTGAGACTTTTGAGCTTACTAAAAGATATGACGACGGTACTATTGCCCTAAACTCATTAACAATGAAATTAGATAGTAAAATATCCTGTTTAATCGGTAGGAACGGTGCAGGTAAGACTACATTAACTAGAATACTTTCAACTCAATTAAAACCCACTAGTGGAAAGGCGGTAATTAACGGATATGATATAGAAAGGGATAGGAAAACACTAAGGAAGAAAATTACTAGCATTCCTCAAGAGGCGAAGCCTATGGGCATAGCTAGTCCTCTAGAACATGTAACAATGTATCTAACTGCCAAGGGTATGTCGTTTCGTGACGCTGTTCGGGAAGCGAAAGTAGCCCTTGAGGCGGTTGGACTAGGTGAGGTTATCGATAAACCTACTGACGAATTATCAGGAGGAATGAAGAGAAAGATCTTCGTTGCTATGGCCATATCATCGAACACTGATGTGGTGTTCTTAGATGAACCTACTACTGGCCTAGATCCAATTTCAAGAATGGAGGTATGGTCTGCCGTAAGGGAAATAAGGTCTAAAATCCTCCTTACTACACACTACATGGAGGAGGCTCAGGAACTTTGCGGTCAGATAGCTATTTTGGATCGTGGAAAATTACGAGGGCTGGGTACGGTTAACGAGCTATTGGAACCTCTGAAAGGAAAAGTTAGAGTGGAGGGTATGGGTGATATAATTATAGGTAAGACAAGATTATCTTATGTAGACAAAACAAAGGCCTCTGAGTTACTGGATAAAAACGTCACTCTAAAGCCTATAACGTTGGAAGACGTTTTCATAACGATGGGTGTAGAAATTGAATCTTAAATTTATTCTCACTTTTGCCTGGTTTTATGGGTGGTCTGGCCTAAAGCGTGGTCCCGTATACGTTTTATCCTATCTAAGTCTACCGCTTTCGCTATTACTTCTAGTGTTTATAATATCTCGTGGAGAACTTTTATCCTACGGAATAATAGGAGGGATGATAGCAGTAGTCGCATCTAACGCTCTATCGCTCGTAAGCGATAATGCCTTCTTCAAGCTGGAACTCAGAATGATAGATCTGCTAGTGGCAACTGAAGTTGGACCAGTTGATTATATGATAGGGCTAATGCTAGGTGATCTGGTATTCTCTTTTCCAGGGATAGTCCTTTACATTATTTTGGGAATAATACTCAAGGTTTTCCCACTAATTGAAATACCACCAATATTTGGAGTCCTTATATTGGTTATGTTTTCCACGTCGTCTCTTGGAATAATAACATCGAGCAGACTCAAGCACGTCAGGCACAGCTGGGGACTTTCCTCATTCCTATCAATCGTATTTACTATAATACCACCACTTTATTACCCTTATCAAATACTCCCTAAGATTATACTGTATATTCTGATGGCAACCCCAGTTACTCCGGCATCTGTAATTGTGCAAAGTGGTCTTGACGGTCCCTCAACTATGTCATCAGTGGCTGTTCTGTTATTGGAAACAGCTCTCTTCACGATATGTGCTCGATACCTTACACAGTGGGAGGAAAAATAGCACAATAAAAGCTTCCTCATGTTTGGAGGTGTTCTCAGATTTACGACCTCCTAAGCAATAGGGCACGGTTCTATATGACGTGGTATTATTCTCTCTTAGCAACCCATGTTCATGAATCATGTTATGGTATTCTGAGACGAGGATCCTCTTTAACAACATTTAACACGATACTGGTCGACGTCCTTTCCACACTGGGGTTTCGAAGAACTTGCTTTATAAATCCATCCAATTCTTCAATATTTCTAAATTTTGCAATAAACAATACATCGTTCTCTCCCGTTATGTCGTAAACAGCAACCACGTTAGGATTGCTAGCTATTTCTTTCTCAAATTCTATTAAATGTTTTCCATCTATCTTAGCCGAAATGACACTTGTTACGTTATATCCTAACTTAGAGTAATCTAACAGGGGCACGTATCCCTTAACAACTCCCAATTGCACTAGTCTAGATAACCTATTATGTATTGCAGCAGAAGACATATTCATAGTTTCTCCCAAGCGCCTGAGAGTAACCCTACCATCTCTTAAGAGTTCCATTAAAAGCTTCTTATCAGTCTCGTCTAATTCCGACTTTAGTTTTGAGGTACGCATTATCGTCTTAAAATAAGTATTGATATTAGGGATAAAAACTTTAGTCGAAAGTCGCTAATAAAGTTTATAGATAATCACTAACTCCCTCATATGTCCACGACAAATTCTATCATTACTAATCCCTCTTCTTCAACAATCTTAATTTCATGATATGTAATTGCCTTTACTACGACCCTCTTTTCGTGTGTATCGCGATTAAAAGTTTCACCGCCTACTGTCCCCGACAGATTAAGAGTATTCATATCAATATTAACATTAAAGCGAGAGAGTATGACATTATAACTATCATGAATTATTAAAAGAGATTCAATCCATTTATAAAAGAGGTTCTCGAGATCGAATCCTAATATATCTATTGAGAATTTCTTTATTACGTTAATTTTCTCAATATTACTTATTAGGTTAAATAAAGCTATTGCGGAGTTTTCGAAAGCTTCATTTAAGGTTTTTCCGTAAGCTCTTATTCCTACATCCGCTGTATGCTCTAAGTACTCATACTTCTTATGACTCAATTTATTAAACCCCATTCCTTATATCTATATTTATGGGAGGAAGACAAAAAACTACACTATTTATGATAAAGGAAACAAAGAGGGAAAGTAAAAGGACTAGTGCCGAGACAAAAACTTCTGAGAAAGAATAACGCCAAGAATACCTAGACCTATAATCGTTAAAAATAATTCAACGTTTTTTATTACGACGATTTCCTCTATGCTACTAATTAGAGTAAAAATGATAAGGATTTTTAGTGCTTTCACACATATTCACCTAGAACACATCTATCGAGATAGGCAGCACTGCACGACTCCCACTAATTGCCGATGCTAGACCTAAAGATAAGCTTCCCAATACTGTCAGATAGATCGCTGGTCCTATTATTGAGATTCCAATAACATTAGGTATTACCTGTGTTAATAGAGATGTTACACTGGTATTTATCTGTTGAGCTGTGGAGTAACTTAGACTAACTATTGAGACTGAACCAAATACATTTTGAACGAAGTATGGTAAATAGGGGAGTCCCGCATAAAATATTATTGAGAACGCTAGCAAGGAGGAACCAATAACCCTACCCACCCTAAACGGAAGGGCAATCAGCATTATACCCATCGCTGAGAATACCCCCATCAAAGTATAAACGATCTTCCCAATCACTACTAATGTTTCTATGCCTGTCATCGAAATAGTAAGTATAGTACTCACCGTGGATAATGGGGAAAGAAGAGCAGATAGAGTGCCCAAACCTAGCGCTTGAATAGTGGAGTAAATGACTTCAATGATTGAAAGTATTTCTAATTGATTCTGTACAGTCGTTCCACACCATGAGAAGAAGTTTGACCAACTTGCTCCTAACATACTTCCAATTACCATCGCAAGCTCCTGCATTGGAACCCATATGTTAACGAGAACCATGATATATATTCCGTCTCTAATCATACGGGTTCCCCATCTTTTCAGGGAGGAAATAGGAAGCGGCAAACCCAAGAATAACGTACCTAGAACGTAAGTAAACATACCGATCGTCTCTGCAAGAAAAATAAAGTATGTAGAAGAATACATGACAGCTCACCTAAGGGGGTGGAGGAGGTGAAGGATTTCCTACCTGCCCCAAAATGTATATTATTAAGTAGAAGATAGAAGAACCCATAGCGAGCCAGAATGCGGCAAAAATCGCATCTTCTAAGATATCCTGTCCCGCTCGCTTTACTCTAAATATCGGTATTGGGGAACCTCTTAATCCCCATCCAATAGCCCATCCTAAGATAAAAACTGCCCAGGCGACTTCAGTAACCTCAGTTGTTAATTGGTTTACAAATGATACTATGTCCGTCATGATTTTGATGATAAGGTCTATTTAGTAGTTAGAGTAAATCGTAACTAATTTCCTTTCCATGACTTTACAAAAAGTATATCCCCAGTCGTATTTAATTAATTTTACTAAAAATGAGACAATTTCTAAAACACGGGAAAATCTCGTTCTCAAAAGTAGAAATTAGGAAAATTTCCATTAAAGTGGAGAAAGGAACAATTTTTACCTCAGCAAAAGGCACGTAACCTAGGTTTTATACGTATAGTAATACCTCGTATGTTATCAAGCGGGTAGAAATGAGGACGTTAAAGTTTAAGCGAGGGACTTCCCAAGCCTTGATATGAGGAAAACCAAACTAGCAAAGGGCAAGTCCTTCGCTAATAGCAGAGGAAGCGTTTAAGAAGATTTTCTCTAACCCCGTGACATTATCAAGAGGAGTAAATCCCTCCTCTTGGGGATAGAGGAAGGGAACATATCCCTTGTAAGACAAGGGAAAAGTTAGGGGGAACTTCCACGGGGAAAACGCGTACCACTAGTTATGGAGATAAAACAAGTATTACGTGAGTTAAGCATGTAAGGCGACAAGGAGAAAACAAGGTAAGCCCGACCCAATGGAGGGAAAACCCCGTAGAAGAGGCTGGCTGTGATGTCTCTAGAACACAAGAGGGGATAGAACCCCCGAGGTTGTAACAAGTTTCTCTAGGGGTTGACGGTAGCTGGTGCTATGAAACGAGGGAGACGGTATTACACTAGTTAAGGTAATATTTCACGAGTGAGCAAGATACACCATGGAAGTCGTTACCAAGGGCTTCGCGATAGACATATCCGAGAGTTAACTGTGGCAAAGGGAGAACTTCTAGTGGAACAAGGGAAATCCGTATTCAATCAAGGAGGGAATCAAAAACGACAACGAGGGGATAGAGGAGCTCGTGAAATTCCTTAGCGATTACAGGGAGGGAATAATGGAGGCTACAGGCCCTTCTACTACCTGCACGAGAAACTCAGAGAGGATTCAAGGTAACGGTAGTTAACCCTACATTTGTCCGAAATACTCGGGAAGAAGACGGACTGGACGCGCAAAGGCTTGTAATGGCCTTCATGACGGGAGTAGTCAAAGGTTCATACCTGACGGGGAGATAAGGGAGCTAACGAGGTGCGAGACGAGCCTTGTGGAGAAAGAGGCGCAAGTGACGAGATAAGGAAAATTCTAGAGACCGCTCGGTATAAGTTAGAGCCGTTCAACGAGAGGGGAACTGCTTGAGAAGCTGTCCAAGGGAGAGTTGAAGCAGAAGGACAAGAGGGAGTTAGGCGAGAAGTTGGGGAGAACACTGAATCGAGCCGAGAGGCTAGCTTGAACAGCTTGTGGAGCTGTTAAAGCAACTAAAGGACATGATGGCGTCGAGAAAGCAATACTTTCGAAAATCCCGCAAGAAGTTGTAGAGCTCTCCAAGATCCCCGGAGTTAAACCGCTGCGACGATCTACGATGAGTTCGGCGACGTCTCTCGTTTTCTAAGTTCCAAGGCTGCGAGAGCTTACGCGTGCCCCAAGGACTAAGCAGAGCGGAAATAGCAAGTCCCACGTGGATAGAGGGTAACAAGTACTTGCGAAGGGCATTTTACTTGTCCGCTAGGATAGCTAGGCGTGGACCTTTTGCGGATTTCTACGAGAGGCTCATCACTAAAAAAGTAGTGTTGAGGTAACTTGTGCGCTCGCGGGGAAGCTCGCCAGCATAACCTACCACGTTCTAGTGGATCGCGTGTACAGGGGTTTAGTTACAAAGAGGTCGAAGTTGATCAAGGCTAAGAACGTCAAGGACTACGACGTTAACGTAAGTAGTGTTTTGAACACGCTGTTTCCGTAGCTATGTTAGAGGCGAAGCGTGTAGCGCCTCTTGGGTAAAACCTTTGAGTTCTGGGAACTGGGCTCGATCTTCTCTGAGACCGTGCTGGGATTCGACAGGACCTTCTTGACGGTGGGAGAGAAGGAAGCTGAGAAGGGGGTAGAGGACAAACTCTTCTCGGAAAAGGTTAGATCTGCAGATCTCTTGTCTCCCGTCAGGTGTAACGTGGTTACCCAATTCGCAGTTCTAGGGGATCAAAAGCCCTCCGAGTTTCTTCAAGATTTCGTCAACAAGCCTGTACAGTATATCAACTTGAGTTAGGTCATAGCCGACGCTGGATTCCTCAATCTCGAGATCCTCAAGGAGTTACCCGCTAAAACCGTGATCAGAGGGAAGAGCTACCTGAAAGGAGTTAATCAACTCTTTACTCAGCCCCTTACCGTGAAATACCACACGGTTAAGGATAGAACTTACGTTGCTTATAGAAGGCTAGAGTACGAGGGACTATTACGACGTGATTTACGTGAAACATAAGGGGAAACTAACGCACTTCGTTTTCGTGACCAACATCAAGGAAGATCCCTACGAGTTAGCCAAGACCTACAGGTCGAGGCGTAGAGGAAGGGTTCAAGACGAGGAAAGCAAGGATAGAACTCATCAGGAGGTTATGCAAACACCTCTACCTGATCTACGCGCTCCTAGACACTGCGTGGAACTTTTACCTCTTCCTCTCGTTTAACTTTAAGCCACTAGGAGAAAAGCCCCTAGCGTTTGACCAGTTCGTCAACCTCCTCTAGGCGTTTTCAGGCTACAAGGTCGACTATGTACCTTGCTTTAACCTCGTGAGGTAAATTCAGAACTTCTTGTGTTTATTATCATCAACTTGTAAAATGTAGCAGATTTCGACTAAACATATCACATTGTTATATCTCTTAAGTTTACTTAATCATATATTTCTATGTATAAGTTACCCTAATAATATCTTATAAGCGTGAGATTTTTTGGCGAAACAAGACTACACATTTGCGTAGTACCGTGTCACCTTTAGAGAAAATTCTTTAACATCCCGTGATAGGAATTATATAATATATTTATATGTAAAGTATATAAACTCTATGGTTCATCCGAAACTTTCAACAACGACATCTCCAGTGTCTAAAGGTATAATTTTTGAGTGATATCAGGTAATCCACAAACTGATAAGAAACCAAAATTTTTTTATAGTGTATGTGATAGCGAATATATGGTCTCGATGATAGGGGGGAGTTATGAAGCTGAAGAATTTACAAAAAACTTGGGAAGCCCTACCGTTGTTGGAAGAGAGGTCTATGGAAATCTGTACGGATGTGAACCCCAAAAGCTGCGATCCTTAGAAACGCTTGAAGACATAGTTAGAGGGGCTGCGGAAAAAGGGAAAATGAGAATCTTAGATATAAAGAAATGGAAAATAGGTGATGGCGTTAGTATTATAGCAATTATCCTAGAGAGTCACATCGCTGTTCATACCTGGCCTGAATACAACTTCGCGACTGTTGACGTTTATTCGTGCGGGGCACATACCGAGCCTAGGAGCGCATTTGAGTACATAGTTAACGCATTGGGAGCAGAAAAGTACACAATAAACGAAGCAGACAGGTCCTCTGAATTTTGAAGTTTATAATAGTGGGAGCGGGAATCGCTGGGTTATTGTTAGGCAGTAGGTTATTTTCTGATGTGATTCTGTTTGATAGGAGAAGAGTATTCGGGAAAAAATGTACGGGAATTATAAGTCGCCATACGTTTGAGAGGTTAGGGGTAAGTAAGGAATATATTGACGCACCTTTTGATACAATTAAGATAAGTGTGGGTAAGGATTCTGTTTTCATTAAGACGAATATTATAAGATTGAATAGAGAAAAATTAGAAAGGGACCTAGCAGAAAACTTGAAAGTACTTCATCCAACCTCAGTTAATCTGATTAATGAACATTGTGTAGGAACCAATGTAGAGAGCTTCTGTGGAAAAGTGATATTAGCTACCGGCTGGCAAGGAAGGGCTAGGTGGGTTAAAGCGATAGAGGAGGAAAAAGAACCAATAAACGAAGACTTCATATCAGTATTTCTAGATAAGCGAAATCCTGCAGGTTTCTCTTGGATAGTTCCTCTTGGAGACCGTACTTTAGTAGGTGCAATATCTTATTCAGATCCAAGACTTTTCGTTCCTCATATTGATAAAAGGCGGATAGGGATTCACGGAGGGATAATTCCTCGCGTTAAACCTAAAAAGGTAACCTTAGGCTATATTGGGGATTCAACTGGCCTAATAAAAACTTTCACTGGTGGAGGCATATTTAGTATAGCAAGACTTCTAGAGCCTGTACAAAATTGGCTAGTTTACGATAAGGACTACAGTTCAGAACTTAAGTTGCTTTCAAAGGAAGTATCAAGACAATATCTTATGACTTCCATACTGGAAAAGACATGGGATATATCGTTAAAGAGCATCAAATTACTCAAAGATAGGACATTTCATATTAATAATGAGTTCGATCTCCATTCCTTACTGTTCAAAAGACTTTTTTCTAATTAGATTATAACACCCCTCGCCTCTCTCAATAATCCCCTTCCTAATTAGTTCGCCTAACACTTTTTCCGGTTCCTTTATACCCGCAGCCCTAAGTTCGTAAATGGCTAATATTTCTCCAACAGAAAGTACACCTCTAAAATACCTTATGGCAATTTCTATATCTTTCTCGCTTACGCTCATTAAATTATGTATACGTTACTACGATTTTAGCTTTTCTCTAACTATTTTTGTTCCATCTACCATGGATTTTAACTTTTGGAATGCGATACTTCTCGGTAGTAACTTTAAGCCACAATCAGGATTGATCCATATTTTCTTAGCTGGGTACTGAGTTAGAACGTGTTCTATATCCTCTGCCACCTCTTCTGCCGACTCCACTCTCCTTTGATGAACGTCAATCACACCAATCCCGAGTTCTCCATGCCATTTCTTGAATAATTTCAATGGTTTGTAATTGTAATTCTTTAACGCTAAGTTTATCTGATTATACTTTAGGTTTTCAATATACGGTGTTAAAAGTGAATAGTCTCCGTAGCAGATATGAATTATTGTCTTCACATTCGTTCCGGCGATAGCCTCGTTCGTAATATCTATAGCCCACTCTACTTCTTCACTATGGGAATGCAAAGCAGGTTCATCTACTTGTATTATTTTGGCCCCGACCTCAATTAGTTTTTTTATTTCCAGATTGATAGTCTTAGCCAAGTCCTTTGCCATATCGTATTTTGTCCTATAGTACTCATTATACGACCAGTCGGCAATTGTATATGGACCCGTAATGGTAATTTTTAAATTAGGGGTATAGGAAGCGCCCTTAGCAAACTCAAATTCGTTCACTAGCATTGGCTGTTCATATTGTATTTTACCAACTACCGAAGGCTTATTATAATAATTGGTCCCCCAAACTCTAACCGGTCCATAAAATTTGAAACCCTTAAGTTTTTTAGCAAAGAACTCTGTCATTTCATCTCTCCTCATTTCTCCATCAGAAGGCACGTCTACTCCTGCTAACTGATGATCGCGAAACACCGATATTACTGAATCGTTAAAGGCCTCTGCTAACTCGTCGTCCGTAACTCTACCCGCAAGGTTTAGCCTTATCATCTCCCTTAACCATTTAGGTCTAGGATAACTACCTATTACTGTAGTTGGAAGAATGGGTAATTCATTCATTCATTGCCACCTGCGAAAGTAATACTAATTTTCTTTTCGCTACAATTTCTGGTATGAAGTCGAGAAATGTGTTATTGCTTAATAAGATCTTTTCTGGTTTCCTATCTAGCGCCTTTTCAATAATCCGCCTAATCTTACTTTTAGTTTCCATTTTTGTTGTACGAGCGTCTACAACCCCCAATGATATTTTTTTCCCCGTAAGTTTATTATATATGTTTCCGGCCATTCTTATATTACCTACTATATCAACACCTACTACATCAGCATCCAATCTGAAAAGCAATTCCAATCTATCTAGGGATATATTAAAATGTGGATATACCCTTCTTTCCATTGTAGTCTTTAATACATCGTATATTTCAACACTTCTCTCTATAACTTTCTTCTGCAACGTTCTGGAGTAAAATCCTGGTTCGTGTATTTCCACAATCTTTGTATACTTTTCTAATTTTGTTAAACATTCCTTCAGCGACTTTGAGTACTCAAACGCTAGTTCTACTCTATCATTGTAGAAGTTATCCTCTGCCATCTGGGAGAAGGTCAATGGTCCTAAAGTGTAAGCCTTTATTTTATCTGAATTAATACCTAACTTATTAGCTAGATCAATAGTAGCCTTAAATCTGTTAAGGTATTGTTCAGGACTGCAGGTTATTTTCTCCTTAACCGTGGGAGTCCTATAGTAGAAGTTATTGTCGTAAAATCGAGTTAACTCTCCTCTCTTTATCCCACTAATCATATGAAATACGACATCTACAATATCATCATACTCTAACATGCCGTCAGTGAAAAACGAGAAATTGTTATTAATTAAACTATTCAGGAGTTCGCCCTTAAACTTTCCCATTCTAGAGTCGAACTTTTCCTTTTCTACCTTTTCACTGCGAAACTTCTTGATATACTCATTGAGCACGTAGGGGCGAGGATAACTACCCACTAGTTCTGTAAACATCAATTACAACTAACGGAACAAATTATGAAGTTTTCGTTATTTAAGAAAACACATGAGGCTAATCAGTGAACTCTCCTCATCTCTCTTATTAAAGTTTTTCAATTACATTATAGTCATTTTAATAATTGTTATGTGGTAGTTATGTAAAATTAAGGGAAGCCCTACCATAGGTTAAATTGACTCGCTTAAATCTCCCTAATTGTTTTCCTTTTTCTTTACATTAGTGATTCTAGTTATAAATTAAATACAGATATAGTAAAAGCTAGTCCTCCTCAATTATTTTTGCACTTAGCATAGGAAAGGGAATCACTTCTTTTATACTAGTATTATTACTTATCAGCATAACTATCCTGTCAACGCCAACACCTAAACCACCAGTAGGAGGCATTCCATATCCTAAAGCTCTTATGAAGTCTACATCATACGGGTGAGCCTCTTTGTCACCTTTTTTATATCTTTCCACTTCCTCTTTGAATAGTTTGTCCTGCAATATTGGATCATTAAGTTCCGTATATGCGTTAGCTATTTCCATACTTCCGATGAAAAGTTCGAACCTCTCAATTTTACCCTCTTTAGTTCTATGTGGTTTACAAAGGGGAGTTGTCTCAAGTGGATGATCTATAATAAACGTCGGCTGGATTAAGGTAGGAACTACGAGTTTGTCAAATAGTTTCTCAATTATAAGCCCTCTGCTATAAACGCCTCCTCTAGGCACTAAGGAGTATTTTTGGAGTTCCGCTATCAACTTATCCTCACGTGCTGTATTTACATCGTAACCGAGAACGTCGCTTACTGCACTATCCATAGGAAGCCTTCTAAACGGTACAGACAAATTTATTTCGTATTGCTTGTCTCCTACGGTGTATTTCACACTTTCAGATTTTACATGCTTTTGGAATATCGCATGCAACATCTCCTCAGTGAGACTCATGATATCGTTATAATCCGCGTATGCCCAGTACAGTTCTAACATAGTGAACTCAGGGCTGTGAGTTACATCTATATCTTCATTACGAAATACCTTACCTATCTCAAATACCTTATTAAAACCACCAATAATGTATCTTTTCAAATATAGTTCTAATGATATGCGGAGATACCATGTTTCGTCGAAGAAATTAACTTTCGTTGTGAAAGGTTTTGCTAAAGCCCCGCCATAAACCGGTTGGAGAATTGGCGTTTCAACTTCCATAAAACCCTTTTCTGCCAGTAAGTCCCTTATCGCCTTAATGACACTAAATCTAATTAGCATGTTCTTTCTCGAATTCGAGTTATAGAGGAAATCTACGTATCTGTGAGCATATCTGAATTCAGGAGACAATTTAGACCAATCAGGAGGTTCAATTAACGATTTAGCAAGCATGGTGTACTGCTGTACAAGAAGAGTGAGTTCCCCTCTTTGCGTGAAGAATAGTTTTCCCTCTACCCCAATTATGTCTCCTCGACTAAAATACTTAAAGAAGAGTTCGTATTTTTCACCAAGTTCGTTTACTCTGAGATACAGTTGTAGTTTCTCTCCCTCGTCAAAGATATCGACGAAGCTTGCCTTCCCTTGTCTCCGTATGTTTGCGATTCTACCTACTGTAGAAATGTTCTCTGTAATATATTCACTTTCTTCCTTCTTCTTATTACCATACATTTTTCTTATTTGTTCTATTGTATGCGAAAAATAAAATTTATGTGGATATGGATTAATATTATTATTTCTTAGTTCGTCTAACACTTTTATTCTTACTGGATCCCATTTAACCAACTGTATCCACATATTACAGTAAGGTAGAAGATATAATATTTTGGGGATTGAAATTTATCTTCATCGGGGATTAGAGGGGTGGAAGACCCTCATCCGCGAGGATGGATAGCCCTCTTTGATTTAGTTTGGAGTATCGGTTCGCAGCCTAATATATCAACGACAATCATCGACAGAGTAAGCGTCACTTAACCTCCTGAGAAAGGGTCGATGTGACACACCTCTCCTCCAATCAGCGGTGCCATGTTAAACACTAACGTTAACTTCGAGGTGCGGTCCTCAGAGTCTGAGGAGCTCAGTTCTTTAGTACTGGCAAGGTGCAGCTGTGAAGCAGGAAGCCCCTTTTACAAAAGGGGGTGAGTTCATAGCTAGTAAGACGAAGCTATAAAATAATGAGAACCATCTGTAAGCCAGTTCATCAGCATTCAGAATTGCTCTCCAGTATTTAGACTTTTAATAGCGGATAATATGATTTCCGCCACTTTTAGGATATTGAGTTTTTCTGTACTGATTATAAGATCAAAGCCACTTAAATCGGTAATATCTATCCCATAAAGTTCCCAAAACCTCACGTAGTGACTTAACTCTCTTTTTGCTATCTCCCTAAGTGCCTGTATGGGGGAGATGTTATCCCTATCAGCCACCCGTTTGGACCGTACATCAATAGGAGCATTTAAATAGACTGCGTATGACGCTACTCCTCGTAATAACCATCCAGCTAAGTGCGATTCAAATACCGCATTATCTTTTAATTTAGCCATCTTAACTAATGTATTATCAACGTAATAATCTATATTCTTATCCTTTTCAGCAATCTGGTTTAATTCGATAACGGATATTCCCTTTTCCTTAGCCATTTCCCTAAATATCATGCCCCCAGATACTAGTTCCATTCCACTTAACTCTGCGACTTTACGCGCAACGGATGTCTTTCCACTACCAGGAGGACCGCTAATGGCTATTAGCATGGCTTATATGAGAAAAGCCTATATTTAACGCTTAAGTGCTAACAACTAAATCGACATTTACGTTTTAGTTCGAGAACTACTTGACCTTACTGACAGACCAAAATTAGTTTATTTTTTTAAATGAATATTATGTTAATAGCAAAAATAATTTCCTATTGTGAAATAAATACAGTACCAAAAACTTAAATCGAATTACTTATGAAGTGATGAGTTTTGATCTACTGCCGCGAAAGGGGACTTTCACTGCCTTAATCTATATCACGTAAAAAATCCGGTAAAATACGGTTTCTATAATTTATGAAAAAGCTTAATTTTCCCCGCGCGGAATTATGGTAGGTAAGGATTAATGTTTATTATTGCATTAGCCCAAACAAGTGCGGCGCCATCAGGGGCAGATTTGTACCTCACATACATTATATATATATTATTTATTGCTTCCTTTGCATTTGCCTTTCTTCCCGGTCTTAATCAAAGGGCTCAGATGTGGTTTTTGTTAAGAGATGTTGAAAGTAGACTAGTAGTACTTGAGAAATACGCAAAGGATGCAAGGGAAAACACGGAAAAGCTCCTTAAGGAGAAAGGCGTAAGCGATCCAAAACCCCTTACAGAGAGGTTAGCGGAACTATTTACAATCGAACCAGTTGGGGTAGAGCCTACTGATATAATAAATAGAATGAGACTTCTTTATAGAACGACTGAGGACAAGATTGTCGACTTGATTCAGAGGTCAATTCCGAATGTCGATACTATAACCAGAAGTAAAATAGAGATGTCAGCAGAAGTAACTAACGCTCTTAATATGTTTTATAAAGTAGTAAGGCATTACATGCTAACCGCAAAGAAGCTAAATAACTATCTGTTATTATATCAACTGCAAATGATAGTTCCTATACTTGTTAAGCAAGCCGAGGCTTACTTAAAGGCTCAGAAGGTTTTTGAAAAAGGGATCCCAGTTGGAGATGCGATAGGACCTCTTGTTGCATCACGCCTACTTATGAACGCTGATAATAAGAGGACTGTAAGCAAGGATACAATAGCGGGGGACGTAATGTTTGAGGGAAGGAAATTAATAGTAGTTAAGGCCGAAGGACCTAAGGCAACTGTAGGTACGCCAGGAGAGGCAGTAGCGAAAGTTATAGAGGAACAAGAGGGCAAGGTTAAAAGAATAGTTACTGTTGACGCTATGCTAAGACTAGAAGGGGAGGAAACTGGAACAGTTGCTGAGGGAACTGGAGTAGCAATGGGAGATCCCGGTCCTGAGAAAATAGAGATAGAGAGAGTTGCTGCGAAATACACTATACCAATCGATGCTGTAGTTATCAAGATGGGCTTAGATGAGGCAATAACTGCTATGAGGAAAGAAGTGTACAATGCTGCAGAGAAAGCATTAGATCTAGTAAGGGAAATCATAAAGGAGAGAACTAATGAAGGCGATACTGTAGTTTTAGTAGGAGTTGGAAATACAGGGGGAGTAGCGCAATAAGTATTTAGAAAACGTTTATCTTAACGGGAGTTTTACCTCTTGTTCAATTTTTTAACGAGATGAGTCTGACAGGTCCTACAACATGCATAATACCTCTTCTTTCCCCTTTTTATTAGGAGGGGCTCTCCTTTTATATCTCCACCACAGTAGTCACACTTTAGCCCCTTCTGTTTGACACTAGGGGAACCGGTTTTATCGACAGCTATGAAGTAATGCTCACTTTTTAGTTTCGAGAGAAGTCCTTCGATCTCGTTCATGTTACCTGACGTAATTACCAAAAATCTGCCATCAATAAGCCTATAGCACTCCCCCTCATTGATACAGCTGTTTGCGATGGCGAAAACTGTAAGCTTTCCATCTTCGTAAAAATCTACAGTGAATTTAACTCCCTTATTCCTTAGGGAATGGATAACTTTGGCCACAGTAGCTCTACTAACTCCCAATTCCTTAGCCAGCTTACTCGAACTAATTCTGGAATCAGATTTTAAATAAGTTATCACTTTGTATTCTAAATCACTTAGTTCATTTACGTTTGTCAACTCTGTTCACCCTGGTTCTCCTTCTATATGTCACTTTGACCCACGCATTTCGAAAACAATAGATAGTGTACACGATGGGAATTTAAGCTTTGAATCAGATTTTAACACGATCACTTATGAAGGATCCCGTATGTGGAATGGAAGTAGGGGAAACGTCTAACTACAAGACTATGTATAAGGGCAAAATATATTACTTCTGTAGTTCTCATTGCAAGGTTGAATTTGAGAAGAATCCAGAGGTGTATATCAAGGAAGGTCCAAAGGGCATGCCCGACAACTAGTTGAATGATATCTGAGAGCAAACGACTAATTCTTTGTTATAAACACGTAAAGGGCTACAGAGGAATGTGAAATGGGTGATCACGATAAGAAGCCTACGGATGACGTGTTGGCTAATCCTCTTAGGTTAAGGAGGGAGGAAGAATTAAGGATTCTTGGTATGCATTGTGCTACATGTGAGGTTACTCTAACTAAGGCTATTTCGGCAATTCAGGGTGTTAAGGATACTAGAGTTAATCTAGCATCAGGAAACGCCAAAGTAGTATTGGAAGGAGGCAAGTTAAAGGACGTAGTCTCCGCAATTAGGAAAGCAGGTTATGATGTAGCTCTTCAGAAATTTACGGGAAAAGTTATAGTAAGTGAAGAGGAATCTACTAGACTTAGACAATTTATTGAGGAATTGGATGGAGTAGTATCGGCCAAAATTAACCCCAGCTCGGGAATCGTTATAGTGGAGTTTAACCCAATGACGACTTCCTCTGAAAGAATTCAAGAGGAAATTAGGAAAAAGGGGTATAAACTTGATATCGCTGAAGAGAAGTTATCTAAGTCAAGTGAAGTAAGGAAACTCTTACTTTATCTCCTTGTAGGCGCACTCGTCTCTCCCTTTACCTTAATTGGAATTCCTATACTTCAACTGCTCCTATCCATTCCTGTGGTATTCTTCTCAGGGATGAGATTTCACCTAGGGGCGTACAGGGCTATTAGAAATAAGACAATGAATATGGATGTCTTAGTTTCCCTTTCCTCGCTAACGGCATGGGTTTACAGCTTACTATCCTTTCTAATCCTGCATTCAGGGTACTTTTTCGACTCTGCGTCCCTTCTAGTAACATTCATCCTTGCAGGGAAAACGCTAGAGGCTTATATCAAGGAGATGTCAAATAGGGATATAATAACCCTTCAATCTATTAAGGCCAGAAAATCCACTGGGGAGATAGTAGACTCAAGGAAGCTAAAGGTCGGAGATGTAGTTATCGTTAAGTCAGGGGAACTCGTGCCTTCAGACGGAATCGTTGATGATGGTGAGGGGTACATTGTAGAATCAATTTATACTGGAGAGCCTTCAGCGGTAAAGAAGGTCAAGGGCGATCCCGTTATAGGGGGTTCTACGCTAGTTTCTGGATTTCTTTCGATATATGTTACAAGAGCAGGGGACAGGACCTACATGGCTCAGGTAATTGAGGCCTTGAGGGAAGCAGAGACAGTGAGAATGCCCATACAGGATCTGACAGACAAGATATCTTTCGTATTCGTGCCGTCAATTATCTTAATATCGTTAATTTCCTTCGTCGTATGGTTTTACATTATGCATCAGACTTTGACATTCTCGGTGTTAATAGCTGTGGCGATTTTGGCCTCGGCGTGCCCATGTGGTTTTGGATTAGCAACGCCTATGGCAGTAATTATTGGTATCAGAAGGCTTCTTAAAAAGGGGATTATAGTGAAGAACGGCGAGAGCCTGGAGAAACTTAAGAATGTTAGAACCTTTGTGTTTGATAAGACTGGGACTATAACTAAAGGAGAAATAGAGGTGAGGAAGTTTCAGGAATACGTTCCAGGTACACTTGAACTTGCGGCATCCCTTGAAAGGATGAGTAGTCATCCTATAGCGAGGGCAATAGCCACATTATCATCTTCAGCACATAGAGTAGAAAATTTTGAGGAAATTGAAGGAGGAGTCTATGGAAAAGTAGACGGTTTTGAAGTTCTCGTAGGTAAGCCCGAACTAATTAAGAGAAACTGTGAGGGGGAAACTAGCGGCGACGTTTCAGTCTGTGTTAACTGGAAGATCTCCGCAGACCTGTGGTTAAGCGATCCAATTAGAGAAGATGCAAGAGAGTTAATAGGAGATTTGAAAAAACGTTATAAGATTGTTATAGCAACTGGCGACTCAAGTCTGTATGCGGATAGAGTTGCACAGGAGATTGGTGTGGAACTTAGAAAGGGTCTATCTCCCGAGGAGAAGGTAGAACTAGTTAAAAAGCTTAAATCAGAGGGAGGAGTTGCGTTTGTCGGAGATGGAATAAACGATGCCCAATCACTGAAAGAAGCGGACGTTGGTATAGCTCTTTCAACCGGAACAGACATTGCAAAGTACGCAGGTGATGTGGTAATACCAAACTTAGGATCTTTGAAGTTTCTTCTGAGACAATTATCTAAAACAGTAAGGAAGATTAAGGAAAACATAATATGGGCATTAACGTATAATGCAATTTTGGTACCCATAGCTGCAGGTATGTTATACTCGCTAGGCATAATTCTTCCCCCGCAATATGCGGCAATAGGAATGGCAATGAATAGTGTAAGTGTAACTCTCTGGAGTTTTGTTCAATAATATAATCACTTTTTAAACTAGATAAAAATTCAAATATGTGAAGGTCCATCTTATTCGTGTTTATCCGTGGTGTAACTTATCCTTTACTTTTAATTCACCGCGGGCACTCCTCTTAAGGGATCATACACAGTTACCCTTAACTCATTGGAGCTAGTCGAGAGAAACACATATACCCTACTTTCCTATCTATCACTCTTAAAACCTCGTGAGCAGATCCCGTAATCAGTAGGGAGTTCACCAATATACGTCATTAAGGTAACACTATATAAACGTAACCTTAATAAAGATCATATTAAGAAATGATTAAAAGTAATTAAAAGTTACGTAAACGTGTTATAGTCTTCATATTTTAGGGGGTAACAATCTTCATTTAAAATGAGGTTATATAAAATAAGGATTGTACAGGATGTAAGGGACCATTACGGGAACGGATGCCTCTTGTGGATACGTTAAATCAAAGTTTTGTAAATAATATTAAGTTTTGTGAATAATACTATCAGTAATACTAGCTACGCCCCTTTAGCATGTTGAGAACTTAATGGTGTTAGTGGAAAGCATCTCGCTCTAAGGGACTATAACTTGGAATCATGTAAACATCCTTTTAACTCTAAGTATCTCAAATCTTAGCCAATCATTGTATAGTTAGAAAACTATATTATATTTTCTCAAATATCAATATTTATATTTCTTCCTTTTAAGAAATTCCTCAAATCCATCATTTATATCGCTCCTGGAAAAAGTCATCCCCCAAGCTAAGCTCTCAACGGATAGTCCATAATGAAGTGGAAGATCCGAACCGTCGTTGATTACTCTTTTAATCAGTGATAGCGTAGCTATGGGTTTAGCCGCTAACTCTTTTAATAGCTTTAGGCTTTCATCATAGAATTCCTCTTCTCCAAACACGTAGTTAACTAGTCCTATATTCCTCGCTTCTTCTCCTGTAATCCTCCTTCCCGTTAGAATAATATCAAATGCCCTTCCCTTACCGACTAATTTCACTAACCTTTGCGTGCCACCGAATCCTGGAAATATTCCAAGTTTAATCTCGGGTAAACCCAATTCCGATTTTAGTTGGGAAATCCTTAAATCACACGCCATAGCTAGTTCTAATCCTCCACCGAACGCATGTCCATTAATTAATGCAACGTATATTTTTGCCGATTTCTCTATTCTTTCTGTTACCAATTTACCTAATTTCGAAAATTCATATGCATTTAATACATTTAAATTAAGAAATTCATTAATATCGGCACCGGCGCAAAATACATCTCCTTTACCAGTTATAACTACGACTTTTACTTTTTCGTTTTGTTCGATAACGTCAAGTTGGTACAGAAGTTCCCTCAGCATTTGAGTGTTTATTGCGTTCTTCTTTTTCTCTCGATCTAAATATACCCAGAATATTTCTCCCTCGTCCTTTGCAGATATAGTATCCATAAAAGATCGAAAACAAGTTATTATGAATATTTTTAAGGTTGTATTACCACTATATTACTAACTATGCTAGATCGAAGATTGCTAGCGATACCATCATCTACTGTACCTTTTTTTGGGCCAGCAATAGCTGGTTACCTTATAGGGAATTTTAGCTATGAGTTAAAGGAAGCTATCATATATATATCACTTTCTTTAATTCCTTCGCTTATGGGCGGAGTTATACTATATATTTTTTTAAAAAGTTTTTTCCTCCCCATTATAATCTCACAACCCGTAATACTGTTGGCATCGACTACTATTGTAAGGAAAACCAATGACAATGTGAGTATCACTTATTCCGAGGACGCTATCGAAATAAAGGTCATAATGAAGAGGAAATATCAAAGCAATGACCTAAATCAATTATTCGATAAAGCGTATAACTCTGCAATTAGGAAAATAAGAAATCCTTTTTATACCTCAAAACTAAGGGAAATAAAAGGTTGCTCTCCACTTAAAGTTAGAGCTACAGAACAGTATATATCACTGCGGAAGGATTGTGGAACAGTAAGGATTGAGGTATTAGTTGGTGACAACACTACAAAATTAAAAGTCGCTATGCCGTGGTGAAGACTTTCTAGGGGTTTTGGCTTCATAAAATTTTCATGAATTTATATCTAATCCTCTGCCCTTGGACTTTACCGAAGTTACGGGGGATTGCCCCGTTCCTCCATCCCTTCAGCAGGATAACCCCCCGACCCACGTCCGAGGTGTTCAGGGACGTGGGGAAACCCACACATCTTGATCTATATGTTTATGGAAGAGTTTAGTTGTCTATCTAAAGTGAATTTGTAACTCTCACACTTAAAATTCCCGCCGACAATTGGGGAAAGTCGTCCACAGCGGGAGGACTCAGAGGTTGGACGAGGATTTACCTTCTTCTTGAAGGAGCGTAAAGAGGAGCCTTGTACTTCAACACACTTTGAATACTCCTCTATACGAACGACCTTATTCTGCTCATCTTTAACCCAATTCCTTTCTCAAGACTGTATAGCTACTTCCTCGAGGAAAACATGTAGCACTAGCCGTGAGGATAATTATTCCCTACAATGGTTTGGTCTAAAGAGGTCCAAGTTGTCCTAGGGTAAGAGCGTCAAGGTCTACGACGTTGATACATGTAAGTTTCTGGACTAACCTTTCCCATAGTTGTGCTAGAGGCGGAGTATGGAGTGCCTAGACACTTTCACACTTCTCTAGGTCTCAACATCATATGAAATTTGTGATGAAATAAGATAAATTTTACACTCTATCAAAAACCGTTAGCAGCAGCGTTAATCTATTATTTAACTAATGAGATATATTTTGTTTGGGAATATGAAAGTAGTATGTCCTGTATGTAATAGGCTATTCGAAGCCGAATGTACGCCGTATAGAGAACCGCGTAATGATATGATATACTATTTTGACACAGAATTATGTCTACTAGCCTTTAGGCAAGAACCCACTAGGTTCGTCACTAACTGCCGATAAGTTGAGGTAGGGCATGAGAAAATATATCTGCACAGGAATTAAGGTCACGTGTTATCTTCTCTATGAACATTTCAGTGCTAAGCGCCTTATATAAGTATCTAGGTCTCCCTCCCTTTGAGTTTTGATCTTTCATCCTGTCACAAAACCCTGTAGATAACAGTTTATTTAGGCTTCTATTTACGGAGGCCTTGCTTAGTTTTAGTGAATTGGAGATCTCATCCTCGCTTTTATATTCTGTCTTAGATAAGACTTGGAGCACTTGTATATCCGTATCAGATAAATCGTAGCAAAATTTTAGTGCTTCCGAAACGCTTACCTCTTTTCCTGAGGGGAGTCTTACCTTTGATTTCTCAAATTTCATTGTTTCCATAATATAATGATTTAACCAAAAACTAAATAAAAATCTTTCTAAAAAGTAGTAGTATAACTTAATTGAAGTCGTACGCAAAGGTTTAAGAAGTTTTCATGTCAAGCCTTTTTAGCCTGGGGAAAAACTGATTCATAATGATTGAATTCGCTGAACCCGTACGTAGTTCTTCGATTTACAAAGAGCTAAATCCCATTATCTCAAGGTGGTTCAAGGAAAGGTACACCGACTTTACTATGCCGCAAAAAATGAGCATATTACCGATTAAGGGGAGGCAGAATATTCTTATATCAAGTCCTACTGGAACTGGGAAAACTCTTTCCGCATTTTTAGGAATAATTGATGAATTGATAACTCTAGCGCAAGAGGGAAGACTAGAAGATAAAATTTACGCAGTTTACATATCTCCGCTAAGGGCTTTAAATAACGATATGAATAGAAACCTGTTACAGCCCCTTAATGAAATATATCAGATTGCAGAAGCTAATTCAATAAAACTTCAAGAAATAAGAATAGGAGTAAGAACAAGCGATACTCCCTCTTATCAGAAGCAAAAGATGTTAAGAAATCCCCCGCATATCCTAATAACAACACCCGAGTCGTTTGTAATATCCCTTGCTTCATTAAAGTTTAAGGAAAAACTAACTAACGTTAATTGGTTTGTGATAGACGAGATCCATGAACTAGCGAGTAGTAAGAGGGGAAGTTACCTCATGGGGGGGATTGAAATATTCTCACATTATCTCTCAAAAAGCCCCTTTGCAAGAATAGGATTGAGCGCTACTGTTTCCCCCTTAGAAAAAGTCGCCGAGTTTTTAGTAGGGATTGATAGGGATTGTCTAATTGCCGATGCTAGGTTCGCAAAACCCATAGACATTAAGGTAATGTCCCCTGTTAAGGATTTAATTCACGCCGACGATCAGGAAGTTAGTGAGGGAATATATAGTACGCTTATAGAGGAGGTGAAAAAGCATAGAACTACCCTAGTCTTTACAAACACTAGAAGTGCAGCTGAACGAGTATCGTATAAGTTGAGAAATATCGTTTCAGAGGAGAAACTTTTCGATTCTGATTTAGTTGGAGCCCATCACAGTAGTCTAGGCAGGGATGTAAGACTTGACGTTGAGGAGAAATTAAAGAATGGACAATTAAAAGTAGTTGTTTCGTCTACAAGTCTAGAATTGGGGATAGATATAGGCTATATCGATATAGTGATTCTGTTAAGTAGTCCTAAAAGCGTAAGCCGTCTTCTTCAAAGAATAGGCAGATCTGGTCATCATATAAGGACGACTAGTAAGGGAAAGATAATAGTTGTTGATAGGGATGATTTAGTAGAGTGCTCCGTTCTCGCAAAACTGGCTTTAGAAAGAAAGATAGATAGTATCCATATACCTAGAAATCCCTTGGACGTCCTAACTCAACTTATTATAGTTGCTACTCTTGCGTCAACTCCTAATAAGGACGAGTTGTTTCAGGTGTTAAAGAAAAGCTACACATTTTCCGAACTGCCGCGGAAGGATTTTGATAGTGTAATAAGTTACCTTTTAGGAGACTATTCCTTAGAGGATAGGAATGTATATTCGAAACTCAGAGAGGACGCGGGTATCTTAAAAAACAAGAGAGGACTTAGAATGATGTTTTTCATGAATAGTGGAACTATCCCTGACGAAACTAAGATTTTGGCTAGAGATGAGAAAGGAAAAGTCATAGGAACGCTAGAGGAGGAATTCGTCGAAAATTTAGTACCGGGAGATATTTTTGTGCTCGGGGGTAAAACGTATCAATTCCTAACTAGTAAGGGAAGTTCAATTATAATAAGAGACGCAATGGGAAAAAGGCCCACGGTTCCCAGCTGGATCTCCGAAATGTTACCTTTAGCTTACGATTCGGCATTAGAAATAGGTAAATTTCGGGGCGAAATAGGAGATATGATCAAGAAGGGAGTAAATCCTAAGGAGATCATAAACTACATTGTCGATAATTATCAACTGACGATGAATTCAGCAAGGGCTATTTTTGAATATGTGGGAGAACAATTCTTGTTTACTAATGGTATAGTCCCTTCAGAAAAAACAATAGTGGTAGAGATTTACGATGATAGTGAAGGAAATAGAAACCTCATATTTCACATGCTTTTCGGTAGAAGAACTGTTGAAGCCATTTCAAAAATCTTTGCATATGCGATAAGTAACGAGTATGGCGTAGACGTAAGGATAGGAGTTAACGATAATGGATTTGTATTAACCCTTCCTGGTAGGATTAACGTTAATATCAATGATATTATAACGTGGTCAGTTACGAGTGATGCGGAGGAAGTTTTAGCCAACGTTATACTTAGGACTGAAATGTTAAGGAGGAGATTTAGACACGTTGCAGAAAGATCTTTCATGTTACTGAAGAGATATAAAGGAAGGGAAACTAGCATCGAAAGAAGGCAACTTAATTCTTATACTCTGATAAACGTAGTAAAGGATATACCAAACTTTCCGGTTTTAAAGGAGACGATAAGGGAAATACTGGAAGACTATATGGATATAGCTCACGCTAAGGAAATAATGAAAAAAATTGCCAATAAAGAAATAAGCATTGTAACAACTGGTCCAGAGGAGGTGCCGAGTCCATTTGCTCATTCAATAATTATAAAGGAATATTCGGATGTAGTGCTAGCTTCTGATAAAAGGAACTTAATCGCTCAGCTTCATGAAAAGGTCCTTGAGCATCTCAAGAAAAAAGGGATTAATGTTAATCTCCTTTACACCCAAATCTAAAATATATCCCTTAATGCATGTAGGCGCCATAATAATCCACGGGAAATTCCACCACATCATGCCCTCAATATCATGAATACTGGGAGCACAATTCTTTTCGTGGGTATGAATTATTCCGAGAACCTTATGGTTGGTCAATACATCATGAAATTCCTCAGGATCAAATGAAAAGCCATTTTCACTTTTGTTACTTACTTCTATAACTCCATCATCTAGAAGTAACCAACATCTCTCCTTCATATGGCCCAGCTTCCCTCGAGACCAGCTATCCTTCTCAGAATGTCAGTCCTGGTTATAATGCCCACAAGCGAATTGCTATTGCTCACTACTAAAAGTCTTCCAACCTCGTTTGCTATCATTTTCCTTATTGCGTCGAATATGTCCTCATCCTCTGTAATCGTAATTACATTAGTTCTCATAAAATCTTCAACTTTGGCATCAAACTTTCTCTCATAAAAGGCTTTCATTATATCTGCAGTTGTTATAATTCCAACTAACTTTCCGTCGTTATTGACTACTGGAGCTCCTCTGATAGCCTCTCTGTAGAAAGTTGATGCAACGTCCATTATGCTCATGTCCCCTTTAACTGTTATTAATTTCCTAGACAATAAGTTTCCTATCCTTTCCTTAGGTATGCTAACCATCCTCGATACGTCAATTATTATCTCCTTTCTAACTTCATCAATATGCATGATAAGTCCCTCAACCACAAGCCTACTGTAAGGTGTTGGTCCTATCCTTATAGTTTCTCCAATCCTCAGTTTTCCTATATCGCCAGTTACTTTTAGTAGAACTCTATTTCCCTTAGGGTTAGTTATGTCTAGGATCTCAATATTGGAAACTTTAATGTCAGTCTCTATACCATTCCTATAAATGCTCAATTTATCGTAAACAGGAACTACACTTGGATTCCTTATATACTCGAAGGCTTTAAGTGTCGGCATGTATCCGCCATTGGGACCGGGCTTTGATTCAACTAATCCTAGAACCTTTAAACTGATAATAACATTTCTTACAGTGCCTTCGTCTTTGCCTATCATATCTGCAACCTCCTTGCTCTTAATCATTGATTTCCCTTTGTTATACAGTTCTATTAAGGCTAGTAAAATTTCTCTTTGCGTCATTGAAAGATTTTGCAATTATAATTCACATTAAGTGAATAGTCTGAAAAAATTATTAAATATTTTCCTCAGAACGAAGACGGTTTATATTTTAATAGGGGGTTAAGTGGGCTGAAGACCTTTGAGGATGGATGACCCTTTTCGTATTAGTTTAAATATTGGTTCGCAGGCAACATATCAATCATACTCATTGATGGAGTAAGCGTAATCGGGACGCCTAAGCGGGGGTCACTGCGGTACGCCTCGTCTCTAATCAACGGTCCTCAGAACGCCATCATGTTAACTCGAAGTCGGTGCTACCCTTAATGCCTAAGGAGTCCCCTGGGCAAAGTGGAGGTGTGAAGCAGGAAATCCTTACCTTGACGTGGTAAAACCTCTCCGTTATGACTAGGTAGAGTTTACGTTAGGATATGGGATTGAAACAAAAAGTTAGCCGGGGGTCGGAGTCAACTCTCTCTTCCAGAATTGTAAACAGTTTTCTGTAGTAATTCTGAACCATCTGAGTCGAGAACACGCCTTAAGTACTTTGGATTTATGCCGAAAACCTCCCTAGCTATTAGCGCTATGTATTCTCTTTTCGGGTAGAAGAAGTCGGCTCCAAGTCGTATCCTTATAGCTTTCTCCAGAACCTCGGCTGTAACCTTATCCCTTACTGTTCTTTCAGCTATGGCTTCTGCTATTTTAAAGGCGGTGAAAAACCTAGCAAAACTCCTCGAAACATGTCGGATCTCCTCGTTAGCGTTGTTTCCTAATTCTCTAATAACTCTAAATAGCGCTTCCTCATCCTGAAATGAAAAGAGTGTCGAAATGAAAATCAATCTCAATGCCCGTGATAGAGTATCGGAGTCGTTCATTGAATCTCTAATTCCGGTTTCAACATTTCCGTTAATTAAAGCGGTTGCTATCTCGTCGTATTTAATCTCCCTATAAAAAATTAATTGAAAAAGTTGATCGTGTTCTTCAGCAAGACCTAATCCATATTTTCCTATAAGGTACAAGCTGGTCATTTCCTTTTCGTAGAGATTCTCTGCTCTAAAGCCTCTAATCGGTCTTATCCCCTTACTTTTATAAGTTTCCTCAAGGATTTTTATTACGTTATCCCTATCAATACTTGGCCATTGTTTTAAGACAGTACCCATAACGTCAACAAGGGCAGATACCCTATCTTTATATAGCTCTTTATTCATGGAGTCTTATTGTGATAACTTGCTTAAAAGGATAAGGTTATGAAGATATTACTCATGGAAGCTCAATTTAATAATCCGTTAAAAGCCGATGTAATTCTGGTATCTTCCTCTTCAGTACATCAGGAAATATCTTCAGTAAAGAGCGAGATCGAGGAAATAAAAGAAGAGATAAACAATAAGATTATAGGGGATTTGGAGTTCAAAAAAACTACCGATGAGAAAATTGCCACGTTGGAAGAAAAAGTTAAAGGTCTTGAAGTTAAGTATGAACAGCTCTCTTGGTTAAGTTTAGCTAAATCCCAAGGAATATGGAAATCCCAAACTTGTAAGCATGCTAAGGGCGGTATATGTAGCGCATGGAACATTAGCGAGCCTGAAATATTTGGTATCCCCCAAGACGCAATACAGGTGACGGAATCTGGAAGAAAAGTAATCGTTTCAGTGTTTCCCTACTTATGTATTTCTTGTCCTCTCTATGACGTTCCCTGATCAGTCACAGTGCCGTGTAATGCGTGAATGACGTTAAGTAACTCTCTTTTGCTGTCCTCTATTTTCTTTTTGGCCTCCATCTCGTTATCAGAACTCAATGCTATTTGGATCCTTAACACTGGTTTTTCCAATTCCTTTCCTTGGGGGTGAGTTTTAATATATATAGGGAAGTACTTTTTGACTAATTCAGCAATATGGGGGGCTATTGCAGATTCCATTACTCCCTGTACTTCCAAATTAGCCTCGTAATATTTGAAAGCTGGGCGATATTTAAGGAAACTCCTAATAAAGTTCTCTAAAACGTCTTCCATCTCGCTAGGAACACCAGGGGTAGCTAATATTTCGACCCCCTCTACATTAACATATATACCTGGGGCAATTCCCTTATTATTATCTACAGGTTGAGCTCCTTCTGGGATAAATGCCATTTTAATTCTCTCTGGCGTTAACTCAAGATTCCTTTTCCTATACTTCTCCTTTATTTGTTCTAGGGCCTTTACGTTCTGTTCAAGCTTTCTGTTCAGAGCTTTTGCTAAAGATTGAGACGTTATATCGTCGTAAGTGGGACCTAAACCTCCTGTTATTATAATCACTTTATTTTTTCTCCTTAAGGCAGATGTAATAACATCGACTATTTCGTCCTCTTCATCTCTGACCGAAGTTACTCGATTAATTGTAAACCCTAGGCTCTGCATTCGCCTAGCTATATTTGTAGCATTAGAATTTACAGTCCTTCCAGAAACAACCTCATTTCCTACTGTTATTATTTCCACCCAGTCGATCGTGAATTTATTAACGACGATCACCAAATATTATTTATGAAGACCGTTCTTCAAAACGTTTTCTCAAGTAGAACTAAACACCTCAGAGCCTCAGAGATTAGAGATATATTAAAAATTACTGAGGGCAGGAAGGTTATAAGCTTTGCTGGCGGTCTACCCGATCCACATACGTTTCCGGCAGAAGATATAAAGCAGATTTCCTCGGAGATTCTAGATAAATACGATTATGCACCCCTCCAATATACTACAACTGCAGGTGTTACAGAATTTAGGAAAGCTATAGCCGATTTCTCGGTATCAAGAGGAATACGTGGCATAAGTTATAAAAACGTTTTCGTATCTACCGGAAGCCAAGAATCGATTTACATTTTAGGTCAATTACTACTTGATCCTGGCGACATTCTCATCATAGAACATCCCACGTATCTTGCTGCCCTTAACTCATTCAGGCTGAACTATCCTACCTTTATCGGGATTACATTAGAAAGTGACGGGATGAATATGGAGGAACTCGAGGAGAACTTAAAACGCTTATATAACGAAGGGAAGAGAGTTAAATTCCTTTATACAATACCTACGGCTCATAACCCTGCCGGCGTGACGATGAGCTTGGAAAAGAGAAAACACTTAATTGAATTAGCCTCGAAATATAATTTCTTAATAATAGAGGACGATGCTTACGGACACGTAGTATTTGATGGTGAGGCACCTCCGTCAATTAAATCGCTAGACGAGGAAAATAGAGTAATATATACGTCAACCATGAGCAAGATCCTGTCTCCTGGATTAAGATTGGGATGGGTTGTTGCAGATGAAGATATTATTAAGGAAATGGAAATGATGAAACAAAGCGTTGACCTTCATTCCTCAACTTTTACACAATACATTGCACTTGAAGCGATAAAGAGAGGAGTAATACAGAAGAATCTGCCACGAATTAGAAAAATGTACAAAGAAAAGAGAGATCTAATGCTTGACGAATTAGAAAAAAGCTTCCCTGAAGGTTGTGAGTGGAGTCGTCCTGTTGGAGGTATGTTCATATTTGCTAAAGTAGGTGACAAAATTGATACAGGAAAATTATTAGCTGAGTCGTTAGAACGAGGAGTAGCGTATGTACCAGGTTCTGGTTTCTTCTACGATAACAGTGGTAGGAATACCATGAGGCTGAACTTTAGTTATCCCACACCCGACGAGATAAAAGAGGGAATAAGAATATTAGGAGACCTGATTAAGGAGAAGTCTTGAGTCTCTCTTAGCATTTCTTATTTTACTTACTAAGATGTTAACTTCCTCATTAGGTATTTTATCACCGGCTACTTTCAGGAATTCGACAAGGGCCTCAAACACATCCGAAAGAATTATTGAAACTATTTGTTCGGCCTCATAGTCATTAGCTATTTCTAAGCACTTTTCTATTATTTTATCGCTAGGATGCGTAACTTCCTTAATATACTTGGTGATAGACGCCGGACTTATATCCAATGCCTCCGCTAGTTCCTTTTCCGTCCTCTCCCTTAACATAAGTGAAATTATTTGACTCCTGGCGCTTTTGCTTATGTTATGAATGATTTTCATTTAATCACTTATCTTTATAACCAGTTATGTTATTATATGAATAATTACGGTGATACAGTATAATAGGCGTCGTATTCAACCAGGGTATCACTTATATGGACTTGCCTAATCCGCTTATTGAAAAAGATCACGTATTAGTAAAACCGCAAAAGGTATTATTAGATGGTATTGAGAACGCTATATACTTAGGATTTCTGTGGGTAGAGCCGTCCAGGATATTAGGAAGTATTGGTATGGGAGTATGCGAAGACGTTGGGGTCCAGGTAGAACAATCATTAATAGGGAAAAAGGTAGTTATCTTTCCCTATTCTGAGCGTTATGGAGGAATAGGAATAGATGCTAATGGTGTAATGAGCGAATATTCTTCTATTCCTTTAGATGTTATACGTGTAGTCGGTAACAATGACGAGGATAACCTCTTTCTTCCACACATATCTATTGCAAAACAGGTAGCAGAAATTGGAGAAGGAAAAAGCGTACTCATATTAGGTACAGGACTTTTTTCCGCGATAACTGCGTTATATTTACAAGATAAAGTCAGAGATCTGGCAGTGTTTAGAGACGATTCCTCATTTCAATTGCCTAAGGAAATTAGACAGATCCGAGAAGTTAAAGAGCAATGGGACGTTTTAGTTTTATTTTCCCTGAGAGGATGGATTAGGGCTAAAGTACCTGCATTTCTTAGAGACAACGGAATTGTAGTACTTCCTAAAGTTGCAAAAAGTTGGCCATCATTCATGATTTCAGACAGAAAGGTCGAATACGTTAAGCCTTCAGGAGATGTAGGAAATGCCAATGAAGTCAGGAAAATATTAGGCAAAATTAACGACCTGATTGGACGATCAGACGACGTTCTATCGTCTATACCTACGAGGAGAGCCGGAGTGATCGTTGATTTAGACAAAGTTATAAATAATATAAAAAATCATTCTAGAACTTTACTTTCCACGAAGTAATACTCTCCCTTTCTCTTTTGCTCCCGATCTAGATAGCTATCTGGTTTGTTAACTCTGGGTCTACCAGTATCGGGATCTCTTCTAAAGGTTATATCCATCTCTTTGAGAAAGCTATTCATTCCGACTTTCCTCGATAGGGGCGATGACGCACGACCATTGATTCCTGGTTGTCCAGTAAAAACCATTAACCTATCCGCAATGTAATCATGAATTGAGATATCGTGTTCAACTATGAAGGTTACTGCCCCCCTTTCTAAGGTAACTCTTTTTACTGCCTTAGCCATTGTATATCTATCTTCTACATCTAAGTAAGACGACGGCTCATCGAGTACGTATACGTCGGCCTCTCTCGCTAGAGTAGCAGCTATCAGAAGTTTCTGAAGCTCTCCCCCACTTAGTGTTGATATTTCAGAGTCAAGTAGTTTGTGGAGTCCGAATTTCCTTATTACTTCCACGTAAAACCAAGAGGAGTTGGATAACGCGTCTTCACTTGATGCGATTAATAGTTCTCTAACTGTCCCTGGAAATTCTGGTGTTATCTTTTGGGGTTTGTACGCCATAGTGAGGTTTGACACTATAACATATCCCGAGGAAGGCATTACTTCTCCGACTAGAACACGCATAAATGTCGTTTTTCCAATTCCGTTAGGTCCCAAGATGCCGATAATCTCCCCACTAAAGGCATATCCTTCCTCCACCCTAAGTTGAAATCCAGAGAGAATTACATTTAATGACGACCACTCTACCCTCTTTTCTTTCCCCTTTTTATTTTCTTCATTAAGCTCTTTTAATTCGAAGATTATTTTATCGTCCCTAAACTTTACGTTCTCCGCGGGGAGATATCCCTCTATTAGGTAATTTATTCCTACTCTTGAGGAGTATGGCTTGGATACCTTACCGTAAACAGCCGGTTCTCCATAGACTATGTGAACTAGATCCGATAGGTAATCTAACACTACTAGGTCATGTTCTACTAATAAAACGAATTTGTTCTTCGTAAGAGTTAAAATTGCTCTAGCCATGTTCAGTCTCTCCCTTACATCTAAGTAAGACGACGGCTCATCGAGTACGTATACGTCGGCCTCTCTCGCTAGAGTAGCAGCTATCAGAAGTTTCTGAAGCTCTCCCCCACTTAGTGTCTTCACTTCCTTATTCCAAAAGGAATTCATGTTCAATAATTCTCTTATCTCATCTAACTTACCGCTTTCGTTCACTTTGGTTAACAGAGACGCTACATTTCCTGATAATCTTTTCCCGACGAGATCGACATACTGTATTTTATGAACTACCTTTAATTCTCTATTGTATAACTTCCTGAAGTAGTCGTAGATCTCTTTCCCGCGAAAGTTATCTAGGACAGAGTCTATTGTCGGATTCTGGTCTACTATGCCAAAATTAGGCATGATCTCTCCACTGAGTATTTTAAGTATTGTCGTTTTACCGGAACCATTTCGTCCCAAAATCCCTATAACTTTTCCAGTCTTTGGTGTCGGAAGACCGAAGAGCTTAAACCCATTTGCACCATATCGGTGGACTACTTCTCCCTCGTACTGATCAGGAAGGTTTATTATTGAAATAACCTCAAAGGGACATTTCTTTACACAAATACCGCATCCTATACAGGTCTCCTCATAGATCCTTGGTTTTCCCTTGAGTTCATTTAGCGCTTCAATTGCAGTAGTGCCTGACCTATTAACTGGACAGAAGTTTATACACTCGTAATTACACTTAGTAGGCTTACACAGATCTAAATTAACTACAGCTAATCTCATGTCAATTCCTCCCGAATTTAAAGGACAAACTATTATTTCTAAAGTAAGGCATTAATTAACCACCAGGTATATTTGCATCTAATATTAAGTAGAGAATCGATAAAGTTTTCTTATCTTTATCAGAGGTTCAAAAGGGCGGAATATGCGAGGGGATGGATAGCTTCTTCTGTTTAAGTCAATTCGCGGCCAGTACATCAGTGATAGCATTCGGCTAGGTGAATGTTACCAAGACACCTAAGTGAGGGTAAATGTGGTACGCCTACACTCCAGCTACAGTTCCGCGTGAAACACTAACGTTAAGCTCACTTCTGGGGCGACCCTCACGGCCTGTGAAGTTCCGCCCTTTACTACACGCAAGGCGGAGCAGTGAAACAGGAAGCCTCCTTTTGCCAAGATGGGGTGAATTTATATCTTGCTAGAAACGTTAGGTAATAAGCTGCACTGTCTGATTTTTAGAAGACTATACAATATTTATCGGAAAGCAATTGAAGACCCTTAACTCCAACAAGCTTATTCTAATAACTAGAACACTATTTACATCAATTCCAAGATTATTTTACTATAATAATTCAAACTCAGATAAGCTACTTTTGATCTAACCATTCAGGATGAGAATAGCTCACTTTACTAGTAAAACTACTCCAAAAATAGATAATGTCTTCTTAGTATGATGAGGCATTATTACCATTCGTTTTCTTCCCAATCCTCTTCCTCAAAGTCCTCTTCTTCCCAATCCTCTTCCTCAAAGTCCTCTTCTTCCCAATCCTCTTCCTCAAAGTCCTCTTCTTCCCAATCCTCTTCCTCCAACATTAAACACCATGGGTAACCTTACATTAGAGGTAATTATAATTTATGGTATGATATTTATGTGAGGGCCTTAGTTAACGCGTAAGCACGAATTAAAAGAGGAGAGTTCTTTAATTGAGTACAAGGGCTCTCTTATGTTTTCATAACTTACCTTGTTATACGTCCTCCTGGCAGATCGAGTTTTTACGTTAAGGTTCGTAAGCAATTCACGGTTGGAAACCGCTTAACTAAACTACCTTAGATCGAGCGGGTTTTTTCCGAATTAACTTTAGTTTGTAACACAGTTAAATAAAATTCATACCAATGTTTATAATTTCGCTGATGTAGAGGTATTTAAATCGATATGAATACGCTCACTATATCATTGAAGGACTACTTAACGCTGAATAAACCGCGAATATTAGTGTTGCTTGACTTGGCTGCACTAGCAGGTGCTTTCCTTGGGATTAGATTACCATTTAGTCTTAAGCAACTTATCATTATGGTACTTTTACTAATAGCAGGGAGTCTTGCGTCAGGCGGCGCAGGAATGATTAATGAAGGACTAGAGGTTGATAGGGACAGGGTCATGAAAAGAACTTCCAAAAGACCTACTGTTGTCGGCAGTGTTACACCAAATGTCTCAATATTAATCGGGGCTATTCAATCAGTAGTTGGAGTTATTTTAGGTTTACTTATAAATCCACTTACCGCACTTTTTATAGCTCTAGGAGTTCTGATATATGTTTTTCTATATACCATGTATCTTAAACCGAGAACCTGGTGGAATATAGTGATAGGGGGATTTGCTGGGAGCGCTGCGGCATGGGCGGGATTCTCTGCAATAACAGGTAGTTTTTCCGTTCAAGCGTTTTTACTAGGACTTCTTATATTCATGTGGACTCCCGGACATTTCTGGTCATTGGCATTAAGAATGAGAGAGGATTATATTAACGCCAACTATCCAATGCTTCCATCGCTTACTACTGAGAGGAATTCAGCTCTAGCTATAGCAATTTCCAATTTCCTCATGCTACCTTTAGCATTTTCTCTTTATTTTTACACAAATATAATCTACTTGTATGGATGCGTAATACTTTCTATGCTAATTATATATTCCTCCGTAAAGCTTCTTATTAATCCGACTAAAGAGGAAGCGTGGGAATCATTCAAACTATCCTCTCCATATCTAGCTCTAATATTTATCCTTATTATGATATCGCGTCTTTTCTAAAACGTATTACATATAAAAAATTTACAATATAGTTAAGGTCACGAATTGGAATCTCATAGCTTGCCCGTTATGAGAAACGCTTTAAATGATCATTGAGGGAAAAAAGGTATATGGAATGCTACATATACATTGCTGGAAGAAAGTGTGTGAGAATTTGTAATCAAATAATATGTGATAATGAAACAGTCAAGGAGTATCAGAAGCTATGTGAGGAATGTAATAAGGATAGTTCACAATGTGTCAAACTTAATGAAAGATATGGCTGTTGGTCTGTCACAGGGTGGTGGATATAGGAATTTTTGAATTTAATTTGACAAGGATAGGGTGAAAGTCCCCCTTTCCTAGCTTTAGATTCAAGGCGGTTAGGAATTTCTCGTTGAAGGTATCTCAAGATAATGAAAAAATGATTCACCTATTGCGTAAATTATAAAGGGAAAAAGGTCGAAAAATCGGATAACATGAAATGATGTCGAATATAACAAATGTAATTTACTTTAAAAACTAGATTTTAGGATATTGGAATAACCAGGCATATATCGGATAATTATGGCGATTATATAGGTGAATTACGGGAGATTAAACTCATTTGTTAATTTCCTAAGCTTAAAAATATCCTATTGTTCCCTCTGTAAACTTTGAACTAATCAAGTCGAAAACCTCTTTTTGGCCTTGATTTTTGAGAAACATATGATTACTTGTAACTACTCCTAATAAACTTATTTTATATTATCTTCTATATTATAATTAAGCGAATTTAATTCTAGAGAGTCGTATTCTATAACTTTTTAGTTTATTTAGTTATTAACATTAATCGTGCATTTAATACTGTGTCGAGTTAACATAATGGTATTGTGGGGACCGCCGATTGGATCAGAGGCATACCGCATCCACCCTCTCTTAGGGGTCGCGACGACACTTATCTCATCGACTACCGTCATTTATATACTACTGCAAAACGATAGTCAAAGTTATACAAAGGGGGACACCCATCCTCCCAGATGGCTTCCCTTTAATCCTCAGTGAAGATAAATCGAATGTTTAATATCTACCTTTCAAAAGCTTGTAGCTAATATTTATTTAGCTAGCTGTCTAATATATAATGAAGGTGTGATTTCTTTGACACAGGAAATATTACTTCAAGGGGACGCAAATACCGCGGCTAGGAAAGCTGCACGGTGGTTATTGAATAAGAAACCTATAAGAAGCTTAATTGACTGGGGGGTGTCGTTCTCACTTTGGCCCCCGCACATGACAACTAGCTGCTGCGGAACCGAATTTGGATCTTTTGCAGCTTCTCGGTTCGACTCTGAGAGATTTGGAATGCTTCCTTTTTCATCTGCCAGACAATCTAACCTACTTGTGATTGAGGGAACTATGACTAGGAAAATGGCTAGAGCCGTTAGGATTGTATGGGAACAAATGCCTGAGCCCAAATACGTTATAGCTATGGGCGCATGTTCCCTAGAAGGAGGGATTTTCTGGAATAGTTACAATTTAGTTTTACCTAGCGAAATAGGATTACCAGTGGACATTTACATGCCGGGATGCCCAACTCGACCCGAAGCCTTAGCTAGAGGATTATTAATGCTACAAAAGAGGATAAGGGGAGAGGGTGCGCTGAGAAATCTACTGAAGGAAGAGGGCGCTGAACATCTAGTTGCTACAATTTAATGAGGCCAGTGTAAGGAAAATTGGGCGAAAGAAGGTACTACTATATTATAGAGATATTTACGTCTATACAGGGAGAGGGTCTTCTCATAGGAAGACCGTCAAATTTTGTTAGGCTTGCGGGCTGTAATCTAAGATGTGTTTGGTGCGATACTAAGTATTCTTGGTACATGCGGGATGGGAAGAAAATGAATAGTGAAGAAATCCTAAGTCAAATTTCTCCAGAAGTTAAATTAACGACGATAACTGGGGGTGAACCCCTACTTCAAGATATTGTCGAACTCGTTGTTAAACTAAAACAAGCTGGATATATCGTAGCACTAGAAACTAGTGGCACTATAAAACCCCGAGAGGAACTTAGAAAGTACGTTGATTTCTTCTCAGTATCGCCTAAGCTGAGTAATAGTGGATTTAAACCTAAATATGACTTTAGAAACGACGATTGGGCCACCTATTATAAGTTCGTTGTTGTAAATCCGGAATTCGATTTAAAGGAGATAAAGGAGTTCGTGCAATTCCAGGGAATTAGCGAACAAAAGGTAATAGTTCAACCTGACGGTAACCGTAGCGACTATATTAACGCGTTATTAGAACTCTCTGAATGGGTTACCAAGTTAGGATATAACTTTAGAGTTCTGCCCCAGTTTCACAAGATATTAGGGGTTAGGTGATGATCTCTATAAGAAGTTCGACAACTTTTCACCAGGTAACAATACGGAAATAATTGTATAGGTTGACCTTTCACCCTTATACTCTTCATCACCTTATAAAGATGGGTTAATGGGGTGGTAGATCCGTTAGGGTAGATAACCCACCATATTTATAAAAATCCATTAGGGCTACTAACCATTCCTCAGCATTAGTGAGGGCTTAATGGGACTGTGGAGGGGTCATTTAACACTTCCCCCTTAGGCGAATAGAGGTTGTTAACGAAAGACCCTTATTTCACGTATCTCGTCAGCTATACCTATGCCCACCAAATGAGAGATACAACCTCTTAAGACGTATTAACTCCGTTATACTTAAGGTCAGGAAATGTTGATAGATTGGAAGTTCCTTCAAACGTAGTATTAGTTTCTCTTCGCAAACTGGTTATAATATTTTAACCTAACTCTTTCAAAACGGAGTGAAAGGTTTTTAATTATTTTCTTTCTATACATTCTTGTAAGCCGGGATCGCCTAGCCTGGTAGGGCGGCGGCCTGCTAAGCCGTTGGGGGAAACCCCGCGTGGGTTCAAATCCCACTCCCGGCGTTCAATTCTTACTAAATTTACTTTCTAATAGGGAGACCAATCCAGTGTAAATGTATGCTGAACTATAGTAAAATAGCCACAATCCGCTCAGCAATTCCCCCCTAATTATTGCCACTACGGAGGTTGAAATATATAGAAAACCTAATCCTACAATTATTAGTTTAACGTTGAGTTTTGAATTAACGCTCGAACCTCCTTTAGGCGTTATTCTAAATTCTCTTTTACGGGAGAAACCTTTTAGCGACCAATAGAATACAAAAGGAGATAGGGACGCTGTAAAGGCTGACACTCTTCCCATTGAGAATAAAATATCTTTAATGGGGAAGCCTATATTTTTTCCTACTCTTAAGAAAAGATAACCGTATATCGCCAGTACCGCTATCCAAACGAGGAATAACGGTAATGAGATGGATGTTGCGTACCCTAATAAGGTGAACATAGCAAGTAGGGAAGTGCCAACGAAAGTTAACGAAACCGGTAGATATTGTAATAGATAAATTATGGCATCTATCTTATTCAGTATGCTAATCTTGGAATTCACTACATCTTTAAGTCTTCGCGCTATTGTCTCAATACATCCCATGGCCCATCTAGTTTGTTGTATATAGAATGCCTCAAAGCTTGATGGTACTTCAACTTCTATCGGTATGTCCGAACCACATATCTTCTTCCCACCAGAAAACATTCTGCATCCTATCTCCAAATCCTCTTGAACTATGTATGGATTCCAACCTCCTACATCAACAATAGCACTCCTTTTGAATAAAGTTCCTGAACCGACTGGGAAAACCTGAAATCCAATCCTATCCCTTCCCTTAATTCCTGAAACACTGGCGAGTGTAGTACCAATTATCAATCCTTTAGAAAGCGTACTGTTGTTTGTGGAGTACCCTCTCCAATCCATGACAACTGCATCACATCCTCGATCTTCCATTATTGATACCGCTCGCCTCAACGAGTTCTTTTTAAGTCTGCCGTCTACATCAAGTGAGAGAATAAGTTCACCAGATGATAAGTAGAGACCGTATTGTAAAGCTCCACTCTTGAATCCTTTCCTCTCCTCCCTCCTAACAATCTTAACTTCCAGACCCAAAGGAAAGTTTAAGGACTTCATTATGTAGTTGAAACGTTCTTGATCATCATCGGATATGATCACGAGTTCAACTTTCTCTTTTGGATAATCCAGTTCTGCTATATTATTAAGTGCTCCTTGAATAACATTTACATCTTCATTCTTAATGGGCATTATCACTGAGATAGAGGGTAAGGTTGTTACATGCTTAACGTTTATTGTATTCTTTAGACCTAACATATAGAAACCAATCTGTAATAATATCACAACAATAGCCGGAATAAATATAATACCAGACAGTAGTAGTCCTAACGACATCTTTCAGGGAACAGTATAATATTTCTTTGTTATTAAAGTGTGTTGTCGAAGGCCGTATAGGAAACCTCTCGTTCTTAATTATTTGTCAATTCTATAGGAGTCGCGATACATTCACCTCCGAAGAATTTTGAATAATCTTCAGAGAATTCGAATAAACAGTTTACGAATTTATCTTTTAATATGCAATCTACCCAGAATCTGGTGTCAGGCCACATCTTATCAAAGGGAAGGTTATCGGTATTATACCATTCTGTAACACCCTCGTCACTTTCGTAAATTTTCTTAACAGTAGCAGTCCCTATAAATACGTACATCACGTCAACCTCATTTCCTCTTTTAAAGTTTATTTTAGCAACCTGTCTTAGTTCGTTAGGCATAACGCCAGTTTCTTCCTTGGACTCTCTAGTAGCGCACTCTTCTTCCGTCTCATTCGCCTCTATTTTACCCCCTGGAAAAGTAATGAGGCCAGTTCCCAACCCCCTTGACTTATGAAGTAATAAAACCTGATTTCCATTTCTGATGATTACTGAACACCACTTCAATTTCCTTCACTTTCCTCCACTCAGGGTTATAACATTTTCTGATTTGGTTATGAGAAAAACTTTTCGTATAATAAGGGGCAATTATTATGAAGAGGAATGTTAATAGACGAAATTGAATTAGATACCAATTATAGATTCCAAGCTATTGACATAACTCAATTTGTAGAAGAGAAAATTAAATCGGTAACAAATGGGATAGCCTTAATTTCAGTAAAGCATACTACTTGTTGTATTACAATTAATGAGGCGGAAAAGGGTCTCTTGAATGATCTCATAGAACAGTACATCAGACTTTTTCCAGTAGATTTCAGATATAAGCATAACGAGATTGATAACAACGGTCACGCTCACTTAATATGTTCGCTTGTTGGAAACTCCAGAACTGTAAACATTAGTCACGGTAAATTAGATCTAGGAACTTGGCAAAGGATTATATTACTGGAGTTTGATGGTCCCAGGAAAAGGAAAGTGCAAGTAACGGTAATCCCATGACTATCTAATTGCAAATTGTACTGAGATAATCACTTTAAAATCCGCTATGACAGCTAAACAGGCAGTTACTTTTTTGTTCACTTGTTCCCTCGATTTATTGTGTTGTTAAAAATTACCCTAGTTCCTTTCCTTAAGGACATAATTTGCTTTAAACGGGCTAGTGTTCACTATCTTCCTCTCTATAATTCCTGAATTTTCAAGAAATTAAGAGTAGATGAGATAGTTTTGAGCTCAGACCTGTAAATCTCACTAAAATTGTTAAACCCTTAGGTCGTGTCATTAAGTAAGGCAATACTAACAATATAGGTTCTGCGACGATAATACCTTAATAATATTATAATAGAGGGTTCAAAGGTGGCGAAAAACCCGCACGGAATGGATATCTCCTTGTCCTAAAGAATAACAAATCATGACGTAGTGTTCTCCCAGTGTCCGATGTGGGATTTAAGTTTAGGACTTACGTCGATAAAAGTTGACGGCATTAAAGGCCTGGGATTGCGCTCAATGCATAATTAACATGAATAACTAAATAAACTAAAAAGTTATAAAACAATCTATCTAGAATTTAAATTCGCTTGCTTGCGAGGAGAGATAATATAAAATTAGTTTATTAAGCATATCTTTCAAGGATCAAGGCTAAAAACGAGGTTTTCAGGGCAATGAGGTCGACGTTTACTGAGGGTACTGCTGGATATTTCAAGCCTATGAAGTAAACCAAGCCGTTTAATTCCTTATAGTCCCCTGTATTATTGCCCCAATTGAGCGTTTTAAGGTAGCTATTTCTAAGTACTAAAAGTTAGTTTTTAAAGTAAATTACATTTATTGCACGTTAAATACTGTCAAGCGAGGGAACACCTTACCCTCTCCGATCGAATCTTTTTCTGTTCCCATTGTAGGTAGGGAACCGATCTAGATTACAACGATTCCCTGAAAATCTTACGTAGATCGGTGCGACCCTCAGGGCCCGTAGAGCTCCACCCTATATTACTGACAAGGTGGGTCTGAGAAGTAGGAAGTCGCTTCCTTTAGGAAGGAATGAGTTCATATATGAGCGCCAAATACACCCCTTTGTACAACAACTTAATAAACAGGAGAAAGACACGTTTTTATGAACAGTGAAGCTAAACTCCCTTTTTACCTAACTTGGTTAACGTTAATTGACATTATTGTAGGGTTTATCTTAAGCAATTCATTCCTTAATTATATTCTTGTTATACATGTCGTTCTGGGGCTAATTCTATTTTTCGCTTCAATAATGGTTTACTCAAATGCTAGATTCCCCATTATAAAACGTATGTCCTTAGGCAATGCAATAATAATTGCCTTGAACGGTTTATTAGGCGTTGGATTTGTACTGATTTCTTCTTCTTTATACAGTATTGTAGTCCCTTACATACATTTAGCTTTGGCTTTGGGTGTTCTTTCCAATTTTGCCTATATGTCGGGATATCTATCCAAGCAATAATTCGGAGTCCTTTAATAACTTCAAAATCGATCTAGTCGTTCACGCTAACGAATAGGAGGTCCTAAAGTGCCTCCCTATAGTAAATCAGACTACTCCTCCTAATCTGGTAAGATACCAATTATAATTCACTTCTTACCCTGTATTTTTCCCTTATCCCCCAGTTTTGAGGATATTGTTATACCACTCCTTTTTCCGTACTTACTCTACTGCTGATCCGGAATCCGTTCGCTCCATAAGGGCAAGAGCCGAAATTTTCAAACTTTTACGCAGATGTTAAAACGGAGGGCGCCTTAATGAATTAAATGAACAATGTGAAAGGGAAACATTCAACGAAACTCCACATGTCCTAAATGCGAGTCAGTTCCGTAGATGGCAAGAGAGGAGGGTGATGAGGACGGATAACTAATAATTACGGCGAAAGGCCTAACTCTAAAATTGTGTAACTCTTAAGAGAAACGGTCCAGTGTCATTCTAAATCTAGGTTATGATGAAGGTTCTTTATCATAACAAACGCATGCTTACCTTTCCCATAATAATCCTTATGGGTTCCCATAACTAAATATGAAGCTTTCCTGTATAGATTAAGCGCTATGGAATTACTTGTGTCAACCTCTAGATAAGAATACAGCGCATTCATGCTTCTAAAATACGTTTCCAAAGTTCTAAGAAGCGACTTACCAATTCCTCTGTTTCTGTATTCTGGTTTGACTGCGATGGAAATGACGTGTCCCATGTACCTATGTCTAATTGCACCAATCGCGTAGCCCGCTATATTTTCCTCGTCTCTTGCAACTATGAAAAGTTCTCCAAAGAGTATCATTAATGATCTTAACAGCATGTAAGGGTAAGGTGTTGAGAAGCTCTGAAGTTCTATATTGTAAATTTCTTCCAAATCTTCCTGTTTAGCCTTATTAATTTTGATTTCCATAGTACTGTATTATCCAATGAGGATTTTGAGTTTTAACGAAAAAACGGGGGAAATGGAGATTTTGCCCGAAGTTGAGGACGATCTGTGGACAATTAAGGTGATATTAAGGCGAGGCGATGAGGTAATTGCGAAAACAACTAGGGATATAAGTAATGAGACTTCCAGTAAAAGAATCCCCATCATCATTAGATTAAGGGTAGAGAAAGTCGAGTTTCAGGAATTCACGACTAGACTCAGAATCCATGGAATAATAATTGAAGCGCCTGAAAGATACGGAATTAAAGGATTTCATCATACAATAAACCTAGATTTAGGAAACCCATTAGTGATAATCAAATCCAAGTGGACGACCTTCGAATTGGAAAGGTTAAGAAAGGCTGAGGAGAGGAGGGAGGGAGTTATGATTGTGCTAGTCGATTATGATGAATACCTATTTGCAATTCCCATGATCCAAGGGGTGAAAGTAATTGAGGAGGGGACGCTAAAGCCGCCGTCAGACGATTTGGATTACTCTGAGGACAACGCGTTAGAGTTAGCTAAGAGAATAATCTCTTATGCCAAGAATAGGGGTATCACCAAAGTCATACTTGCCGGTCCCGGTACGTTTAAGGACAAGGTTAAGCGACATCTTGCCTCCCTCTCCATATACGAGGATAGGGTAAGTAATGCCGATAGGAGCGGACTTTACGAACTATTGAAAAAAGACATAGTTAGCATAGCAATTAGAGATTACGAACTTTCCGAGACCGAAAAAGAGGTAGAGATGTTATTTTACTTGATGTCGAGGGACACCGGGCTTTACGCATACGGCTTAGAGGAAGTTAGTAAAGCCTCTGAATTGGGTGCTATAGATACGTTATTTGTCGTAGAAGATATTATAACATCTGACGAATCAGGGAAAATTGAGAGTCTCCTTAGGGAAGTTGAGAAGCAGAGAGGTAAGGTAAGAATAGTTCCTAAGGAATCAAACGCGTATGATAAGATAAAGTCACTAGGAGGAATCGCATCTACATTAAGATTCAGGATAACGTATGCGAGTTCTTGATATTTCAAGTCTTCTCGCGTCTGGGTGCGTTTCCACTAACCACGCCTCATCTATGCTATGTAAAATCTCCTTATCAAGATTAGGCGAAAGGTGAAGCTCGTTGCCTATTACTTCCCCGTATGTTTCAAGGTCTCTGTTCCATTTTTTGGTAACTAGTCTTATTATGGTTCCCTCGCCAGTTATTTCTTCATAGGGTTTTCTGACGTTCTTCGCTGTCCGAATGAACCTTGTTCGAGTTTCTACTATATCCTTGTAAACTGAACTGCAATAATGTAGTGATATTTTAGAAGGTTCTAATTCTTTTACTATTCCTATAGCTAATTCCGCACTTTTACTCCCCCCAGCTATTCCATGTTCGACTTTGATCCCCATGGGCAAAAGATTAGTGTAATTCCTTTCAGTGACTTCAAGTTCGTTTATGTTAACGAATTTCACTTTGTTATTTTCGGCCCATTTTATAACATCAATTATAAACTTTTCCTGACCTGGAACAGCTGGTATTTCTATTCCTACGTCAATATCAAATGTAGTGGCTCTCTCCGCAAATTTGAGGTATTTCTCGTTTATAGGGTGGAACCTGATTTCGTCTAATCCAGCGTAAGCTAATTCCCTTATCGCGTCTGTCGTTGCATATCTTCCACTTGTATAGAGGTGTATGTGAAATTGAGAACCGAATTCCTCCTTTAGCGCAGTAACGATCTTGACTGTCCTATCCAAATGAAGTAAAGGATCGCCTCCAGTTATACTAGCTCCTAGTGCTGACATCCTATACGCTTCCCAAATAATCTCGTTAGTGTCATTAACCTCACTCTCATTCGCGAAAATCCGATCTTTTCCGAATCGCTTCTCACTAACTGGACAATAGAAGCAGTTATCTCCGCATTCTCCTGTAACGAAAATAACCAGCTTAGCCCCAATCCTACATAATTCGCATCCAATTGGCAAGCGTCCTCTGTATATTCCAACTTCCGGATTACCTACGATTGAGTTCATCATTTATATACCTCTTTACTTTAACGCTTAACGCGTCACCGTAATTCTTAATTTCCTCTAGCAATTCTAAAAGTTGTCTCTTTCTCTCCGATTCATGCAGGGGCACATTTCCTTGTAATTTCACGTTTCCCTCATTACCTCCCTCTGCGAAGTACCAATCCTTAAACCAGGTTATCCCACTTTTAACCATTGAGAAACCAAGGGGGGTTATTTGAGGTGGAATACCCCTTAATAGCAACTTTCTCGTCTCTTCATCGCTTTCATAGGAGATCATTACCTTCCCTCCAGGTCCTACTAGATTCACTAGATAAGTGACTATATCTACTTCCTTATTATACTTACGTGGCCATGGCGAGTAGTCTAGGTCGGCCCAGGGTGAGTAAACTTCTCTTCTAGGAAAAAACGTTAATAATCCAACCCTCTTCCCGAAAAGATTAAACTCACAAACGTAGCTTCCCGATAGATAATATTTCCTCTTGCCAACACACTCAATCATTACCTTCTCCTCTTAATGTTGTTTAAGGCCTCCAAAATGCTCTCGTTAGGATACAACTCATATTTAAAGAAGACTCCAGTTCTTCCCTGTTCTTTCCTCTTCTGCAATACTCTTTCCCTTTCCTTAACTGTGGAAAGAGGAATTCCAATTACCTTTGAAACGTAGGCCTCGTTTCCATTAACTTCTACGGAGGTATGACCATCCTTTCTCGGGATTATTAAAAGTAATTGCTTATTGATACCTGGAACCCTTTTCCCTTCTTTCATTTCATCAAGCGAAATCATACCTCCGAATTTAAAGAAGAAGTATTCATCTCTAGTTAATTTACCTATTGGAAAGGATATTATTTCCTTTTCCTCAGGATCAAGCGATATGTATACCTTAGGGGTAGATTTAGGGGTGGCTTGTACGACGAATCTATGAGAATAGGGTATCATATCAAGCTTTATAAAGTCGGGATTCTCTACAACCACGTCTATATCACTGTGCTGGTTTACGTCACCCCTAGCTATCGAACCGTAAACATTGCCCCGCATACCCATTCGCGACAACTCCTCTAGTATGGCTATCGCCCTTCTCCTTAGTGAGTTTAGTAGACTCCAATGTTCTGGAGAATAGCTTCTTTCCATAAACGATATAATCATTCATAAGATGAGTTAATATATGCAATCCTTGATTATAGTAGAGCTAATATTACTAGCGTGGATTCTGCTGTCTGTTGCACTTAGTAAAAAAGCAGAATACCTTAGTAAAAAGGGTATCACACTTCTTCCTCTTCTATTAATATGGAGAAGGAAAAGTAGGAGTGAGTGGTTACCCACCTTAACTAGAAGCAGGGCTTTCAAAGTATTTAATAATATATTAACTGGTGTAGCGTTTATATCGATGGCGTTAGGCATATACTTAGTAGTAAGCGTTATCCTGTCCTCTTTTACCATGTCTCATTCCTCAGCCAAGTTAGTGCCTATTATCCCTGGAGTGACCGTCTCCATATATCAGTTTCTCTATATAGCCATTGCCCTAGTTTTATCGATAACAATACATGAGTTAATGCATGCACTGGCTTCGACATCGGAGGGAATTACCGTGAAGTCAATAGGACTATTCGTTTTAGCTGTTTTTCCTGGAGCTTTTGTAGAACCGGATGAGGAGGGACTTAATTTAGCTAAGCGCTCATCACGGATTAGAATCATATCGGCAGGTATAGCCATTAACTTAATAATGGCTTTACTTTTTCTCGCTTTATTTACCCCTTTAGTCAACACGGCTTCAAATGGGGTGTTAATCGTCTCCGTTAATTCAACTTACCCTGCGGGTGAATTTCTTCATCCTGGAGACGTGATTGTCAGGGTAAATAACATCACGATCAGAGATGTAAATCAACTCTCTTCTGTTGAGCCTTTACCTCCTAAGGTGAGTCTCACGATCTTGACCAACGGTACTGTCATGACATTAAGGAACTTAACTACAAAGGGCGGAAAGCTCGGAATTTATGTTGAAGACGATATATCGGCTTCATTTTACCCTATAGTCAATTTCGTTTTCTGGATGTACGTGGTTAACTTTAGTTTAGCTGCTCTTAACGCTCTTCCGTTAATAATAACAGACGGAGGAAAACTATTCAATGAAGTATTAGGAAGGCTAATAAGTAATACGAAGACCTTGAATTCGTTGCAAAGTATATTCTTAGCGCTTCTTGCCATCGCAATACTTCTCTCCCTCGTTCGATGAATGGGCCCGACGGGATTTGAACCCGCGACCTTTGGGTCTCTCCCGCTCCAGATATATATCATCCCTTTATGGTCGGAAGACCCAAAGATTATCTGGAGCCCAACGCTCTGCCTAACTGAGCTACGGGCCCATCCCAACTCATCTGCTTATCAATATTTCCCTTAGTTTATACTGTTAATAAAGCCTTCCATCATCTTAAACCTAGGCTACAGGTTCATTGTTAGTTTACTTCAGGATAGAAAGCGTTAGTATAACTCTCTAGAATTTTATTGAGTGTTTAAATGAGGCGAAAACTCCATCTTTAAGGTAGAGATGAGAATCGCTTTGTAGTTAAGTTTAACTACAAAAAAAGAGACGCGGATTTACTGGTAACCGCTGATAGAGTCATCAAGACGCCTAGGCTAGGGTTGATGCGGTAAGTCTCTGCTCCAGTAATAGTATGAGATACCCTAGACATAAAGTTTAATGCATGTTGGGAACCACCTTAACATGTGACCGTCACCCTTTAGGCAAGGTGGGTAACGAATTAGAAAGTCCTGCCGGTAGCGGAGTTAGTTCACATTGAATATGTTGAAGTTTATGAGGAGTACGGTTAACCGAATGCTTGTGATTGCTAAATCCGGTTAACCTTGAATTAGCTTCGATAAATTTGTCCTTTACTATGGAAAAGTGTAAAAAGAACTAAAAACTTATCAGAAAGTATGCCTTCATTAAGTTAATGTTCAATCCGGATAAGTTCATTGAGGAGACAATAAGGGAATTAAGGAATAACTATGGGGACAAGGGTAGAATTTTAGCCGCGGTAAGCGGAGGAGTTGATAGCACAACCGCCGTCGCTTTGACTTATAAGGCATTAGGGGAAAAAGTATTTCCCGTAATAATAGATACCGGAATGCTCAGGAAAAACGAAGGGAATAATGTGAAGAGACTTCTTAAGGGAATTATGGACGTTAACGTGATTGACAGATCAGCTGAATTTTATCGGAGATTAGAAGGAATTTATGATGCTGAGCAAAAAAGAAAGGTTTTCAGGAAAACGTTTTATGAAACGTTATCTAGTATTGCGAGAGAAATAGGCGCTAAATACCTCGTTCAAGGTACTATTGCTGCTGATTGGGTTGAAACCCAAGGGGGGATTAAAACACAACATAATGTTCTGACTCAGATTGGGTTAGATCCGAGAAGGGAGTACGGATTTAGCGTTATTGAGCCTTTAGCGGACCTATACAAAAACGAAGTAAGGATTGTTGCAGAGAGATTAGGTTTACCTAAAGAGATAATATTTAGACAACCGTTTCCTGGTCCTGGTCTTCTCGTTAGAGTTCCTGGATCCATAAACGTTGAAAAACTGAATCTGTGTAGGGAAGTCACTGGAATAATTGAAAATGAAATAAGCGGACATTCTCAAACTTTTGGAGTAGTTTTTGAGAATGATGCAATACCCGACGATAAGCTCAGTAGTATAGTTGGCTACCAGGTCAAAAGATATAGAGTTAAGGCCACTGGGGTAAAAGGAGATGTCAGGCAATATGGATCAGTAGTCTCCATATCTAGAGGTGCACCATATCCCAATATAGGTTATACAGCAAGAGCATTATTTGCCTATGATATAACTCACGCTCTTTATACCATTAGAGAGAGTAACGGACGATACGCTGTCGTCATCAGGGTAGTAGATACCGAAGACTATATGACGGCGGATGTTCCGTTATTACCGATTGAACAACTAGAATCACTCGCTAGACGGATAATAACCATTGCTGACGTTGGTGAAGTTATGTATGATATTACATCAAAACCGCCTGCAACAATAGAATTTGAGTAAGAACACTTTTAACTTTGGAACTTAATATACATAAGGTGAGGTTTGTGCCAACTGAAGATAAAAAGAAAAAGCATCGCCTTAACCTATACATAGATGAAGACATATATTATCTATTAGTAACTGTGGCGGCGGTTGAGAGGAAAAAGCTTAATTTAGTAGCAACCGAAGCCATAAAGGAGTATGCAAAGAGAAGAGGAGATAAACTCAAAGCGGCATTACAAATCATAGAGAGAGAGGCGCAATAGAGGAGAACGTATGGGATTTTGGGAGGATTATAAGATTATAGAAAAGGCTGCATTAATTGATGAGGAAACGTTCTCGACGAGTCCTTTGGTTATAACCGACACGGTTAATGCGACAAAGCGTCTTCTCAACGAGGTATTAATGAAGATAAAGTCTTATTACGGGATCTCCACCGATGACATGCACGGCATGATATTTTTCCTCATGAAAAATAAAATGATAAATCCAGAATTAATAGGTCAATTAATTGATGTTATCGAATTTGTAAACAACATAGAGGGAGAAAAACCTGAGATAATTCATAGTTGGCTGATAAGAGTTATGGAAATACTGGAAGAGGTATACTTCAGTTTAAGTGAGAATAAAGAAAACACTATTAATAAATCGACGATAGGTAATATTTAGGATGCAGTGAAGTCACTTTTAGAAGATTAAATATATACTTTATTAATATATAGAATTTTTGCCTAATGGGGATTAAAGCACTGGTCAGTATTGAAATAACGTGTGGAAATAAATATAAAGGGTAACTACAACAAATAGTTGTCATGGAAGTTTCTGCGATAGTGCAGCGAAACAGAATCGACAACACCTTAAGAAGCGGGATCGAACTCAGATTAAGATACGCGCCTAAGGACATACGTTACAGATTAGTGGAGGAGTTTCCTAAATTAGGTCCAGAATTTAACGATTATGTTATAAATTCAAAAACCGTCTTAAAGTGGGTTTTAAAACTATTAGGTGAGCCAATTCTATCCTTGAGGTTAACTGGAATTGTTCATTCGTTCTTTTTGAATGCGTATTTACCACGAGGTCCCTGGGTTCAGGAACTGGATCAGCCGTTATCAAATGTTTTTTCAGATTATCTTAAGATCGGTTCTTTACGGGAAAGAGTGATAGAATTAATGAAAGACGTATTTAATATGCGCGGTACTACAGTAATTGGATGGACTAATTGGTGTGCAAAAGGTCTTAGAGAGGAGGGAATAAAGAGAGTAGAAGTCCTTCCACCTCCTATAACTCCCACACCCAAAGAAATATCGAATAAGACTATAGCCTATATTGGAGTTGATTATGAAAGAAAAGGGGGTGACATAGCCGAGGCAGTATTTGAAAGGCTTCCCGGAAATGTTAGGAAAGTGTTCGTCGGAAATACACCTAGAGAAAGGGACGGCGTTGAGTATGTAGAGAAGCTCCCCCATTCCAAAATAATCGAATTACTTAGAGATGTAGACTTGTTAATCTTTCCGTCGAGAAAAGAGGCATATGGAATAACCGTACTCGAAGCTATGTCTATGGGAATACCAGTAGTCACTTCTGATTATGGACCTCTTCCAGAAGTAGCTAGCAATAATCTAAAATGTTCAACAGATGATATAGGTTGCTTCATCAATTACTCTAAGGAATTGCTTTATTCTGAGGACTTCAGAACCTCCGTAAGCAAGAAGGAGATTGAAGTAGTTACGTCCAGGAATTCCCCAGAAATACTAGGGAGTAAACTAAAGCGCATTTATCAAGATATAGAATCAAAGAGTGGATGAAGCTTACATTATGTGGGGTATGGCGATACTCTTCCAAATTAACTGTACGTGTTGGTTAACGCTAAGGACACCTTGAATAGGTGAAAAAATGGCATTTTTGGCGAAATTATCTACACTAATAATGATTAATTAGAATAAACCACTATCTAGATATCTAATTTCAAGTAATAGGTAGTAAGCGTTAGCAAAAGACATATAAGTAGAAGCAGTCAGTTTCTAAATAATGAATAGTCAGGTATATAATTATAATAAATTGGAAGGATATGTACTACTATTTTTGGTAGGGATAGCGTCAATAGGACTTCTAGCCTTCATACCTATACACGTTAGTGCACAAGGAGTTACCATAGTTCCTCCGAATAGTTCTGTACTTGTTGATGTATCCCAAACAGCTGCACCTGACGCTCTAGATCCTGCAACTGGCTTTTATGTTCAAGACGGTCCTCTTTTTACTGCAGTTTACCAGGAACTAGTGGAGTTCAACGGTTCTAACTTCCTTCAACTCGTTCCCGTAATTGCCCAGAACTACTCCACGACCAACTACGAGAACTACACGTTCTACATAAGGCAAGGAGTTCACTTCAGCGACGGCGTTCAAGTTAACGCCTCAACAGTTTGGTTCTCATTCTACAGAATGATACTTATGGGACAGGGACCCGGCGTTTCGAACTATATTACCCTCCTCTTTAACGCAACTCAATACGGTCAGACGGGATATGCGTTACCCTGGGGAGTCGCGAACGCTATACACAACGTCACTGGATTGCCAACTAATACCAACGCGACTTTGGCCGCTGACGTGCTAGCCTCAATACTCTCGAACTTCAATGCTAACAACGCAACCATCCAGAAGATAATGGAGTACCCATATCAGGCTGTAGTCGTTAAGAGTGCTTACGAGGTAGAGATAAGTACTTTGATACCGTACAGGTATTTCCTATACGACATTGCTGCGTGGTGGGGAGCAATACAGGACCCTGTCTTCGTTGATCAGCACGGAGGGGTCCAACCGAACACTCCAAACTCCTACATAAACCTTCACGGAATGCCAGGTACAGGACCTTATGAGATAGTGTCAGTGGCTGAGGGGTTCTCAACAATTGTTCTAAAAGCAGTACCCAACTACTGGGGGGTTAGCGAAAGCGTTCCAGCAGTAGCCCAACCAGCTCACATTTCGATTATAGAGATAGAATACGGACTGAGTCATACCGCAAGGGTCGAGGAGTTCGATAAAAATGAGGCTCAGATATCCTTCGTTAGCGTTCCCTACATAGGTTCAATATACACGGGTTACCAATACACTGTTCCGCTATCTGGAATATTCGCTAACTTTGGAAGTCAGCCAGAAGTGCTATATATTGCCATGAATACGGAAGAGTATCCAACAAACATAACTGCATTTAGGTTAGCACTAGTACATGCTGTTAACTATTCTGCACTTCTCCATATTTTCTCATATAATGGGACGATACTCGCTAGTGAGTTCGTGGGTCCAATCTCTCCGCAGTTCCCCGTGTATAACCAGATAGTCTCTATGGATCATATTCAGCCATATTCATATAATGTATCACTAGCGTTGACCTATCTCAACGAGGCAGGATATGAGGGACACTTCTACGTAACTCTTCCGAATGGAACAACTGTAGGCAATTCTTCAGCTACACCTTTATCTACACTTGCAATATACACTCTAACGCCCATAACTCCCCTTGTACAAGAGGAACTAGAAATTATCCAGCAGAATCTAGAGCAAATCGGTATACCTACCTCTATAAAATTGGTAACCGCTTCAGTCACTGATGGTTGGAGTACTCCCAGTGGAACTCCAGACCTTGTTGATCTTGGATGGGTGCCCGATTGGCCAGATCCTATCTTCCAGCAACTTGACGTACAAACTAACGTATTGGACGGAGGCCTTTCAGGAGATCTAGCGTGGTTAAATAATTCGGTAGTAAATCAAATGGATAACCAAGTTCCATTTATCACGAATGCTACAGAACAGATAGAAATGGCTGCTAAGATATACAATATTACATATCATCAGGCGCCATATCTATGGCTACCAGTTCCTTACACGTATTACTTTGTACAACCTTATGTGAAGAACTTTCAGTATAACGAATTTGCTGGTTATTACTATAACATGATGTACTATCAACCATATACTACCACACCTCCCGTGACCACAACAACTACCACACCTCCCGTGACCACAACAACTACCACACCTCCCGTGACCACAACATCGACAGTACCTCCCGTCACTACAACAACTCACCCATCATCTGTTAGTACCTTAGAAATTGTTGCTATAGTCATAGTAATTATAGTAATAATTGCAATAGCAGTAGTGTTCTTGAGAAGAAGGTAAAATTTTTTCTTTATTTTTCTTTTTAGTATAAAACGCAATGGAGGTTCTTTTGGACAAAGAAATTAAAGATCCTTACCTTAACATAGCAATTGATTATTCTTTAGTTAGGATAGCTACTCCCCCTTTACTAAGAATTTGGATTAATGATAAATCAGTTGTACTAGGTGTAATGTCAGCAATAACAGATGAAGTTCACCTATCCTATGTAAACAAAGCGAAAATTAAGCTAGTCAGGAGATTCTCAGGAGGCGGTACAGTTTATCATGATAATGGCGTACTTAATTACAGCGTAATTACTTTTTGTAGCGATTACGACGTGAATAAACTATACGCAAATCTTCTTCAGGGAATTGTAAACGCTTTCCATTCATTAGGGATTAAAACAGAAATTAGAAATGATACGGATATAGTATACTCTAACAAGAAAATATGTGGTAATTCAGCATATTTATCTGGAAAGAAATGTTTACTTCATGGAAGTATTCTTCTGAACGCCGACATTAACGAGATGTATAAATCACTCGTAATTCCTCCGCGTAAGGTTAGACAAAACATTGATATGGTCAAATACAGACCAGCTAATTTAACTGATTTCATTAGAGTAAATCGTGAACAACTTATTGACAAAATAATTTCCTCCTATTCGTCTTGGTTTGGAGAAGGTTACCAAATAAGAACCTATCATGAGCAAGAAATGTACCTAGCAAATGAATACGTCGAGAAATTTAAAAGCAATAAATTCATTTTCTCTCGAATTTAAGGGACTGTGTTCCATTCACTTCTTGAATATTTGTGCTGATATAACTCGATCGACTCCTTCACCTCTATGGGTGTCAGAGACCCAAACTCATAATCTCCAAATATTTCTGAAAAACCTGAGATTAATGCAGTAATTATCTCATCTATCTGAAAATTTCCATAATTATTTAAGTAAGTGAGTTTTCCGCTAATATCCGCGCCCTTAATTACATTCCATTCCTCTTCACTAATCGAAAGTAGTAATGTCCCATGCTGGAGAAGACCATCCTTCCTGGTTTGAGCGCTACCAGATATTTTCAGATCATCTACAATAACATCACTAGCACCTACTCTCATGTAGCAAAGATTATATTTAGATTTGTCAGCGAATCCGCGTACCTCTGCCTTAATTCCTAACTTCCTCAGGCCTTTTGCGATGCCATTAGCGATATAAATAGCTGAAGACTCTACATCCATCCTTAGTAACTCGTGCCGTGGAGGGGCAATAACAGAGTAAGTAATTTCGTGAGAGTGAATTAGTGCTCCACCTCCTGTAGGTCTTCTCACGATTTTCAATCCCATATTTTTAGCTAATTCGAGATCTACCGTATCCATCATTTTTTGTCCTCTTCCTAGAGACACGGCATATGGTTGCCATCCGTAAATGCGCAATGTTAGTTTGCCAGTATCTTTCACCTTATTTAACATAGCCTCGTCTACTGCCATATTCCAGTAAGGATCCCTAAAGAGGTCTAGCAAAACCCTTAACATTTTTGAATCGCCTTAAGGTATGCCTCCTTTGCTCTGTAGGACGTTCGCGCTAACTTGCCTGCTACTACCGCCTTAAATCCCGTTTCATAGGCTTTTCTTTCTAACTCGCGGAATTCGTCCTCAGTGTAAATTTTCTTAACGGGGAGCTGTTTAGCACTTGGTCTTAAATACTGCGATATAACTAAAATATCAATGAACTCAACGATTTTCCTAAACGTTTCATATATTTCTTCCTGAGTCTCACCGAATCCTAGGAGTATGGAGGATTTAGTAACGACTCCTCTTTTCTTAGCGTATTTCAGAATTAATGTGCTGTTTTCAAAATTAGCTCTATTATCTCTTACCAGTTTTTGCAGACTTGGTACTGTTTCTATATTATGAGCGAATACGTCAACACCAGCACTAATTACCTGTTCCGCTAACGAGGTGTCACCTTGAAAGTCGGGGGCTAAAAGTTCCACAATTGTATTTGGAACCTCATTCTTTATCATCATGATCGTCTCCGATAGATAAGAGGCCCCCCCGTCAGGAAGATCGTCCCTATCAACGGAAGTTAAGGTAACGTAGTCTAAGTTCATTTCCTTAATAGCCTTTATTAGTCTGCGTGGTTCCTCGAGGTCTAGGGATTGGGGTTTCCCTTTTTTAACGTAGCAGAACCTACATCCTCTCGTACAGACATCTCCCATTAACATGAACGTAGCCGTACCCGAAGACCAGCACTCTGCTAGATTAGGGCATAAGGCCTCTTCGCAAACCGTTGATACTTGGCTTTCCCTTGCAATAAGAGCAATTTTCCTTAATTTTTCACTATTTTGTACCCTAATTACCGGTTTTGTCACTCTATCACCATTAGCAAAGTGTTAGGTTTTACCTCGTCACCAGACTTTATGAAAACCTTCCTGATAATCCCATCAATTGGGGATTCGAGTTGTAAGACTGCCTTCTCGATTTCTATCTCGCATATTACATCTCCTTTTTTTACTCTTTGCCCTTCTTTAACTAAAACTTCGACTACTTCTCCCGACCAATCCTTCCTCCTAGGCCACAATTCGTCAGATACCTTTATCTCCATGTAAGATAATTCGTCAGAAATATTTTTATCTTTATCTTAATTGAGGCGTTCTATATAGGTTCAAAAGGGGGCAGAAAACCCGGAAGGATGATTTCATCTTTTTCGTAGTCGAGAGTTACGAGTTCCCTAGGCTACCTAAAGTCAATAAGGTTGTGGTGCGGACATGGGCATTAAGAACCTCATTGCGACGTAAGACGGGGAGTATTTCCCCCAACACGAGCCTTACGAAGGGGCTCTGTGGAAGGTGAGGTACTCAATTACGATCTTATCGAGGAAGAAGTTCCTCTCCAAAAACTGGTTCAAGGCAAAGATGAAGTTGTTCAAGGCCAACGAGCACCTTAAGAACCTTAGGAGGGATCTCTATATGAAGTTAGTGAATACTTCGCTGAAAACTATGATGTTGTCGTCGTGGGTGACATAAACGTCAAGAAACTTGTAGGCAGATCCCTCCGAAAAATGAGGATGAGGCTCCGCGATGTCGCCTTCGATGAGCTGAATTTAGTCTTGAAGTACCAGTTGGAGAAGCGCCGCAGGGAACTGACCCTTGTAGATCCCGCATACGGATCCAAAACCTGCGCTAAATGTAGTCGTGTGAGAGGAGATTTAACCCTCTTTGAATGAGCGCTCTCCTTGTCCTCAATGCGAATGGGTAGCCGATCCCGATTACAACGCCTCCCTAAAAATCTTACGCTGATCGCAGTCGGTGCGATCCTTAGGGCCTGTGTAGTTCCACCTTCTACTAGTACTTCGGTACTGGCAAGGTGTAGCTGAGAAGCAGGAAGCCCCGTTTAGGGCTGAGTGAGTTCACCTTGATGTGGATTACGAGAGCGGAGGATCCAGGAGTCTGTAAAGCTATTTCAGCGATCCAGACTGTAGAGCTTGAAGTTTAGTGAGGACAGTTCACTCAATTGACTTGTTATTTCTATTGATAATGTTCGCGATCTCAGTGTAAATTCTCTCTGGTTCCTTCACATCTCGTATAATATTTACTCCATTTTTAGTCACTATGTAGATAGATCCGCAATGAAACCTCTTGGCTAGGAACCCCTGAGATACAAACAAGTCCTTAATTGAGGAATAGCTTATTCTTTTTCTGGTGAGAAGACCACAGATCTCGATCTCTTTCTGCCCTATATTATATTTAAACGATGTTTTCCAAAAAGTGTAAATCCCTACGAACCCGTACCACACCGCTACAAAGATAAGGTAGTTCACTACATCTGTTATTTCTAAGAAAAGAGAAAAAATTAGAAGAATTATGGTGCTCTTAACTAGTGTTTTTCTCCACTCTACCTTTATATAGCCAGCACGCAACTCTCTGTCTACCCTTTTCTACAAGAGGAGGTTCGTTTTTCCTACATATCTCCATGACGAAAGGACATCTAGGATGAAATCTGCACCCACTTGGGGGGTTTATCAAACTTGGTACTTCGCCAGTGGGTGGTTTTATATCCTTTTTTGTAATTGTTGGTACTGAGTCCAGCAGAGCCTGAGTGTAGGGATGAGCAGGAGAGGTAAGAACGTCTTCAGTATTTCCTTCCTCCGCAATTTTCCCCGCGTATAACACTACTATTCTATCTGCGATATATCTTGCCACAGATATGTTGTGAGTAATGAACAAGTAGGTAATATTAAGTTCCCTTTGTATCTTAGCTAGGAGATTCAGTATCTGCGATTGGACTGATGCGTCTAAAGCGGAGGTCGGTTCGTCAAGCACAAGAAATGTTGGGTTTTTTACTAGCGCTCTAGCTATAGCTACCCTCTGTAGCTGACCACCTGACAACTCTCGCGGAAGTTTGTCCTTTATGTATGTGTAATCTAAACCGACCATCTCGAGAGATTTCTTAACTAAAGGTTCGTTGAATTTCCTTAGCGGTTCTGCAACAATACTCTTTACCCTTAATCTGGGGTTTAAAGAGCTCATTGGATTCTGAAATACCATATGTACTTGTTTTCTAATTTCCTTTTTTACGTCGCCAGCAACTAATTTTCCATTAAAGTACATTTTTCCGTCTGTGGGTTCTTCTAAAGTGGCTAAGATTTTGCCTAAGGTAGTTTTGCCCGAACCGCTTTCTCCAACCAATCCCAAAACTTCTCCCTTATAAATCGAGAAAGAAACGTCATCTACCGCCTTAACAAAAAATTTAGGTCTTCCAAATAGAGAGTCGAGGATGCCTCTCTTAGTTGCTAGATAGTATTTCTTCACCCGTTCTAATTTGAAGACCTCATCCATATAACCAGCACCTGACTTTTCTTCCCTCTACCTCAATCTCACTAGGTTCTCTTTCCTTACATACTTGCATTACTTTCGCACATCTAGGTGAGAACTTGCATCCTTTAGGAAGCACTAAGAAGGATGGGGGCGCGCCCCTAATTGAAGGTAATTCACCATCTTCCTTTCTTATTTTTGGGATGCTTGATATAAGTCCAGCAGTATAGGGATGAAGCGGATTTTTCAAGATCTTGTCAGTTGGACCATCTTCCATCAATCTTCCTGCATACATGACTATTAACCTGTCTGAAACCACATTGGCAAGTGCTATATCGTGCGTAATGAAGATAAGCGCTATGCCATACTCTTGATTTAATTGCCTTATCAAAGAGATCACCTGAGCTTGGATTGTAACGTCAAGTGCTGAGGTAGGTTCGTCCGCAATTAGTAACTTCGGTTTAAGTAACAAAGCCATAGCAATTACTATTCTTTGCACTTGACCCCCTGAAAGTTGATGCGGATACCTTGACAATATCCTTTCAGGATCTGGAAACCTGAGTTCCTTGAGAACTTCTATGACTTCTTGCACTGCCTTTTCTTCATTATATTTCAGCTTTTTCCTTTCCTCCCTTACCCTAACTGCCTCTAACAATTGGAACCCGACCGTCTTTACCGGGTTAAGGCTGTTTAGCGGATTCTGAAATATCATGAAGACCTCCGTACCTCTCAGTTGTTGTAATTCCTTTTCCTTCATTCCGACTACATCTTTGCCCTCAATCTCTAGATTTCCCTTAACCTCAGCATTAGGTGGCATGAGTCCCGCAACGGCAAATCCTAGTGTAGATTTTCCTGAACCCGACTCACCAACAATTCCAACCAACTCCCCTTTTTCAATATTTAAGTTTAAAGAGTCGAGGATCTTTGTTTTTCCAATTATGGTGCTGTAGTATACGGTGAGATCTTTGGCCTTTAACAACATCTTTATCACTAGTAGGTGATTCTACCCCCTATTATGTCCTGAAGTCTATCCCCTATTAACACGAATCCCACTACGATTATTAGTATTGCCACCCCTGGGAATAACGCGTACCACCATGCAGTAGGCAAGTTATCTACACCATTTGATGCCATGGCTCCAAGTTCAGGATAGGGGGGCTGAATTCCAATTCCTAGAAAGGCAAGGGTGGAGTAAGTAAGTATCACGTTACCGAAATCTAAGGCTGCATAGGCGATTATTGGGTCAATTGAATTCATGAAAATATACCTAAACAGCAGTTTAAACCTAGATACATTGCTTAATTTCGCTGCATCAATGAAATCCATGCTCTTAATTTTAAGGGTTTGTGCCCTAAAGAATCTAGCATAAGTTGGCCACCATACAACCATTAATCCAGCTAATGTTGCATCGAATCCTGCCTTAAGGGGTACAGCTATAGCAATTACTAAGATTAGTGCGGGGAGCGAAAGAAAGGCATCGGTAACACGCATAAGCACCTCATCAGCCCATTTTCCGATATACCCCGCTATAATACCGATTATTCCACCAATTGCTATCGCTGAGAATACGACTGCAACTGAAACGAATGCATCGCGGGGCATGGCATAAAGCATCCTGGAGAGTATATCCTCTCCGGCAGTATTCGTTCCTAATAAGAATTCACTGGATGGCGGCATTAAAGAGTATTTAATGTCAAGAGCAAAGGGGTCGTGCGGAAGTAAGATGTACCCTAGATAGGGTTTTCTAAGGTAACCTGCTAAGATCTCTAATATTCCCTGTATTACTCCCCAAATGAAAAACAAGCCGACTATTATTAAACCCACTATGGCTAGAGGATCTTTTGTGAGAGCTCTTATGTAGAATCTGATCCCCTGGGTGGGAACGGTCTTCTCAACTTCCTCCTGCTCTGTCATTCTAGTCTCACCCTTGGATCAACAACTCCATATAATATATCTGCTATTAGGTTGGCTGCTATTATTGATATTCCGATTATCAACGTGGTATCTAGTATAGCTATGTAATCGAGATTAAATATGGCCTGAGTTATAAAGTATCCCATTCCGAAATAGTGATATATATCCTCTATAACTACTGCTCCTGCGACCGAGTATCCGAAAAGTAACGCTATAAGAGTTATTAATGGTATAGAGGCATTTCTCAGGACCACACCGTAAATCACGCGTCTTCGGCTCAATCCCTTCATTAGACTTAATCTAGCGAAATCTGTATCCATATAATCTAACATTGAAGCCCTGGTTAATCTGGTAACTATTCCGAAACTTACTAGAGATAGAGACAAAACCGGTAAGACCATATGATGAACGAGACTCGCGAAATAAGTCCAGTCACCCGCAACTATCGAGTTGAGGACTGGAAAAGGCGTATATTTTGGGGGCGCAGTAAGGGTTGGATTTACGACGCCGTTACTCGGCAATAAGTGTAGGTCAAATGCAAAAAATATAAGCAATGCAGTTGCAACGAGAAAAGGAGGAGACGCCCAAGTGACTAGGTAAACTCCCTTGACAAAGTAATCTAGGGGTTTGTTCCTATTCGATGCAGCAACTGCTCCCGATAATAGGCCTATTACTACGGCTAATATCGTTGCGGGGATAACTAATTCGAGAGTTATAGGTAGATATTGCCCTATAAGGCTGATCTCTGGGACTTTATATATTGGATCGAAACCTAAATTTCCATGTAACACGTTTATTATGTAGTTTATAATCTGAACGTAAAGGGGTTTATTTAGGCCGTATTCTTTGATGATCTGATCGAGTTCTGAATATGGGGCATGAGGATTTGCTGCATATATTCTCGCTAGGGCTAAAGGAGATGGCGCTATAATATGAATTAAGATAAATAGTATCACTATCAGTAATATCAAAGTTATTATAGCGTTGATAATTCTCCTAATTATAAATATCCCAATGTTCGCGGACATGTTCCTTATAAAGTTAGGGATTTAGTTATTTAAGTGTTATACATGATTAATAAAATTGTGATCAGAAGCGGAAATTAGGTCATAAATCGAAATATCTTGAACTATTAAGAAGACAGAATTAATGACATCGCGGAGTTTCAGATAGGAAATATAATTTTACATCTCCACGTGAAGGATGGCATTAGCTGAAAGTTTTAGCCTTTCTTCCATACTAATCACGTAATCCATTTGGTTAAATGTTGATAAGTGAACTTTGCAACACTGTGTTAAAAATCCCCTTTCCCCTTCGCTTGCTCCTAATTTATTCATAGCCTCCTTGAGATTTCTCGTACCTGCTAGTAGTATTAGAAGCTCTGCAGTGGGATTTTTCAATATTGTTTTTTTCCCCTCTATCTCTTTCCATAGTATATAGCACGCCTGCCTAATTAGTAATTCAGGGGATTTTTCCCTTACAATCTGCGTTACGCACTCGTCGTCATAGCGAATATCACTTAACGATATACGCTCAACTTCTATTTGACTTAATTTAACCACCGTGATTGACGGGAATTATATCTATTTGACTTTCATCGTTGATAGCACTGTTTATTCTCCAGTCCATTCCATCAATTAGTATTATGATTCCCGATTTTATTTTATTTTGTTTCCTTTCTATGAGCACGTTATTAGCATCTATAGAGCTTAGAATTTCGAGTAGTGTTCTTCCCTTTACTTCCGCAGTGTTACCAAAATAGTTCTTAAGAGGTCCGTAAAAGTTTACCTTAACCATTATCTTCCTCTTCGTACTTTATTTCCCTATTAGCTAAGGATTCAGCAACCTTAGCGTATCTAGTCAAGTAACCGGCAACTCTATTCCGTACCTTTTTTGACGGCGTAATTAGATATTTTGAAACAAGTTTCTTGTTATCCTCAAATTTTTTTGTAACCTCAGCTTTATGCTCCTCATATATTTTTTGCGCTATACGCTTTATATCATTAGTATATATGTTGCCCATTTTCCTTCCCAGTAAGATCAAGCAGATCTAAGTTATAAATGTGGAGGTTTCCAAAAAGAGCGGAAACATTATTAACTGTCGCACGATAATGTGAGCCCACCCCTCTCTAGAGAAGGAGCTTCTTGTTTCTTGGTTTCACCTTACACATGGGGGTCCACTAGCTCTGAGAGTCGCAACCAGTAGTTAACATTTAGTGTCTAGCGTGGGACTGTAATCGGAGCAGAGGCATACCACATCGATCTTCGCTTAGGCGTCTAGGTGATGCTTATTTTGTCGATGAATGTTATTGATATCAGACTGCGAACGGTAATCAAACTAATACAAAGGCTAATACAAAGGGGGCGAAAGACTCGTGAGGATGGATAGTCCATTGAACCACTAAATGAAGATAAACGTTGAAAAGTAAAGGGGTTTCCTAAGTTTAAATGTGAAAAACATTAGTTTCATTATTATGTTCCAGAGATATATTGAAAATCTTGTAAGGGTTTTGCCTACGGAGGTTGGGCTTTCTAGGATTTCACGATATTTGTTCCCAATCCTCAGCCCTTGGACTTCGCCGAAGTCAGGGGGGTTTGTCCTATTCATCCTCCCTTATCCCTTTAGCGGGATAACCTTAACCCACACCTGCTCATGTATGTATGGGAACATACGCGCATCTAGTGCCCTGTCACCCTTCCGGGAAGCTCATTTACCGGTAACTGGATTAAAAAATATATTTTATATATAAAATACATTAACTTTACTGTTTATTCGAAACTGTTGACAACGACACTTCAATAAGAAGGGGGACTAGGGGATGTAAGCTCCATGGAGGATAATCCCTTTATTGTTTCTATAATGTAAAAAACACAATGTGTCTAAGACCTGGGTTGCTTGAGCTACGTTGTTCCAATTGAGTCGGTAAATTACATCGGTTAAGACCCTTCATAATCTCTCTAGTACAATACTTACAGGATACCTTAAATGAAACCCTTGTTAGGAATCCAGGTTACCCACAGAAGCAGGAAATCACGGTTTGGGGTAGCACGTTCATAAAGTCCATTGACGATTCTCACAGACTAACTATTTAATTCTAGTACTCAATAAGTTGGTATGAAGGTTACAATAAGTGTAATAAAGGCTGATATAGGTTCATTAGCTGGACATCATGTAACACATCCAGATACTATGGCCGTCGCAAGTAAAGTGTTATCACAGGCGAAAAAGGATGGGATAATTGGAGATTTTTACATTACTAACGTTGGAGATGACATGGAGCTAATAATGACTCACACCCGGGGAGTTTATGACTCAAAAGTCCATGAGGTAGCGTGGAATGCATTTAAGGAAGCAACAAAAGTTGCTCAGGAATTAGGTTTGTATGCAGCAGGCCAAGACCTATTATCGGATTCCTTTTCGGGAAACATTAGAGGTATGGGACCAGGAGTAGCTGAAATGGAATTTGAGGAGAGAAAGTCGGAACCTATAGCTATATTCATGGCGGATAAAACAGAACCTGGAGCGTTCAATTTGCCAGTATACAAAATGTTTGCTGATCCCTTTAACACGGCGGGGCTCGTCATAGACCCCCTAATGCATGTAGGTTTTAATTTCGAAATTTTAGACGTATACGAAGGGGAAAGCGTAACTTTATCATCCCCAGAGGAACTTTACGATATCCTAGCATTAATTGGAACACCGAGCAGGTATATAGTTAGGAAAGTCTTTAGAAGAGGTGATGACGAACAGGCGACTGTTGTAACCGTAGATAGACTAAATCTGATAGCTGGGAAATACGTAGGAAAGGACGATCCAGTGCTTATAGTTAGGCTTCAACACGGATTTCCTGCCCTTGGAGAGGCCCTAGAAGCCTTTTCATTTCCTCATCTCGTAGCAGGGTGGATGAGGGGGAGTCATTATGGACCATTAATGCCGGTATCACAGAGGGATGCTAGGGCAACTAGATTTGATGGCCCTCCCCGTCTTATAGGGTTAGGGTTTAATATAAAAGATGGGAAACTGGTAGGACCTAGCGACTTATTTGATGATCCGGCATTTGACGAAACCCGAAGAACTGCGAACATTGTAACAGAGTACATGAGAAGACATGGACCCTTTATGCCTCATAGATTAGAACCTTCGGAAATGGAATATACAACGTTGCCTAAAATCATGGAGAGATTAAAGGGAAGGTTTAAGAAGGCGGAGGACGTCAAAGGGGGCAAGGAATCAAAGCATGTAAACGAAACTAGTAGCGATTGAATTTCACAGTGCTCCCAAGTCGGGGAATTCTTTGGCAAGTGAGCAGACAATCGATGGAGTTCTAATCGGCGATAAAGTTGTAGTATTCGATATTCAGAGCTCAAAACGACTTTACATTTACAGCTACTTCGGAAAACCAGTAGGAGTAAATAAAGCAAAGGATGTCAATACGCCGTTGGAGCTTTCACTCGTCGAAGCGGTTTACCTAAGTGAGCGCTCGATGCTCAGGGTAAGGGATATAGATAATAGGGTGATAGGATATAGTGAATTAATGGAGAAGGCAAAGGGTTACAACAGGCGTTTTGATGAACTTTTTACAGTATACAAATCTCTAAGAGAAAAGGGATTTATTGTAAGATCTGGATTAAAATACGGAGCTGATTACGCACTATACAACTTAGGACCGGGGCTAGAACATGCACCATATTTAGTAATAGCGTTGAAGGATGATCGTAATCTTCTTGCAAACGAGATAATGGGCTTCGGTAGAGTATCTCATAGTGTTAGAAAAAAACTTATACTTGCTTTTGTCAATTCAAAATTTAATACTGTAAGATACGTAACATTTAAATGGGTAAGATTATAATAATGAAATAGGAAAGAGTATTGGAGGTTTACGAGTTTGTCAAGACGTGATGATTTGATAGGGAGAAGACCTCCTCAGATTTCTGATGGGGAACTTAAACCAATGCCTTTAGGGGAGAAATGTAGCTATCTCTGCCCTTATTTTAGATGTAATAAGAAAGCCCTTATGATAACTACCAAATATATGAAAGGAAATCCATACAAAATTGGCTTCTGTAGGTGGGCCGGGGATACCTGTATTACAGGAGATTGCCAGTATGCTTACTGCGATAAGAGGGCATTACTTCCAGGAAATAAGTGTGCTTTCGCCATTGAAAAGAGGGATGACGGTAAAAAGGAGGAAAGTGATATGGAATACGAGGATGAAATAGATAAGGCAGCTAAGAAGATTCTGTCAAAGAGGCTAGGTCACAAGGATGCTGATTATATTTAGACCACCTTTTATATATCGAGTGCTCTATACCAAAGGCATCAAACGTTTTTCCCACAACGAAGTCTATTACATCCCGCACAGTTCTCATTCCTGAATAAAATCCAGGAGAAGTTGGAAGAATTATGCCACCGGCTTTTGCCACTTTTAATGCATTGCTCAATTCTATCACACCCAAGGGAGTCTCCCTTAATACTAGAACTAACCTCCACCTCATCCTTAGTACGTTAGCCGCAACTCTCCCCACTAAAGTAGAAGTTATCCCGCTAGCTATCATTGCTAATACGTCAAGACTACAGGGTATAACAATCATTCCCCTTATTAGATAACTCGAACTAGAGAAAGGTGCGTCTAATTCCGAATCCTCAAAAACCTTTACGCTAATTTTCTCGATCTCCTCTCTTAAATCCACGCTGCATTCCGATTTAGTAACCTTTTTCGCTCCTTCTGTTATTATTACGGAGAAATTCTCCCCCATTTCCTTTAAAAGGTAAACTGCTCTTAATCCGTATTGAATACCGCTTGCACCAGATATTGCTATAACGAGCGGCCTCTGGCCTGTTCCTGATTTCTCATCCATCTTCCTAACCAAACTTCATAACATCTTTTACTGCAAAAAACTTTCGGTTTATTATCACAGCAAGTCTTTATAACTACAGGATTTGATCTGATTATGGTTCCGCATTGGTAGCATCGTAAAGAGTTGACCTGCGTGTGAAGTTCCATTGGCATATTATCACTTCTTTACAATTTGCAAATCACTTATTATAAGTTCAGCTACTCTTTTACCTGACATTAACATCGAACCGAATATCGGTCCCATTCTTGGTAACGCCTTAACCTCAGTTACAGCCATACCGGCAGCGTAGAGACCCGGGGCTACCATACCCGTATTCTCCACTGTTAATTCCTCAGCTATTTCCGAATAAGCTGGTTTCTCTCCAGGAATCATTATGTTGAGCTCAGGCAACTTTCTTGATGCTACCGATATTATTTCGGCATCATGTCCTGTGGCGTCAATCACTGCCTTTGCCGAAATAAAAATTGGATCCACGTGAAGGTTTGCGATTTGAGTCGCAGTCCACTCTACCGCAACCCCTGCTACTCTCAGTGGGTTTTCCCTGAATATTACGTCGTCGACGGAAACCCCATTTATAATTCTAGCACCTGCGTCAATAGCCGCTGAGGCAAGTTTCGCCATTAACTCTGCGGTATCAACGACGTAAATTCCTTCCTCAAGCCTTTTGTATTTAACGTGAATCTCGTCTAGTATTTGGTTTGCTGGCTCTTCAATTATAATTTTATGAAACAGCATCGCACCTCCTCCTATACCACCACCGAATCCTAGTCTCCTTTCGAAGATAGTAGTCTTTAATCCTGCAGAGGCTAAATAGTAGGCTGCTGACATTCCAGCCGGCCCGGCCCCAACTATAATGACGTCTTGATCGATGAAGTCTAACCAATCTTCCATAGTTTCCTTTATTATATATTTACTAATTCTAACCTCGTTTACCTGTTTCATACATTAGTATACCATTAAGAAGTTATAAGTTAGTTATAAGAATAGTTATAAACAGTTGGGGTTTGCGCTTCATAAGATTTCATATTTCATCTCAATCCTCTGTCCTTGGACTTCATTAAAGTCACAAAGTTTGCCCCGTTCATGCGTCTTCGTCCCTCTAGCGGATAACCCCAACTCATACATGCACATAGATGTGGGGAAACGCGCACATCTTGTGTAGTCTATTACCTTTCGAGAAAACTCATCCACATATGATGATAAGATTTATGAAATATGTTTTATATATAAAGTATATAAACTTTACAGTTTATCTGAAACTGTTCACATCAGCATTCATGAAATAAAATTAACAAGTAATAATATCAAGGCGGAAGCGGTTAAAGGGAACAAAAAACTCTAAAGCATAGGTTCAATACTTTGATATAAGATCAATCGATCTTAGTACCTCTGCTACACTCCAAGCTTGCGCTATACATCCTCTTGGTCTATATGGTGGTACGTCATCAAAGAGCTCTGGAATATATCCGTTGTTTTTGTAAGCGTACTTTATAAGGGTCTCCAATCTGCTCATTAATTGCTTCGTCTGTATCTCATCGTTTTCGAGCTTAATTTTTGCCTCAATATAACCTCCGATAAGCCAGGGCCATATAGGTCCGTTATGGTATGCCGCATCTCTGCTTTTTCTATCCCCTTCGTAGACTGGCCTATATTTGGGATCATTTGCATTTAGCGTACTTAATCCATAAGGTCTGAGCAGGAACTTCTCAATATTGTAGAGTATCTTCTTCCCTAACCTCTCGGTAACGACGAGAAAAGGGAGGGATACAGCAAAAATTTGATTTGGTCTTACTGACGTATCACCTTTAAGATTAGAAGTCAGGTAATCGTACAACCCCCAATCGCTCTCGAACAACTCGTTAAACTTGGCAAAGGTTTTTTGGGAGATCTCGGTATAAATTTGCGTTTTATTTACTAGATAATAGAAATAGTCAAAGATCCTTAACGCGTTATACCATAGGGCATTAATTTCTACTGCAAATCCCTCTCGTGGTGTGTATACATTACCCTCGAATTCAGCATCCATCCACGTTCGCGGAGCTCCAATATGCTCGATTAGACCATTCCTGAACTTAACGACTCCGTTGCCCTTAATGTAGTTTTCAATAACGTCTTGCATTAGCGGAAGATTTTTTCTTATGAACTCTAAATCATGAGAGTATTGGTAGTACTTATACGCGGCGATAAACCACCATAGCGATACGTCAACTCCCCTATATGTGGGATTCCCTTCGCTGTCAAAGGAGTTAGGCAAAAGCCCTCTATTACTATTAGCTATATACCTTTCCAGAACGTTTTTAGCCACCTCGAATTGCGAGTTTAGAAGCGCTATTCCCTCTAATGAGATCAGCGAATCTCTTCCCCATTCTCCAAACCAATGGTAACCAGCTATTATTGAGTAATTGGTATCCTTAACTATAAATGAGAGGGCAGCCTGACGAAGCAGTGACAAGGGATCCATCGGTTTCTTTTTTATTTCGATTAGTTTATACTTATTTGTGAAGAACGTAATAGTACTATTCCTTGATATTTCAATACAAAACGGATTAAATACGTTATCGAGGTAGTTATTACCGTTTTCCTTGTCCTTTCTATAGAGCATGTTATAATACCAATAACCTGTATCCTCCATGTTGAAATTTCCTTGTACATGGATGTTAAGGAATTTAATCGTCTGTTCTCTAAATATTGTTAACAAGTTGTTTTCCTTCTTGTAGGTAAAGTAAGTAAATCCGCTGGGTTTCACAGTATGGTGACTTCTGAAGGTAATTAAAGGGCAAATCCTTAGTTTCCAATCCCCCTCTACACCGTATTCTAATGATACTGTTGCTGACTTTGTGTCTACTATCAACCTTTTCCTCACCTTACCTTCAGGGAACGAGTAATTCCACTCCACATAGTTGGATTCCCAATCAAACGAGTCAAGGAATTTATAACCCTGAGGATATACAGCTCCTAAGTACTCATTCGTAGAAAGAGGCAGCGGTTCATCTCCTACAATGAAATCTTCTACCTTAGAAAGGAAAACATATCTATTTTCTGCAGAGTTTTGGGGTAGGACTAGATAACCGTGGTAAGTTCTGGTATTAATCCCACATGGGGAAGATGAGGAGTAGCCTCCGTTTTCAAATGTTATAAGCCATTCCTGTTCATAACATTCGCTCAAATCAAAGGGCATTGTCCTTATCCTATTTCTTATACTCTATTAAAATTAGGTTTAACTTAATAGTGAAATTTAGCATTTAAACGTTTTGGGAGGATTTCGAGCATAATGTTAGCTAAGGTTGCGGGACCTTTCAACAAACGGATAGTTAAGAGAAGTTCCACAAATAGCTTATGCCCGTAGGGTTTCTTATCTTACCAGACGCTTCAGGCGGAAGGGACCGTCTCCCGTATGAACTCCTTCAAAAGGACAGCTTGACGCGGAGTTGTTACGAACTGGGTCTAATTCCCTACTCATAAACCTCAGGTATAAGCAATTTTGGCCAATATGGGAACTAATATGATATGAGGAGTATATTGCTATTTTAATCATAAAAGGGAAAAACTGTTTCGGAGCTATCGATTAAGGCGGAGTAACTCTCCCTGCAATATACCCGATTCTAGCAAAAGCTCGCAATTCTTACATATATCACGTCCATAGCTTGTAGGCTCTCCGCAAATTTTACATGTAGGTAAATTGCTATCAAGACTAATAGTCTTCCTCAGCCCTTCCGCTATTCTATCGAAATTATCCACGATTTTAAGTAATGCACCTGGATCTTCTTCCTCAATGGAATATAGCAATTCTCTTACTTTGGCTCTTAGGGTTGGTCTTCTCGATATGTAAGGACATTCCACTTCCTGAAACTTATAGCCGTTCAGAAAAGAGTACATAGTAGTTTCCCATTCGTAAATCTTTCTAAGGGGTTTTATCCGGGTAACGAATTTATCTGAAACTTTCAATGGGAGGTCGCCAAACCTTACTAGGCGAATTAGGTCGCCGCGAAGAATATTAATAATAACCGTTTGAGCCTCATCATCTAGATTATGCCCCGTTGCAACGTAATCTGCAGAAGCGTTCCTAGCCGTTGAGTTAATTATTTTCCTTCTGAATCCTCCACAAAAGGTACATGCAGACACGCTTTGGTTTCTAACCATTATCTCGTCTAAGGACTTACCAATTTCTTCCTTAAAACTAGTAAAGGAAATATCAACTCCATTCTCCTTTGAAATTCTCTTTAACTGTTCCGCATGTTCTCTCCTGTTATATCCGTTTATTCCTTCCGTTATGTTCAAAGCGATGATATTACTTGGCTCAAAATAGTCCGACAACACATCCATAAGAACGTAACTGTCCTTCCCTCCCGAGACAGCTAATAGAACCTTCGAATTCTTATTTACTCCTGCCTGCCTTAGCTCGTTCTTAACTCTTTCTCTGATATCATTAATGAAACATTCTCTGCACAAGTTTGATCTGATGTGAGGCTGATATACGACCGCATTCTTATTTTTGCATTTATCACAAATCATTATTTCCCACGGGTTCCTTGACTTATAACTTGATCTATGCTATGTATTGCACACCCCTCCTCCTCTAGTACCTCAGCTATTTTATCAAAAACTATATTCTCTCCCTCAATTAAGATGCTCAATCCCATTGTCTCTACATCCATGTCGGTAACCGATATGTTAACTGTCGTTATTCCGTCTAAATTAGCCAACCTATCCGCTATCGATATTATTGTTCTCCCTTTTATCGGTTTCAGAACATCGAGCACTAACTTCTTCACTGCCACAATATATCCCTATACTATACGTAAATGTTAATTTTATCTTTTATCTATGACGAAGGTTAGGGAAAAGGAAAGATCCGTAAGGATGGACAGCTTGTATTGGAAATACTATTATCACACGAGAAACCGTAACATGTCTTAGATCTTAGCCCTAAAAGCTAAGTTATATCGATGGAATGGGGAACTCAAGGGTTTGGACTCTTTCGTAAACCCGTCTTCCGAAAGTCGTGATAGAAAGGTTCTGTCCAATCTCCTCTACAGGATCTAGATTTTAGTGAGAAACAAGAAATCGCTATGTGTAGATGCCATGTACGTAAGATCGAAATAATTTACTTAAAAGTGTACCTCATTATTCCCAGTTAAACCTAAATTTCCTTTTTCCCTTCGATGTAGAGGCGCATGTAAAATAGAAGTAGTGAAAGCATTTCCATGTATGTTATTATAAACGTATCAACTCCCTGATCCTCCTTTCTATATTTGAGAAGGGAATTTTCAATTTTCCTGGCAAATATCCTTGTCAGATCCAGATAAATCAAGCTCTCGGAAGAGCTCGGCATTACGTATCGATTGGGTGGGGATATTTTGGACTTGTAGTCATCCACCTTATCGCGAATCCTGTTCACTAACTGCTTGATATCCTCATTACCTCCTAACAGTTTTCTCTGAATTAGCAATAGCTCTCCTTGGACTTTGTATAATTCCTGGGAGAGTTGTTCATCGTTACCCTTTATCTTTGCTAGCTCAATCCTAGCAATAAGCTCTTCTATATCATTAATTATTGAGAAGAGGTTTGAATCTCTTGGTATGTATTTACTCAATGTGAACTAACACGGAAGTATATCTTTAAATTTTGCTTGTTATATTATTAACACCATGACGAATGACATTGACGAATTTTCTTCAATTTACGGAAAATGGGAGGCCGAATGGGAAAAGAACAGAGTGCACAATGCCGAACCTGAACCTGGAAGAAAGAAGTTCTTTGTAACGGCAGCCTTTCCCTATCCTAACAGCCCACCTCATATAGGTCATGGCAGAACATATGTAACAGCTGACGTCCTCGCGAGATACAAGAGAAGTAGAGGGTATAACGTCCTCTTTCCCATGGGTTTTCACTTTACTGGGACACCGATTATTACTATGGCTGATGATATAGCTAAGGGGGACAAGGAGCTTATAGATATCTTCGAGAACTTGTATAAAATCCCCAAAGACGTAATACCCAAGCTTGCCGATCCGCTATATATGGCTAACTACTTTAAGGGAGAATTTGAAAGGGGATTTAGAAAACTAGGTCTTTCCATAGATTGGAGAAGGGAATTTACCTCCATCAATCCGGAGTTCTCAGCGATGGTTGTATGGCAATTCTCTAAACTGAAGGGAAAAAACTTCATCGTCACGGGAGAACATCCAGTAGGTTGGTGTCCTATTCATAACACGCCAGTGGGCATGCATGATACCAAGTCCGATGTGGAACCTGAAATAGGCGAGTTTACAGTTATTTTCTTTCAATCGGAAGATGGAGTGTTTCCCGTTGCTACGTTAAGACCAGAAACGATATTCGGAGCAACGAACCTTTGGATCAATCCCAAGGAGGATTACATTAAAGTAGAAGTAGACGGAAGTAATTGGTGGATCTCTAGGAAGGCTTTCCAGAGACTCTCCTTTCAGATGAATATGAAGGAAACGGGCGTCGCCCTAAAGGGAGCAGAACTGGTCGGAAGGGAGGTAATGAATCCGGTAACTGGTAATAAAGTGAAGGTGATTGGCGCATCGTTCGTTGATCCGAAAACTGCGACAGGGGTAGTTATGAGCGTCCCCGCCCATGCGCCATTCGACTATTACTACTTGCTTAAAGAGGGAAAGAACGTAAACCCAATTCCCGTAATAGAAGTGAATTCGCTAGGGGAGATTCCGGCTAAGAAAATAGTGGAGGATAAGAAGCCCAAAAACGACGAACAGTTGGAGGAGGCAACTAAGGAGTTATACAGGTTGGAGTTTAACACAGGAAAAATGAGAAAAGATCTCGGCAAACTGGTTAATGGAAATACTGAATTAACGTCAATGATCGCTGAACAGCCTGTCCCAAAGGCTAGGGATGTGGTAAAGAAATTTATCCTTGAGAAAGGCCTCGGTACGAAAGTTTTAGAGATAATGAACAGGCCTGTTTACTGTAGGTGCGGGAATGAGATTGTAGTTCATGTGGTTAAAGATCAGTGGTTTATAGACTACGGGAACGCGGAGTGGAAAAAGACTGCAAAGGAATACCTTAGTGCAATGCAGATATTCCCTCAAGAGGCAAGGAAGGAGTTCGAGGCAGTTTTCGATTGGCTTGATAGAAGGGCATGTGCTAGAACGAGAGGATTGGGAACTCCCTTTCCATGGGATAGAAAGTGGATAATAGAAAGCCTAAGTGATTCTACGATTTACATGGCCTTTTACTGCGTTGCACACATAATAAAGGAGAATGAGATAAGGGCTTCTCAGTTAAGTCAATCCCTATGGGATTACGTTTTCCTTGGTATAGGCGACCCGGTTAAGGTGTCTGAGGAGAACAAGATCGATAGGCAATTGTTGGAAAGGATGAGAGATGAATTCGTCTACTGGTATCCCTTGGATTCCAGGCACAGCGGAAAGGACTTAATAGCTAATCACCTTTCGTTTTTCGTGTTTAACCACGTGGCGGTGTTTCCAAGGGAACTATGGCCAAAGTCAATAGTCGTAAACGGCTTTATTCTGTATGAGGGAAAAAAGATGAGTAAATCACTTAGGAATATCGTCCCTCTGGAACAGGCTATTAAGAAGTACGGACCTGACACGGTCAGACTTGTGTTAGTAGGTGTAGCGGATTTGTGGTCTGACGCAAACTTCACTGATGATCTAGCCAAGAGTATTAACAGTAAATTGAAGAAAATCTATCAATCGGCAAAAGAGGGACTTGACACTAATAGAAAACGGTATTGCACTCTTCAGGATAAGTGGTTAAGTTCTATTGTAAAGAAAACGGTGAAAAAGGTAAGTGATGAAATGGAAACCCTTGATTTCAGAGGAGCTGTTAATGACGCGTTTTTCATGATGGAAAGGTACTATGATGAGTACCTCGAGTGGGTTAGATCTGTTGGTCAAGAACCCAATCAAGAGGTTATCAGGGAATTCTTCGAAAACTTAGCGATTATGTTATCCCCCTTCGCTCCATATATATCGGAGGAAATATGGCACCTTTACGGTGGACAGGGTTTTGTCATCAATGCTAAATGGCCAGAGAATAAGGAGTACGATGTTAATGTGCTCCTGATTAAGTATTATATCGACTCGGTCATTTCCGATATACAGTCGATAATGGAAATTAAGAAGGGGAAAACTGCTAAATTAACGTTCTCGGATAACATGAAACTGCTCAGGACGTGCATTAACTCCCTAGAAAAAGGAGGAGGATTTAAGGAGTTCGTAAGGGAAGTCGTAAAAGAGGAGAGGATTGACGTAAAGGCACTTCAAAGACTTTACGACGTCGTAACCCAGTTAGAACCCGAGTTCAGAAAGTTCCTATTAGAAAATGAATTTAACGAGTATAATATCATAAGGGATAATCTCGAATTCATAAAGCGAAGAACGGGAATGGATAAGATAGAAATAAGTGAGGGTACAAATCTTACTGGAAAAGTTGCTATACCCTTGAGACCTGCTATTCTTCTGGAGTAACCACGCCTTTTTCCATTTTTACGGCTTTTCGCCTTAGGAGTTCACCTATTTCCTCTCTAATGCATTGCCTATCTATACCGCTTCTCCTCGATACTATCTCCACAATGTCCCTCATCTTCATGGAACCGTTTTCCCTAATGAGTTTCAGTATTTCGACTTGGACGTTACTTGGCTTAATTTCCTCTAACCTGTTCCCGGTTATTTTGAAATAGCATTTCCACCCATCCTCACCTTCTGCTAAATATCTACTATCACCTACCTTTGAGACTGAAATTAGGAAAAACCCCTTAGTCGGCTTGATCAGGGTAACGAGGTTTGAACGAGGGTTGACTACTTCCGGTTCTATCTGAATTATGTAAGAGTCCGGTACACATGAGAGCTTGATATCCTCCCCTGTTATCATATTCTGCAATATCTCAAAGTTAAATATACAGACAGGTTTTTCCTTAGACACAGCCTTTGCAACCTCAATTACAATAGTCAACTTAGGTAGATTATAATATGAGACGATTTGAGTCCTCTCACTAGTCACCTTCTCTACTAGCGACATCAAAAATTATTTTACGATGTACGTAAATAACATTAATGTTCGATCATGATAAATGAGGAACTTGATAATAGGTTGAAGTACCTAAGAGGACTTCAGACTTACGATTTTACAGATTATAACGATATAATACGGCTTCACCTTAATGAATCACCCTTTTCCCCATCTGAGAGAGTGATTAAGAGAATAGTTGAGGTTGCGAGGGAAGGCAATAGATATCCCAATCCAGAAAGAGTCGAAATGTTTAAGGTACTCGCAGGGAGGTACTGTGGGGTTAAGTCAGAAAACGTAATACCTACTCCTGGAGGGGATGGTGCAATACGCCTGATCGTCAATAACTTATTAAGGAGAGGAGAAAAGGCTGTGGTTAATTTCCCCAGCTACTCAATGTACTCTGTGTATTCTTCTGTTAAGGAGTTGCGTTTAACTAAAGTGAACCTGATTGAAGAAAACTACACATGGAGAGCGGACACAGACGCTTTGGTTAACAGTGTTAGAGACGCTAAAGTAACCTTTATTGATGATCCCAATAATCCTACTGGCGCTAAAATATTCGGTGGAAAAGAGGAGGAAATAAGGGAAATTCTGGAGACCACTAATGGGCTAGTAGTGGTTGATGAAGCGTATCACGAGTTCGCCGGATACTCTGTAACTAGACTAGTTGATAAATACGATAACCTAATAGTAATTAGAACTTTTAGTAAAGCTTTTGGAATGGCGGGCTTCAGGGTCGGTTATCTCGTTACTAATGAAAACATAACCAATGCGCTAAGAAAAGCGACTACACCTTTTGATGTGTCAGCCCCTTCTTTGGAGGGTGCAATAGAGGCCCTACTGGATCCGTCATATGCTCTAGAAAACGCCACGATAATATCGAAGATCAGGTCTAACTTCACTGAGAAGCTTAGACGCGCCGGATTTAAGGTATATGACTCCGTTACCAATTTTATACTTATTAAGGACGCTAGGGATCTGAAATCCCTGCTGTTCTCTCACGGAATTGCAATAAGGAGAGTAAATGATGGACTTTATAGAATATCGATAGGGACAAACGAGCAAATTGAAAAGGTCGAAGACGTTCTATTAAACTCGATATAAGATAATCAAGAATTTCAAAAATTAGGTTAATAATTCCTGTTAATGAAAAATCTTGTTTGCATATTTCACCGGGTATTACCGCCATAAATTAGAGTTCTGCGTTTATCGTAATTAGCACTTACTTCTCGTGAATACTAGTTACTTAACCTTATCACTCCTTCCCTTAGGCTAGGAAGCCTACCTACCAATCACGACACAGGGAGTTTCATCAAGTGGCTTCCTCCCCCTAACCCTTATTTAAGATAAAACTACTATTATTTTAAAAACCCTTTTCTAAATATTCTAGCTACTTTTTGGCCTCCTCGTGCTATAAGTAAGAAAACAAGTGATATGCTAAGTAAAAGCACCAAACCGGTAGATCTGAATAACATTAGTGTCAACTCTGCCTCGTTTGAGACCTCTAAAAAGATTAAGGGATATAGTGAAATGAAAAAGATGGCTGCGGTCAGTTTATCGGAACCCGTACCGATCTTCGTTATAATACCAGCTACTATCGTTATTACATACGTGAGGGTCCTATTTGAGGAAAGAAGGAATCTTCTCACCGGAATCCCTCTTCAGCCCAGAGCGTTTCAGCCATACATAGAGCTCGGAGGTTCGTCATCATTTTTATCAACAGAGATATTTTAAACGATGTATTAATATATCTTTTCCATGTTGCTAACTGATGAAAGGGCAATAAGTCTTGGAAACGGCAAGGTCTTAATTAATTTCGATTTAAAAGGAGAGATTATCGATCTGTATTACCCACACGTAGGAATGGAAAATCATACAAACGGAAAGACCCAAAGGATATTAATCTTCAGTAATGGGGAGGAAATTGACTTCGCTGGAGGGAATTGCGAGTCAAGGTACGAGAGAAATACCTTTGTTGTGTTCACGGAATGTAAAGACAAACGGGTAACCTTAACTACACATTCTTACTTAGAACTTGATCAGCCTACTCTGTTTAGGGTTTTCAAAATTGAGAATAAGTCTGAAAAGGAACAGAAGATCTCATTGTTTTTTCTTAATGACTTTGATCTTTACGGAAATCCAATTGGCGATACCTCTTTTTACGATCCTAAGACATTTTCCATAATACACTATAAATCTAGAAGATATGTAGGCATGAAAGTAATGTCTCCGATATCACCTCAATTTTTCTCTTTTGCGATGGGTAAAAGTGATATTGAGAACATGGTAAAAAAGGAGGAGGTGTTTAGTTATCCAATAGCGCAAGGAGATGTGGAGTCTATAATTCAAGTAAGAATTGAATTATCTCCCTCAGGCTCCTCCAGGTTTTATCACGTGCTTACGTTAGCAGAAGATCTCTCGGCGATTAGATCTAGGCTCAAAAATATCGACATAACGTTAATGGAGGGCGAACTTGGAATGGCATACCTTTTCTGGCAGAGCTGGATGAAGCGGGCGAAAAAAGTCATAGAGTCCTTAAAGAATGAATACGAGATAAGTCTCCTAGTTCTTCGTTCTCATCTCGGAGACAACGGTTCAATAATAGCGTCCTCTGACTACTCGTTCGCCCACCTCTATGGCGATACTTATAATTATATTTGGCCTAGAGATGCGGCATACGCAAGCTATGCGCTAGATGTGGCGGGTTATAGCGATTTGAGTCTACGGTACTTAAATTTCATCTCGGGCATGGCTACTGATGAGGGCTATCTATTTCAAAAATACAATCCCGATATGACGTTGGCAAGTTCCTGGCATCCCTGGGTTTTCTCAGGAAAGGAGATCTTACCTATTCAAGAGGACGAGACTGCATTAACCGTCTGGGCAATTGGTAAACATTACGAACTTTACAAAGATTTAGACGAATTAGTAAAAATTTACAAAAGATTCACTAAGCCAGCTATCAGATTTATAATGAATTATATGGAAGAAGGTCTTCCAAAGCCATCCTTTGATCTATGGGAGGAGAGGTTCGGTGTACATACCTATACTGTTGCTACCATCTACGGCGCGTTGACGACTGCTTCTAGGCTGGTAAATGATATGGGTGATGACATATTGGCTAAGGATATGTTGACAGTTGCTGAGGAAGTAAAGAGCGAAACAATGAAGAGGATGGTTAGTGATGGAAGAATGATCAGGAGATTAGATGAAAATTTAGTACCAGATAAGACTATTGATTCGAGCGTTTACGCCTCAATCTTCTTCGGCATGTTTGATCCTTTTGATAAGGTGTCGCAGGCAACTATGAATGCGGTTAAGTCGTTGCTCTCATCAGGAGGAGGAATTGCTAGGTATGAGAACGATCCATATAGGAGGACTTCGGATAAACCGAATCCTTGGATAATATGTACACTCTGGATGGCTGAGTACAACTCTATGCTAGGTAACGTAAGCGGAGCGTTGTCACTGATAAACTGGGTTATAGAGAGGGCTAACCCGGCCGGTCTTTTACCTGAACAAGTCGACCCGTATACATATAAATCGTCCTCTGTTATCCCGCTAGTTTGGTCCCATGCGGAATTCGTAATAGCCTCTCATCTGATCTAATTGGATACTCCAGAACTCAATGCTATGTATAATACACTTTTAGGGTTTATCATTAATACTGTAAAGTGTTGAGTAGAAGTCGATGCTGGGCTTCTCGTGGAGTACAACGTAATTCTCTGAAGATTATGGATTTAAATTTTTTTAAATACTAGATCCTAAGCGATGAGAAGTAGTCTATTTTCAAAGTTGGATGAAAAGGCCCCCGTTCCTTTAGAAATTAGGGCAGCGTATTATCCTCCCATATACACTGGAATAAGGGCTTATACCCTACAGGAGTTCATAGAGGGACTTAAGAAGGCAAACGGTTTATCCATATTCTATCACGTGTTCCATCCAGTATTTACGTCTCATATCATACCTGATGATCTCCATAACGACTTCGCGTTCTGGTTTAGGACACAGTTAGAAGAAGAGGATATAGCGGATATGGTTTCCGACATATCCGGCGGAGAACCCAGAACTGTTGAAGATGTCAGAAAGGACATCATAAACATTCTCTCTCAATTTTCGGCGAGCAGGGTTGCCAGATACCCGTTTTCATTTCTGAGTTGTACACCTATTGTTTACGACACAGGGATAAGGGTGGAAACACCTGGTCAGTTGCTCGACTCTGTTTCAACTATGACAGCTAGAGGTTTGGTTTACCACTTCGTATTCAGAAGAGTTATGGGATATACCACCAAGAACGATTTTTCGAATTGGCTAGAAAGTATGGGACTAAACGGACCTGCTAATGAACTATCTAAAATAGATCCTCAAACCTATACTGACGAGACAAAATTGAGACGCGACATACTGTTAGTTTTGGAGAGGTGGTTCCTTTGATAGAGAAGTATCTCCCAATTATAGGAGAAAACGAAATGGATTCCATATTTAAGATAGCCGAAAGATTAAGGGGAATCTCAGTACTTCACGTAAATTCGACGAAGGAAGGAGGCGGCGTTGCGGAGATTTTACACAAAATGGTTCCTCTTATGAAGGAACTCGGAATTAACGTAGACTGGAAGATAATAAGAGGAGATCAGGAATTCTTTAGGGTTACAAAGGGAATACACAATTCACTTCAAACGGGTAATTCATACGTTCCTCAGGGTTGGAAGGAGACTTACGAAAAGTGGCAGTCAATAAATTCCTCCGAATTACCTCTAGATTACGACGTAATGTTTATTCACGATCCACAACCTCTGGGGTTAATAGATTATAGAAGGAAAGGCAAGTGGATATGGCGTTGCCATATAGATATATCCTCACCTGAGAGTGAAGTCTGGGGTTTCCTAAAGGAGAGAATAAATAAATACGACGCCATGATCATATCCTCTCCGATATTCGGAAGAGGTGATTTAAGCGTTCCCCAGTTCGTAATCCCCCCGTCGATTGATCCATTGTCAGTGAAAAATCAGTATATATCCGATACAACTGTGAAGAGAATCGTCATGAAATATGATATAGATCCTGAAAGGCCTTTTATAGTGCAAATATCTAGATTCGACTACGCTAAGGACCCAGTAGGGGTTATAAAGGCCTACAAAATAGTTAAGAATCACGTAGATGTCCAGTTAGCATATGTGGGGAGTCCTGCATCAGATGATCCTGAGGGGGAGGAAGTGTACAGGAAAACCTTGGCTGAAGCCGGTTCGGATCCCGATATACACCTATTAATGTTGCCTCCCTTTAGTGATCTAGAAATAAACGCTTTTCAGAGGGGAGGAAGTGTAATAATGCAGAAGTCGGTGAAAGAGGGATTTGGGTTAACCGTTAGTGAGGCGTTGTGGAAAGCAAAGCCAGTTATCGGTGGAAACACTGGGGGCATCCCTCTTCAGGTCATACCCGGTGTGACAGGTTATCTAGTTAACTCGGTAGAACAAGCGGCTCATTACTCTTTATACTTGCTAAGAAAGCGCGAAGTCTCCGAACAGTTAGGGAAAAATGGACGTGAACATGTAAAGAATAACTTTCTTATAACAAGACATCTTAGGGACTATCTCATGGTAATAAGCTATGTATTGGGATTTTCGGGAGCATGAGAAATAAATAATAAATCATAACGTTAACTAACGTAACTGCAATCCCGTATTTCGAGAACTCCAGAAAGTGAAGAGGGGGACCATCTCTAGTTTCTGACATTTCCGATATTATTATATTACTCGCAGCGCCTAGCAAGGTCAAATTTCCCGCTATTGTGCTCCCTGCCGCTAGTGCCAGCCAGGTAAATGTTCCCACTCCAGGTACTCCTCTGAGTAGCGGAATGTATATTGCTACCATGGGAACGTTGCTGAGGATTTGGCTGTAAAGAACGCTTATCAGTAATACATACCCTATACTTGCTGAGAGGGGGAAAAGATCTGTTAATAGATTTATGACTCCTGAGGATAGAACTCCTTGGGTAAATATGAATAAACCAATGAAGAAAACGATAGTACTCCAATCCACGTTTTTGATAATTTCTCTTCTCCTCTTTGATAGGAGCAGGATTACGCTCATGGCAATTAGGGAAAGGGATACAGGATTGAATTGGCCTATCTGAATCACCTCAGTGATGAAAAACATTGGAATGAGGAAAAGCAAAACGGCGACGGAAAGTCCTCCTAAAAACTATCCTTTACTGATAACGGTGGAATTTCATTAATGACCACTTCAGGTTTAAAGAAAAGTTTAATCATGTAAAAAGTGAGAATAATATTTAAAAAAGTAGGTATGGTGAGAAATTCAACAAAGGAAATGAAAGGAGTCCTCAAACCAGACTGTAAGGCGATTAGGAGGTTCTGAGGATTCCCTGTAGGCATCATCACACTTCCTATCGTTACACCGAAAGCTAGTGAGAAAAGAAGGGGTTTAGGATCAGTTTTCGTAAGTTTGGAACTCTCTATTATGATAGGTGTGAAAGTAGTGGAGACCCCATCATTAGTGATGAAGAGGGATAACAGGGCTGAAACTAACATTATGAGAAAAGTAAGTCGGTTTCCAGTCTTTGCCTTTCTTATTATTGCCCCTGCTATATACCTGAGTATACCTGAGACTTCTAGTGCTGAAGATATTGTGAAAAGCGATATGAGGAATAAGATAACGTTAAGATCTATTGATTGGATTGCCTGTTTTACGGTCTCTACCGAAGTAGCTATCATCAGAACTCCACCCATTAGCATTGAGGCCCAGGGAGGGATGGCAAAACCCCTAACTCCTCTAAGCGCTATCATTACGTAAACCAGTATCATGATTCCTAGCGCTACGAAATTCAGCAAGGGATACCCCTAGGGAACGACTTCCGTTGAATCCTCTTTAGGATCGTAATACAGCATTTCCCTTTTAATTATGCCTTTTCTCAAGGCCTCATCAATAACTGGAATATACTTCAAGACTATGCAGAGGTATTTCTTCGTTATCTCATCTACATCTTGGAAACCCTCCTCTCCCCAGTATTTTTCCTGTGACGAGTAGTAGCATCTCCCTCCACAATACCTATTAAACTTACAATTTCTGCACTCCTCTGGGAGAGGTTCCTCATAAAGTTTGAATTCCTCTACCGTACCGAGTTCGGCCCACTTTTCCCTAACTGCTATAGGGCATGAAAGAACTCTACCGTCTGGAGTTATCGATACCGAACCGTATCCTGCACCACAAGGTGATCCCCTGTATCCTTCGAAGTAATGCGAACTTAAAACTCCTAATATTGGTATAATTTTCAGTACTCTGCCCTCCATAAGGTTCTTCATGAAAAGTTCCATTAACCTCTCTATTCCTGGAATGTAATTCCTTGTAGACCACTCTTTAACATTCCATTTCTCAGTCCACACAACGTTCAACTGCCAGTGGATCTTGTCGAAGAGTCCTAACGATAATAAGTGGGTAACGTCTTCATATATGTCAGAATGCTCGGTGACTGTCATTCGAGCTATTAATTCCAGTCCCAATTCCTTTAGGTATTTAGCGTTTCTAACTACGGTAGAGTAGATACCCCTACCCCTCATCTTATCAGTAGTTTCCTCTCTCCCATCAATAGATAACAATGCGAAGTCCATCCTTTTCCAAACTTCCTGCTTGAGTAATCTTACAAGGGTACCGTTAGTTTGGACGCCGTATCGCTTGGCCCTTATTTCCCTGGTAAAGTTTGAAATGAATTCCCTATTAACTAGCGGTTCTCCCCCGTAGAAAACCACTGTGGAGTTGGGATCCGACTCTATTAGGACTTTAAGTTTTCTGAGATCATATTTTGTCCCGTACGGTACGACCTCTTTCTCAAAGGATCCCCCACAATACCTACAAGTCAAATTACATTTTCCAGTGGTAAATACTATCCACAGCAACCGCTTATCCCCTATCCGTTTACGGTGATGAGGGGAATCTCAAATTCGTCTGGAGTTAGTCCTCCGTGGTGACCAACTAATTTATAGTATTCATCCTTTTCCTTGAAAAGGTATATATACGCTCTCCCGTCAGTCGGCACCATTATGTAATCCGGAAGTATTTTCTCGTCGTTAACTTTGCCTAAAAGAGAGGGAATTTCGTTTTTCTTGAAAACTCTTATGCTATCGAATTTGGTATATAAGTAATCGTGAATATCGTTACGGGTTCTGAGAAAGACCGCCCTAGAATCACCGTAGGGTGGAATTTCGAGTTTATTTATTAGTTCTGGAATTTGATCGAGCAGTATGGTCTCTGTAGTTGTCATATGGCCGTGATCGGCTGTTATAAGAAAGGTGAATTCTGTGTGTTTTTTAGCAATATTATACAGGTTTTCGAAGATGTCTCGCGTAGCCTTTAACGTCACTTCAGAGTATGGGCCGTATTTATGAGACAGAGAATCTATATCAGGTATGTAAAAATAAATGAATTTGAAATCCTTTTGTAACGTTTGCTCTAAGTTGAAAAAAGCGTCCCAGAAATCAATGTAAGTTTTGGTCTCACTCACATAGCCATGAGTTACACCAGTGAACTCAACGTCCTCTAGCCCCTTTGGAATGACGCTAGCTGTCTTTACGTCGTTTACCTCTTTTAAGTAACTTTGTAGAGAAGGAAACGCGGTGGAGAAGGATAAGGAGTCCTTTATCGAATCTCTCTCTTTAACTGCAGGATAAGTATACCTCATTGCGTTAACTATTCCACCTAATCTCATGGAGTAAGTATTGAACCCAAGTATTCCGTGCTCTCCAGGTGTCATAGCAGTGAAAAGTGTGGAAATAACTGTTGCCGTTGTAGACGGAAAAACAGTATGTATTTTCCTCGCCTCCTTTACCTCAATACCCGCTTTCCTCATTGTAGACCACCCAAAGCCGTCCAAGAGAGCCAACACAATTCTATTTCCTGATATGTTCATACTAGAACAATCTCTCTTAACCCCAAGGAAGTTTGATATACCGCATGCAAGGGAGTATAAGCTTTGTTCATAGTTTGGTGTTATTAGTGACATTTTAGGAGAGTAGGTACTTTTTGGTTAATAAGTTCTGACGACCTGGACAACCTATGGGAATACCGTAACGATTTACCTTAATGTGGGTTAAGAGAATACATCCTTACCAGCAGATGAGCTTAGTTTATCCTTATTTCAATGATAAGGATATTAATAATAAAAGCAATTCTAAATACAAAACCAACATATTGCTAAAAGCTTAAGTGAGGGCTTTCGTATCACCTTGAACGTTCTCACGGAATAGCGTCTACTGTAGCAGTAAATGTTAGACAAAGAAACGGATTTTAAGCTATGGAAATACCGCGAAGGTGTAATTAGTGGATAATACTTAGGGTGGATTGTGAGAGATTGAATACCTTTGCTAATCCAATAGAATTACAATACTCACAGGTCAGAACAACCAGTAAGCGTTAAACTCATCATGATAAAAGCCCGCCTCGAGCCTAGATTTTGAAAAATTAAGTTGTTAATGTTACAAAACTTAATAAATCTATTTTATAATATCATCTTTTTTGTAATTAAACGAACTCGGGCCGTTCACGCGTTCATTGCAAATTCACTTTATTTAGTAAGATGGAATGAATTTAATTGAATACGATCGTATGGACTAGGTAGAGATTCGCACTTAACAATTTCCTTTATTTAATCTATCTTTGCTATAATTACAATTCGCAATGGAAACCTGAATCGTCCACGAACTCAATTGTAGACGAATATGTTTCATAACTTTTTAGTTTATCTAATTATTCGTGTTAATTACGGATTGGATACTATCTCATACTAGAATTCAAGTTAGGACAGAATTATCCGAAAGTCCAAATATCCTCAAGACGCCTTTGTATATCCTTAAAATGAAAGGATATAATCTTAATGAGGCTAACGCTAATCCTGCTCCTAAAATCCATCCCGCAAATACATCAACAGGCCAATGGACACCTACATACACTCTTGAATACGAGACTAGGATTGCCTCAGCCGTCAATGGGAAAGAAATATAATACGGAAGAGTAAGCATGACGACGATTGCACCCGTTCCGACGATTAGGGCATGACCTGATGGATAGCTATAGTCTAGGGGTTTAGGTACGATGACGTGAACTCCCTGTAGAACGAGAAAAGGTCTGGGTTGAGCCATCACGAACTTAGAGATCTCCCCTGTAACTATTGCAAGTAAAAAGGCACCTACCAATATTAGTGAGGATTTCCTATATTTTCCGCCTAATGCAAATAAAACTGCCGTGACTGGAATCCATATGTATTCTCTTCCGTATTTGCTAAGAAATATCATCAACCCGTTGAGTAAATATATTTGATTATTATTGATCATTCTGAAAATTACTATATTTCCAGGGAATCCTTGTTCTCCAAAGAGTTTTACTAAAACCGATAAGATACAATATATAACAATTAAACCTAAAGCAGTAATAGTTATTTTCCTTTCGTAATCCATTTTATACCTCATAACTAATATTCTATATAAATTATTTTTGCCACATAGCCCTTACTGGGTTCAATATAGTTTCAATAAAGACTTTAGAATATTCAAGTATAGGTAATAATTTCCTATTCTTTAACGCCATGTTGAGAGAACAAGTTTTTATGTAAAATAAGAAGTTCAACTCTAATGAAAGCAATTGTCGTTACTTCCAAAGAGGTTGGAGCTAGAATTAAGGAGATAAACGACGCAGAAAACTATGGAGAGGTAAAGATAAGAGCACTGTATAACGGTGTATGTGGCACTGATAGAGAGATAGTGAATGGCAGGAGGATCGGTATAACAATGCCACCAGGAAAACAGGAAACGGTGTTGGGTCATGAGGCCTTGGGCGTAGTTGAAGAAGGTAATGACTATTTTAAAAAGGGTGATTTAGTTATGCCCGTAAATAGGAGACCGTGTAATAAGGACATAAACTGCCTTGCCGGTAGACCGGATTTTTGTGAGACGGGTGAGTTTGTCGAAACTGGAATCGTAGGAGCTGATGGTTTCATGAGGGAATTTTGGCTTGATAGTCCACGATTTCTTATTAAAGTACCTCACGAATTAGAGGATATTGCTATTTTGGCTCAACCGTTGGCTGATATTGAGAAATCCGTTGAGGAGATCTTAAACGTTCAACGGAGGTTAATTTGGACGTGTAATGACGGTACTTTAGATTGCAGAAAAGTGCTCATTTTAGGGACTGGTCCTATAGGCACTTTATTCTCACTAGTTCTAAAGAGCTATCAATTCGACGTGTGGTTCGTGAATAGAAGAGAACTTAACACTGAGGAACAAACTGTCGTGGATACTGCTGGGCTTAATTTTTTCAATTCCTCAAGAGGATATGATGAACTTATCTCAAAAGTAGAAGGATTCGATCTCATCATTGACACTACTGGTGCTGAAGCCGAAATTCTCAATCCCACTTTCAGGATGTTAAAGAGGAACGGTGTTTTAGGACTCTTTGGGTTTCCCCATACAGGAATTGTCTCAATGCACGCTAACGATGTTCAGAATTTCGTCCTTAATGCAAATGTTATTGTAGGTCTAGTTAATGGCCAAAAGCCGCATTATCAGCAGGCTTTACTACACTTAGCTGCATGGAAGACGATATGGCCTAAGATCACGTCTAGCCTAATAACAAGAACGGTAAGGATAGAAGACCCGGATTCCGTTCTAAACGTCCTCTCAAAAAAGGAACCTGGAGAAATAAAAGTTAGGATAGAATGGAAGTAATTATTTTTTAATTAACCTGAATTTAAAACAGTATGGAATATTTGATAATAGGTAGCGGGCAACTTGGGAGTTCATTAAGGAAAATAATCCCCGAAGCCGCAATCACTTATCGTTCAGGACAGGTTGAGGGTGGATTAAAACTCGATGTTCTCAATACTCCTTTATTAGAAGACCTCATACTAAAATTAAGACCAAAGGTAATAATAAATGCCGTCGCTATGACCGATGTCGATAGGTGCGAGATTGATAAGAAAACCGCTATGCAAACTAACGGTTTTTTCGTAAGGAATTTAGTCAGAATAGCGAAGGTCATAGAGGCTTACCTAGTTCACTTCTCCACAGACTACGTTTTTGATGGTGAGAAAGGCATGTATAAGGAGGACGATCTTCCCAACCCAATTAATTATTATGGGGTTTCGAAACTTATTGGCGACGCTTTCGCTACTAGTTACGATGACGCATTAATAGTGAGGACTTCAGGAGTATTCTCTCATAAAGGTTTTCCAGTAAAGGTAATTGAAAATGCAAAAAAGGGAGAGGTGATTAAAGCTCTGAGGGGTTTTTATTCCCCAATACACGCTGAATTATTAGCTCAAGCCACATACGAGCTTATTAAACAACGAAGGACAGGCATAATAAATGTAGCTGGAGACAGGATCTCTAGGTATGAACTTGCGAAAAGAATTGGAGAAGCGTTAAACCTTAAGGTCAATGTGGTCGAGGTAGATAATATACAGTCTTTGATAGCGAAGCGACCCTACGACTCATCTTTAGATACATCGCTCGTCAAGAAATACGTAGATGTAGATCTTTCGATCGATGAAAGTCTTAGGCTTATGTCCAGGGCTCATCCTTTATGAAAAACTCATCGGATATTAATGGTTCCCACCACCATCTATTCCGGATATACCACTCTACTGTTTTCTTTAGTCCCTCGCTTAGTGGCGTTTTGTTGAATTTTAGTTTTGTCGTCATACAATATTTCCTATCGTGACCTGGTCTATCCTTTACGAATTTAATTTTAATCTTCCTTCCTAAAATTGAAGATATCTCATCAAGAATTTTCAAATTAGTGGTCCTATTTTCTCCGGGCAAGTTATACACGTCCCCTCCCTTTCCAGTTAATGCTAGTTCGGCAATCATTCTGGCGGTGTCCTCCACATATATCCAGTCTCGTTCTTGGTTTCCCGAACCGTAAACTGGAACCTCCATATCTAAGAGAGTTCTAATTATAGCCTTTGGTATGAATTTCTCTGGATATTGTCTCGGACCGTAATTATTTGACGGTCTTATTATTACTGCGTTAATTCCGTAGGTCCTTACATAAGATTTTACGAAGAGATCACCAGCTGCTTTTGATGCGGCGTAGGGGGAGGACGGTTTTAGAGGACTTTCCTCGTCTGCACACTCTTCCCCATAGACCTCATCTGTAGATATGTGGATATACTTAAAATCATATTTCCTAGACGCTTCGAGAACGTTAAGTACTCCGTATACGTTAGTGGAGATGAAGTTTTCAGGTCTATTGATAGACCTGTCTACATGCGTTTCCGCTGCGAAGTTAATTACGATTTCAGGTCTTTTACTCTTAATTACCTCGTGTAAAATGGGTGAAGCAACGTCACCGACTATTAATTCATGACGTAGGTCAGTTAAGTTCTCTTTTCTACCCGCATAGGTTAATGCGTCGTATATCACCGGGTTTTGAATTAACCTAGCGAAGGAAGACCCGATAAATCCGGCTCCTCCTATTATTAACGTTAAAGGGAAATCCACGAGTTCTCACCAACTACTATCCTGTTAGCAACAGGACGATTATTTCCCCTTTCAATAACGGACTTTTGGCCTATAATTGAGTCGGTTATAGCGATATCGCTTATTGAGACCTCATCAAGAATTACGGAATTTTGTATCTCCGCATTTACTACTTTCGCGTTATCTCCAATTGAGGTATATGGACCTATAAATGAGTTCTCAACTATACAAGACTTACTTATAACTGCGGGACCTCTAATTACCGAGTTTTTAACCTTTGAGCCACTCCCTATCTCTACTCTTCCTTCCACTTTACTGTTAACGATTTCCCCAGTTATCCTTCTGGCGGAGAATCTATCCAGTAGAGTCATATTAGCATCAATTATATCCGCAGGAGTTCCGGTATCTTTCCACCATCCATTTACTATCGAATATTCCACATCTCTACCCCTATCAATTAAACCTTGAATTGCGTCAGTGATCTCCAATTCATTTCTCCAGCTAGGCTTTAATGTCTCTATTACGTCAAATATTTCCTCTGTAAACGAGTAAACACCTACTAATGCCAAATCTGAAATCGGTTCCTTTGGCTTTTCCACAAGTTTAACTATTTTCCCCCCTTTTATTACCGCAACTCCAAACCTTTGGGGGTTAGGCACCTTAGCTAACATAACAGAAGCTGCAGCCTTAGTGTTGATTAAGGAAGACATGTTGTGGAGTACTAAGTTGTCACCTAAATACACGACAAACCTTCCGTCTACAACCTCTCTGACCCTGTAGACCGCATCTGCTAGTCCTCTAGCTTTACCTTGATAAACATAGGTAATGCTGACGTCGAATTTACTTCCATCTCCGTAATACTCTATAACACGAGTAGGATTATTGTCACCTAATACGACAACTATATCTCTTATACCTTCAGATCTAAGGTGCTCTATAACCCATTGTGATACTGGTTTCCCCGCCACTTTTATTAACTGCTTTGGTCCGGTGTGAGTTAAAGGTCTCAGTCTAGTTCCTTGTCCTCCATGTAATATTACTGCCTTCATAACCTACCATGTCTTTTAAGGAAAATAAATAAAGTGTATGTTATCACGATATAGATATATATTTTCTGCTTGAAACATTCTCCGAGCCGTTCACATTTCCTTTACGGATTTAGTTTGTTTAAAGAAAAATAACGAATTTAATTGAATATTATCACATTTACAAGGTAGGGATTTACGCTAATTAGTTTACTTTATTATACTATCTTATTCACAAATTACAGTTTAACAACCAAGCCTGGTGGTCCATTCTCTAGCGCTAGATTATTTATGTTCAGCTTCTGCAATTTTACGCAATTAATCTTTAACTATTTTGAAACTTCTATACTGTAATTAATAGTTTTTCAATTACTGTATACGAAATACGCGGGAATCCCTAAAAGCTGGGAAAGTATTGTGTCCTTTTTCCATAAGCTCGCTACTAATTCAGTAAGGGAAGGTCGCAGGACTCTTATTTTTACATAGTAAACTAGTCTAATTTGGACAAAGATTTTACTACGTAGAAAACTGCTATTGAACAAGTTCTAAATAATAGCTAATTCTTTTCCTTTTCACTTCCTTACAATGGCCTTATAGGAGAATTTTGAATTATGTGCCTCGATTACTTTAAAACTGCTAAGTAGCCTTTCCCATTCTTTTTTACTAACATTCCTCGGGTCTTTACTAAGGCTTTCCACCCTTATCGAGATATACGCTATTCCAGAGGATTTCAAAACTCTTCTGATCTCTCTAACAACTCCTTCATGATCAACAGTACAGCATAATACGTCCTTGCTGATTACGAAATCCATCGATTCGTCTTTGATGAAAGGCATATTCGCTGCGGAAGCCAAGAAAGAATGGAGATTAGGGAGATTTATCCTCTGTAACGCTTTTATTGAGTTAGGGTCGCTATCAACTGCGTATACTTCAACATTGGGGAAACGCCGGGCAATCCTCACCGCGTAATAACCCGGTCCAGAACCAGCATCTAAGACTTTCATACCCGGTTTTACCCATTTTATGACTTCTTTTGGATCTTCAATAATTCGTCTGAACGGATTATTAAGAATAAAAACCGGTATATGCCTATCATTATCTCTTGTTATCATACCTTATATCATAGGAAATCAAGTTTAAAACACTCTTCCGAAAGTTAAGTAAATGCGTGTATTTTCAGGTTCTAAGTTCGGTGTTGATGTTGAGGAGGTCGTACTTCCTAATGGGAAGCGTAAGCGAGTAGAGAAAGTAACTCATCCTGGTTCGGTAGTGATAATGGCTAACTTTGAAGGGAAAATCGTTTTGGAGAAGCAGTTTAGGCCAGTAATAGGGAAGTGGATTTTTGAATTGCCTGCAGGTACGATAGACGAGGGGGAAAGCCCAGAACAGGCGGCAATAAGGGAACTTAGGGAAGAAACTGGATTAGTATCATCGGACCTTAAGAAACTACTAGACTTTTATCCCTCACCCGGGATATCTAACGAAATCATGCATGTATTTTTAGCAAATAATTGTGAAAAAGGTGACCAAGCTCTGGAAGATTATGAGGTGATTGAATTAGTCCCATTAGAAAGAGAGCAAATTCTATCTATGATAAGAGAGGGAAAAATAGAAGACGGTAAGACTATAGCCTCACTCTTGTATTTTTTCTATATGTCGGAATCACTTCAATAATGAAGCAGTGTTCAGCTTTACACATAAGAGGACACTCTTACCTTTATCCACCGTAAATATAACATGCAACTTCTCTATTTTCCTCTATTTTCATTAATAGTGGTTCTTTCTCTTTACACTTCTCCATAACGAATGGACAATGTGTAGAGTAAGGACATCCAATTTCCGCACGCGTAATATTTTCAACGTTACTTTTACTTACGCTTTGCAATTCACCATCATTAACTATATCGATAGTCGAGTTTACAAGGTATTGGGAATATGGATGCCTTGGGTTTTTTATCAAGGAGTTTAAATCCCCTCGTTCTACAATAATCCCCCCATACATTACAATACCCCTGACTCCTGATATTCTATAGTCTAAATACCGAGATATCGCTAGATCATGTGTTATAAATACAAGGGTTAAATTCCTCTCTTTTTTTAGTCGAACTAAAAGGTCAATTATACCTATTCTGTAAGACGCATCAAGCATAGTTACCGGTTCGTCAGCGATCAGTACACGTGGGTTAACCGATAGGGCCCTGGCAATGTTAACCCTCTGCAGCTGACCTCCAGAAAGTTGGCTTGGGTATCTGCTTTCAACTTCCCCAGCGTTTAGTCCTACCTCTTTAAGAAGTTCGGAGACTCTTTCTCTTAACGCGTCTCCTCTAAGGCCTTGTTTTCTCAATGGGAACGACATCGATTCGTATATTGTCTTTGACGGATTTAGCGACGAGATAGGATCTTGATAAATGTACTGTACTTCTTTTCTCAATCGCTTCATTGCCCTTCTGTTTTTCCAAACGTTGATGTTATCGTAAAGGTATTCCCCAGCATCAGGTCTCTGTAGACCCACTAATACTCGGCCTAATGTGGTTTTCCCTGCTCCACTCTCGCCGATAATAGCGAGTGATTCACCTTCGTTTATATCTAAGTTAATTTTTTTCATTGCGTAAAAGTAGTGCTTATTGATAAAACCTGACTTATATCTAACGTCAACTTCCCTTAGGCTTATTTGTGGCGTAATTAAAGCACCTCACGTAATCTGAATTTATTTCGTATAATTCGGGGTGATTTTTAAAGCAAATATCTGAGGTGTACTCGCACCTAGTGTTAAATGGACATCCTACTCGACTTGGATAACCCTCCTTTACCACACGAACTCCTTCTAAAGAACCTCTTATAGAGGGCACAGAGGACATAAGCGATACAGAATAAGGATGATATGGAGACTTTATTATCCTCTCAGTTTTCCCGATTTCCATTATTTCCCCTGCATAGAGAACCATTATAGTATGTGTTAAATATGCTGCAATTGCTATATCATGCGTGATAAAAATTACAGTTATTCCCATGCTTTTGTTGAGGTCCTTTATTATGTCTAAAATATGCTTTTGCGTCGCAACGTCAAGGGCGCTTACCGCCTCGTCCATAATTACCAGTTTAGGATTAAGCAATAGACTCAATGCTATTAATACCCTTTGTCGCATTCCCCCACTTAATTGATGGGGGTACATAACCGCTACTTTCTCCGGTTCCAGCCTTACCATTTTCAATAGTTCTAAAGCCTTTTCCCTTATTTTTTCCTTTGATATACCGTGAGATGTAGCTGTATCGTAAAAGTGATCTATAATTCTCATTGTCCCGTTCAATGAGTTTAGGCTCGATTGGGGAACATAACTTATTAATTGCCATAAGATTTTTTCCCTAAATTCCCTCTGACTCATAGAGATTATATTCCTGCCATAACAAAAAATTCTAGGTTCTCCTGTTATGAATCCTGGGGGCTTTATGTTCCTTAGAATTGCCTTAGCTAACGTGCTCTTCCCAGAACCGCTCTCGCCTATTATTCCAAATATCTCTCCGTCGTTTACATTAAACGTAATATCCTTTAATGCTGCAATGTCTACGCCCTGTGTTCGGTATACCACTGATAAGTCCTCTACTGATAAGGCGGTGTTTATTTCACTCACCTAATCTCCAGTTTTGACTCTAGGGTCTATCAAACTATACGTCAGATCTGCTAATAGGACACCAATCACTACCGCCGTGATGAGGATTATAAATATTCCCATTTCCAATGTATAATCGTTGTTCGTTATAGAGTAGTAAAGAAGGTTTCCTATTCCTGGATAACTGAAGATTTGTTCAACGAAAACCGACCCTCCAAAGGAAAATCCAATTGCGATAACCAAGCTTGTGTAAAGTGGAAGTAATGCGTTTCTCCCCACGTACTTAGTCTCTATCTGTCTACTCGTTATTCCCCTTAGCTCCGCATATGTAACGTAATCCTCTCCTAATGTGTATATAGTATTAGCCCGCATATGAAGCGCCCATCCACCTAAATTTGCCAAAGTTAAAGTCGCTATAGGAAGTATGGAGTGATACAGTACACTCTCTATAAATGGGAGATTCAGGCCTACTTGTACCGTAGCGGAATACGCTCCGCCTGACGGGAACAGTCTCATTTGATATCCAAGTATGAATAAGAGGAGAGCGCCCGAAATGTAAATCGGGATAGATCTAATAACCGTAAATAGCATCGTTAGGGTCGAATCACTCTTAGTCCCCCTCTTATATCCCATAAATTGTCCTACCCTTATACCAATGACGAAACTTATTAAAAGGGAGGTAGATACTATGAAAATCGTCCATGGAATCGCAGTCGCAATAATTTTGGTTACTGGAATCTGCGATATTACATCTAGTCCCATGTTTCCGTGGAGTATTTGCCAAATATACTCGAGAGCATTTACTACAGGATTTCCGTGAGGTCTTAACGTATTTAAGTATTGTTCCATCTCTATCAGGAGACGTGGATTAGAGTATTCGGTTACCCTTAAATTATTAAGAAGGGTATTAGCTGGCGACTCAGGTGAATATTCCATTAGGGCCCAGCTAATTATAATCGTCACTAATACAGTAATAAACGCCATAGCTACTCTTCTTATTAGCCATAAACTTCTCATATGGTACTATAATGATTTATGCAGTTATAAAACTTCTACAAAACGGTATACAATAACTTAAGTTATTAAATTCTATAATTTTTAATGTAAGCAAGATACTTTTAGTACTAATAGTCAATAGTCATAGCATATCTGGAAGTTTCCGAAGAATAGTTCCATTCAGTAATTTAGGATTAAAACTGTATACACGGTTCTATACTTTGCAAAAGGTTTAAATTCATCCTTACGTAGTTTCTTATCAACATGAATGTGAAAAATATAGTTAAATCTATACCCCTGCTCTCTATTTTGGCCGTTATAGTATTGCTTTCGCTAGGCGCGTTTACACCGTTGCTCTCTGCTCAAGGAAATAATATATTATACATTCCGTTCGTCGAATCTACGGCATTTCAAAGTCTCTCGACGTATAATCCCAACATATTTTCGGGGGGATTAGGAGGCGATTTTTACGGTATAGTTTACGCATATTCTGGGGTTCTTAACGTTTCAAATGGGCAAATGCTTCCAGGGTTGATAGTGAACTGGTCTTTCTCGCCAGCTAACTGGATGCAGGTCTGGCAGAATCAAACAGTTAACGTCACATATACGATAAGAAACGATTCAGGTTGGGCCGACGGAACTCCAGTTACAGCATGGGATATTGCAGCTACATGCTATGTTCTCGATATGTATGGAGCTCCGCCTTTTGCGAATATTACAGTTATAAATAACTATACGGTTGTCTTTTCTTATCCCAAGGGTAGTGAATCCCCATATAATATGCCATTTAGATTAATGTGTACCGTAGGTTTGGGAGAAGTAGCTGTAATAATTCCATATAACGAGTGGAAACCTATAATAAACGAGATAATAGGTAACTGGTCAGCGCTTCAGTCAGGAAAGATTCCTACAAAGGACTTCAGAAGTATAATTCACAGTTATAAGCCTACTGGAAGCCTAGCTGGAGATTATAACGGTCCGTTCTACGTAGCACAAATCACTCCGAGTGAAATAATATTAGATAAGAACCCATACTATTACGCGGCTAACCAGATACCGTTTAGTCAAGCGGTCGTGTATCAATATACTTCAGCGTCTACTGCAGAAGCAGCACTGGAGTCCGGACAAATATCTTTGGATTACTCTGCAGTTTACTCTCCTCCATCCTCAATCTTGACAAGTTTACCAAGTTACTATAATATAGTTAGGATACCGCAACCAGGAGGGTATGCACTTTATTACAACCTTAAGGATCCGTTACTAGATAGTGTTTACGTAAGGCAAGCAATAGCTTATGTATTAAATAGAACGGCGATAGCTCTTGCAGGAGGCATAAAGTACTCTCCTGTTAACACGCCTAACGGTATACCGAACTTTACCTATTTCCAGGAGTTTATGACTCCTGCAGTATCTAATTTAAATCACTATAACGTCAATCTATCCTTAGCGAAGGTACTATTGGAAAAAGCCGGCTTCACCTTCTCGAACGGGGAGTGGTATGCACCTAATGGTTCCGAATTCACGTTAAACATAATGGTACCTTTCTCCCCTGGACCTGGAGTTACAAACATGATGGACATAATTACTAACGAACTAACGTCATTTGGAATAAAAACTACCTACTTTGTTTCCACGACTACATCTACCAATCATGAGATGTATGATACTGGGAAGGGTTATGATATGGTCTTACAGAACTGGGGAGGTTACTTCCCAGGGACCGTTGATTGGGGGCTTCCACTAAGTTATCTAGGAGGATATCCCTTTAACGTGACGCAATGGAATCATTTAGTGACGTTACCCAACGGGACAACATATAATTTGACTAAGTTGTATCAGGAGACTTCATCACCAAATTCAACTCAACAACTTATATCGGCAAACGATCAAATCGCATACGCTATGAATTACTTCATACCAATAATACCGCTAGTTAAGGAGAACGCGTTCTTCGTATACAACTCTAAGGACATAGTAGCACCTCCTGCGAACTCCTGGATATATCAAGAGGAACTTTATGGAATAGGAGGGACGGCCTTATTACAAGTCGGATTATCATATAGCTTATTTACGCCAGTATCCGTTACTACCACAACAACCCCTCCAGTCACAACTACAACAACTCCACCTTCTACAGTTACAACCACAACTAGCGTTCCACCCACTCTACTGTACTCAGTTATTGCGGTTATTATAGTTGTAATAGTTGTAGCGGCTGTGGTATTATTACTTAGAAGAAGATAATATATTTATAGTTAAATTTTTTTATTTAACCTTTGCAAATCATAACAAGGAATTTTAAAAACCGAATATGACCATAGATAGTTATTATGGAGAAAGGAACGAATAATGAGGGGATACTCGGTTTAATAAAGAACTTTTCGCTTGCGCTTTTCTTGGCCACTCTGCTAAGTTCCGCCGCCCTCTTCTTTAAGCAAATAGGTATTTCAGTAATAGCGGGGTTGATTTTTTTGTTCGTATTTATTATTTTTCGCTTTAAGGACATTTCACAATATTTCAATAAGGGTTTAGTAGTTGTTTCTCTTTCAGTAATAGTAATTGGTCTACTAATCATCACCACAGTTAGTACTTTAATTTTGTTAAAACAGGATTATGTTCAAATACTTACAAATCCCCTTTACATCGCAAGCGCAATTGTCCTCTCATGTGGCTACGCATTAATTGCCTCGACTTTTTACGTAAATCTTAACATGCGACAGAATGCATATTTAAACCTTGCTTTAATTATCTGTGCCATACCGTTAATATGGTTTGTCGGATGGATGATGGTGTTTTTAGTGACCCCTGGGGAACTCTTACCAGTGATGAAGAATTCTAAACATCCAATAATTCAACAGAAAAATTCAGACGTTATATATCAGAGCGGACGGGCCATATTAAGATCAAATGGAGTGGCAATGTTCAATATTTACTCTAATGTAAGCGGAGTAAAAATTAATGAGGCAGTAATAGAACAGTTAGGGCTTACTGTCTCTCCTAATAGAGTCTCTCCAAACATATTAGTTGCAGGAATAAATAGTATCACAGTGAATTTCGGTTTAGTAGAATTAAAAGAGGATTATTATGAATGTATACTAAAGTTAGATAATAATTCAACTATAAAAGTCTTACTAGAGGTAATAATATAAAAAATTCCTATATTCGATACTACATTCTCTGATACGGTTCGTTTGACTGAATAGCGTAGAGCTTATGCGTGAACATTGTGCGTTCAAAAATAAATCGCTTTCCTAACCTTTACGTAACTAGCGATAATAGCTGTTTGAATGAGCTTTTGGTGGTATTTAAAATCTCCAATAACACTTTGGGGAATATTGCATGACACCCTAGTATTTGGGAGACGGTGCACATATAGGTCATTCTAGGATCTGTTAACGCTAATAACGTAAAACCAGAAGAAGTAATATCACGTTTCTTGCAATAGTGGAAAATTAAGATAAATAACGTGAGGTAAAGAAGATAAATACGTAGAGATGTTATGGACTTCGGGACAAAAACTTTAGAACTGCTTGTTTTATATTACGAACATGTGAATGAGAAGTTAGCTCAGAAGAACTTCGAGGATTTCAAGGAGTCAATGGATTAAGGAGGTTAGGTCAAGAGTTAAGGCGGGACATAGATGAAGGGAAGTTAGTGAAGACATGGGAGAGCAAGGGAGGAAAAGCAAGTTGACCTTACACGGCGTACTGATAATCAAGGAATACCTAAGCCAGCAGGGAAATCGCAGAACTGGCGTCACTGGTAAAGGAGGAGATAAGCTAGAAGACGGCTGAGAGACTTATCCGACTCCGACGTCTTCGTCATTCTCCGCAACATGCTCTCAAAGGGCGTTAACGGCCTCAAGGTTGAGATGATCATGGACGGGACAAGCTATTCCCTAGTAAGCATTACTGAATAAAGGGGAGAAGTCTTGGGAAGAGGTGAAGGAAGGGAAGGACTTCGTGACGGTGCACCTGCTTCATCTTTGATTTGGGCAGTAACTTGATCGTTTAGTTACTCTCTCTTGAGATGGAGAGAGTTACGAGGCCCTCGGGATCCTGAGGGTTCTAAGCGTGGAAGCGGACTCATTGAGGGTTGACAAACACTACGCCAAGTCTACACTTTATGACTTTCGCTGATTTCAAGGTCTATTACACCTAAGTCTAACGCCACGCGGAAAGGAGGGAGAAGGTGGAGATAATATTGAGGTTCATGAGCCCGCTGGAATGAAAGAGTCAAGTGTGAGAAGGCAGAGTCCCTGATCTCCTCCAAGGAGGACAGGGTGGACCATAAACAGGGTTAAGAGGAGATGATCCACTTGACGGTCCTGATTCACGACCTACTGTGATGCAATGCGTTAGATTAAAAATCATGAAATGATATGCAAATTTGGAACCCATTAGACTAATTTGTCCTAGATTCAATGCTATGGAAATATTTTTTACTAGAAGAGGGTAAGGTATTTTGGATGGGAAATATCACCCACGCAAGAGTTGTCGCAATTTATCAATTGTGTAGTGGAATAGCTGAATATTCGCTTATTATGTTAATAATAATAAGACGAATGAAAACGATGAGAACACGATTTTCCTTTAAGTTAAATACACTTTTAATAAACTGTATACTACGTGAAACAAACCTTATTTTTGGGCGATAGGTTACATGAGCCATACCTTAAAGCAGTATTATGAATACGTAGTTGGGATGTCCTTATTATTGTTCGCTATATCCCTATCTCTATATCCGTTTGCTCCAAGTTCTGAAGCTGCCTTTATTGCGGAATACCATTTGAAAGCACCGGTAGGATTATCGTTTTCTGTATTCGTCAGTTTGATAATTTTCATAATTACTTCGATACTTTACTTCTCATCCGATAGTTTCGTCGGTAATCTCTTTATTGAAAGCTCTGGTCTTTCCATGATTATTTTAAATTACCTTAATTACTACGCAATTGCTGAAACCTGGCATCCTATTATGTTTCCTATTCCTCTATTTATTTATATAAAATACAACGGTACTGCTGCACTGCAATTTGACTGGGGTCAAGTTGGAATAATAATTCTTTTATATAGGTATTATAAATTTACCAAAAATCCCCCTCCTTTCATCAAATCCAGATGAGGTGAAGGATTTTCAGCGGGAGGGGGAACATGAGAAAGGTAAGTTTTAAGGTGTCTATGAACTACGATGGGGAAATGAACAAAGTTTGGGAAATAGTGTCTGATGTGCAGGCTGCACCGAAGTATTGGAAAGGAATAAGAAACCTAGACGTTATAAAGAAGGATAATGTGTATGAGGGAGAAATTAGATTTGCGTTTCCGTCCAGCGGAAAAATAAAAATAGTCATTTACGATTACGTCGAACAATGGAACTTTCTTTCCGGTGCCTTCACAGGAGTTAACACCGTGTCCGTTTTACCTAACGAAGTAGTAAGTGAATGGGATATAAAACTAAGTCCGATACTATCATTATTTCGCGCAAGGATAGAAAGCCACTTTAAATTAGGAACCGAACATGCCCTTTCAAGGATCTTAAACGCAGTGAAGGAGAGACAGTAGTTGATTTTCTCCGTTAAATTCCTCATATACGTAATGGTTATTCCAGACTCCTCTCCAAATTCAAATTAGCATAGTAGAAAACTCATCAATTTCACTCACTCACTAAAAATGGATTAATGTAGGCCTAGATTCCAATAAGGCTATTATGACATCTGTTAACGTCAGTTATATGTAAAAATTTGTAAAAAGTACTGTAAAAATTTCAGAAAAGATTCTGGAAAGGTTTTTCTTTATTGTGGAGAAAGGTTTCTCTTAAACGTGAAGAAATTGCCTTTTCATTACCTTATCAAAGTAGAATATAGTCAAATACTTTTAATAAAGAATTACAAATGCTATTAACGAGAATGTAAGGTGAATTTCGAAAACTTTACGATTAGAATTTTTGATTTTCGTGCCTGGAGACCTATAAGAGTCCTTAGTGACGTAATATATGGGAAATTAGAAAACAATTTACTAAGTATGAAAACTATGAAAAATAGTGTAAAATTTTCAAATAAATTCTTATTTGTATTATTTTTAATTATGGATGTGAAAATATGACTAGATCAATAATTTTAGGAAATGGCTCATTAACTGTACTTTTTGACTCCAAATATAGAATGCGTGAGTTATACTATCCCCTGCCGACAGATAATCACCTAGTTAAATCACTAATAGGCATATTCAAGGACGGGAAGTTTGCGTGGGTTCATGATCTTCAACCAAAAGTAGCTTACCAAGAGGACACACTTTCCTCAACAATGGAGGCAGAGTTTGATCAAGTTAAAGTAAAGATATCAGACGCAGTTGATATACATGCTGACGCTATGCTTAGGAATGTAAGTATTTCTTCTCCTTCAGAAGTAAAGGTATTCTTCACTATGGACTTTAATATTATGGGAAATAACATAGGAGATACTGCACTAGTCGACTTTAAGACAGGAGGAATGATTCACTATAAGCGCGACAAATGGTTTATGTATAAGTGCACTCGACCCTTCTCTGAGTTAGCAACTGGATACAAGGAAATAAACGGGTTACAGGGAACTTGGAAGGACTGTGAGGACGGCAAACTGTCGGGGAATCCAGTAGCTCAAGGATCGGTCGATTCTGCAGTGGGGATACAGGTACCTTTTTCCGACTCTTTTCAATGTTTGTTATTAGCTGGAAAAAATTATCCCGAGCTGATACGACTTAACAAATACATCGAAGATAAAACCATTAGCGGTTTAATTAAGAGAACAGAGGATTACTGGCGGGCATGGTTAGTCAAGGCTAAAGGAGAGGAGGATTGGATAAGGAGGAGTCTCCTTATAATAACGGCTCACTGGCAAAATAACGGAGCTATAACAGCGGCTCTAGATACAGACATAATGCGATTTAACAGGGATACATACAACTACGTTTGGCATAGAGACGCAGCTTTCGCTGGATTAGCGTTAACAGCCCTAAAGTACGAGGATCACGTAAGGAATTTCCTTTTGTTCACTAAGCAACTCCTTTACAACGGTTTTCTCTTCCAGAAGTACACAGCTGATGGAAATTGGGGGAGTACTTGGCATCCGTGGACAACTAAACATATTCCAATTCAGGAGGACGAAACTGCGATGATCGTTTATTTAGCCTGGGAACACTTCAAAACCTTCTGGGATATATACTTTATTAAGCCTCTATATAGCGGTCTAATAAAGTCTGCTGCGAACTTTATGACATCATTTATTGATGAGGACTCTTTATTACCCCTTCCCTCATATGACCTATGGGAGGAAAGAAAAGGAACTCACCTTTATACAACAGCCGCGGTTTATGCAGGTCTAAGCGCTGCAGCAAACTTTGCACAGTTTTTTGGAGAAGACGCTGTAGCTGAAAGATATAGGCAGGCAGCTGAGGGAATCAGGAAGGCCTCGTCAAAATTTTACGTAGGTGATCATTTTGCCAGAACAATTAATGAAGACGGTAGCATAGATAAAACCGTTGACGCGAGCACTCTTCTAGCCTCAATTTTGGGGTTATATGAACCAAAAGACGAAAGGGTAATATCTAATAGGAAGAGGATTGAGGAAGCCCTTAAGGTTAATGGGGGCATTGTAAGATACGAGAACGACATGTATCTCAGAAAGGAGGATAAACCGAATCCCTGGATAATAACTACCTTATGGTTAGCTCAGCAATACATCTTAGAGGACGATCTGAATAGTGCTCAAGACTTAGTGAATTGGGTTTTGAATAAGGCCCTTCCTACAGGAGTTTTACCGGAGCAGGTGACCCCTTCTGGGGAGTATCCATCAGTATGTCCTCTTGTGTGGAGTCATGCTGAATTAATAAGGACATATACCTTAATGAGATCGAAAGGAAAGTGAAGTATTACACGTCGATCAGAACTTTCCTAAATTTTGTACAACTAGCGTTAAGAGTTGTTAGAGTTATCTGACTGGAATCGAAGGCTGTTAATTCCTTATAGTTTACCACTATATAGCTCCAAAGAATCAAGAAAGTGCTTAATGTCAAGGTAAATCCCTTTTTGGGGAAACTTTTTAAGTAAAAACGATATATCTATTGCTCATGAAGAGCATCGTTTTGCTTCTATTAATGTGCATTGGACTAGTCACTCCTCTTCTGATTGCGCAGGTTCCCACAACTAATAATTCACCTTTTTTAATTTATGCACAGCCACTGGAAACATTAGCTCCAGGCGAATCTGGAGTTCCTGTAAACTTCACTGTAGTATATATTAAACCGTATGTCATGTATAATGTAATTATAAAGCCAGATTTCGTATTTCCGTTTACGTCATATTACTACAAGGGGGGAGTACCTAACTTCACTTTTGCGCAAATTCAACCGGGGTTTAAATTCTCCTTCATACTTTTCACTGGCGTTAATCCAAAGGCGCATGACGGAGTTTATAACATGTATTTTATAGCATATAACTCGTCGTACTACTATTACGACATACTTTATCCAGTGTATAACGTATCATCTCAGGTACCTATTTTAGGTTACGTTAACTTTACAGGTGATACGGTCTGGGGTTCAGAAACCGATCCTTTGACGGTCTCAGCAGGCGATCAGAGAGTACCACTTTCTATATATGTAAGTAATGGAGGAGATGTAATTGCCACTAACGTAACTGTAGAGGTTAACTCAACGTACCCAGTACAGTTTCTATCCGATAAACAATACGTAGGAAACGTACCCATAGGAACTCCAGTACCAGTTGTTTTCACAGCTAACGTATATCCTAACGCTACTCCAGGTGTCTATAACATCCCAGTTACGATCACTTACTTTAACGGCTCTGTTACTAAATTGAAACTTCCTGTAACCATATCGGGATATGTTAACTTCACTGCAACGTCGGTGTGGGGTACAGAGCAACAACCTATTCAGGTCACTGCTGGAGAAAGCAGAGTCCCCCTGTCAATAATTTTAGTAAACGGCGGACTATCAACCGTTACTAACGTAACTGTAGAGGTTAACTCAACGTACCCAGTACAGTTTCTATCCGATAAACAATATGTAGGAAACGTACCCATAGGAACTCCAGTACCAGTTGTTTTCACAGCTAACGTATATCCTAACGCTACTCCAGGTGTCTATAACATCCCAGTTACGATCACTTACTTTAACGGTATATCCCAAAAGATAATAGTATCAGTTGTAATCACGGGCGTAGTTAACTTCACGGGGACAACTGTTTGGGGAAGTGAAAACCAACCACTAATAGTCTCACCCGGAGAAACCGATGTTCCCCTTTCAATAGTTTTAGTTAACTCTGGCACAGTCTCTATAACCAATGCCTCTGTTTATATCGGGAACTCGTATCCGATAATTCCGTTACAGGACCACCAGTTTATAGGGGATATGCCAATTGGAGCACCAATCACTGTCACTATCATGGCTAATATAGTGGACAACGCGTCTATAGGGATCTATTACATTCCCGTAACTGTAACATATTATGGTGGAATGAAAGAAACAGTGTTACTTCCCGTTTCTATAACCGGATACGTGAAGTATTCCCTTACTTCGTTATGGGGTACGGAGTCATCGCCAATTTCTGCCTCTCCAGGAGAAACTCAACTACCGTTAACTGTTATCTTACAGAATGGAGGTACAGTGGTTGCAACTAACGTGTCTGTTAGCGTCTCTTCGGAATACCCAATAATGGTAACGACTAATACAAAATACGTAGGAAACGTACCCATAGGAACTCCAGTACCAGTTGTTTTCACAGCTAACGTATATCCTAACGCTACTCCAGGTGTCTATAACATCCCAGTTACGATCACTTACTTTAACGGTATGTCACAGATTTATTTTATTCCCGTTATAATATCAGGTCCTAATATAACAGTCAATTATGCGTTAACTCCGCCTCAAATATTCCAAGGATACACTGATGTACAGGTTCAGATAATTTTGGGTAATACTGGTGCTGGGATAGGAGAGGGACTTAACGTGTCACTTTCATCACCGTTTCCCCTAATTTCCTCTAGCATCGTTCACCTGGGAGCTATACCTACTGGTACTGTTGAAAAGTCGATCTTCTTGATCAACGTTCCAAGCATGATAGAACCTGGGCTATATCAGATGGACGCAATAATTAAATTTGATGGAGGCGTACTGGATTATAAAATACCTATAACTATATATCCAAAAGCTAATTTTTCGGTAATTGGTGTGTATTATTCAACCTTAACTCCTGGCGCATCTAAGGTAGCTGTTACTATAGAACTCAGAAATAACGCTAACGTGACGGCGAAGAACCTAGTGGCCATATTCTCAGGCGGTGACAATGCAATATGTCTATATGTGAGTTCAACGAATCCCCTCCAAAGTCTTACTGCTTCTAAATCCTTTGTTGGTGACGTGAGGCCAGGCGAGGTGTTTAACGTTACCTATATAGTTAGTGTGAGCAGCGGAGTATTAGCTCCTGCTAACTATACCCTCCCGTTAACACTAGAATGGAATCAGACAGGTTCTTTATATCCCTTCATCCAGAACGTTCAATTCACGTTAACCGTTTCTCCCTCCCTCTCTCAAACACTGCTAAAAGATTTGACGACTATCAACAAAACTTCAATAATTTTATACATAAGTATTATAATTATAATTTTAGTAGTAGTTTTGATAGCTGTAATAAGGAAAAGGAAGTGAGTACAAGTTTGTATTCGCAAGTTTTTTTGCAAAAACTCTAATTACTTGGTAAGAAGAATAGATTATAATGAAATTATTTGACTACTTGAAACTTATATGGGTTAATAAAAAGGGCAGAGTAGGCTTCCTAATAACGATATTCTTTATACTTTTAGCCACAGTAGGCCCTTTAGTTGTCCCAAAACCTGACGTAACTACGATAAACCCAAAAATGGAATTCTTACCTCCTCAACTGAACAACCCTTACTATATTTTGGGAACAGGCCCTATAGGTGACAGTATTCTGGGTGATATTGTCTGGGGAGCACCATTTATTCTTGAGGTGAGTTTCCTGGCTGGACTCTTTACAACTCTTATTGGTATAGCCGTAGGATTAACTGCGGGTTATCTTGGAGGGACTATAGATACCGTACTCATGTCAGTAAACGACATAGTAATGACGATGCCAAGCCTTATCTTGGTTCTAATACTTGCTACCTCTATTAGAAGTACTAATCCCTTCATTTTAGCAGGTATATTAAGCATAAGTGGATGGACTGGGCTGGCACGTTCTATAAGGTCCCAGATGTTGTTAATGAAGCAAATGCCCTATGTTGAAGTGTCCAAAGTTCTAGGCTTAGGATCAGGACACATAATATTCAGGGAAGTAATGCCTAACTTAGGCTCATATATAGGAATTCATTTTATATTCAACGTTGAGGGCGCTTTGTACGCAGCTGTAGGGCTTTACTTCTTAGGAGTTCTTCCTGTAAATAAGTTCAACTGGGGTATACTTATAAACAATGCTCTAGCTTCAGGTGCCATATATGGGACACGAGCGATATGGTATCTACTATTCCCGTCTATAGCTGTAGTTCTATTCATGACAGGACTGATCCTCTTTAGTTACGGAATTGACGAAATCTCTAATCCGAGGCTAAGAAAGGTTGCTGCATGAAACGTTAATACCCTTTTATGAGTGTAAGAATATCTTAGTAGACGCATACTTCCCAGCTAGAGTGGAACACATTGAGGAAAGGATATTTCTAATCAGGGATAAACTTAAGACAAGTTATACGGGCAATATAGAGCATATGCCATGGGATGAATTAATTAATCTTTTTGTAGAGTCGAAAAAAGCCTTAGAGAGAAGGGATCATTGGAAGTCATTAACAGCAACCGAAGTGCTTGCAAGTATGTTCTATAATCCCTCATTCTATATTTCAAGACGTGAACATGAGATAAATTTAGAAAGCATTCGTAGGATGTATTTATTATTTTATAATAGATTCTTGTCAGTGGCTAACGACTGCGCGCCAAAAAGGGTATGGGGGAAACTAGCGTATAACAACATTGAAGTTTATATTGATGACGAAAAAAGCATAATCTACACTAAGTTGTTTAAGGCTGACGGAAAATTTCATGCAGAGGTGAGGAAACTTCTCGGTATTATACAGGATACCTAAAACGCTGAAGTTAAATCATATTGTTAGTGTGCCGACTATTTCGAATATCCCCTATCTAACCTGGATGGAGCTAAATCATCATCGCTAAACAGCTTGCCAACTAAGATAGGTTCCTCCTTAACTATCCATCTTCTGGCCTGTGCTTCTCTTAGTTTTTCCGTAACATGTGACCACTGCAAAAGGGAATCGGTTTCGTAAATTACCACATATTCCTGATCTCCTAATCCGAAGGAATAAGTTGTATAGGAGAGGATGTCTTTGGCTTCTGGATGACTCCTAGCCATACCTATGTGCTCTGCCATAATTCTCTTTCTTTCTTCAAACGGTAGGAGATACCATTCTACCTCCTTTTTCATTGGGTAAGCTATGAAATATTTTTTTGGGGGATAAGTAAACTGTTTAATATCGGAATTAACGTATGGAGATGGCTCATATATTGATAGCATGCTAAAAATTTCTTTTAGATAAGGGTAAAGAAACGAGTTTATGTAAACCCTAAATTTAGCTATATCTTCGGGATCCTCTACAGCGATCCAAAAGAGCATGTCCGAGTCATAGCGCAACGAGATGTACTTCCTAAAGAGTAAGGGTCTTTTGTCACTAATATATTCGTTGACTATACCTAACAATTTCTTTTTCTCACCGCTTCCAATACTCCACCAAGTTTCCGTGAATTTTACGGCGTCTATAAACATATACATATCTTTAAGTATAAATCTCGTTGATAAAAAGTTCCTCTCAAATTACAAAGTGGCTGTATCAGAAAAGCTTCACTATTTGTGGTGAGGATGGACAATACGTAATTAATGTGAGTAATATACTTTATCAGGGCTTAAAACCAGGGTATTAGTTTGTATATGATAAATCTTCTAAAGTATGATTTCCAGTGTTCCACATAGTCAGACGCGTTACGTAGAGTCCCATGAGAGAATTTCTCTTGACTTTCAGGGTGTGACAAAGTATAATATACTTATAAATTCCATTGTTTTTGCATAAACTAATATTAACCAATCGAAATTATTTCTGTAAGACAATTTTAGGGTATACCGGTCAAAGTGTAAAAGTTTCCTCTAGTTACTTATCTCTCTCTTCAGAAGTTGCTCTATTTTATATTTACAGTCATCCAAAATATTTATAATATCCTTCGCCTTCTTCTCGTCGATATCTCTAGAGTTTTTATAAAGAAGGACTCCTAATTCGAAAATCTTGGGTAGAATGAGTCCTTTTTCTCCCTTATTTGTGAGTAAGTGCTTTACCTCCTCCTTGAATTCCTGTAACTCTTTCTCTCCTTTGGGGGCGATTACGTAGTATTTTGTTCCATCTTCCTCATACACTCTGATCAAACCGCTATCGGTAAGCTTCTTGAGCACAGGATATATTGCGCCTGGGCTTGGAGAGTATATACCATTAGTCATATTCTCTAAACTTTTCATTATTTCATAGCTTTTTACAGGTCCTGATTTAACCGCATTAAGTATAAGTATTTTCAAAGAACCCCTCTTAACGCGTCCGGTGTTAAATCTCTTCATAATAATATTCTCGGATATTTAAATGAATAAATTTTTCCTTAACTGAGAAAGTTTGTCTTTCACTATACTGTATATCCTAAGGAATCTAGGAGTAGTAACACCGCCTCATGTATTAGTTGTTGAATGTCTTGGCTTCTCAGACCAAGGAGAAATCCGGTCGTTCCCCATGGCTTTCCTTGAAGGACTTTTGATACTAGCGCCATTTCCATCTCGGGTGTTAGTCGATCATTTCTTATGTTCTCCATAATGTACTTATGAAAAAGGAGCTTAATCGAATCCGAAACTGACTCATAGGGTAACTCCCCGTTTACAAAAGCTACTAGCTTTAATATATGTATACGGTCTATCGTCAAAGACTCCTTATAATTTAAGTGCTTTAAAATGGATAATGCTATCTCTGGGGACAAATCGAAGTAGACGTCATGAATCGTCAGGATAATTCTCTGTTTTAAAATTTTCTCAATTTCCATAATATATTTGTTAGCACTAGTTGATATCGGTAAGATAACTATGACGGAATAACTGTTGAACTCGACGTTCTTTTTTGGAGATAAATGAACTACTCTGAATCCGTTACTAAGCCAGAAGTTCAAAACCCTTTTATCTATCATGAAGGACGAACCTATCCAGTCCACTTTTTCTGATTCGTTAGTTACGACCTGTTTCAGTAGAATACTCCCGAGCTTCTGATCCTGATAAATCGGATGAACTGCAATCCTCACTATCCTAAGCCCATTAAGTTTCCCAAAGTCGGGTAACCTGTAATGCTTTATTATTCTGTCCGGGATAAGATTGCCTTCATAGGTTATGCCCGCCATTGATGCGTTAATGATTCCCTTCCCTAGATTCCCCTCCTTTGCTGCTTGGATTACCGCTAAGGGAATACCCATATCGTCAGTAATAGTAAATATCTTATGATGTTTGCCGTCGGCCATTATCATTAGGTCGTCGGGATTATTCCTGTAATGTGCAGTTACTAAAATTCCGTATAAGTTCCTTAATTTCTCATCATCATGAAATAAATCCTCTTTATTGATCTCCTCAAAGAAAATCATATCTCGTAGATTAGGTTTCGCTGGTTCTGCGTCAAGCAATAGGCTATCGTAAAGCCATTTTTCCACGTAATCTCCCTCGGAATATCTTAAGGGAGTACTCATTGATATTGTAATCGACTTTAAACCTTTCCTTTTCCCAAGGTACTCGTTCAGGAATTTTATAAAGCTCCTTCCTGAACCCTCATAGCCGTGGACAGTTGTAAGTAATATTACCTTGTCCCATTTTCTAACGAAATAATCCACAAAGGAGAGACCTAAGGCCGCCGCTTCATCAACCACGATGGCAAACCCATCCTCCTTCATCGCTACATGTGGAGGAACCCACTTCACTGTAAGGTTATCTGTAATTACTGAGACTGTGTTCCCTCTAGAGTCCTTTTTTTCCTCATACGATACCATTAGTAGTTTCAACGTCTTAGTGAGGAGACTCATGATCTGAGACGACGACTCAGGTGATGGAGAGGTAACTATTACTTTAGTTCTTCTATCCCTTCTTTTTCTCGCTAAATATCCAAGGAATATTCCAGTAACAGAACTTTTTCCCCTCCCCCTGGGAGATATTATACTGACTACCCTTCTTCCTCCCCGTAATAGAAAGCTGAGTTCTCTGAATGCTTCCTCCTCGTCAATTGATATGCAGAGGGAGACTGGATCGTCATTAGTTCCCTTTTTTGGCTCATCGACTTTTGGTTTAAGAGGTAAGGGATCGTAGTTTGCCTCATCTCCTTTAATGACCAAGATCCCCTTGTATTTGTTCATTTTTTCCAGAAAACGTCTCTCATAATAATCATCGATTCCATCTCCCGTTATTATCGTACTTCTGAAAAGCTTAGTGTTTGAGGACATTTCGTCAGTATACATCACAATTAGTCCGCCTCCCTTTACGGTTTCTACAGCTCTTGCAATATAGTTCGGTCTGAAATCATCTATCATGTCTAGAATTGCTACGTCACTTGTCTCTCCTAATATTTTCTCTGAGGTGTCGTAGTCTACATCAACCAGGTTGCTGTAAATATTGAGGAACTTGTTTAACCTTTCCTTCGCGTTACTTATCCACGGATGATAGAAATACACGATTCTAGGATTAGCTGTAGTCTCTATGTACTTTTTTACTAAGTGTAATGCGGTTGTAACAGAGTCACTTCCCTCAATGTAGGCTAATTGTCTGTAATTTAACATCTTCGCCTTCTCGAAATCGCTAATAAACCGTTCCAAAATCTCTTCTCTCATACTTCCCTTAGCCTCATGGACTTGCTACCGAGGAGTATGAAAATTGTCGCAATGATCACAACCTCAAGTAAACTGATAGTCGGAAAAGGACCACCGAATACTGAAAATCGTATAATCGAATTTACTGCACTCACAGGCATGTATTGTAGAGCTGTCGAGACAACTATAGGGAAGTTTGACGTAGCATAGAAAGAGTTACTGAGAAACATTAAAGGGAAGATTAAAACTGTCGCGATCGACTCTCCTATGAAGATCCTGTCCTTGGGCGTGAGTCCGAAAATGAATTCTCCTATGCCGGCGAACATTATAGTACCAAGTAATAATGCGAGAATTAATATCGGTGATAGGGAGGGTAGTATACCTAGAATCGCTGAGAATATCAGTAAGGCCAACGTGGATAGTGCTGTAATTACCAGCTCGTAAATTACATACGATAATACCCATTCAATGTTAGAGAGAGGTGATGATGCTAATCTTATTGTAAGTCCGTCTCTGTAATATCCTGATGCCACTCCCACTATCCCGAAAACGCCGTTCGTCAATGCAATAATGCCAAGCATGCCCGTAGCTATGTACTTTCCCGTACTAAATTTCCCCCCTATGGAGATCGGAGGGGTCTTGTTTAATTTCAAGCACTTAACGTAAGAGTAAATCCCTGCTGCTTGAAGCTTTAAACCGGTTGAGTAGTTAACTTCAATTTGCGAATTGTTAACGATAACCAAGATACCGGGTTCTTGGTTTAGGTTAACCCTACCTACGCTTGAAGGAATGTTCAAAGCATTTAATTCCCTTACAATCGTTGATGCATTAGTTCCGAGTACGTATACGTGATATGAGAAAGTAGACATGTTGCCGAAAATAAGTAGGAAAAGTAGAAATATGACCACAGGGAAAATTACGATCCAAAATATGGTAAATCTGCTTCTCAAGTTATCGAGAATGAACGCCTTCGCAGTAAGCAGGACTCTTCTCATTTAGCTAAAATCAAACGCTTACATTAAATAACTATTTCGTAACAACATAGAGTCATGAAAATCGCTCAAGGGATAGAGGTTATTCCTGGTAGTCCTAATACATTAATTGTTGATGATACTTTCGTTGTGGATTTAGGAGGAAAGAATTCGGAGCTAGGAATTAAGGCGGAGTACTTTTTAGCTACTCATGGACACGCTGATCATATAGCAGGTCTGCTGAAAGATGGGAAGAAGTTTCTCCCAAAGGAGGATTTATGGGGATTAACCGACATTGGTAGACGAATGATGGTATATGGATTCTCGTCAAGATATAACGAAATCTTTACTTATGATCTCATAAGGGGGGATATTATCACGGAATTAGGTAACTCACCAGTCGAGACCCTCCGGACTCCAGGTCATACACCGGGGCATGTTATATTTCTGTTCGATAAGGTTGTATATCTTGGTGATACCGTGTTAGGCGAAAAGGTTCTAGAGAATTTCGTTTTTCCCTTTCATGCAGATGTATGGGCAGAGTTGGAATCCCTAGAGAAAGTGAAAGAGGTGGTTAAATCCAAGGAGTATTCCGTTATTGCGCACGGACCTATAATAACTAATAGTAGAAAGATGATAGAATTGATTGAGAAAAACATAACATACCTTAGAAATTTAGAGAAAAAAGTGATCTCGTTAATTAGTGACAAACCGTTAACTGCCGAACAAATTGTAATAAAAGTTATGCAAGAACGAGGTAGAATACCCACGTCAACATCGGTTCTCATGAATTCGATTTTCGTGAAATCACTACTGTCTGGTTTAAACGCTGAAGCCTTTATATTAGATGACGGATTATATTGGAAATTAAAAGGTAGTTAGATATCCCTTCTCAGTGAGGACTTCCCTAGCGTATTTAGGAATTTCCAATTCATCCGCACTATATCCAAACGCCAATCCTAAAAGTTGTGTTATATATATAGCAGGCAGTCTCCAGGTCAGATTGAATTCCGCCTTAACTTTCTCTTGAGTTATATCCATCTGTAGATGACACAGAGAACATGGATGAACTAGTAAATCGGAATTCATCTGTTTGGCACTATTTAACACATTAAAGGCTAGCCTTAGAGCTCCTTTCTCATTACTTCCCATTAATGGAAAACCGCAACACGCGCTTCTCATCGGGAAGGTAACAGGGGTAGCTCCTGTCGTTTGAATTAAGGTTTCAAGGCTCTTAGCAGTGAAGGGGTCTTCGAAACCTAAGTACTTTGACGGTCTCAGCATTTGGCATCCGTAGAAAGCAGCTACTCTTATTCCTGTAAGCGGCTTCTTGACTCTTGATTTTATCGTCTCTACTCCCACATCTCTTACTAATATCCACACTAGGTGCTCCGTAGTCGAGTTGCCACTATATTTGACGGAGGTCTCCTTTATTCTCTCGTCAACACTCCTCCTTAAGTTTGTATCTTCCTTATACACTACCTCTGCCTTTCTGTGACTATGTAAACACACACTACACGGCGTAGTCATCTTGTTAAATCCCATTTTCTCCACTTGTGAAAGGTTCCTGAGGTTAAGAGCTACGTGGCTAACAGGATCTTTCTCATCCAAAAATCCACCACCACAGCAATTCCAATCGTCAACCTCTACTAATTCTATTCCTAGAGTCTCTGCGACAATTTTCGTCGCAGTATCTACATCATGGGCATAACCGTGAGTAGCACAACCAGGATAATAAGCTATTTTCATTTAGCTTCACCCATGAGTTTCTTTACTTCGCTAATATTGTTAACTGGTTTCTCCCTTACTAAGAGATACTTTCCTCTACCACTAGCAAGGAAATATACGAAATCTCTTATCGCTCCAGCGCCGTATGCCTTTCCATAAACATAGGCTTCCATAAGTTTCCCACTTTTAGTTATAGACTCCTTTATAGCATCTGTATGCTTCTCGCCCATTCGTGAAACCTCACTCATTCCCTCAGGCGGCGTGTAAGTTCTTGTTAGTTTTATTGCCTCCACTGGTTCTATTTCCCTTGGGCACACCTCGAAGCACATATAGCAATAAGTACAACGCCATGCGCTATCTAAAAGGATCTTCATTCTCTCCTCCTGAATCGTATCTCTAGGATCTGCGAGAAACCTGAAACCCTTAGCATGTGCAGCAGGCCCTAAGAACTTCTCGTCGATTCTAACCGCGGGACATGAGGATACACATAAGCCACACCAAATACATTGAGCGTACTTCCACAGGAGCCTTTGATCTTCAGGTCTTAATCTGTGCTGAGCTTTATCTTCTAATACTTGAGGAGATGGATAAAGCCTAGGCTTAACTGAGTACATTTTGTCGTAAAACTCAGTCATATCCGTTATTAAGTCCTTAACTACTGGAAACCTGTCCATTGGTTCCAGCGTGATTACGTTATCATTGTAGCGCTTGACCAGATCTAGCGCTAACGTCTTGCAGGCAAGCCTTGGCGCCCCATTAATCTTCATAGCGCAGCTACCGCATACCGCCATATGACAAGCCGCCCTATATGAGAGACTTGGATCTTGTTCTGAACGTATTCTCCTTAACACCTCTGTAATTTGAGTAAACCTATCCACTGCCAATTTGTATTCCTGCCACCATTCTCCTCTCTCTTTAGAAAATCTCTTTACTTTCACAACTATCTCGGTTTTTTCTTCCTTTATTACTCCTTTTTGTAATTCAGCGGTAGAACTCATTTAATACACCCTTTCCTCGGGTTGCCACCTTGTCATTCTTACCGGCTTTGTTGTAATTTCTACGGTATTACCCCTGATATACGCAAGCGTATGTACTAGGTAATTCGCATCATCTCTCTTCGGGTAATCAAGTCTATAATGGGCACCGCGCGACTCCCTTCTTTCCAGGGCTGCCTTAGCAATTACCACTGCCAGATCCATCATGTTCCTCATTTCGAGCGCGTTAAAGAATTCGGTGTTATAAACTCCGCTTTTATCAGTTACATACATCTCCTTAACTTTCTCACGAAGGGATGTAATTGTAGAGAGGGCCTCTCTAAGTCCGTCTTCATCTCTAAACACTCCCACTCTGTCCCACATTGCGTCCCTTAGTTTTTCTAATATTTCCCCAAATGGAACTCCAGATTCGCTTTTAACGAATTTATACGCTTCATCAAGAATAGGTTCTGGATTTGTATCAACACTTAACTCAGGTGTTGCGCTTAGGTACCTAGAGACGGTTATGCCGGTCTCTCTGCCAAAGACCAATGTTTCAAGTAATGAGTTAGAACCCAGCCTATTGGCTCCGTGTACGGAGACGCACGCAGCTTCCCCTGCAGCAAAAAGTCCTTTTATTTCCTCGTTTTGTCCCATAGTATTTACGTCAATTCCACCCATGTAGTAATGTTGAGCTGGCCTCACTGGTATGGGTTCGTTTACTGCGTCCACTCCAGCAAAAGTTTTTGCTGCTTCATATGCCAAGGCAAGTCTCTCCTTTATATATTTCTCGCCTAAGTGAGTTAAGTCAAGTCCGACGTAAACTCCAGGATATCCACGACCTTCTTTAACTTCCGTTAATATGGCTCTTGATACAACGTCTCGGGGTGCAAGATCTAGTTTGTGTGGCGCATATTTCGTCATAAATCTCTCTCCATTCACATTCTTTAATATAGCCCCTTCACCCCTGGCGGCCTCACTAATTAATATATCTGAGGGATACAACGCGGTCGGGTGAAATTGCACGAATTCGGGATCTTTTATAGGGGCCCCAGCCCTTAGTGCCATCCCGTAACCATCACCCGTATTAATGTATGAGTTCGTGGTATGCCTGTATAACATACCCATTCCTCCTGTGGCTAGCACTACTGCTCTAGCTTTGAAAAATATGGGATTCATAGTTTTCATTTCCATCGCGACAACTCCATTAACCCTCTTGCTATCATCGATGACGAGATCTAAGGCGAACCACTCTGGGAAAATGTCTATATTTTCACCAGAAGTTCTTTCAAAGAGGGTGTGAAGAAGGGCCATTCCTGTCTTGTCCCCTACGAATCTCGTCCTAGGATAGGTTTGACCTCCGAAATACCTTATAGCTACTCTTCCATCAGGCTGTCTATTGAATAAAGCTCCCCATCTTTCCATAATCTCTACAATTTCACCAGATTTATTTGAAAGTAATTCTGCAGCGTCTTGATCGACTAAGTAATCTCCGCCCTTAACTGTATCATAAGTCATATAGTCGGGATTATCATTAGGATCTGAGTTTCCTTTAATATACGCCGCTATCCCCCCTTCTGCTGCCGAGGAATGAGATCTGGTTGGGAACACCTTTGATATTACTGCTACTCTATGCTTGTCCTTCGCTATGTAATAAGCGCTCATTAAACCAGCGAGTCCAGCTCCCACTACAACTGCATCATAAGAAGACTTCTCCATAGACTTATTTATTGACGATTCTTTTTAAATTATTATGCATGAATTGAGCGTAATGAATTTCTATTGCTAAAAATGTAACTCCACTCGTAGAAAATATTTAACTCGTTGTAATACATTATCTTAGTGAGAGCGACGGGGGAAGAAAAAATCTTAATACTATCAGGCAAAACAAGGACTAATTTAGCCCCCCGTTCCGAATTGAAATACTTACTTACGATCTTATTTAAAGAAGAGAGAGAAGAGAAACTAATGTTAGTTAAGGGGTTGATATAGCGATGACGAATAACGTAGCTGTAATAGCATTGCTATTGGCTTCGGCTGCGTTTATGGGTTATCTCCTTAGAATAAGAGGTTACTCGGCGACTGCAGGCTACGTTATTGCGGGTATAATTTTCGGCTCTCTCCTTCATCTAGTAGACGCCAATTCGCCACTTCTCACCTTTTTCTCAGGACTAGCTATAGCGATTATTTCCTTCGAGATCGGAATGAATCTAAAGATTTCTTATCTTAAAAGGGAATTAAGTAAGATAATTCCAATAATATTAATAGAGATAGTAATAGTTTTCGGAGTGGCTTATGGAATTACACGGATTATGAACTACGATTTCGGAGACGAACTCACTATATTATTTACCGCACTTAACACTAGTACCGCGATAACTTTTAAACTCCTTGAAGAGAAGGGACTTTTGGAGAACTCTTCTTTCAGGAACTTGATGTTAGGTCTCGCTTCTATGGAAGACGTAGTCGCTCTCTTTCAACTGTCCCTATTCCCAATATTAGTTAGCGGTGGAAATATTATTCAAGTCGTTAGCAAACTTAATGAAGTCATTTTAGGTGTAATTTTCTCAATAGGATTGGGCTTTTTCTTAGGGAGAAGAGCTATTAGGACTACCATAAAAGGGGGACAGGACTTAGTAGTAATCGCGTCGATCACCCTTGTACTTTTAACGGAAACTATATCTCCCCTTCTCGGCGTTTCATCTGCTTTGATGGCACTAATTATAGGGCTCTCGATATCCACCATGCCAGAATCTGACTCAATAGATAAGTTGATTGTTCCGCTTAGGGATTTCTTTTACGTCATATTTTTCGTAATTGCAGGTGCAGAATTGCCTTCTCTTCCAAGTATAACCGTAGTAGGGGAAGTCGTCGCAATATCTTTGATCTTAATAATCGCCAAAATGTTCGCATTTGTGGTTTCTTCTTACCTTATTGGTATACCAGGTTCAAGTTCGATCAGATTAGGGTTTTATATGTCACCAATAAGTGAGTTCGGAATAGTCATAGCCTCATACGGTCTATCCATAGGGGTAACTTCATCCTCCGTATACTTTGTCACAATAATGGTGGTAGCACTATCATCAATCTTCGCATCAATATCTACGAGATATGATAGAGTGTTTCAGGAGAAGATAACGAACGCGCTTCCCGCATGGAGTAAACGAATTGATCGTACGATTTCTGCCATTAGAGATTCTGTGAACCTTAGGCTATCTAGAAGCAAGAATAAGATAACTGAAGCAATGAAGATAGGGGCCATTGAGGTTTATAAGGAGTTTTTAGCTTATATTTTCGTCTCGTACACCTTCCTTCTCGTAGTTTACTTGTTTTCATTATACGGATTTACGTCAATCGAAGGTTATTTAGGTCCTGCGCTATCAATAGCGGTTTTGTTCTTACCTATTTATGAAATACTGTTAGGCAGGAGAAAAATTACAGACATTATGAATAAAACAGCATTCCTCGGGAAATACGGTTCGCCTATATTTGCCGTTTTAATGTTCATCCTTATCGTGTCTTTTGAAGTAATAGTTAGCGCAGGAGTTTCAGGGGGTATATTATCATTAACACATTCGTCAAATCCCGTTAGCCCATTTATACTTGTGGTCGTGTTGGCTTTAACACTTTATATAGGATACAGAGCTCTGAGGAGAGCAGAAGAAGAAGTATCACAATAACACTTAAACCAGAAAACGAGTTATATTGAAATGATAGAGATAGTAAACGTGTCAAAACGGTATGGAGAGAGGATAGCACTTGATAGCGTCTCGATTACCATGGATAAGCCTCTTATATACGGAATTTTGGGGCCAAATGGAGCAGGAAAGACCACTCTATTAAGAGTTGCGTTGGGTCTAATCTACCCGGAAATGGGGGAAGTACGAATTATGGGAAAATCGCCCTTTAAGGAGAAGGGTATTTTTAAGGAAATAGGATATGTTCAGGAACTACCTAATCTACCCCCATTTTTATCGGGGGAGGAGGTCCTGAAGTTATCTGCTAGATTGAAAGGAATTCCAGAGTTTAGCGTTAATGAGTACCTTGATCTCGTCGGAATGTCAAACCACGCTAAGAAGAAAATAGCCAAGTATAGTAAGGGAATGGTGCAAAGGATTGCGTTGGCTGAGGCCTTGTTGGGAGATCCAAAAGTCATAGTTATGGATGAACCGAATATAGGTACTGATCCGGCGTTAAATGTACACATTAGAGACGTTTTAAGAGAGAAGAGGAAAAGCGGTTCGCTAATAGTAATGACGACTCACGAATTAGAGGAGGTAAGAAAGCTATGTAACAGGGTGTTTTTAATCTTTGCGGGAAGAGTGTTCTACGCAGGGGATCCCGAAGATCTTGTAGCAAGGTTCCTAGGACTTAGGGTAATCATAACTTCCCGAACTCCAGAAAAGGTAATTGAGGTTGCAAAGGGATTAGGCTTCATAAAAAGTACGGAGATTAGGGACGGGAAAGTAATAGTACTTATGGGAGAGGATAGAAGGGAGGAATTTCTCAAAACCTTAATAGAGGACAACGTTTCCGTTATTGATTACTCCACAGATCTCTCCCTGGAGGATGCATACATTAATGCCTTAATAGAGGCGTCGAAAGATGTTAGAAAAAATAATTAGCTATGAAATCAAAAGATCCATTGCCAGAAAGAAAGTCCTCGTAATTATAGCTATAACGGTGATCTTTGAGGTTGGGACTTATGTCGCATTGTCGCAAGTCAAAAGTCAGGCGTTACTCTCCATTATTCAACCCTTAAAATCCGTACTCTGGATTGCAGGAGCTTTACTCCCTCAGAGCTTACTTCTCCACTTTATAGCGATATCTATTGCGTCAGGTTCATTATCAGAGGAATATGAACAGGGAACTGTAGATTTTTTCCTAACTAAGCCATTGAGCAGGTTGAGTTTTGCTACCGGAAAATTCCTCGGCGGATACATACTTTTTATAGCTGTTTACGGTCTAATGTTAACTATATCTCTCGTCATGTCGTTCTTACTATTTGGCGATCAAACAGGCCTTAATTATATCCCTGCTCTATTCTTTTTGGTGATCTTTTCCTCTCTGACTTTTTACTCAATTGCTTATATGTTAGGTGAGATAATTAGGAGAAGTAACTTGGCTTTCTTAGCAGCAAGCTCTATTCTTATTGGTTCCTTGCTGATTGAGGCAGTGTTAATATTCGTCTCCAGATTGACTGACGATCTGCTTTTCCAACAGATCGCAATAGTATTACCATCATGGGGGGCGACCGAACTCCCCTTCCTCTTAGCATCTCATATTCCTAATGCCTCCCTTATAGTTGAAGCGGTAGAGGTTTTTCCTATTATCGCAGGTACTCAATTAGAGGCATATTTATACACAATTAGCTATTCGGTGTCAGCGGTATTTGTGGCCTTTTTCAGCTTCTTAAAAAGGGATATACCTAAGAAGATAAGTTAAGGAGAAACCTCATCAAGTCTTCTGTTAGTCGTATAATGACCGAAAACTATCGCTATTACCGCTGCTATAACGAGGAAGATTGATATTACTCCGAACAACTCTAAAGCGGGTAAAATTAGGGATAAAGACGTAATTGCGACCACACCTATGCCACCTCCCAGATGACCTAATCCGTCATTTAGTGCGAATCCGCTTGTCCTAGCCCTAGTGGGATAACTTTCCATAGTCCAAGTATATGCTATGGGAACCCATATGTTAAATCCGAAGAAAAGGACGATTGAAGCTATAATATCAACTATTATATTCGGCGTTAGACCCACAACAACTCCTCCGATTACGGTAAGGATTGCACCAATTCCTAACCAATATTTTCTTTCAAGCTTATCACCCAGAAAGGTTGCAACTGGACCTACTATAACGAAACCTATTACACCCATTGCTGAGATGATTCCGGCCTCCGGAACACTGTACTTTTCTGCTGTTAGTAGCGAGGTTAGCCCAGCGGCGATAGAGTAAACTGTGGAGTAGGCTAAGAACCACATTGGCAATAAGAATGCAAACCTCTTCAGGTATAACCTGTTTTTAAATATTTCGCTATATGGAACCGGTTTCGTACCTGAGAGGTTTACTGGTATTATCGAGGGTTTGGGAAGCTTTACTCCCTTTGATTCCGCTCTTTTTTCCATGTGCTCTACAATTTTCTCTGCATCAGCCATTCGCCCTTTCGATAAGAGCCATCTTGGTGATTCGGGTAACTGGAACCTTAGGAGTATTCCTATAAATGCGAGTAAAGCGCCTATTCCATACATTATTCTCCACCCGTCGGTTGCGAAGATTCCTGAACTACCCAGAGCTATGGGAAGGCCATAAGGGAAAGGGGCTGGCGGTGTAGTTAGAAGAAGTCCTACCCATATTCCCAAGAACGCTCCCATTGTTGAAAAAATGAAAATCATTGATACGTATTTTGCTCTAGCTTTCACTGGAGCTACTTCTCCTACGTAAGTGTTCACTATCGCAAGATCAGCGCCTATTCCTATTCCTGTGATAGTCCTGGCTGCTAGTATCTCTATATAATTCGCTACAAATACGTTAAAAAGCGAGCCAAGAGCTGTAATTAACATGGTTATAACTAACATATCCCTACGGCCATATCTATCAGATAACGGAGATAGGATGAGGGAACCTATAACATAACCTATTAAATTGCCCAGGACTACTGGTCCTTCTAATACGCTGGCTGTTGCAGGAGTAGCGTGAAGCAGAACTACTGCAGTCTGTACCCAACTGACGTTTATATTAAATATATCGAAAAAAGTAAATAACTCGCCTACTCCTAGAATGCCTATGAAAATGTAGTTTAAAGCCCACGTGGGGATTCTATCTAATCTAGCTACAATCTCGTAACCCTTCTCTTCATATGAAGTCATAATTGTAAATTATTAATGTGAATATATAAGTAATACATTAAACAGGTTTAACGTCTAAGTTAACGAAATAAAGTAGAATTTTTATAATATAAAATTTCTACTAAATAAGTAATAAAAAAGGATTATACCATTAGGATATTTAAGGGAAAATTTTTTATTCAAAGTAATTACAATTTATACTTATGAAGTCTCGGTCTGGTGTTGACTCACTTCTTGATTTGATAAAAAACCTATTTAACGACGATAACTGGTATTTGGGTGGCTTCGTAGTTGCACTAATCCTGTTTATAATTTGGGATTTAATTGTAGTGAAATAATAAGATAAAATCTTTAATAGCGAATCATGCTTAATTAATAATAGATAGCTAGTTTTATAAGAAGCCACTAATCAAATACACATGTTAATTATGGCAAGGGTTAACGTAGCTGCAGATGAGAAGATAGTTGAACAGTTGGAGGATATGGCTAAGAAGAAAGGATATACAATGTTCTTCTTAACCAACGTAGCACTGAAGCTAGTTCTCGAAGTCTTAAGGGAGGGGGAAGATCTTTCAACTCTAGAGGCGTTAATCGAGTTGTTTAAAATCACGAAGAGTATAAATGTAATACCAGTTACTGCCTGGTATTTAGATAACGTTTCGGTAACCATGTTTAAGGAAAGCAAAGAAGAGTTCGATAAGATCTGTTCAGAGTCGGGAGAACAGCTAGGGTTATACTTAAAGTTACGCGCTAAGACGTTGACTGAACTTTTACAGTTATACGAGAAGGTAAAGCCAGTCCTACCCATCTCCAGTATTGTTGTCAGGGAAGTTAATGGAGACGTAGAGATGCAAGTATCTGGAACTGGCTTTAGCAGGGAGTCTACCTATTGTGCAAGCAAATCATTAAAAAGGCTATTAGAGGCTTTCGGAATGAAGGTAAGTTCTGTAGAGTCGTCGCCTGGAGGAATAATTTTAGCTAGGTTCAGGCCTGAGTAGCTCCTAATGACTCTAATTAAGACGGTTTTTCATTAGAAGACGTTATTTACAACAAAGGTTTTCATAATACCTAGATGTTCAGAGTAGAAAAAGGCAAAGGAATATTTAGGATAGTAGTTAACGAGTATGAACCTGTTGTTGATTTCAAATTTGAGAAGGAATCTGAGAGTAGCCTGACAGAACTTCCTGAAAGACTTGAAATAAGGGAGAATCTTATCTTAAAGGAACTCTCCATTGATGAGCATATATTAGGCATGGGAGAAAAGGCATATCCTATTGATAGACGTAGAACTGTGCTCACTAATTGGAATACGGATTCCTACGGATATAGTTGGTACACCGATCCGCTATACGTGTCGATTCCCTTCTTCATATCAATTTCAAAAGGTAAGGCTACTGGCTACTTCCTTAACTATCCTGGGAAAAGCGTATTTGATTTCGGTGTAAGGTTTTATGATAAGATAGCTATAGAGGTTTATTCTCCATCATATGAACTCTTTGTTTTTGACGGTAAGTCAGTTGAAGAGGTAATTGAGAAATACACAAGACTCACAGGATATCCTTTTTTACTTCCCGAGTGGGCTCTAGGCTACCAGATAAGTAGGTTCTCATACTATCCACAACAGAGGGTAATTGAACTTTTAGAAAAGCATAATGTAAAAATTGACAGTATTTACCTGGACATAGATTATATGGAAAACTATAAGATGTTTACTTGGGATAAGGAAAAGTTTAACGACCCTAAAGGCCTGATAGACTCTATTCATAACCTAGGAGCGAGGGTTGTTACTATTTTGGACCCTGCAATTAGAGTCGATCAGAACTATGAAGTTTTCAGAAGAGGTTTAGGGTCTTACGTTGAGACTGATTCTGGGGCTATATTCGTAGGGGATATGTGGTCAGGCCCCTCCTGTTGGGTTGATTTTCTGAGTGAAAACGCTAGGAGTTGGTGGAAGGAGGAAGTGAGGAAATGGTTGAAATTAGGAATAGACGGTCTGTGGATCGACATGAATGAACCAGCAGTATTCAAAATATCCACTCTACCCGAAAACGCAACTCATCGTATTAATGGACGTAAAGTAAGGCATAACGAAGCCCATAATAGTTATGCGTATTTTGAGGCTATGGCTACTTATGAGGCCATGGAAGAGGAAGGATTAGAACCCTTCGTCTTAAGTAGGGCTGGTTATGCAGGAATTCAGAAGTATGCTGCGATATGGAGTGGAGATGAAAGGGAGAGTTATTCCGATCTGAAGTTACAGATCCCTATTATGTTAGGTCTCTCGATATCCGGTGTTCCCTATGTTGGTTTCGATATAGGCGGCTTCGTAAGCAGGGAAAAAGGCACGGAGGAAGATCCACTGCTCAAGGTTAGATTTTATCAGGTTGCACTATTTCTACCTATATTCAGAGCTCATAAATCTAAGAGAGGTGAGGATAATGAGATTTTTACCATTCCATCAAAATATAGGAAGTTAATTGAGGATACGATAAAGTTAAGGCGTTCCTTTATTCCATATATTAATGCGTTAGTACTTGAATCACACCAAACTGGTCATCCTATTATAAGACCTTTACCATATCATTTCCCTAATGATGAGGACGCGTATCAGATTAATGACGAAATGATGATTGGTTCAGGAATACTCTACGCTCCTCACACTTTACCTCAAGACGAAAGAGATGTGTATTTACCGAGGGATGAATGGGTTAACTTTTGGAATTGGGAAAAGTGCCATCATGGATGGATTACATCCTCCGAACACTTCCCAATATACATTAGGAATAATTCAGTTATACCGCTTAACGAGAATGGGTTAAACCTATATATTATGGGTGAGGGAGTCATAAAGCTACGAGATGGAAACGTTATTGAACGTAGAGGTAGTAGTGTTATACTAAGTAAGAAAACCAGAGTTAATGAGATAATACTATTAGATGAAAAGAGGAAAATTAAGATCGACAGGGAAGTGGAAAGGTTCGATGTTTAAAGCAACTCTTCATTGCGGCAGATTTTTTAGAAATCCGAAATCATGGTATTAAGATAGTTGTTATCTCAAAGGGAGTTGTGGGCAAAAGACCCGTTGAGATGGGTAGTCCCTTATACTTGAATGCGAGATCTTGGAAAACTAAATAATAACATCCACTTGAGAAGTCAACGAGACCCCTAGGAGACGGCGTGGTACGCCTCTGTTTCAATCAATGGTCCTGCATGCAACACCCTCAGTATGAAGTTCAATGTGGGGTACCTATAATCCCCGTGAACCCCTTTGAGCAAGGTGGTGTAAGGAATCCCTGTCCGTACAGGGTAGTTCGCTTCATGACGCAATCAAGTTAATATGACAAGTACTTCTCCCTTAGGTACATTGCGAGATGTTCGGCATTATAGGACTCACCGAAGCTCCTCTTTAAAAGTTCCTTTGGAGGGTAGATAGAGCCGTATTGATGGATCTTATCCTTTAGGAAACCCTTTACTGAGGAGAAGTCCTGTTCAGTTATATATCGTCTTAACTTTCCTATCTTACTATATATCATTCCTGCGACGACGTTACCTATCAAGTAATTTGGGAACGAACCAAATGCACCTCCGGACCAATGTATGTCTTGTAGTATTCCATCAGAGTCGGAACTAGGTCTTACTCCGACGTATTTTTCCATAAGTTCGTTCCATAACTCTGGGGCTTCATCCACACTGATCGAACCGTCAATGAGTCTTTTTTCTATCTCATACCTTACAGCTATGTGGAGATTATAGGTTACTTCGTCAGCGTCAACCCTTATAGTGCTGGGCCTAACTATGTTAAAGTACCTATATATTTCCTCGTGATCATATTTTTTAACGAAATCTAGATATTTTGTTAATATAGGATAAACTATTTCAACAAACTCCCTACTTCTTCCTATAACGTTTTCCCAGAATCTAGATTGGGACTCATGAATTCCCCCAGAAACGGCTACTCCTACCGGGGTTTTCTCTAGTTCTGAGGGAAGTTGGAGTTCATATATAGCGTGGCCGGCCTCATGGATTACAGAAAACATGGTAGATCTGAAGTCTATTCCCTCGTATCTAGTGGTTATCCTAACATCTGAGACTGACATACCAACAGTGAATGGATGAGCTGACACGTCCATCCTAAACTTTTTCCGCGGCATTTGTAGAATATCTATTAGAGACTCGTTAACCCTTCTCATGTCCTCTTCCTTATATCTCACCTTTTCAAGTTCATGCTTAGATGGCATATGGGTCTTTGAAACAACGTCCTTAATTACGGGAACTATCTGGGATAAGATGGAATCTAAGTCCTCTGTAGTAAGTCCTTCTTCGTTAATATCAAGAAGTGCGTTATATGGGTGCTTAGTGTACCCCATTTTCTCTGCAATTTCCCTATTTATTTCAACGATGGTTTTAAGCAAGGGTGAAAAGGACTTAAAATCATTTGTTGCTCTTGCCTTTCTCCACACTACGGATGCTGTAGACGTAATGCGATATAACTTCTCTATTGTCTCAGAAGGGATCTTTGTGTAAAAATCGAGTTGTCTCTTGAGGACCCTTATCATTCCCTTGTTAATGTCATCAAGGCCCTCCTGTTTTGCTGCTCTTTCAACCTCCTCCCTCATTGATAGGATTATGTTCCTTTTTAACAATTCCACGCTAGCTGTTGCCTCACCTCTTCTCGCCGCACCATCCTCAGGCATATACGTCTCTAAATCCCAATTCATTAGAGACAAGGCATGATTTAATGCCCATACACTTTCATACTTCTGTAAAATCGAATCTATTAAACCCACCATAAATTAAGTGCAAATACTGCCATAATATACTCTTTTCTCTCGGCCTCCGACAAAGAGAGAAGCAGGAGGCCCTGCCAGTGCGAAACAGGGTGATTCACTTACCCTCATTTTAGAAAGACGATATTTTAATCGCCTACTTAGTAACTATTTAATATGAAATGTATAGTTACGAGAGACGAGTTACTTATCAGACTATGTAGGGAAGATCCTAATGTGATCCATTCAGGTAAAGTAACAATTAGAAGAAACCTGGTTCATTGGGAACTTAACGGAGTTATTCCATTGAGGGAGGCTATGAATAACGTGAATAACGAATGTAATAAGAAGTATTTGACATCACTCGATCAAGAATTCCTTGTAACTTACCTGTTTGAGAAGGAAATAAGGATTTCAAACGCTGGTACTCTTGGATGTATTGATATAAGCTTTGCCAATTCTAACTCAATTCATCCCACTCTTAGAAAATTTTTAACATATGAACCCCTCCTGAGAAAAGAGGTATTTCACATTCCCACATGGTATAGTGGAGATGCCTTAACTGAAACAAATCGTAGTATAAAACCCCTTCTCAACAAACTTCTGTAGATCGACACTTTACGAACATCACGGACTCTTCGAAAAGGGCCAATTTTAATCGCTAAAACACTTATTCTGATAGGTGCGAAGGTTTGTTGTATTACTATTTGTGATGTAATACTATTGACTCATGATTTCGCGCTACGTAGGTAACATTAATTTCCCTATGGGACTCATTAACCCGTTCCAACAATAACATATTGAAGAAAGGTTACGGACATTCCCAACAGGTTTTAGTCCAACTGATACCATCTTAACTTAATGTGAAAACGTCTTTTCAGGGTGCTATTCATCCCAAAGCTAGGTAATTTCCCCCTTCGTTAAAACATAATATTGTAAATTACGCTTGATGTTCTTAAAAGTAGCAGTACTGACTAACTAATATTAATCACAACTCCAAAATATATTAGGAGGAATTATGAGTGTAAACGAAGCCGAATGGAAATCGAAAATTATGGACGCTTTAAAACAAGTTTATGATCCAGAGATTCCTGTGAATATAGTTGATCTCGGATTGATTTATGAACTTAAAATATCAGATGATGGTAACGTATATCTGAGGATGGGACTTACTGCGCCAGGATGTCCTGTTCTGGATGATCTCATATATACTGTTCAGCAGGTAATACAGGAAACAGTACCAGCTAAAGACGTTAAGGTAGATATAGATTTAGAAACCGAATGGAATCCACTTAAGATAACTCCAGATGGAAGAGAGCGATTTAAGAAGCTATATGGATACGACATTGTTGAGATGTGGGTTCAGACTTATGGAATACCTGAGGATAAGGGGACTTCAACAGCAAGTTAGTAACCTAATGCATTGCTTTTAAGTTACTAGTTTCTAACTATATTAGGTTGTGTGATGTCCTGGAGTCTTCTGGAAATAATCAGAAACAATCCTGAAAGGCTAATCGACAGTGTGAAGAAAAGGAATATGGACCCCTCAATTGTAACGGAGATAGTAAACGCAGATAAGGAATGGAGGAACAAACTTAACGAAATTAATAAGCTTAGACATGAACATAATACTATCAGTAGTAAAATAGCTAGAGCTGAAAGTAAGGATAAAGACGAGCTTATGAGAAAGGCTAAGGAGGTTTTGAATATACTTGAATCGAAGGAGAGGGAACTCAAGGATTTAGAGTTTAAGAGAGAACAATTACTATTAACCTTACCAAATCTCGTTAGCGAAATTTCCCCGGTAGGTGATGAAAGCGCATCTAGGACAATAAAAGTCGTGGGGAAGATCAAGGTTTATGAAGGAGATAAAGAAGCAATCAACCTACTTAAGCAATTAGGCGGTGATTACGAGATAACTAGCTGGAAGGCTAAGGGCCATGCGGAAATGTTAGAGAACGTGCTCAAGTATGGTAATACCTTGAAGGCAGGCGAGGTTACAGGCTCCAGATTCTATTATCTCTTTGACGATATTGTCTGGCTTGAATTCGCACTCCTTCTCTACGCAATGGATCAAATGACAGTGAAGGGCTATACCCTTGTTATTCCTCCTTACATGCTAAAGGGGGAAGTGATAAAGTCCGTTATAGATTTAGATACGTTTAAAGACGCAATATATAAGGTTGCCGATGAGGATCTCTTCTTAATTGCTACTGCAGAACATCCAATAGCTGCACTTCATTACAACGAGACGATTGAGGCTGAGAACCTTCCTGAAAAGTTCGCCGGGTTTTCTCCTGCATTTAGAAAAGAGGCAGGTGCGGCAAACAAGGACATGAAGGGAATATTTCGCGTACATCAATTCCATAAAATAGAACAGTTTGTCTTTTCTCTTCCAGAGACCAGTGAAGCGTTACATCAAGAACTTCTGAGTAATGCTGAGGAGATATTTGGAGGGCTAGGGATTCCCTACAGAGTTATCGATATAGCTACTGGAGATTTAGGGGCATGCGCCTACAGGAAGTTTGATATTGAGGCATGGATGCCAGCTCAGGGGAGATTTAGAGAGATGATAAGTTGCAGTAACTGTCTCGATTGGCAGAGCTATAGGATGAATATACGGTTTGTCGACAGGAAGAATAATAGAAAGGGATATGTTCACACATTAAACAGTACCGCTATAGCCTCAACAAGGACCATTACTGCGATACTCGAGAACTATCAAACAGAGGACGGTGTCGTCGAAATACCTAAAGTATTAAGGAAATATCTTGAGTTGTTTACGAAGGCCCCAAAGGAATTCATCTATCCTAGGAAGTGAGATATCACGTACCTGCGAAACCTCACTGTTACTTTACTATTTCGTAACCGTAGTAATAGTAAAGTGTCTTTTGTTAATGATGAAAAGGCAAAATCGTTTTCAAAACCTTCTCTATGTAGAAACGGACTCTTCGTGTATAATAATTTAGCTAGTATAGTGACAATTAACAAGCCGATAGCTAGTACCTATAGGCAAGTAGAACGACAAATACGAAATAGGTTTCCTTTGGCCCAAATAAACTTCGATACCTTAATTTCTCCTAGCAGTTTGTGAGAGGTGATTTAATGAAAGTTAAGGGAATAATCATGGATCTTGATGATACATTGGTTTTAACGAAAAAGGCACATTATGTTGCATGGAAAACCGCATGTCAACAAATGAACATACCTTTCTTGATTCCCTTTGAGGGACTATGGGGGAGAACTACGATAGAAATAGCCCGAATGATAACTCCTGAGAGAGCCGAGGAGTTGGCGGAATTGAAGAAGAGAATATATAGAGAGGTATGCACAATCTATGCACAACCTGCACCCTGTGTTAATGAGTTATTAAGAGTAACTGAGAGTTTAAAGAGGGCTATAGTCACGTCGTCCCTTCTTGATAGTGCATTAGCTACGCTTAGGGTCATCGATATGACTCCCGACGTAATTATAAGTGCAGACATGGTCGATAAACCTAAACCCGATCCTCAACCAGTTTTCATGGCTCTAAGGAAATTATCTATAGATTCTTCAGAGGTAATTGCGATAGGTGATTCACCGCACGACATGATCGCATTTACTCGAGCTGGACTTAGAAAAGTGTTTATATTAAAAGGACATGTCGATGAAATAAAAGCCGAAAACGTAGTCCTGGTAGATACGTTATGCGAAGCCTTAAAACACATTAAAGAGATTATAGGCATTTACCCCTCATACTGACATCTTGCCGCCATGGATGATAGCTCGAAATTTGCTATTGCACTAAATTCAGTAATAAAAAATTTGACAATGATAATTTTTGGGTGATATCTCGAACTTACAGTTAGGAGAAGAAATTAAGCACCCTGTAAAACCTTTCTATCCGATTTCTCACCTTGTTGGATACCCTCCTGACAGATAGTTTTACGTTAATATTCTTAGATTGAAATCACACAATTCCAGGAAGTTCAGTCAAATAGCTTTTAACTTAATTACTTAACATATAATAAGAAAAGTATTGAAGAATAATGTTGAGACTAAGTTTATAAAGCTTACACTGGCTCACGTAAAATGAAGCCAAGTATATAAAGAAAATCAAGAGTGTAATTAAGCTAATGCAGGGCTCAACGTAAGAATATTAATGTGTTGTCCTAAGTGTAACTATGGATATAATATTAACGGCTAGGCAGTTAGAGAAGGTAATAATACAGTTCTCTCATGCTGAAAAAGAAGCAGAACTCATAGTCGTAAGGGATCTGATTGAGGAGTTACCTAGAATGGCAATGAAATATGGTGTATCTCTTATCGATGCTGAGGACATTAACGATAAAGTAATCAGGGTGAAGTTAGAAAAGAGATTTTGGTGAAACTAAATTGAGAAAAACTAAGGTAGTCGCCACCATAGGTCCAACTTCTATAGAGAAACTAGACGAACTGTCCCCTATTGTAGATGTCTTCAGAATGAATTTGGCGCACGGCGATGAAGTGCAACATAAGGAATATTATCGGAAAATAAGGGAGTATGCGCCTGAAAAGCCGATATTAATGGATTTGCCAGGGCCAAAACTTAGATTAGGAGATATAGAGAAAACTCAAGTCAATCCAGGCGATACTATAACCTTTGGTATAGGGGGAATTCCCGTAAGCGATCCCATTTTCTTCAAACTGGTGAGTGCTGGACAGCGGATTCTAATAGCAGATGGGTTAATAGAAACCATTGCAATTGACGTTAGTCAAAATAAGGTAGAAGCTAAGGTAATCAACGGAGGAATATTAAGCGCAAGGAAGGGTATAAATCTTCCAGATTCCAACGTTCCAGCAGGTCTAACCCCGGAGGACCTCAAACTGTTGGAGATGGCGGCAGAATTGGGCGCGGATATGATAGGGCTGTCATTCGTAACTAGACCTGATGAAATACTTCAAGTTAAGCAGAAAGCTAAAGAGGCATGGGTAATATCGAAAATAGAGAAGAAGAGTGCTATTGACAGATTAGAGGAGATTGTTAGGGTATCAGATGGAGTTATGGTTGCACGTGGAGATTTAGGAATAGAGGTTGGATTAGAAAGTCTTCCAGTTTTACAGAAAAAAATAATAGAAGTTAGCAGAAATTACGGAAAGCCAGTAATTCTTGCAACACAAGTGCTCGAATCCATGGTATACAATCCACTTCCAACCCGAGCTGAAGTAATAGACATTTCTAACTCTGTCGCGCAGGGCGTCGACGCTATAATGCTTAGTGATGAGACGGCTGCGGGTAACTACCCACTAGAGGCTGTTAAATACTTAGATAAAGTCATAGAGTCGAGTGAAGTGTATCTTAACCCAGTAAGAGTGGAACCAAGAACTTCTGATGACGCGATGGCTCTAGCGGCGGTCGACGCTTCTGAGTTAGCCGGGGCGGACTTAATTATAGCTTATGGTGATAATGAGGAAATCGTACTCAGAATATCCAGATTAAGACCAAAGCTACCGATCCTGGCAATCGTGCCAGATATATCGCTTGCAAGAAAGCTTAATTTATGTTATGGAGTTATTTCGACTGTAAAGAAAAGGCTCAACGACATGAACTCCATAATAAGGGAGATCAACGAGTCGGCTAAGATTATAACGGAAAAGGGTAAAACGATAATTCTCATTGGTTCTTCTCCTGAGGAGAAAGAGGGGGTAAATTTCCTAAAGATTCATAAAGTTAACTGACAGTCTTTTTCCGAAATCAATCAAGACAACGTAGAATTAGGGTTTTATCGAGTATTTCTACAGAGTGTTTGAAGGATCATCAATTCCGAGGTCAACGCCCCAAGATATCATTAACATTTGTTTCAGAAAATTCATGGAAGTGCTTGGAAAATTAAAACACTTTGTAAATTGTTTTGTAAAAGAATAGCATTATCTTTACTGGAGTTAAAGGAGTAAGACCCCCAAAGGGTGAGGGTGGAAAGCTTCCATAATTTGATAATGTGGCTTTCGGAGTTGGAAAAATCTACGATCATTTAGCGTAAAACAGTGTATAGCTTCCTATTCCGTTTTTGCTTTCGATATCTAGATACTTTAAAATGTATACCGTAAGTGTAATATATCGGGATTGTATTAGACAATAATAACTGAATAGAGTTATATTAATGATGTGTTTGCCGAGTTCTGAAAGGATGAGGAGAAAGAGAGTTTACCCTCTAAACCTGAAACTGCTTGGGGTAAAGGACTTTCGATAATGTCTCACCTTCATAAAGTTTTTAACTAAACCAATTTTATATACCTAAGAGAATCGAGAGGGGTTTGTGATATTATCCTGAGAATTTTTGATTAACGTTATTAATCCCCAATTTAAGTTGTCACGATGAAATGGCTGATATTGTTACTTCTCATATTGCCTAGTGTAACTTTTGTAGGACTTCCGTCTTATTTCACAAATCTTGGAGCAGTTGTCGACAAGGAGACTGTAATACTTCCCAGCAATATAACCTATATAATTACAATACAAAACGAAACTGTTAAACCTGTTGTTACTACCCCGACTACAACCACCACTTCCAATACTACTACTTCCTCTAACGACCCATCTAACGACCCATCGTCAAATACCAGTTATATTCACTTTTATTTGAAATACTGCGTGATTTCAGAAAATAACGGGTTTATCCAGATTAAAGTAAAAAACAACATCACTAATATATCTACTAATCCTATCGCAGTCCAACTATACAAAACATTTAAGAATGCCACTTATAATCTAAGTGCACTCGAAATACCCCTTAACATAACCGAATATCCGTTTCTATCTAAGAACTTAATATTTGATAATACCTATGAAATAATAGACGGTAATCTTACCCTTACGCTGAGTGGCTTTACAAGAGCAGTCGCGAATCTGATCAATCTGAAGAACGTGTCACTATATGTGTTTAACGATACTACCTTAAGCACTAAAAATACAACCTTTAGTGGTAATGTTGGTCTGATGAAGTTCGGACTTCTAGCGGAGTTTGATGGAACATTGAATTCCGAACAGATTCAGATTATACTCTATAATTATTCTAATTCGACGTACAATATAACGCTTCCCAAAGTTAAGTTAGCTGAAGACTATAACATATCATACGTCTACGCCGCTCTACTAAACGTGAGCCCGTACTATAATTTGATAAATACGGGTTACACGCAAATTATAGTACCATATCTATACTCTAATGGAATTACGGTTGCGGTGATAGAACACGTGAGAGCTGTTGCAGAAGGTTCTGTATTAGTCCCTAATCTTAACGGCTACTACATGTCGATCCAGATTGGCAACTATACTCAATTGTTAACCCCTGTGATTCCCGATGCCGGAAACGCAACGATCACGTATGAGGGAGTAAAAATGTCCCTATTAAACGAAACGAATATAACCACACCTTTAGGGACTTTACCAGTATACACTTATTTGTACAAAAGTTCAAACTCATCTAATTCGACTGAGTACATGTTCTTTACCCCTTCAGGCATGCTGATAGAACAGGAAGCGATTAGCGGAAAGTACGTAGTCTCAGAGCTTCAGCTCGTTAGTCATGTATATTACAACTCGTCTCAAACGGTAAACGCGTTGACAACTCTTCCTAATACACTGCCTTATGAGGCCGTAAATCCAACCCTTTCATTGGAGTTGGCGATATTAGTACCTGCGGTGATCATATTTATAGTTTTGTTATTTTATAAGAAGAAATAAAAAAGGATATAAACACAATTGAAAGAGTTGACTGTAGAATTTAAATTTTTATAGTTATATTCCAAATGGGACAACATGATAGAAGTTCAGGAGGTTTTGTCCTCAAGTCTCTATGCACAGCAGTTAAAGAAACTATACCACGTAGGGAACGTATTAGGTTTACCACAAGATGTTTTAGAATCCCTGTCTATACCTGAAAGAGTCTTACAGGTAAAAATCTCTATTAAGGGAGACGATGGGAAAATAAAGACTTTTCTCGGTTGGAGATCTCAACATAATAGTGCACTGGGTCCATATAAGGGAGGAGTAAGATATCATCCTAACGTAACGCAGGATGAAGTAATAGCCCTTTCAATGATAATGACGTGGAAGAACTCGTTACTATTGCTTCCATATGGTGGTGGAAAGGGTGGAATTAAATTAGAACCTAGAAAGCTATCAAAGAGGGAATTAGAAGAAGTTTCCAGAAAATACGTTGAGAGTATAAATAAATACGTGGGAAGTGAAATTGACATCCCTGCACCCGACGTCAATACCGACTCCCAAGTAATGGCGTGGTTCGTGGATCAGTACATAAAGACCACGGGGAAAATAGACTTTGCCTCATTCACTGGTAAACCAATAGATCTAGGAGGACTTGCAGTTAGGGAATACAGTACTGGGCTAGGTGTAGCTACTATTACGAAAAGGGCTTCGGAGAAGCTTTTAGACGGACTCAATGACAAGACAGTAGTGATACAGGGATTTGGTAATTTATCATACTACGCTGCAGTATTCTTATCACAAATGGGTGCGAAAATAACAGGAATTAGCGATTCAAAAGGAGCTATATATAATCCTAACGGAATAGACGTACAAAAAGTAAAGGAGTATAAGGATAAAAACGGAAGCGTGTCGGAGTATCCCGATGCTAAAAAAATGACTAACGATGAGCTATTAATTCAGGATTGCGACATACTAATACCAGGGGCGATAGAAAACGTAATAACTAAGTATAATGCACCTAAAGTTAAAGCTAAGCTTATTGTAGAAGGAGCTAACGGTCCGTTAACTGCAGACGCGGACGATGTTATGAAACAAAGGGGAGTACCTGTAATTCCAGACATCTTGGCTAATTCAGGGGGAGTAGTAGGCTCTTATATTGAATGGGCAAACAATAGAATGGGTCAAATAATGGAAGAGGATGAAGCGAAAAAGTTAATAATATCGAGGATGGAAAAGGCGTTTGATGAAATGTATAAGGAGTATAACAAACTGGGAGATCAGGACTTCAGAACTTCAGCAATGGCAATAGCAGTTGAAAGAGTCATTAAGGCAATGAAAGCTAGAGGAGGAAATTAAACCTCAACACTTTTTATTTTATTTGCGAGTACTTCGATCTCCCGAGGTACTTCTACATTATCCATCTCGGCAATAATTCTACTTACATTCTCCCTGTACCAAGAATATTCGTACCCTCTGCGCTTCATGACGCCTAATATCCACTTTGATATATCATCCTTTCCTAGTTCTCTCATTTCCTTATCATCTGGATATATTCCCATTTCTTTCAGAATGTTAATGATAACGTTTCTGTCGTAGAACGTCTCCACATCTTTATTAAAGGATACACAACTGTCTCTATTGTTATCATTTAACTTCTCACAAAGTCCTAGGAACATTATTCGCAGAGGGACTGTGTCCTTAATTTTCAGCCATAATTGTAAATCTATATCTCCCCTTACCTTAAATACCTTAATTCCTAATTCCTCTGGATCGACGGAAATTTTGTATAGCCATGCATTAACTAGCGGTGGTTCCAACTGTTCTCCAGTTAAAATAATAGTTCGCGAAAAAAGTAAGTCGCTCAGGGAGATTCCAAGCATTGACATGGTCAGCTTAAGTTCATCCGTTATATCAAGGGAGTGGGCTGTCCCATAAGTTCCATTCCTCCTCATTATAATAAACTTTCTAATATCCTGACTAGTAAAGTATGGGGAATGAGTTGTAAGAAACACCTGGAAGACATCTTCATCTGCCCACTTCCTTATTAACTTAGAGACCTTTATTTGAAGGAGCGGGTGCATATTTACTTCCGGTTCTTCGATTAAGAGAATCTTATTTGCGCTTAGCCATAACACGAACAGCATAAGCACTACCTTTTGGAACCCGCTCGCAACTATATCGATGTAAATGGGAGTATTATACACGTTCAATACGAGCTTCTTAAACTCCCAGAATTCCAAACCCTTAATCTCGGGAATGACCTTACTCGTTAAGTTTACGAAATCATACCAATACTTTCGAAGATTTATAGGAGATCTGTTCATCTCAGCCATCTTTCGTAAAGTTTGCTCGAAGAAGTTTTGGTCAAATATAGGTATGTAATCCACATTTTCCTTTACATACGCTAGAAATTTCCTGATGTCTTGTATGTCCTCACCTGAAGGTGAGCGTCCGTTTATCAGAAAATCCCTGGTCTTCCAGCTCACCTGATTTTTTGAATACGTTAACTCCATACTCACGTCGAGCGAAATGTCCCTCTGTGTATCCGCTATTCGCTGAGCCTCTCCAGCAGGAAATAAGAGTTTCCCGCTCATGATTATCGGTTTAGATATATCGTAATCTTTCCACCAAAGTATATACTCTTGATTGGGGTCGTCCATCGCCTTCTTATCTAACCCCAGTTCCATATTCTTTAAGAACATGTAAATCGCAGACAACACATTAGTCTTCCCGTATCCATTGTATCCAACGATTACATTAATACCATTTAGGTTATCAAACTTGGCCTCTCTCAATCCCTTGAAGTTACTAACATAAAAGCTTGTTAGCTTCAATTTTACCCTATATTCTTACTTCTGTAGTATTAGTAATATAACGCATAACCTCCTAAACTAGCATATTAGAATATAAAGTACTCTTATCGTGATCCGAGGGTTAGCAGCGAGGTATTACGAAATCTAACTTTTTTAAATGGGTTACATACTTATACCTACCCTAACAAGATTATTATAATGAATATTCCTTTAGTAGCAGTAGGCGGAATAATACTACGAGAGGATAAAATACTGTTAATTAAGAGGGGTCACGAGCCCAATAAGGGAATGTGGGCCGTTCCTGGCGGTAAAGTCAAGTTCGGTGAGTCAATTGAACAGGCAGTTAAAAGGGAAGTTAGCGAGGAAACTAATCTTAACGTAAAGATAGAGAAACTGGCAGCGATCGTAGAAGCAGTCAGAGAAAATTATCACTATGTTATTTTCGATTACGTATCTTCCGTAGTAAATGGAGAAGCATCAGCCTCCAGCGATGCTAAAGAGGTAAGGTTTTTCCCATTATCGGAGGCAATTAGGCTACCTATGACGCCCACAATGTACCCATTAATTAAAGCATTGATTGAAAAAGTGAAGTTTCCTATAGTTGTAAGGGACTTATACGGCAGTGTAGTTAGTTATCCTCTTATCTCTTAGTTCTCCACTTCGTTTTAGGAAGGATTACATGTGAGTATTGAGAGATCCTTTCTTTATACGGCAGTAAGTCTTTAATCATACTTTTTAGTTCGTCTTCCATTCTCCTTTTAGGCTTAAATCCCAAAGAGGGTAGAAGTTTTATTTCGGGGTTGTAGTAATGTTGTTCAGCTTCTATCCTTGGATTTTCGACTTGTTGAATACTCACCTTTAAACCTAATGCTTCGGCTGCGTTCTTTACCATATCTGCTATCTGCCTTATACTATATATTTCCGTGAACTGGTTTGCGACTCTATATTCTCCAGGTTTGGGAGGATTCTCCAGGAGTAAAGTTAATGCTTCCATACTGTCCTCTAGGGATAGAAATCCTCTAGTCTGACCTCCCTTACCGTAAGGAGTAAGTGGAGTTCCTATTACTGCCTCCACACAGAATCTGTTAACAACAGTCCCCCAAGTCTCATCAAAGTCAAACCTAGTGTGAAGAGATTCGTGAATTATTTCAGAAGTTCTGGTTCCATAAACAGGACCCTGCATTATGTCTGTTGCCGTTATATTAGATACCTCATTCTCAAATAGGAATATGTACGTATCAAATACTTTTGAATAGTGATAAATTGAACCTGCTTTTTTCGGAGTTATGATCCTGTCCTGTTTTCCACCTATTATCGCTTGAACAAAAGGTGATTCTGGAATATCGAAGTTCGGAGTACCGTATTCCCCCATCGTACCCATTTTCAATATGTGAATCGATGGATCTACCGACTTTACAGCTTCTATTAGCCTTATTGTGCCCACTAAGTTATTCACTATTGTATGGACTTTCTCGTTCTCCCCTTTCATTGAATAGGGAGCACTTCTCTGCTCTGCGAAATCAACTACAGCATCTGGTTTCTCCTTCTCTATTAACTCTCTAAGGAAACCAGGCTTTGTTATATCTTCCTTTATAAACTTAATATCAAAACCATGTATGTTTCTTGCTGCTTCAATTCTACTTTCTGGGGGTGGTATGGGTATAGCGCTACTGCTTCCACTATTCTCAACGGTTGTCCTTGTAAATAAGTTATCAACTCCTACTACTTCGTGACCTCTAGCTGAAAGCCTTAACGCTAGCGGCCAACCTAAGTAACCGTCAGCGCCTAGAACTATAACCTTCATTAAACTTTTAATTCACAACTAGTTATATAAAATTATCGAGATTAATATGGAATATATTACATTACTAATTTGTTTGCTACTAATCCTAACATTTCAAACAGATTTCATCACATCCTTTACTGTCTACGTTATCTTGATGAAAGGCAACTTTATGGAAATCCTAGGTTTGTCAATTTAATGTTAAGGGAGCAGGTAGTAAAGCATAACTTAAGACGTATTTTACATGAAGATCTAGCTACGTGCTGGACTTCTAAATATTCGTGAGTACTGTATTCAAGCAGCTTTTGGATAGCATCTCGCTACTGTCCTTAAGTGCGGTGATATAAGTAGTCTTAGACTACATTGGGGTAATATTTTAAATCAAAACTTAGGTTGAATCAGTTAAAGGAGAAACAGTTCATGATTAGTGTTAAAAGAAGCTGGATGTGGATAACGCTCCCAGTAAACATGGCATTGGCTCCAATATCAACTTTGGTTACATTAGATATACTTTCACTAGGGGGAAACGCTATTGACGTCGGTAATGTAATTACTCTTGGAAACCTAATTTTAATACCAGCGTCCTATATATGGGGAAAGGCAGCTGATAGGTTCAACAGGAAATTACTAGTGGTGGTGAGCTTTGGAACTACTTCGCTAGGTTTACTTCTCTTCCCTCTATTTAAGAGTATACCGGAAATTTCAATTTTGTACTCATTTGTTGTTTTTTGTAATGTAGGTTACAATACCCCGATCAACCTTCTACTTATGGAATCCGTTCCGAAGAAGGATTGGGCGACCGAATTCTCAACCCTTTCTATGTTGTCTTCCATAGGCGGTGTCGTAGGATATGTTTTTTCCTCAGTAATAACACCTATCTTTCATATATTCGAGGTTATCGAAGTATTAGGATTTATTGAGGTTATATCTTTCCTCGCATCATTGAAGTTAGTTCCGAATACTCATTCTATAATAGAAAGGACTGCAATGGTTCATCATAAGGACTCTTTTATAACCAGGCTGAAGATGCATCCTTTAATCTTTCTTCATTTTCCTAATCTTAATCATTTCAAGTTATTCTCGTTGTCAAGACTTAGGAACGGCTTAATAAATTACGTTCCTTTGCTCTATTTGGCAATATTCATTTTCTACATATCTAGCGGACTTTTTAATACGCAGTTCCCAGTAGCTCTCTATAGGAGCGGCATAAGCGAGTTAGACGTAATGGTAGTTATAACGGTCGGAATGATAGTACAGACTATATCGTTCATGAAAGCTGGAGACGTAGTGAAAAAAATAGGTGAACATTTATCTTCCTATTTATCGCTGATATTAAGAGGGATCACATATATTGGAATAGGTATTACGTCGGCGTTTCTCGTGGGAGCATATCTCATTGGAATTAGCCTTGTTATGTATCCTCTCGCGGCTGGAGTCGCATACGCAATATACTATATTTCCTCAACGACTTTAGTATTTAAGGTAGTTGGAGAAAGGAGGCAGGGTACTGGATTAGGTGTATACAGCACTATGGTAGGGATTGCCCAACTAATGGGTTCACTTTTATCGGGATATATATCTCATTATATAGGATTTGATGTCGATTTCGGGCTAGCTGGGGCACTTTTACTTATATCTTCTTATATCTTTAAATCTTTAAATAAAAACGGAAGTTTATAAATCAGATTATTTTCAACCTTAGTTACTTTTAAATTAGCATTTTCATTCTTATTACTTATGTATGAGGACGAACAAAGGAAGTTCATGGAGGGAGTTAACAAATACAAATCTATGGGCATTAATCCGCTATCATTAGCTACTGGGTGTGCAGTAAAGGTTGACTTGATCGATATAGTATATCCCGCAATCAAGAAAATAAAGGAAGTATTGCTCGCTAACAATATAGAGATTTCCCCTCGCGAAGACGCAGACATATTCATCTCGCAGGATTTTGAGATTAAACGGCTTATTAATGGGGGTAACTTTGACGCAGACAGAGCAGTTTCGCTAATTCAGGTTAATCAGAAAACTGGGGGGGATCCAGAACTATTTTCTCAATTCCTTCTAAAAACATATTTATCAATAAAAACATCCCATAAACTGATAATTGGTAAGGGGCATTCGATAATTACGTCTAATCCGAATGGAGAAGTTGCAGTAATCGATGCTATTAGACTAAAGGGTAATACTAGGAAATCGTATACACTAACTAACAACGATACAATTCAAATAATTGACCCAGTGGAGGAACCTACTTCTTATACGCATACCCAAGTGGCTATTTCCAATTCGTTAAACGACTTATTCGCAAAGGGCACCTTTAAGAACATAAAGATCATACCAGTTTACGATTCTCCCGACCTTAAGGTTACAGAGAGTATACGAAATAACTTCGTAAAGTACTCTCAAGAGTATAAAGTCGAATTAGTCGATGAGATTCAGCCGACTACTGGTACGTTTATGCAGGGGGCTACGGTAATAGGTGAGACAGATCACGAACTACCCACCTTTTATGGTGATGTTGAACCAGGAATGAAAATATTAGTAACAAGACCTATGGGGGAATTAACTCCTATCAACCTCTATATGTGGCTTATGATAAATCCAGATATGATTGAGGATCTAGAGAAGACGGGAATATCAGTTGGTTACGTGAGTAAGATAAAGCATGAAGCTATAGAACTTATGGCAAAGCCTAACTTCGACGTTGCTAAGGTGATTTACGAACATTTACCTGAGTTTGGAAAGACCTTCGATCCCAACGAACACATAGCTATGACAACAGATGTATCAGGGCCTGGAGTCTTCGTAGTAAAGGAGTTCGCCGATAAGGCAGGAGTAACCATAAGGTTGGATGAGATCCCTGTAATTGATAAGGGAATCTGCAAGTTCTCGACAGAAAACTTCGTTATACCCAATTCCACAGCTGGTACGAATGGGGGAATAGTGATTTTCGCTAAAGGACATGTAATTGATGAGGTAGCTGAGAGAATTCATAAGGCTGGAGGTCAACCCTCAATTATTGGTGAAGTAGTATCGAAAAGCGAAGGAAAAGTCATCGCGCCTCAGGATATAGCAGAACTAATAGTTAGGAAAAATATACTTGGACAGTTTGAGGTGGTGTGATTTTGTCAAAGGTTATGGACTTGACGTCTGAGGAATGCCCGATCCCCTTTATTAAGGCAATGGCAACGCTAACTAAGATGAAAGAAGGGGATACGTTAGAGGTGATTACATCTGATCAGAAATGTTATGATATGATTGTTGAGGGAGTTAAGACTTTAGAACAGGAGTTAACCAGTGCAGAGAAGAAAGGGAACGTTTACCATATAGTAATCAAAAGAAGAAGCACGAAGAAAAACTCATCCTCGTCCAATTGCTAGGTAAATCCCCTCCTATGTAATTAAAGTAAAAGTTCACTAATTAAAGCGCTGTTAACTTCATACTCATATACTATCATGACTTTAGTCTCTGGGTCAATTTGCCTTGCCTTACTAATTATTTGCTTAGCTCTTGAAAGGTTGTCGGCTACAAAAATATATAAAGAATCTTTTTCATTATCAATATTAAAGAAGGAGTAATGGGAGACTACAGGACCTATTTGTGAGCCGTTCCTAGAAAATATTATTCCCATTACTAGTCCAGCTTCATCTAGATTAACCCTTGGTATTACTTTCACTATATCGTTTTTCTGCAAGAATTCTAGGTGTCTTTTTATTGTCCTGCTAGAGGTCTTAAATTTCTGAGATATCTCATGAATATCAAGTCTAGGATTATTCACCAATGTTTGTATTATTCTTTTATCGAAGGATAAAAGCGGCTTTATATCTTGCCTTGGAATGTAAGACATCAAGGGCTTATATCTCTCAATTAATTCAGAAAGGTAAGATTCATTACTAACTATTATTTGATAGAGGTTTATCTCTTCAAGGCACCTAAAGGCTGTGTAAAATTCCTTAATGTTCTCAGTATTAGAAAGAGCTATAAATGCATGATATTTTCCGAGACTGTTCGGATTGACGTAGAGGTCATATCCCAATAAGATTTTATCTGATTCGAGTTTACTAAACCTGTAATTGATTGAAGGGGGGTTTGCCTTTAGTTTAGTGGCTATCGCTCTCTGCGATAATCTTCCATTGTAAAATAACGACATCAGTATATGCTTATCAACGCCGTCTACATTTGCCATATCGCCTTATTTACAGAAAATGTAAAAAAACTTTTTACGATATCCTTAACCGTAGTGAGAAGAATTCCTCGAAGGTAACTCTTTCTTAAAATCGATCTAAGTTTACTGTTCGTAGATTTGACTACTCATCAATACGTTCAAGTTTTGTCAATTACGTAGAATTTATTCGTAACCATCATCCCAAAAACAGCTACACTCTCAAGTATCGGATAAAAAAGTATACCTAATATAAACACGGGTCTTTCATATCTGAGGCTCCCATAAAGATATGCAGACCATGTGTATATAATGCCAGGTAATATGGTAAGAAGTAAAGGATTTCTCTCTATGATCATTAAGGGAAAAAGTACAATCCCTAGTATCATTCCTATTTTCCATGTCAAAATAGCGAGTGCAGTAATTAAAGAGAATATGGATGAGAGTTGAGAAAAATTCTGGACAATACCCTTATACCATCTTCCCCTCTGACCAATCAAATCCCGTATGCTATTAGGCGACTTTATACTTACTCTGGTTCTCGACTGCCACGATCTAACGTTCGATGTCAATGATTTAAGGGCTAATGCGAAATCCTCTGCTATGGTCTTATCCACTACCTCGACGAGTTGTTGCAGTAGGGATCCCTTAGCCAACAGGAGTTCACCGTGGAAGTTGAATAAAGGCTTTCCTACTACACCCGTGAAGAGCCTACTTATCGTAAGATCGTCAAAAAGTCTTAAGTGATCAAGAATATACGTAATTCCGTTCTTACCTTTCCGAGGAACTAAAATCGGATTTGCTATTTGATATCCTTTTTTCTCATAAATAGGTATTTCATAAAGGAAATCATCGTTAAGAATAACGTTATCGTCGTCCAAAAATGCGTACCACTTATCTGGAGTACTATAAAACCTGGTAAAATACGCAAGTGCTCTACCTTTACCTTTTAAATTCTTTTTATATTCGTTAGGCACTTTGACCAAATTAATCCATTTCATTTTACTAAGCTCATCACTTAATTCCGCTTTTTCCTCAATAACTACCCAGATTTTATAGCCTTCTAGATAATATCTCTCTATCATTCTAAGTGTTTCCGTTAGCGAGTTTTTAACTTTCCTTGATGCGATTGTTATTATAACAAACTCCACGTTAGTAGCCTTTTTCTCCCCTTTTTTGGTTCTATAGAACGGAGAGATAATGGCACCTATTGTAACTAGAAAGGAGTAAGGCGTCCACGCGCTAATACCAATCAGCATTACAATCGTTAAGAAATTCATCAATAAGTTTTTGAATAACATTATAAAAATCTGATGCGCATTATAAGAATGCTATAGGACTTTAATATGCTTAGTTGAGAAAAAAGTGCTGCTATCCTAACCTGTCTAGAAATTTTCGTGTAGGCCAATCTCTTTCTTTAAAATCTACTAAATTTATCTTTACTTGAAAAGATTATTAAGACGAAATTTTGGACTAATATAAATCTAATAATATTTATTACTAATCTTATAATTTCATTGTAGAAATTAGTAATAATAGTTAATAACCGTTTAGATTTATATATAACTTCCGATATCCTATAAACTAATGAAACTAAGATATATTATTGCAGGAATACTTTTTGTAATTCCCTTAGTTTATTATCTACCGCTTCCTCTATATAATAGGGTTAACCCAGAGTTAGGGGGTCTATCATTCTTCTATTGGTATCAAATCGTTGGTCTTTTAGTAACAACGGTTACTATGGTTCTTGGCGCGTTATTATTAAGGGGGTAGTCTGCAGTGACGGAAGTGCTGTTAGGCATATATGGATGGATTGTATTTTTGGTATTATTTGGGGTCTTCGTTTTCTTAGGATTTTATGGTTCTAGGTGGAGGAGGGCGGACTTATCTACACTTCATGAGTGGGCGCTAGCAGGAAGGCGGTTGGGTATATTACTGGCCTGGTTCTTGATTGGAGCAGATCTTTATACCGCTTACACATTTATAGCCGTTCCAGAACTTGCCTATACTTCTGGAGGTCTTGCCTTTTTCGCAATTCCTTATGTTGCAATTACGTTTCCAATAGCTCTACTCACAATGTCGAGACTATGGACGGTTTCGAGAAATAAGGGCTATGTTACCGCAGCCGATTTCGTTAGAGATCGATTTAACAGCGGAACATTAGCTATATTGATAGCTTTAACTGGAGTAGTTGCAGAGCTCCCCTACATAGCACTCCAAATTGTGGGCATGGAAGCAGCTCTAGACGTAATGCTTTATGGCTACTTTAGTAGTATACATTTAGTCTCAGAGATATCACTTATAATAGCCTTTATAATACTTGCAGCTTTTACCTTTACTAGTGGTTTAAGAGGAGCAACTTTAACCGCTATATTTAAGGACGCTGTAATATACTCCTCGTTAATTATTTTATTAGCAGTAGTGTTTCTAACAAATCCCCATGCGTTTTCTCAGGCACTCGCGTCAGATCCTAAGGCACTAACTCTCCCACCAGTCGCGTCTTCGGCGTTTTTAAGTTTAGCCATTGGTAGTGCGATAGCCCTCTATTTGTACCCACACGCAGTAAACGGCTCACTTAGTGCAGATAGCAGACAAAATCTTAGATGGGCAACATCTCTTTTACCGCTTTATGGCGTTGGATTAGCGTTCATTACCCTATTGGGTATACTGATCTACGCTTTTCCAAGCGCCCTCAACGTGATCAAACTCTTTGGGAGTTCAGGGGCCTTGCTTGTCGTTCCAACACTAGTAGTTCAAGAACTTCCCGCTCCAGTTGCTGGCTTTGCATTATTAGGTATTTTCATAGGAGGATTAGTTCCAGCCGCCATAATGGCGATAGCGTCTGCAAACCTCCTAACAAGAAACGTAGTAAAGGAGTTCAAGAGGGATATGTCACCTAAAGGCGAGGCTACTTTAAGTAAGTGGCTGTCTGCAGTGATAAAGTTTATTGCCCTTGCATTCGTGTTTGCAATTTCAGCAGAGTTTTCAATAGAACTCCAGCTATTGGGGGGTATAATCATACTCCAGACTACACCTGCAGTATTTTTAGGACTTTACACAAAATGGTTTAACAAATACGGATTAATTGCGGGTTGGGTTGCTGGAATGTTTAGCGGAGTGTACTTAACATTAGTTGCAAATCATTTTGGACTTCTTAAGTCTTCAACATATGCTATTCCAGGAATAGGACCTGTGTATATAGGTTTAACATCTCTTGCGATTAACGTTGTCGTTGCAATAGTTGGTACACTAATGGCAATTGCGCTAGGTTATAAGACACAGAGCGAGGTAAAGGAAGAGGAGCTCCAAAAATTAATGTAACGTTATATACTTTTTTATCATTTTCACTTTGTGAAAAGGCCATCTATCATTCTTAACTTTAAGGCTTATCCGTTATCATATGGTAAAGATGCGTTAAAATTGGCGAAGATTGCTGAGAAGGTTAGCAGAGAAAGATCCATAGAGGTAATATTAGCTGTTCCCTTTACTGAAATATTCAGGATTTCCCAGTCAGTGGAAAATCCAATTTTTGCCCAACATGTAGAACACTTCCAATTAGGAGCTTATACCGGATATATCCTGCCTGAGATGATAAAAGACGCCGGGGCTAAAGGCGCTCTAATTAATCATTCCGAACATAGAATAACAATAGACGCCGTAGTAGGAACGATAAAGAGGCTTAAGGAGAACGGATTAGAATCTGTAGTATGCCTACAGCATTACGAACTAGTTCACCCTATTGCAATTCTAAGTCCTTCAGCTATATTAATTGAGCCGCCCGAGCTTATAGGAAAAGGAAAAGCCATATCTAAGGAAAGACCTGAATTAATCACAAGAGCTGTAGATGAGGTTAAGAAAACTCCAGATGTAATTCTAATAGCAGGGGCTGGAATAACTAGCGGAGCAGATGTCTATGAGGCAATAAAATTAGGGGCTGATGGAGTTGGCTTGGCCTCTGCTTTTATGCTCTCGAAAGATCCGGAGGCAGTATTAAGGGATATGGTAGACGGTGCTTTAAGGGCCTTCGATAATCTCGGATAACATTTTATCGTACTTTTTTAGGACGTCATTTACTTCCTTCTCTGCCATTTCGTATAACTGTAAAATTTTATTGATCTTTTCAGGGATTTCGGTGCCTCCTTTGACTCCTTTCTTAGTCTTGAGCTGTTCTATCCTATTGACTCTCTTAACGTACTCCCAAGCGAATTTATACGACATCCCTAAATTTTTTGCTGCTTCCGTAATATATCCTGTTTTCTGTATCTCCTTTAATATTTGATACCCTCCCTTCCCTAGCACAAAGTTACCATTCTCTTCAATCCATATTTTAAATTTAAACTCCATAAGAATACAACATATAACGTGAAATAAAAATATCCTGTGCGAACTTGGGTAAAACTCTTCTAATGAATTATTTATAATTAGTAAATACTAATTTTTCTCTAAATACAAAATTAATATTTTAAAAATTAGATATAAAACATGTATAAAGTATCACGTATTTCCCGTTCGCTAACTTGGATGTTAGTGTGTAATAATCTAGTATATAGATGTTAGTGTGTATTAATCTAGTATATAACTTATATTCTTATCCGTTACGAAGTATATTGGATGAAATACGTAGGGAAAGTATTTAATGGGGAGAAGTTTGTCGAAGAAATGGAATTTTCAGTAGTTGGAGATATAATATCTACTGGTGACGGGGAAAAGGAAGAGCTTAAGGGAAATTACGTGGCACTTCCAGGTCTCATTGACAGTCATATGCATTTTTTCGGGGTTTTAAATGACAATCTGCTGGAATGGAATCTAACTCCAGAAGGTCTAAGTACTGCAAGGAGCACTCTTGATATGCTGAAACTTTTAGCCGCAGGCTTCACTACTGTTAGAGATCTTGGAAGCAAAGCCGCTATTCACCTTAGCCTGGCGGAAAGGGAAGGATCGATTATAGGTCCTAGAGTAATAGCCTCTGGCTACTCACTGGCAGAAACGGGAGGAAACGACGACCCACGAGTTCTGCCATTAGATATAGCACAAAGGTTGTCTTATTCCTTCTATTGTGATTCTCCTAATGAATGCAGGAAAGCCGTAAGACTCGCAATAAGACAAGGTGCTGAGGTAATTAAGGTTTACGCGTCCGGGGGTTTTTCTCAGTCGGGAAATCCCAAACCTGCTTTAACTGTTGATGATTTCAAAGCAATAGTTCATGAAGCTCATAGAGCGGGGCTGAAAGTTGCAGCTCATGCTTACGGAGAGGAGGCTATATCTAACGTAGTTGAGGCTTCTGTTGATACAATTGAACACGGTCTAGGGATCACCGAGTCTTTGGCAAAAGAGATCAGAAGAAAAGGAATATGCTATGTACCGACCCTAGCTACTTACGACGTCCCTCTTGAAATATCGAGGATTGTAGACAGAGAGGTAAGGAAAAGGAGAGAGGACCTTGTAAAAAGACACTTTTCCGAGGATATGAGGATCGCTGTTGATGAAAGACTGAAGATAGCGGCTGGTACGGATTTCGTGGGCTCCCCAACTAGACCAAACGGGATGAACTACAAGGAAATAGTACTCCTCGCAAGATATATGCCATTAGAAAAGGCCCTAGCTAGCGCGACTTCTGTTGCCGCTGAATGCTTAGGGATAAAAGGAGGTAGAATAGAAAACGGTTATCCCGCTGATGTAGCTATATTTAGAAGTTTTAATGACGCTCTTGGATTACATCCAAGTAATATGGTTTACGTTATAAGAAAGGGTAAACTGTTTTCAGGGGAAAACTTGAGGCAGATTATAGGTGCACTGGATAGTCCATTTAATCCACTTATGTAAGAATGTTGTACAATGGTAGAAGAAAACGAAATATTGAGTAAAATATTACGTTATTCCGATCCTTATGCAGCGCTTGAAGAGTCCGTAAGGGTAAGGAGAGATGGTTTAAGTATTGGAAATGATTTTTATCTAACGAAGCACCCCTTAATAGTCTCTTTAGGCAAGGCGTCTCATAAAATGGCCAAGTGGGCGATTGAAAAATTTGAAAACGCTAAGGTAGTTTCTGTAAGTTTAGGCGAGAAAACTCCTGGTGTAGAAAACATTCTCTCAACTCATCCTAATGTAAGTGAGAATAGCGTTAGGGCTGCATTGAGAATATCAGAACTCATTAATTCTGATGATTACGACCTACTGCTGTTTCTAATTAGCGGAGGAGCGTCAGCAATGGTAGAGAATCCGGCAATTCCCTTGGAGGACTACATAAGGATTAACTATCGTCTTATAAGATCAGGTCTCGATATATGGAAAATAAATACAGTTAGGAAGCATCTTTCCCTTGTTAAAGGTGGGAGGATGTTTTCATCTACAAAGAAACAGGTAGTGTCCCTGATTGTTAGCGACGTTCCTGGTGACGATGTGAGTACTATTGGCGGAGGTATTACAGCCCCAGATCCAACATCTTATCATGATGCTATACGGATAGCAGAGAGAATAGGAGATAACCAACTTAAGAACTTCCTATTAAAGGTTCAAGCTGAGCTTGGGGAAACACCTAAGGAATTAAAGAACGTTAGAAACTACATCATATTAAATAACTTCAAAGTATTATCTAGATTAGCGAATGAATTAAGTAATTCGTTTATTTTAGGTTCAGAGTTACAGGGCGAGGCAGTAGAGGCAGGTAAATTCATTGCATCAATTGTTAATTCGATTCACGATTACAAGGTGCCTCATAAATCTCCAGCAACCCTTTTATTGGGTGGAGAACCCGATGTAACAGTAAGGGGAAAAGGAGTAGGGGGAAGGAACAGTGAATTAGGGATTGGTTTCATTACAACAGTCAGGAAAGGAGTTAATTACGGCCTAATAGCTTTTGCGACAGATGGAATTGATGGGAATAGTGATTATGCAGGAGTATCCCTAGGCGATATGTGGGTAGATGAAGTCGATGTTAAGGATTACCTAGAGAGTAGTAACACCTATGCATATTTTGAGGTTAACAATAGGTGTATTAAAACTGGAAGTACGGGAACTAATGTGAATAATATATATATAGTATATATTAAATGATTTATGAGTGTGAATAATATATATATATAGTATATATTAAATGATTTATGAGTGTGAATAATATATATATATAGTATATATTAAATGATTTATGAGTGAAATCAAAGCAATGCGGTATTTTCGTTTTTTACAACTAACAGATACTATTACACCTTATCGGAATCGAAAGCTCTTAGTTACTTTTCGCAATAGTAAAACTCGGAAATTTAAGAAAGTATCGTCAATATTTAATTTCATGGCGATTTCTCCTAATTACACATAATCCCTTAGTCGTAATCGGTATTTCTTAAATTACATATGTGGATATATAGTAAAGAACTTTATGAAACTTAGGGAAATCGCTGTTAATGCTGTCTTTGAAGGCTGAATCCATTTTCACGAGATAACGTCTAATTTTTAACAAATCTTAGCTTAAAGAACTAAATTTAGGGATATAGTAATAGCTCTACTTGCAGGACTCATTAAGACGATAATCAGGTGAACTTCCAAAGGTCAAACACGTTTACTAACCTCTTAAACCTATAACAAATAACGGTTTAAGACCGTTAGCATGCCAAAACTTATCTCGTTAGGAAAGGTCTTTTTCCAGCGTGGTTCTTGAGAATTGCGTAATCACATATTACTATACTTAATAAATTGATTTTATATTATTTATCGTTCTTATAATTAAACGAATTTAGTAATATATAGACGTATAACTTTTTATTTTATATAACTTTTTACGCTTTTTACGAATTGGACATAGCAATGTTTTTGAGTACAGTATAACACATATTACTGTCTTAACGCAGTTATAATTTCTACTATTCTTCTAGGGAGTGTATCTCTATTTCTCTCGTCAACAGGTATCTTCACGAATTTATACGGAATATTGACATTTCTATGAATAACCCCTACAACACTTCTGTCAGACTGAAAGGCAATGTCTATAGCTCGCCTTAGGAACGGTATAGTAAGCTCCATTGGACCTATCTCATCAATGATTATTACGGCTGAGTCGTCTATTGCTCTTCTTACAGCATTAAATCCAACTTCACCTGCTTTTTCATTGATGATATATCGGCCATAAGAGTTCTTACCGTTTCCAACTCTTGCTAGCCACTCCTGTTCATTTGTCATAACATCAATTATCTTAAATCCCTCCCTCCTCCTGAAACTCCTTATTTCGGGGCACACAAATCCTCCAACTCTAATCCTTTCTTTATTCAAAAGTTCAATTACCTTAAGTATTATAGTAGTTTTACCTACGCCAGGTCTCCCTGTAATTAGAACTCTTTCCATTAAGTTTATTACGTTATCGAAGGTGATAAAGTTCAATGCAGTTAAATCTCAGTTATAAATGGAAGGTCGACGAAGGCGAAATACCTCTATTTAGGGTATATCTAGGAGGGACGTGGTATCCAGGTAAGGAAAGTATAGAAGTGAAAAGTCCTATAGATCTCACTCCATTAGCGAGGATACCTAGAATATCTTTTGCAGAATTCTCTACCTACCTACAATTGATGTATGAGAAGGGCAGGAGAAGGATACGCGATATTCCTGGAGAGGAGAGAATAGAAATTTTCTCGAAGGCTGCGGATATCCTCGAAGAGAGAAAAGACGACTTTGTAGAAGTTCTAGTAAAAAATAATGGAAAGATCCCCGCAGCGGCCAATGGTGAGGTAATGGCATCAATAGAAAGGCTCAGGAAAACGCAGTTGGATGTTAGAAAGATCTACGGAGAGTACGTGCCTGGGGATTGGTCTAGGGAGTCGCTTGAAACAGAGGCGGTAGTTAGAAGAGAACCTTACGGAATAGTATTGGGCATAATACCCTTTAATTACCCATTAATGGATACTGTAAATAAGATAGCCTATTCATCAATAGCAGGGAACGCGGTTGTGGTAAAACCCCCATCATCAACCCCCCTTCCTGTTTTGATGTTTGCTCAGGTTTTGGAGGAGGCTGGGTTTCCGAAGGAGTCACTCTCCATAGTAACTCTCCCTGGGAAGGAAGCCAACTCGTTAGTTGCAGATAATAGAATTAGCGTGATTTCGCTAACGGGAAGTACGGAAACCGGCTTAGAGGTCATGAAAAACGCTGGTATCAAACAATTTATAATGGAATTAGGGGGCGGTGATCCAGTTATAGTCCTTGACGATGCTGATGTTGAATGGGCTGGAGAAAGGATAGCAACTGGTATAACTAGTTATTCGGGGCAAAGATGCGATTCAATAAAGTTCATATTCTCGGAACCTGGCATATATGAGGAATTGAAGAACCAGATTGTGAACAATTTGGCTAAGAATAAGGTAGGGGATCCGCGAGTACCAGGAGTTACAATGGGACCCCTCATTGATGAGAAGACAGCAATCGAGTTTGAGAATGCAATTAATGATGCCAAGGCGAAGGGGGCACGGGTATTATACGGAGGAACAAGAGATAGAAACTATATCCAGCCTACTCTGATTGAGGCAGACAATCTAGAGCAGCTCTACTTATACCAAAAGGAGGTATTTGCTTCAATAGCGGTAATAGTAAAAGTAGCTAATTTAGATAAGGCGATCGAATTGTCAAATAAGAGGAGATATGGATTAGACGCAGCTATTTTTGGAAAGGATATAAACAAGATAAGGAGACTAATAAGACTCCTCGAAGTAGGGGCTATATATATAAACGATTTCCCGAGGCATGGAATAGGATATTTCCCCTTTGGAGGCAGAAGAGATTCTGGTACGGGAAGGGAAGGGATAGGCTATACAGTAGAGCTAGTTACTGCTTACAAATCTATAGTCTATAATTACAAAGGAAGGGGAGTCTGGGAATATACGTAATACTCTATACTGCGTAATTAACGTGAAAAGCTAGGTAAACTAAAAAGTTATAAAACATGTCTGTCCAGGATTAAAGTCGCTTAATTTCGAGAGAATAACGCTGAATTAGGTTATTAACAGTACATTAACCTAAATTCCACATCTTTTAAGAATCAAGCCTAATAACTAGGTTTTCAGCGTATCGACTTTAACGTTTACTTAAGGTTTTGACAAGATATTTTAAGCTTAGATGTTAGCAAAGGCGTTTAATCTCTTCGTAATCCTTATATTATCAGCCTAATCTCTCATTGTAATATGGGTTATTTCCATCCCCTACAATTTAGTTTTTAAAGTAAATAACATTTATTGTAGATTCTATACTGTCAAGCGAAAGGTAAAATAATATCACTACTTTAATTGGCCCGCAAACGCTGATGCAAATTTTTTTAATGAAAACATTATAACGATGAGCATGCCGAGAAGAGAACGTAAACGTGCGATTATTTCGTTGTTTTACATGAAAGTGCACATTTGGGAACAATTTTCAAATTACGTTAAAAATTTACAAGGTGTTAATCACAATAAGTGGCACGGACTGAGTTTGCGGATGGAGTTATGTCGAGTGTAGTTAGGGATAGAATAGAAGTCAACATACCTTCAAACTTTGTAATACTAGCGTTGAATAATCCATATCTAGCAATAGGGACTTCAGGGCATATAAACGTGATTAAAGAGGAAAACGGTATGTATTCGATCCTGCTAATTCCTGATAACGAAGTAGATCCGCCCGTCTATGGACACATGACTAAGAGTAAGAGCGGAGAACGGACAATAACCTACTCATTTAGGACGAAGAGTGGTAAAACAACAGGGGAGATAACCTATAATGTAATGGATAGCAGTGTAGGATGCTTGGTCGATATAAGGGTTTCGTTAATGTTAGAGAGAAGCTTCTTTGGAAAGGTTGACCTTACTGCAGAACATATAATAAAGCACATTAAACCCAATCTGCTCGAATTGGCTTCATTGGTATATAATATCATGAGAGCAGATGTAAAAACGAATTTCGTTGATAGGGATATAGTTCAGGAATGTACTTTAATAAATAACCTATTAGCCAGCAACAAAGCCTCTAAAAATACATGTATAATAGTAGCTAGATCAACGGACAGGAACGTAATGTTCGTTGCGGGGTTACGAAAAGGCGAAATAAAATTAAGCATCTTCAAAGAGGGGGAGTCTATCGCATTCGATAAAAAGGACATTGATCCAAAAGAACTAGGGCAAGTTTGTAGAATAACACTTTATAGAATTAATGAAGATACTATCTTTGACATAGTTATGAAAGAAATTATAGACACTGACAATGAATAATCTCCTTTATCTTAGTGGGGGAGTTAGGAGAAGAGCTTTTCCGTTACTATAGATTCAAAATCTGACTACTTTGAAACCACATGAGTATAGGTAATCTCTATAAAAATCCTAACCGTTTACATTACTCCTAAGTTTCTGCACGAGCTTCAGGGGTGTCTAAAATTGTCCCTAGTTCTGCAACACGTAAATAACGTAACGCGGCTAACAATAAGGTTGAGAATCAGAAGGCACGCTTAATGGAAGTTGTATTAGGAAGGACTTTATGTTCCTGATAAGATGTTTCAATCTGAGTTACTGTCTTGTCATAATCTTTCCTGGCGGTCAGTAAGAGGTTAATTGTCCTAGTAATGTAACGCGCGCTATCATATCTCCTACGGACTACTAGCCTGAAAGTTACCCTGTGGCTTCTCTATCCTTATACATTGAATTCGTTGTAGATCTTTACCTCTCCTGGTGTAAGTATTTGAATTAGGAGACTAAGCGTGAGGTCTTAACCCCCTATAAGCCACCGTCAAGGACTGTCTGAAGAGTAGCTTGCCTCATAGTTATCACAAAAAATCAATTCTCTCCCTGAAACTCTAAGGGTGAAAAAGGTAATTTACGATAATATCAGAATTAATATGGCGAGAAACTTGCATTACTAGTTAACTCACTAGCGAAATAATACGTGTTCATCACTGTAAGCATTTATCTACTGATTTCACGCTTAATAATAGTTATTTAAATATTATAAAGAAAGATTATTTCGGATCTACTGGTACGTATGGGTCGTCCGCCGATTAACTGCTACCGATGTAAAGATTATTATCAGACAAATTTTTAGTTAAGCGTGTAAAAATTCCTTATGCTAATCTCAAAAAAGAAGGATAAAGTAGTACATATTAGCGAACTACCTGAAGTTATGATTTCCGTTCTAAAGTCAGTCATAGATGCAGCCGTACCCGACCTACCAAAGCTGTTTGGATTTAAGTATTATCTTCCCTTGCCGGGAGAACAGGCAGTGATTCCATATGCCGAACTAGAGGAGAAGTTCAGAGACGCTGAGCACGCCTATGATCACTTCATTGCCAAACTAGATGAAATTGTAGAGAAGGGAATTCAGCATTTCTCCTCTATGTATAAAGACAGTGCGTTTGTCCCTTTTTTTAGAGTTAGCTATTACTCTATGGTGGACAGGAAAAACGGTATGATAAGTGGGATAGCCGTCGATCCTACTGGAGATGAGGGAGATCCATTTAAGTTGCGGCAAAAGAGTGCCTTTCTAGCACCTCTAATAACTGGTAAGAGGATTCTCATAGCTAACCCAATTATGGGCGGATATGTTTATAATAGAAACAGCCCTTTATGGGCTCTTGCTCCATCAGAGGTGAGGGGGTATGATGACGTATCAGCTAGGGAAAATGATATTGTGAGTGCTTATATGGACGTTATAACCAAGTTTCATGAAGGATATGATAAGGACAAAAACTTCAATCGAACTCTGTCGGAAAAATACATGCGAAGGGGTTTCTCAACTCTAACTTCAAGTTTACGACAGTCCGGTTATACTGAGGATCTTGACTTTGAACCAGACGTAATTATTTTGCCATTCAGGTTCGTGAAAAAGGAGTTAAGGACATCGACGACTGACATTCTAGAGGGATGGAATGAGAATAAGTATTATCATATGTTGCTGGAGGTAGCAAAATATCTGGAATTGGAGGTTTGGACCATCGTCGAGGGATATCAGTATATTAACGATTTGGTTAAGAAGTTAGAGAAAAAATTCAGCGGGAAGGCGGTTATAGTGTTATCTGATACAAAAATGCCTAAATTAAGGGAATGTAAATCGTGCGAGGAAATACCATCTTCACTTACAGAATATGAGATCGAGTCTGACGAAGACGAATATAAGATTATTAGGCTTCGGTAAACTCCTTAAAGACCTTATGTGTAGGACGCCCTTCTATTATTTCCTTCCCTATCGCGGTAGTTTGTCTAAAGTCTTCACTCATCATAAATTTCTTGAAGTCGTCTACACTATTCCACTCAGTATAGATAAGATATTCGTTAGGCTCCTCCACACTTTTGTAAAGTCGCGCACCTATAATACCTGTATTACCTTCCATCAGCTTTTTGGTAACCTGAGTAAAGATCTTCTCAAACTCATCTGTCTTTCCCTTCTTCACTCTATAATAGAATCCGACATTAATCATGAGTAACGTTTAGATCGTGAGGATAAAAATCATATTCTTCATAATAGTTGCTTTAGACGATTGTAGGAATTAATTTAGATATAACGGGATCCACAATTTTGTAAACGCCTCTCTCTCTTCTTTCAATATACCCATCATTGAGCAGACTTTTTATTCCCTCGTTAACTCCAGATCTGCTTATGTCTATTCCTCTCAATTTACCTTCCCCTCCTACACTTGCCAGAAACTTAAGAATAATCCTTGCGTTTTTTCCGAACTTTCGATACTCATCAAGAACGATGTTCCTAATTAGCGGATCTTCGTTTAAACTAGCAAGTACCTTTTTAGCACAGCTAACTGTAACTCTTTTACATGATATACTCTTCAATCCAAAGTAGTTTAACCACGCTGGAATACCATCAAGTTCTTTTACTGCGAGAGATATGGCATCGTACTCAACCTCTCGTCCTTCATCACTAAAGCCTTGTTCAAGAAAACTAATAGACACATCACTCCTAAACCGTTCAACGTAAATGGGATAAAAGAACTGATAAAATGGCTCTGTCTTCTTAGAGAAGGTTCTTTCCAACAAGCCTACGGAAGAACCCGAGATAACGTAAGCAACTCTGTCATGAAGTTGCCATTTAGATCTTAAAAGGTGGAAAATACCTGGATAATTTTGAGAAGCCAACCTTAAGTACTGGAATTCGTCAATTATAATTGTAAAATTTAGGCTAAATTCTTCCGCCAATCTTTGAGGAAGTTCTATAATCTCCGCCACTCCTTCCCTAAAACTCGCCTTCTTGAAACTATCAAGAAATAGCTCAACTTCAGTGAGTGGTATATTTAACCTTATTTTGGCATATCCTACTAGCTCTCTGAGGGTGTCTAGCAATTCCCTCCCTCTGATCTTTATTGTTTGTGGAATTCTTATCTTGGGATCTATAACCCTCAGGAACTCGCTGAGAATAAGAGATGAGTATGCTGAAAGGAATGACTGTAAATCAAAGCTCTTTCCTTCAACGAACTCCTTGGCTGAAAGAAATATCTTTGGTGATTCCATATTTTTCACACTTTTCAGAATTATTGATGTTTTACCGATCCTTCTAACTCCTACAATCACTGTAGGTTGTTTTCTTCTAATCATTTCGGTTAGCGTTTTGATCTCTTCTTCTCTGTCATACGGTTCGTCAGTAGGCATTCCAAAGAGGAATTTCATGGGTACCCATAAATCATGGGTACCCATGAAAATAAGTTTAATCTATCTTACAAAATTGGGGTTAAGTGAGTGTTAAGATTCTATGGGTTTAGGCTTCGTTGAATTTTCATGGATTCATAGCCAATCCTTAACTATTGGATTTTTGCCAAAGTTTCGGGGCATTGCCCCGTCCATTCCTCTCCGTGCCTTTAGCTGGATAACTCACTGCGGAGTATGGGAATACCCGTACATCTTCTATAATATCTTGCCGCCTTTCGGGAAACCCATCCACATCTGGTAGTAAAGTTTTAAAAATATTATACATATAGTATATAAAATTTCACGATTTATCTGAAACTGTTAATGACGGCTATCCCAGAAACTTAAGGGAATATCTTAGTTTGAAGATGAAGGAGATGGCTTGTATTGATGGTTGAAGTACATGTTCTGTATTGGGGTGGAAAATAACAATATAGAGCTACCCATACCTCCTGAACACCTCATTTTTCACTAAATCCATCATTAACATCCATAAGAAGGTAAAACCCAATGCTACACCTACAGCATAATAGGGTATTCTTACTACCAAGATGCCTAGAATTGATAGCAATGATATCACTAAAATGTCTCCTATTATTGACATAAGTAACCACTTACTTGGCATAGAGTGCCAGAATCTCTTCCTCTCTCTTATCATAAATACCGTAAATAGTCCAGAAAACACGAGAAGATCCAAGACAAAAGTGTGTATCTGAGGGATGGAAAGGCCGAGCATTTCAGCAATCCATAATCCGAAAAAACCCTCAATAACTAAGAGAGACGCTAGTGATCCCGAACTAATCATCAACTTCTTAACATCCCATCTTTCGGGTTTCATGGAATACCTTACGTTATCAGTAGCTATAGACATTGTAACGAAGTCGTTTGCAAATAATAACAATATTACGTCAAACGGAGTTGTGACGAAATAACGTACAACTAAAAAAGAGAGAGTTAAAAAGAGAACAACCTGCATGGTTTTCATTATTTTATTTAGTGTATAAGTTAACATTCTCTGATATATTTTTCTTCCATTTTTTACCGCTTCAACTATATCGGAAAGTCCTTCATGAGTTAGAACTATACTTGCCGACGCCCTGGCTACATCTGTAGCATTGCTAACAGCTATACCTACTTCGGCCTGCTTTAATGCTGGCGCGTCGTTTACTCCATCACCTGTCATCCCAGTAATATGTCCAGACTTTTGTAGTTCCTTAACTATAAGGTACTTGTCTTCTGGGAAAACCTCAGCTAGCACTGAACATTGTTCGATGGTAGTCTTTCCTTCCTTTATATCTGAAATTCTACAACTATTTCCGTTAATTCCAACTTCCTTGGCTATTTCCTTTGCAATGGAGGAATTATCTCCGGTAATAATTTTAGGCTCTACTGACAACTTTTTTAATTCCTCTATTAGTACCTTCGAGTCCTTCCTTGGCCTGTCGTAAAGTGCTATTAAACCTAGTATTTCCATCTTACTACTCCCAGAAGCTACAGCAATAACTCTAAACCCCCTTAGTGCGAACGTGTCAACGTCCTTCATTATTTCGTCATATCTTCTTTGGCAAATCTGTGCTATTATCTGTGGCGCACCTTTCGCTATCCTAATCTCATCCCCATTTACCTTAATTAATGCTTCAGTTCTTTTAATAGCGGGATCAAAAGGCGTGAATTTCTCCCTTATTGAATAGTCGATTACAATTCCCTTTTCCCTGGCGTAATTAATAATAGCTAAGTCAATAGGATCTTGACTTCCCTCCTCTGAAGCTAGTGCAGCGTAGCTTATGAGCTGATTTTCTGATCCCTTATACACTAGAGTACTTGCAACGTATAGCTTGTTCTCTGTTATTGTACCCGTCTTATCCATACATAAAACATCCATTGATGCAGCGTCCTCAATAGCATTTAACCTAGAAATAATTGCCCCCTTCTTTGACATATCCAATGCCCCTATAGCCATTGCAATAGTAAACGTAGCGGGCAATGCGACTGGAATAGAAGCTATTAACACTACAAGTGAAAACGGAAGAATCTGTGATATAGCGATTCCCTTAAGAATAGAGTATCCGGTCATGATACCTACTAACCCTACATCTAGAATTATAAGGTACTTAACTATACCAAATATTAGGGACTCAATGTGAGAATGCGCACCTGCACTCTGAACTAATTCGGTAGTTCTTCCAAAATAAGTATTGGCACCAGTGGATATTACTAAACAATCAGCTTCACCCCTCTTCACAATTGAACCGGAGTAAACAATCTCGGAAACGCCTTTTTCCACGGAAAGGGATTCCCCTGTTAGTGCGGACTGATCTACTTCTATTTCCCCCTTGATCAGTTTAGCGTCAGCTGGGATTATATCGCCCAATCTAACGTGAATGATATCTCCAGGTACAATTTCCCTTGCTTGAATTAACTTCCACTGCCCATCTCTTAGAACCCTTGTTTTGACAGACAGTTTACTTTTAAGGATCGCCACTGCGTTTTCAGCTCTAGACTCCTGCACATAGCTAACAACGGCATTAAACATAAGCAGAAATAGTATAATATACATATCGTTAAACTTGCCCAAGAGGTAGGTAACGACCACCGTAATTTCTAACATCCAAGGTACTGGAGCCCAAAATTTTTTCATGAACTTAAGGAAGTGATTCTCTTTCCTTTCCTTTACCTCGTTGTATCCATACATGGATATTCTTCGTAATGCCTCTTGCTCAGACAACCCATTTTCACTTGTCTGAAGTTGTGCTAACGCCTCGTTGACCGACATTTCCTCGAACTTTTTTGACGTGAATTACCGCCAATGAAATAATAAAGTAGTAGAGTAAAAACATTTTACTTTGCAACACGGTTTAACGCAGAGGGAGTAAGAGCTTGATATCCGACTATCTCCGCCTCGTAAGGATCCATAACGTATTTGGTGCTATGTTAGGAGATATAATGGGTTACTTGGTGGCTACGCGGTGGGATGTAGATGTTAGGTATCTTCTAATTTCATCTCTTATAGTTGGTATGATAGCCGGTGCAGGTTACGTAATAAATGACGTTTTTGACGCCGAAATAGATAAGGTGAACAAACCGTATAGGCCCATACCTTCCGGGAAAATATCGGCAAAAAGGGCAAGGACTCTTGCTCTTATTCTATTTAGTATAGGAATAATACTCTCATTCATATTAAATTTTTATGCTGTATTTATATCCATAATTACATCAGTTCTTCTTTACTTATACGCATCGCATCTAAAAAAGAGCGGCCTGTGGGGAAATTTAATAGTAGCGCTAACTACAGCCTTATCAATTTACTACGGTTCTATAGCTGCAGAACAGGGCTATTTGATAACCTTGGTTCCCTTTGCCTTTTCGTTTATGCTTACGTTAGGGAGGGAGATAATTAAGGGAATAGAGGACTTTGAAGGGGATAGATTGCATGGGGTTAAGACACTAGCTGTAAGGTTCGGCATCAGGACTACATGGAAGATTTCAGCGCTTCTTCTAATTCTCACTGCTATATTGGGACCGCTTCCGGCTATTCTATTTAGCTATAATATCCTCTACTTATTACTATTAATCCCCTTCTACTTTTATTTAATTAGCTCGATAAGGGTACCTCTTTCTAAAGAGGGAATGAGCAGATCGGCAACTTTACTTAAGGGAACTGCTCTAATAGGAATAATTAGTTTTCTTATAGGAAGTTATCCTTTTATACCCCATCTCTGAATTCAGCTGCGCCTTCTTCTTTTTTGTGTATTCAAGAATGGGAAAAACTGTATCTACTATTCTTCGCTGGTCATTACTGAAAATTGAGTTTATCGTATATAATGAACAACCTATTTAGACGATACTAATCCCTGTAAATTTCTAGGGATTTTATTCTTAACTCATTTTTTTCCTCGTCAGACAGTGGATATATTGGAGCTCTAGGTTCTCCCACATCATAGCCCCTTAACACCTTAGCCAATTCGTAGTTGGCCGAAAATTGGCCGTATTGCCTTGCAAGGTCTATTAACCGTGACAACTTGAACTGCAGTTTTAATCCTTCCTTAATGTCATTTCTTTTTACACTTTCTCTTATTTTAACTATTATATCTAGAGCGTAATTTCCTGAACCTGCTACGACTCCGTCTAATCCAGAGGTAAAGGCAGAGAGGATAAGTGTATCAGTCCCTGTGTATACCTTTATTCCCTGAATATCTCGTTTATACTGAAGTGAGTGGAAAAGTTCTGACGTGGTATCCTTCAACCCCTTAATACATCCAGCTTCCCTTATAACTTTAGGGATAATGTCTTTTCCAGTGGCAAGAGGATAGTTGTATACGTACACATCATGAGGGGAGGAAGAACAAATGTCCTTATAATATCTAACTAAATCGCCTTCCGGTATCCTTTGAAAGTAGTAGGGAGCAATTGCTGCGACACCTATTATGTCGAATTTCTTTGAATAGGAGAGGAGTTCCTTAATATCATATAGGTTCAAACCTCCTACTTGGAAAATCACTTTCTTTGTAGAACTGTATACTGCCTCCAGCGCCAACATCTTCTCTTGAGTTGATAGGGCTACACCTAATCCTGTCGAACCAGCCACGAAAATTATATCAGCGCCCTCCTTGGTAAGCCTGCCAGCGTGTTCTGCCATAGCGTTCTGATCGATCTTATCTCCTTTGAACGGAGTCAATATGGGAATAACGATTTCCATAACTTCATAATTTCGTCGTGATTTATAAATAGTTATGGAAATTGGAAGGATAGGGTTTGGAACTTGGGGGATAGGGGGAGGTTACTGGAAGGCAGACTACACGAAAGACAAAGAGGAAATCGAGGCAATGAAGTACTGGTTGTCTAAGGGGATAAGAACGATTGATACTGCGGAGATGTACGGTGGAGGACATACGGAGGAGCTAGTTGGTGAGGCAATTAAAAGAGAGGTTAGGGACGATGTTTTCATTATTTCAAAGGTTTGGAGTAATCATCTTCACTATGAGGATTTGATCAAGTCGGGAAAAGCCAGTGCTAAAAGGGTTGGAACCTTTTTAGACTTATACCTTATTCATTGGCCAAACGATCAAGTTCCGTTGTGTGAATCGATTAGAGCATTAGAAACTTTGGTGGAATCTGGTATAGCTAGACACATAGGGGTAAGTAATTTCGATGTACCTCATTTAAGGGAAGCCTTGTCTTGCACAAGAAAGTATGAGATTTTCGCTAACGAGATAAAGTATAATTATTTTTACAGGGAACCTGAAAAGGACATAATCCCCTTCTGTGAGGAAAACAAAATAAAAGTGATAGCTTACGAGCCGTTGGAAAAGGGGGCAGCAGCAAGGGTGGGTTTGAAGGAAGCTCTTTCTTATATAATGAAGAGGACAGTACCCATACCTAAATCCTCTAATAAAGCTCACATAGACGAGATAGTAAATGCAGTCTCTGGACATAGTTAATGTTATAAAGACTTTTATCTTCATCGAGGGTTCAAATGGGGAGGAAGAACCGTGGGGATGGAGATGGATAGCCCCCTCTGTATAAGTTTGAATATCTGTTAATAGCCTGATATATCTAATGACTGTCATCAACGGGATAAGCGTCACTGGAACGCCGAAGCTAGGGTTGATGTGGTACGCTTCCACTCCAAATAGAGTCCCATATGGGACACTACCTTTAAGTTCGAGGTGGATGCGACCCCTAGTGCCTGTGATGCCCTCTGCTGATAGCAAGGTGGAGCAGTGAAGAAGGAAGCCACTTTGTTAAGTAGGGGTAAGTTAACTCAAGTATTTCAAGGAAAGATTTATGAGTTAAGGCTTTAAGTTTGTAAAACACTTAAATAAGCCTTCTGTTATCCTATAACTAATGAAAAGTAAATTAGTTATCTTAACATTGTTAGCTCTTTTAATTTTTGGAAATCCCTTACTATTCCTAATCAGTAACAGTCAAGCAACGTCGTATTTAGGACCTAATCTAACCGGTATTCAAATACGTCCTCTTCAAGACAATGCAACAATATGTTTTTCCGTTTACTTTACGCCATCTCAGACATTAATGTTCGGAAAAGTACTTAGCTTTCTCGAAAGCAGAGGACTAAAACCCGTGTACCTTAGTAAAGATAACCTAAGTATAATGGTAGAAGGGACTGCTTCCCAAATTAACTCCCTATTTCGTACTAAGCTTTATCTGTACGAAACCCCAGAGGAAATTTATTATAAACCATATACGTATCCTGAAATACCGTCACAACTTCGGGGTTTCCTGATAGGAGGATTAACGAATTACACGACAATACGACCTCAGTATATAGTTTTGGGACAACTTAAGGGAAATCAACTGGTTCAATCACCTGTTCCGAATTCCATCAACTTAAACGAGATAAGGGCACTGGGTATTCAATTTTCATATACCTATTATACTCCAAAGGAAATACAGGGAGCTTATAACGTTACACCTTTATTAACTGATGGAGGAAAGGGAGTGACAGTAGCTGTCATAGATGCTTACGGTGATCCCACAATCTATCAAGACCTTAAGAAATTTGATTCGTTATATGGGCTACCTCCAGTTAACTTAACAGTGATTCCCGTCGGTCCATACCACCCGACTCAGGGGATTCTGACTGGTTGGTCCGTTGAAACAGCTCTCGATGTCGAGGCCATTCACTCTATGGCTCCCTACGCTCATATAGACTTAATAGCCGCTTCATCTCCTGCCAATCCCCTTTATGAGGCGATAGACTTAGTCGTGAGTGAACACCTTGCAGACGTAGTAAGTATGAGTTGGGGAGCCCCTGAGAATGTATTTGGCGAGTCTGGATTTTACATATTCTTTGACGGTCAGGAATTCTTGAATTACCCATACGTTAATTACTACTTTGCTCTAGGTTCTTCTGAAGGAATCACGTTTTTCGCTGCTTCTGGTGATGAGGGAGCCTACGAGGGAACTACTACTAGTTACGGCGGTGTGGTGTTCCCAGCTTCATCGCCCTTTGTGACTGGAGTAGGAGGTACTACCCTTATGGCTAACGTAACTTCTGGGTACGTCTCGATTGGTAACGCAATTACGACTTATGGATATGAAACGGCATGGTCCATTTCCCCTCAATATTCTGGGGAAACAGTTTCCTCAGGAGGAGGTATGAGTACTCTCTCTCCGTCTCCGTGGTATCAATACCCTGTCACGCACTCCTCACAAAGAGAAGTACCTGACGTAGCGGCAGATGCAAACCCGTATACGGGTTTTGTAATAGTGGCTGATGGTCAGAAGGAAATAATTGGTGGGACCTCCGTTGCTACCCCACTATGGGCTGGAATTACCACGGACATAATTTCCTACATCGGTAAACCAATTGGCATGTTAAATCCTTACCTCTACAAGATATATCAGAATCCATCCCTTTATAATGAGACTTTCCACAGAATATACTTGGGTTCGAACGGTGTCTATCAGGCAAATGGTAAATACAATATGGTAACCGGTCTTGGTTCGCCCAATGCAGGCATGCTGGCTCAGGTGCTTAAAAGCATGGTTTTGTCATCAATTCAAGTTCAAGTAACGACTTACTCACCATTTAACAGCTTTCCCCAATATCTCTATAATAACACGTTTGAAATAATAGCTAATGCGTATTATCCTAACGGCTCTAATGTGGTTTCCGGTACAGTTGACGCAAGTATTTCCACTATGAATGGAATAATAGCAACGGTACCCCTTACGTTTAACGGAACCGAATGGATCGGTACTTACACAATTCCTCAAAACGCACCATTAAACTCATGGATTATTGGAGTTAACGTCTCATCAGGAGGATTTACGGGAACTGGCGCTACCTACGTCGACGTGGGACTTTCTGGTGCTATATTACTTCCGGTACCGTACCCAAACGCTGCCCCTATTCCTCCTAACACGCAATTCGGAGTCGCTGTTACCGCGAGTTATCCTAACGGAACTCCAGTTCTACAGGGCAACTTCACTGCATATTTCGTTAAAAACGGGAAAACAGTATTTACTGTACCACTTATACCAATTAAAATTGATAATACTATTGTATATGAAGGCGAATACGGGATACTTCCGGGAGTTCCTCAGGGTAATTACATAATGATAATAAACGGAAGTGGATTGAGCGTTTACGAGTACGTATACGTCGGCATGGAGGTTTACAGTTCTTCAATATTCACGCAGGTTAACGGTGCTCTTCCCTCAGCATATCCAGGAAGTAACGTGACGTTTGTCAGTTTCACTACAGATGCATCTGGCGAAGGTTATCAAACCTCAAATATGACCGTGTATCTATATAAGGGCTCAAACCTAGTCGCAACAATTCCAATGTCTCAGGCTAACAACCTCCCAGACTACGGTATATTTTTCGGATATATTGCTAACTACACTATACCTCAGAACTTTACGCCAGGGTTCTACACGGTAGTATTTCACAGTTTCTATAACTCAAGTATAGGAACTCAGTATGGAAATTACACTACGCAGCTTTACATAAGTCCTGCTCCACCGAAGGTTGACGTCTTGGTAAAAGCTAAAGCGTATGAAGGGCAATGGGTGTATGTTTACGCTAAAGTTAACGGCCTACAAAATCAGACAGGTGTACTAACTGCTACAATAATACCGGAGAGTTACTCCTTCGATTCCGAGTTTTTTGGTGCGGAATTGGGAGTACCATTGCAATACAATTCATCACTCGGAGAATGGATTGGAGTGTATAGATTGCCTTCAATATACAACGAGTCGATATACGAAGGACTTCCCCCATCGTATCTGTCTGGACCGTGGGAGGTAATAGTTGCTGGAAGCGGAAGTAATGGGGCAAATATTGTTGGGAACACTAGTTTCTATGTGGAACCTTATACCGATGTAGGAAAGGTTACCATCACTCCAACAAATGAGTCAATGCCGTTTGTGGCTGGTAACATGATATCTGGGATTTACTCTCCTGAAATGATAATTCAGGACATGAACTCCACTACATTAACTGGAGATACCGTTACTCAGCTCGTCATAGAGAACTCTAATGTTACTATAAGTACGTCCTCTATAGTGCAAATTTACGCCGTTAATTCTAACATTACTATAACTTCGAGTTCTCTAGGAGGCTCAAAGGTAGCATTAACATTAGTTAATAGCGATGCATATTTGAGCCAGGACGTAATTTCCAGTTCAGAATACGCGTTTAACCAAAGTTCCTCGATGGTTTATATGAAGGCTGTTTCTGTGGATACAAAGACGTTATCGTTGATACCTGCCCCTACCTTTACGGTCTTGACTCCTAACATTACTACTCAAAATGAGGTTAATATATCGGTGTCAGGGCAACAACTTAAGGTGATTAACGTAACTATAGATGATGTTCCTGTAACGTACAAATTAACTCCTACGTCAAGCGGATACGTGATTACTATACCGTTTAACTCATCGTCGACTCCCGACGGGGCTTATGTAATACACGTGGACGTAAGTGACGGACTGAGTTACATTGGAAATCTAACATTTTATAACAGCTATCACGATTTCGTAATATCTAACGCGGTACATTCTCTTACCACTTCACTTTCTTCACTGAGCGGAAAGGTTAATGTATCAGAATATTTATCTATAGTAGCGCTAGTAATAGCTATAATAGCTGTAATACTAATCTTTGTAAGGGGTGGAAAGAAATGAAACTCGTATCCACAATAATTTTGGTATTAGTGTTGGTCAGTGGGCTTTCAATAGTAGGTATGTCCGCAATTACTATACCACAATTCCAGAGTCCAAATGGACTTGAGCATCCGGTATTGTACAATACTACTTATAACGATCCGTCCTCTGTTAAAACTACTTTCTACTCTTTCGAGGCTTACAAAACGGTACCACCTAACGTTACTCCTAAAGTTGTCGTTGTAGCTAAGAATGTTAGTTTTCCTGTAATTTCTAAAAATCCAGCAATTCCTTACAACGTTTCAGTTACAATACCTTCTGGAACTTACAGCTATATCCTTATGAACGTATCCGTTTCGGAGACTAACGGTACGCAGTATGATAGGCAATTTGATATATTTCTAGACGGAGTTCCTATATTCTGGGGTTCCACACAGGAAATTAATAATTCGACTGCATCCGTCGATATGACTGAGTTTGAGAACCTTCTTCTCCAAAATGCAACTTTTGAGATATTCCTTCCAGCATATCAGGACTTCAAAATAGGAGTTACGGGAATATATCTAGTTAACGTTACTCTCTACTTATATCCTGGCGCTGTTCCTCCCGGTCTACCAAACTACTTCGTTCCGCTTCCTGGTGCATTTGGTGTGTCCCTGCTCTCCTTTAACCCTCTAAATGACATGTATCAAACGATGGTTTCAATTCCTAATGGAACTTATAGGGTCCAGATGATGATATATACTGAAGGAGGAGGGAACGATGAGTTCTGGTATACTAATGAACCGGCAACAAGGAGTGTACTGGTCTATTATAACGGATATTTAGCGGATGTAGTTAATCCTTATGAGACTTTGTACACGGGAGGAATAGACTTATTCTGGTGGAAACCTATGCCATCAGTAAACACGCTTTCCTTCCACAATCAATACGTAGCTGAGTTAACTCCCTTACTTGTTACAGGTAATGAGGCTAATATAACAATATGTGTGACAAATCTCCTTGAAGCATATGAACTAACTGGTTCAACTGCTTACGATTGGAGTATATCAGGCGTGTTAATGTTATGGGTGAACTCGAGCAATCCCATGGTTTCAGGGAAGTTATTGACTGCCAAAAGTTCATATATGGACTCAACTCCAATATTGAACACTGGGATAAACGCGGAGTATTATCAAGAGGGAGGGAGTTATCATCTGCACTACATTTCCGTCATGCAGTTTATGCACGGGAAGGAGATATCAAACGTGACGCAATCGGGATTATTCAGCGCATATCAGACTTTTAACAACATTTATGAGAAATTTATCATGAATGAGAACTTTTCAGAGTTTGCATCAGATTACGGAATGTATAATGCCTCGTTAAGTATATCAATGGCATATCCTACTGTTGGAAGTATATCAGATATAGTCGTGCCGATTACTAATCCGGAAGTAATTCCATTCAATGCGTCTTATTTACAAAATGGTAGTATACGTCTCGGTTTTTACGTTAACTACATGTCGATATTTAACGGCTATAATGTGACGAGAGTGGTTAGGGAGTCGCTTTACGCGAAGGGTGGATTTGCTGGTATTTTGGAAATCATTAATAGTTATGGAGGAGCTTTGCTAGTTGCACTAACTAATAACTACGCAAGTAATCATAAAGTTCTAACAGCGGTCTCACTAACAAACGGTAAGGGGTATATGGCGAGCTTTAACGCTTTAGCAATATCTCCAAGCATTAGCGATTCAGCAGGATATTACTCCTACGCAAGTATGCAAATTGTTCCAGTGTCTATATCCTCCTAAAAGTCATATTTATTTTTACTTTACTTTTTATTTATATTGATGAATTATTCAGGACGGTGGTTCTGAATTCTATGAGACCCTATTAGTAGTATAATGCCAAATTTTACTAATAGAAGGCAATTTCTAAAGCACGAAAAAATCTCGCCGGCAGGAGTAGAAATCAGCTAAATTTCCTATCGAAGATGGGGAGTATCGTGAGATTTTTGGCGAAGCAAGCCTTAGACTCTACAATATTTAGGAGAAATCGATTAAAGGGTTGTAGATTTCAGTGTGATTCTAACATCCGTTAAGGCTAGTTACGTAAGGTTTATAAAAGTGCGGTAAAACGTCTCCTCCATCATATTAAGCCATACTCGTTTTAAACGGTGGTAATCTATAGGGTACGTTATGGATATGAGAAGAAAATGCGTAGCAATTCTTGGAATCAGGGGTTCTGGGAAAAGCAATACGGCTAAAGTAATAACTAAGGAATTAATTCAAAGTGGTATTCCCGTAACAATTATTGATCCTGACGGAGAATATATCAAATCCTTTGAAGAGTTCGGTGTAATGCCAGTAAACTCAGGAACAGATCCAATAACCCAAGCGGTTAACGATCATAGAAACGGAAATAGCGGAATCATCGATATGAGTGAATGGAAGGAAGATAACTTCGAATACTTGCTATCGTATATATCGACGCTATGGGAGATATCGCGTTCTCTTCCATCCGACAGGTTTATAGTGGTAGAGGAAGCTCACGAGTTTGTCCCTCAGAATAGGCGCGATCCTATAGGGGACGTTTTAACCAGGATCGCCCTTAGAGGGAGAAAAAGAGGACTTGGAATGATATTAGTTAGTCAGAGATCCGCAAAGGTAAATAAGGATGTATTAACGCAAAGCGAGTTCTATTACCTACATAAGGTGGTCCATCCCGCAGATCTGAAAGTATATAAAGAGATCCTCCCAATAAGACAGAAGGAAATTGAAAGAGTTATTCCATCTCTACAGGTAGGAGAGGCAATTTACTATAGTAATGGTGTAATGAAGTACGTTAAGGTTCCCTTATTTGAGGAAAGTCTAAGCGAACTTAATCCAATGAAGGAAATGGCCGAGATTTAAAGAACACCTTAAATTTTAATTTCTCCCCATTAAAATAACATAATAATGGAGGATAGACAGCTAAACGCGCTTTTTCTTTTTGGAATATCGACCCTAGCGTTGTTCGTTGGTGAGGTTATATGGGTTCTAACTCAGTATACAAATCCCTTGCTTGATGTAGGAGTTCCGTCAATTCTGCTCCTTACATACTCTGTTACATTCCTGTTATCAACTGTACCTGGATTTCCAGATAAGATAAGATTACCTAAAAAATACTATAGGCTAACGATTTCAATTCTACTTTTCCTATCCAACTCATTGCCCGTCGCTTTATATGGTAGACTTGAGGCAATTTGCATCCCCATTGTTTCCGTTGTTATCATAGCTTTATGGTACTTCACTGATAATAAATTATACGTAATAGCCTTATTTATTTTGAATCTTGCGATCATTTTCCTAGGAAACTACCCGTGGGTGGGTAACTTTTCTGACGAATATGCAATCGGTTTATGTGCTGCCTTACAACTTCTTCATGGATTAAACCCCTATCTACCTTCAGTTACTGCTCACGCCTTAACTAGATTTAACGTTCCAACAAGGTATCAAACTCCTACGCTCTACGGAAAAGTCGTTACTTTCGTAAACTACCCTGCAATGTCGTTTCTCATTTACGTTTTGCCATTAATTACTAACATACCTCCAGAGCTTTTCCTGTTCATAATACCCGTTATTTTCATAGTTGTCCTATCAAGGGATTTACCTGGCGATACACTTGCTGGAATAACCGCCATTATGTTACTAAATATGCAGTGGTTTACATTCAAATCACCTCCACCCGTGGATTTCTTGTGGTCGTTCTCGCTAGGTATAGCTTCATATTTCCTATTCAAGAGGAAGTTCTCAACTGCAGGCGCCTTATATGGTCTCTCCCTCTCATTTAAACAGATAGGGGCTTATGCGTTATTTCCATTAGCTTATTTCGTATTCAGAGAGGGAGGGAAGAAGTCGCTAATAAGTTCCGCATTTTCATGTGTAGGAATATTCCTTCTGACAAATCTCCCATTTTTGGTAATGAATCCTACCATTTACCTCCATGACGTGCTTACTCCGATATCAGGGGATCTTATAGGTATAGGGAGCGGAATTTCTCAGCTTTCATTTCTCGGAATATATTACATGCCCCCTATTTACTACACTTTCGTTCAATTTTTTTTCTTAATTATATTGTGGATATCTTACGCCAAGTATTATGAGAAACTAAAGTACGCGTTATTCGGTTTACCAGTTTTACCCCTACTCTTCAATTACAGGGTTCTGATATCCTATTTATTATTATGGATAATTCCATCTTCAATTCCCTTAATTAAGGCTACAGAGGCCCGTTCAACCGAGATATCTATTCCGAGAAAGGCCATAGTGGCATTGGGAATACTCTTACTGGTTACGCCGATGGTAGGGGGAGTTACAGTCCACCAGGAATACACGCAATACTATAATGTAGTGAAAGTCAAGATAGAGAAAGTGTTTGCAAATAGGGGTTCAATTATAGGTGTTTTAGTTACAGTAACATATCAACCTATACCCGGGCTACCTAATAGAACTTTCCTTCTCTTTAGGGGATTCTCCCCAGAGAACGTAATTAAGTTGCAGAAATACAATGAAAACGGAATAATGCTTCAGCCTATATTTAATTACTCTTATATTGCTAATAAGTCGTACGAGGTCATGCTTGAACCTCAGGGGCATCTCTTCGCAATGAAAGACCTTTACATTATAGCTTACTATGGTTATATTCAGGGTTCTGCTTTTGTTGATTTCAGTAACACGACTACAGTTGTCAACGTATCTGGAGGTAATTTAATAGTTAGAAAATAGGTCTTCCTCGAGAGAGTCTGTAACTCTAATTGAAGTTGTTCACATTTAAATGGGGATTCCGATTAACGTAACGATATATGCAACGAGAATAAACGGAAGTACTGGAACTCCCCATGTAACCCATATGTAATCGTCAGGAGATAATCTGTTCGTCTTAACATATTCGGAAAACCTCTGTCTCCACCACGCGTCATCCTCCTCAATTTCAAACTTATTTCTGAATTCGATCTCTCCTTTTTCATTGAAATCCATAAGGGGAAAATAGAATCTGCTGTTAAGGAAGTCCCGTATCTTAATCCTTTTCCCAGATAGAAGAAATGTTAATCTCTTCCCTTTTGGAATCTCCTTTAGATAGGGTAAGTTCTTTATCATATTTCCTATGGCAAAAGAGGTTATAACTAGTGATGAGATTAGGAGGACGAGTAGGGGTTCTAACCCCAGGCTAGTTAATTGAGGGAATATAAAGGACGATATATAGGAATTTCCTAAAGTAAGTAGTATCATTGCAAAGACATCTGCTCCCCCCATCATGCCGAAGAAGTAAAGGGCTATAATCGCAACGTTGGCAGTTATTGAAGAATAGAGAAATATAAAGAGATTAACATATCTTATATCAAATACTATAAATATAGATAAAGGTGCATATAACAGCCACGTTTTAGGATCTACTTCCCTACTTTTTATATCTAAGATAGACGTATGAATTAACATTATTAGCGTATATATAATCTGAATAAATTGTATAATATTCATGCGGACCCTCTCGTCATTCTCCCTTACTTTGAGGAACGTCCGAGAGTTAGATACCCAGCTATAAAGTTTAACTAAAGGATATTTAACTTTTTGCGAGCAGAAAGCGTTAATCCATCTGGTACTGCTATGTTTAAGTCACTCATAATGGGGTCGAATTTATATTCTAGGACTTGGAAGATGAGTGTTTTAAGATGTTGAGTGAAAGTATAGAGAAGGCAATAAGGGAAATGGGATTTAGTGGCCTTACCGAGGTCCAACAGAAAGTTATTCCTTTGTTACTATCGAAGAAGAGCGTCATAGTTCAATCGAGAACTGGAAGCGGAAAAACTGCAGCATATGGAATACCGATAGCTCAACTTAAACTTAATTCACTAGTTTTAACTCCTACCAGAGAGTTGGCAAGACAAGTGACATGGGAGCTAAGTAAAATTTCAAAATATGAAGGATTGAGGTTCGCCACGGTTTACGGAGGTGTAGGTTATGCTGAGCAGGAGAGAAAAGTTAAAGATGCTGACGTAATAGTAGGAACTCCAGGGAGATTACTGGATCTATGGGGTAAAGGATCCCTAGATTTGTCGGTATTTAGGTTTGTTGTTGTTGATGAAGCTGACGTAATGCTCGAGATGGGATTCATTGACGACGTAAAGGAAATTTTACATCAGACGTCTATGGAAATAGGAGGATATTTCTCTGCAACTATTCCAAATCAAATTTTTTCTCTAGCTAAGACCTTTTCAAAGGATGCAGAGTTAGTTAAAATAGGAGACGGCGAATTTGATATCGCTAATGTAGAGCACAGGTATTACGTAACTCGGGGTTGGACAGATAAAGTTAAGTTGCTCAAAAGTCACATAGAAGATGGGACCTTAGTGTTTACTAAGACAAGGGATAGGGCGGAAAGATTGGCAGGATTTATGTCGAATTGGTATGACGTTGGGGAATTAAGGGGGAACATGCCTCAGAGAGTGAGAGAGAGAAACATTGATGGTTTTAGAACTGGGAAGTATCAGGTGTTAATTGCTACTGATGTAGCATCAAGGGGAATTGATATTCTCTCCATAAAGAAGGTAATTAATTTTGATATGCCTGACAATAAAATAACCTATATTCACAGAATTGGCAGGACGGGAAGACTAGATAGGGGAGGAATCGCGATCACTTACGTCGAACCAAGTCAGTTAGCGGATTATAGGAACATGATGAACTCCCTATATCTTAGAACTATAAGGGCAAATTAGTCTCTCGTAAAAATTTTTAACCTCTGCAAGAGAAATAAGTGTAGGGCCGGTAGCTCAGCCTGGAAGAGTGCTCGGTTTGCACCCGAGAGGTCCCGGGTTCAAATCCCGGCCGGTCCACTGGGGGCACCCTCAAGCCCCAATGCTTTTTAGGATCTCATCTAACGGGCCTACGTAGTGATCCCTTCTTTTCTATCGGTTCTCTATCAGGTAAGCGTAGTACTTCCCCTTGAATTCCTGATTCTAATGTTATTAAACGTGAAAGTCTTACTGCCCTTACCTGACCATCGCGGGCTTAGTTTTACAAGCCTTAATTTTCGGCAGTCTTGTTTCACCAAAAATCTCATGATTGTAAGATATTTTTAGAGTAATTAGTGTATAAAAATATAGGATTAAGTCAACTTAAGGGGCGTAACAATATGATATGTTTAGTCAAAATCTAGTATATTTTACAAGTTAATGATATCAGACGTGAGAAGTTCTGAATTTATTTCGCGAGGTCAAATCAAGGTACATAGTCCACCCTGTAGCTTAAAAACACCTAGAGGAGATTGACGAACTAGTCAAACGTGAAGGGCTTTTCTCCCGCAGTCTTGAAGTTAAATGGCAGGAAGAGGTACAAGTTCCGGGAAGTGAGGAGGAGCGCGTAGATCAGGTAGAGGTAGAGCTTGTTGCACAACCTCCTTATGAGTTCTATTCTATCTCTCCTCGTCTTGAACCCCCCTCTATTTGCCACCTCGACCTGTAGGTCTCGGCCAACTCGTAGAGATCTTCCTCAATGTTGGACACTAAAACGAAGTGCATTGGTTTCCGCTTGTGTTTCACGTAAATCACGTCGTAATAGTAGAGTCCCTCGTACTCTACCACTCTGTAGGCAACGTAAGTTCTATCCTCAACTGCGTAGTACTTTACGGTAAGGGGCTGAGCAAAGAGTTCCTTGACTCCTTTCAGGTTACTCTTCCCCCTGATCACGGTTTTCGCCGGTAACTCCTTGAGGATCTCGAGGTTGAGGAATCCAGCGTCGGCTATAACGTAACTCAAGTTGATGTGCTGTACAGCCTTGTTGATGAACTCTTGAAGAAACTCAGAGGGCTTTTGATCCCCTGAACTGCGAATTGGGTAACAACGTTGCACCTGACGAGAGACAAGATATTGGCAGATCTAACCTTTCCCGAGAAGAGTTTGTCCCCTACCTTCTCCACTTCCTTTTCACCCACCCTCAAGAAGGTCTCGTTAAATCTAAGCACGATATTAGAGAAGATCGAGCCCAGCTCCCAGAACTCGAAGGTTCTACCTAAGAGTTCCCCTATCTTTTTCTCTTGCCTTACAAGGGATATGTAGTCCCTTCCCCTATTCCCCAAGAGGAGGGATTTGCTCCTCTTGATAATGTCGCGAGGATTAGACGAAATCTTCTTAAACGCTTCCTCCACTATTAGCGAGGGACTTGTTCCTAATCTTCATTTCCCTCATACCAAGATTTTGCAAGTCCCTCGCTTAAACTTTAACGTCCTCGTTTCTACCCACTTGATAATACTAAACATAGCGTATTACTATACGTATAAAAACTAGGTTATGTACCTTTTACTGAGATAAAAATCGATCCTGTCTCCACTTTAGTCGAAATTTAGCTAATTTCTACTCTCTTGAGCGGAATTTTCCCCTGTTTTAGAAATTGTCTCATTTTTAGTAAAATTGGCGAAACACGACTGGCTTACAGTTTGAAATCGATAACCTGTAGTGCCCCCTCACACTATTTCACAATATTGAGGGCTATATTTCTCTCTTTAAGAAATTTTTCTGCCTTAATAAACTCCTTGTCGGCTGTGATTATTTCATCAACATTAAGAAGTAGGGCACACGTTAAGTGAAGTAGATCTAAAGTTCTCAACTTAACTTCTCTTGAAACGTTTATAGCCAAATGGGCCACCTCGGTTAAACCTCCAAAAGGAGATAGTCTTAACCCATTTATATTCATTATTTTTATATTGAAGGTATTAACTATTTTTATCGCATATGGTAATGGATCCTCATTCAGGTTTCTCGAAAGGTAGCTAACTAACTCCACTAAGCCTAATTCTGAGGTTATACCTCCCTGCTTCAAATATTTTAAACCCTCATCTCTTCTTGGATCATTTAAAATGGACAAAAGTATGACACTGGTGTCAAAATATCTCAATATCTATCTCTCTCCGTTAAGAAATCATCTAGATTCTTATTAAGTAATGGGAGATTCAACTCCTTAGACTTCCTCATCAACTCTTCCCACTTCTCAGTTTCTTTTAAACCTTGAGATATTATAAAATTCAATGCTTCGTTTCTCGACCTGAATAGGCCCAAAGATACAAGCTCGTCTATTTTTTTGACGACCTCTTTTTTTAGCCTTGTCGAAATTACTTCACTCATAGTATACTATTAACGGTACACTCGATATAAAACTTTGTATGAGACTCACTCTCTGAGCACTCTCGACAGTAGGGTAGTTTATGCGTTTGTTGTTGTATGAATCTCACTATACTTAGTCGTGGTGTAATTCTCGTAACAGTGTCCAATGTGTAATTAACAGAATAACTAGATAAACTAAAAAGTTATGAAACACGTCAGTCTAGAATTAAATTCGCTTAATTACGAGGAGAGGGAAAATGTAAAATAAGTTTATTAAGTCCGGTCACAAGTAATCACGTATTCCTCAAGAGTTAAGGCTAAAAAGGGGTTTCCAGCATGATGAGTCCAAAGTTTGCAGAATGTATCGCTGAATATTTTAAGCTTAAGGAGTCAGTAAGGAAGTTTAATCTCTCGTAATCCCCCTGTATTATTGTCCTGATTGAGTATTCTAAGTTAGGTTATTCCTATATCAAATTTAGTTTTTAAAGTAAATTACATTTATTACACATTGGACACCATCACGAGGCTCTCGCGCATAAGTCGTTTCTAAACCCTATCGTTCCTCAAGCTTTCAAGTCTACAAGCTGAAACAACTGGAACAGCCGTTAAAGGAGGATTTCTGCGTTATACTAATATTTTTACGACTCGATATCGATTAAGATGACTGCATTAGAACGCTCCCAACATTACAGGTGAAACAATAGGAAGCTTTATGCTTTATCTTTATGGGGGGTTCAGTATTTAGACATTTCGGGTGAATTTTGAGGATGATGTTAACTAAGATTGCGTGGGTTCTTTCAACCAACGCAATGATTAGGAGAGGAACCTCGACTTACTTGGGCTCGTAAGGCTTTTTATACTGTGCGCTTCCGATAATACGAATGATAGACACACGCTTTCAGATGGGATAGCTTTCCGTAATCTCTACATCCCATTAAATGGAAGATGTAGCCCGGAATCAATGTCAAGAACGATAAGCCACTCGCAGAGTAACCATAGCCTTCGTGAGGCGGGGAGGATTCTTTTCCTAAGATTGTATCTCTACAATCTCATTGGCAAATCCTAGCGCCCATAACATATTAGGATATACTATGAATCTTTCCATCCCTCCAGGTCCTAATCCTAAATAATCCTTTAATATGAAAAGAGTCAAAGCCACTAATCCCATTCCGCCCAGTATAGGATAAATGTACTTAAGGGGCGTTCTACTTACTCTTACAGTTACAAATGATGCTAGACTACTGAATAGAAACGCTAATAAAGCCGAAATCAGATGTGGCGTTCCCGTAGTCTCTGGGAATAGACCGACCCCCGCAGCTCCAATCCCTGTTAATATAATCAAAATCCTAAATACTGTTGAAGTTGTAAAGAGAGCACCAGACGCTATGAGAAGTACCCCAAGTAAAATTATAGAGGAATTAAATATCAACGCGGTTTTTCCAACACCTAAATCACTTATGTAATTATGAGATATACTATATCCTGGGTAGATTACCTCAGAAAGAAGCATTAGTAATAAGAATTGAGCTATACCGATAAATAGTAATAATCCTGAAATTTTATTCCTGTTCATATTTAACGTAGAATAATTAAAGAGTAATAAATTCTTCTAGAAAAACGCATTAGTATTTTTGGTAGATTTCATCGTTTTAACGTTTTCTTAATGAAAAGGACTTTACGAAATCACCAGTGTAACAACTGTGCTAGATCGACGCCTTAAAATTATTACGAAGTTAGTAGCTTAAAGACCTACTCATTGTAAACTAATAGTTAGAATAGCTATATTATTTACTTCAAAAATTAGTATTTCCTGTGAAAGCGGTCATATTAGCAGGAGGGTTTGGGAAGAGACTTCGTCCTTATACTGACGATAAACCGAAACCCTTAGTAGAATTAGGTGGAAAGGCAATAATCGAATGGCAGATAATGTGGCTTAAGAGGTTCGGAATAACATCAATTGTAATCTTAGCTGGATACAAAAAGGAAAAATTAATAGAGTATTTAGGGGGAGGGAAGAGGTTTGGAGTAAATATAGTCTACTCAATCGAAGAAGAACCTTTAGGCACGGCTGGAGCAGTGAAAAACGCCGGTCATATCTTAACTGGTGAGGATTTCCTATTATTTAATGGAGATATAATTTCTAATGTAGATCTTACTCGCATTCGTCTTAATGGGGAAACCGTTAACATAGCCTTAGTTCCGCTAAAGAGTCCATTCGGCATAGTTTACGTCAATGAAAATAATGATGTAATAAGGTTCGACGAAAAACCGTACCTAAAGGAGTACTGGATAAATGCGGGTATCTATCTTATGAGTTCCCAAATACTCGACATCCTTCCAGATAAAGGCGATCTAGAGAAGGTAACCTTCCCTGAACTAGCTAAGGAGGGAAAAATTAAGGGGACTAAATTTGATGCCTACTGGAGATCTGTAGATACTATTAAGGACATGGAAGAAGTGTCAGAGGACCTGTTAAATGGTAGAGTGTTTCCTTGGGCTATCGAAGAAGAAAATAAGGCTCAAGCTTAGTAACTAAAAGCTTTTTTATATTTTTAAAACCATGTGTAGGTGATTCAGGTTTCCATTGCGAATTGTAGTAATGGCAAAGATTCGATTAAATAAAGGAAACTGTTGAGTGTGAATCCCTACTAGTCCATAAGATAACATCTAATTAAATTCATCTGATTTTTCTAAATAAACTGAATTCACAATGAACGCGTGAGTAACCCGTGGACGAAATGTAAGCTATCACGAGTAGTGCATATCCGAACCAAGCTTGCTAGCTCGATAATCTCCTTATGATTTCTAGCAATGTGTTCATTTCTTTAGGAGAAATTTTCTGAAGGATTTCCGAGACCATTGTCTTATAAATTTCTACAGAGGTTCTCCAAGTTATCTCTCCCTCTTCAGTCAATCTAAGCATTATTATTCTTCTATCTTGAAGAGAACGTTCCCGTTTAACTAATCCTTTTCTCTCCAATTTATCCACAACGCTTGTAAGTCCTGGTTTCGTGATCAGCATTTCAGAGACCACCTTTACCATAGGCAAAGAGCCCTCCTTTTTTATTATATCTAGAACCTTAAATTCCATAAAAGATATTCCAATTTTTTGAAGACCTTTATCAAAATCCCTGTTTACAGCCCTGACTAACTTTACTATAGCCTCCCATAATTCAACCTGTTCTCTGTACTTCTCCAATTACGTCACGCTCGTAAATGAATTGCTTACCTCTTAAATATGATGATATTGCGGCCCCTATTGAAATTATTGCTGATATAATGAAGGCTATATCTAGTGCTCTCATAAATGGTGGAGCTATTGTTGTGGGAAACCACGTCCTTTGGGTTATCGTATTTAGTATAGATGGGTTTATTGATGAAGCTATAGATGGAGGCAATGACCCTAGCACGGTTTTAACAGGATCATATCCCAGGAAAGCTGCAAATAGAGCACCAGTAGGGGGTATAGATGAGAAAGCGTGAGCTAATGCAGGCGATGAGGCGAGAGCGGTATTAAACGCGCTACTTAATCCTAATCCAAGATAGTAGATAACTATGGAAAAGAAAATTGCTATACTTGTCGTCTGACCAACGTTCTGAAAAGTGCTCCTCATACCCGAGGCTGAACCCCTGTGTTCAGGAGGCACCGAATTCATGATAGATGCCGTATTCGGTGCTATGAATAGTCCGTTACCTAATCCCATCACATATATGATTACGGCGAAATCGGCATAATTGAAGTTATATGGGAGGGTTAATAAAGCGAGAAATGATATCGCAACTACTATCATACCCAGTGTTGACAGCAGTCTGGAACCATACTTATCGGAGAGTCTTCCACTAATTGGTCCCAACGTTACAAACCCTAGGCTTAGCGGAATCATATAGACCCCCGCCCAGAAAGGAGTTGAGGAGTAACTGTAACCATGAAGAGGTAGCCATATTCCCTGGAGTAATATTATAAGGATAATCTGCACTCCACCAAAAGCTATCGCGCTAAGAAGTGTTGCTATACTTCCCATGGCGAAGGGTCTCAATTTAAAAAGTTCTAAACGGAACATCGGATATTTAACCTTCTTCTCCACGAATGGGAATACGACAAGCATAGCTAATCCTGCAGCGATAGAGGTTATAACCCAGGGATCTCCCCAACCCATTGATGAATTTCCGTAAGGAAGTAATCCATAAGTCACTCCTATCAAGATGAATATCAACCCAGCGCCGAAAAGAAGGTTCCCTAGGTAATCTATTTTTTGACCAGAGGTTATCTTTCCCATTTCCCTAAGTTTAGTGTACGACCATATCGTTCCTGCAATTCCGAAGGGAACGCTAACTAGGAAAACGTATCTCCAGTTCAATACGGCAAGTATCCCGCCGAGGATCAATCCTAACAGCGAACCTGCAAGTGCTGCTACCTGATTTAAACCCAATGCTTTTCCCCTTTCTTGCGGTCCAAAAGCGTCTGTTATTATCGCAGCGCTATTAGCCATCAGGAATGCAGCGCCTACACCCTGGACTAATCTAAAGAATATTATCTCTAGTGCTGCTTCATTTCCCTTACCTGGAGTTAGAAATAAGAGGATGGAACCTATGGTGAATATTAGAAAACCGAGGTTGTAGAGTCTAACGCGTCCAAACATATCAGATATCCTTCCGAAAGTCACGAGAAGGGTAGCTGTGGCTATATTATATCCGAATAGAACCCAGAGCAGATATTGAAAGGAATTGAAAGGATTTATTCCGATTCCTCTAAAGATGGCTGGCAGGGAGATAAGCAATATTGTACCATTCATCGCTCCCATCAGAACTCCTAAAGTAGTATTAGTTAGAGCAATCCACTTGTATTGCATAAGATCATAAGCTAGTTAACAGTTAAAAAGCTAATGATTGCTATGATAGATTGCAAATTGTAATGAAAATATATACGTTATGATTAGCTTACTCTCGTTATACACTTTCTTCGTTCTTCCTTCTGCATGGTAAACAGATGCAGGAAAAGATATCTTTGCATAATAAGGACAAGTCTAGCTTATTTTAGCGTATGGTAGGAGGCTTTTCTAAAATTTTCTAACAATGTAAAGCATTACGGATACAGATCCATTAGTTGCGCTAACCGGCTATAGAACCATATCCTCAGCTTTCTTAATTACGTTATTCTGGTTAAGGGCAATCAAAAACGACTAACATTTACGTAAAAATTTAGTAGACTATCTCTACTAGGTAATTTTAATAGTTATAATTGAGTATAGTTTTCTATGAATGTTCGAATCGTGTTTTGTAAACCTTGTGGATATACAGATAGGGCTACTTCCCTCGCAAATGAGATATTAAAGTTATATGGCCTAAATGGAGTCAAAGTTACATTGGAGGCAGGGACTAACGGTATATTTGACGTATACTTTGATGAGGAAATGGTATTCTCTAGATATAAAGAGAAAAGGCTTCCTGAAAATAAGGAAATTTTAGATAGGTTAACGGATAAGCTGCATGTTACTGCGTAAAAAGTCAACTATTTAATTTTTTAACAACTTCCTCAATTTCAGAGTAGTTAGGTTCCTTTCCGGCATCTTCGGATACCCATACGTATCTTATTACTCCTTCCTTATCTGCAACGAACACTGAACGCTTTGCAAGCTTGTAGCCTTTTAATACGGGTAACTCAGTCTCTATTTCAAAAGCCCTAACAGCTTCCCTGTTGAAGTCGCTAAGAAGGTCGAAGTTAAGCTTATTCGCTTCCTTAAAGGCCTTATTGCTAAATGGCGGGTCAACTGAAATACCGAAAACAGTTGCGTTTAGGTTATTGAACTTTGAGAGATTATCTCTAAATGTGCACATTTCCTTAGTACATACGGAAGTGAAAGCTGCTGGGAAGAACGCCAAAACTGTTACCTTTCCTTTCAATTCTCCTAGATTTACTGACTTTAAGTCCTGGTTTATTAACGTTACATTTGGTAACTTATCTCCTACCTTTGTCATGAAAAGAAGTGATCCTTACTTACCTAAAATTTTTTCTTATAATAAGCTTATAGGACTACATATTTAAAAGGCGTAGATCTAGTTGAATGAGCTTATAATTCAACATTACTTTTATAAACTATTGTATGAAAAAAGTAATAATGAATAAATTAGTGACCATAGGACTAATAATTGTAATAATAGCGGGTGTGCTAGCATTTTATTTTGTGGGTTATAAATACATTATAGGTAAGAGTCAGGCCATACCATACGGAAAGTTCGTAAAAATAAGTAACGTAGATTACGCTCCCAAAGGAAAGATCCTGATAGTTGAACAGTCATGGATCGGATGCCCGGTGGGAGCGGCGGCTTCTTGGGTTATATATAACGTGTTATTCCATTACGGAAACTTATCATATTACGAACACTACTCTGATCCTTTCGATAAGGCGGCTTCAAACGTACCGGGTCTAATATTTACTGGATTTAAACCCTCCGGTGTGGTCGAATATGAAGTAGTGTACACATATAATGAATATCTTAACGCAACCCCTTCAGGTCAACCGATCCCTGTTAATCAGCTAATCCCTGTTGGTGAACAGGTCCTCTACGCTCAACTTCCCCAGAATATAGCAGCCCTAATGATCAAATATGAAACGCAGGTACCCTTAATAAATTACAATAACGCAAGCGCTTTAGTTGTTAAGCCCCCGCATTTGAACTTCGGACTTTTAATCACAGGTCCTAACGGCACTTACGTACTTACGGGAGCCTTAGTTAGTCCTAAACTACTAGAGGGTTACACTCCGCAATACGTGATGTCACATCTCGATAGTTTCAGTGCAATAGTCAACGAATCTAACTATATAGAAAGTTACATACTTTATGCTGCAGGACCACTGGCATCTCAATGTATATATTAAGATATAATTTTTTTGGATATCTCCTCTAACGCTTTCTTTTTGGTTTCCTTTGCTAAAAATGCCGTTAATATAAGCCCGACTAAAGAGAATATTCCAAACATGATTAGCGATCTAGATAATCCCATAATAGTTGTAACGTAGGGGAAAACGAAAACGCCTATTACTGCTCCTACTCTGCTTACTGCAGTAGCAAGACCTTGTCCTGATGCCCTCACACTTGTCGGAAAGACCTCAGTGGGATAGAATAATGTTATCGCTCCGGCCCACTGTTCTATTGCTGCAAAACTCATAAAGGTTGCTAGGAGCGAATAACCAGTTGCTCTTGTTATTGCTCCAAAGAATAAGATAAACGCCATACCTCCAAACCCGGCCAATAACATTCCTTTCCTGCCTAACGTATCAATCAGGGGAAGAGCAAGCAGATAACCTCCAATAGCGGCTACGGCTATGAATACGTTGGCAATGGCCACAGAGTACAGCGTCTTGAAACCAAAGTCACTAAGGAGAAGAGGGTAGTAAAGCCCGATTCCATACGATGCTACGTCGAATAGAAACCACGCTGCAAGTACATAAGTTGTAATTTTTATAACTTTAGAAGAGAATAAACCTTTAAATGAGGTTAACCCTACAGTTTCCTCCTCTCTAGTTGGTACGTTATTTCCAGCAAGTTTTCCTGCCATTACCATCCACCTTGGAGATTCTGAAATTGTTAATCTAGCTAAAACTATGGGGATAGCTAATAGACCGCCAATCAGGAAGACATATCTCCAGAAATACGGTCCGAGGTAAAGTAAGGACGCAGTCAATCCTGCTGCAAGCCCCGTACCTATCCAATACATTGCGACAGAACCGATAAGATATTTTCCTCTACTTTGCGAGGAGGCGACTTCTGCCATCAGGGAAGAACTTATTGGGTAATCCGCACCTATTCCTACTCCAAGTAATAGCCTAAACGTGAACAGTTCCGCAAAATTCGTTGATAGTGCAGAGAGTGTGCCGAATATTAGGAAAAACAGAAGGTCTATGCCTAAAAGGGTTTTCCTTCCGGCCTTATCTGAGAGCCACCCCATTATTATCGAACCTATTATCATACCGAATAGGGACGACGCCGTTGACAAACTATATTCTAAAGTTGTTAGATGAAGTTCTCCCCTGATTAAGAGAAGAGCAAACGAGATCGTTGAAAGGTCGTATCCATCTAGTAAAATTCCTGAGGAGGCAATGAGGAATGTCCTTACTCTGGTTGTCCAAGGTAAATCATCAAAATATCCCATACAATACCTTTCCTGTCCGTGGTTTAAAATTCTCCTTATATGTAGGTCGAGTATCCGATTTCACCTTATAAAACACGATGATAAGTCTCTGTAATACGGACTTGAGTCGGGTGGATGTCGTTGATTTCCTTAAGCGTGAAGCTCTACCCCCTGAGATAGTGAGAATTACCTTGGAAGGAGTCAATAGTTTCCAATCTTATTCTGAAATACGTCCCTCAATTGGTAAGTAGTCCAATGGTTTAGAGATACCCAACTTGAGAAATAGGGCTTCGGTTACAGATAACCTTCAGGTCGATAGAGACAGGAGAAGTATGAGATATTGTTAGTTTCCCCTTCCTCAGTATCATTAAGCGCTTGATCGATCTGGGCTTCGCTATATCTCCCTAGACTCTAAAGATCAACATATCTCCCTTTATCTCCTTTAGAATCGTCTAGCTCAAGGAACTATTACCCAGGTGGAGAAACTTGATCCTCACTCTAGATTACAAGGAAGCGTAACGTTGCTTAAGTAATTTGAAGAAAGATTTAAGTGCTCATCTATCACTAACATTAGTCGTTTCGGCTTTAATAAGATTTCATCTCAACTTTCAACCCTAGACTTCATTAAAGTCACGGTGTTTGCTGGGTTAACCTTTTCCGTCCCTTTGGTTAATAACCCCAACCCACACCTACTCATAGATATGAAGAAACCCGCATATTTTGTGTCCTGTTACCTTTCGTGAAAGCTTATTTACATTTAGTGATAAGAATTATAAAATATTTTTAATGTATGAAGCATTTAACTTTACTGTTTATTCGAAAATGTTGACAACGACTTTTCACCCCCTCCACCATCTTTGCTGAGCGGCTGACGCATTCACTCTTTATGACCGGGTTAAATCGAAATTTCAGGAAATTTCTTAAGAGTTTAAAAGGTATAGTAACGGGCTATCTTTATGTTAATTAGTGGTCGAAGGTAAGGTGAACTGGGTGAGTGCAGAGGAGGTTAAGATATCTGCGAGTTGGTTTTTATGGGGGGCCGGATACTATCTCTATTACCCCTTTCTTTCCATTTATCTAGTTAGATTCTTTCCAGAGGACTTGCTAGGTTACTTTTTCCTGCTTCTGACTGCAGTAACTATCCCCCTTCCTCTGGTAGGATCTATGTTAGCCAAGCTTGTTGGTCCAAAGATAGTAACAGTAGTAGGAATGATCCTCAGCGGAACGGGTATTATATTAATGTACATTGCTAACTCCTTCGTAATTGCACTCATATACATGTTACTATACTACTGCTTCTTTCTCTCCCTCCCGAACTATTATTACCTTATGAGGGGTTTAGGAGAAGGAGTTTTGTCAAGAGTGTGGGCTATATCGATTATTCCATCAATAGCTCTCCCCGCCGTCGGCGGAATTTTGGCATCTTTAATTGGTGTGAGAGTGATTTTTCTTATAGCGGGTTTACTAATAGCGCTTTCTTCCCTCCCTATAATATTCATGAAAGAGGTAAGGGAGGTTAAGAAGGGAAAAAGGATTCTGGTAAGGTCTACGACGATCCCATTCTTAGTCGTAATACCAATTTCCCTCACCTTCCCTTATATCTACCTTTTACTGAAGTTGGTGTACGGCTTCTCATACTACACAATCGGAATCTTTTCTACTTTTGCGGAGCTTCTCGGGTTTCTGGTTCTGATTACTTTGTCGTATTTTAGAAAAAGCATATCTATATTATCTATCGTTTTACTTCTGTTTTCATCAATAGTCCTTGTCTATGTAATTCCTGATTTTTCTATTATGTTTGGATTGTGGGAGGTGTTAATTCCCCTTTCCATAGAGGTAATTCCCCCGTTAACCTCTATTGATGATTACGCCTTAGTTACCTCAATTCAACAGGGTGGTTGGTTTGTGGGATACATTATTGATTCAGCAGTGCAGAGGCCTAATTACGCGATCATAGGAGCATCCTTTGTATCTATTTGTATTGGCTTGACAATTATTGTGGTGGCGAAAAAATGGAACATATGATTTGCCCAATTTTCGCTGGTTTCAATAACTTTAAGGTTTATTATTAACACTTTCCTAAGTTTTAGGACCTTTACAGTACTAAATAAAAGTAATTGAGGGCTTTCAATTTCAGCAAGCCCATCTAAATAGCTATTAACGCGAGTGAAATTCTGGAAAGAACCCATATTAAAACGTTTAGAAATTAACATTTATCCTAATACGTGTTGAGAAAGCGGAGGACCGTCTATAGGAGATACTTTCTTGCAGAAAGGTTATAATAAATAACACTTATGAACATGATGTTTGTATCGACAATCTTTACCGAAAAGTTCCTTCTATAAATATGTTAATCCGTTCTTAACCTGGAAGATCTCATGTAAAATTGGAACGAAGTCTCTGTTTATTTGATAACCTAATTCCTTTGAAGATAATCTTAAAGGCAATTTAACCTACTTCCTCATTTATGCAGTCAAGTAAATTAAGGATACTAACAATTACTTCACTCGCCCATTTCATAAATGATGGGACATTCTTGTTATATCCGCTGCTAATTGTATATTACTCTACAGTTTTGAAAGTAAGTATAGTCTTCTTGGGTACGTTTGCTGTAGTGTACACGTTGCTGTCTGGACTGCTCTCTCCCTTAATAGGGAACTATGCTGATACGCACAATCTAGATGCAGAATTGTTATTCTCTGGAATTCTGTTAGAGGCTATTTCCATAATTATATTTGCGTTACCCTTTACTTTACCTAGCTTCTCCTATTTTCTAATAGCGATTGCAACGATAATCCTGGGGGCGGGACAGGCGTTTTATCATCCAATAGGCGGTGCTGTGCTCTCAAGGGTTTTCGGAAAGTCCTCTGGAGGTGCTCTAGGTTTAAACGGCGCTTTTGGAAGTATTGGTAGATCGGTAACCCCTTCTATCGTAACCGCTTTGATACTTTTAACTGGGTACTTTCTCGGACTAACTTGGATTGCTCTCTACATGATTGTAGCATCTCTAGTAATTTTATTCGGTCTTAGGTTTCATAGGAAGGAAAGGATGGAGCAGGTAAGGAAGGTTAATGAAAAATTGGATAGGAAATTTTACAAATTTTTGATAATTTTAGGAATTGCGGTATTTGTGAGGAGTATGTTCATTACGGGTACGACGAACTTCCTTGGGGACTTTGTATACGACGTTTATCATTCCAAAACGCTTGCTGGTATATTTCTTACTGTTGGGTTTTTGGGATCCATTGTAGGTCAACCGTTTTTCGGCAAAGTAACGGAGTGGAAAGGAGGATTTTTCTCTTATACTTTAACAAGCGTAATTTCACTCGTTACCTTTGGGCTTTACCTAGCATTAGCTCATAACCTGATTTTGTCGTCAGTAATTTACACGATTCTAACCTTTGCTGCTTTTACCTCCTTTCCTGTTCTTTTAGGATATGTGTCTCAGGTGTTTCCGAAAAGTTTCTTTACGGTAGCTAACTCGTACATTTGGGGGATAGGAGTTACTGTAGGGGGTTCTGCAGGAACTGCTCTTATCACCTTGTTACTTGACATGCACTACTCTCTTTTCTTCTCGTTTATAATTATGCTGGTACTTTCTGCGATATCTACGGCCATGATACCTCTGATACCGCGAAAGAGGATGTAACTCCACCCTTTATCTTAATGGGGCGACGAAAAACTTGTTAATATGATGTGATGACGTCCATATATTGAATATTATACCCCACTAATACGGAATTTCTCTTCTTCAGTTTCAATCCTTGAACACGATCAATACTAAAGGACATAAAGGAAGACGCGTTGATCCTTAGGGTCCAAAGAGGTAGTAGTGAACTTCCCTGAGTTTAGCGATTCTCATTCATTTCTATAAAGTGATTGAAAAATCACCAATTCCAGTATTAATATTTTAATTCTTTGTGAAAAAATTGAAGAAAATAGTATGTTAACTTATAGGTATTGTATTAACAATAACCATCAAAGGAATAAACGTCACGCTACGGACAGGCGAGGTGTAAGGCAGTAAACCTCTGTTTTGCAAGACACTGAGGCGTAGGATATGCTGAGCATAAAGTCCTACAAGGAGTGGGAAAGACCTTCTTCCTCATAAGCTCTCTATCAAGGTGTATTCGAAGATAATATTAGCGTAAAAGCAGGACAGTTTGCAATTGAAGTGATTGTAGTAAATGTCCTCCTGGATTTCACTTAACTAGGGTTAACAGTTATTCGAATGACCCGTTGGGTTAGGAGCTTTCAATTGCTTTCTCTAGCACTGTAAAAACCCCTAAACTTAGGAGAGTGCTAATAATATTTACCTGACGATTCAGGTTAAGAACTCTAAGTAATATTTTTCAGCCTTAGGGAATTAAAATTAATGGAGTGACTCTGTAATTTTTCCTCAAGGCATTACATAATGATTAAACGGAATCTCCGTCGGTTCAAGTTAGCTTTAGAAGGGAAAAATAGAAAGACGATATAGTTTACTTTTTAAGTCTTGAGTAGTTCAGACACGACGAAGACGGGTTAGCACTATATATTGGGAATTATATTTTACAATATGAATAAAATCGCAGTAATTTCTGGGGGATATAGGGGAATAGGGAGAAGCATAGTTGAGAAGTTGGCATCAAGGGGGATAACGGTGATTGCGGGTGACGTAAATCCTGAGGTAAGGAAAATAAGGGATGAGATGGGTCTTGATAATGTAATAGGGGAAGTCCTAGACGTTTCAAATAGGAAATCTGTGGAGGAATTCGTTAATTCAGCTAAGGAAAAACTAGGCATTGACGGCTTCGATATAGTAATCAATAATGCCGGAATAACTCGGGACGCTCTATTCTTAAAAATGACGGATGAGCAATGGGACGAAGTTATTAAAGTTCACCTTTACGGAACTTACTACCTAACAAAGGCATGTGTGGGTAAAATGGTGGAAAAGCAGTGGGGTAGAATAATTAACATGTCATCTGCTAGTTGGTTGGGCAATGTGGGTCAAGCGAATTACGCGGCAGCAAAAGCTGGTATCGTAGGCTTTACTAGAACCCTAGCCAGAGAACTAGGAAGGTACAATATCACTGTAAACGCCTTAGTTCCAGGATTCATTGATACCTCCATGACTAGGGCTGTTCCCGACAAAGTTAAGGAGAAAATAATCGAAAGAATACCCCTTAGAAGGGTTGGTTCTCCACAGGAGGTAGCTAATGTTGTGGCGTTTTTAGTATCGGAAGAAGCTTCCTACGTAAATGGAGCAATAATAGAAGTCGGTGGTGGACTATCACTGTAAAAGGTGAATTCTTACCCGAATTGACTTCTCCTCTCACAGCAGTGGAAGTGCTAGATAGATCAATTTCAATGTTCGGTGACAGGTACGTCCTAACCTATTTCGGGAAGGGCACTACCTATCGGGATTTCGGAAATCTTGTAAAAAAGATCGCCGGAGGACTTTCAGAATTAGTTTCTAGAGGTGATGTAGTTGCGATCTCTATGAATAACATACCTCAATTTGTAATTGCGGAATACGCAATTTGGTCTTTGGGGGGAGTAGTGCTTCCATTAAACCCCCTTCTTTCTAGGGAGGAGAAAAATTACCTAATTTCGGATTCAAAAGCGAAGATCGCAATAGAGTCGTGTGAAGTGAGAAGCCCAAGTAATTTACAAGTAATTAAAACTAATCCCCTAAGTCTGGGAAATCCTTACATTCATAAGTGGGATATTCCAGACTGTGAAGAGGAGCTCTTGACCCTTAGAGGAGAGTTGCCTCCTTTAAGCCCAAAAAAAGACGATATCGCTTTGATCGTTTACACCTCAGGTACAACGGGAAGACCGAAGGGGGTTCCGATAACGCATTCCAATATATTCGCTTCCTCCCTAATTTACAACAAGTGGTTTTTATTTTCTCCAGAGGATGTAGTACTAGGTATAGCTCCATTCTACCATATCACAGGGGAGATATTCCACATTACTTCAATGATTATGGCAGGTGGTAAGATCTCTATGCATTATAAGTTTGAACCGGAAATGTCCTTACTAGATGCAGAGAAGAATAAAACCACTGTCACTATGGCCGTAGCCACTGCCTATATAGCTATGTTAAGAAATCTCCAAGGAGATATAGAAAGCATGAGACTTTGGTCCTCGGGAGGAATGGCAATGCCGAGGTCTGTGGAAGAGGAGTGGAAAAAAAAGACAGGTTCGTGGATATATATGGCGTGGGGTCTAACCGAAACTACGTCACCTGCTACGCTTTGGCCCTACCCTTATACCGGACCTTTGCCTGTGGATCCTGAAACAGGGGTCGTCAGTTCGGGTATTCCAGTGTATAATACGGAGATTGATATCAGAGATGGGGAAATTTTCGTAAGGGGTCCCCAGGTAGTAAAAGGATATCTTTATCAGGAGGGATTCCCGGGAGGATGGTTACCAACAGGGGATCTTGGTAAGCTAATCAACGGTTGGGTATACGTAATAGATAGGAAAAAGGACATCATAAATACCTCCGGTTTTAAGGTAATTCCACGCGAGGTGGAAGAAGTAATCTACAGTCATCCTTGTGTTGAAGAAGTAGCCGTCGTTGGTCTTCCAGACGAATATCGCGGAGAGAGAGTAGTCGCTTTCGTTAAACCCAGGGGTGACTGTATTGGGATTGAAAACTCAATTATTACTCTATGTAGAGAAAAACTAACTCCCTATAAAGTACCTCGCGAAGTATTTATTGTTGACGAAATACCTAAAAATGCCTCAGGTAAAGTGTTAAGAAGAGCGTTACGTGAGAAGAAATGAGAGTTGCATACGCTAGTAAATTATATAAGAAGTATTCAGGGTCTGTAGTCGATCTACTTAAGGAGGTCTTTATCGATTTATCTGCTAACACTGAAACCAGTACGATTGACGGACTGTTCTTCACACAACTTCCGGGGACTTTCGACAAAAAGGAGTTACACTTTCCTTCAACGCAGATTTCGTCGTTTTTAGGAATAAAACCCAGAATTTTGAGAGTGCTTGATATCGGTGGACCGTCAGCCATGACAATGCTTTACGAAGCGATAAGGGCTGTAGAGGCAGGGATGGCGGAAAAAATTCTATGTGTTGTGGGAGGTAAGGGCTCAATGTTAAGGGAAAAGGGATTCACAGCAGACTCCGTTGACAAAGTACTGCCTTACTCAATTACACCCTATGACGAGCTTTTCAGGATTTACGATGATATGAATCCAGTAACGGATTATGCTCTTGTGGCCAACAGACATAAGTTCCTTTACCATTCCACCGATGAGGAGAGGGCTACGATTTCGGTTAAGCAAAGGAAAAATGCGGAGTCAAATCCTAAGGCAATTTACAAGAGTCCTCTTTCAGTTAAGGAAGTTTTGTCCTCGAGAATGATAGCGGATCCTTTAAGATTATTAGAAGTGGTATATCCAATTGATGGATTTAATCTCTTTCTTGTAGGAAAGGGATTAACCGGAGATTACGTTGATGTTTCAGTAGAATTTTATAGGGAAGCTCATTGGCCAGAAATGCCGCCTGATAGAGACCTAGACGTCACCTATACTCCTGCACTCGAGAGCGGAAAAGGAGTAAATCTGGATAAGGTAGATGCCTTAGAACTTTACGATTCTTTCACCATAACGGTATTATTACAGGTAGAGGATCTGGGACTTGCAAAGAAGGGAGATGGAGGGAAGTTCTTCGAGGAAAAGGATGTGTCCCCCACAGGAGAGATTCCCGTTAACACTGGCGGTGGAACGCTTAATACCGGCCAGCCGGCCTTCATGAGCGGGGGCGTTATCCTAGAAGAGGCAATAGAACAGTTGGGAGGACGCGCAATGGGGAGACAAGTAAAGGGAGTACAAAGGGTTTTAATTAACGGCATAGGCGGGTGGAATAGAGCCCACTCAGTTACAATGGTTTTACGGGGAGAATAGGATGGAGGACCTTCTGGTCAAATATGGAGACATCATTAGGAAAGGACGACTTCCTTACTTAAGGTGCAAAAAATGCGGATATTCCACATACTATCCTAAGGTTAGGTGTCCTAAATGCACCTCCCATGAGTTTGAAGTTTCCGAAAGTAAGGGATCAGGAAAAGTGTACTCAATTACTTCCTTTAACAACGGTGGAAGGACATACTACTATGCCATAATTGAGATGGAGGAAGGGTTCAAGATGTACGCTAATGTAGTTTCTCCAGCGACTATAGGGGATAGAGTGATGGCTATATTCGTTGACGAACGCGTCCAATTCAACACAGTCAAAATCTAAAGAAGTAAGTCGTAGTATAGCGGAGAGACAAGCAACGTTTTGTATTAAAATCATGAATTTAGAGCCCGATAGGAATAGGTACTTTTTACTCGAGAGGAAATTTAAATAATGAAGCACTTCCGATTTACGACACTATGGAATTTTACCCCTTAGATTTCTTACAGGATATTTCCTTTTCCATCCGCATAAATTACAAGTCCTTACAATATATCCCCTTCTTATTCTTCTTGTCTCAGTTTTCCCAATAATTAATGGAACATAACACTTCCTGCAAAAACTTCTCTTTACCTCTAGGGGGAGCCTTACTCTTCCTTTTGAGGAATACGTCAATCCCAGCTTCACGACCTCCCTGCTTATATCCAGGTAACCGGACTCTGCCAATCTCCTAGCGTAGTTGATCAGAAATATTGCTCTGTTCAACAGTTCGTTTCTCATGATATTCCGCCTTTCGTAATAGTTTGTGGTTCATCATTCGTAATAAAGTTTAAATTAACACTATCTTGTCCAATACCGTGAAAATATCGGAGTATCGGATGCCTTATTTGAGGAATGTCATTGACGAGTATCCCTCAACGGTAAGGAGGATGTACAGAAGAGGTGAAGTGATGATAGTGGATATCAGGACTATTGAGGAGTATTTGGATCATCACATTCCTGGTTCAATACTTATTCCGATGGAATTCGTTGAAGATTTCGCTAATATTCTTGCAGATAAGGAGGTTGTGATCGCATGCGAACACGGAAATAGAAGCTATTACCTCACCCGGACAAAAAGTAACTTATTCAGGAAGTGCTACAATATGCTAGGCGGAATCGATCTCTGGATGAGAATAGGGTACGAGATCGCAAGTGGCAAAGATAAGGGATTAGAAATGTTACTGTCTTACTTGGAGGGAACTTAACTAGAACATTCTTGAATTTTATGCTGTTCATGAGCGAATTCCTAGCCCTAAAATTTAGTTAATCTAAATAATTAGAAATTCTGTACTCTTGTGAGGGCCGTTCACACTTAATTGTGGATTCACTTTATTTTTTTAGTCTAAAATCAACTAATTCGTTGCGAACTCGGTAATTGACTATTCACATCTCCTTCGTGAATTCATTTTATTTCATAACAGTAACAAATTTAATTCAATACCTCCGCAATCACTGAGGGGATTTAAACTTAGCGACTTACTGTATTTTCTCTTGCTCTCTCTGAAATTACAATTAACAATGAAAGTGTGAATGTCCCAAGGGCTCGTAAAAGGACTATGGGTCTTTAAGGTCTAAAAATATAATTACAAGATAATAAGTTAATAAATATTAGGAAATATTCATAGTTACTAACATTGGTATCGCCCGGAAAATTAATGGTATTTCCGAGAAGTTATCAGACTAATACCCTTATTCTTTGTTCCTTCGTTTCTGTTCTCCTCTACTAATAAATCCTACCAATGTCGAGTAGACGCTTTACGAAAAATCTTTTTCAGTGTTACGTAGTGTGGAAAACAATTTAACTCGATGGAGGATTTGGGGACGGAAGATCCACGAGGATAGATAGGCCCCTTTGTATAAGTTTAAGTAGTTTCCAACCCGTAAATCAATGACAGCGATTGACGGAGTAAGCGTCCCAAGACGCCTGAGCGAGGACCGTCGTGGTATATCTCTGCTCTAATCGGTTGTCCTATGCGGGGCACTAACGTAAACTCGGGATGTGATCATCATGGTGTGCGGAGCCCTCTAGCCAGAGTGAAGTCTTGAAACAGGAAGCTCCTTTTGTCAAGAAGGAGTGAGTTCATGACATGTTTCCCCCTCCTAATTAATGTTATTCTGTGTATAGTCAATTACTTTATCTTAAACTAATGAAATAAACTGAATTCCCAAAGGAAATGTGAACGGGCAACCCCTATTTCACTAACTTCATTATTTCCGCTCCAGAAGCTATTACACTAGGTATTATAAATAATGAGTAATAGGGGCTCACCATCATCACTATCAAATAGAGCGATGATATTCCCCAAAATACTTTACTCAAGACTGAGGTAAAACTGGGAATTACTGTGATGAACATTCCTAGACCAATCAATGATAAAATGAAGAGGAAAAAAACTGCGTGCGAAAAAAAGAATAGAACGAACATTATGTAATACCCTATAATTAGAGTAAGAACGTTGTTCTTTTTTGTCGCAAAATAGAATAGCAAGAATAGTAGAGGTGTTGCCAAAATTTGAATGTCGATAAATACCATATGGGTGAGAGGTGTATAAAATAGGAATGAGGGTACTGGAATGGGATAAGCAGTGAGCAAGTCACTTAAGTCATAAAATAACAGCCCTATAAAGAAAAATAGTAAATACACTACGAAAAAATATATTAGCCTATTCGTACTTCAACCCCTCGTAATAAGATGAATAGTTAAGTATGAAACCTGATATAGGCATTCCCCAACTAGTAGAATAATAAAAATAGCTAAAATATACCTGAGCATTACCGGATGAAACAAGCATCGCTTGTGTGCCTATGGGACGTAATTCTGGTTGGTTGTTGGGTCTTAAAATACACCAAACGTAAAAGCAGTCATTGTTTCCTCCGATACTAACGTTTTCTGCTTTTACAATTTTCCCATTTTCCTTATACACATAACCGTATTGGAGACCTTTCAGAGTCTTAATAAATTCCCCAAAATAGGTATAAAATAACTTTACGCTACCATTACCAATATGTAAATAATAAACATATTTACCAGTAGAATTAGTGAAAACAATACGAGTCACACCATCACCACTCTCGACGTTACTTCCGAGACCAGATATAGAAGAAATTTCCAAGACTGATGTATTTCCTACCGGTATATTAAGACCACGTATACTCTTACACACCACATAAGTAACTGCTGCAATCGTAGCATTATAGTAATTGTAAATTATTGGGTAAGATAAATTTGAAAGACTAGCTTTAACCGGGCTATCATAAATAGTATCATGTATATGGGTTGAATAGGAAACTCCTATATATGAACCTTTAGGGTTACTTACTCCGAACCAACTTGCATTACCACCAAAAAAGCAGGTTCCAACAGTTATCCACGTGTAGTTGTCCTTATTTTTCACGTTGTTGCTTAGTGTTACCCAGGTCAATGGGACAGAGAAATTATAGAAATAAGTAATGCTTGTGACCGGCGTGAAAACAGCTGAGGAGAGATATATTTGCGGTTCGTCATACTCCTTCTCGGTTACGTTTATTGTGTAAGGGTATTTTGTCGCATTACTAGTGTTTGTTAGTTGTTCGGTAATTTGCTCACCTGTTGTGTTGTTCGCTTTTACTAAGTGCGGTACTATGTTAATTGTTGCGACAATTTGTATTGGATTGTTATTCAATAGCCAGGAGGGGTTATACTCCACTTCTTCTGCAGCCGTGTACGCTTTTCCTCCCTGTATATATGTTGCTATAATAAGTAACGACGTATTTATTACGTTATATTTCTCCCACGGCTTAATGTACTCCGTTATTGCGGAAAAAGGTATTTTTAACGTTTGCCCATAATAGTCTTTATAAAATTTCACGTTATTGGGTTGATTAATGTAAACCGAGATTATAGTGCTTGCTAACGCATTATTTACATATGTTTTTATTATAAAAGATGGGTCAAAAACGTTCTTAAAATATACTATTACACCATCTGATGTCGTTTGATATCCTATTAGCACCGGAGTATACAAATAAAGTGTAGCTAAAGCAGTAGTTAGTACAATAATTGTAATAATGAACGCCGAGAGGATTTTAATAGAACTCATCTTAATACACCTCTAATCTCAGCAATTTTCACTATATTTTAGTAAGATTAATGTTTTATAACTTTATCCTTAAAGGCGCTGTTCAGGATAGCTCAGATTTCTTCGGGAGTTACGTTTCATAAACAGGTAAATACAATGAAGAAAACCAAGAGCAAATTCCTAACCGCGCTATAACATTCAATAAAATTTATTACATTAGTGTAAATAAACGGAATTTGTCATATTTCCATGAATAATTCCGCCTCGATGTTCGGAATTATGGATTTCCAATAACTTTGCCTGGTGTATATGGGAACTCATGAGGCTCAAAAACCGTCGTTTAAGTTAGCTTAGAGAGTAACCTAGGTCCTCTAGTACCTTTTTCATCTTTAACGCGTCCTCCTCCAATAACGGGCTTTCGCAAATTAATGTTATTGATATGTCCCGTTTTATCAACTCCTTTGCTAACGGCTCAAAGGGAGGAGCATTATCATCAATGCTTTTATGCACATCTACGTACTTTCCTTTCCTAAACACTAATGACTCGAAGTGAGAGTTAATGTGCGTAATACCAGTCTCCTTAATCACGTAATCCAATACTTCTCCATAATTTATCTTCCCCCCTAGCCTTGCGAAAGTGTGTGCCCAATCTATGTAAGGGACTACTCTGGGTACTTCTTTGGATAATTTGACAACTTCCTCAAGCGTTCCGAAAGCAGTTTCCTTAGCCATGGTTTCTACTCCAAGTTTTACACGCTTTATTCCGCTATCTTTCATTCTATCCGTAATTTCTAGCATATTCTGCTTAATTATTTCATAGCACTCCTCGGGAGTTCTCTTACCGTAAAATGCTGTGTGTATTGCAATAGTGTCACCACCCATAAGTTCTAGCCTATGTGCGGTATCGAAGATTCTGTTTTTTGAGGCTTCCATTTTCTCTTTTTCCTCAGCACATAAATTAATGTAATAAGGGGCGTGTGCCGAAAGTCTTACTCCTAGCTGCGACGCAATCTCTCCCGCCTCGATCGCTCCCTTCTCCGACATGTTAACTCCTCTAACGAACTCTATTTCCATTGCGTTTAGTCCTAACTCCTTTACCTTTTTGATACCATTTACTGTACTTTTCTTCTCCGTAGAAAGGGGTATTCCTGCCGGACCTAAATAAATCTTTGTCATTAAATACTCCCTTAAATAAATGATAATATTAGCTTTAAGTAATGCTGTTATTAGAACTTTTCGAAGAGCGAAAAATAGAAATCTAATTTAACTAGGATTTAAGGTAGTTTATCTTAAAAAAACTAAATTTTCTTAGTTATCAATAAGAAAGCCACTGCTCCTACAACTGCCAACACAGAGGGTACGCCTATAATAATCTCGTCAGTCATCATGGAGTTACCTTGGACAGGTAACGCGTTAGTGCCTACCAATTGCACTTCTATTGAAAATGTGTTGAGCGATGAGGGAAACATCATGGAGTTCATCCCTGATGATGAGTACGTGTTTAGTGTGGCAGTGAGATAGGCGCTATATAAAGTTCCAGTTACTTTAATTACTGCAACCTGACCGGATAAATGTGATGTAAGGTTACCAGAATATGTTTGAGACATTAACCCTCCATTATAGCTTGCAACAATAAGTCCGTGGAGGTTATATATGTTAGCGCTATACTGAGATGATTCAACGGTAACCGTAGTTGTACTATTGGGAGCGTAACTAATGTTGTACGATATGTTAAGTGGAAAGCTTTTGAACGAATTCGTGAGACTAAAGGTCTGGTTTAATAGCTGTGTCAGATTTGACGTGATTAATTTTTCAACCAAGCTGCTATTTGACGTATGACTCTTAGTAAAGTGGTAACTTGAGGAGAAGTTACCTATTTTTATTGATGCAGTAACATATACTGTATTATTGTAAAGGTTCCCTGATGGGGTAGAAGTAAAATTTGCGTTCAGATTTACTGTATTTGTATTATCACCAATTAGGAGTCTGTAATCAACGTACTTCATTCCAGATGCCTGGCTACTAGCTACTAGAACTGGCGCTAACACACCTAATAAAAGTATTATTACGAGTAACGATTTCATAGAAACTTATTCCGTTCTTAGTTTAAAAAGATGAGTTTCACTTTACTGTTCATCTGCGGAATTGAGAGGAATTTGATATAATTATGCTTCGTCAGACCTAAAAAAACCCAAGGTTACTGGTTCGTATATAACAGACCTTCCAGAGCGATATTCCTAGTATTCCAGAGAGTTAGGCGTGTTGTATATTTTCCTGTAAGGGATTTTCACTTAACCCTCAAGGTTTGACAAAGCATATATTTACTAATCTCAAAATGATGAATAGATAAAGAGAACGAAATTTGCTTCCCTAGTTTTGGGTACTAATCTATCAGGGAACAGTTAGTGGCAAACCCTAATAATCTAAGGTTCTCCTGCAAATTGTAATTTATGAGATATGAAGGGAATAAAGTAAATTGTTAAGCGTGAATCGTTACCTAGTTATTACGGTAGTAATGAATTAAACTTTTCGTAATCATTGAAATAAACTGAATTTGCAATGGGGATATGGATCGCTAAACGTTGGGTTCAGTAGGGAATATTTCCTGTAATTAGAAATGTATAGTAGTATAATCTGCTTTTCCCGTTCCAACATTGCACAAGTTCTTAATTATACAGGTATTACACACAGGAACTCTCTTGCAATTAGCTTTTCCTACTGTCGATAATCCAGCGTATAATAGCTTCAACTCAAATAAGGAGAAGTCCTGTTTTAGCACTATATCCCTTATGTACTTAGGGGAATCTACTTTACCCGATATTCTAGAAAAGATAATCCTAAAAAAATAATTAATGGGCAACGTCCTCACGTTAAATCCAAACAGTAATATGCTGTCAGCGGTTTCCTCTCCTATACCCTTTATCGAGAGGAGGGCTTCCCGAGAGGGATTACTTTTAATCAAGAGTCTTGCTGCCTCTATCAGCGTCTTAGCCTTACTTCTATGGAAGTTTATTTTAGCTATAATTGAGTCTAGGTCTTTCTCGCTCAGAGATGCTATTTTCCTCAGGTCATTAACTCCTGATCTCTTCATTTCGGATATAGTTTTCTCCACTTGTTCCCATCTAGTTTGTTGAACCAGTATAGCGGATATTACTATTTCATCTCGACTATCCAAACCCCCCCACCATTTTGGAGAGTCCTCAGGAGAGACAAACCACCGATACTTTGCTAGGAAATCGCGACTTCTATCAAATTCTTTATTGAGAAGTACTATTCTGTGAAGTAATTCTTTTGACTGCATTCTGAGTCCCGGGTTCTATTTCCTTAGGAGTTGAAAGTTGTTTTAATGCTTTATCAAGCTCGTCATCCTTCCAATCCACCGGATCTGGGAGGAATCCAGCGCCAAGAACTTCCGCATACTTCATGGAATCCCTAAATGTAGTGGCACTTTTCCAATCCTTATTATACACGACGAGTGTAGGTTTCCTGTACATAACCACTGCTTCCATTGCAGTTTTCCCCTGATGGGTTATAACCGCGGTTGCATTAGCTATCCATTTCTCTAAGTCTGGGTCGAATTTGAAGTAGTTTGGATGTCCTTTGAGCTCCTCTAGGTCTGTGGCATCCTGTATTACGAAATCGTAGTTTAGTCTAAGTGCTCTTCTGACAAGTCTCGGAAAGCCCATACTTCCCGTCGTTATTAGGTAATATCCTTGATCTCTTGGTTGATATTTCGGTCTCTCTACTATCGGCCCAACATGAACTCCTTTAGACGGATATAGGCTTTCCTGTTCCTTCCAGTGTAACAACACCTCTTTTGATACTCGCGAGAGTAGGTAAACTGTTTTCCCCCGTGTCAGAAACCTATCCTGACTCTCTATTACGAATATTTCAGAACCCCTAATCCTGGCAACTAATGATGGTAATAAAGAGTGATTGCTTCCCGTGGATACAACTGTCTGATATGAGTCAAGACTTATAGATTGAGATAACGCTGTGAAAGTTCGAGGTATCATAACAAGTGACGATTCATTTGGCATTCTTAACTTGGTTACGCAAACCAATTTGTCAGCGTAAGGTTCTATCATTTTTTTACTCGTAGAGTCGTTACAGGGTATTACGAAATCCGCCTTAAAGGGAAGATATTGGGCAATGGCTCTGGCGAATCCCGTATGCCCTCCTCCGCTTGCTATTATTAAAAGCTTCAATTCAGGTATTCTGATCTCCACTAGACGCAAATATATATTAAACCTACTGAAGATTTTACGAACTATCCCCTAGGGAGATTTTTAAGACAGTAAAGGTTTATTAATTTACAAATTCCCTATGAGATAGGGAATTCATTGCCTCATAGCAATGAGGATTTCTTCTCCAAACTTACTGAAATATTTGTTGGCGAAAAAGTGGAAGGTAACGATCCCCTTATTCGCTTAATGAGGATGAAGAGAGAGTATTTCCTTAACGCGATTCAGGAGATAAGAAATTATGCCGATTCTAACCTGAAAAGGGAGTTGAGAGAAGAGGTATTTTCAAAATTGTACACCTTCTTCTTCAAATACTTCTGTGAGACTGGGACAGTTTTCCTTTGCAATACCGATTCATATTCAGTTTACGACAGGATATACGCATTTGGAGAGGACGTAGCTCTCTTTTGGAAAACTCGAGGTTTGTACTACATAAAGTCAGAAAGAGTTCTTAAATCGATGAAGGTGATACTCGATGAAACCTCTAATCCCGTTGAGTTTGAGTTTAAGGTGAATAGCTCTAAGGGTGGAAAATTACGCTATAGGATATGTGGAGTTAGGGAGAATGTTGTGGAGATATGTGTAAATTCGTCAGACGAGGAAATTAACTCGAGTGAGGCGTTATTAAACGTTAATCAAGATTTAATCAAGAGAGCTATTAAGACCTTTGAGAGACAGAGCAATATCGACTACTTCCTAGCAAAGGACCCTCGTGGTTTTTTAGAGGAACAGCTTAAAATCTGGATTTATCAGTATCTCCTTGATAGTAGAACTGTTCTTGATAAGTCTAGAATTGAGGAATTGGAAGTTCTACTTCATGTGGCTGAAAAGGTTATCGACGTAGTGGCTAATTTTGAGGAAGAACTTGTAAAAATGTGGAATAAGCCCCGCTTCGTACTTAAATCAAACTACGTCGTGACCATTAATAAGATTTTGAGGAAGGAAGGGGGAAAAAGGGTACTAGAGAAGATCCTTACTCATGGGAATTTCCCTCTTCAAGTAAAGGAATGGCTAGAACTTGGTTTCATTTCGCATACAGCCCAGGAAATAGCCAATGAAATAAGGGATGGTAATTACCTAACTCTACCAATAGATACAAAGTATTTTAAGGATGTCGAAGAGGACATCATTTCACTTTTCAATATTGATTCAGAACTTGATGGATGGCTCATAAAATCTGAAAATTATCAGGCTCTCAACACATTAAGGCAAAAATTCCAACGCAGAGTTCAAACTATATACATAGATCCTCCGTTTAACAAGGAACAAGAAGCTGATTACTTCTATAGCGTCAAATATAAGGACTCCACTTGGATTACTATGCTGGAAAACAGGTTAGTTCTTGCAAAGGAAATACTGAGGGATGATGGGGGAATTTTCATACGGTGTGATTATAACGGTAACGCATATGTAAGGATGTTAGGAGACGAAATCTTCGGTAAGGATAATTTTAGGAACGAGATTGTAATAAGCAGAACTAAAGAGTTCTACAAATCAGCGAGGAACATAAAGCGTTTCATGGTAGATACAGATACTCTGTTTTACTGGTCTAAAACAAACGCCCCTAAGTTCAGAGAACTTTCTATTCCCCGCATGGGTAAGTGGTGGGAGCCCTTTTTGCCTGGGAAACCTAAGGACGAAGAGGACGAGTTCAGAGTGGTGTTGGGAAGTAGGATGAGATGTCCTCATGGTAGGAAGTGGGGACTTACCCAAGAACAAATAAATTACTTGGAGAGAGAGAGAAGGTTAAAGGTAGTAGGTGACAAAGTGTATTACTACCCTAGTGACACGGTGGTTAAAAATAACTGGACTGATATTCCAGGCTATTCAAGGAGATGGGGATTTGAAACCGAAAACTCTGAGAGCCTTCTTAAAAGGGTAATTTTGTCAACCACGGACGAAGGGGACATTATTATGGATTTCTTCCTCGGATCAGGAACAACTACTGCCGTGGCTCAGAAACTCAGGAGAAGGTGGATTGGGATAGAGATGGGAGATCACTTTTACTCTGTAGTATTGCCTAGAATGAAAAAGGTCTTGTTCTTTGACAGTTCTGGCATATCTTCGGATGAGGACATAAAGAGATTTTACAATAGGGGAAAAACTGAGGGATTCTTTAAGTATTACGAGCTGGAACAGTTCGAAGATATATTGAGAAGCTCTATCTACCTAAATCATACTTCGGGGAAGTTCTTTAAATATGAGTTCCTTAGAGATCCGAAACTACTTAGTTTGGTAGAAATGGGCAAAGATAAGGTTAAGTTAAAACTAGAGGAATTAAATAACGTAGATTTGCCGGAAACCTTATCCCTTGTTACGGGGAAATGGATAAGATCAATCATAGGCACAAAAATTGACTTTATTGACGGTTCTACAATTGACGTTAATGAATTGGATTTTCAAATAATGAGAAGACTTATTTGGTGGTAAGTGTGAAGGTTTCATCTCACGCTTAGAGCAATTATCATTTGTTACGACACTTTCTAGGCTTTGTTCAGCTCCGTACTTTAAATTTGGGGGTCGAATTTTTGCTCTTCGGTACTCACCTTGATTAATGAAGTTAAGGGAACGCGCCACTCCTTAGAAAGCAAAAATCTATAGGGAACTACGTTATTTGGAAGAGATTGCTGGAATCGAATGTCTTTAATTTAGCGCTTGAAATTCGGAGAAGTCCTGTCGCGTCCTTTCGTGGACCGTTACACTATTATATCTCCCTAAATTCAACTCAAGTGTATTGAAACAGTAATATTGGAATTAAAATGATTTTTTTAATCGCTTTATCAAGAAAACGTTAGAATCGCCTAAACTCGGGAAACAATTGTATTGAATTACTTATATGAAAATGAGTTTTGCATTATTGTTAACGATAATCTCTTACTCAAATCTAAGAGATAAAATCTCTATGACTTCGGTATTCCTGCCTTCAACTCTAGAATTGTTGGAACTATTTTTTCAATCTTTTCCGCTAATACGTTAATGTCATCTTCGGTGTGACAAGGCGCAATAAATATTTTAGCAGGGTGCGCCATTACTCCATTTAAAATTAAAGCTAACGACAGTTGTCTCATTGCTTCATGATTAACAAATATCAGATCTCTGAATTGCCTTATCTTAGGTCCTATATATATTGATATAATGTTTCCTGCACCAAGCACATTTACCATCCCATCCATGGTTTCGTGGAACCTTTTTCTTAACATAGAACCAAATTTACTGGCATTTGCATATGTGTTATCATAAGGCTCTAAATCTACTTTTTCCTCCTCCTCGTTCTTAATGCCAAAGGCTATTAGTTTTTTGTTAACCTTACGTATGACTGGTATTTCATATGAGGTGTAAAAACCGACTGATCCAAATTCATCGAAAAGGTAGGTTTCGCTATCGTTAAATACAAAATTTGCACCTATCTGTTCACTTATCTCTCTCATGACTTTGAAGACAGTCTTATCTGTCATTCTTCCTGCTATGAATGGGTCAAAAACCACTGTATCTGGCTTATATTTAATGGCCGCCTTCCTTATAATGTCTAAGTTTGGTGGTACTTTTATAGAAGACCTTATACTACTCCCTTCCAGAACCAACATTACCGCGCCTTTAAAGGCCGACGCGTTCCCTAACGGGTAGGCTATAGGGAGATACCTCGGCCTGAAGTCTAAATACACCCTACCACAAGGACCTTTCACACGGCCCTTGCAAAGGGTGTGTGTAACTATTCCACTCTCCCAAACCTCTAACTGTGTTATCAAAATGACGAGAAAAATAAAAACTTTTCCTTAACTATTATCTCACTTTTTACGGATTTTCCGTATTCCAATTTAGCATGGGATTTGGGCTTTCTACCATTTTCCCTCGTTTCACATTAATGGGGGAAATCAGTCAGGATTAAGGTGACTAGGCTTTAGTGAAATATATTGGCGATAATAGTTGCTAATGAAGGGAATGTAACTGAGATTTACGGCGAGGTTGATGTGAAGAAGCTTAGTGCATGATCGCACCGCCGACGGTTGGATAGGAGGTCCTGTCTTAAGGTTGATTCACGTTTTGTATTAACGTGATCCCCCATACTCGAACTACGCGAGATGACACTTCTTCTCTGAAAAATCTTGGACACTTTTCTATACTTTACGAAATTAGTGTCACTAGTTATGGGAATAGTGAAATTCTAAGTCATTATTTGATTTTTGTTTAGTAGTAAAACCTGAAATTGAGGAAAATGTTTGAACTATCTGTATTTTGGTTATAGAAGTGATCCTGTTCAATAATAAAACAAAGAGTAGCGTGGTCCCTTAAACTAATTTCTAAGAGGAACTTTGTTAAAACTCATGAGCTTCTCTACCTAGAGAGAATTCTCCTGTGTCGTTAAATCTTCCCAAAGAGTACCTTTTATCCTCAAATCCATCAATTATGTAGTTAACTAACATTTCAGCAACTGCAGGTCCTACTTCTGCACCGTAACCGTTTAACCCTCCAATAAAGTACAAATTTTCGAGTACTTTACCGTAAACAGGTCGCATATCTGGTGTGCCTTCACAGAAGTTTCCTCCCACTATAATGGGTATTGCTCGAAACCTCATGTTAACCTTGGTTATTACGTTAAAAATGGAGAATTTTGGAACTTTCTTCGGAGGACATTCTAGAACCTCTCCGTCCCCAACAATCGACAGTGGTAAACCCTCTCCGATAAATGGTCTGGAATAGAAACCGAGCTCATAGTCGTAAATTATATTGCTTCCTGCAAACGCATTAGTAATTGCAAGGGAAGCCCAGCAGTAATAAGACTTTAAGGGCGCGTTAATCATTTGACCGTTCCACGCACCAGAAGCTAGAACTATTACGTCAAAGTTAGAACTGACCCCTTGTATTGAGGCAGTGTTGTTTTCTATTGTAAGCTTTACTTTGGCTCGAATAGGAGAAGACAAGGTAATTAATTTCCCTATATTCACTAATCTATCTCCTCCCACTGCTTCATAAGCCTCTGCTCCTAGCTCCCTAATCGAAATCCTCCTTACTTTCACTCCCGCCTCATGCCACTGATCTAAGTATCTTTCGTCTATATTTCCTATAGTATATGACTTGTACTCCCTAAGTATGATATTCCACTTTTTATATAGCTCCAAGGTTCTCTTTGCGAGATTTACGTCTTCGTCCTTAAGGAGTAAGGAGTGGATCAGAACTGAGTTCACTCGGGGTTTTCCCTCATCTATAATAGTAACATCTATTCCCCTCTGCCTAAGAAGTAATGCTACTGATGAGCCTGCAATTCCCCCTCCAATTACGAGAATTCTCATCGCAATCTGTCCCTCATAGAAAATTAAAACCTCTACGGTATCTAGTGTAAATAGCAACCTACGCTTAGAGGGCAGGCTGGCTGAGGACCCCTTCAGTAAGGAGCTGATGTATAGTCCCCCTTATAGAAACGTTTTTATACCTCTTTGTAAAATTTTTGGACTCTGGCTTTAAGATCTGGGTTAGTACCCTCTGGACTGGGGAAACTTAAGCCTGTGGAGAGAAAACCCTCAATAACCTCTCTTCCACACTGAGATGACAGAACGGTTCCGTACAATGGAACCTCTGCTGTGAGTGAATCAAGACCTAGGTTTCTCTGAGAAGCAGAGAATCTCTATCGGGGTGCGTAGATGGCACGTTTGTGAGGACTGGGTAGTCCATTAAACCTCCTAAATGTTTTTCTCTAGTAAAGAACGATAGAGATAAGAATGCTTACTGCCTGATGGGCCTATATACTGTATATTCTCTATTTTTCCTACTTAAAATATATAGAGGAGTGATATAAGAACTGTTTCCCCTTCTCACTTATGAACTTAATAGGAGCTATAATTATCGGGATCATTCAAGGAGTAGCAGAATGGCTTCCAATAAGCAGTAAAACTCAGGTTTTGCTAGCATCTACCTTCCTCCTTGATATTACCGTAAGTAGTGCTTACGTGTTTGGTCTATTCATGGAAATCGGTTCGGTTGGTTCGGCTGCAGTGTACTTCAGAAACGACATAAAGAACGTGTTCAAAGACAGGAATCTGTTGACATTTTTGATAGTTGTTACAGTTATAACTGGAATAATAGGAGTTCCTTTGTTTTTAATCTCAACAAAAGTACTTTACAATCAGTATAACGTAGGTTATCCTATGCTTATATTGGGCATTATTCTGATTGCGGACGGAATTTACATAAGGTTTTCTAGACTTAGGAGGAACCTCATTAATGGAAAGAACTTATCATTAAGGGATATGTTCCTAATTGGTGTTATGCAGGGACTAGCAGCATTGCCAGGAGTTAGTAGATCTGGAATGACGGTATCAACTATGCTAATTCTAGGATATAAACCAGAACAGGCATTTAGGTACTCTTACCTCGCGTATATACCTGCTGCTTTAGGCGCAACAGGAGCAACGATTTTTCTACAAAGGAAAATACTTGACGTTGCCATCCATTCCCTTTCTCCTTTAGGTCTGGGAGTTTCGATTATTGCGGCATTCCTTACCGGATTAGCTACAATAAAATTGCTATTATCTTTTGCCAGAAGAAACTCTATCTATACAGTAGACTTCGTCTTGGGAATTGTCGCTATAAGCATTAGCGCTCTTATTATTGCCTTGGGCTAAATAGTGGCGCTTTTTCCACCATCAACGATGCGGAATTTATTCTGCTAGCAATACATTTAAGGTATGAAAATTTTAGTTATTCACGGTTTGAATTCCTCACCTGAGAAGATAGAATGGCTGTCGGAACCTCTGAGGAAGTATGGTGAAGTTTACGTTCCTAAGGTTGACGAGGAGATAATGGAAACCGTTGAAAAATACTCGTCATTTAACTGCGATCTTGTAGCAGGCCATTCAAGGGGTGGAGCATCTGCCTTAATTCTGGGTTCGAAAAAGGTGATTCCCGTTATTGCCGTATCACCTCCTGCTGATAGATTACTCCAATTACATTACTTAAGTACTTTCCCATCAGGAACTCCACAACATAGAAACTACGAATATCTATCAAGTCTAGGAGAGGAGTATCTGCGAAATACTTCACCGATAAACTACGTTAAAGGCTTGAAAGATGTCCTGCTAATCCACGGAACAAGGGATGATATAGTGCAACAACGACAAAGCGAGATTCTATGCGAGAAAATTAGAGAAAGTGGAGGGAGGTGTCAACTTCAAATCATAGACATGAAACATTCTCCAATGAGATCGCAATACAAAGAGATAGATAACATAATCTCAGAATGGCTTAATTCCCTTAATACGTCACATTTTCATTAAAAGCGACCTTAAAAATTTTACTTTAGTAACGTGAATAATATTTTTAGATATAGATATTGGAATTTATCGCTTCACATGTTCTCCTAGAAGTACATACAAATCCCTAAAAGTAGGGAGGTGCTTCTCACAGTTTAAAATTTGGAAAACTTTTACTATCTTAATATAATTAGCCTACGGTCTCATGCTTCCCGGAGAAACTACGATTCCTCGTCAGATGTTCCACTAAACCACTCCGTAATGACTTATGGAGGAGAGGTTACTAAGCAATGTCATGAACGTAATTCTCCGGATCCATGAGTAGCTCTTGAGAATTTATTATCATAATTTTTTCCAAGAAATTTTTCTGAAAAACTTTAAAAAGTAGCTAACTCCGCAGCTTAATTGATTATGTTAAGTTAGATACAGGTCAATCCGTAAGACAGTAAATCTAAAAGCAACCCATGCTATGATTGGGAAGACGTTCTTACTCTAGATTCTATCATTGAGACTCTCTTTTCGGAGCTCGGATGGGTGGAGAAAAAAGGTTCGCTTACGGAGAACTTCTTTATTGCACTGACTAAGTTCTCAGGTTTAGTGAGCTCTGCCGACATTCTATCAGCATCTAGTTCCGTTTTCTTAGAATACTCTATATCCGTGACGAATAAGAGCAACATAATGAATAGGAGTAATTCCACCTGATAATTCAGAAACAGAATTACTAGGGAACTTAGGAGAATTAACTCTCTTAATAGAGTTCTCTTTAGCGAATGTCTCTTCTCTATATGGGCTATCTCGTGAAGCAGAATTGCCTCAAGTTCTCCCTCACTTGTCCTTTTCTCAAGGCCTCCTGCGACTATTATTTCGTTCTTCCATGATTCGATTGCAAACGCATTAGGCTCACCTCTTTGCGTAATTACAATTTTAGAAGCTTTTACTCCTGTCTTTTCTGTAATTTTCCTGAAAATTCCCTCCACGTATTCATCCTTCTGTGTATCCCACAATTTATCAACTACGACTGGTGTCAAAAGATAAGTCGCAGGGTTAGTTATAGACGAACAGATTAATACAAGTTCAATGAGTGATTGTAGCACAAGTATTATTCAACTTGAGTGTTTATAAGGGTTCCAGTTTCGGTAAACCCACTCACATTTATAATAAGTATCGAAAGATCATACCTGTGAAAGCTGTAGTTATTACACAGGAAGGGACGCGCCTATTAGATACAGAGGTACCTAAAATAGGGAATAATGAACTTTTGATTCAGATGAAGGCATGTGGACTTTGCGGAACTGACCTAGAAAAAATGTCAGGGGAGTATACCGCGTCACTACCAATACTGGGCCATGAACCAGCCGGAGTTGTAGCGGAGAGTAAAACGGAACTCTTCGAGCCTGGTGATAGGGTTTTCGTTCATCATCATGTCCCAGACTACACTTGTTATTACTGTGCTCACGGAAGTCCTACGATGTGTCCTCAGTATAGGAGGACCAATATCTTTCCTGGGGGATTTTCAGAGTACTTCAGAGTTCCAAAGGAAAATTTACTAGGAGTCTTAAAGCTACCGTCCAATCTTAGTTTCGAGAAGGGTACTCTAATAGAACCTTTAGCCACGGTAATAAGGGCTCAGAGGAGACTTGGAATGGTGAAGGGGGATACAATTTTCATATCGGGCGCAGGTCCTATGGGAGATCTTCATCTTTTGTTAGCCAAGCAGTATGGGACCGTAATAATATCGGATGTAAGCGAATATAGACTTTCCTTTGCAGAGAGATTAGGTGGAATTACAATAAACGCAAAGGATGTAGATACTGAGGTCAGATCCTTAACTGATGGGAGGGGAGCTGACGTTGCAATAATAGCTTCTGGAGTTCCGGCAGCGATAGAGTCCGCTATAAAATCCGTTAGAAGAGGGGGAAAGGTACTCCTCTTTGGGGTGCCTTACAAACAGGCAGTGGTTTCCCCCGAATACCTCTTAAATAATGAAATATCCCTAATCTCAAGTAACGCTGCTGTGGAGGAGGACACCAAGTCCGCACTAGATTTACTGGTCGAGGGAAAAATTCAATTCGAAAAAATTATTACTCACGAATTTTCCTTAGATGAATTCTTTCTTGCCGTCGATGAGGCGAAGAAAGGAAATGTCATAAAGGCAATAATTAAGTCTAGCTAACTGAAAACTCAGCTACTGCCTCCCTACTTAGACTAATAGCGGGTGTATACAGTATTATTTTGTATTCTCCTTTTGTAAGATGATATGGAAGACTAAGGTGAAATTGAGCCATAGTTCCCAAGATGACGGCAATGCCCGTGTAATTATTCACGAAGTCCTTCTTTACGGAGTTCCAAGGTGCTTGGATTATTGCCACTGTATAGCGCGATATCTGAGATGAGTTCAGATAAACGTGCCATGTTGAGTTGTAGATTTCCATGAGTGGTGCACTTGCCGGATAGGCGTCAGGTCCATCGATATCAGTTACATTCATTATTATCATCGTTCCGTTGTTTAGTTGTTCAGACGTAATATACGTTATTCTTAGCTCAGGTAATTTAGAATCATTAAATAAAGGTCCGTATAAATTTCCATAGGCCCACTGGCCTGTGCCCCATACGAATCCAACGATTATCAGGCCGAAGATTAGTGCGACAACTGTTGTTCTATCCATGATGCTCACCATAACTTTATCCACTTTAGTATAGGTACGTTAGCTATCCCCCTGTCTCCAAACTTCTCATAGAGGAATTTATCTAGTCCAAATGTCCTTCCAGAAGCTGTTAACATTAACGTTATCGCTCCAGCAACTAACAGAGCGCCTATCTGCCACTCATCCTCGCAAGTAGAACCTAACCAGTACGCAGGGGCAAACCCGGCCGCCATTAATGCAGCTCCAAACGCGCTTAACCTTGTTAAAAGCCCCAATACTAAAAGGAGCCCTACTATTATCTCCAGATAGCTGAAAGTTGTAATAAAGGCTATATCTAGACCCCTGTTTTCAAGTATTGTTAAGAGAAATCCCTGAAATGGACCTGCGTGGGGTAAAAAGTTGACTAACTTCCCTCCTGCAAATGAAGGGGAATTGGGATTTAACTTGACTGGAGCTAAAACTGCTTTCCTTAACCCGCCGTCAAGAAACATCCATCCTACAGCAAATCTTACCGGAAACAAATACTCCATTCTCGTGGTGTTAGCTTGTACATTTTTCTGTGTCACGTTACCACCAAAAATATAGTTAGTTAAAAGGCATTTAAATAATTATAGTAGATAAAGTATAAACATTGAGTTCTTTCTTAGATATATCGAGAAATTAATGTTATTTTTAACGAAAACATTTATTCTATACTAAAACTCCTTGTTGAAAATTTTTTAATCTTATACAAAGAGATAAAAGTATGCCTTCCGAAAGGTTCAACTATATAGGGGCTTATACTTCCTGGCTTATGGATTCCTACGACTTAGGAGCAGTTGTTATTACGGCATCAATTCTAGGGAAACTCTTCTTTCCCACATTGGGTTTGTTAGGCGCTGTTCTCCCAATAGTGTTCACGGTAATAACTAGACCCTTGGGCGGTTTTTTATTCGGGTACTTAGCAGATTTAAGAGGAAGAAAGTTCGCTTTTATTCTGACAGTTTTAGGTTACGCGGCTTCAATAGGAATAACTGCTTTCTTACCAACATATTTTCAGGTAGGTATTATCGCAGCAGTGGCCCTTTCAGTGTTAAGGTTAATTCAGGGAATTTTTATTGGTGGTGATGTTTCCTCCAGCTTTACAATAGCTATGGAAAGCGTCACCAATAAGAGGGGACTTATGGCAGGCATTCTCCAATCTGGAACTCTAGCAGGTTTCGTGATAGTGGACCTTCTATTTACCTCTCTTGCTAAGGAACCTTGGTTCCTCTCCTACGGTTGGAGATTGATCTTTGGAATAGGTATGATACCCGCCATCCTAGCCCTAATTATAAGGGCATACGCAGTGGAACCTAAAATATACGTTGAAGCAAAAAAGGAAAACCCATTCAAAGGCCTTAGACCCATATTTCAAACGCTATTAGTTATGATAGGGTTTTGGGTTGCGATTTACGCAGGACCTCAATATCTCTCCGTATTCTTCGGAAGCGTACTGCACTTAAGCCCAGCGTATTTCGGTTCACTCCTAGTAATTATGAACGCCATTGGAATACCCGCAATGATACTATCTGGATTTTTGTCAGATTACATAGGTCGGAAAACCATAGCCGTTTTAGGTTCTATAGTAGGGATAGCTATTGGCATACCGTTTTATATTTTAGGTAGAAGTGATGTGGCGTCTATACTAGCCTTTGGGTTCGGAGTAAATATAGCATCTGCCATTTCGCCTGTATATCTGGCTGAGAGGTTTAGAACATTTAGCAGAGCCACGGGGGTTGGATTTGCATATAATGGCGCATTCATAATAGCGGGATTTACCCAAATTTACATTGCCTTATTATCAAAGGCTATAGGAGCTTTTGAGGCTCCAGCAATAGTTCTGGGTGCAGGCTTTTTATTAGCAATCGGTGGATTACTGGCAGGTCCTGAAACGTTGAGAATAGGGATGAGGAACTGAATTTATTCAGTCTTTGAATTTTAAATAGTAATTTTATCGGACAGTTCGCAGCTTCATTATCAACTTAAGTAATTGACTATGCTAGGGAATATCTAATTAAATTAACGCATCTTAGTATAGGTGGTTCACGATAACGTTAAAGTATTTTTTAAAATTCTGAAACCTAATTGAAATTGCAAAGAAAATCTAAAATAGCGTATCCTACTAGAGTTATAACATAAGGGGCTATGAACTGGTTTTTTTACAAGGACGATATCATCTTTTGTTTATAAAGAAAGTTTATTAACTAGCTCTTGTAATTGATAGGTGACAAACATGGCAAAAGGCAAGAAAGAAGAGCATAAACAAGAGGAGAAAAAGAAGAAGTGACTAGAGGCATATATCCTCAGGTAAGATAGGAATTCTTTTGAATTTTTTCTTAGTTTTTTTCTCTAACGCTATAAAAGTAGCTACCATACCGCCTATAGTACCTCCTTCTCCGATACCTCTAGCTCCGTGAGGTAAGGAGGACGGAAATTCGACAAATTTAGACAATACTTCAGGAACCTCTACTGGAGTTGGAACTCCTTCATCCGCAATCGAACTAAATTGAGGATTACCATTCTTGTCATATCTTGCCCATTCCCACAGTACCTCAGAAATTCCCTGAATAACTCCGCCAATTACTTGCCCTTTAGCGTCATCAAAGTTAATCACCTTTCCTATGTCGTCTACAGCAAAATAGTACTTTACTCTAGGTATGCAGGTTTCAGGATCTACTTCTACTTCCGTTACGTGCGCTCCAGGGCTGAAAATATCGGGCACTTCCTTAAACACCTCTATATCAATAGGACCTAGGCGTTTGAATGCCTCCTCTACTGACAACTCTCCAATTTTCTCTCTAAGTTTTAGCGACGCTTCTATAACTGCAGATCCCCCAGCTATCACACTTCTGCTCCCAAAACTTCCTATACCGTCTTTGAGATCGGGGCTGTTAGCAGGCCTTACCTTTACCTTAGCCTCGGGGATGCCAAGGACTTGCGAGACTAACTTCCTGAAAACCGTTGCATGTCCCTGACCGTGATTCCTAGAACCAACTATGACCTCCACCTCATCGCCTTTAAGTCGGATTTTAGCGCTTTCCCCAGGTAAACCCCTAGTCTGTTCTGAGAAAAAGGCAATCGCACCGCCCCTGGATCTCAACACCTCTCCTGCCGTCTCTAAGACCTCTTGATACCCTGCCCTGTCTATGCTTAGTCCTGTAGGGGTGTTATAAGGCCCTTTTATCACGTTAATCCTTCTTACCTGAATAGAATCCATCTTTACCTCCTCAGCAAAGTCCTCTATTAGGGACTCGTGAATTAGAGCTGCTTCTGGCCTCCCTGCTCCTCTATACGGTCCAGTTGGAGGTCTGTTAGTGAAAACGCTGATTGCATCAATCTCAACGGCCTTCACTTGATACGGACCAGTAATGAGGGATGCTATGAATGATGCCGTAGTGGTATTAATAGTGTAGTTGTATGCACCTAAGTCGTTGATAACCGTTCCCTTGAAGCCAATTATCTCTCCTGTTCGCCTACCGTAAAGTTTTACTTTGGCATAAACCCCTTTTCCCTGAGTGGGATTATTTAGATGTTCTGTTCTCGTTTCAATCCACTTTACTGGTTTGCCGGTCTTGATCGCGGCAAAGGCGGTAATAGCGTACTCTGCATGTAATGGTACTTTATTTCCAAATCCTCCCCCCACGTCAGGAACATTTACCTCGATCTTCTCTGGGGGGATATTAAGCACCTGAGACAGTTCTCTTCTTATTCTAAATACGGTTTGTGCTGAGACAAAAACCCTTAACATACCGTCATAGTAAGCCAGGATTCCCTTTGTTTCCATAGGATTCGCTACTACCCTTTCCATAGTTATCTCCCTTTCAACTTCTATATCCGCGTGTGAGAATTCGTTTTGATTTCCTCCCTTTACTTTAGTTTTAAAGGATATATTTTTCGAAACTCCAGCATGAATTTCAATCTTCGGATCGATTAGTTCAGTAGAGGGTTCCAGTTCTTCATATTCGACATTAGTCTCCTCAATTAGATCTTCCACTTCCTCCGGACTATTAGCGACCACTGCTGCAACGGGTTGCCCGACGAAATTAACAACAGACTCTGCGAATACTGGCATCCTCACTACTTTGGCCTCCTTAGGAGCTACGATTGGCAAATATGCCGGAAGGTCCACGTTAGTAAAGAAAAATCTCGCCTTCTCTGGACGAAGTATTCTAACGATTCTTGCTCTCGGGTAAGGGGATCTGATCATGCCTAAATATAAGGATTCCACCTTGATGTCATCAACATATTTTCCCTTACCTTGAACAAGAGGTAAGTGTTCCAGTTCCATTAAATTAATAACGTTCTTGTAGTGAATAAGTTTTCTTATCTGTTATGCGAGGGCTATTCAAGTATACTTTCCTTATTTAAGGGTGTGTTACAAATTTAACTGAAAACTATCTTCTCTGTGGGATTTACGCTCAGTAATTTACTTTATTTATCTTTTTCGCGAATTATAATTCAGAAAAATACCTGAATTGCCTAAATTATCTCATTTTTAGTAAAATCGGCGTTATACCAATCGAAACGAAGTGAATTACATGGATAATATTATTTGTTCATCCAACTACTTAGCCCTAAAGTCTAACTGATTGAATACTGTAAAGAAAGGACCTTCAACCTTTGTGAACTTAAATATATGACCAGATAGAAAGATCAAAAGTTTATTTTACCTGTTTGATCTTTAATAACGAAAGAATTGGACCCTCTCAAGATAAGGGCGTTTAGGGCTTTTATGGTCTCTTCAGCGCTAAGTTACATTGGTAGGTACCTATTTGATATGACTGTGCTTTGGGGAACCTATGAGTATTTTCCCAACTTCTTAGATTTTTCCTTCGTAGTGATTGCAAAGCCCATCATGAGAACAATTACGTCTTTGCTTGGTGGCTATTTGGGTGACAGATTCGAACGTAGATCGGTGTTAATTCTAGGGAGAACGGTTTCCGCCCTGTTAATCTTCGCAGTACTTTACGGTATCTTAACAAAGGATCTTTATTTATTTATCCTAATATATTATACAAGGACATTTTTTTCAGAAATGATAACTATAGTAGGTCAAGCGACGCTATATGATGTAATTCCCAGAGATTCGATAAAAAGAGGTCTCAACATATTAAGATGGGTAAACCAGCCTATAGCAATCTTAACGATAGTAATCTGGCCCTTTCTCTTTAACATGATTGGCGTCTACGTTTTTTTCATTTCCGGTATCATATTTATAGTCCGTCTAATAGTTACGTTATATCTTCCGACGAAGCAGGGGAAAAAGGTGAAAATAACAAAAGGTTTTGAGGTTTTTAAGAGCAGTAGGGAGGTGAGATCAATGATCTTAGGATTAACATTAGATCAAGGAGGAATATTCATGTTCTACTCTTTTCTACCTGCGATAATATCATATTATGGAGGGACTCCATTGATTTACTCTGTAGCCACTATTGGTTATCAGTTGGGATTATTAGGAGGGAATAACTTGATGAGGATTCTTAAGGACTCTACCTCAATGATTTTATTCAATGGAATAGCGAAGATGTCGTTATTTGCCGTACTCCTAATCCATAATCCGTACTCAGGGGTATACGGGGCTACCTGCATTGGAAGTGCCGACGGACTTTACGAAATACTCTATGCGTCTACGTTAAAGCAGGGTTCAGGTGAATTCCTTAGTAGCGTTTATGGGTTTGATGAAATGGTAACAGGTATTTCGCGTACTACTTTCATAGAGTTAGCAGGATATTTACTCCCGGTATATATATGGGTGGTATCATTAATTGGGGGCTCTCTAGTTTTAGTAAACCTAGTCATAGGGTTGCGTAACCTGAGAAGCGTAAGGGTCTAATCTTTGCGTGTTTACAGAACTTTCTAGTATTTCAAGAATTTGCATTATATTTCCCAAATAGCAATTGAAGACTTTCAATTCCATCACGAACATCCTGACAAGTACGAGTATCAGTTATGAATAATACAGAAAAGTAATAATTCATTGAAATTCTTTAGTAGAAAAGAGGTGATATCTAGGAGTTTAATTATAGGGGCAAATTGTGCTGCTACAACCAAGGCAGCGAATTACGTTATGAACAGGGCTTCTTAGCTCTCCATAGGGAACGAGGTATTTTAACCACGCATTAGATTTCATCACGTTAACCTCGCTTATGTCCCTTAGGTACACTCGTTTATCGGCGACTATTATCATTAATATATCTACTACAAGCTCGTCCTCTTTATCCCTATCGTCCACTTAATCTGTGAAGTGAGGAGATATCCGTAACACCTCTTTCGTACAACGTATTAGAGAGATGGAATGAGTTATGAAGAATTGTTTAAAAAAATTAAAAGTTCAGACCTGTCGTCCGTAAGGGCATGTTCACCTAAAAAGAGACTCCGGCCAACACAGTATCAGATTTTGCTAATTTCTCTCAGTATTTCCCTTTCATAAATCGTATTGACTAAAGTACCGTCCCTATCCACAATTATTATTAGCGGACTTTCGGTTTCCCTGAATTTCCTCAACACCTCTATAACCTTAGGATCGTCGTCTATTATTAATACCTCTTGCAAATCTACGTTACACGGATTTAAAACTGTATAAAGGGAAGGATCAATTTCGATGAGTTGCTGTACGGTTATCATTCCTATGGGTTTTCTGTTTTCGTTTACAACGGCTATGGCTCTTGCTCCTTTCTCTGATAACTTTTCTATGACATTTCTTAGGTTTTCAGAACAAGTAGCGAAAATGGGTTTTTTATCCCTTATTATAGATGATATGGGTTGACTCAGCTTCACTGAACTTTCTGTCTGAAACCCTACGCCGTATTTCAACCTAAATAATAAGGGTATAATAAGCGCGGCTAAGGTTATTGCTAATGCTCCTAACGAATACTCGTATCCGGTTATGGCACCTGCAGTTAGCGCTGCTATTAGAAGAGAGGCGTCAACTCCACCCTTAGTTGATGTAGCGAGCGCGTTAAAGGGAATTTCGACTCCAGCTAACTTTGATGTTAAAGTCCCCGCTAATAGTTTCCCTATGACAATTGTAAGTAACACTAACCCTCCTATTATTAAGATGGAAGTTGTAATTTTAACGAAATACAAACCAATGCTTACGAAAAAGAGAGGTTCAAAGAATCCGTATGTGAAGCCATGGAGTCTCTCCTTTAACTCAGGTCTATCGGCGAAGTAATCCCTTAAGAGAAAGCCTAAGAAGAGGGCTGCTATGGCTGAATTGAAATTGTAAAGTTGAGCAATCGCACCTATGACGAATATGAACGATATTAGTGAGGCAAATTCTATCTCCCTTACCTTCACGTATCCTTCAATTCTCTCAAGGATTACTGAGAGTTTCGAACCTAAAAGGAAAATCGCAATGAATAGGATCGAGATTTCTATAATTGATAATAGTATATCCTCCTTAGATAGGAATATAGCAAAGAGGATAACGGCAAGTATTTCAGCCAATGTGGCTTGATAGAAAACTGCTATCCCCCTTCTGTCTTTAGTTAGGTTCAAGTCCATCAACATTCTAGTTAGTGGACCAACGCTTGTCATAGCCAGCGGAATTATCAGTGGTAGGGAAAAGTAACCCAGGGAGTAGAGGAGCAAAGTAACGATGGCAACGGGAACAATCACTTGTAGTATTGAGGATATAAGATATGTAGAACTGCCCCTCAATTCACCCCCTATTTCTTCTGCACCAGCTAAGAAAAGCAGAAACACGATACCTAAGGATGTCACAAAGGAAATAATCGGATTTACTGGTATTAGTCCGAGAACTCCCTTTCCTAGGATTATGCCGACTATAATTGGCCCGACAAACCTTACTAGTCCTATCCTGTCTAAAGCTTCCTCGGCTAGTTTTGCCAGTATCAGCATTACCCCTAAATCAAGGAGCGAAATTTCTAAAGTGTTCACACTACATTAGGGGATATTATGATTAATATACTTGAATTTTACGCACCTTTTGTCGTAGGTAAGTTACACTTCTTCACACTTCAATGGATCGAATTTCCCTTTATCAAGGTGATTCCTTGAACGGGGTTAATGCTAAAGGAGGAATGAAATATATGTTGAACTTTAGAGTTCGATAAAGTATAATTATCCCTAGACAAAGGTCGGACCTTGACTATAAGAACTCACGGTAAGACATCGAGGGGTCACTATATTTATGCTCTTTGAAATGAAAGCTTCCAGGAATTTAGGAGTCCCAATAGCTAACACTTCATGGCGTCAATTACTCATCAATCCCGTTTCGTTAGGTAGATAGTTAATAATAAGTAAAGATTAAAGCGTTGATTACATTATTTTTTATTAGCCGTGATGTCGAACTCGGGAACTGAGAGTGATGACAAGTGCAAACACTGAGCTAGTAAACGTTCAGCATATAGAAATAGCATAAAACTATTAAACGTAGTTTTCCCATTTTCTTTAATGTTACTGAGCGTTAATAACGTAACGGTAAAATATGGCGAAGTGATAGCAGTTAATAACCTTACCTTTGGCGTAGGAAATGAGGTATATTGCCTTTTAGGACCTAACGGTGCAGGTAAAAGCAGTACATTAAAGGCCATAATGAACATGATTAACTTTTCAGGAACTATTGAAATCAATGGCATGTCCAATAGGAGGAAAGAGGTAAAGAACCTAGTGGGATATGTCCCGGAACAGCCTGCCCTCTACGAACATATGACGCCATCAGAGTTAATAGGATTCGTGCTTAGCGTGAGGGGCTTAAAGAATGCCGATAGGGCTAATAAGCTGGTTAATGCCTTCTCGTTGGAGCAATACATGAATACTCCAATAGCTCAACTATCAATGGGGAATAGGCAAAAGGTTTCAATACTTATAGCTTTGCTACATTCTCCGAAACTGTTGATCTTAGATGAAGCGTTTAACTCCTTAGATATAGTTACGACTAGAATACTAAAGGAAATCATGAACTCTCAGATTAAGGAAGGAGGGGGGATAGTGTTCTCAACACATATAATGGAGATAGCAGAGAAAGTATGTAATAGAATAGGTATAATGAGAGCGGGTTCTATTGTACTAGAAACGGAACCAGGAAAGGTAAGAGAGGCAGGAAAAACGCTAGAGGATGTATTCCTCTCCGTTACGGGCTTAGATGAACAGGTAAGAGAAATCGTAAAAGGTCTTGAAAGTTGAAACCCTATCAGGCAGTCTATAAAGAATTAGTCTACTTAATGTACAGCAGTAGACTTTATGGTATCCAGAGCCAGCGCAATATAAATATACGGAATAACGCTACTACAATAAAGATATCGAATACAATAAGCTATATGTTCATGATACTCCTCTCCGCATTCCTGTCCTACTTTTTTAAAAACCCAGGAATAGGGTTTAGCTACCTTGCCTTTGCTATTTTCGTATACGTTATATCAATAGGGATAAATGTGGTTTATAATGCGTCGAACTACGATCTGAGGACTCTTCTCCTTTCCTTACCTCTTGATGAAAAGGAAGCCACGTATGCTATAACTCGAGGGATTATGGACTTCTTCCTATTAGGTTTGGCAATTAGCGTGATTTTCCCCCCTATAATATCTTTCCTATTGACTCATAATGTAATAGTAGCACTTCAGGTATTACTCGAGATGATTTTCGGCGTTGCGGGAGCGATAGCTATCATGTTTTACCTCGGAAGAAAGACTAAGTTGGGAATAGTATCCTCATTTGCAAGGATTTTGCCATTCGTTGTCTACCTACTACTCTTCTCCATTCCAGGTTTATTTACAGGTAATGTAATAAGCCATAGATTGGTTTTACCCATAGCATACCTTCCTGTATTTCCGTTCGCGTTTAGCAACATCCTTTCAATACCTTTTTCCTTTATCTACACCGGCATAGTAGTGTTTTTAGGATTTAAGTCAGTTATGGGTTTTACAGCACCCAGAATAGAGTCCTCTAAGATAGAACCATATAAAATCGGAATTAGAGGTCCTGTTTTTTCCTTCATCTCAAAGGACTTTAAGACTATTACTCGCGTTCCTCAAGCCGGATTTCTACTGTCCGCACCTTTTATTACATTGATGATCGCCTTCTTTGACAGACCTGCAGCTGTGTCATATGACATATTTCTATTTTCTGCAGGTACGGTTTCATTAGTTGTGTTGGAAATGAGGGGCTTTTCCCTGCTCTTGCAGATCCCTGGAGCTGTAAGGGACTCCTTTATATCTAAAATCGTTCTTTCCTCAGCTGTATACTTAATAACGGCCTTCATACTTCTTTTCTTTGGCCAATTCCTACCAGCTATTGCGGTTTTCCCAGCAGTAGTTGCGGGTACCGAGATCTCGTTAATAATCAGTTACAGATCCATATTGTCTGGAAGGGGGTTACGTTTAACTAATCCTATTTCTTACTTCATACGACTAATCGAGGTTATCATTATTCCACTGATCGCATATGCACTTTACTTTTATTATCCAATATATTCGCTTGTTTTTTCGATAATTTCCTTGGCCAGTGTTACATACATTTCAGCCAAAATGTTATCGAAGTATTGATATTTAGCAACTTAGGGAGAACTTATTTAACTTCACCTGACAAACATGTGTTATGGCCAAGCTAACTCCCTTGGAGTGGTTTATGATAATAGCGTCGGCGATTGTAATTATAGCAGGCGGAGTCCTAATGGCTGTCGGTTTTGCACATATCAAACCTGAGAAAAGACTCGACATAACGTTAATTTACATCTTACTATTTTTCCACGGTATTAGGGGTACGTTATCTGCGTTGTAGATCGAGGAGAGCGCATTTCCTGCAGACGCGTATATTCCGGTTATAGAGTTTTCTCCGACTCCCTTTACGCCTAAGGGGTTATCTGCAGGTGTATGAATAAGTTCAATCTCGACTTCAGGTGCATCGCTAGCGGTGAGAATAGAGTATTCAGGCCCTTGTTCAACGTCTTCTAAAAGCAGACCGCTTAACCCCTGAACTATACCACCAATTAATTGGCCCTTAACTACGTCTTCGTCAATAACGTTGCCCACGTCAGAGATTAGGTATACGTACTTTATTTCAGGTATTTCTTCATCAATTTTAGCGACAGCCATCTGTATAGAAAAAGCCCTTGCCTCCTCATCCGCTTCGTAGCATCGGTAGCTGTGCAGGTACTTTCCATTTAGTAGCCATGGAGAATTGCGGTAAATGTCAATTAACTTTTCCCAATCTATCTTTTCACTATCCAGTATTGACCTGGCTATTTCTGTGAAGTCCTTAGCAGCCAAGTAAGCTGCATTTCCGGCTGTAATGGCGCTTCTGCTTGCCCATGTGCCAAAACCTGTGACTGACTGATCCCCAGAGATTACTCTAACCTTATTGTAACTTAGAGTAGTTGAAACTACCTTTTTTATATTGTCAATATTAAACTGTCCGTGATCAGTTATGGAAGTTCTGACGGTAATCCACCCGTCTCTCTCCAGATTGACTGAGACACATTCATAACCACCTACATCAACCTTATCTCCCTCTATTAACGTCTTGGAATTTTCGCCTGATGAATGAATGTAGAAACTTAAACCGACTGTCTTATTACCTCTTTTTAGCTCTGAGTATTTGCCTTCTGCTCTCTTCAAAATTTCCTGAACGTTTCCTGCCCTAAGTTCTTTATTTAGATTCAATTTCCTGATTTCGAAGGGATCTATTTTCAACCTCCTGGCGATCTCATCGACAGTCCTCTCTATCACGAAAACTGCCTCAGGTCTTCCAAATCCCCTGAAAGCGCCAAGGGGAGGCCTATTAGTCAGTATTACCTTGGCTGAATAGGATACATCATAAAGATAAGGACCTTTCAGGTTTGCCTCAGTTACATGAAGGGGCGAATAAGCTATCCAAGGAAGGGGGAGGGCCCCGAGATCGTACTCTATCTCATCGTAAATCGCCGTAATCTTTCCAGTGTTTTCGTAATCTACGTAAATGTGATGCCTTTGTCCCCTTGCCTGCATTGTCAGTAAAGTCTCCTGTTTCGTCTCGACCCATTTAAAGTTCCTGTTCTTTGCATATGAAAGAGCTATTACGCTTAACTCCTCGTAACTAACCTCCTGTTTTCCACCGAAACCTCCTCCCAATCTGAAACTCCTCACCTGAACTTTGGATAAAGGTATTTCAAGCATCCTCGATATTAAATAAGACAAAACCGTAGGTGCTTGCGTAGTCGCGGTTATGTGAAGTTCATCCCCGTAATGTCTAACTGCGACAACCCTAGATTCGAGCGGATAAGGAGAGGATCTATTGAATGTGAAGCGGAATTGATCTCTATAAGGAGGTGAGAACTCCCCCCTTTTTTCCATTGTTAATATATTATCAGGTATAGAGTCATAAATGGGTTCATTCACTACTTCGTATTGCACATCAACCTGTTCTACTTTATCTGAGGCTGAATACCTGTCGTGTGAAGTAACTATGGCGATCGGCTGTCCGAGGTACGACGCCTTCTTAATTGGCAATGGATAGATCTTTGGAAGCTTCAAATGAGAGATATCGAAAAGCATCGGTACCTCAAAAAATACGTCGTCTGAAGTGTAGGCATTACCAAATATGTGAAAGTACGCATGAGGATATTCCGCTCTTTTAAAAAAAACGTATTCGTAGTCACCAGATATATCGTCAGCAAAAACGAAATTCATAAGCATTTTCAATAGAATGGCTTTTAGAGTTTTAGGATTGCAACTTCGCTATCGTTTCCAGTAAGTATTTACCTTACCCTTTACGATTTGACTTTTTCCTTAATGAACGAGAACTTCATGGAATTGCTAGTATCAGTTCTAAAACTTCCAAATTGGGGAAGCTTACTACTATTCGACGTGAATATAAACGAAGACAGGAGAGGTCAACGGTGTAGAAACTTCTATGGTGTAGAACCCTGGGGACAAGGGGTTTAACTTATCACCTGGTATAGTATAGTAACCCTTTATAACAACATTTAATGAAGCGTTTATAACCTTATAAGCAATCCCATTTAACCCCTTATAGGTTACGTTGAGTAAACAGCTATGCGGAAGTAAAGTTTCGTTTAAAACTGGAAACTCAAAGGGACAGAAAACTATAGGTGGATATAAGGGTAACATCGTCGCGTTTGATACGTTACTAAGCGCTACAATACCCCTATACATGACAATTCCTATGGGTATGTAATTGTTACAAGGAGCCCGTCCCAGTAAATTACTGTCGTTTAATCTCACTTTCAAGAAATGTCTCGACGGATTCACTAATGCTGCTTTCAGAAGTATTGGAACGCTAGTTGAGGTCACCGTGGAGTTAACATAGACCTCAACATATGCCGTACCTCCAGAAGTAACTGTTTCTCCTTCATTAGAGTTCATTTCAATGCTTGCGTAAATAAGAGCGTAGCCTACTCCTATCGCTAATGCTACTATTATTACTAATATGAACAACCTTCTTTGAAAATTCACATTTGGAATATTGCACCTTACATATTTTAAACCTTATTGTAATTCCTTAAACAAAATTAAAGGATTAACACTGCAAGGAACACTGCCAATATTCCAGTTACGTATATTCCGTCAAAGGTTCCCATCCCCCCTATACTTACGAATGGAGGAGAGTACCTGATAACTTTGCCCATATTGAGAAGATCCGCACCTATTAAAGAACCAAGAACGCCCGCTATGTATGAGGCAACGGGGATTACATACTCGTACCTCAGGAACAGCAGAGCACTTAAACCAAATGCTATTATGGGGGGTATGAACGCAGGTGTTACTATCCCTACTCCAGGATGAACCTTTGCTATCTTTGAAATGATTAGGGAAACCACCATAACGTCTATTAGTAAGAGAAAGAGTTGAACTGGAGTTAGCTTTATCATAAGTATAACAGAAATCAATGTGGGAAGTATCGCTCCCCCCAGATTAAGCGCAACTTCTGTGTTCTGGGTCGTAAAAGTTAACCTCGGAATGTAAAACGGTATTCCAAAATATTCTACTTGATCTACGGTGTACGTTTGCACTGGTTTGTTTATTTCCTTCACTACTAGATTTAGCGGACTAAAGGCTAAACTTAGGAGGGCCGCACTTATTGAAATAGCATAACTTTCTAATAAGGTAAACCCCACTCTTTGCAGGATAAGCACGAAATAGGGTATTGAGATAAATGTAAAAATCGCTCCGAGCACTACATATCCTATTACGAAAGCTCCTCTTACAGGAAGGAACACCCTTAATTTCAAACTAGTTACCTCCTTCTTATTAGGTATACCAAATGAGGAGCTTCAGGGATAATTAACTCTCTCATAGCTAACTTTACAGCATCTGGGGATCCTGGTAACATAAATATTGCTTTATTTCCTATTACCCCAGCCGACGTGCGGGTTAGATACGCAGCTGACTTAACGTCAGGATCAGAGAAGCTTAGGTGGCGGAATATATCACCAAAGCCAACCACTTCCTTATCCACTATCCTGAGTATAGTATCTACTGTTACGTCGTCGGGAGTATATCCTGTACCTCCAGATGTTATGATGACGTCTACGTCATCTCTTTCAACGGGATCGACTACCGCCTTTAGGATTTTCCACTTATTATCAGGAACTATTTCGTATCCCACTACAGCGTTTCCACTTTCAATAACCATCTGCTTTATTATGTCACCGGATTCATCTATTACAGGTTCCTTTTTTACTACTTTCTCATATCGCGATGAGGATATCGTTATAACGAAGTAGTTTAATTTTCGCGGAGCGTTTTCCCTATGCTCTTTATGCGACATGATTATAACATGTAAGAACACGATAAAAAAGAAGACGTATTAGAGGAAGACTTAAGAATATAGAGGGATCGAAATGACTGTGAACAACTCTTTCATAGACGGTATAATTTTCTCCATGGCTGAGGACATAAGAGAGGGGGAGGTGGTTTACGTCGGACTTAACTCGATCATACCACTTCTAGCTGCTGCGATGGCAAGAGATTTCCTAAAAAAGGATATCGTGATAGTAGGGGTAGCTGAGGCTTTGAATCCCTTAATTGAAGTTACCCCGTCGAGTGGTGACCCACGTCTTACTGAAAGTTCACCTATTTTACCTACAATTGAGGCCTTTGATCTAGTTCAAAAGGGGAAAGTTGACGTAATGTTCCTGAGACCAGCTCAGATTGATAATGATGGAAACCTTAACTTGACAGTCATAGGTAATTACGCAAAGCCTAAGGTGAAGCTCCCAGGAGGGGCTGCCACAGCTTTTATCTCACCTCTGATAAAGAGACTTTTCCTCTGGACTACGAATGAGCAAAAGACATTAGTACAGAGAGTGGACTTTATAACTGGTACTGTTAGGAATTCCAATAATGAGGTAAGAGTTTACACGGAATCAAGAGTTCTCTGTTTCGAGAGACCCGGATGGAGGCAAATCTCCTCCATTTCCTCTCCTTCACCCGCTGTTACGAATTTTCTAGACTCTATTGATCCTCAGGGGTTAAGATACGCCTTCTAGGAACTTCATTATGGCGTCGTAATCTGCGTCGTAAAGACCGAACATGCTTGTAGGTTCGGCTCCTCTATTCATCTCGACTACTGCGCTTACGTGCAAGGTAGTTATGTTAGGTCTTCTCCCCTTGAAGTATTCCCGGTCAACAATTTCCTCTGTAGTGATTATTACCTTCTTCGCGGCTTTAGCCTTAAATTCGTCTTCATAAAGGGGTCCAAGGATTTCAGCGTTTCCATACTCGTCAGCTTTGTGAACGTGAATTATCGCAACGTCGGGATTTATTGCCCTTACCGCTAAGATTTTCTCACCTGAAAAGGGATCTTCTATTACCTTCCACGTTCCTTTCTTTTCGTGAATTTCTACGAGATCTGAACCTAGAACACCCCTAACTGGGACGAACGGGATACCGAATGCCCCTGCCCTTATTCCCGCCATGAAGGCGCCACAAGTATCTTCAAGTATTTCAACTTCTCCTGCCTCTACTTTCCTTCTAAAATAAGGAGGAATACTTTCGAACCACTCAAGCGTTGACATAGCTACTCTAATCCTTTTAACTATTTCCGACCTAAGCAATAATTCCAATCCGAGGCCAGGCTCTCGATCTACAAAGGATAATCCCCTAATTCCGGAGCTGGTTAAGTATCGTAAGAAGGAAATTGGGTTTCTGTGAATTGAAATGCCGCTAATGGTTATTTCGTCTCCAGAATTTAGTATAGACAAGGCATCGTTAACTGACATTGCCTTACTTCTCATATCTATAAGTTACCTCTCTGGTTAATAACTAAATTTGCAAGTTTCTCTCATCTCTTTCCTGAAATGCGATATATATATCGCATAAACTGAGTAAATTACTATTTTAACAATATATATTCCTGCGTAAAAGCCGTAACTTTAACATCAAGGTAATGACATATGGAGATGCCCAACATCATTTGCGGAAAACTAAAGTAATAGCAACTATGGGTCCATCAATAGAGGGCAGACTTAAGGACATTCGAAATTTAATTGACGGAATGAGAGTTAACCTAGCCCATGGAACGATTGAACAGCAGATGGGTTACATAGAAAAAGCGAGGGAGCTTTATCCAGTTATAGTTGATCTACCAGGTTCGAAGATAAGGGTAGAGACCGTTGCAGGAGGAATTAGGTATGTAAAAAAGGGGGAGATAATCGAACTCGGAAAGGATATTGAATTGTCTTGGAATATCGAGAAATTGGCTGAGGATGGAGACGCGGTAGTTTTCGGGGATAGTGATGCTGTAGGAAGAATAATGAAGAAAGGGGAGAAGCTCTTCATAGAATTCGAAAACGGGGGGATTGTTGTGCAGGGAAAGGGGATGTCGCTTTCGAGGAAGAGAACTTCTGGGCTGACTCATAGGGACCTGCAGATTCTCCCCAAGGTTATGGCACTTAAGCCAGATTTCGTAAGCGTATCCTTTGTCAGTAATGCTGACGAGATAAGGAAAGTTAAGGGAATCACTGCTGGGAGCGTTGGAGTAATAGCTAAGGTTGAGAGAAGGGAATCATTAAATAACATAACTGAAATAATTCAAGAAAGTGACGTAATCATGGTAGCTCGAGGGGATCTTGGGGTTGATATAGGCCTTGAGAATCTGCCTGAGTGGCAGAGAAAAATAATAGAGCTATCACAATCGATGAATAAGCCTGTTCTTTTAGCTACTCAGGTCCTTGAGTCGATGGTGACTAATCCCAGTCCTACTAGGGCAGAGGTCATAGACGTATCCACATCGGTCGCCGAAGGAGTCGATGGGATAATCCTAAGCGAGGAAACAGCAATAGGGAAATATCCCCTTGAAGCGCTTCAGTTCCTGAACAAACTTATTATAGGTAGTGAATCGAAGGGGGAAATATTAAGAAGTAAAAGTGAGGGAAAAGATCCGTTCTGGGTTTCCGTAGCGTCTATGGCGGACTCAATGGGGGCAAGGGCAATAGTCGTAAGGAATGCGAGTGAAGACGAGATTAAACAGTTGGCCTCACTTCGACCGTCAGCCCTTATAATTCCCTTCACTAGGGACTATGGGTCTGCAAGGCGGATGTCTATAATAAGGGGATGTTTTCCGAACAGAGACGAGTTAATACCCCGCAATGAGAGGTACATAGTGATCAGCGGTAGAAGCATATTCCTCCAGAATTAACGCGCTGAAAGTGAAATCCCCAAACCTAGGATCGCCACCAGAAGCGGTAACACTTCGTTTTTAGTAATTAGGTAAATAGCTATGGAAACACCTATAGCTAGGACACCGATCCAGTAAGAATCTCTCCTTTTTCTCTGTGTGGGCTTCTCTAACATTGACAATCTTATGGCATTGATGACCTTATTATACGTATTCCGCAACTCGTCAAAGTAGGCCTCCCTTAACAGTCCCTCATCTTGCACTATTGTGACTAAACTTCTGAAGAAATCGAAATCAGGATCTATTTCGGTACAAGTCCCCTCAAGTACTGCGGACATTCTGAAGTATATAGCGAGCCTTGATGGTAATCTAAGGGGAAACCTGTAGAATGCGTCATTAGCTATCCTCTGAAAGTCCTCTAGTTCCATCTCTTCTACTCTGATCCCCTGAAGTTCTTTCATGAGAAGCTCAAAGCCCTTTACTAGAACCCTTCTATCTGCATCGGGTTGTATTGCACCAAGTTCGTCTAAGACATTAACGACTCCTATAGGGTCTCCGCGACTTATTGCTATGTAAAGTCTAATGAGTCGGACTCTCGTAACGCTATCAAGCCCGTCCACCATTCCAAAATCGTAGAGGATAATGTTCCCTTCATTATCAACCGCTATGTTGCCTGGATGGGGATCTGCGTGAAAGTACCTCTGAGTAAGGACGGGAGTTATAAATATCCTGAAAACTCTCCACGCGAGGCTTTTTCTGTTTACAATCTTATAGGCCTCGTCTGACGTAACCTTATGTCCAGGTAAGTATTCCATAACCAGAACTTTCTTCTTAGCGAGGATAAGCTTCGGAATTCTTACCCTAAAATCCCTTAGTTCATCCCTGATTTTCTCCATATAGAATGCCTCCTTTTCGTAATCTATCTCCTCGAAGATCTTCTTAGTGAACTGTTCCACCACGACCTTTAACGATTCCACTAGGGAAGCATCGAAGATCAATCTAGCAACCGGCAGCAACCTCTTGATAATGGCTATGTCCGTTTTAAGTATTTCCTCTATGTTAGGCCTGTTGACTTTAGCCACAACGTTCATTCCCCTATATTTCCCCCTATGTACCTCACCTAAACTTGCTGCCGCTATGGATTCCCTCTCTATTTCTAGATCGGGCACCTCTTCCTTAACTATTTTGATAATTTGGTCGAATGGAGCTGGAGGTACTTCATCCTGAAGTCTCCTAAGTTCTAGGAGATATGACTCCGGCATTATGTCAGATCTTACGGAAAGGATTTGTCCGAATTTGATAAAAGAAGGTCCCAATCTTATAAGAGAATTAACGAATTTCTTAGCCTCCTCCCTTTGTTCCTTTTCAGGGATAGGACGACCATTCTTAATCGATCTTCGAATTTCTCTATAGGCGAGAGCTCGGGGTAGCAGTTCTATGACAATTCTTAACGTTCTGGTAAAACTGTTCATCGCGATGGAAATATTAATTCAGAGATATTTAACATGATTATGGGAGAGTTAATTACTTTCGAAAACGGCAAGTGGAAAACACCAGATTATCCTCAAGTTGCGTATATAGAAGGGGACGGTATAGGCCCAGAGATTACACACGCAGCGATTTCAGTGACCAACAGCGCAGTAAAGAGAGCTTATAACGGGAAGAAGAAAATCGAGTGGATCGAAATATTAGCTGGAGACAAGGCATATGAAGTAAAGGGGGATCGCTTTCCTAAAGAGTCCCAAGAGCTTCTTCAGAAGTACAGGGTTGTGCTAAAAGGACCACTAACTACTCCTGTGGGAGGCGGATGGCGTTCTATAAACGTGACAATTAGGATGATCCTAGACCTCTACGCTAATATAAGACCTGTTAAGTACATTAATGGACTCGAAAGTCCCATAAAGCAACCGGAGAAAGTGGATATGATAATCTTCAGGGAGAACACAGACGACCTCTATAGGGGAATAGAATGGCCTTACAATAGCGAAGGAGCTAAGAAAGTGAGGGATTTCCTTAGAAAGGAAATGAAAGTGGAACTTGAGGACGACACCGGGATAGGGATAAAGCCAATGAGTAAGGCGAAGACTTTTAGAATAGGAAGAATGGCCATAAATTACGCTATAGCCAACGGACGGAAAAAGGTGACAATAATGCATAAGGGTAACGTAATGAAGTACACTGAGGGAGCGTTCAGGGAGTGGATTTACGAATTAGCGAAGGAGGAATTTTTTGAAAGAGTAATAACGGAAGAGGAGGTCAATCAGGGGATCTCCCCTCAAGGAAAGGTGATACTTAATGATAGAATAGCCGACAACATGTTCCAACAAATAATAATTAGGCCAGAAGAATACGACGTGATTTTGGCGCCAAACGTTAATGGTGATCTGATATCAGACGCTGCGGGAGCCCTAATAGGTAACATAGGTATGCTAGGAGGAGCGAATGTAGGAGATAGCGGGGGAATGTTCGAGGCCGTTCACGGTACGGCTCCAAAATACGCAGGGAAGAACGTCGCAAACCCTACTGGAATAATTAAAGGAGCTGAACTAATGCTTAGGTTCATGGGCTGGGTCGAGGCCGCTGATATGATAGAAAGGGCCATACTCAATAGTATCAGGGAGAGGAAGGTAACACAAGATCTGGCAAGATTTATGAATGTTCAGCCATTAGGTACTAAGGATTATGCTAACGAACTAGTTAATCAGATAGAGAAGATGTGACGTGAAATCTGACGAAACGAACAGGTTAGAAGAACGGTTGTTTTTGAGTTAACCGCTTACTCTCTACTGTAAGGTAGATTAGAATTTGTCTTAACTTCAATACCTGCATAAGTAGTCAATTACTGAATTTTCGATTTGTGGTTAGGGAAGTCGTAAGGGATCCAGGGAAAGTATATAATTGGTTATGCTTATTTTAACCTTATGAAGATAGTGATTTTTACCTCCAGTAGGGAAACTGAGTTCGAAGAACCTGTATTTTGTGATAGGGATTCCGTAAAAGTTGATGCTAGTAAGTGTACTGGAAAATCAATAAGTATTGCACCACATTTAGCTCATTTTGCTAAGTATCTGAAAAATCAGGTCGTCGTTGTTGACCCTTTTGCAGATGAGACCCATTATGAGGCAGATAAAATTATAGGTGACGTTAACTTCTCAGTTCCAGACGACGAAATTAAGGGGGCTTACTCAGTAGTTGCTACCAAGCACGTTTACGATAGCTGGGCTATAACCAAATCCCTTGGTGCTGGAGCAAAGGCTGTATGGGTAGTTATGAGTCCAAAAAGGGCTAAAGTCGTCTTAAAAAGATTAGTCGACAACGGCTTATCCAAGGACAAACTCAAGGCTTTGAGGCTTCCTGCCGGACTAGACATAAAGGCTGAGAACGAGGAGGAAATAGCGTTAAGTATAATCGCTGAAATAATCGCATATGATAGAGGAGGAACAGGTAGACCATTAAGCGAAATCAAGAACACCCCTCAGCTGGTAGATTCTCTATGAAGGTAAAGTATTATGAGTGGATAAGACACGGAATGACAGAACCACTTCTAACAGTTAACGTTTATAAGAAAGTAGAAGACGGGAAGGTAATAGCTACATATAGAATAGTGTATTACGCTAATACTACATTCGTTATTTATGAGGACGATAAATATAGAGGAGGAGAAGTCGTTGACATTATTCCGTCTAGTATTGAAGGAGTGAAAAAGGAAGTACTCAAATACTACGAAGATGGTAAGGATGATCTTATAGTTACTGGTGAACAGGATTACGGAGAGAAACTCTTGGACGAGCTCTTAGAAGAGTAACTTGCCCTGAATTCAGGGGTTTCCCTAAAAATGTTAATCCTCTTAAACACACTATTTATAAAGTTATGTGCTCAAAGGGACGAAAACTCCTTCTTTTTAGATAGAAGTGAATAGTCCCCTTTGTAGTTTAAATGCAGAAAAAACATAATATTAATGACAGTTGCCGAAGAAGTAGGCTTCACCTAGACGTCTCGATTAAATTGGTGGTTAATGCATTACGCTTCAATCAGTTCCGTGTGGGACACCAAAACCAAGTTCACTTAGGGGTCGATGTAATCCTTAGTTCTAGTCAAGTTACGCCTTCTACCAGTACTGGCAGGGCGGAGCCGTGAAATAGGAAACTTCTCCCTTTACAACATAGTAAGTTTCACTATACGGAGAAACTCCTATCTTTTATACCCGAAATGAAACTAACACACATGGAAACAGTATTCACAGAGGAGGCACCTAAGCCCATTGGTCCTTATTCCCAGGGCGTTAAAGCGGGAAACTTACTCTTCATCTCGGGACAAATTCCCATTAATCCGAAAACTGGAGAAATCCCCCCTGGGATTAGGGAACAAACAAGGCAAGTATTAGAGAACATAAGGGCTATATTGAAGGCATCTTCACTCGATGTGAAGAACGTGGTTATGTCCTTTGTGTTCTTATCAGACATGAGGGATTTTCAGGAGTTTAATGAAGAGTACTCAAAGTACTTTACCTCAAATCCGCCTGCGAGAGTTACGGTGGGAGTAAAAGAACTCCCACGAGGTAGCAAAGTTGAAATATCCGTAATAGCTTCTCAGTGAACGAACAAGAAAATTAGAAGGCCTATAAATACAAGTGACAAAATTATCGTGCCGGATATTAAGTAATGTTTTACCGAATATCCTCCCGCATCATTAACTAAGAGATTAGCCTGATGACTAAATGGTGTTAGGAAAGTAGATGAACTCCCCATGGCTACTACTGTTAAAGAGAGAAGGGGATGTGGTAAGGTTAGCGCAACTGGTCCCATTATTACGGAAGCCGATATATTGTTGACCAAGTTGGCTATAAGGACTGTAAAAAGGAAAAGCACCAGTAGGTTGTTCAGATAGGGAATCTTTAGCAAAAATCCCGTTGATTGCAGAGCATAACCCATTGGAATATAAGTAGCTACGAAGATTACTAGAGGCCAATCTATATACCTATATATATTTTTGTATTCAATAATAGCCGTAGGTAGAATCCCTATTAGAAAAGATTCGGCTGTGTTAACTCCTAAACTCGACAAGATTACGGCTGTTGTCAGGGAAGCAATAGCTACTATCCCCTTCTTGGGATTAAACACCTTTATCTTCCTTTCATAAAGGGGAACTAGCCCCAGAGAATTCATCATTTTCGTTATATTCTCGTCTTTACCTTGGACTAGGAGGATGTCTCCTGGAGCTATATTTATTTTACTTACATTGCCTTGAATAAGCCTTCCAGAAATTCCCAAAACCTTCACGCTATACACGAAATCAGGTTCGATATCAGCTATAGTCTTTCCTACTGCTAAGGAGCTTGAAGTGACGAGAAGTTCCCTTACGTCGCCCCCTTCCACTGTTGAAGACGAAGGTGCGAGTTTAAGCCCATCAATGGAAGTAATGTTAGGCAACTTATCTGGCGAGATCTCCATTAGAATCGTATCTCCTTTCATGAGAACGCGTTGACCGAAGGACATTCTTCTAGGAAAGACATCTAATACTTTTACCCCAATTCCTTCTAAGTAACTAATCGGCTTCCCTATAAGTTCTCCGTCTTCTAATTTAGCTTCTACTACGTAATTCTTAGTTTTGAAGTCCTCTATCGAGTTCAGTGGTTTGCTTATAGATGGTAGTAACTTGGATATTACGAAAAGCCCAATAAATCCGAAAGACATCATTATAAGGCCCACCTTCAAGAACTGGAAGAACGGAAGGAAGTTACCGGTTTTTTCATACCAAAGCTGATCTATAACAATATTCGGAGTAGTTCCTATGATTGTATATCTCCCTCCGAGTATTGCAGCATAGGAAAGAGGGATGAGGTACTTGGACTTGCTTTCATTGAACTTCTCACTGACATAGGAGAACACCGGAATCATTATTGCAGTTAAAGCTACGTCGCTTACGAAACCAGAGGCGAAACCCACTAGAAGGAGTAGTGTAAAAGTAACCGCAGTACTTCTCCTTAATTTCACCGATAGGAACTCTCCGAAGTTTTCTAGAAATCCTGATGACTCTATGCTTTTACTAAGTAATAGTACAGAAATCAGGACTATTACCGCAGGACTGCTGAGATCCTCTAATCCGATTTTTATTGGGACTGCCCCTACTAGGAGTAAGGCGATAAATACGAGTGCACCTATGATGTCATACCTTACTTTCCTCGTGATCAATAAAGCTGTCGAGATGACAAATATCGTAATGATTGCGTAAGAGTTGAACATATATTCCCTAGATCGATAGTAAGAAGATTTAACTTTGATGGGGGATTAATCGTGCGGAATTTAAGATAGGAGAAATACATCCAGATTATCCAATTAGATTTTATAAATTAAAATAAAAAGAAAGTCATAACTAACAGTTTCCAATACATTGTGGATTTTGAACATCTTGTATGTATAATTAACAAGATAAATTTTGAATCTTACCAGTTAGAGCAGGGGTCTTACTTCGTTAACGGTTCTGGATTCTGATTTCCCTCTATCAGCTTCATATACTCTTTATACATGCACCTGTCCTGAACCACCTTTAGCTTTCCTAACAAGGGCTTTACAGCCTCATCATTTCTTATACCCTCTTGAAGCCATAACACCTTGACGTCTTCCTTCTTTTCTACTCTTTCTAAAACGTCGTTAACGACTTGAGGTATATCCTTGGATGGTCTGAATACCTGGACAATCTCAATTGGTTCTGGAATTTCCGTAACTGTTTTATAAGATTTTAAGCCTAATATCTGATCGACAGTAGGATTTACTGGTATCACCTTATATCCTCTAGCAATGAGGAACTTCGGTACTTGATGAGAGGGTTTGCTGGGATCTTTTGAAAATCCCACAGTTGCTATTACATGATAACTCCTTAATATCTCAAGAATATTATTGCTATCCATAATCTTTTATTTCCAGGGAAGTAAATATTTTTTTCCTATCTATACATTTCCAGTCCGTTGACTGCCCTAAATGCAAATTCAAAATCTCACTATTATTAATATGTTAGTGTAAATAACGACTGCGAACCTATTTCCTAATCGACTACATTACTCGCAAGTTTCTATATGAGGACAATTCAGATGTCAATAGTTAATTGTAATTGTGGCTAAGACAGGTCAAATAAAGGAAACTATAAACTACGGATCTTCAGCTAGTTGATACGGAATAGTTTAATTAAATTCGTTTTGTTTTTCTAAACAAACTGAATTAGCAAAAAACCCAGATATAACCATCCATGAATTTCAGGAATGTCTGAACTTCTCATTCTGTGGTGCACAATGACGTAGATTAACGTGGGCAACAAGAAGGTGAATTAGCGGAAGTTCCACATAGTTAGACTCGTATCAGGAGCGACTTAATTTCCTGTAAGATGCGTCGATGGAGTTCCGAATCTTATCATTATCTCTCATAAAGCCCATTTACCTAGGAAAACCCTTACGAAAACGGCTATTAATCCCATGACCACTGAGAACCCTACTATTATTGGAATCGCCTCATAATATTGTGGTATTCTCATTAATATGAAAACCGATAGTACAGATATAGAGAGTACTATTCCTAGTGGTAAAAGTACTAACATCCATTTCTGCCATTCATTCATAATTTCAAAGTACTCGCAGAGAATAAATAAGTTTTTTACAAAAATATGAGTTAAGGAAGCGGAAAGTTCTGCCTCTGTGAGGTTGGGATAATCCTCTTGTATGTAAGTACTTATCCTTTGGCTATTTAATGTCTGGAAGGAGTAGAAAGAACACAATGAGAGGAATGATTTCCATCAAGATTGGAAGAATGATTCCCTCCTAATCCTCTTAAATCGTTATCTTAAGGCATTAAGGTATGCGTTATTCTGGTTAAAGGAAATGGTTGAATAATCCCAAGAAGAGTAGGTTCCTCAGTGTCTACAACCTTACGATATAACTTATGTCCATGACTAGTTACCTCGTGGTCTTCGAGGGGTGACCGTGAGGATAGCAGGGATAGAGATACTTACTCTGGGTTATCCGAGGACCCTTCATTTCTTTGAACATGAAATATGAAGGAGGTAAGGTTCCTAATCAAGGACGATAAGGCTTCCCTTAAGATGATGTTTAAGAGAGTCACTGAAAGGTAAGCCTAGGGAAGCCTCGTTATGGACATTAACTTGTGTGAAGTCGTTGCAGGAAAGGACGATTCTGACTAACTTAGCATTACTGCACGATTAGAAGAGGTTAAATGCTTTAGACTCTTAGCTGAGTCCTTTCAGAGTAAGTATACCAGGAGACAAAGAAGTAAACATGTTATGGCAAGGATCCCCCCACTCTCACGTGACGGCTAAACACGTTATGTTGGACTTCGCTAAGAAAGTAAGTCGTTGTGGTACCGCAGGACTTTTATGTAAACGTCATTAAAATGGAGAGCTTGAGGAATATGACACCAGGTAAATAACTTAGCTCCCGAGTTCAGGAATAAGCTCCATCTCATCCTGTACTGCAGTATTCAGTAATAGATCCAATGGTAGGCTGCGAAGCGTGAGATTACGGTTGAGTACGTTAACCCCAGTTATTCGTTCATGACTTGTCATAAGTGCGGTAAGAAGACGGTTGAAGTCTCACATCGTTGTTCTTATGTCCGTGTGATTATGAAAACAACCCGGACATTATCGCGATCACGAACTTAAATGGGAGGTGTATATTGCTCTCTCCACTACCCCTCAGATAAGGGATATGAACTCGGATCCGCGAGGAGAACCATCGTCTTTGGGTTAGTGAGGAAATGATTAAAAAATCAACTATACTTTTAACCAGCGACAAGAATAAAAGGAGTAAAACAGGAGATATTAGCGTGCGGGGGTGCCCGAGCGGTCAAGGGGGCGGACTCAAGACCCGTTAAGAGATCCGCTGGCGTAGGCCATCCGGGGTTCGAATCCCCGTCCCCGCACTTAATGCTGAAATAGTAGCTTGCCTTCTGCGTAAACCTCCTTCAAAGTATAATGCGAATCTAGGACAACTAAGTCGGCTCTCTTCCCTATACCCAGTTCCCCCCTATCGTTGAGATTAATAGATTTAGCCGGATTATAGCTTACGATCGAAGATGTCGTAAGAAGATCTGTTAACTCGAGAACGTTTCTAAAAGCCTTATCCATCGTTAGTGTGCTACCCGCAATGGTTCCATCCTTGAGTTTAGCTTTTCCTCCCTTTACGAATACCTTTTCGTCTCCTAGAGAATACTCTCCATCACCTAGGTCTGTAGCGGATATTGAGTCTGTTATGGCGACCAACCTTCTCCAGTGGTTCTGAATTAAGTATTTGATAATTTGCTGATCAACATGGAAAAAATCTGGAATCACCTCAATGAAGTTAGAGTAAAGGAGAGAAGCGATAATTACTCCGGGGTCCCTGTGATGGAACGTCCTCATTGCGTTAAATATATGAGTAGTTCTAGTTGCCCCACTTAAGTAAGCAAGTTCGGAAACGGGGAAATCTGCATCGGTATGTCCAATCGACACAATAATTCCCATTTTTATCAGCTCTGGAATTACTTCCATTGCAATTTCTGGTGCTACGGTTATTACAGCAAGTTTGTTTTTGGAAAGCTTCATGCATTCAACAACCTCTCTTATATCAGGCTTTCTTAAATTAGAGAGTGCATGTGCACCTCTCTTACTCGCACTTATGTAAGGACCCTCTAAGTTGAATACATTCGATTTCGAAGAGGCCATTTGACTACAGAATTTTCTAAGTCCTTCTCTGCTCAAAGACACTGCAGTTGGGATGTAAGTCGTTACTCCATGTTTGACGTAATCCTCGATTACATCCTCTGCTGAAATGGAGAAGTCCCTTCCCGCTATTCCGTGAGTGTGGGTATCTACGAAGCCTGGTACCAGAATAAGCCCGTTGTTCGTAGAACCCTTGTTAACCGCTGTAATTATTCCATTGTCGTCAAATTCTATAGACCCTGAGATGATCGTCGTATTCAGGACTATCTTCTCTGCTTTAATTATCATTAGGAAAACACGTAATTAAAGGCAAAAATTTTTTACGCATTCGAGAGTAGTAAGGACTTAATACCGCTAAACTGATCCCATATATTCTTTAACAGGTGTTTCACTACATTATAGGTTGGCTACTTTTAATGTTATATCATTATTAAATATTATAAGGCGAATTATTTTGGATTTTTGGGGTAGGGTGATTCACCATGTAGGTTGATACCAAAGTAATATTAATCGAACTCTACAGCCAACATGCTTACTCCGTATTCTGGAGAGGTGTAACTGAGAACTCTTCCCTTCTTACCACTTGACGAACCTAAAGCCACGTAAAATGGCGCTAAATCTCCTTCTGGCTGAGCTTCAATCCATTCCTTTTTACTCGGGAGATTGAGTAGTCCAATAACGTCACCTTGGTTTATTAATTCCATTAGCATGGCGTCGAATTTTGAGTTCCATTTTCCCACTTTCATATACATTAAATCCAACCTATGGGTTGGAGAACCTGTACCTATTACGAGCGTTTTATCGTCAGCTAGAGATCCAATTACCTCACCTATTCTTACATGTTCTTCAGGACCGTTAGGGGTAATTGACACCGTTACGACCTTCTTAGGAAACGGAAACATATACATGAGGGGAATCCACGCGCCATGATCAAGTCCCCACGAAGTGTCAGCTTTTACTGGGATTCCTTCACGTTCTAATCCTCTAACTATGGCCTCAGCGAACTCTACATCATTAGGGGCAGAATAGCAGAACTTGTAAAGCTCCTCTGGAAAACCGTAATAGTCTTGAATACACTCCAATCTTTCCTGAACCTCTACGTAATGTTTATCCCATGTAGCGAAGTGGGGACTAACTATAACAACTCTGTCAAAATCAGCGAATTCTTTACCTATTTCAGAAAGTAATTCCTTCCATGAATTCTTCTCTACAAGTATCATCGGCGAACCATGTGATACGAAGAGTGCTTTCACTGAAGTATATTTACTTGGCCAAATAAAAACCTACTCCTCTTCCTCTTCCTCTTTAGTCATGTTTAGAATCTCGGAATAGAGAAAGCCTGCAATGATCCAACCGAAGAATATGTACGCGATGTCAGGGGCTCCAGTTACTATGGAGTAAACTAACACGGAAACCGATATGATGGTCGCGACAATTCCTACGGTGAATTGTCTCAATCTTTTGATGAGTCTCTTTAGGGATATCTTTATCAGCGAGAAGTCCGCCGAAGCGTGAACGAAAAGGTTTCCTAGTCCTGCAAGGGTTCCTAACGAAAGGAAAATCAGGTAAGGGTTTTCCACTAGGAGAGGGGTTGACAGTAATGCGAAAATTCCTGCTGTAGTCAGCACCGCCCTGAGGGGCTTATTATCGCTGATCTTATCGAGATTTCCTGGGATAAATCCGTGACTTGCCATGGTAAATAAGGTTCTTGAGGCGGCTGTCATAAACGCAAGAGATGCCAGTATTCCGTCATTTATCGCCGCGAATAACAAGAAGACTTCCCCTCCTAATCCCAAGTAGTTTCTCACTAAATCAATTATTGGTTCGTATTGGGAGAGAATTCCAAAGTTTACATGAACGGCGGCATCGAGAAGTGAGTAGACCACCAGCGCTATTAGCAGACCCCCAGTTATAATTACGGCTAATGTGGTCCTTCCTATGGCTTTTTTCGCGTCCTTTACCTCACCACTGATCGGGGTTATTGAACCGTACCCCGTGGGTAGACCTATAGCGAATAAGACACCTGCGACTATATTACTTGCTGGAGGTATTTTGACGAAAGGATCGTAAAATGAAAACTTTGCCAGATTTAGGAAAAATAACGATATCGCTACAAGAATGGCGACCTCGAGTGAGGCTGCGGCAATAGCGTATTTAGTGGAAGGTCTTATTCCTAAAACGAGAAGAATTAGCGCAGGGATAAGTATTATGAAGAGGGCCTCAAAAGGAGGCAAGCCTAAGGCGTATTTGAGGACGAAGGTACCCCCTGCTATGTAACCCATTCCGTAAAGGATTGAGTAGAAGAGATACATCCACCCCGTTTCTAGACCTAATCTCTTACTTAAACCGTAAAATGCGTAGGTGTAATACCCTCCTTCCATTGTAAACTTTGATGAGAGGTAATATATTGCAATACCATTAAACAGGACTACGATAGTCCCAATAATAACTGTGATCGGGGAGAAAAGTAAAGTTACAGTAAAGACTGCCGTACCATATGACAGTAAAGATAGGAACGGCGCCTGACCTCCCATTGACATGAAAAATATGTCAAAAAAACTAATCTCCCTCTTTAACTGAGATTTGGACTGACCTTCGTTAACGTCCTTCGATGATGCCATAGTATCTTTAAGGTAAGGTTAACTCTCGTTGTTAAAAAAATCTTTCAGATTTTCCTGTAATTATTTACTAGATATACAATTTTCTTTTTAATATTTTAAATATAATATAAATTAATTTATAGTTCCTTGAAACGTCATAGTCTCTTAAGCCTGAAAAAGCATTGCTACGTTTCGCCTTTAGACGTCTCGGTAAAAACTCCTTTGTTAAGAGATTCAGGGAATGCTGAAGTTAAGATAATCTCAAAAGCTCAGTCATTAAATTTAATTGGAGCCAAGATGGCCGAGATCAAGGAAGTTAAAAGGCCATCCGAGGTGGAAAAGGCAAGCATACACAGTCACATAACGGGATTGGGTTTAAAACTAAATGGAAAGGCCGAGTTCAAGGCAGACGGTCTTGTAGGACAGGTGGAGGCAAGGGAAGCAGCTGGACTTGTAGTTGAATTAGTGCGAAAGGGTAAAATGGCTGGCAAGGGTGTTCTGTTTGTTGGTCCACCTGGGACAGGTAAAACAGCGATTGCCGTAGCCATTGCCAAGGAACTTGGAGAGGACACACCATTCAACACGATAAATGCCACCGAACTCTACTCTGTGGAGCTTAAGAAGACGGAGATATTAACACAGGCTATTAGAAAATCAATTGGTGTTAGGCTTAAGCAAAAGAGGATGGTTTACGAAGGGGTTGTAGATGAAGTTAAGGTAAAGGTGGCAAGAAGTAGAATGAATCCCTATGCTCAAATGCCGCGTGAGGCGGAAATAGTGCTAAAAACGAAGGATGATCAATCTCGATTAACCGCTGGAGAGGGCGTTGCAGAACAGATAGTCAGATTAGGGATAAGGAAGGGCGACGTTATATGGATAGATGCAGACACCGGAAACGTATTTAGAATAGGGAGGAGTGCTGAGTCCAAATATGAGGTGGGAGGACCTAGGGTTGTAGAAATGCCCGTCGGACCTGTAAAGAAGGAAAAGGAGATCGTTAACACCTTTACATTGCACGACCTTGATCTTAACGTTGCCGCTCAGAGTATCTCCTTTACCTCAATATTCTCTCTTTTTACCGAGAGAGAGATAAATCAAGATGTTAGGAAAGAGGTCGATAGACTAGTTAAGGAAGCGGTAAATAAGGGTAACGGGGAATTGATACCAGGAATACTTTTCATAGACGACGCACATATGCTTGACATAGAGACCTTTTCGTTCTTAACGAAGGCCTTAGAGGCCGAACTCTCCCCTATAATTATATTAGCTACAAATAGAGGTATGGCAAAAATAAGGGGAACGGATATTGAATCTCCACATGGAATTCCTCTCGACGTCCTCGATCGAATGCTGATAATACCTACACGGCCTTACACAGCTGATGAAATAAGGGAAATAGTGAAAATAAGGGCATCGGAACTAGGTATAAAGCTTCAGGATGATGCAGTAGCTGAGCTAACCAAAGTGGGAACAGAGGAAAGTCTTAGATATAGCGTTGAGATACTTGAACCTAGTAACATAATAGCTGAAAGGAATGGAAGGGATACAGTAACTGCCTCAGATGTTCAGGAAGCGTATAAATACTTCGCAGACGTAAAAAGAAGCTTACAATACGTAAAGCAGTATGAGAACCTAATGTTAAAGTGATCATGCACTAATGTATAGTTTTATTGGAACGAACTCATCGTGCTGTAATACTTCAGAAGCGGTTAGTCTACCGTTGATTGTTTTTAAAGAATACTGGAACACTCTCTCCCCTGCTTCTTCCAGGGATATCCTCATCTCCAGTAGCTCAGAGAGATCAACGTCAATGTGCTCCGACATTAGTTTTGCCGTTTTTGGATTCGCCGTTATTTTGACAACTGGTATTAATGGATGGCCTACTATGTTACCTTGGCCTGTTGTAAATAAGTGAATTACAGATCCCTTGGATGCGAATAGAGTTACCGCCTCAGCGGCTGCAGAAGACGTATTAACAAAGCATAGTGTACCGTGTCTATTACTAGGTAATTCGTCAAGGTAATCAAGAACGCAATTAACCTCTCGACGACCAAGTTTCTGAATGTTACCTAGAGCTTTTTCCTCTATAGTGCTTAGTCCTCCCTTGATGTTGCCCTGCGTAGGCTGCGAACCCAGGAGGTCTGCCCCCTTGCTTTCTACCTCAGTGATGTATTCGTCATATATTTTCATGAATTTTTTCCTCAACTCCTCATCCCTTATCTTCTCGGCAACTATGTCCTCCGCTCCAGTTAATTCCGACGTTTCTCCAAACATGACTGTCCCTCCGTTATCTATCACTTTATCTACGGCTATTCCGGTGGCAGGATTTGAAGCTAAACCCGAGGTTGTATCTGACTCCCCGCACTTTATGCTCATTACAATTGAGGAGAGATCCACAGTAGTACGTTGTTTTTCTGATGCCTCCTGAACCATTTCCTTAGCCTTTCTTGACGCTCTCTCAATTGTCCTTAAGTCGCCGTACCCCTCAATGGGATAGACCTCAACGGGTTTACCCGTTTTCGCGATTAAGTCCGCTACCTTATTTGCCCAGTTCTCCTCAATTCCTATAACTATTGCTCCTGCTACGTTGGCATTTGCACCACTGCCCCCGAGAATGTGGAACATTAGATCTAGGTCTTTACCGAATTGAAGTCTGCCGTAATGATGAGGAAGGGGTACGGTGCCCCTTACTAGTTTAGCAACTCCCATTACGGCAGTGTTTGAAAGATCATCCAGCGGGATTATAGCAACGTGATTCCTTATTCCGACGGAACCGTCTTCCCTTACATAACCCTTTATTTCTATCGTTTTCCCCACCTCTTCGACTTAATGTTATGGACATGCACGTGTTCGCCTAATGAAATCTCCTTTGTTGCTACACCTATACTTCTTCCGTATTTCTTAACGTCGTTACCCTCTCCGATTTTCCTTAGAGCTATTTTATGACCAAGAGGTATATCGTTAATGGCCTTTATAACCACAGTATACCTCGGATCTTCTATAGAAGAACATACAACCTCTTCCCCCTGTTTTACGTCTGCAACAACAACGCAGACGTCGTCGTCTTTAGAGTGAATGAGACCTTTTCCCATAGTGCATTATATTATAAATGAAAGTTAAATATCTAACGCATACACAATTGTATTCCCTTTGGAATTCGTACTACACTTTTAAACGTGGTCTTAACTATTATCTCAATGACGAAAAAGTTAGGTATGTTACTAACCCTATGGAATGACGACTATCTAAAAAAACAAAAGGAACTCCTACCATTGGCAAGAGAACTAGGGTACACTGAGGTTTGGTCAGGGATAGCAAGGGAAACTGTTGGTAAGGCAAAAGAGATCGCAGAACTGTTGAATAACCTCGGCTTTTATTACGTTGTAGACGTTAGCCCTGACGTTTTCAACCAGCTAGGCGCGTCTCCAAGAAATCTAAGGGTCTTTAAGGATATAGGAGTGGGAGGTTTGAGGCTAGACTGGGGTTTCTCCCTAGACGAGATGGTAGAAATAGCTAATAACGAACTAGGTCTGAAAACGGAACTTAATGCTAGTGTATTTCCCGTAGATCACATTGACGAGTTTCTTAGGAAGGTAAGGGATCCAGAACTGGTCATGGCATCTCATGATTTTTACCCTTGGATGGAAACAGGGCTATCGCTTGAGGACGCCGTAGCTAAATCGAAGGAATTTCACAGCAGGGGAATCTCGGTAGCAGCTTTTATAGTTAGAAAAGGAGGAGCAAGGAGCACTATTGAAACTTTAAGGGAACTAGATATAGGAACATCGGCGAATGTCCTAATTAACACCAAAGTAATAGACAGGATCTGGATAGGAGAACCAGAACCCACAAAAACAGAACTAGAGGACGTATCGTCATCTTTAATGTATACAAGATTACGAGTAAGGGTGTATCCAAACGTAACAGAGGAAGAGAAGAAGGTTTTCGGAAGGGAATTTCGGGACGTTAGAATAAAGGAAAACTCCGTAGGATTAACTACAGCGGGGGAAAACAACATAACTCCCAGAAACGTCGTGAGAAGGTATTCTGGTTCGGTATGTGTAGTCAATGACAATCCTCATTACATTCAAGTCTGGATTTTCAAGAAAGACGTAAATGCTGATGGTAGGTTCAACGTAATAGGGGAAATCCTAGAAGAGGATAGTTTTCTTTTAGAGCATTTGGCAGAGAGAACTGGGGGGACTTTTCGTATTAAGGACGAATTGCCTCCCGTAGTTTTACAACCAATTTATGAATCTTTTAGTACGTCAAGGTGAGGACATGAAGATCGCTGACATAAAAGTATACAAGATCTATGCAGTCTGGAGGAACTTCGTAGTAGTGGAAGTCACAACGGACAACGGTATTAAGGGGTACGGGGAGGGAACTATGGGTGATTTCGAATCCACAGTAGAGGCTGCCATTCTCGACTTCAAGCCCCACCTTCTCAGCAAAGAAGTCAACCCTAATTGGGCATATAACTTCTTAACGAAGAACTTCTTCTGGAGAGGAGGACCGATACTTATGACGGCCGTAAGCGCAGTGGAGCAGGCTCTATGGGACGCAAAAGCTAAGGAACTTCAAGTCCCCTTATACCAGATGCTAGGTGGAGAGGTCAGTAATAGGATAAAGGTCTACGCTAACGGTTTCATATCAGGCGATAGGGAAGTAGACGAGTTTGTTAAGGCATTTAAAAAAGTTAAGGAACTTGGATTTAAAGCCGCTAAATTCGATCCGTTTGGAGGAAGTGGGCCAACGATTACGGACGAGGAACTTAAAAGGGCTGAAGATAGGGTCTCCGCAGTTAGGGATGCGGTAGGGGACAACTTCGACATATTAGTAGATGCTCATGGCAGATTTAACATAGCTTCATCAATTCGAGTTGCAGAAATGTTGAGGAAATATAACGTTTTTTGGCTAGAGGAGCCTGTACCTGAGGAAGACATAGACTCGTTGAAGGTAGTAAGGTCAAAATCCATAATTACTATAGCTACCGGTGAGAGATTGGTCACGTTAAATAGGTTCGTTGAACTCATAAACTCAGGAGCAGCAGATGTAATTCAACCTGACGTTTGTCATGTTGGAGGCTTGGGAACTCTTTCCAAAATAGCTTCTCTGGCTTCTGCGAAATATCTATCTGTTGCCCCACATAATCCAAACGGTCCTATAGCTACCGCTCACACGCTTAATGCTATGCTTACTATGCCTAACGGGTTAATAATGGAGTTTTGGTTAGATGCACCCAGCGTGAGAAAAGATCTGCTCACGGAGTACTTTGAACTGAGGAACGGCTACATATATCCACCTAAGAAACCGGGTATCGGATTTGACGTTAATGAAGACGCACTAAATAAGTATCCATATAGAAAGCTTCATCTGGAGTACTTCAGCAAGGATTACAGGTACTTCGGGGATATCAAAGATGAACCTCCTGAGAAATAAGCATATTGTAATAACCGGCGGAACTCACGGAATAGGTCTTGCTTTCGCTAAAAGAGCCCTAGAAGAGGGAGCTAACGTAACAGTTATAGGCCGTTCCGTACCTCAGATAAGCGTAGACTACATTGTAGCAGACTTGTCTAAAAGGGAGGAAATCAGAAGAGTGTATTTACAATTAAGGGAGATGAATATAGATGCCCTTATCAATAACGCGTCGCGTAACTCCAGGTATTCAGTATTGGAAGTTTCTGAGGAGGAATGGAACTCTATGATAGAGTTAAATCTAACGGCTCCTATGTTTTTGTCGAAAGCGGCAGCTGAGGCAATGATTAGGAATGGGAACAGAGGAAAGATAATTAACGTATCAGCAATACAGGCTTTTTCCCCTCTGAGGAGTTCCCTTCCTTACGCCGTAACGAAAGGTGGACTGATCTCAATGGCAAGAAGCATGGCCGTCGACTTAGGTCAATACGGCATTCAGGTCATTACGGTATTACCTGGACCTATATACACAAAAGGGGATGATGTACCTGAAAACCTGGATCTGCGTTCCGCCACCCTTTTAGGCAGAATGGGAAGACCTGAGGAAGTCGCGAATTTGCTTGTATTTCTCTCCTCAGACATGAATACCTTCATCACAGGAACGGAGATAATTATAGATGGGGGGAGGCTGATCAGTAGGAAACCCGATCCCGATGAGATAAGTCGGGGTGAGGTATGAGGATTTGGGAAAAAGATTATTAAAGCAGTATAATAGCGCAATTTATGGCATCAAAGAAAATGGGAAAATTAAAAATCGGGTTACTCGCCTTAAGTGTTTTAATAATAGTGATAGGCGGTGTATTCATGGGTATGGCTGCAATGAAGATGTCCGCATCCCACGTAAGTCCTCAGACCGTTACTTCTACCCAGACAACTTCCACTTCATCAACAACGTCAAGTTCATCAACCACGACAACTTCCAGTTCGTCGTCCAGTGGTTACGTGTGGGGATAAATTCGGTGATTTCAGGTTTCCATTGCTAATTGTAATTATGGTAAATTAGGTATTAGATAAAGGGAATTGTTAAATGCGAATCTCTACCTAGTCCATACGATCGCATCAACTAAATTCATTTTATTTTTCTACATAAACTAATTTCGCAATGAATAGGTAAGTGGGCTGGATAAATTAAGATAAGTTAATTATTTTATCACATATGTTTATAATTTCTTCATCATGGGTCGCGATAATTACTCCCCGTTTACTGTTTAACACACTACCTAACAACTCCACAAAGGATATTAAGTTAACACCATCTAGTCCTGCCGTAGGCTCATCGAGTGCTACGACCTTATATTTAGATGCAAGTGCAGAGGCTATGAGAACTCTCATCTTCTCCCCGTAACTTAAAGCGTATGGACTCCTTTCCCTTAGCTTGTAAAGACCAAGTTTCCTCATCGTTTCATCGTCTCCAACCTCCCTCTCGACTGTCTCGTAAAAGAATTGAAGATCGGGATTTTGAAAAATTGCATATATCTTTCCTGCCAGGGATTTTATCAAAGTAGTTTTTCCAGAGCCGTTCCTGCCAACCAGGCATACAATTTCTCCCTCTCTAACCCGTAAGTTTATCCCCCTAACGTTCACGTTAAGTAACTCCTTACCTTTATCGGTGTCAATTTTGTCCACTTTGAATCCTCTCAAGCCATTTTTCCTCAAAAAATCCTCATCGAAGAGTTTGTCCTTCTTTATTTCCTCTATCCTCCCATCTTCAATTACATACGCTCTATCTACGATCTCCCTGATTACTGGAATCCTGTGTTCTGCGATCAGGGAACCTCTGGGAATAATTCCAGCGATAAGCGATGTTCCCTCCCGATCTACATTAGCAAAGGGTTCGTCTAACAAGACGTATTTTGGCTCAAATGAAAGAACGGATGAGATTACGTATCTTCTCTTATATCCATCGGACAGCTTGAAGAAATCCCTAGTAAAGTATTTACCCATTAACTGCTTAGCTAATTCCAAATCAACGGGATGATATCTAGAGATAAGCTTTAACTCCTCCTCAAGGCTCGTTGACAGTATCTGGGTGTTAGGTTCCTGAAAAACTGCGTTTACAATTGAGAAGTCTTGCGTCTCACAAAACGACTTGTCATCGATCATCGAAAGCCCAGAATTCAGGCAAAGAGCGGTCTTTATTGAAAGGGTTTTACCAGATCCTGACCTCCCTACAAGGGCGACTCTCTCATTTTCCCCTAGTTCTATCTTTCCTGTTAAACCTTTAGGAGAAATGACAAGCATAATGTAGCAAACCCGTATAGCAATAAAACGATTTCAGAGGAAGTGATTTTAATTTTATCCTTCCTAAAATTACCAAATAGCTTAAGATTATAAGTAATCCATATATCCTGAACGGATTTAACAAGTTGTACTATAATTGGTAGTGTAACTCTGAACACATTCTTTTTTCTTGCTCTAGAGTAAAAAACAACATCCCTGACTATTGACGTCAAGTAGGGATAATACGATAACGCAACTGCGATAGGTACTCCCGCTTCCCCCAACACGTCAACTATCGAGGCCTTATCAATGTATTCTGATGCAATGAAATAGAGATTAACGTATAGAAGTCCTCTAAAGGAATACGGATAAAAATAGAATCTCGAGGTATAATACAGTATGAGCAGACTTATTGATATTATGGCGATTTCAACTATAATAATAATTTTTCTCCTTATAAGTGGAATAGTTGCCAGAAATGGGATCACGGCAGTTGTCAATATTCCCGCTGCCGTCAAGGCGGAAACGAAAAAAATACCTGTGACGAAATTCACTCTCATGATTTAATTATCCCCGATTTCATCATATAGTTAAATATTTTCCAAGAAATACTGCCGATTACTATTCCTTCTACTAAAAAGGCTGGAGTTAATATGAGGATTAGTGTCGGCGTTACCCTTATTATAGAGTGTGCGCCGAGGAAGAGCGCGCCAAATACGAAGCTAAGAATACCGTTAATCACTGCGAACGTTCCCCCTTGGGCTAATGAGGCTTTTAATCCCCTATAACCTATAAGGAAACAAAAACCCTCTATTATTACACCGGATATTATAATACCTGGAACTAGGAAAAGGAGGGATGAGGCAGCATAGACTAGGGCTGAGATTAGAGCAATTTCTAATGCGGCTGGTCGGGAATTTATTACATTAAAGCCGATAACTATTATCATAAGAGGAATAGTGAATTCGAGAAAGGGATCTAATATCGGACTTATAGCGTAACTTGATAACCCCACGGTAAACCCTGCATCGACCGCAAAGGCTGCGACAGAAAATATGGCGGAGAATAGTAAAGTTCTTACCCACTTCTTCATAGGTATTATTATTCTCTCTAACGAAATTAAAGATTGACTTTTTCTGATTTTAACTTTACTCGATTAAGGTTGAAAAATACTTTCCGTGGTGCAATTCGAGGGTTATTCAGGGTTCTTTTGCGAATTGTAATTTAAGAGATTGATAGATTAAATAAAGAAAATTGCTTGGCGTAAACTGCTGCCCATTTTGCCGGTATCGAATTTGTTACGACTTTTAAAATAAACTAAATAAGCGAAGAAGACGTGAATTACCTAGTACAATTCGCAAGAGGCGCGTGAACGGCTGTCTCTCTATCAAAGCAGGTGTAATTGGAACGTATTTCAAGAATTTTTCACTCAGTGATAATATAACAAAAAATTAACCGTTAGCTGCGAAATAAACCGACTCTACAACTATTTAATTACATGAAATGATACCATTAATAATTTCTAAAGCTTATGGGAAGTAGATTAACTAACTCCCCATTATCATAATATCGACTAATGCTCCAGTAGTTTTCAGTATTGCCAGGCTTAAGGTCGTCCCACGTATTGACGTTAATTAAACTCATAAGTTGCCCATCATAGAGTCGAAGTTCATTTATTCCCATCAAGTAGACTGTTCTGGCTTCCCTTATAATCGATAATGGCGAACACTCAGAATTGTTTATACGCAATATTACATCTCTGTTATAACATCCTATTAACGGCTGTAAAATCCCGTTGTAATACACCAATGACGCCTCAGCTTCTTTAGCACATAATTTCTCCGCTACTTTCCTTTTTATGTAGGGGAAATCGCATCCTGTTACGAACACCTTATCCTTTCTTACCTCTTTAATCCCTGTCCTTATGCCGTTCATTGGGCACTTTGCTGAACTGTAGTCGTCCTCAAGGCATTTGTACCCTTTTACCTCAACATTACCAACCACTATAGCTTCATTTAATTCTCTACAAATCCTTACTAACATCGGAACTCCGCTTATTTCATAGAGGCACTTCTGAATGCCGAATCTCCTGGATTCCCCTCCCGCCAAAACTATTACGTCAAAGGAAATATCTGACAACGACCTCTTCTCCTCTTTTATGGGAACCTCGGGAAAGGATTACATAGGAATTTGCCTTTATCAGTTGACTGTATAAAGCTGTTCCCCATCGGAGAGGGGTTACTTCCTCTCCCTTGGTAAGGGCTGGATATATGGAATCCATCTTATGTTGAACTTCTAAGTCGTTGGCAAGTCTAGCTGTCTCCTCACGATACAGTTTCCTCTTCAGGGCATTCGATAGAATTTCCAGAACAAACACGTGAAAGGCTAATACGGCAGCAACTGGCTGCCCAGGGAGCATTACCACGGGTTTATCATTTACTATCGCCACCGACGTATGTTTTATCATGTTAACTGTGACTCCTTCGAACAATATTTTCCCTACCTTTTCGGCGGCTCTTTTCGTAAAGTCCCTCTCTCCGACGGAGGTTCCACCTATGGTTATTAGAATGTCGTTTTCCTCAGTACCCTTAATCATTGTATCCTGTATTTCCTCCATTGAGTCCGGTAGAGTACCATAATATTTAGATGAGGTAAAGCTAGAAACTAAGGATATCAATATTGGGGATATGGAATCCCTAACCCCTACAGATTCATAAAATGGGACTAACTCCGTCCCGATGGCTACAAATCCCATTTTTATATCACACACACGAACTCTCTCCGCTCCAATAGCGTATAATGCCCCCAAATGGTAAGGTCTAATTATTTCCCCTTTTGTTACTACGGATTCACCTGCGTGAAAATCGTCGGCTTTTTGAATGACGTCCTTTCCAGATTCCACCTCCTCGGTCGAAATTACGTATTCACCATCTACTTTCGCGTATTCCTTTCTTAACACAGCGTCGGCTCCCTCCGGCAGTGAAGAACCCGTGCTCACGTAAACCGTTTCGAAATCCCTTATAGAGCTGGGAGGGGACCAAGGATACGCTCTGCCTATTATTTTCAATTTCTTATATTTCTTTAAGCCAAGCGAGTTTACTGCATATCCGTCCATAGCGGATTTGCTAATCCAAGGTATGTCTTGAGGAGATGTTAAATCCTCACAGCAGATCATTCCCGATGAATTAGAAGTTGGAACTTCCTTTACATTCAAGTTTAATCTGACGTCAGCTAACATCTCATAGGCTCTGTTTAATTGGATTAGCATGTTTCATAAGTATTTCACACTTTAGAATAAAAAAAGAGCACGCTATTCGGCAATCTTGGTTTTCTCTTCCCCAACAATGTATCTCCTATTTGCGTCAAGTCTGCGAGAGATTAGCGCTCCTACGACGTATAGCGAGGAGAGAACTAATCCTATTATTGTCTCCATGATTCCGCCCGTTGTTCCAGGAGATATTATTAGTGCAATGCCGAATGATACGAGAATCCCCCACCTCCAATTTCTCATCCACGTGCTCGATGAGACGAATCCGAACTTTGTGAGGACACTCATGACAATTGGTAATTGAAACGCAAGTCCGAAAGCGAAAATAAACGACACTATAATATTTATGAAAGCCCTGACGCTTAATGTGGGTTGAACACCCAAGCTTAATGCGTAGTATTTTACGAACAGAAGAAGGAAAGGAATTATCAAGAAGTAAGCAAACGCTGCTCCAGATGCGAAGAGGATCATTGACGGGATTACGGTAAGCCTGAGGGTTCTCTTTTCATGCTCATAAAGGGCTGGAGATATGAACCCCCAAACCTCTCTCAGTATTACGGGCATTACGGTAAATACACTTAATAGCAGCGCTATTTCCATAGAGCTAAATAGGGGATCAAAGGGGTTTATGTTGATTACCTGCATTCCCTTAGGGACGTTGTGTTGTATAAAAAACCTCACTAGTTCAACTGAAATACTGTGATAAAACGAGGGGAAAATAATGGGAATTGTATGATTGAAGACCGTTACCGTTTGAATGCCAAATAACATGTAAATTACGAAGGAAATTATGATAGCTATGATTATTCTTCTAGCTCTTCCGGAAAGTTCCCTTATGTACTCTAAGATGTAGTTTCTGTTCTCCTGATGTCGTTGGTAACTCATTCACTTCAATCTATTAGACATAGATTTTATCTTTTTTGAAAATTTGCGTATTTTTCCAACTTTTCATCAAGAATATTGTAAGGATCTTAAAACCCTGCTTTTCCGGTTAATCATAAATTTTCCGACGTTTCATATAACGCCCGGTATTACATTATAACTAGATAGAGAATAAATATACCGTATTCATGATTTCACTTGAGCAAACCTTCCGACGTCTTGGACATGACTCCTACCACATTATGAAATGAGGTTTGAAGGGGGCGAAAAACTTAGCCTTTCAAGGGGGTGATGGATATTCAATATGTAGTAAAGTATAAACAACCTTAACGTAATTTCTTCCGATGCCTGATGTGAGATTTAGGTTCAGGACTTATGTCAACGAACGTTAAGGACGTCAAAGTTCCAGCTGAGGTTAGCGTATGAGACAAATATACCCTGTAGCGGGTATACATTACTTTTAAAGAGAGAAAGGTTTGAACCAAAACCCGTTAAGGAAACACGCTATAATCCAAGGAGCCAGGATGAGAAATGTTAAGAACTTTATCCTCAAGTTGAAAGGACATAGTGGACCGTTTTTGTGAAGCTAACCGGAGGGTCTTCCACGGGCCAGCCATGCCCCTAAGGAGACGCATGAGCGGTCTCATTGTTTACCCCAAAGCGGTTGGATGGTGTTAGGCGTGAGGGAGAGAAAGAAGGAGCAGGACAAAGGAGAGGAACCCCACGAAGTTAACAGAAATGACCTAGAGTTACTAACCTAATATCCGCATAACACTTGGTCTTCGCTAAAATCAAATCAAACGGTAATTAAACTGGAAAATCCCTTTCACTGTTAGCAGAAAAGGTTATAATGTTATTATAAGGTAAAAATTATGTTGTGGGCTTTTTGAGAAGGAGTAAGACGACAACTAGGAGGTTACCCCGGAATAAGTCGAAATCCACTAAAATCAAACAGGTGCTGGAGGAGAAACTTCTCCTGGAAGAGTTTTCTGGAACTACAGTAAAGGAAATTGTGGCTCAAGCTAAAGTCACGATAGCCTCAATACTATCGGAATTAAATATAGACGCGAAAGTGGAATCGCCAAAAGTCGATTCAGACCTTTATGAATCCCTATCGATTAGCATCCCGATTACTATTTCCTCGAGAACAAAAATAAAAGTGAAATTACTCCTTGCGAGAAGATATTATGACGATATTGAGGGACCGGACGATAATCCTAAGGCTTGGAGAGCTATTATTTCAGGAATAGAGTAATAATAACTCTTTGGAAAAAAATTCATTAATAACTTGAGTGACCAAAAATACACGAATTTACTCACAACGTTTATTAATGAGAAGATGGAAAAAGTTGTTTGAGAACAATGTTTGGAAGTATTAATGATTGGATAATAGTGATAGTTGTCGCTGTTATACTCTTCGGTGGAGCATCGAAGATACCTGAATTATTCAGAAATCTTGGAAGAGCCGTCGGAGAATTTAAGAGAGGTCAGTTAGAAATCCAGAAGGAGTTGGACAGGGAGTTAAAAAGCGGTTATGACACATCTAATACAACCGTAAATCAGGGATCTCCACAGGAGAAAAGGGAGTAAGTGCATACAATTATTTTCTTTTTCTTTAATTCACATTCATTGTAGGCAAGGGCTGTAAGACTTATGATGGTATCTAACAGGTAATTAATTGAATAGCCAAATAAACTAAAAAGTTATAAAATACGTTTCTCCATAGCTAAATTAGTTTAATTACGAGTAAAAAAGTAATATGAATAAGCTTATTAATAATAGACATAAGTAACCGTATATTTCTTAACCATAAAAGCTGAAAAGGGCTTTTTAGCCTAATGAACCATAAGTTAGCAGAGGATAAAACTGGATATTTTTGAGCTTAGATAGTCAGCAAAGGAGTTTAATTTCTCGTAATTTCCTTGTATTATTGTCCTGATTATGCATTAGGAGGATTATTCCTATATATTAAAACTTAGCTAATAAAATATATTATATTTGTTACATATTGGATGCTATCTCGTGATATATCTCCTTAGTCGGCGTAATACTCCACCTTTCGTTTCATAATACTAGCTACCGTTAGTCCCTAGAGAAACTGGTTAGAACATCGGAGGAGTCTATTCCCCTCTTGTTAGACCGTTCTAGGTGCGTAATAGCCAAGCCTCAACTACGGGTTTTCCCTTAATCACTGAGCTTACTATGTTTCCCCCTTGTCGCCTTTTATGCTTAATAGACGTGATACGCGTTTTATCTACATTGCTAGTGGTATACGTTTTCTCCATGGAAGTTGAATCGCAAGTGAAGAAATGTGTGCTTCTCGGAGCAGGTCATTTTTCTTGTGTAATAATAATAGTTATTTAAATATTATAAGAAAAAATATTTTGGTTCTATCGGCCAAGAAGGGGGTTCATTACTTCTGAAGGATGAACGGGTTTAGTGGAAATAACTATAATTTATAAACAAGAAAAAAGCCTATACTTCAATGAGATCAATAGAATTGTCAATGAAATATCAGGGCAAAATCCAGATGATACCAAAAGTTCCAATAAAGAGCTATGACGATTTCTCCTTGATATATACTCCTGGCGTTGCTGATGTAGTAAGGGAGATAGCTAGCGACAGGGATAAGAGCTTTATACTAACAAGTAGATGGAACATGATAGCGATCCTTACAGACGGTACAAGGGTACTAGGGCTCGGAGATGTCGGCCCCGAAGCCGCAATGCCAGTTATGGAAGGGAAAGCCTTGCTGTTCAAGTATTTGGGAGGAGTTGACGCCGTTCCAATTCCTCTTAAAGCTAAGGATCCGGAGGAATTCATAAAGGTAAGTAAGGCCTTGGAACCGTCTTTTGGTGGAATAAACCTAGAGGACATAGAGAGTCCAAAGTGTTTTTACATTTTAGATAAGCTTCAGCAGAGTATGAACATTCCTGTATGGCACGATGATCAGCAGGGAACAGCTGGTGCCACTCTTGCTGCCCTCATCAATGCCATGGAGCTTGCAGGGAAAGACAAGGATAGTAAAATAGTTTTATTTGGCGCAGGTGCTGCAAACATAGCGACTGTCAGGTTACTTACTAGCTACGGATTTAATCCAAAGCATATGATCTTAATTGACAGGGAGGGTGTACTTCATTCCGAGAGAAAGGATTTAGATGCAATGATGTTTAGTCATAAGTGGAAATACGAAATAGCAATAAAAACCAACGGATATAATATAAAGGATGTTGATGACGCGTTTAAGGACGCGGACATACTAATAGCTGCCTCATCTCCAGGACCTGGAGTGATCTCCAAAAGGTGGATATCCCTTATGAAAAGGCCAATAGTTTTCGCACTAGCTAACCCAGTACCGGAGATATTTCCGGATGAGGCAGTAGAAGCAGGCGCAGAAATCGTAGCAACAGGAAGGAGTGATTTCCCAAATCAAGTCAATAATTCATTAGTTTTTCCTGCTGTTTTCAGGGGTGTTCTGGACAGTAGGGCGTCGAAAGTCGATGACGATATGGTAATAGCAGCGTCAGAGACCCTAGCTAGCTATGCAAAAAGAGTAGGATTAAAGAAAGATTACATAATTCCTAGGATGGACCAATGGGACGTATATTACGAGGTGGCTGGAGCTGTAGCAGAAAAGGCGGTGGAGAGGGGATATGCTAGGGTTAAAATGTCGAAAGAGGAATTCGTAAACCAAGCCAAGCAAAGAATAATATACTCTCGCAAGATCATTAGCGAGGTGGAAAAGAATGCAGATTAGGAGAGCTGAGGAAAAAGACGTAGAATTTATAGTTGACATGTTTTCAAGAATGTATTCTCTGAATTCTGAATTCGATCCCCTTTTGGAAATACCTGATGACATTGATGAGAGATTAAGGAAAAGCATCATAGAGGATTTAAGGAGCGAAAACAGCGTAGTTGTGGTTGCAGAGGATGAAGGAAAGGTAATTGGAGCAGCTAGGGTAAGAATAAACAAGAGGAGATACTATGTACCAGAGGCAGTTGCGTTAATCGAAGAAATATACGTGATGCCAGCTTACAGGAGAGAAGGAGTAGGCGACATGCTTCTCAACTACGTTAGCCAAGAACTTAAAAAGAAAAACGTAAGGTCGATAACAGCAAGATTTCCTGCAAAGAACCTAATAGCAGTTTCCTTCTACAAAAAGAGGGACTTTAGAGAGATACACTATGAATTTATTAAAAAACTCGAGTGAAGTGATGAAATTTTATAACTATATCCTGAAAAGGAAAAAGACTTTTTTGATGAACATCTCCTGGCTTAAAGTTAGTGACTATTGGTGGAATCGAAATTCTAAGAATTTTTAATATATATAAGAAAATATGATAAGTTAAACGTTAGAAACTTAATGTAAAACCGATGAAGTATTGGAGATCCTGTAAACTCAGCTTTCAAAACTTGTGTCTCGGAACTAAAGCAGAAACAAATATCTTTCTGGGGGATAATTATTTATTTCTCATGATGTTATATTCCCTCGTGCCGCGGTAGCTCAGCCTGGCTGGAGCGCTGCCCTGGTACTCCATCTGGACAGGCAGAGGTCCCGGGTTCAAATCCCGGCCGCGGCTCTTCAAGAACCTCCCTTAATTCGTATAGTTGTCCGTTGAGGGCTTTTCTTATTAGTGAATCTATGAAAGGGATCACCTCCTCTAATGTGGGTTCAGTTAAATTATCAAACGCATACGCTCTTACTAATTTTAATGATGCGATAAATGAATTTGCATCCATACAATGATCCGGACGTGTTTTATTAAGGTGAGGGAATGGTGAAAATGTTACGGCTGTCTCCTGATATTTATTTTTTTAATGCTTAATTCATAAACTCACAACTTACTTATCAAAGAACCCAAAATCTCAGACCAGTTTCGTAAGGGTATTACATAATAACGTCATCGTAAGCTGAAATTTTTGAATGAAGCATCTGAAAATTTCTCATTCGTAAGATCAAAGGTATTACCATCATCTTTTAGATTTACTTCTTCTACTACTCTGTTTTTGCCGGATCTTCTTCCCTATAGTCTCAAACTCGTTGATTCTCGATACAGCCTCCCTATAGTCATTAACGTTCCTTAACACTTCTGCCAATCCATGCTCACCTATGTAATGGAGCCAAGCCGATATGTGTCCCTGTGATAAATGCCAGTTTACGCATGCAGGGTCGGACTTACCGATTTCTTCTAATTTTTCCTTTAATTCATTCACATCGTGTACTTCACTAACAATTCTATCGTATGACTTAAAGTAAAATGGTTGCATACTAAGAAATTCCTCTTACATAGCTTAAAAATAGTAAATCGTGATAACATGAGTTTTCGTTAAAGTAGAAACGTTTGAATATAGTTAAACCTCGTCATTGCCATTTACTCTTCCACGAATTCAGTTTATAGCAGAGGTTGTGATTAATAAGATTTTAACGTCAGGTAAATTAAAAGTAAGATTCTCTCTTAGACCTCCTCAAGTTAATCCCACGATATTATTTTTCCGTATAAGGTTTATGCAAACATCTTTTTCTTTCTCTCTTCGAAACTTTTTCGGTTCAATCTAATAAATAGTTATTTAACAGCTTACCTCTTCCCGCTACCGAACGTGTTTAATTAGATGAGCTGAAATAACACATTAACCCTGTTCATGAAGTTTTGGTATTACCTAATACCTTGTGAGGTCGATATCGTCGGGAATAATTCCCTATATATAGTTCAAAAAGATAACTATTTCTTTATGAGATAATTGATTTCGAAATAAAAAAATTAAAAAGTTAGATACGGAGGAAAAAACTTTTATAGGGTAATACATAACTAATTAAAATATGGAGCAAACTATAGATATTCAGAGATTAAGGGAGAGTAGGGATGCTATAAGGTGTTGTTTTCAAATAACCGATACAGATGTGGACTGTTTCTTAAGGTTGATTCAAATCGGAGGAAAAGCTACTTCAGAAGAGTTAGCTAAGAACATGAATCTGAGCAAAACTACTGTGGAAAGCAGTCTCAAGAAGCTGATAGAAGTTGGACTCGTTGAAAGACATAAGGTTGAAGACAGAAAGGTTGGTAGACCAAAATACAATTACGTCCTCAAGGAAGATATACTCTCTGTAGTGAGAAGCGGTCTAAGTAATTGTAGTAAGAAGTTTCAGGCAGTAATCTAATTTGAAAAATTAATCAGCCTCGAAGGAATTGCCTTGCCGCTACTATTAAGGGGTCCCAAACTTGGGAAATAGCTGGCAAGTAACCTAACTCGGAAAAGAAGAGGTCCTCAACTGTACCACCTTTAAGTATTAGGGAGGCAATAGTGTTTACTCTGCCTAGCACTTCCTCTTTTCCGACGATCTGGCCTCCTGTTATTCTTTTACTACCTTCATCAACATATAGTTTGACGTAAATGTCTGTCCCTCCCGGATAATATCTGGCCCTAGTTCTCCCTTTTATTTTTACCCCTGTTCCTATAAATGCGCCTGTTTTGCCTATGAATGTCTCGTTAAATTTAGTTATGATTGTTCCTACTACACCTGGAAACTTCATTGGGTATCCCGCGATGTTCGAGCCTGCAACATATCCCATCTTGTTAGCTACTGGAGCGAACGGTTCCCAGTCCCTTTTCCCAGTAACTATGTTAATAGATTCGGCGGCATCTCCCACAGCATATATGTATTCGTCAGACGTCCTCATGGTCTGATCAGTCCACACCGCTCCTGTTTCACCTATTCTTACGGAATCCCTTAAAAGTTGGACATTAGGCTTAACGCCTACGCCTAAAATAACTGCATCTGCCTTATACTCTCCACTTTTCGTTAAAACCTTTTCCGCATTTACCTCAATGACCTCCTCCCCAAGGTGAAGGTCTACTCCAACCCTCTTCATTTCCTCTTGAACTTCCTCAGCCATATCCTGATCAATAACTTTATTGAGAATCCATTTACCCCTGTGAAGCAACGCGACTTCTTTACCCTTCTTCGTTAAGGCCTCAGCCATTTCTACTCCGACTATTCCTCCCCCAACGATAATTACTTTACGTGTACTCCAAAGTTTCTCCCTAATTTCCTCAGCGTCAGCAGGATGATGTATTAGAAAGACCTCCCCGTTTACTGGAAATTTTGGCATGGCTGGTTTTGCCCCTGTTGCGTACACCAAGTAATCGTACTCTTCAACCTCTTTCTTATCGTTTGAATTAACATATATCTTCCTGTCTTTAGTTTCGATTTCCTCAACCGTTACTCCTGTTTTAACCTCTATATTTCGCTTTTCCATGAAGAATTGAGGAGTATAGGTCATGAAAAGAGAGTAATCATCGAACAACCCCTCAATATAGTAAGGGATTCCACAAGGTGCATGACTTACGAGAGGAGTTCTCTCAAACACTGTTATTCTCACGTGTTCGTTCAATCTTCTTATCCTAGAGGCTGCACTCATCCCCGCAGCCCCACCACCTATAACAATAACTCTATCCATATGGAGCTAATATTTAGTTTAACTTATTATTTCTAGTTAGTAAGCTTAAACTATGAATAGCAAAGCCAAACTATCGGTATTACTCCAAAATATTAACGACCTAGAAAAGAGGCCCTTATCCGTTCAAGAGGGGGAGATTTTAAAGTACCTAAGTAGGGAGTTAAAGCGCTTTTCTGAAATCATCGATTCCTTTGATGATAAGGTTAGGGAAAAAGCGTGGAACGATGTGATCTCCAGTGTCTCTCTAATTGTTACTAAGGCCAACATGCTTACTATTTCCGCATTTCAGCCCACATTAACATCTACCATAAAGTCGGAGGAGATTTTCGAATTAATGGATTCCCTTCTCGACTTTTGTACCGGATTGATCGGGGAGATAGTTGCTATCGTTAAGTCGAATATGAAGGATATGGGTCTAGATTCCATAACATTTACCGTTAATCAGACCATGCTAACGGTAAATGTATCTATGGTGTTTAAAGGTGCTTGATGTTTACTCTCGATGGGATGAACTATTCTATAAGGCTTTAGATTTAGAGGTTCCGATAATACCTGTAAGGGACAAGGTCTTCATAGCGGGTCTTGGAGGAAGCGGGATTACTGGTGACGTGGTTGAACTTTTAGATCCCCCCTTTTCATTCCAAACGTTAAGAACCGTATCTCTTCCAAGGGCCGTGGATCGACTTTCAAACCTAATAGCAGTTACCTACTCTGGAAATACTGTCGAAACTTTAAGGATCGTTTTATCATCTCTAGAAAGAGGAGCGCATGTGATAGGAATAACGTCTGGGGGAAAGATGTGGAAGATATGTGAGGAGAAAGATCTCGATTGCATAAAGGTTCCAGGGGGGGAACAACCACGAGTTATGTTTCCCTATCTCGTCATTCCTCTATTAAATGTAATAAACTTTAGTTACAGGTTGGGCTTGAGAATAACGGACATGGCAGATGGGATTAGGGATTCTAAGGACATAATTTCCGCAGGACCAAAAGAGCTCTCCGAGAAGATACTTGGAAAAGTACCTGTAATATACAGTTCAAAATACTTTCCGGTCGCTGAAAGGATGAAGCAGGAAATTAACGAAAACGCAAAATACCCTGCATTTTTTAATAGGATTCCTGAAATCCATCATAATGAAATTGAGGGTTTCAGGCACTTTGAATCTCTATTTCCAATAATACTAGGGCATGACGAAATATCGGAGGTGACGAATAAGCTGATCAACTCATATATAGTGAGGGAAAGATTTTCAGGAAGGCTAAAAAACGCAGGTTTTCTCGTTTACTTTGGAGATCTTACGTCAATACACCTAGCTAATGAACTTAAGGAAGATCCCTATGCTCTCCACGTCATCCCGAAAGCCAGACAGATGACGGAGGAACTAAGTTGAGACTTTACAATACGTTAGGAAGGGAAAAACAACAGTTTGTCCCAATTACCGACGGCTTAGTGAAAATGTACGTATGTGGTCCTACAGTTCAGGACTCGATCCATATAGGACATGGGAGAACTTTTACTTTCTTCGATGCTCTTGCTAGGTACTTCATAAGCCGTGGATACACCGTTTTTAAGGTTCAGAATATTACGGACATAGATGACAAAATAATCAACAAAGCAAATAAGGAAGGGTCAAGTTGGGAAAGTGTAGCCGATCGCTATACTAGGGAGTACTTGGAGGACATATCGAGGTTGGGGATAGAAGTACACGCACATCCTCGTGTAACATATCACATTAATGAAATAATAGATTTCATAACAGGTCTAATAAATAAGGGACACGCGTATGTAGCGAAATCAGGAAGCGTCTACTTTGACGTAGATACCTTTCCGGAATACGGGAAATTGTCTAACACCCAGAAAGAGAAGTGGGAACAGGAATCCGAGGTCTTAACGGAAAAGAAACACCCATATGATTTCGCACTATGGAAATCCTCTAAGCCTGGAGAACCCTATTGGGAGTCACCATGGGGTAGGGGAAGACCGGGATGGCATATAGAGTGTTCCGTTATGTCAACTAAGTACCTCGGAGAGCGGTTTGACATTCACGGAGGGGGAATGGACTTAATATTCCCACACCACGAAAACGAGATAGCTCAGAGCGAGTCTTTCTTCTCCCATAAATGGGTCAACTACTGGTTACACGTTTCATTTTTAACGATAAATAAAGATAAAATGTCCAAGAGTTTGGGGAATATAATACCGCTAAGGTATGCCTTAGAAAAATACGGGGCATCTACATTGAGGTATTGGTTCCTGTCCTCCCACTATAGGAGTACGGTTGATTTCTCAGAGGAAAACCTAACCACCGCGTCTAATGCCTTAACTAGAGTAAGAGATGCCATCTCTCTTCTGAGGGGGATAATCAAGGAAGGGCCGAAATTCTCCTCCTCCGAAGACGCACTAAACGCTAACAGGACTCTTTTATCACTGTCGAGAAAAATAGACGATGCTCTTGATGACGATTTTGATACCCCTCTCGCCGTTTCATACATACATGAGGTAGTGTCCGTGATATTCTCTAGTATTAAAAAGACTGAGGACTTTTCCTCAGCTCTTCTAGCCTATAACATTCTATCTAAATTCAACGATGTCTTTGGTGTTCTTGACGCTGATCTGAAGGGGGGGAATGAAGACATGATCAAGTTGATCGATTCTATCGTGGAAATACGTAATTTATTGCGTAAGAGAAAGGAATACGAATTGTCAGACGAAATAAGGAAAATATTGAACAATATAGGGATAGCCATCCTTGATGGTAAGGAGAGAACGACGTGGAGATTTACTTAATTTTTACAAAATTTAGTGGATTCCGAAGATATATTAATTAAAGGGCAGATGTAAGGTTAACCATGCCGGTTTCAATAGGTAAAAAAACAGTGACGTCGCAAAGTCCTCTAGCTACACTTGCTGGAATAAAGATACTGGAAATGGGGGGTAACGCCTTCGATGCGGCTATAGCAGTTAGCGCAGTTCTAGGTGTTGTTTTGCCATCGACCAGTGGTATTGGGGGAGATGGTTTCATGCTAGCTAAGTCAGGTGGAGATTTCATAGCGTACAACGGATCTGGATGGTCTCCAAAGGCCGCTAGGGAGGTTACGGAAAAGGGAGTTAATTCGATAACTATTCCAGGGTTAGTGGATATGTGGAGTTACATTTATGACAACTACTGTACCCTATCGTTAGAACAGATACTTAAGCCCGCGATATCGCTTGCAGTTAACGGTTTTCCCGTTTCAAGAACACTAAACAGTGCGATAATTAACGCAAGGGACGTATCTGAGGAATTAAAGAGAAAGTTCGGGAAGAAGAGATTTGGTGACGTGGTTAGACTTCCATCACTGGGACTAATGCTAAAAAGAATAGCTAAAGACCCTCGAGACTTTTATGAGGGTGAAATCGCCCAGAATTTAGTAGAGGAGTTAAACAGGCTTGGCGGATCATTTGAACTAAGTGACTTTTCCGAATACACGGGTGAGATTGTCAAACCAATAACTTCACAGTATAAGGACTGGGAAGTATATGAACTTCCACCCAATTCGCAGGGAATAACGACGCTGGAAATGCTGAAAATGATAGAGATGACAGGCATAAATAAACTTCCCTATAACGACCTAAACAGAATTAATAACCACGTCAAAATTGCGATATCCGCATATTCAGATAGGGATTCTTACGTTGCTGATCTCAGATTTTCTGAATTCCCCGCGTTTCTACTCTCTGAAGACTACTTAAGGAAAAATGTAGAGAGAGAGGGAATTTATAACGAGAAGGGAAAGGATACTACGTTCTTTGCCGTTGGCGATGGTGAGAATAACATAGGTTTTATTCAAAGCTTGTTCGAACCCTTCGGTAGTGGCATTATGGTAAATGATATAATATTCCAAAATAGGGGAGCTGGATTCACTTCAGGGAAAAACAAGTTAGAGCCTAGAAAGCGACCTCTGCACACCCTCTCGATCATGTATGCGGAAAATGGAAAAGAGGAATTAGTTATAGGTTGTGCAGCTGGACACTTGCGTCCTCAAGTTCACTCTCAGGTATTAGAGTATTATGTTGATTACTCTATGGAGATTGATGAGGCTGTTAATGCTCCCAGGTTCGTCTATTATAACGGTAAGGTAGTAGCGGAAAAAAGGTTGAATATACCAGCAACTCAGGTTGAGTACTTTTCCGGAGCCGTAGGTGTGGTTCAAGCGATGAAAAGGAAAGATAATGTATACATTAGTGTTGCGGACTCGAGGTCTGAGGGAATAGCCCTTTCACTCTAAACTAATGTTACAACCAGCTTTCATAGAAGCCATGATGAGTCCTCCTTTATACATTACCTTAGATGTCCTTCTTATTGAAATTCCCCTAGCTTCAACGTAGGATGAAAAGAACCTCATATATACAGTTGAAGAGAATACACCTCCTTTCACAAATATTTCCCTAACCTGCAACCTCTTAGCTAGATTTACCGCAGAGCTAGCTAAACTGCTTGCCGCCTGGTTTAATATACCTATTGCGTCTTCATCGCCCTCGTTTGCAGCTCTGTCAACAGCAGCACTAAGGGATGCAATCTCGTCAATACTCGGTGGCCCGGTGTAGGCCCAACTTACAAGTTCTTCTATATCCCCTGCACCTGTCTTTTCAAGTACGTAGTCGGCGAGAATAGATCTGGACTTTCTCCCATCGAGCATAGCTGCTGTTTCCCTTAAGGCTTCCCTTCCTATATAATAGGCCGAGCCTTCATCACCTAGTAACCACCCCCAATCACTTATCCTAAATTTATTTCCCTGGTTGTCTAGACCAACAACAACGCTTCCCGTACCTGCTATAGTTAGTACCCCCGCTTTCCCTCCCGTTTCTCCGAACAGATCCGCAAATCCGTCGTGTTCGATGATTACGTTTTTTGCTAGGGTCTTTACCAAAGGTCTGACTAAGTCAAAGTCCTTTTTAGTGTCTAATCCTGCCATCCCTATTCCTAGGAAATCGGGGATTTTTCCTCCCGTTGAAGCCATGACCGCCGTCCTCACGTTTCCTATTGCTTTTTCAATTCCTACGTTGTGATAGTTCCCTGGTCCCGCTAGACCCTCGCCAATTTTCTCACCTTCGCATGTATAAGCTCCTGCTATAGTTTTAGTTCCTCCCGCATCAACGCCTACAATTATCATACACTTTCTAATGGAGAGATTTTTACTTATATCTTTTTTCTTTTATCGAATCCATATCAAGAAGCCTGAGAATATACAGTTTATACAAATTATACAGAATGATAAGAGGGGTTACAGGTTATATAATTAAATACCAGAGCTTACCTTAAGTAACCAGTTTAATCCGTGAGAGAGATAAAGGATTAGCACTGCCTAACATTAATTACTAAAGAGGGAAAAATGGAATTAATCGTGCTAAGTGAGGCGCGATGAGACCCAAGGAAATTAATATGAAAATAACAGCGGTCGTAACAATTATAACGAATACAAGTGATAAGAAAGCTATTCCAAGTGCGCCTATCCAAGAAGTCTCAAAAGTAATCTTGAATATGAAGAGTAATCCGAGGAAGGCCAAAACGAAGCTGAATACGAAAGGTAGAGGTGAAGTTATCACCCTTAATATGAAATAAATTGTCAATCCTCCAATACTTGCTATTATTGCCCTTGTTAACGAACTTCTCTTGGAGATCATCTTAGAGGCAAAGTACACTGGCATCGATATTATTATTAACACGATTACGAATGACAATAATAATATCAGGAATGATGTTAGCAGACTGACACTTGAGTGCATCTATGTAAAGAATACTCGCTGAAATATAAACTTTATAAGATTTGCAGGTTTCTTCGTAAAGAAACTGTATTTACCCAAAGCAGGTTCGCTAGCTCTACTCCAGTATCTGAGCTACGCTATTATCAACCTTTTGTCCGCTGAGTACGTTTAACAAAAATTTGCCCAACTTTATTAAATCGTGAGTGGGGTTGGAAGATATTGTTCCGTCGAATACATATACCTCGCCTTTACTGACGGCGCGAATTTCACCCCATTTGTTCCTTTGAGTCAAAACCTTGATCTCCCTCATTGTCCGCTCTACACTGAATGCGCATGGCGCTATTACCAAAATATCTGGATTAAATTCTAGCAATTCATCATACTTTCCAATCCTTCCGAAGCCGTCAATAATTGGCCTTGCACCACTCCTTAAAATTAGATCGGATACCCATAGTCCTGCAAAATAAATCGGGTCAAGCCACTCTATAAAAGCGATTTTCAATCCTTTTCCCAATCCCTTTATCTCTCCCAACATTTTACTAAATTCCTCTTGAATGATTTCCCCTTTCTCCTCTCTCCCTAAAATTTTCGATAACTTGAAAATACTCTTTGCTACTCCGAAATATGTAGTGGGGGAATGTGAATATACTAGCGAGACCTTTAATTTTCCTGGCATGAATATTTCTACTCCTTTTAGAGGAGAGTCAAGAGAGTGGGCACAGGCCGAACATAGCGACTGACCTACGATAAGATCAGGGTCGATTTGGGCTATCAACGAAAAATCCACTACGTATGGAGATATCCCTCTTTTCACAGCATTTGTTACTATCATATCAATCTCTCTTGATGGGAGGTTTTGAGGAATATCTATGGAATTCTTCACAACTTTAGGTATGCTTTCTAATCCAGGGAAGTGACATTTGTCAGGAATACCTTTTAATCTCTCCTTGCCGTCAAGGTAAATTACTATTTCCGTTGATGCTGGTTCGGTTGTTACTATTTTCTCTATCATTACCCATATCCTTGACGATAGAAAAATAATATTTTCTTCTGGAGGATAACAGCCTTATGTTACTTGCAGTTGATGGTGGAGCTACTAAAACCGTAGCCGTAATTTATCGTAGTGGAGAGATCCTAGGGGTGGGATTAGGAGGCTCTGGAAACTTTACCGAAGTCGGTATTAGTAACGCTAGAAGTAACGTAATGGAGGCTATAAACGAGGCCCTATCATGGAGTTCAGCAAAAATTTCAGATATCGAAAGGGGGGTTTTCGCATTAGCTGGAATAGGGGATTCAGAGGAATTTACCAGAATTGGAACGGAATTAGCAAAGGGAATTATAACTAACTCCTTGGTAGTGAACGACGGTGTAGGATGTTATAGGATGAGCAATCTGAATTACGACGGTGGAGTTTTCGCCCCTGGAACGGGAAGCGTGGGGTTTATTCAACTTAACGGAAATTTAAAAAGGATAGGGGGATGGGGATGGATTTTCGGTGATGAAGGCTCGGCAATAAATATTTCAAAGAGGGCTATCATTTACGCCACCCGCGTAATTGATGGATTAGAGGAGGACAGTGAAATTCCTTACGCGCTGGAGAGGTTTTCGGGTTTACCTTTCAGGGAAGCAGTGACCTTCCTGACGAAGGAAAAGGACAAGAGGAAAATAGCAAGCTTTGCCCCAGTTATTGATAAACTAGCACAAAATGGCGATAGGATAGCGCTGAAGGTAATTTATGAAAACGCGGAATATATAAAAGCAGTTATTTTGCGATTAAGGAGGACAGTTGATAGAGTGTCAATTGTCGGGGGTGTCATGAGGTCACAGATTACAAGAAAATTATTAGAAGGCCTTAATTTGAAGATGTTTTTCGGTTACTATGCAGTTATAGGGGGTATAGTCTACGGAGGAGAAATGGTGGATGAGGGAATGAGAGATGATCTCATATCGCAAATGAGAGAATATTTAACGAGGATACCAGAGACGAGACTACGCAAGTACCTCTTCGTAGATAGTAAAGTTCAGATATAGTATGCTTCTTAATGATTGATTAATCTAATTACTATCCTCATTTCATAATATCTTCTCTAATCAACTAGGTAAGCGTATTTGAATGTAAGGATTATATTACGAAATATTTAGAGTTTTTATACATATTAACTAATATTTAAATTATATAATCCTTCAAATATTAATTGGGCATTCGCGTATAAACTAGAGAGGAGAGTGATAAAATCAATGAACTGTCTTCTCTATAAAGAGTTCTTGTTTATAAGTAATTTTGAACTAAAAATAAAGTGTGGTATCAAAGATAGCTGTTACTGATGAGAAAGAGATAGCAAAGGTGCTAGTGGAGGCTGGGGAGAAAGGGGAGAAGGTAGCTATTCTAGGCACAGGTAGACACTCGAAATTCAAGGACGTTGACGTCGAAATATACACTACGAAGTTAAGCAAGTTCGAAATATTTGAAGACAGGGTTGAGGCCTTTTCAGGAACGTTAGTAGATGACATAAGAAAGTCGGCCTCGGAGAAAAACCTTCTACTCCCAGCTCTTTACTCTGGTACGATAGGGGGGCTAGTAGCCCTTAATGAACCTTCAACTCTATCAACTAAGTATGGAACGCCTTTTCAGAACCTGATCAGCGCGAGAAGCGTTCTCCCCAACGGTAAACTTCTTCTCTCCAGATATATTGCTGGAAGTAAGGGACGTATCGGCGTGATCACTAAAGTAATCATGAGGCTTTACAAAAAACCTGAACGAACTTTCACTGGCGAGAGAATATTGAAGAAAGAAGACGTAAGTGGGGAAATTGCCAAACTGAGAAAACTTGGACCGCTATCGTTAATATTATCTTACGAAAAGGTGTTTACAGTACACGTCACGTTTGATGAGGCAAAAGAAATCAAACATTATGTATTTGATGATGGAGTAACCTTCATTGAGGAGAGTGACGCTGAGTCGACCTACCTCTTATGCAAAGATGTAGATTTCGTCATAGAGTTAATTAATAAAATAGAACCTCCCTACGCCTTTTACATAGATGGAATAGGGGTGACGAAGTTATTTAACGTAGATCCTAAGGAAGTCGCAAAACTCTCTGTAGGGAAAGGGAAAGTAATATCAAGAGAAGAAGTACCAATGTTTCAGAGACTACTGATCAGAGTCTTTAATCGGAATCATACATTGGCATAATCCTCTTTATCGCGTGATTTATCTTAAGAATTGTTAACGCGATAAGAAATTCTAATGTTTACGGATGCCCCCCATATTTGTTTATCAGTCTGAAGTAATATGTTAACGATACCTAATAAAGGGAAAGCGTCTTACCCACTTCTAAGCTACGTTGTACGCCATTACCTCATCTAATGGCATAAGGATAATGTCTCACATGCTCGAGGGAACAACCTTAGTACCTGTGAGGCTATCTGGCATAGTAAAGACACTGAAAGCCGATCCATGAGGGCAACGGACACTTTTTGGAAAAATTCTTTTCCTTACACTCCCGATTATCTCTTATGGAGGAAATATATAACGCAGCTAGAATAGGAAAGCCCCTTCTGGCCATGACTATGCTTAAGGGTTATGTAAGTAACTACATGGATGAAAACCAATTAACTGTAGACGATTTTGACGGGATGTGCAAGCAAATTATAAGGGCAATTATTACGCAACCTGCGTTGCCTGATGAAGTCTGGGATATCTTTCTACCAACACTTCCCACTGAAGAACTCCTCACCTTAATAGAGAGAACGGAATACTGTCTTAAGGAGGGCTTCTAACTGCTTTCCTGAATTTTCGCAAATAACGTAAATCCCTTTTAAAACGTCCTATCTGGAGTTGGAAGTCTCAATTGCTTTACTAAAAACGCTAGAGAATTCCTAAAATTTGGGAAAGTGTCGTAATATATACTACTCTGGTTTACAGGAAAAAATTTCACTGGGAAAAAGCTTTTTGTTGATCAATAACAATTAAACCACAGTGAATATTCAATGACAATATTGGGGAGATTGGACTTAACGCACACAGTGGTTGTTAAGAAAGTCGAAACTCCCGTAGGAGTTAGAATTGCAATAGTTCCAGAAAGAGGAGAGGTGATCAAAAACACTAAGGTCATAATACTGATCGACGTTAGTAACTCGATGGCTGGTTACAAGCTCCAAACGGCTCTTATGACTGCCTCCTCAATAATATCACAGCTCCCCCCTGGAAATGTCGTTGCAGTATACAAGTTCGCGGGAAAAGTCGTAAAGCTTTATGAGGGACCGTCAGGGGTTCCCGTACAACTGCCTCCACTTGCTCCCGAACCCGAGACAAAACTTCATACCGCTCTAAAGGTCGTAAGCAGAGAAGTTGGAAATTACCCAACTAAATTGATCGTGTTAACAGATGGGCAGCCGACCGATAAGAAATATCCAGATAACTATGATTCGCTTTTACCTCCTAATATTCAGGCGATAACGATCGGAATAGGAAGGGATTACAATGAGGTAATATTAAAGAGAATAGCTGATTCAACGAAGGGAATATTTCATCATGTGGAGAATCCACAGGAGCTTCCACGACTCTTTGCATCTCAATCGTCCCAAGCTTACGCGATTAATTTAGAAGTTATTTCACCAAAGGAGTTCATACCAATTAATGTCGATTTACCGATAAAGTTCCCCATTGTAAGCGACTTCATTCAGATAATAGGATTTCTAAAAGTACCGCCTGGAACTCAAGAAGCTCGTGGCCTCTTTCAGCTAGTCTTTGAGGATCCAGCAGTAAATAACGCTCATGGTGTTATCAATCTTCCCTATAATATAGGGAGGGGGGACATTCCGGTTGTAAATCAACAATTGGCAGCAGAGATCCAGTTTTACGATTTACTTAGAAAGTATTCAAGAGAATTGGAACAGGGTAAAGCATCGTCACAGACGCTGGAACAGTTAAAGGCGACAGCTCAAATGACGATGCGGTATGATCTAATACAGACGACTCAGAGGCTTACCGGAGATCCTAAAACGGACCTTTCCCAAATTACTCAGACGATGAGAAAGGAGTAGGAAGATGATACCGATTCCCAGTGAGGCTATACCATTTACCGTTGTCCTTATAATCTTAGTTGGTGCAGGACTTGGGTTAAGGGCGGCTAATAGATTAGAATTCGCCACCTTCATACCAATAACGCTATTCGTATCGTTTCTGATCCTGGTACTACTCCTCTTCCTATCTGCATAGGTGTGTATTTCTTGTATTCCTGGGTAAGGATAACTAATCTCGTCTCCTGTGTAATTTTATTCTTATTCGTATTCTATACTTCCCCCCTCAATATAGTTGACGGAATTCAGCAAGCTGATATTGATTTAGTTTTTTTCTCTTTTTTCATTTACGCTATCGTTGGTATTTTCCTTACGACTGTGACAAGACCTACTTTTAGAAATCTTCTAATCGCGGGTTATGTCATTCTTTACTCGGACGTTGGATTATTTATTTTCTCGCAACTCAGGGAAGACATTCCGTTTGTATCCATTATCTTTGAGGGAGTTCTGATCGCAATACTTGTATTTACCACTTTTTACACATTAAATTATAATTTTCCCCTTCCCGGGAATGAAATTCTCTCAATGTTCTTAGCTGTAGTGGGGTTGGGTCTCCTTTCCCTTTCGGCGATCACGTTTGAGCTTAACCTTAATGACGGTATTTTGCCTTACATTGTAACGGTGGGTGCGCTTTCCTCTACTCTATCGTCAGCATTCTATTCATCAGTCTCAGGTCAAAGCTTAGTAAATATACAACGCGGTTATAATGAAACAATGGCTCTTACTCCTGATTCGCTTCTTGGCAAGCGAATAATGGACTATACTGTAATCTCGCTTATTCAACAGGGGAAGGATTTTTACTCATACGTGGCGGAGAAAAAAGGTAAGAAATATTTCTTGAAAATCCCTATAACTTATTCAGCGAAAAGCGAAGTAGAGAAGGTTTCGAAGGCAAGAACTCCAGGGACAATTCCTCTAGTTTACGTAGGGAAGATAAGGGACAAGGTCCTTAAAAATTACGGTATAGATAGAGTACTGATCGCATATTACATGGAGGGGGGTGATGCATATCAGTTTATAGAAAAGAGGTTTTACGAGAGTAAGGAATGGGAAGAGGGCGTTCTTATGATAATTTGCAGAACTGCTTCGGAATTAACTAAGCTCCATTCAGCCGGCTACGTTCACGGCGATGTAAAACCTCAAAATATTCTATTCTCAACCTACCTAGGGGACACAGTAGAGGAAGTACTTACAAACTTGAGAAAGACTGATGTAGCACTAGGGGACTGGACTTCAATAAGGAAAATCGGAGAAACTATAGACTTCTTCACCCCAGCTTATGTATCGTTAGAACAGGTGAAAGCGACTTTAGAAAAGAAAGGAATAGCTGCATCTGCGGATATGTATTCCCTTGGTGCAACAGGTTATACATTACTTACGGGAAAGTTACTCAACGAGCAATTGAGCGAAATCTATGAAAAGATCTTGAGCAAACAAGACGATCCACAACATTTGATAGATGAGGCCCAAAGGCTCGTGAACGAGACGTATTGGACAATTAGTAGAGAAAAGGGAATAATCTGGGAAGTAATTTCTTCCCTAATCAATCCAGTTGCCGAACTTAGACCTTCATCTAATTCAATAGAAAATCTTTGTTCAAATTTAATAAAAAGTTAATAAAGGCTTTTAGCTACTTATGAGGATTACTTTTATCTGCATACCGTTACTCAATGAAACCGTACACTGATAACTTTTCCCCATTTGATAATTAGGTATGTTTCCGAATTTTGCAGTAACGTTGTTAGGTCCTACACCTAACGTCATTGGATAAATCGTATTTGGAATTACGCTAGTTCCTGTTTCATCAATGATGACGTTAGTAATTGATATGTTCCCTACGGTGGAATATAGTGAAAAATACGCATTACCCGCTGAGTCGATCCTTCCCTGTCCAGTTTGATACACAGCGTTTAGCGATGAAGGCTGAATCACTGGCTGTTGAGGATATTGAGGGGTCGGAGGAGGGACCTGTCCCATCTGTGGAGGAAATTGCTGGTAACCCCCGTATTGACCTAATCTGTTAATAACTCCGTCAACGGAGATATACCCAATTATTGAACCGATAAACCACAGAAAAGGAATGGCGATTATTATACCTGAGAATTTCAACAGATCCTCTCCATATGGCTGTGTACAGTAATATATTGTTATTCCTACTAGTATAAATCCTACGATCACACCAAGTATTCCTAAAGTACTAAATATTGTGCCCACAAGACCTACAGCATATACTGCAAACGGACTAACAAAAACTAATGCAGCTGCAATAAGCGAAAATATCCCTCCAATAAATCCCAAACCATATCCTCCCAGAAGTCCATAGTAACCGTAATTCACATATTGTGTATTCCTTCCGAGTTGCGCAAACGACTGGAAGGTCCTAAGGTATGTGTTCCTGATCACAAAAAATACTATTATGAAATTCACTATTGAGGCAATACCAAGAAATGCTGATACAATAGATATAATTCCCATTATGATGAAATATAAAAATAGGGTCTTAAGGTCTTGTAATGCCTGCCTATCCGAAACAATTGACATTTATAAGAATCAGGAGTTATAAGTTAAAAAACATTTTGAAATTGTGGTTTTTATCAAGATATATCTTCAAGAGACGAGATTTTTGAACGAAAAATTTTCATTAATTTTGAAAGAGCTTTATGATAACGAGTTCCTATGTTTACGTAACCCCGTAAAAATTTTTGAGTTCTAGAATTATCTCTTTTAAATATACATTGATATCGCGTTATCGAACACCTTTTTTAAAGAGTTAAGAGCAGTATCAACGTAGCACTGTTTCGCGGTTTCCTTTCCTAAGACTCCGGTTTTTTCGTTGGTGAGGGCTAGCTTAATTTTTTCCGCTAGCTCTTTCCAATCTCCCGGAGTAAAAGTGTACCCATTACCCCCTTCAATGACCAACTCTGATGCACCAGCTCCTCTGCTCACTACTACAGGTTTCTCGAAACTCCATCCCTCGCAGACGACTAGTCCAAAGCCCTCCAAATTTGATGGAAGTACAACAACATCTGCTCGCTGATAAAGGGCGGAAAGTCTGGATTCGCTTGCATATCCTGTAAAAATGACCTTATTCTCTAGGTGAAGTTCCTTCACTAGTCCTTTTAAGTGGTTTGCCCAAACACTCGCCTTATCATGTCCGAGGGAGCTACTAGTGAAACTTCCGTTACCGACGACAACGAGTTTTGCGTCGACGTTATTTATTGCCTTTATTGCAACATCCTGACTCTTTATTGGATCCATTCTTCCAACAACTACGACGACTTTGTCATCGTCCTTTATTCCGTATTTATCGTTAGTCTCCTGCAACTCGGATTTGGTAGGCCTAACTAAAGATGATGGATCTATGTAGGGATAAATCTGCGTTACGTTTATTTTCCTTCCCGTTCTCACTAGTCCCTCCAGATCCCTTTTTGTACTAACAATAACCTGATCGAATCCCTCTAGGGATCTGAGAAGGAACTCTCTCATCTTCTGGTCAAGTTTTTCAGGGACTATGGGAATGTGGTACCAGAGAACTACTGGTGCTGCAGGTCCAATTATATTTCCTATAAGGAGTTGTTGAAAGTCGTTAACAAAGTAAATGTCAGTATCGTCCCTGAACCTCAGCATAGTGTTCGCAGAAAGGAAATTGTAATTCATGTAAGCCAGGTAATCCTCGGCAGAAATCACGTAACTTGATATCCCGTGACTCTCGTTATACAGTCCCTCCTTAAACCTAGTGTAGAGCTTCAAGGTATGCGGTTCTGGTGAAACAGGGTAAAACATGAAGTCCGTCATATCTATTTCGGAGGGGTACCCGGGCCCTAAGGCAACCCATCTGGTTTTACTGAAAACTGGTTTACTTATGAGTTGTAACATCATTCTCGGAACTCCTCCTACAGCTACTTGATAATCTTCAGGTTCTAGTTCTGAAATCCTCACTGGAATTGAAAGTTCGCCGTACTTCTCAAGTAATTCCTGATAAGTCAAGCGAAACCTCACTGGAGGTGATTGGGAATTAATCATAACGGAATACATCTATATCTCCCACAATTCTTTGTCAAGCAAATTAAAAACAATAGCCCTACCGCTGAGGTGAACCATGTCCTCTATCCTCACACCGAACTTTCCCGGAAGGTATATTCCCGGTTCGATGGTAAAGCACTCGCCGTTAACTAAGATCTCCTGGCTGTCGGGTGATATGTAAGGCCCTTCGTGAACGTCTATTCCTATTCCGTGACCTGTTCTATGTATGAAAAATTCACCATATCCTTTTTTCTCTATTACTTTTCTCGTTCGAGCATCAACGTCAGACGCCTTAACCCCCTGTTCCACTTTTTCTCCTTCTGTTTGAGCCTCTAGAACAGCTTCATAAACCTTTCTGAATTCCTCTGAAGACTTCCCAAAGAACAGAGTTCGAGTTGTGTCGGTAGAGTAGCCTTTATACTTAACTCCGTAATCGATAACCAAGTTCTCTCCTTTTCGAAGCATCTTATCCCCAGATCTAAGATGGGGCATTGAAGTCCTTGAACCAAAAGTTATGATGGGCTCAAACGACGTCCCCTCAGCTCCATTATCTATCACAATGTCCTGTAGCCTTCTTGATAATTCTCTCTCCGTAACACCCTCCTTGATGTAGTTTATTAGCTCCTCAAAGGATTTCTCTGCTATCCTCACCCCTTCTTCCATCACCCTTATCTCTTCTTCATTCTTTACCTTCCTTATCTCAAGCATGATTTCTGAGGCTTTTTCCGGCTTAACGTCATACCTCTTTAGTACGTCCAGAGTAAAGGACGTTCTAAGTTCGTCATCTATTGCTACCCTACCCTTAAGGTTTAATTCACGATAAGGGTCCTCTCCGTCTGAGAAAAACTTTCCTGAGTACCCTAAAGCCTCTATCTGTTCTTTATAAATTTTCGGGGCAAGGAAGGAGATATCGTCATGGGAGACGATGAGGAGGAGAGGTCTCTCCATTTGTTCCTCTTTAAAGCCCGTTAAGTAAAACGAATTGCTTCCTGGAGCCAGTATAAGGTAATCTATCGACTTCTCTGCCATGAGTTTTCGTAATGTTTCCAATTTTCCCATAATTCTAAATCTCTTTGAGGAAAATTAAGTCTGCTTTTTTAACAAAACTATTCGAAAACTCTATTAGCATCAGACTCTGGAAAGGACGATTATAATATTCCCAGGTATTTCTCGGCATCTTTTGTCTTTGTCCTTAAAACGAGCTCTATGGCACTCCTTTCATCCTCAGAGATCTCCTGGTTAACTTTCCCGACGAGTCTAACTACTGGAAGTTTACCGAACCTAGCTTCATTCTCTCCGATCGCAGGAATTTCTTCAAACCTCACTTTCCCCTCATCAATTAGTTCGTCTAAAACATTCTCCTCTATTTTCATAAGTCTCATAAGTCTCCTTAACGTGGGAAGCGTTACCGTAATGTCCTCTTCTTCCGCTACCATTAGTATCTTAACTATTTTTTCTTTACTCATCATGTACCTATTTAGTGCAGTAGTATTAATCCTTATTTATATTGATTTAGTTAAGGAATGATCCCAATAAAATATCCCATTCAAGTTTAGGACCAGGTTAGTGCTCTAAATGAGAAAAGGAATTTCACTGAACTGTTAAGCCTAACAATGATTGTTAGTTGTAACGTAATGCGGAACATCTCAACAGTCAATAATTGTCCGTAATATCAGGTAAAATGCTAGAGATGTTAACTTCGACTCCCGTTCACAGTATTTCGCCATTTGTAAGGGACTTTGTGTTCACAGTAAAAAGCGATGGTGCCTTTAATTTCAGCGACCCCTTAGCAGCCCTGAAAAGAGACTTCGTAAAACCGAAAGTATAAGGAGTACCCCCAAAAAATAAGGAGTTTATCTCAAAGTCTCTCTCAAAATCGTTGAGAAGAGTAGTTTCGTAACCAATTCAGGAATTATCACCCATTTAAGGATTCTATACCATATTTAGTATATTTAGTATATTAGAACTCTTACTTGTTTAATATTGATACACTAAGGTCTTCCTACCCCAAAGACAGTTTCATAAAAATCTAATGAGGCCTTCCATAGATCCTAGAAGTATTCTTCTACCTATTTCTTCTCCTTTCTTTTTACCTCTATTACGTTCCCATAAACTAACTTTATGCCTAAGCCCTCAGCGGCTTTAACTGCATCATCAGTGACATTTACTCCCAGAATTAACTTTACGGGATTTCTTGCATTAAGGACTTTTATTATAATGTCGCTTTTTGTATCGAACCATTCAATGTCGTCTTCCTCTACGAACGATTTAATCTCGATAAGGTAGAGCTTGTCATTTTTGGCGAGTATATCCATTTCATATACTTTACCCTTTTTACCGTATTTACCCTCTTCATCCTTGTAAGTGAACTTATCTAAGTATGTGAAATCTAGCCCCTCTCTTTTAGCGAAGTCCTGAAAGAAGGCTCTAATGAGTTCCTCGTAATCTACGCCCCATCTTTGCCCTATGCTACTAACGGTTTTGTTAAGACTTTCCACCTTAGTTGATAGGTTTGCTACTACACGGGCTAATTCATCCAAGCTCTCCTCTGTCCTCCTCTGCGCCTCCGCAAGCTTGACCACAGTTTCCTCCAACTTAGTAAGTCTCTCCTCACTACGCTTCTGCACCTCAGCAAGTTCGTTAAGCCTCTCCTCTGTCCTCCTCTGCGCCTCCGCAAGCTTGACCACAGTTTCCTCCAACTTAGTAAGTCTCTCCTCACTACGCTTCTGCACCTCAGCAAGTTCGTTAAGCCTCTCCTCTGTCCTCCTCTGCGCCTCCGCAAGCTTGACCACAGTTTCCTCCAACTTACTCATACTGGTTCCTAATTTCCTGATCTCTTCCTCCGACTTTAACTGAGCCTCCGCAAGCTTACTTATTGCATCCTTTATGTCTTTCAATTCGTCACTTCTCAGTTCCATATGTAGATTTTCTCTGCTATAGTTATAAACCATGATGAGCGTAACAACCGCAATAATACTATAACAATGATAATTATTTTCTAACTTTTATGAATTTGATTAGATTAATCAATACTTAGTGTAAAGGGCCGTTCACTCGTTCATCGCGAATTCAGTTTATTTAGAAAAATAAAACGAATTTAATTGAGTTCCATCATATAGACCAAGTAGGGATTCGCACTTAATAATTTCCTTTATTTAATCACTGTTTGCAATAATTACAATTCGAAATGGAAACCTGAATTGCCCAGTGTAAAGCAATTAAGGATTTTCAATTATAATTTGGTTATAAAATTAGAAGCAAAAACTATTATTGAAGCAGATAAAAAATCTAATAAAGGAAATACGAATAAGGTTTAATAAGAAAGGATAGTTAATGGGGGCTTGATTTACTTGAACCTTTGTAAGATCGCTTTTGTGACCAAATACACTACACTACTTCCAATATAATAAGGAAGTCCGAACCTCTCCCCATTAAAGGCGTCTATCTTTGAGGGCTGATTCCACGGATACCTCGTGGAAATAGTTTCCCACTCCCTCTTGGCCAAATTAAGCCCCTCCTCGGTCATCCCCTCAAAGATCATGTGAGAGGCAAGAGTGAAATTAATTCTAGGCCAGCAGGACTTCATTTGATCCGTTGACATATCTATTTCTCCATCCTCCGCTACGGAATTCACAGTACAGTATTCCGAAGCCTTGTAATTTAACTCATATATGGAATGGAGGGCTTTCAGAACTTTCTCTCTATCAGTAACGTAACCTAGTCCAAGTACTTTACACCAGAACTCCCCAAGGATCTGAGAATTTAGACTAGTATTATGCACCCCGTTCTCATCTCTCCAAGCGACAAAGTACTTTCCGTTCCAAAGTGTATTTAAGGTATTTCTTGTCCTTTCCAGAAATTCCTCATATTTGGAGCTATCGTCTCCCATCTCGTTACTTGCGGAAATGGTTGCCTTTAGCGCGCATCCGAACAAAGAGGCGATGTAAGAAGACGCGCCATACATGTAAGTCCCATCATATGAGTTATCAAAGCCTCCGTTTGAGTCAGGAACTCCGTCGCCATCCCGATCCTTAGCGATCAACCAGTCTAGGATCTCCCTCATCTTAGGGTATACCCTCTTCAGGAAATCCTTTCTCTTGGTGTGAAGGTAGTCTCTATAAAGCATGAGAATTAAGGTTGGACCTAGATCATTCCATGAGTAAGGGAATGACGCCCCGTAAATAGGATCCTCTATGCTCTCTTCCCCGAGGTCGTGAGGTGCTTCCCCATGCCTCGTGAAGTTAACCATGTACTCATCCATCTTTTCAACGAGTTCCGGGTAAAGGTCCAGAAGCAGAAATGAAAGGGAATCCCACGTCATAGAACCTATAGTGTTCATCAAAAGCGAAATCTCTGGATCCTCATATACCGCGAACCTTCCGTCCTTTGTAAGCCAGCTGTAGGTTAGTACATAAGAGGAGTTCCTGTAAGCGTCGTTTAGCCAACCTTCAACACTAGGAAGCCTTACGTCAAGGTGGTTTTCGTCCAGGTACTCCGCTACTTCTAGTGAGTTAGAGAAGAAGTTCTCGTAATAGTGACCGTAAGGGTAATTATGGGGTCTACCATTGAAGAACCAGGTAAGGTAAAACCTCTCGGTACCGTTAATTTTCTTCCATACGATACCGGAGATTTCCTCTCTAGCGTACTTCTCTATTCTGTAAATTTCCGGTGACGTCAGATCCCTTGTCTTGTCAAATACTGAAAGGTCCTCAATCATTCCCTCCATTTCTGATGGGATCCAGTTTCTGTATCCCGTGAACCCTCTACATCCGTTACATCCCAAGAAGGCGTTCCCGTAGGCGGGATCTGAATTCACCGACCTCTCGTTCTCGAAAAACACACCGCTTAATTTCCCTGATATCAATGTGTTCCTTCTTCCCCATCTCCTGCTTCCCACGATGTTTGGAAAGGATAGGGCAATCTCCCCCTTCCCCGAGAACTCGAAAACCACTCCAGGTATTGAGGAGTTCTTCAAGTCTCCTTGTATCAGAGGGGAAAAAATCCTTACAGTGAGTTCAGGTTCAGTGAACTTATATTTTACCTCTGGAAACACCGCATCTACATTAACTAATTTAGCTGTTCTTACTTCTCTTTTATGTTCGGAATATCTATAGGGATCGAGTTGTAGGAACTTGCCTGTTGACATATCGTAAATGTGAAATCCCCTTAACTGCCTTATTGGTGACGACCAGTTGTTAACGATAGTAATGTTTCCTGCTGTAAGGTCTTCGAAGAAGTCGATCTTACCAGTTCCTAATGCCCCTATCGGAATTCCATTCCCTTTTGGAAATCTCATTGGACAGTACACGCATTTTAGGAATAAGAGTTTGAACTGAGTTGAGGATTACATTTTAAGGATTTATAGAGGTAGTGGGATATTATTAAGGAGATTTTTATATCTGCCGATTAATTAGGGGATAAAGGTTCTCTATGCAGTAGTTACTATTCGTAAGTCTAAAAATTCAAAGGACCTACAGGAGGTCTCAATACAGTCTCATCACAATATTTAACCACGGAAAAAAGGTTGAAAAAAGTTTTATATAAAAATACAATACTTTATCCCAAATGAAAGCGGAAAAAATCTACCTATTGGATTTGGGGTGGTTGGGCGGAGATCTAGGTTGGTTCTTACCGGGAGCTGCTGGAGGTGCTCTAACGAACTCCAATAAGAATGTTAAGAGAACGTGGGTTGAAATTCCCGTAACTGCCGCTGTAGTGATGCATAAGGACGGCGTTGTTTTATTTGATACAGGGATCTCACCTTTAGCCATGAAGACCCACGCCCCAGGATTAATGGAGGCCTTTCCGATAACCAAATTCAACGATGACAACTTCATTGAGAGGCAGTTAGCTAATATTGGACTAGTCCCTGGAGACATTAGCTTCATTGTAATTTCTCACCTTCATTTAGACCATATAGGGCAGGCTGCAATTTTCAAGGATTATAAAGTTCCAATTGTAGTACAGAAGAGGGAACTCGAGTATGCCCTTTCTATGATTTGGCAGGGCAAGGGAGGAGCTTATGATCAGGCGGATCTCGTTCCCCTAATGGGAGCCTCGTGGCACCCGATCGATGATAAGAAATTCGAACTTATGGACGGCATAACGCTTGAGTTTACTGGAGGGCATACACCAGGCCACCAGGTAATGATAGCGGAGACCAATTCAGGGAGCACATACGTCTTCACTGGAGATTACATCCACTTACCGGAGGAACATGAGATTGAGGCAAAAGGTTGGCTCTTGGGAGATGCCGATGAGTGGCACTCCTATATAAGGAAGTTGAAGTTAATTGAAAAGTCAAGGAAGGCCAAACTCGTCATATCTCACGATCCAAAGCTTTGGGATAAGTATCCGAAGGGAAAGGCGATAGATTAATGAGCTATCTAGTGAAAACTCCTCTAAATGACGCGGTTTTTTCTATTAACATACCACAAATAAAATTCGGGCTAGGTGTTAGCGGCGAGGTAGGATTCGAGGCAAAACGCCTCGGGATGAAAAGCGTCCTTCTAGTAGTTGGAAAAACCCTTAAGGAAACCAAACTTACTCAGGATGTTGTAAGTAGCGTTGAGGCCGAAGGAATAAAGGTAACACTTCTTGATGAGGTTCACGTCGAACCAGATGACGAGGAGATCGTGAAAGCATACAAGCAGATAAAGGATAAGCAATTTGACGGATTCGTTGCGTTAGGAGGAGGCTCGACTATAGATACGGCAAAAATACTCAACTTGCTATATACTTACCCCGCGGACATATTTGAGTACATAAACAAGCCTATCGGAAAAGGAAGTTACCCTCCAGGACCTTTAAGACCGCTGATTGCAATACCAACCACTGCTGGTACCGGAAGTGAGGCGACGAATGTAGCCGTACTAGACGTTAAGTCAAAGAGGGTGAAGACAGGGATTAGCAATCCATATTTGAAGCCCTCAGTTGCCCTAGTAGATCCCCTTACTACCTTAACTCTTCCCCCTGGCGTTACAGCTTCAACAGGACTAGACGTTCTAAATCACGCCATAGAGTCCTTGACTGCTAAGCCTTATACCTCCAGACCAGCTTACAAGAATCCAGGGGAAAGACCCGTATATGCGGGTTCTACTCCTGTAGGAGATCTCTTCGCTTCGGCCGCAATTCAGTGGGTTCATAAGTACTTAAGAAGGGCTTATGCTAATCCGAGTGACGTTGAGGCCAGGTATTACATGATGCTCGGTGCGTCCATAGCTGGACTGGGTTTCGGTCATGCTGGAGTACATCTACCTCACGCCATGGCATATCCCATAGCGGGGATGATAAGGAAGTGGTATCCTCAGGACTACGAGTTCGGCTATCCGATAGTTCCTCATGGCGTAAGCACCGCTATACCTGGAGCTTATGCCCTAAAGTACCTGACACCATACGCCCACGAGAAGTTTGCGTTAGTAGCAGATCTTTTGGAGCTTAATTACACAGGGAACGTTAAGGAGCTTGCAGACAACATATTTGAGTATTACGTTAAGCTCCTCCAAGACTTGGGTATGCCTACAACACTCAAGGAACTGGACTTCTCAAACGATGATTTGCAACCTCTGGTTGACGGTACTTTAGCCCAACAGAGGTTGCTTTCCTTATGTCCTAAGGACATTAAGCAAGCCGACCTCAAGCAGGTCTTTTTAGAGGCGATGTGAAATAGATATTTTGGATGAGATAGAGCATAACGTCGAGGAGAGAGAGGACTTCACAGGAATTAAGTTAAGACCTTCTATCATTTATTATCCAAAGAACGAAGAGGAAGTAGTTAAGATAGTAAATTACGCAAGGGAGAGAAGAATTCCAGTTATTTCATGGGGTGCAGGGACAAGTCTCTCAGGTCATTTGAAATGTGACGGTTGTATTTTAATCGACATGAAGTACATGAATAAAATCCTTGAGATCAACGACATAGACTGGTACGTGAGGGTACAACCTGGTGTTAATCTAGAAAAGGTATTTAAGGAGGTGGAGTCGAAGGGTTTTTTCCTACCTCCAGACCCAGCTAGTTTCTTCCTATGTACTGTGGGGGGAGCAACAGCTAATTCATCTGGAGGAATGAGGGGGGTAAAATATGGGTCATTCAGGGAATGGGTGTTAGCAGTTAAGGTGGTGCTCCCGAACGGTCACGTAGTGAAAGTCGGAGAACCCCTGAGGAAGAATAGAGGTGGGTACGATCTAGTACATCTCTTTGTAGGTTCTGAGGGTACGCTAGGAGTTATTACTGAAATCTGGCTAAGACTTATCCCCAAGCCCAGAGAACCGACCGAGACCATATTAGCTTACATGAGGAGCTTTGAGGATACAGCATTTGTTATAACGGAGATGAGGAGGCGGAAAATCCTACCTGATTTGGCGGAGTACATTGACGGAGACATTATCCGCCTATTAAATAAGCATTTGAACGCGGATCTAAAGGAGAGCGACGGTGGTGCATTGTTAATTGTAGTGGGTAAAGACGCAGTAAAGGACATGCTAGATATCCTGCAGGGAAGGACTCTTGAGCTTAAGATAGCGGAGGGAGAAGAAGCTGACGAACTTTACTCGGTTAGAGCCAAGGCTGTTCTAGCCCTCAAGGCCGAAAGTCCAAATATAATTGTTGAGGACATAGTCGTTCCAATATCTAGATTGACCGACGCTATTATCAAATTAAAGGAAATTGAGAGGAGGGAGAACGTAAGAATGCCCTTAATTGCTCACATAGGTGATGGGAATTTACATCCCAATATAATAGCTGATACCGTTAAGGAACCGGAAAAGCTGTTCGAAGAGGTGGGGAGGATAGCTATTGACATGGGTGGTTCGGTTTCTGGAGAACACGGGATAGGTTATCAGAAGGCTAATCTGCTAAAGGAGCAGGTGCTTAAACATAATGGGAGGGATGTCCTAGAGATAATGATGCAAATAAAGAGAGTAATAGATCCTTACGATATAATGAATCCAGATAAATACGTTGAATTAGCGTACAAATTAATGAACGAGTAGTTCCTCCTCCGATAAGAGTTCTATAAGGTCTCTTGAATTCATCAGAGTTATTTCCTCATTTAAATCATCTACTAGCATTCCCTTCCATTTATGTATGGATTTGAATTTAACTGCTACTATTCCTCTCCCTCTCATAGGGAAAAGTGAAAGGAAATCCCTGACCTTTTCCACTTGAATCTCTCTTATCTTAAGCTTTTTCTCCCATGTGCTTTTCACCTCAAAAGCTAAAAGAAGTTCACCCCTTACGGCGAAAACATCGGGAAGGGGATTCATAGAGGAATTTGAAGTGGGTATTCGCACTGCCCTGAACCCCATTGATGACAGCAGATGAACCAGTTCCCTTTCTGCAGACTTACCAATATCCCTATTCATGAATGAATTGTTAAGGACAAACTAAAATAAAGGGTTAACCGAGCTGAAAACGTCTTTTTATTGCTATTATCGTTATGTCTAAGATCTCTCTTAGGAGGGTGTGACAGAAAGTTCATCTATGAGGGTTATTAAGATAACGTCTCCCGTTACAAGATCTTCTTCATTATGCATTGGTAAACAAGGATTGATAATTCGATCTCCCTCAGCGAAACATATTCGTTAACTGCATGAGCGTTCTCAAGTCTTCCTGGACCAAAGTTAACTGTATGCGTTCCCTTAGCCCTGTAGAAGTAACCATCATATCTTAACGGCGCTACTAATTCCCTAATATTGTCATTAATCACTTTCTTAGCACATTCGTAAGCCAGGTTCGTGAATGGGGAAATTTCGACCATTCCTGGTGAATAAGACTTGAAAGTTAAGCGATAGTTTAGGTGTAATTCCTTCCCAATTTCATCCCCGATTTTAACTATTTCCTCCTTAGGTTCGGACTCCTCAGGTAGCGTCATCCTCACAAAAGAAAATTCAAACTTTGAGGGAACTACCCCGTCGTTACCAGGTGAACTACTGGTAATGCCTCCAATGTTAATTGAAGGATATTTATCCTTTTCCACCTCAGTTTCATACGCAGTAGTCTTTGTTCTTAGGATTTTCTCATATTTCTGTAGAAAAAGAAGTGCGAACTTACTTCCCTCGGTAAATGCGTTAAGACCTAACCACGGTCTACTACAGTGAGCTTGTTGACCCAGAACGGTTATCGTTCCTCTGAGAATTCCCTTATGTCCTATGAAAAGGTTGGGAAAGCTGGGCTCTGCTAAAATCGCAAAATCTGGAGGAGGTATCTTCTCCATTAAGTAGGAAGTGCCGAGTCCTCCACTTTCCTCATCAGGAACGAATGATACCTCAAGTGTGCCTGAAAATTCCGTCTTAACTGTCTCTAAGATGGCTGAGATTCCTCCTTTCACGTCAGCTGTACCTCTTCCGAAGCACTTCCCGTCAATCACGGTAGCTGAAAATGGGTCATGTTCCCACCCATCACCTGCAGGAACAGTGTCGTAATGCGCGTTAAAATGTAGAACAGGTTTACCTTCTCCCCTTCTTGCTAATACTACATACCTAGGATTTCCCTTATGAAGAGGGGAATAGACGTATTTGGAATTGAGTTCTGTCTCAGGAATCTCCATTAGACTTACGTCAAAACCGGCCTCTTTAAGGCGAGAGAGAAGGTAGTTTGAGATTTTCCAGTAGTTAACTCCAGGTGGATTATACGTAGGTATTTCAATTAGATCCTTAAGTATGTCAAGGTATTCCACGTTCCCTCCTCAGTTTCGCCAATTCGTTATCCCCTAACTTGCTGAGTAATTCAGATAATTCCTCCTCATAATATACCTTACCTCCTTTTCCCACATACTTTATCATTTCTAGACAGAAGCGAGCCGACCTTTCCAGCATGAGAAAGTCCTGAACACCTGTGACGTAACCTGGAATAACCTGTTTAGATACTGTAGCCAAACCAATGAGGGGTGAGTTCGTATATAACCATGGTGTCACAAGAGTGCTTACGTGATTTACCTTAAACTCCATTGGTGTGAGATCCCCAGTAGTGAGGGCTAGCATATATATTTCGTGCCCAGTTACCCTTTTGTATAGCTCTATGACTTCATCCCTAAGTCTTAACAAATACCCGCCAAATACAACGTGAGTCAATGCGAAATCGTCGAATTTCACTAGGTTGTTTCCCTTCGTTGAATCGACTGATATCACTAGCTCAGCGTCCCTTTCTACCTCTATAGGTAACGCGTCCTCTAACCCTATTTTTGGTACCATGAACTTAAAGGGCTTATGTTCAATTAGTCCGGCATCTAGTGATATACTCGTAGATATGACAACAGAACCTGGTATCGAGATCCCCTTTCTCTTAAGGTTAAGTAGTTCGAGCAGAACAGTTAATGCCACGATCGCCCCGTCAGCATCAGAAACTAAACCGTATTCACCCTTCATTTGGACCGCACCTAGTCTACCCAATATTTCAATGGGCTTACCATCACCGTACTTGTATTTAATAAATGAGACCTCCCCCTTTTCCATTACCTGTAATCCTGGAATCTCCTTTTTCAGAGCGTCTATAGGTTCGGAGGACTCTAGCAATTCTATTACGTTCATCATGGAACGAAGGATCATATTCTCAACTTCCCTGGATTAAATATGTCGTGAGGATCTAATTCCTTCTTTAGAGATTTCATCAGCTCAAGTCTCCAAGGTTCATCTACCCTATCATTAACCTCGACTGAGTGAATCTCAAAGGGAATCCCCTCCTTCCTCATGATCTCGTCAATTAATGGGAAGTTGTTCCTTTCCGATACAAATACGGTGTAAACTACTGTCTCCTTCCTAAGCGTCATGACGTCGCCGTGAATTAAGACGCTATTACCTAGTGCCTTTTTTACCTGGCTTACTACGGAGAGAAAGCTGGGGAGGTTTAAAAGTCTAACCTCGTAAAAATATTGGGTAAACTTAGTAAGTCTACTTAGGGTGACATAAATTGCGGCAAATGCTAATTCGTCCAGGAACTTGAGTTCAACTTCCCTTCCAAAGTCCAAAACAGAAGCGACTATTACATTCCACTCTTTAAGTTCATTAACTCTTCCACCTGATACAATGGACAGAGTAGCGAAATCCTCAATTGTTATTCTCCTTATTTTCTCCCTGAAGTTCTCAGCGTTTTTGAGAAAGTTGACGACATCATGCAGGGAATCAAAACTTAGTATCTGATCTCGCCATTCTTCAACGTCAATAATTGGCAGGTCAACGCTTAATACGATCCCGTTCGCCCCGGCAGCCTGTGCAATCCCTAATACTTTACTTCCAGAGAGTTCTTCCTTACCGTTAACTCCAGCTACTGTAGCTCGAAGTACTCCGTGGTTATCGAAGTAATAACCGTATTGATACGAACCTATTCCCACATCCCCTCCCGCCACGTATCCTCCTATAGTAGAAATGTAGAAGCTACTCGGATATACCCTTAGTTCCTTTCCCCTTTTTCTAAGGTAATTTAACGCATCCTTAACCCTAACTCCAGGTGATAGCCGAATTGAGGTATCATTAGCAGAAATTTCTTTGTTAAGTTGATTAACGTCTATGACGATTGACTCCCTCAACGGGATCACCTGTCCTATAGTTGATGTCCCGTTACCTCTAGCAACTAGCGGAATTCTATACCTATTGCATAATCTTATTACATTCAAGACGTCCTCATCACATTCAGCCTTAATTAGCCCTATAGCCTTTTTCCCCATTCTCGATATTACAGGTGATACGAGGTAAGGGGCGCTTGAAGCTTTCTCAAGTTCTCCTGGAAGCGTTATGAACTTTGCTTGAAAATTCCTTTCGAATTCCCTCTCTATGGAAACTTCCATATTTGTACTTATCACAGCCTGATTTAAAGAATATAGTGAAGGGCTTTGACAAGAAGAATATCGGCAATATTCTAAATTTTACGAAAATTAAGCATATTGTCTTAACCGTCAACGATGTGACTAATTATAAATTATTGTAATAACATATAAATAATTATAATAACTGTAGTTTTTCTACTTTAACGTATCTTAAATATTTTCATAAAATTAATGGTACCTCATAGAAGTATTTCAATAATTATAGGGAAACTCGCAATGCTTTTTCACTCAAAGAGATATCAATCTAAAAACTTTCCTGATAACGCCGAAAATTAAGTATTGCCGAGGGAAACTAAAACAACTGGTAATAATAGTTTATATTATCTGAGAATGGGGTGCAACATAAAGCTCCGCTAGGCTATCTCGTTAGCTCTTACTCTGATTTTGACTGAAGAATGTCCTTAGTTATTATGATTTAAGTCTAGGAGACTATTTGCACAGTTCTTCCTTAATGGTTCCCATTAAGATAACGGAGCTTAACTAAGCATTAATACTTGCTATTACGTACTCTAGTTTATGATTCCCTTTAGAGATTTTAAAGTAGACATTTCGGAAGAACATGAGATCCTGAGGAGTACAATAAAGGACTTTTGTGAAAGTGAGGTTACGAAATATGTGGAGGAAGGAGAGTTAAAGGGGGAAATACCCGCTGAGCTAAAGGCTAAGGTAGTGAAATTGGGGCTTTATGGTCTTAACGCAAAACCAGAACTCGGAGGGCAGGGGGGTGACCTCCTCTCCCAAGCGATTGCCTCAGAGGAGCTCAGCAGAGTATGGACATCATTCTCAACCCATTTATTCATAAACTGGCTTTACATACACGCTGTTCAGACCTATGGTTCAGGAAGAATAGCGGAAAAATATGTCCCTCCTGTTGCAAAAGGTCAAAAGATAGGCGCGTTCGCCAACACGGAGCCTGGAGCGGGTTCTGATGTGGCCGGAATAAAAACTTACGCGAAGAAAGTGGGTAATGAATACGTAATAAACGGAAGGAAGATATTCATAAGTAATGGTGGAATAGCGGATTACATTGTGGTTTCAGCGAGGACCTCCCCACCTGAGGAGGGGAAGAGATGGAAGGGAATTTCACTCTTTATCGTTGAAAAGGAGCAGGTAAAGATAATCAGCAGGATTGACACTGTAGGTTTAAGGGCATCAAATACCGCAGAGCTTTCGTTTGAGGATGCAGAAGTTCCCGAGGAGAACATGATTGGGGAGGAGGGAATGGGATTCAAACACACCTTGGAGGCTTTCGATTATTCCAGAGTTGTTGTAGCAGCTCAAGGCGTTGGATTAGCTCAGGCAGCTCTGGAAAAGATGATCACTTACTCCATGTCGAGAACAGCGTTTGACAGAAAGATCGCAGAGTTTCAGCTCATTCAAGAAAAGGTTGCCGAATCCATAGCGGAGGTCGCTTACGCCAGACTCCTCACCTATTGGGCTGCAAACCTGATAATGAAGGGAAATATGGATGACGGAATACCAGCGGCGTCCATTGCCAAATACGTTGCTACAGACGTCGCTAATAGGGTTGCACAAAGGGCGGAAAACGTAATGGGAGGATACGGCGTTTCGAAAGGAGGTGCGGAAAGATATCTCAGGGACGCTCAGATATTAATGACTTATGAAGGAACTAATGATATTCAAAAACTTACTGTCGCCAGAACCATTTACAGGAAATTGGGGTTAAGAATTTGATCGGAAAGCCGATCAGAAGGGTTGAGGATGTTAGATTCCTTACAGGTCGTGGTAATTTTGTAGATGATATACATATTCCTGGTACTCTTTACCTAGGTGTGGTTAGGTCTCCCTTCCCTAGGGCTAAGTTCAAGTTGATAACGAAAGGGGATCGAAGAATTCTGACTTTCGACGATGTCAAGAACTTCCTCCCATTCCCGAACTTCTTTTTCAGAGGGGCGCCAAGGGAATACGTTTTACCAAAAGAGGTAGCCAATTACGTGGGGGAGCCAGTTGCCTTAGTCCTTGCAAGAGACAGGTACGACTTGGAGGACATCACCGAATCCGTCGATGTAGAGTGGGATCCACTACCTCCCTTGATTGAGCCCGAGAAGTCAATCTCCTCTGAACCAATCCATGAGGGCGTTCCAAATCTAATTTACAATGACGTTTTCACATATGGGGAAAAGCCTGAAGGAGATTTCATAGAAAAAACCTTTAGGTATAACAGGAACTCTCCTGCACCAATAGAACCAAATGCCGTACTGGCGAACTACGATAATGAAAAACTAACGTTATACGCAAACACACAGCTGCCTCAGGTATTCAGGACCGCATTAAGTATTATTTTGAATATTCCGCGGAGCAAAATAAGGATAATAGTACCGGATTCTGGCGGAGGATTCGGGGGAAAAATATACCTCAGACCCTTAGCAATGGCTGCCGTAGCATCCTTCTTAACGAGAAGACCTGTTAAATACGTAGAGACGAGAACTGAACACATAAGTGCCGCTGTTCACGGACCTGATAGGAAGTACAGGGCCAGAATATACTACGAGGGACAAAGGATTACCGGTCTGGAGGTTGAACTCCTGGAGGATTTCGGGGCATACATGCACACTTACCAGCCTCTACCCATTTTGAGGCAAATATATCATCTTACTGGAGCGTATAATGTAAAGGGACTTACCTTTATGGTGAAGGGAGTACTCACAAATAAACCACCTACAGGTCCTTATAGGGGACTGGGAATTCCTCCTGCAGTTTTGGTTTTGGAAAACCTAGTGAGTTCTCTCGCGAGAACTCTGGGAATTTCTCAGGAGGAGATCAGATTGAAGAACTTCATAAGGGAATTGCCCTTTACAACGATCACGGGAGCAATTTACGACAGCGGAGATTATAGCAGGGCGCTCAAATTGCTGAGCGATAATGTAAATGAAAGGGGAAAAGGCATAGCGTTTGCTCTTGAGCCTGGCTCTTCCTTAGCTTTCCAAACCTTGGTTGTAGATAAACCTCGTACGCCATATTATGAGGGGGTTTACATAAAAATAGATAGTGGAGGGGACGTCGTAGTCTACATGAGTTCCAACTCCGTGGGCACTGGACATGAAACCTCAATTTACCAGGTGGTATCAAGTGTCTTAGGAGTTGAGGATATTACGATAAAGCTAGGAGATACAGACGGACCTCCAGGTACGGGATTTTATGGGAGCCGGTTCGCAGTAGTCGGGATCTCAGCCGTCTATGAAGCATCACTGAAAATGAGAGATAAACTACTCGATCTTGCCTCAAAGGTTCTTAACGTAGAGAGGAAAACCCTTTCGCTAGAAAATGGCTGGGTAAAGGTAAACGGAGAAAGGAGAATTAGCGTAAAGGAACTTGCAAACATTGCTTATAACAGACCTGGATACTTCTTTCCCCTTGAGGTCTCTCATACCATAAACTCCCAGAACGTCAACGTAGTGGACGATTTAAGGAGGGTGAACTTCTCTACAACTTACGGGGTTAACGCTCATCTAGCCGTAATTGAGCTCCTAGAAGACTACAGGATTTCGATTAAGAGATACAGAATAGTCAGCGATGCTGGTAGGATGATTAACCCCATGATCGTGGATGGTCAACTGATGGGGGGGACAATGATGGGTATTGGCGCAGCTACGTTAGAGATGATAAGGTATAATGACGACGGTATCCCACTTGCAACTAACTTTGGGGACTACGCTATCCCGTCTGCAGTCGAATCCGTCAACTTCGAAATTGAACACTTAACCTCCCCATCTCCTTATACTCCTCTGGGAACTAAGGGCGTTGCTGAAGGAGGAGCGACAGTTCCCCCCGCTGCTATAGTAAATGCCCTGGAGGATTACTTGGACTGCGTAATAAAGGACGTAGAAGTTCCCATTACTCCTGAGTATGTAATGAAGGTGGTTGAGTCGTGCAAAAAGAGCCGGATCTAAGGTTAAACTACGGCAAGTGGTACGCAGAAATTCATAAACTAGGCGCATATCTATCACGACTTGAATATGAGAACAAGAACGTTCTACTTCCAGGGAATGTAGACGATCAGACTCACGGTGGAATGGCTAACCTTTTACCCTTTGCTAATAGGATAAAAGGGGGAAGCTACGAATTCGAGGGGGTTGTTTATGAACTTTCTAAAAATAGGGAGGGAAATGCAATCCACGGGTTTGGGAAGGACGTGAAATGGGAATTTGAAAGGATAACTGAAAATACGGTAAGATTACGCACTGTACTAGAGAATCCCGGCTACCCTTCACTTCTACTCTCCAAAATTGAGTACAGATTTGCCTCATCTGATGTTCAAGTTTCTTACGAGATCAGGAATATAGGAATGAAAAACGCCCCCCTTACTGTCGGTGCGCATCCTTACTTTGTGGTGAATGAAGATTGGAAGGTAATTGCAAAGGGGAAAAAATATCTTTCTCAGAATAATATACCTACGGGACAAACAGTTGATGTGAATCTAGATGGGAATGGAAACTTTGACGACTGTTTCTTGATCCAAGGAGAAGTCAAACTTACGTCTTCGCATTTAACAGTAATCTTAGAAAGACAGGAGATGCCCTACGTTCAGATTTATACTGGAGTTAATGGTGCAGTGGCCATAGAACCCATGTCGGGAATACCTGATGCGTTCCATAACGGGATAGGATTAACTATTCTCAAGCCGGAGGAGAGAAGGGAATTCAGCTTCAAAGTGAGAGTCATTTAAGTTCTCTGCTTCTTTAACTATTAAGCAGTTAACGGAGAGAAAGATCCCGTTTGCGGGAATATGTAATTCTCTATAGAAAGGTAGGACTCCCCTGACCTTTGCTAGCGTTAACACCTGTTTTGGATTAGCTTGTCAGAATTGAAAATCTTTTATTGCTTCTCATCTAGTGATGTAGTGCCTGAAAAACTCTGGTAAGTGTTGTAGGAGTACATCTAGTTACAACTATTGGGTAAACGTAATACTCACGATCACATACGTAGTTATTATTTAAGAACATTATACATAAAAATATAAAAGTGAGAAAATAGATAAGGAACCTATAATGTCTATAAGGACAGAGCTTTCTGATAGGTTTGGGGACAATTTCTCGGAGTCTATAGTGGAAAGGTACGCTCACTCAGCAGATTTAGGCTTCGTCCCTCAGTTAGTGTGGAGTGGGATCAAGATAAAAATAATTCCTGATTACGTCGTTTATCCCGAAACTGTGGAGGACGTGATTGATCTGGTTAAGATTGCTACTAAATATAAAGTCCCAATAACTCCCTATGGGAGAGGTTCGAATAGATATGGTAATGCTATTCCCACCGACGGAGGAATAACAGTGGACTTTTCAAAGATGGACAAGGTAGTAGTAAACCCGGAATTAAAGGATGCTGTAGTAGGTCCTGGAGCTACATGGAAGTTAGTTGACCTTTACGCTCAACAAAAAGGAATGCAGTTGCGTACTTTTCCATCCTCCTATGATTCCTCAGTAGGTGGGGGAGTTGCGGGAGACGTCCTCGGAATAGGTTCATATGAGTACGGATTCATTTGTGATAACGTTAATTACGTAAAGATGGTCAATCCCAAGGGGGAGTACATAACTTTATCAGGAAACGGTTTGGCAAGAGTGTGCGGGGCGGAGGGTACAACTGGTTTAATTACTGAAATCGGTTTAAAATTAAGGCCTTTCTCAGCAACAGAAGCTATGACGATAGCCTTTGATTCTTTCACGAAAGCATACGATGCAATAATGGAGTTTTATAGAGAGGCAATTCCAGCGTGGCACGTTCAAGTTAGAGGACCGTCTATATCATCTTATGTATATAGGAACTTTAAGGCACCATTAGAACCGAACGTGTGGAATATGGTAATATTGTATCCTGCACAAAGGTCAATGTTAGTAGAGCCGAAGATAAAGAGAATTGCAAATAATCTAGAGGGAAGGATTTTCGAGGGAGAGTGGACAGGATGGTGGTCATTTAATCACGGTGTAGTTGCAGCGTTGAGAAGTAAAGGGCTTTTGATACATCAGCACGGACTATTAAGTTACACTAAATTGAGAGATTTCGTGCAGAGCATGGAGAAGAATCTTGGTAAACTTGGAGATATAGACAACGGCTTTGATCTCGACATTGACCTTGAAAGAAGGGAGGTTTTATTGGTAAACGCCTTTGTGCAGTCGGAGTTACCGCCCGAGGATAAGAAGATCCTCTACGAGTTGGCGAAGAACACCTTCATGATGGAGGAAATGATTAAAGCCGGTGGTTCCATGCTTTCAGTCGGGATTTTCGTCCATCAATACGCACGTAACAGGCTTAACGCCATGGGGAAAACTTTTCAGGAAAAGGGTGTTGACAGGTACGAGGAAATCCGAAAATATAAGGAAGAAAACGATCCAGAGGAGCTATTTAATCCTGGGAAAGTTTTCGACACAAAGATTAGGGCGAAGGCAGTAAACGATATAGTTCAAAAGCAAAAGGAGGCATTAACGTTTAAGTTTGCAGTTGGATTGGTAAAAGCTGTAAGCAGGGGCGGCCCTGATGAAGGGTTCAAAAATGCTAAGAAATACATGGATATCTTCGCGGATTACGCAATGAAGTGCATCGACTGCGCAATGTGTGTTACAGTTTGTCCACAATATAGGTTAATACCTCAAATGCCCTATGCCCCAAAAGGTATGTTCGACTTCGTTAAGGGCGCAATATCGGATTATCACCTCTCTGGTGGAGTTGATATACCAGACTCGGCTATAGCAGAACTTTCCGGATGTCATAAATGCGGACTTTGTGATGGCGTATGTCCAGCAAGAATTCCAATTTCGTCATTACTTGTTAGGCTCAACAGTTTAGTCGCTAAGAAAATGCCGAAGGAGTCTCCTGTTAACATAGACCTTGTCCCTCCGGAATATAAGGATATTATTGATGAAAACTCTCCGCTAATACTATGGATCGGAAGAACAGGTTTAGAGAACAGCGGGGTAGTAATGTCGTCTTTAGCAGTTATTAAGAAACTTGGACTTAAAGTGAGGATTGTAGGCACTCAGTACGATACGGGATTCATTGACTTCATAAGCGGAAACGGAGGAGAAGTAATCAACAAAATAAAACAGAATGCTAAAATGATGATCGACTCGGAAGAAATTGTCACCATATCTCCAGAAGATTATAAGATGTTATCGGAAGCGTATGTGGATTACTCAAAGATGTCTGGAGTACCAGTTAATTATCAAACCACACCTCTGGAGGTTTTAATGCTTAAATCGATGGATATTAGGGGAGACGAGGAGATTAATCTCCACTTAGCGTGTTTTGCAAGGGGATATGCTGACGAAGTAGTCAGAAGACTTAGGGAAAAGGGCTTTAGGGTTAAGAAGATAGAGGGATGTTCAGGGGCTCAACTTGAAAAAAGCATGGGAAAAAGAGCAGATAAGATAGCTAAGGCGATAGGTGAGAACTATAAAACGATAGTAACTATGTGTCCATTTGCCGCAATTAAATTCAAGAATCTAGGGATAAATGCCATAACACTTACGGAATACTTGGGTAGAAGGCAAGGTATACAGGTTTTTGAAGTTACAAATAAATTTACCGTTCCGAAAGAGGAAGAAGCGGAGATAAGGAAAATAGTAACTGACATTATTACTAAGGCGATCACGTCTAAAGTAAACGTTATTGCTGAAACGGCTAGTTTTGTATCCAGTGGTCTTGACGATTACGAAAAGATAATAGAACCAGTAATCTCAGAAATGGTGGATGAAATGAGTAGGGAAATGGGTAAAAATCTTAGACAGATTATGAGCTCTCACAAAGAACAGGCTAATCAAATAGTAATTATAAAGGAATATGCCGAACTGGTCTCAAGCATACTAAGATCGACACAATTCGCACCCTTCGTTGAAAAGCTCTATGAGGGCATAAAAGGTTTAACAGATGAACCTATAGACGAGAAGATATTCAAAAGTGCTCTTCTAGACAAGTTAAACGAAAAGAGAGTAGAACTTGAGACCATTGTTGTAAAACAAATAATGTCCTAACTTACTAACTCTCAGGTCTAACTATAAGTAGAGTAGGGTCACTTACGGGAGGTGAACATTTATGACCTACACATACAAAGGCTGTCCCATTTCCCTTAGTTTTTGTTAGCATTGAATTAATAACCGGGTTGTCATGTTTTTCTCCTTTAACTCTTTCAACAACCTTCAACGGATAGTAAAGTGAAACAGCCCTCCTAAGTAGTTTCCTAGAGTTCTCATCATCTCCTGTTATAACTATATGCGCAACCCCTCTCCTTTTCAGCTCCCTTAGAAGGGCTAAACCAGAACTGAATAATGGATCTCCAGCTTTCATTCCAGTTATTCTATTTAATAACGACTCGGAGAAAGTACCAGGTCTTATTGAATTTATCTTTAGAATTATCATGCCTAACAAGACTGTAGGGGAAAAACTTGGCTGTTCCTCAATTGGAGGGAATTCTACTTCCTTAATCTCATCAACGTAGCTAATTGCCTTATCCAAAAGGCCTTCATCACTAGTAATTTCGTACGCCTTTATCATGCAGGAGGCTGCTGCAGCAAAGTCCTCAAATAACGGTTCTCCACCACTGTTAATCCTCCGCGTTATTTTATTTACTCTTTTGAGTAACTGTTGAGCCCACGTTGTATTAACGTCTAGGAGCTCTCCAGCCCACAGGTATGCCTCTACGGCCCTAAAGTTGGGATATGAGTACTTGTTTTTATCAATCATTGGAGGGATCCTTTTCATTCTCTCTGCTAACATCCTTCTCCTAGTTTCCGTTAGAAAAACCGTTGGGTTTACTCCGAACCTCTTAGAGATTTCCTCGTTATCATACTTTCTTTTCAATACCTTTCTTCCCTCTACTTCCCCACCCGGTATATCCATTGAGAAGAGCCTTATTACTCTTTCAGGATTTTCCGGGAAGATCTCCTTTACCTCGTTAACGGTCCAGGTATAATATTTGCCCTCAACTCCCTCACTGTCCGCATCAACACTAGAAGCAAGACCATCGTCATCTCTTATAGAGTCCAAGAAGCTAATACTCATATTTATTGCATCTAAGAACTGCTCATCACGAAAGTAAGTATAGGCGTTAACGTAAGTGATCAGAATTTCCGCGTTATCTATAAGGAGCTTTTCGAAATGAGGAACCCACCATTCTCTATCTACAGTATATCTGTGAAATCCTCCGCCTACCTGATCCATTAATCCGCCCATATACATATTTTTTAATGTGAGGTAAACGGCCTTCTTTGCCAAGTCGTCATTGTTCCAGTAGGCTTCTGCAAGAAGAAGTGAATCGACAGGTGGATGAGGAAACTTCATTCCCCCTTCAATTCCCCCAAAATCCCAATCGAAGTAAGTGAGAATACTTTCTGTAGTTAGCTGAGGATCGATTTCTGTACCTTCGGTATTTTTTAACTGATTGAATTTCACTCCTTCAACATTCCCTTTGGTATCCTTCCAATACGAAATAACAGAGGTTAGAACTCTTTTCATTCCTGGAATGCCTAACTTATCCTCTGGAGGAAAATAAGTACCACCGAAGAAAACCAGACCCTCAGGCGTCATGAAGACTGTCAGAGGCCAGCCACTTTGGCCAGTTATCTCATACACCGCCTTTTGTAACTTCCTATCGATGTCCGGCATCTCGTCCCTGTCGACCTTTATTGGGATGAAGTTTTCATTAATAATTCTAGCTATGTCCTCGTTATCGTAGGTCTCTCTGTCCATTACGTGACACCAGTGACACCACGACGCACCAACGTCAACGAGAATCGGCCTGTTTAAGTTCTTAGCCTCGGCAAAAGCCTCGTCATTCCATATCCTCCACTCTACTGGTTGTGATATAGCTTCTCTTAAATATGAACTGCTTGACTTTGCTAATTTTTGGTTCATATAGTACCTCCCTCATTTAAACCTTTAAACTAGAGTTAGCATAGATAGAAACATGATCAGGGACATTCCTCATTTTGAGTGGTTGAAAAACAATTGCGATATAAACTTAGGAGGTAGCGGGATTGAACCCATGGACTACCAGGAGTTAGAAGAAGTGAAGACTCCCCTTTACGAGTTTTTAAAAATAGAAGGAGACGAAATCGTCGTAACTCACGGTGCGCAGGAGGGGTTATTCCTATCTTTTCTGGCAGTTTTCGATAAGGGCAGTAAGGTTTTTGTCCCAGTTCCTGAATACGATCCCATAGTAGCCCAGCTCGAACTTGTTGGAGCAAATATAATAAGGGGGAAAGGGGATAACCCAGAGAACCTGAGTTATAACATTGCTCTTAGTTCCCCTAATAACCCTCTTGGGTATTCTGTTGAAAGTTTAGAGGAACTCTCTGAAAATTGCTCGAAACTAAACTGCTTTGTAGTAGTTGACGAGACGTTTGCTCCCTTCGTTGGAGAATATAAGCCGTTCCCATTGAAAAACGTAATCCGAATCGGCTCAACTACCAAGATATGTAACTTTAAGGACAGAAAGGCCGGATGGGTTATAGCTGAACCCGAGATAATTAAGAGAATCGAGAAAGTCCAGGAACTAATAGCTCCCCCTCCTATAGGGTTCGTTGAGGTGATAGCCTCAACCTTCTTCACGAATATTGAGAAAGTCAAGAGGAGGGCATTTGAAATAGTCGAGAATAATGAAAGGATTATGAGAAAATACGGAATTAACCTTATTCACACGGAACACCTACCTTACGCCTATGTTATGGCCGACTCTGATGTACCGTACAAGCTTAAGGAAAGGGGAGTATTGGTTCTACCTGGCACTGTTTTTGGATTAAATGATGGCTTTAGAATTTCCCTGGGCATAAAGGACACCTCCTACGTCGAGAAAGGTGTTAAGATAATCGCCGATGTCTTGAAAAGGGAAAACTAACCATCTAAGTTCAATAATCCGCTCAGTTAGACCCTTTTGCTACACCTCAGGGAAGTATTGTCTTGAAAATGGAATTATCCGCCTATCGCAACCGTTTCCCCTTTCACCTCAGCTCTATAGTTCTTGGTCCAAAGAGAAATAATGAGCGTTAATAGCATAGAAAAAGTTCCGATCGCGAATATTATGTCAAACGCTGTTGAAGATGGAAAGTCGCCCACCGGAATTATCTGGTTATTAAAAAGCATTACATAACTCGTTTGAAACGTATCCATAAGCGTCGTACTTATGACGGGTCCTATCGAACTTCCCAATGTCCTTATTAACGTGTTCATTCCTATACCTACACCCCTCGACTCAGGAGGAAGTGAAACGGCGATCATGTTAACCAAAGGAACTATAATGAAGATAAGTCCAGCCGCAGAAAGTATTGTATCCTCCACTATTGCAGTTGGCGTGGATCTGTTAAATATGAAGGTCGAAAACCCTATCATTCCTATACCAGAACCCACGATCAGAGGCAACTTAGGTCCAATTTTACTGACCATTCTTCCAACAAAAGGTCCTATGACTGCCATAACTATTGCAACTGGGCTCATAAGTAAACCCGCTTGAATTATTGAAAGTCCTAGTCCAAAGGGTCTGGGTAGCTGGGAGTAATATGTTATGGCTATGAACATAAGGAACATCGATATTCCTGAGATTATCCCAGCTACGTTAGCAACCATTACATTCCTTATTTTGAATAGACTTAATTTCATGAGAGGCTCTACTTTCCTCTGTTCTAGCCTTATGAATATAGCAAGCGTTATAGCAAATATTACAAGCAAGCTTAACTGCTGAAGAGTAACCCAGCCATAGCTAGGACCATCAGTTAGGTAAATGAGAACAGATGCCATGCTTATACCTATTAATAAAGCTCCCTGATAATCTACTCTCTCCATCGTCCTTACGTTAGTTTCCTCTAAATACTTTAGGGAAATTACAAATATTATTAAAGAGAGTATGAAGGCTGTGTGAAAGGCATAAGGCCATCCCAGATCCTGGACGACATAGGAACCTATCAGTAACCCTAAGGCAGGTCCTATTGCTAACGTTCCGCTAAGTATACCCTGCGCGAAGGCTACTCTCTCCTTCGGAAAAACGTCGGTAATAATTGCTATAGCTATGGGGAAAACAGCGTACCCAAGACCCTGAATTGCTCTCGCTCCGATGAGGAAGCCTATCGATGGGGAAATACCGGCCAATCCCACTGCTATTATGTAAAACATAACCGCGGTCACATACATTTTCTTTTTGCCATACCTGTCAGCTAATTTTCCGAAAATTGGTGACGCGATAGCTCCCACTATTAAATACGCTGAGGTGACCCAACCCACTGTAGTGGCTGTGGTAGCGAAATCCTGCTGTATTTTCGGCAATGCTGGAACAACCATCGTTTCCACGTAATTGATCAGGATTAGCATCAGCGAAAGGATCAATAATGTCTTCATTGCTGTGTTATTAGAACTCATATAGTCACGCACACTAAGATAGAATAAAAGGTTTTCGATATATCTTTTGTAAGAACACGAAACGTACGCTTAACACGATTTTTTCCGGTTTCACATTGGGATCAGAATTCATAATGTTTTGATATGTTATCAAGCCAATTTATTACTAAATTTTTGATAGACCGTTAAGAACGACCAGTGTTAAATTTAACCATGCAAGTTTGGAAAATTCCCAAAAGGTTTCTAAATTTATTTTTGGCAATTCTTATATGCTGGTTCACGAAAGAGTTATATCAGAAGATAATTGACGTCTAATGAAATTAAAAACATCCTAATAAAACTCCTAAAGGAGGACCCTGAATTCAGAAAGGAGTTTAGGGACGCGATAGGGATAAAGGAGATAGAGTGGGGGGTAGAGCTTAGTAACATAAGGAGAAGCTTAGATGAACAGATCAGGGTAAATACTGAAACCAAGTTACTGCTAGAGGGAGTGGTAAGGACAGTAGGACAGTTGGCCGAGGCTCAAAAGAAAACAGAGGAGAGGTTAACTAGGTTAGAGGATACAGTTGCCGGACTTGCCGAGGCTCAAAAGAAAACAGAGGAGAGGTTAACTAGGTTAGAGGATACAGTTGCCGGACTTGCCGAGGCTCAAAAGAAAACAGAGGAGAGGTTAACTAGGTTAGAGGATACAGTTGCCGGACTTGCCGAGGCTCAAAAGAAAACAGAGGAGAAACTCAACGAGTTGGCCGAGGCTCAAAAGAAAACAGAGGAGAGGTTAACTAGGTTAGAGGATACAGTTGCCGGACTTGCCGAGGCTCAAAATAAGGCCGAACAGCAGATAGCTAAGTTGGCTGAGGCGATATACGGTGTGCAGAAGGACGTTAATGGAATCAAAAAGAGAATGGATTCGATGGGTGAGAGATGGGGAGAAGACTACGAGGAAGTAATGCGACTTTTCTTTAAGGAATTAGTTGAGGAAGAGGGAATAGATCTCACTTACGTTAACAGACTTACGTATAAGGACGCTACTGGACAGTTTGGAGCTAAGGGAACGATATACGAGATAGACATACTAGCGAAGAACGGCAAAGTATATCTTATAGAGGTTAAATCGTTTGCAGAGGGTGACGACGTGGACTGGTTTAACATCAAGACAAACGTAGTATCTAAGGTGTATGGATTCGAGAACCCCATTAGGCTATTTTTAGCGGTGTCAGCAGTAGATGAGGCAGTAGAGAGGGCAAAAGAATATGGAATAAGAATGCTCGCAGGTTACGTTATAGAAAAAAGGAGAAGACCCGAAAAGAGTCAAGATTAAGGATACCCAAGTCGTATTTCTCGCAGGATCAACTGACGCGGAGCGCGATTTGGACTTCAGGATTTCATAGTATTTCATCTCAATCCTCAGCCCTTGAACTTCACCGAGGTCACGGGGCGTTGCCCGGTTCATCCTTCTCCGTCCCATTAGCAGGATAATCCCAACCCCCACCTGCTCATGGATGTGGGGAAACCCGCACATTTTGTGTCCTGTCACCTTTCGGTAAAGGTCATCGACATCTAATAACAATATTTATAAAATATATTTTATATATAAACTATATAAACTTCACGGTTTATCTAAAACTGTTGACAACGGCTTTATACTTAAATAAGTATCATTGGGGGTCATACACGAACGACAAGCCTCGCCTTTTTAAGGCAGGGTAAAGTCTTTTAACTAACTTAACTCGACTTCCCATGGCACGTCGTCCTGGGCAACTTATTGAGGAGCGTGAGCTGACTCCTACACCCACAATACCAAAGGGTGTATACAGAGTTGAGTTCGAGAGTAGGAGTACTAATGTAGTCCGTCTTCTACCAAACGGTTGATAACAGAGGAAATTGCTGAGACTAGCACACGTTTCTGATAAGTTATTCAACGAGCTGAATTACAAGAGGCAAGAATTCTTCCGTGGGGGAAAAAGTAGACTTCAAAGAAACGTTAGGAATTTCACTACAACTTATCGAATAGATCACTACATGAGAATCTCCCCCTTGAAGTCCCTAATATTAGGCAATTTGGACCTCTTTAGAGCAAACCCCTATGGACTCGCTATCCTGATCTCTAGTCTTAAGTGTTTTCCCCGTCGAAGGTAATAAGCCCAGTTAGGGGAGGGTAAGTTTACTTGACCGACGTTTTAGCGGATTAAAGAACCCCTGGAGGATGAAGGAAATCCCTCATAAACTTCTTCGGATAGGATTCAATCCTATTAATTTACCCTTTTAAAATGTAAGCGTCAAATAGAATATATGAATACCGTTAAACATACAATGAAACTGGTTAGCGATGAGATGTCAACATCCCTGATGCCATTTCCAGTTGATAAAAAACTATGTTATGGATGGGCTCAGGATATACCGAGAGGAGGGGAAACTATCCTATATACTGGCTGTGCTTATCAATTAGCTCTCCTAGGACACAGTTACGATAGGCTGATACCCCTTATAACGAAGATAAAGGGGATAGAAAAACTCAAGGGTCTCGCATCTAAAGTGATTACTCCCTCAAAAGACCAAGTTGAACGTTCGTGGCAAATATTAAGGAAAATGGCAACGATCCTAAGAAAGACGGGAGTAGAATTCGGATATCTTTATGAGGACGAACCGTATAGCGGAGCCATACTCCTTGAAATGGGGCTAATTGATGAGTTCAAAGAGGTATCTAAGAAAGTGTTTTCAATTTTTGAGAAGTACAACGTAAAAAGGGTTATTACAGTGGATCCCCATACACAATACGCACTTTTAAGAGGGAAGGAGATGAATAATACGGCCATTGAGATAAGGAGTTTTTATGAAATGGTAGGAGGATTTAAGGCTTCGGGGGTTTTTACCATACACGATTCTTGTTTATACTCTAGGTTTTTGGGATTAAGAGACGCGATAAGGAATATCGTGAGATCTTCTGGAATCAATCTGATCGAGGATCCCATGATTACGGGGAGGGATACTTCAATGTGTTGCGGCTCGCCTATAGCCCCCGTTAACTATAAAGTGAGCGATTCGATAGCCAAAATGCGAGCAGAAAGTCTTAAGAAGCTGTCTCCTAATGTGCTCGTCTTCTGTCCGTTTTGTTATGAAAATCTAAAGGCACACGTTCAAGTTAAGGACTTCATGGAGGTGGTCAACGTTGAGTAACTGGGAAATTGCAGTAAACAGAGCTATTCAGAACAACGTTCCGAGGGTTTACTCCGTACTTGAAGCCCACAAATACATAGAGGACATGGCCAGGAAAGTGAGGGAAGGTAAACTAAAGGTTCTGGGAAATATAGAGGCCTATGTCGAGGAAACGTTAAAATCCGTAAAGAGGACGGGAGGATACGGATACTACGTTGCAACCCCTGAGGAGGCTAGGGAGATAGTTCTAAAGATCATTGGTGATAGAAAAAGAATTATCTTGGGCAAATCCATGGTAGCATATGAAGCAGGATTAAGGGAATTCCTTCTGGAAAAGGGAAAGGAAGTATGGGAAACGGATCTGGGCGAATTCCTGATTCAACTTGCAGAGGAACCCCCCTCTCATATAATAGGACCTGCAATTCACATGACTAAGGAAAAGGTCAGGGAGCTTATCAAGGAGAGATTAGGTGAGGACCCAGGGGAGTCTCACGAGGAAATAGTTAAGTTCGTAAGGAATTTCTTAAGGGAGAAGTTCCTTAGTGCTGAGGTAGGTATAACGGGGGCTAACGCGGTAGCTGCGGATACAGGTACAATAGTTTTAGTGGAGAATGAGGGAAATATAAGGATGAGTAGCGTAGTTCCTCCAATACACATATCGATTACTGGAGTTGAAAAGATATTGCCCAACCTTGAATACGCTATGTTAGAGTCACTTGTCCAGTCAGCATATGCTGGGCTGTATCCTCCAACTTATGTTAATGTAACGTCTGGTCCTAGTTCAACTGCCGATATAGAGCTAAAAAGGGTTAGTCCAGCTCACGGTCCAAAGGAGTTTCACCTCATACTATTGGACAACGGAAGGGTCAAGGCGTCCCATGACCCTATTCTCCAAGAAGCTCTACTCTGCATACGATGCGGGAGATGTCATTACCACTGCCCAACGTATAAGGCGATGGGATCGGGATGGGGTGTTCCACCCTACTCAGGTCCTATGGGCGCCATGTGGTCCTATGTAGTTTATGGTAATAAGGAGCAGGCGTTGCTGTGTTGTCACTCTGGAGCATGTGCTAACGTCTGTCCTATGAAGATCAACATACCTAAAGTCATTGAATACATAAAATCACTTTACTTCAAGGGATGACAATGAAGGTTGGCAAACTTGAATTGGGGATATTGGGGGAAATTGAATTAGAAGGGAAGAAGTACAAAGTGGCCAGGGTCCCCTCATACGGGGAGTTAAAAGAAGAACCTCCCTCCTGGAACTTCGTTAAGGAGAACATTCTGACGTGGAGACCGTTCGTTAGGGTTAAAATGGTAAAAGTAGGTGATGAGTTCCTTACCGTTCTCAACGATGTAGTGTTGGACTTGGATGAGGAAATGTTTTATTTAGTAAACTCCGCTTATCAGATGTTTGTCGTAAGTAAAAACCCTGAGCTAAGGGCATCAAACTTACTCGAAGCTCTAAACGAGTTCGCTGAAAAGCAAATTAGGAGAAGTTTAACTCCCGAGGAGAAAGTTTACCTGAATTTAAGAGGTTCCTTTGAAATAGCCGTTCTAAGGGATCTTGGAGCATTGTTATAATTTTGGTACTTCCAAAATTTTAGTAACGTCCAGACGTTTTCGGTAATTGAAGATACGCAATTACAGTGATTTAGAGTATCATTGTTGTCAGTGAAATTGCGGTACAGTATAAAGTCTGTGGCAAATAAAGGGTTTCCCTGCCTCATTTTGTAATTATAAGAAACTGCGACAAACTAACAACTATTGCGTTTATTATGTAGTTTACTATATTTCAATACTTATGAATAATGCCTTCAAAGGGGGATTTACTGGTAAGATAGCAGAAGTTAACTTGAATTCAGGTGAGGTTGATCTCGTTGACCTTAATTTAGATGACGTTTACAATTTCCTTGGCGGTAGGGGACTTGGCACCAAATTACTCTCAGATTATCGAAACAGGAGTAATGAACCTTTTTTCGGTATGCTCGTAGGACCTCTTACGGGAACTGGTATTCCCTTGGCCAATCGACTGACTTTCGTATTTCATTCACCTCTTACTAACACTATAGCCTACGCGAATACAGGTGGATATGCTGGAACTTCACTTAAGAAGACTGGCGTTGATGGAATAATCCTAAAGGGAATTTCACCTAAGCCAATATATCTCTTTATTAAAAAAGGCAAAATAAGTGTAGAGGACGCATCGCCGATATGGGGGAAATGCGCGTCTGAGACTTTAGCATATTTGAGGCAAAGGCACGGTGACGTCAGGGTTATATCAATAGGCCCCGCTGGAGAGAGGTTAGTTAGATTTGCAAATGTTGTTAATGACGCAGGGAGGTCTAGTGGGGTGAGACATGGTGCAGGTTACGTCCTAGGTAAGATGAAAGTTAAGGCGGTAGCTATTTTAGGGGACTATAGCGTTCCTGTCGAAGTGGCAGATAAGGGGAAATTCAAGGACGTTCTCACAAGATTAACCACTAAAATTAGAAATTCCCCTCTTCTTAACCGCGAGACAGGGAGTTTCTCAATCTACGGAACTCCTTTGGCCGTAGAGCCTCTCTTCTTAAACGAAGCACTACCAGTAAAGAACTACACCTATACTTCAATGGAAAATGCGTTAAACTTAAGCGGAAAGACAATGTCTCAAACTATTCTAGTTGGAAGGCTAACTTGTACTGCGTGTTCTGTCCAGTGTAGAAGGGATACCGCAACTTATAAAAAGTACAAGTTTAGGGTGGAAGGGCCGGACTACGCCCAAATAAGCTCTTTGGGTTCTAACTGTTACGTAGACGACGTGGAGGCAGTGGCTTATATGAACTACCTATCCTACGAATGGGGTATGGATCCCATTGAAGTAGGGAATATCCTAGCAGCTTTGGCAGACGCAACAGAGAAAGGTTACGTAGAGGAATCCTACGGACTCCGTTGGGGGGATAGTGATAGAATGATAGAGATAATTCAAAAGGTTGCGAATAGGGAGGGAAAATATTGGATATTAGGGGAGGGAATATCCGCTTTCCTCACGGAAATAAACGTACCGGAACTGGACACATCTGTAATGGGAATAACAATGCAAAATACCGATCCCCGAGTAGAACCGGCGTGGGGTTTACTTAACGCTACGGAAAACACCGGTTCGTCGTGTCATATATGGGTTTATCCCGATCTGATTTACTCATTCAAGGGACTCAATGGAATTAGATCACTTTTACCAGACGACTACGATGTTCGGACAATTTCTAAGGCAGTAAAATTCAAGCAAGACCTTGTTGCAGTTTTAGACTCGTTGCAAGTTTGCGCCTTCTCTTATATGGCATTTGAAATGAAAGATTACGTGGACGCCCTTAACGCAGTTGTTGGATGGGAAGTTACAGAGGACGAGCTACTTAAGATCGGCGAGAGGATCTTCAATGCTGAGAGAATATATAACATTAAATTCGGATCGAAAAGGGATTATCTTCCAAGGAAATTTACGGAAGTTCCAGTTCCAGAAGGAAAGCACAAAGGTGGGACGTGTAAACTGGATGATATGCTTCCAGTATATTACGCGTATAGGGGATGGAAGAACGGAATACCTTCAGAAGATAAATTAAAGGAATTAGGTTTATCTTAACGGTAACTTTAAGTTATGGATAATTAGACAGAATTTCCGGCACTACGTTAACTAGACGCGCTATGCTATTTCCTCGATTTACAACTGAGGAGAAACTCGGCTCTGATTATGAGATTGAAGTTCAAGGTATGGCGAACTCATCTGGCGGGACGTATAGTTCCTTTTTATAAAAATGCGAGATTTCAAGGTTTAGAAGTTCTTAGACTTTACGTTAACTATCGCTACCGATTGTTAGAACGACGGGATTTGGAGGCCTTCAATTCCTTCTCATTTAATGTCGTGAAAACCTCCTGAAACTTAGGGAAGCAGTATCAGGAGTAAAACATCCAACCGACTTTGTGGGGTTACTCAGAGCTTGACAGGGAGGACATGTTTGGTACACCTCACTAACAACTTATCCTAATGACGATTTCTTTAATACCGTTTACGTTACGAAAAATACAGTAATGACGTGTAAGTTCAAATTTCCTCGGGTAACAAAAGGACTTTAAGGTATGAAGTGGTAAAATCTAAAATGTCCCTTATCGATATCATCCCGACTGGTCTTCCTTCGTAATCGGTAACCGGTATGTGTCGTATGTTATGTGCTCTCATCTTCTCGATTACTTCCGATATCACGTCATCGGGAGTTACTGCTATTACGTTACGCGACATTATGTCGGTTACCTTAGTCTCCTCTTTCTTCAAAAGTCCTTTTGATACGGCGATAAGCACATCCTTCTCCGTAATAATTCCCCTAAGTCTTCTATCCGAGTCTGTTACCATTACGCTTCCTACGTTTCCCTCTATCATTTTCCTTACTGCGTCTTCTAAAGATGAATCCAGAGCTACAGTAACGGGAGGTGCAGACATGAGTTCATTAACTTTAACCTCGATTTTCCTCATGTATCTTTTGTGAAGTGGCATTATTCATGCTCGTTTTAATAGAATATAAAACTTGTGAGATATTCAATAGAAACTGCCATTTTAGATTTATGATGATTGATCTCGATCTGTAAATAACGTTAATTTTTTTTAACTATAGGTTTACACAAGTCCGGTGATTCTTTGAAGGTAGCAATAGTAGGAATGGGATGGTATGGATTTCGCCCTTCTACTCCTGAGGTCTCGTTCAGGGAGATGGTCTTCGAGGCGGCTTCGCGCGCTTATGCCGAGGCTAACCTAGATCCTAGGAAGGATGTAGATACCTTCATTTCTTCCCAAGAGGACTTCTGGGAGGGTATTAGCATAGCGGATGAGTTCGCACCGGATCAGATTGGAGGATATCTTAGACCTACCTTTACCGTGACGGGAGACGGAGTACAGGGTATTCTTCACGGCATAATGCACATAAAGTCCGGAATCTCTAAGGTGACGGCAGTTGAGGCTCACTCAAAGGCTAGCGACATACTCACAATAGGAGATATTGTTGAATTCGCCATGGATCCGATTTTCCTTAGACCTGCGGCCCCACCCAACTTTCACTTTTTAGCCGCACTCGAGGCCAAGGCTTATCAGAGGAGAACCGGAATGACAGAGGAGGACATGGCCGAAATCGTGTCCATTGAGAAAAGGAACGGATTTGGAAATCCCAGGGCTTCTTATGCGGCTAACCTTAACGTAAGCGATATTTTATCTCACGAGAAAGTAGCGGAACCCTTAAGGAGACCAGACATTGCGGACTTCGTAGATGGTGCAGTTGTAGTCGTTTTAGCCTCAGAGGATATCGCAAGGAGTTTAACGGACGATCCCATTTGGGTGGAAGCATCTACGTTTACTGAAACTAACTATCCCGGTTACGCTGAGCTGGGCGAAGCTGGCTATTTGAGAGGAGCATATTCTCAAATTTCTAAGAGGAAATTTGACGGCTATTTCGTGGACGATAGGTATTCATTTAAACTACTAGAGCACTTAGGCGTCTTCAAGGCAGATCCCTTGGCCCTATTAAGGGAGGGTCAGTTAGGAGAGGGAGGTTCGGCTCCTACTAACGTGTTCGGAGGTCTTCTATCGGAAGGCGTTCCTTTGGAGGCAGCAGGTCTCACCCTGGCTCTTGAGGCTAGGGAATACCTTAGGAAGGGGTACTCCTCAGCGGTAGTTGGTAGTTGGAGAGGAGTGCCAACGTATACAGGTATGGTCTTATCCATGTGGAGGTGAGAAAAGTGAGGAAAGTAGCCATAATTGGAGCAGGAATGACTAAGTTTGCAAGAAGGCACTTTAAGACACCGCAGGAATTGGTACAGGAAGCATCGATAAAGGCTCTGGAAGAAGCAGGTCTAGGATATAACGACATAGATTGCGTCGTAATTGGAAGTGCCCCGGACGCGTTTGATGGTGTACATCAAAAGGGCGAGTACCTCTTCCCAGCGATGAATAAACCAATGACTAGAGTCTTCATAGGAGGCGCAACCGGAGTTATGGTGCCCATATCAGGATACTACCACGTGGCAAGCGGTATGTGCGATAAGGTTCTTGCAATAGCAGAGGAGAAGATGAGTCAGGCAAGGCCTCATCCTCAGGCTGTGTTTAGATACATCTGGGATCCCATATTGGAAACACCTATAGGTCCGAACCTTTTGTGGATCTTCGCTATGGAAATGCATAGGTACATGTACGCTTACAAAGTTCCTAAGGAGGACATTGCCTTAGTTTCTGTGAAGAATAAGGCAAATGCTGCAGATAATCCCTATGCCCAACTCGGAGGTCGTATTACAGTAGACGACGTGATAAAGAGCGAAGTTCTAGTTTGGCCCGTAAATAGACTTGACGTATCCCCGGTGAGTGACGGTGCGGCAGCTGTAGTTATGGTGTCGGAGGACGTTGCCAGGAGGTATACCGACACCCCTGTGTGGGTGGCTGGTGTCGGCTGGACTTTGGACAACACTGAGTGGACTGGGAGAGATCTATCCTATAACAGGTATTTGGAGATTGCGGGGAGGATGGCGTACAAAATGGCGGGAATTGAGAGACCAAATAAGGAAATAGACGTGGCTGAACCATACGATCCATTCGATTACAAGGAGTTAATGCATCTGGAAGCTCTTCAATTAGCTCCAAAGGGCAAAGCTGCCCAGTTGGTAAAGGAGGGAGTGTTTAATAGAGATGGGGACCTTCCGAGCTCTCCTGGTGGAGGCTTACTTGGTGTAGGAAACCCAATTGCTGCCGCAGGGCTGATGAAGGTAATTAGTTTGTACTGGCAGCTCAAGGGAACTGCTGGAAAGATGCAGGTGAAAAAACCTGTTTACACTGGAGTAGCTCAGGCATGGGGTGATCTCATGCAGGCCTCAACTGTTGTGGTTCTCAGGAGGTGAAATACATGATAAGATACGTTCCAAAGGCTAAATACTCTTACTCCGCAGGCCAAGCGCAAAGCGTCTTTTTAAATGGCCTTAAGGAGAAGAAGATTTTGGGTACGGTGTGTAATAAGTGCAAAAAGGTCTATGTCCCACCTAAGATGTACTGCGAGGAATGCTTTAAGCCAACGGACGGATGGGTCGAATTAAAGGACGAGGGGATAGTACACACGGCAATTGCATCCTTTGTTTCCTGGACAAGGGATAGATTAGAGGAACCCATCATCTCAGGCACTATAAAGTTGTACGGTTCGGAGAGAGACTACGTGTTTCCGGGAATGTTTCATAGGATCTGTACCACGTATGATAAAGTTAGGGACATGTCTATCATTGGGGCAAAAGTTAAAGCCGTGTGGAATGAGAAGAGAGTAGGAAGCATAGAGGATATTCAATGTTTTAAGGAGGTGTGAAAAGTGTGGAGTAAGAAGGGAAGAATAGAGGACTTGATCTTCTGGAAAGGTAATATGGAGGTAGAGGCGTATGAATATGATGAAGGGAATGCGGGGAAGAAGTTCATTGAAGGAATTAAGGAGGGGAAGTTCTACGGGATTAAGTGCAGTAGCGGTAAGGTATACGTACCCCCCCGGGACTATTGTCCTGAGGATATGACGGAAGGAAATTACGTAGAGCTTACAGAACCTTATCTAGACCTGTTGACTGAGGTGAGGGAGGACAGTTACGGAAACAAACTGGAAAAGCCGATAAAGGTAGGAATAATTAGATTCCTCAACGCGAAGGGAGGAATAATTGTCCGAGTTGAAGGAGACGCCAAGGAGGGTGATAAAGTCAAGGTAATTAAGTGGGAATGGCCTCTTGTAGTGGGAAAGGCCTGATGTGGACGCCTGATGAGGAAGTTGTAAGAAAATCAAATCTAAAGCGTTTTATGGAATCTCACGACCTCAAATCACTAGACGATTTTTTGTCCTATTCACTGACAGAGGCTTTTTGGGGCGAGTTCGCGAAAAGCATTAAGATCCCTTGGTTTTCTCCCTTTTCAAAGGTGCTAGATACTTCACAGGGGATACAGTGGGCTAAATGGTTCATAGGGGGGAAGTTCAACCTCGGAAACATTCCTGACACTAATGGGTACGTGCGCTGGGAGGACGAAGAGGGAAATAAGGGTTCCATATCCTATTCCGAGATGGCGAGTAAGGCTAAATCCGTGGCTTCTTGGTTGAAAAGGAACGGGCTGGAGAAGGGAGATAGGGTAGGCGTTTACATGAGTTACTCAAAGGATCTGCTCCCCGTAGTTTTCGGTATAGCTAGGGCGGGGGGCGTTATAGTACCTCTTTTTTCGGGATTCGGACCTGAGCTAATGAGGGTAAGACTTGACGATGTAGGTGCCAAGTTTCTCTTTTCCACAGACGGAAATATCAGAAAGGGGAAAATCATAAGAATGATAGATAACGCAAGGGAGGCTTTTTCGGGTAAGATTATAGTTCACGATAGGTTAGGACTAGATAAGGAAAATCCTCAGCTTTCTGAAGTTTACAAAACGGGAGGAGATTACATAGAGGAAACCAGTGCCGAGGACGTACTTATGGTAATATATACATCAGGAACGACGGGAAAACCAAAGGGGACTGTACATGTACATGCGGGATTTCCCATTAAGGCAGCTGCAGATGGGTATTTCCACTTTGACATAAAGGAAAGTGATGTGATAACATGGATGTCGGATTTCGGATGGATGATGGGGCCTTGGGTTATATTCAACGCTATTACCCTAGGTTCCTCCATTTTCCTATTCGACGGGACTCCTAAAGATCTCTGGGAGGTAGTGGATTACCACAAGGTATCAGTATTGGGTCTATCTCCAACGCTTATTAGAATGCAGAAGTCCTTAGGTAAGCCTCGTATGCAAAATCCTCCTAGGATAGTCGGTTCAACAGGGGAACCACTTGACGAGTCATCCTGGAGATATATAGTGGATAACCTCAATACTCCCCTTATAAATTACTCAGGTGGTACGGAAATTTCCGGAGGAATCTTGGGGTGTTACGTAGTAAAGGACATTGCCCCTGCGTCATTTAACGGCCCTTCTCCCGGAATGAAAGTCGATGTCCTAGACGAGGAGTTAAGACCTGTTAGGGGTTCGGAAGGTTATCTGTCCGTACTTGCACCCTGGCCGGGGATGACTCGCGGATTTTGGAGAAATCCCCAAAAATACATTGAAACTTATTGGAGGGGAGACGTATGGATCCACGGAGATATGGCGATATTTGACGGTAAGTTCTATTACATAACGGGTAGGAGCGACGACGTAATAAAGGTGGCAGGGAAGAGGCTGGGACCTGGGGAAATAGAGGCAATAGTTAATACCCATGTGGACGTGGTGGAATCTGCGTGTATAGGAGTTCCAGATCCAGTAAAAGGGGAGGTACCGATCTGCTTCGTCGTAAGTAAGGGGAATTCCACTCCGGAGGAGATCAGGAAATACGTGGAGGACAAGATAGGAAAGCCCTTAGCCCCTAAGGAGGTTATTTTCGTGAGATCCCTTCCAAAGACGAGAAATGCCAAGATCCTCAGGAGGTTAATAAAAAGGATATACTTGGGTCAGGAAATAGGGGATTCCACTTCTCTAGAGAATCCGGATTCTGTGGAGGAAATAAAGAGGGCCGCTAATCCTTCAACAGGACGTCAGTAAATCCCTCCAAAAAGGGATTTCCACTATTGAATCTGCAGTACATGTCTAGTTTTTCCTTTATGTCCTTTTTAAGATGAGGGTAGTATAAAGAAAGGAGGAGTCCAAAGCTTCTGCCGAAGTTCTCGTACGAATTGGAAAGTGAGATGAGACTCATAAGTGTTGAAAAGGGGATGTGGTTAGCCCTCAACACTATAGTCGAGGCGAAGGTCACATGCAAAGTCTCATTTCTTATTTGGAGTATTTTCCTTAATTTCTCATCGGTCAGGAGCTCTACACTTAAACCCGTCCCAATCCCAAATCCTACAGCAAATTCGTTATCCACTTCTACAGTTTTCAGGAGACCGTCGTTGTCGTAATTCACGAACCCCTTACCTGCTCCCCAGCCCAGATATCGTGAAGCACTCATTTTTAGTGCCATGAGGTAGACCCTTCTAGAAAAGTAGTTTTCTCCCAGATTACACCAAACTCTTCGAAAAAGATATGGAAGAGGCGAAATTATGTTTATAATATTTAACGCGTCTTTGTCGTCAACTCGGTTAATTTCCCACGAGATCGCCTCAGCAAGTACGTCCTGATACTCTACGTCGTCTTTTATAGCGTCCAGGAGAATCTCAAACCTTAACTTATCAAGTTCTTTGATCCTCCCTCTGAGCGAGTCCAAAAAATCGAGAAAGAGATACCTCGTCCTCGTTGCCTCTGCAATAGCCCTCGCCGGATCCTCCTTCACGAACCTTTGTGCAAGATCTCTTATTACGTTCTCAGTTTCCATAACACAGATTCAACTCGTCCCGATAACTATTAAATATTAGTAACAATCGGTTTAACGAAACACGATAATGATTCGGTAACCTTACGTCGTGACGCGAAAGTTCACGATCCACGCTTAACGCGTTATCTATGAAGTGACTTCCTTAGACGCCTTAGGTATGGGGGAACTCTCACTGAATGCACAGTTAATGGCAACCTGAGCAGGCGGCTCCCCTAATCTCCTTGCAGGGTCGTTGATTACCTTACTCCGTATAGGTATATCATGACAAGGAAAGAGCGACCCCTAATGTCAGGACCTATCCTCAGGAGTTGGCGATAAAGTAAGCGGAGTTTGCCGTCCTTAAGTCCGAGGAAAGGAAAATCTCGATAAAAGTCCCTGCGATTACCCTTTCACTATCTAGTATAATTACCTTGTCAGACACAACCTTCGTTTCTGTGGGAGGACTTTTCCAGCTCTCATAATGTCATAGAGAAAGCGCATCAGCTCCCCTGAGATAGGACTCCTCATCGATAAGGATACCTTATTCTAGATAATGACTCGACCCTCATTTGCCTGCTCATATCTCCTAACTTGTCACCTTTCATCACTTTCAAAACCGCTTTACCTTGTGTGCTACGTCTGTAAGAGGCGTAAAAAAAGAGACTTACAAGTAGAGAAATTGGTGGTCTGCACGATCAACTTTTTACTTTCATTAATATAACCTTGTCTTTTTTAATTCTGAAAGCTTCGTATTTTATTTACTATTGTAAGGTTTACGTGAAATATGTTCATGAATATACAAAAAATCCGAATTACGTTATTCCAATTCCCCTGTTAGCAGAATTACACGGATTCCGCTTCGTCACTAACGTAAATCTTCCCATTTTTCCCTAACAATAGGGAAAGCTTTTTCAGATATCTGTGATCTTTTGTTCGTATTTAAAGCTGAAATAAAACTGTAAGAAAACCATAAAAATCCTCAAATGAATCTCTTGTTATGAATAGGGAAAGCGAGGCCCTTCTGAATTACCTTAGAGTTGAGGCAATAAGATTGCATCATTTTGCCTTCGAAGAGGCTTGCACTACTTCAGTTCCTTCTAAGGTCGATCCTCTTCCGCATCAGTTGATCGCCGTTCAAAACATGCTCAGACACGACCCTATAAGATTTCTAGTTGCCGATGATGTCGGACTTGGAAAGACTATCATGATGGGTATGTTAATAAAAGAACTAAAGAGTAGGGAGAGAGCCAATAACGTCCTTGTAATCTGTCCAAAATCCCTTCTATTCCAGTGGCAAAGAGAGATGAAGGAGAAGTTTAATCTGGACTTTAAAATAATATCAAGCACTAAAGAGGCATCTGACTTATCGCCTAATCAACATCCAGGAAACTTTATCCTTTCCATGGGGCTCTTGGGCAAGAAAAAAGCAGTAGAGTCCTTGTTGAAAGGGAAATGGGATCTGATAATAATAGACGAGGCGCATAATCTCACAGTACGGGAAGAGAGGGAAAAAATCAGTAGAACAAAGAGGTACGCTGGGGCGGAAAGACTTTTGCTTAGCGATCCATTTCTTAACATAGTACTACTTACCGCCACCCCTCATCATGGAAAGACCAAGGATTTCATTCATAGGTTGCGATTGATCGATCCATTTGTTACTGAGTCAAACGTAAACGTGGTGTTAAACGAAATTATGATCAGGAGGTTGAGGGAAGAGGTAAGAGACTTCAATGATAATAGGCTTATACCGGATAGAGAATCTAAGATCATAAAGGTTACTCTAAGTGATCAAGAGAGGAACTTCTTCGATAAAGTTAATGAATATATAAGAGATTACTACATGGCCTCGATGAGAGAGAGCGACAGACGAAAGTCTAAGGCTTATGCTTTAGTAGCAATGGTAATTCAAAAAAGGGCCTCCTCCTCCCTCAATTCCCTTTTGCAGACCCTGAAGAAGAGAAGGAATAAGCTAGGAGAAATAGTTAATAAAGGTCAAAATCCTTCCGATCAACACCAAAAAGGGATAGACGAAAGACGTATAGTCCAGGAAGTCACTTTGAGTAGAAACAAGGAAGAACTGTCACGTGAGATATCCAGGTTAGATGACTTGATCGACGAAGGAGGTAGAATTGCCAAGGACTCCAAGCTTGAAAAGGTTGAAAAGGTAATAGAGGAACACGTAAGTCGTGGAGATAAGGTCATAGTTTTTACGGAGTTTAGAGACACACTATTTTACCTGAATGAGAGATGGAAAGACAAGTTTAGAGTGTCCATCGTACACGGAAAGATGGGAGTTGAGGAGAGAAAGAGAGCTGAAACAGATTTCATTGAGGGAAAGGACGTCTTAATTGCGACTAACGTCGCCTCCGAAGGGCTGAATTTGCAAGTGGCCAACGTAGTAATAAACTATGATCTTCCCTGGAATCCGACCAGACTTGACCAGAGGATAGGAAGGGTTCACAGATACGGACAGAAGAAAAAGGTGTTGACGTATAACGTTTACACAGAGGAGACCATAGACTCTCATGTTCTCGAAATACTCATGAACAAATTGGATATCATTAAGGACACATTAGGAAAAGTCTACGATTACCTTGGAGTGGCAGTTTCGGACAAAGACATAGAGAAGGTTATAAGGGAAACAACTGTAAAAAACCCAGACGAAACCTTTAGGAATCAAGAGATAGAGAAAAAGATCGACTCGCTGTTAAGAAAAGCCGAAAGAACAGCTAAGGAATGGAACGAATATAACTTGTCTTACAGTTTTAGTAATTTGGACCCTTCATGCGATGAAAAGGAAGAAGTGACGGAGGAGGAAGTGGAAATGTTTGTAACAGAAACCTTGAAAGCTTATGGAGTCCCCCCAATTCGGAGTAGGATAAACCCACTCCTTTACGACATAAGGCCTCCTAAAGGCGTGAAAGATGCTGAAAATCTAATTGTAAGTAATGCTTCTTTTCGCTTTGATGAATGTAAAAGGGTAAAGGAGTGCAACTATATATACCCGACTCATCCTCTGGTTAGAGCTCTTATAGACCTTTTGAAGCCATCTTCATACCCTATTTCATTTACTGCCGAAAATAAGCGTTTCATGGGTTGGCTTCTACTTTTTGAAGTAAAGGGTGAATCTGATGAGGTTCCCGTAAACGGAAGAGTCACGGAAGGGATGTTCTACAAGAAGAAGCTTGAGAAGGAGAAGCTTATAGCAATATTATACGATGAGGTCAATAAAAAGGTGAAGAGAGTAGAGACTTCATTCATCAATTCCCTTACTGCTGTCATAGATGAGTGTGGATCGGAATTTCTAGTTATAGCTGATGAACCTGAAGTTAAGAAAAAGATAAGGGAAGTTGAGGAACAGATTAAGACAGAAATTGAATATAGAAAGAATCAGATATTTCAGGAAGTAACTGACGTGATTGATCAGGAAATCGCTAACATTGAAAAGAGACGATCTTCAATGACAGATAATTTAGATGAACTATTTAGTAGAAAAAGCACCGTAGCAGACCTCTTCAACTATGCCCAAATATATACAGATTCAAAACTCATAGCAGGGATTAGACTGTTACCCGAAGGGTTCTCAGACATAACTGGAAACGCGGACGTGAACTCCATGAAGGAGTTCTTAAATCAGGGTTCAGAGGGAGAGGAGATCGTGAATAGGTTAGAGCAAAATAAGGGATGTGACGTAATTGACATGAGGGATGTTTTCACTGCAGGGTTTGACTTTTTAAGTATATGTAATGACGAGGTCAAATACATTGAGGTCAAGACTGTCCAAGGAAATTGGAGCAAGATCAATATAACCCCCGTTGAGTTAATGGCGATGGACCCCAATAATAGGACTTATAGGGGTAGGTTTACTAAGGCAAAACTCCACGGCTATGGGGGGGATATGAGGGAGCACTTTTATTTATACATAGCAGATCTGGCGAGCAAGAAAGTCTGGGAGGTCAAGAACCCGGCTGCATCCCTCAGGGAGTTCCTATATCAGCAAAAATACATGAAAACTCAGAGGAAGGTGGAAATTCCCTACACGGATCTCCTGAAATACCTACAGTCAAATCACGTTACCAGTGAGAGTTTTTAAATCAGAGGTAGAGTTTCATGAAGGAAGACACTGCCCTATTTCCTAATGCTGAGAACTTGGAAAACCAGAAGGATACCTCCATATCGGGTAATGATCTAACTATGTCGACCGCTTTGTATTTGGATTTGGTGTAAGGCAATACTTTCATCAAGATGAAAAGTCTAGCAACTTTTCTAAACTCTGCTTCAGGGATTACTTTCCTCTCTTCTAGGATATTTATGTACTTCATGTAATCCCTAGAACAACACGAGTACTTTACTTTAACATTTTCCCCCTTGAAATAGAGACACACATTCTTTTTGTTTACACTGATTTCAAATACGTCATATACCTCTTTAAGAGCCATCTTCTCACCTAGTTGAGATCAGCATATATAAGAGAGTGGGCATGAAAATATTATCATCACAAGGGTTAAAGAGCTGAACTTCCGCTCTGGATGTATAATCAAGAGAGACTCACCCTAGGTAATCCTGAGCATTCTTCATAGAGGCTTTACCTACTTGGCCTCTAACACAGCTATGAGAATGGCAAGTCCAGAACGTCACTTGCGTCAACGTTATAGTCCTTGACGTTCCTATCTTGAGTAACTTGAACCTCTTAGGATTAAGCCTTTGTATGGACTTACTAATCCTTGCGCTGGTGGCGCGCGTCTTCCCCGCGGAAGGCTCCTTACCATTTTCATAGATTATAGTAGTTAGGAAATGATCTGTAATAAGAGAACGTTTTAGCTCACGGTCCTTCTCTTATGACCGAGAGAATTTTAGTTTTATTAACGTTATATATAAATTAGTAATTTTCCTTAAAAAGTAGGAGTTCATTTCGTTACGATCACATTTAGTTTCACGTGAATTCCTTCCTGTTCTTTCGGCTTCAGCCCTTTCAGATTTTTTATGAAATCATCATTTTGTTTTATCTTATATTCTGTCAATTCTATACCAAGCCTAAAATTTAGGTTAACTAATCCGTTTCTAAATGAGTTATTTACAATATCTCTTGAAAATTGAATTATTCTTTGAAAATTTTCTAAATCAGTGTTTAACTCTAGGGAGAGTTTACGCTGCGAATCCCTGGAAGTCTGTGTAACACTTATGCTAATTTTAGGGTCATGTACTTTAATACCAGATATTATAAGACCAAGACTGGATACTGAACCAGAGAAATCTTGATAATTGTTAATGGTAACTACGACGTTTCTTATTTCGACTTTGAAACCTTCACTTATTATATTGTCTAAGTCGTCTAATGATATCTCCTCCCTTCTCTCCTGCTTGAAAATATCTTGTGGGGAAACGGATTGGCTTTCGATTTTGTTAACGTCGGGAGTTTGGTGAATTTTTTTCTTCTCGATCTCTTCAATTAAAGGCGGCAAATACGTCTTAACCTCATTGATCACTTCTTCATTGTTTATTAGGAACCCGTCATCTTTAACCTCAATAGCTTCGTTATCGAATTTTTGTTTCATTTTTTTAGCTATTTCCAATCCAAGTTTGGAGCCTTCCGCAATGAGCTGTATTACATCTACGTTAATACCGTCTCTCTTCCCTATCTCCTTAGATATTTCCTTTAAGTTAGTAAGGAGCCCATCAGCAGACTTATAACTTACGTATCCTTTAGATACCGCTCTCTTAATTAAGTCAATTTGGGTCGTTCCATCGGGAATTATTGGTGCGTCGCACCTTCTCTTCAGATTATCCAGAAATTCCTTTACAGCTATACGTTCAGATTTTAAACTAAATATGTATTTGAGATATTCATCAGTTACATCGTCTGACTTCCTTATGACCTTAGTTTTGCTCTCTAAAGTTTCCATCGCCTTTTTAGCTAATTTCTCTGAAGTTAAGGAAACGTCCTTGGTATAAACGTCGGGCTGTATTTTTTCACCTTCTAATCTACAGCCCTCCTTTGAAACTGGGTAAAAAATAAAACTGAAGGCATTAACTAGGGAGAACCTTAATCTCGCGTCGTAATCCGCTTTCTTCTGTTTCAACTCCTTACTGTACTGATTCATTGACTCCAGACTTTCTAATCTCTCTAACGCAACTATTGTAGCCGCTTCATCTAGAGCTTTCTCGAAATAGACTCTACTAGGAACAATAAATATTACAGTGTTCTTATAAGACCTCACGTTAAAATAACTTAGCAATTTCTGAGGGGGTTCTATGTCACCTCCCTCGTAACTTATCGTTAGGCTGGAGCCCTCTACGGAGGGGTCTATAATGATTAAACGTAATTTCGGATCATCTAGGTCCTCTAAATCAGTGTCTACTCTGACTTCGAATCCCTCAAATTCTCTCTTGAAATCTCTCTGAAACTCCTCCAGATATTCCCTTATTTTGTCCACCCGTTCAGACTTAACATTAGCTTTCGTATCCTCTATAGCCTTGTTTATGTTGGGCGTTGTAGCAAACCAATATCTATCTACATTGTCCGTATAGATATACCAGAGCTTGTCTGTAAGGTCTTTTAGAACTGTGTCAATCCACCCTGGGTTAACCTTTTGAATTACGTTAGTCAGACCTAAAAGGATGTCGCTTTTTCTAAATGCGTTCCTATCTAGGGGTTGGTCTGTACCTATGATAGATCCCATGAAGATCACCCTAGCTGTAAGCAAGTGATCTAAGCCCATTCCTTTGGCTTTCCCCCCTTTGTCAGACTCGATGTCGAACTTTGCAACAGTTGAAAGCGCATCTCTTCCTATGTTGTTTAAAAGACTATTCAGAATATCCGAATTGCTCAGGTCAACCGAATCTAATCCTATTAAATACGCATCTTTTTCCTTCTTTTTCCACACTTCCCTTACAACGTAAGCTAGAAACCTAAGTGTATGTCGGGTCTTTTGGAAGCCGGGAATTGTTGATATCCTTCCATACAATGTATCTATTAAAGTAGGATGAAACGGATAGTATTTTATCATTTTATAGTAATATTCTGACGCCTCTGCAGGATAGTAGTCTTTGAACTTAGTATAATAAGATGAGAAAAACGAGGAAACTTTATCACCGTTGTTTTTATCGATGTACTCGAAAAGCCTTGCTTTGATGATCTCTACTACCTCCTCTCGGGTTGTAGGTTCTAGTGGGTTAACGTAACGCGAGAGGATTTTAGCGATATCACTGATGTAACTCCTGAGCTCTGGAGGTAAAGTCTCATCGGTCAACGTGACTAGGAGAAACGTTCTTGTTCTACTTGTGATAGCCGAAGTCAGTAATCTGAAAAAGAGCAAAACCTCCTGGATTTTGTTCGTTCTCTGATAGGTGTCGAGCTTCCTAATATATTCCCCGATCTCATCTATCAAAATTACTGTGGGAGCAGCTTTTTCCAGCATAAAGGACATTTTCTGTTCAGTAGGATCGCTAAGATCAACGTCCGATTTGAGTGATCTGGATAGGTATTGAAAGAGGTTATCATCTTTTTCTAAATTCAATCCGTCAATGACAACCACGTTAACCTCAGGGATATTCATTGTCACGTTACCTGTTTTGATATCATCAAGTAAAGACGAAATTGAGGAGATAGACAATAGCTCCTGCTTTTTATTAGCCTTAAAGAAGTGGTAAAGAGCTATAAGTATGTGAGTCTTCCCTCCCCCGAAACTTGTCAAAACAGCGTAAATAGGAGTACCGGTGCCATTAGTCACTGTGAGTATCGCGTCCTTAAGTATCCTTGATAGTGATTTGGTAAAGTACGTCCTCCTAAAGAACTCGAAGGGATCTAGGTAGACTTTTGGAGCTTTTCCACGTACGACATTACTTATTTCTATTCCAAATTGATCTTCGGAAAGAGAGCTTGAGAGTATGTCCTGAGAGGGTTTATTGGCTTCCCATACTGCCTTCATTTCCATAAATAATAATAATCTCTCTTGATTTATCTTTAACTGTGCCCGAAGGAGGAAAGCTAATAGAAAGGGGATTACCTGAGCTAGAGAAGATAAATGAAGAAGCAAGAAGGGAAAAGACAGGGGGGAGATATCCTATTAGTGAACTAAATTTTTGGTGGGCGAGGAAACCTTTAGTAGTTTCCAGGGCTATGATCTTAGGCTCGATTCTGGACAATGATGAGGAGTTTATCAGACTAATGATAAAAGGAAACGAAGCTACAGTAGAAAATCCTATTCCTAAGGATGTTATAAAAAGATTTGAAAATCTTACTCTCTTGGATCCATTCGCTGGTGGAGGGTCAATACCATTTGAAGGCTTAAGACTTGGTCTAAAAGTCATCGCAAACGACTATAACCCTGTGGCGTGGGCCTTGTTAAAGGCTCTTGATATAAGAGAGGAGCTAGTAAATGTTAAGGAATGGGAAAGAATCTCTAAGAAGTATAAAAGAGGATTTACCGTTGACATGGAAGATGTCTGTACAAAGGAGGATAAATCGAAGTTAGGAAAGCTTGTCGACTTAGGATGCAAGATCATTTTAGGCGTTAAACAAAAGAACGAAAAGCTGTTCCCAGATTTTAATGGTAAAAGAGTGGCTGCGTATTTATGGTTTAGAGAGACGGACTGTCCTAATTGTGGAGCTAAAATTCCCATTACATCTAGTTGGTATTTGAAGAAGGTAAAGTCGAAAGAGAAGCTTTACCTCTCAATAGAATATAAAGGAGACGATTACATCGTAGAAATTGAAGAAGGTGAGACTAAAGCTTCTCCTACGAAAGCATCTAACAAGGAAGTAATGTGCCCTAGGTGCAACTATTCAATTCCAGAGAAAGAATTAGTAAGTAAAATCAGTAAAGAACCTAACAGGGCAAGACTCTTGATCATAATGACCGAGGACAAGGAATTTCATTTAGCTAGACCAGAAGATTCCAATCTCCCTCAAGTTTCTGAATCTCCTATAAACGTAGAGGTAATACAGGATAAAGTGGTAAGTGCATCAAGATATGGTTTTCGTAACTATGCAGAAATGTTTAATAAACGTCAGCTAAAGGTTCTTTCCGAGCTTATAGAGGAAATTAGAAAACAAGTACCTAAAGAAGAAGCGATGCTTAGACTATATCTCTCATTTTTAGTGAGCAAACATGGAGATCATAATTCGTTCTTAACCCACTGGCATTCATCCTACGTCGTTGTAGGGGACACTATGGCATTCAGAAGACCCGCAATGACGTGGAATGTCGTTGAAGTCAACCCTTTCTCCCTTTTCTCAGGTTCGCTTTGGTCTATGTTTTGTGATATTGTTGAGGCATGTGCATTCATACAAGAGAGAGTCAAAGATAACCCAAATTACACTCTTTTGATGAAAAGTGCAGAAGATCTACCAATCTCAGATGGTTCAATTGACCTTATCGTGACAGATCCCCCCTACTATGACGACGTGCAATACGCCGAGATCTCGGATTTCTTCTACGCACTAATGAAACCTGTCCTTGAAGACGTGTATCCGGAAAATTTCCATTTTTCGTCATTATGGAGAGAAAGATCAATGGAGGAGATGAGCGTAGGACCAGGGAGAAATAGGAATTTTTTTGAAATGAAATTTAAAACCGTTCTAAACTTCATGAAAAGAGTGCTTAAAGACGATGGGATTATTGCAATGTTCTATGCTCATAAAAGGCCAGAGTTCTGGATCTCAGTGCTTCAAGCTATAGTGGAATCCGGTTTCACGATTTCCAATACGATACCTGTTCATACAGAGCAAGAGAGCTCCTCCGTAAGTCGTGGAAAGGTAGCTATGCAGACATCAGTTGTAATGGTATTGAGGAAGCGGAAGGAGGACAGACAAGCTTTCGTCGAAGACCTTAAAAGCGATATTGAGAGAGCGATTACTACCTCTATAAAGAGAGCTATTGAAAAGGGGTATAAAGGGGCTGATATCATGCTAGCAGGTATAGGGGCATCACTTAGCGTTGCGACTCAGTACTCTAATCTTTTGGCGAAGAGAAAGGATGTGAAACCATTTGATAGCGTCATAGAGATGGTCTATGAGGTTGCTCCAGTTAAAATTGTCAACTTTATGACAAATAAAAACATTTCTGCCATGGATTCGGTGACTAAACTTTACCTTTTCACCAGGGTATCTGACATATATATTAGAAAGGATAGTAAAGGTATAAAAGTAGTTATTTCAAGTGACGAGCTAATTAACCTTACAAGGGGTTTCCCAGATTTGAGTGTTGAGTACTTAGAGAAAGAAGGAATTATAAAGAGATCCTCTGGTAAAGAGAAATCGGATATTGAGTTACTGAACTTTAAGAACAGGGTCAGGTTTGGAAACAAAGAAAGGATAATTATAGACGCTTATCATTACTTACTCAGACGTTTCGAAGAAGAGGGAAAGAAGGGAGTCGAGAAAGAGATTACCTCAACAATTTTCACATTTTCACCACAGGAATTATGTAATATAGCCGAAATACTCTCCGTGCACGGTCCAGACGATGAGGAGAAGAAAGCAAGTAAAGAATATCTACTTCAAATATGCAATAAGAGGATAGATGATAATCAAGTAACACTGGATAGCTTCTTCAAATAGACAATTGAGAAAATTACAGGGGTTTCTGGGTTCATAAAAATTTGAATACACGGTCTCTACTAGGTAAGAATTTATTCATCGGTCTACTTCGCTATATGTTATTCGCGAACTAGAGTTCACAAAAGACCTCTGAATTACACTCATCACGACTCCAGCTGCCTTATATCCTCGGGTGAAAGTTCCCAACCAGCGCTTAACACGTTGTCTATTACGTGACTTTCCCTAGACGCTCTGGGTATGGGAAAAGCCCCTTTGTTTATCACCCAGTTAAGGACGACCTGAGCTGGCGTCTTCCCTAATCTCTTTGCAACGTCATTGACCTCCCTGTTCCGTATTAACTTCCCGTGACCTAGTGGGTAGTAGGCTATTACACCTATTCCGTTCTCTCTACAAAAGGGGATTATATCCCTCTCGATCTCCCTGTTAGCTAGACTGTAATTCATTTGGGTCGATGCCAATTCGTACTTCCTAAATGATTCGACGGCCTTTTTCATTTTTTCAAGAGAGAAGTTGCTTATACCGATGTAACGTACCTTACCCTTATCGACAAGGTCCTCCATCGCATGTATTGTCTCCTCTATCGGGACTGTATAGCTAGGGAAGTGAATCTGGTATAGGTCAACGTAAGTTAGGCCCAACCTCCTTAGACTGCCATCAATCGCCTTTAACACCTGTTCCCTTTTGAGATGACTTCTCCAAACCTTTGTAGCTATGAAGAGTTGATCCCTTTTATACTCCTTTATTGCCTCTCTAACCAGGTGCTCTGAACCGTATAACTCTGCGGTATCTATGAAGTTTATCCCGTGTTCTATACCCGCTTTAATTGCCTTTACCTTCTCCTCCGCGCCTCTGAATACGTTAAATCTAGATAAAACGATCCATAAGGGATCGTAATAGGTTCCCATACCTACCACAGATACTTTATCACATTTCTTACAGAGGGGCCTATACTCCATAACACCTATACTAATTCCCAGTATAAATTATGAACTTGAAATTTTGGAACATCACTAACTACCCTCACAGAAATATAATCTCAATTACAAAAATATTCTTTATACTCTAGAATGATATTAAGTTGAAAATATCAAATAAGATTAAATAGCAGGCTACCAATATAGTACACGTGGTCTTTATGTCATCGTTTGACTTCTCAAACGAACCGCCTTTTCCAGAGAATAACGTTTACCCTCCTAAATGGGATTTCGATAACGAAAGGGCCTGGAAGTTGTATAGAAGGGCCAAGGCAGAGCAATGGGATGAAGACAAGATAGACTGGGATAAAGTGAGGGAAATAGCGTCAGGTCTTGACAGAAAGGAAAGGTTAGCTATAGCCTATTGGTGGGCACTTCTCTCGAACTTTGATAATGCGACTCCGGTTTTCGCATACGCTCTAGTTAAATCCTTTGAAAATCACCTTCCTACTGCGGTGAGGTCATTAGTGTCCACCATTACTTGGGATGAAAACAGGCACAACCTAGTTTGCGGATACGCTATAAACTCAGTTTTCCCCGAATTTCCTAATTTCAAACCCCAGGACGAACTTGAGGCAAAAGCCAGGTTAAACGTTTTGTGGACATGGTACAACGGTTCTAGGTATTGGAAGGCCTACCTCGATTCCTACAAGAAGTACACAATAGATGTGTTGTTCACCTCATTTATGATGGGAGAGGCCGCTGCGACTACCGTGTTTACAACGATGGGAAAGGACACTAGAATACAACCTTTCAAGGAGGCGTTTAAGAATACAGCTGTTGATGAGACCAGGCACTATGCCTTCACTCACCTTATAATGACGGACAAAGCCCCTAAGATGACGGATGAGGAAAAGAAGTTAGTTACTAAGCAAATAAGAGCTGGATTCGTCTTTCTTTCCCTAATAACTTATAGGCCTCCTAAGGACTTTTGGAAACTCCCTCCATGGTTTAATGAGGTTAACGAGAGAATGGAGAATATCGCTAGGGGTGCCGGTTTTGAAATACCTACAATTGAAGAGAAGGAGAGAGCTTGGAAGGAGGCAGTCGTCAGAGTTGGGGCCTCTCTAGCTCACTACGGAATAAAGATGCCCGCTATTCCTGAAATCGGGATTAGCGGAGAGGAGGTTTTTGATATAAAAGAGGAGGACGTAATTCCTATATTCTAACCCTCGTTAAGCTTTATACAGTAAATTCTTTTTCTCATGTCCTCTAGACAAGGCCTTATCTCTATCATATCTCTCTCCCTTAGGATCTTTATTGCCTCCCTGAGCGTCCTCTGCGGTAGCTTAGTCTCATACATTAATTCTGAGAATTTAGCCTCTCCCATTTCCTCCAAAACCTTTAACACCAGTTTTACAGATGGTGGTAATCCCTCAAGATCAAGTTCCATATGACTTTCTTTGGGGGTAAGATTTATATATTATTTTTAAAGAGCGAAGGGAAGTATATATAGGAAAATAAAGTTTGGCATGACGTTCTGACACTTTCCTAAAATATAGGTACCAATGCCTACCAGAATGGTCGTGATGAAATGGCAAGTCATGGTTTACTTCCGTGAAATGATTATTGGTAGTTCTGTTAAAGGTGTTGAAACCGGCTGTGAGTAATCCTTTTAAACTTCACGAAGGTGCTGTAGACTATTACTTTTCGCTCACACTAAATCGGAATAAAAGTTAAAATATAGAAGAGGACTAAACCCATTAACGGAAATTGAACTGCATAGTAATACCCACATATAATGAGAGGGAAAATATTGAGAAACTCCTTAGCAAAGTGAAGGAAATAGCACACGTTATAGTCGTTGATGATAATAGTCCCGACGGAACGGGCTCACTGGCGAAATCACTAGGCGCGGAACTCATCCTAAGGAACGAAAGGGGTTTAGGAGGGGCATTAAGGGATGGGATGAAAAGGGGGTTAGAGGAGGAATGTACTAAGATAGCTACAATGGACGCAGACCTTTCTCACGACCCCGTTTATTTGAAAGAGATGTTTTCAATCGATGCCGATTTAGTTATAGGTTCACGGTACGTCAAGGGAGGAGGAGTTCGCGCGTGGCCCCTCTCGAGAAGGGTAATAAGTTTCGGGGCAAACGCCCTTGCGAGAATTCTCCTTCAAACTGGAGTAAAGGATAATACATCAAACTTTAGGGTCTATGGAAGAAAGGCGGCGGAAGCGGCTATAAATTGTCTGTCGGCAAACGGGTATGAGTTCCAAATTTGCAGCGTCTTTTACGTAAAAAAGGGGGGACTTGTTATAAAGGAGTATCCAATAATTTTCGTTGATAGAAAAGTGGGGAAAAGCAAACTCGGTATTAAGGAGATAGCGAGTTGGTTTGCATTCATATTGCGTCTGTCCTTTAGGGGGAGATGAAACCCCTCCTCACTAATATTTTTTCAATAGAAGAAGGATTTTACCCTCGTTCATTCCCTTAACAAGTCCTTAGACTCCTTATCCTCCAACCGTCCGGATTTCATAACTCTAAAATTAGATGAACTGATACTAGGTGATTAACTTCAAGGTTTTAGGAAGTTACGTTAGAGTTAAACTCACCTTGGCAAATTTGTAGGATTAGCAAATTTGTAGGATTAAAAAGTCTTTCATTATAACCGCGTGAAACCCTTAAGGAATATAGCATCTTCACTGTTTTAGGGTTCAGGTAACGTCTAATCGAGGGATTTTAAGTTAGGCAAGGACATATTACGACTGACAATGACAGTTACGTAAAATTAGGGGAAAAGCCTAACTCGGAATGAAGGTGTCAGTGCAGCGGAATAGCGTTAAATGTCGCCTATTCGATATTTAATTATGACTAGAAATGTAGCAATTATAGGTACAGGGCACTCAAAGTTTGGAGTTAGAACAGACGTAAACATGCAGGAACTTGCGTGGGAAGCAGTATCTCAGGCTTTAGAGGAATCTGGTGTTGAACAAAAAGACGTGGAATTCTTTACAGTAGGAAATGCGGGGGCATGGAGTTCCGAAAATCTTCCAGCAATAGTCGTTGGCGAATACTGCGGTCTTAACCCAAAGGGCACTATGAGGGTTGAGGCTGCGTGTGCCACAGGGAGCGCCGCATTGAGGGACGCCTATTTGGCAATAAAATCGGGAGAGGTTGACATTGCCATAGCTATAGGTGTGGAACAAATGCATCAATCCCCAAACCCTACTGTAGTTGAATTAATAGGAAGAGCGGGAAACTACTTCTGGGAGTTTGAGAACTCAGGTCTTACTTTTCCTGGTTATTACGCGCTTTACGCCACAGCGTATATGGCTAAGTACGGTGCAAAGGAGGAAGATCTAGGTTTAGTTGCAATCAAAAATCATCATTATGGATCAATGAACCCCTACGCACAGTTTTACGGAAAGGAGATTACAATGGAGGAATACCTTAAGTCCCGGATGGTCGCTTATCCCTTAAAGCTTCTGGACTCTTCACCAATTACCGATGGTGCAGCAGCCGTGGTTTTAGCGTCCGAAGAGGTAGTTAAGAAATATACGGATAGTCCGATATGGATAGAAGCTCAGGCTGCTGCGTCAGGTTCTGCAAACTTAAGCAGGAGAGACGACTTTACCTCAATTGAAGCCGCTAGGATTGCGGCCAAAGAGGCGTACAAGAGGGCGAAGATCGATGACTCAGAACCTTGGAAGTCCATGGACGTAGCAGATGTTCACGACTGTTTTACTATAGCGGAAATACTCGCGTACGAGGATCTGGGGTTCGCGAACAGGGGAGAAGGCGTTAAGCTAATTAGGGAAGGTCAGACGAAGATAGGGGGTAAAATACCCGTAAATGTTGACGGAGGGTTAAAGGCGAAAGGACATCCGATAGGAGCTACTGGCGTCAGCATGGCCGTCTCCATGGCAAGGCAATTACTGGGGAGAGCTCCTAAAGGTACTCAGGCTACCATTAGGAACGGAAGGGCATTATCTCATAATGTAGGAGGAACTGGTCATTACGCCTACGTAACGATATACTCTACAAGGAGGCCAGGAAATTGATAACCGACACCAGGAGAAGGATTCAGGAGGAAATCGACAAATCCCTAACCCAACTTGATCAGCTCGTTAAGATCACCAAACTTCCAATAATAACGGATAAAAACGGTTCTCCCTTATGGGTGGACGTAAGGGAATTAGACCTCCGATATCAGATTCCAGTAAAGAAAATTTACAAGTTCTATGAGGGCCTGGGTAAGGGGAAGGTTATGGCAACTAAATGTCCTAAATGCGGTGCGATTTACTTCCCCCCTCAAGCCGACTGTTCCAAGTGTAGGTCTTCCGATCTTGAGTGGATTGAAATGCCCGCTGAAGGGGAGGTAGTGGCATTTACTAAGATATTCGTAAAGCCCGTATCGTTCTCACATTACCCTGACTATTACGTAGTAGTGGCGAGAATGAGTAACGGCGTTAACGTAACGGCATGGTACAGAGGTAAAGATCAACCTAAAGTGGGGGAGAGGGTAAAGCTAAATGTAGTTGAAAGGGACCCAGAGGGTTATCTTACCTACGAATTTGAACCATGGGGGTGAATTCCTTGTTCGTCACAACTGAAGAAAAGGAAGGGGCAATACTCATAAGGATGAACAGACAGGAGAAGCTTAATGCGCTGAATCTTCAAATGAGAACTGAGCTAATAGACGCACTGGAAAGGTCAAATAGAAGCGAAGTTCCCGCGGTGATCCTAACTGGTGAGGGAAGGGCTTTCTGCGTGGGTGCCGACGTAAGGGAGATGGCACAGGATATTGCAGAAGACCTTAGAAAGACCTTTCATAAAATAGTGAAGTTAATCAGGTACAGCGACAAGATTTACATTGCAGCTGTTAACGGAATAACTGCAGGTGCATGCATAAGCTTTGCCCTAGTCTCAGATTACGTATTGATCAAAAGGGGAACCAAGTTCTCTACGGCATTTCAGAAATTGGGATTGGCGCCAGATTCTGGGGCGGCATATATTCTCTACAAGTTAGGTGGTCCCAAATTCACCAAGTATGTTCTTGAGGGAGGCGAAATAAGCGATGAGGAATTGGAAAGGGGGGGCTTAGGTAAGGTAGTTGACGATCCCGTTAGTGAGGCTTTAGCGCTTGCCAAAAGGATATCTTCCGGACCAGCAAGGGCCTTTATCGCAGCTAAGAGAATGATAAATCAGACGGCTTTTAGAGATTTCGAGGAGTTCTTGGAGTACGAGGCGTTATTACAGGATTACTTAAGTCGGACAGAGGACTTTAAGGAAGGGCTAAGGGCTTTTCTTGAGAAAAGAGAACCTGTATTTAAGGGAAGGTGATCACAAGCTAAAAAATAACTAAGTTTTAGTGTGGAAAGCGCAGGTACCTGGTATTGTACGGATAGGTTCTACAACTCTGTCTGCAGTAAAATTATATTCCCTAGGATAAGAGGTACATTATGAAAGGATACATTTTAGCAGGAGAAGAGGTTCAGGACACCAACTACTTAGAGGTGGTTAATCCGTCATCAGGGGAACCCTTCGAGAAGGTTTCCTCAATTACTTCCGAATCTGTGGCGGAGAAGGCACTAGAGGAGGCAATTTCGGCATTTCACAAGTTCAAGCGAACGTCATTAAAGGATAGGGCAAAGATTTTACTAAACGCAGTTAAGATCATTGAGGAAAAAAGGGAACATTTAGCCAGAGTTCTTGCCATGGAGGCCGGGAAACCGATAAAGGACTCTCGTGTAGAGATTTTAAGGGCCATCTCTGTGTTTAGGATAGCTGCCGAAGAGACCAGGTTCGTCCTTGAGGGGAAAGTTCACAGGGTCGACGCTTATGAGTATCCCCCTGGTAACGAAAACAGAATAGTCATGGAGGTTAGGGAACCTATAGGAGTAGTGTTAGCCATACTTCCGTTTAATTTCCCTGCAAACAGTTTCGCTCATAAAGTCGCCCCCAATATTATGGCTGGAAATACAATTATAGTTAAGCCATCAACGCTTACTCCCCTTTCAGCAATTGAGATGGGTAAAATACTGTACGAGGCAGGACTACCAAAGGGAGTTCTAAGCGTGCTCGTAGGACCCTCCAAGGTGGTAGCGGAGCCGTTGATCAAGGACATGAGAGTCGCAGGAATAACCTTTACAGGTTCCACAGTGACGGGAACTGAGATAGCGTCAAAGGCCGTTCTAACAGGAAAGAAAATAATGATGGAAATGGGCGGTTCAGATCCAGTTATTGTATTTGACGACGCAGATCTCTCGAAAGCCGTTCCTATAATCGCCAAGGCTAGGTTCGAGTATGCGGGACAGAACTGCAATGCGGGAAAGAGGATTATTGTACATGAGAAGATTTACGACAAGTTCGTAGAGCTTTACAGAACAGAGGTTGCTAAATTTAGAGTTGGAGACGCCCTTTCTGAGGAAACAGACGTTGGTCCTCTGATCTCCAAGGACGCAGTGGAGAGCATGAGGAAATTCGTTACGGACGCGGAGGAGAAGGGAAAGACGATATTGAGGCTGCAGAATCCACCTTCAAAGGGGTATTATTTCCCACTCTCGATTATTGTAAACGCTGACCTTTCACTTTCCTCCATGAAGGAGGAGGTTTTTGGACCCATAGCCCCCATTGCGAAATTCAGCACTGAGGAGGAGGCAGTCGAAATCGCCAATTCCACTCACTACGGGTTACAATCGTCGATGTTTACGGCTGATGTAAGGAGAGGTTTAAGAGTAGCTCAGGAGATGGAGTTCGGAGCAGTAATGATTAACAACTCCACTAGGCTTCGATGGGATGCACTCCCGTTCGGTGGCGTTAAAATGAGCGGACTTGGAAATAAGGAAGGTGTGAGGAACACCATTCTTGGCATGACTGAGTCTAAACTAATCTCACTAGAACTCTGATCACATTTTTATTCCAAGAAGTCTCCTTGCAGTCTCCCTAATTATTACTAGTTTTTGAATATCGTTAGCCCCTTCGTAGATCTTCATAATTTCAATGTCTCGTAGGAGTCTTTCCACACCTGTAGAAGTTGTAACCCCATATCCGCCGTGTATTGATATAGCTCTCAATACGATTTTCTCTGCCACCTCAGTTGCGAAATATTTAGCCATAGAGGAGGCAATGATCGCCTCGTCCTTTCGTCCCTTATCATGGAGTGTGGCAGCCCAGTAAGTTAGAAGTCTAGCCGCTGATATCTCGGTTAAAGACTCCGCAATTTTCTCCTGTACCATTTGGTAAGATATGAGTGGGGCATCGAAGGCACTTCTCTGTATGGCGTAACTTGCCATTTTCTCAACTGCTGCCTGAGCAACCCCAAGCCCCTGCGCTGCAACTCCCGGCCTACTCCCATCGAATGTCTCCATTGCGTACATAAATCCCATTCCCTCTTCTCCAATTAAGTTCTCAGCCGGAACTTTTACCTCTTCGAAGGCTAATTCCGCAGTGTTTGACGACTTTAACCCCATGGTTTCAATTCTCCCCACAACCTTGACGCCCGGCATTTCCCTTTCTACTATAAACATAGATATTCCCTTCCACCTTTTATCTCCTGGAGGCGAAGTCCTGGCTGTAACCACGTAATAATCCGCTATTCCTCCGTTAGTTATGAATATCTTCCTGCCGTTGATTACGTAATGATCGTTTATCCTCTTTGCTAGGGATTTCATACCGGCAACGTCTGAACCTCCGGTTGGTTCTGTGTTCGCTAAAGCAGGAGTCTTCTCTCCCTTTGCAACTGGGGGGATGTACCTTTTCTTCTGCTCCTCCGTACCGTGTAAAAGTATAGGAATGGAAAATAGCGATACTATTCCGAGTCTAGCCGCTAGAGAAGGCCATACCCTAGTTATTTCCTCAGTAAGTATTACAGTTGAGAGCATGTCCCCTCCCTGACCTCCGTATTCTTTAGGTATTGAAATGCCCGTTAGGCCCATCTGATTTATCGACTGTAGGACTTCTTCCGGTATTGTTCCCTCTCTTTCCCCTTTCTCCACGTATGGCATTACGTCTCTTTCCAGAAATTCCCTTACGCTCCTTCTAAATAATTCATGGTCCTCGGAGACCGTTACGCTAAACGTCTCCGAATCCCTAAACGGTGCTACCATGAAGATATATCTCTTAAGCACTTAAAAAACTTCCTTGACAACGAAAATTTTTATATATAGTTAGGAAATTTTTTAATATTAGACTCGACTAAGGCTTTATGCGAGCTTTTAAATTCGAATTAACATTGGAAAAGGTCCTGAATACAGGTGCAGAGACCTTCCCATCTCAGAAGATCTATTACCGAGATCTAAGGGAATACACCTTCTCGGAATTCAGGGAGAAGGCATTAGCGTTGGCTAATAGCTTAAGAAAACTCGGGGTAAAGAGGGGAGACAGAGTGGCGGTAATTGACTGGGATACGGACGTATATCTCCTAAGTTATTATGGAGTACCATTGTCGGGAGGCGTTCTACACACGGTAAACATCCGTTATCCTCCGGAATTAATACTGAAAACGATGCTACACGCCGAAGACAGATGGATCATCGTGAGGGATGAGTTCCTCCCACTCCTAGAAAAGGGTAAGGATTACCTAAAGTCCGTAGGACTCATAGCCTACAGTGAGAGTAAGGAAACTCCAAAGAGTCCACTTAATCCAACTAATTTCTGGGAACTCCTTAACGAGGAACCCCTTAACAGTCCTGACGTGTCTGAGAACGATATGGCAACGATATTTTACACCTCAGGAACTACAGGGGAACCTAAGGGCGTCTGGTTTACTCACAAACAGCTAATTTACCACGCTGAAGCGGTAGCCCTTGCGGGAACTCGACCCCCGTTAAACTTAAACAATAACGACGTTTACATGATTTTAGTTCCGATGTTTCACGTCCACTCCTGGGGACATCCATATATCTTCATGATGACGGGTTCAGCATATGTTCTCCCCGGTAGGTACGACCCTAAAGCGGAACTCGAATTAATAGGCAAATACAATGTAACCTACTCAGCTATGGTACCTACGATACTCTACATGATTCTCTCGCACGAGGAAGTGGGTAAATACGTTAACCACCTAAAGAAATGGAAGGTAGTGATAGGAGGTTCGGCCTTGCCTGAGGGTTTAGCAAATACGGCAAAACAAATGGGCATAACTGTAATTGGCGGATACGGACTGTCTGAAACCTGTCCGGTACTTACTTTAGGTACTTATAACGCCCAGGTAATTAATGAGGAGGAAAAGGTGAGATTTGCCGAACAGATAACTGCAGGTACTCCGCTACCATTCGTTGAATTAAAAATCGTTAACTCCTCAATGGAACCTGAGAAGACAGGGGAAATAGGAGAAATAGTAGTCAGGGCACCTTGGACTGCAACGGAGTACTTTAAGGATCCGGAGAAGACCGAGAGGTTATGGGCAGGGGGATGGCTACACACAGGAGATCTAGGCTTCCTCGATAAGTACGGTTACCTGCATATAGTCGATAGGGAGAAGGACGCTATAAAAAGCGGAGGAGAGTTCATACCATCAATCCTCTTAGAGAGCGCGATTTCCTCACATCCGTCTGTCGGGCAGGTAGCTGTAATAGGGAAGAAGGATGAGAAGTGGGGGGAGAGACCTGTAGCGTTTATCGTGCCAAAGGGGTCAATTTCTAAGGAGGATTTAAGGAATTTCCTACAGAACCTCGCTGAACAGGGGAAGATCCAGAAGTGGTGGATTCCTGACGACTTTATATTCGTCCAAAGCCTTCCACTGACTTCTACCAATAAAATAGATAAGAAGGAACTCAGGAAAATGACCAGTTGAATTACAAGTCCTAAACCTTTTAACTTTGAGCTAGAAGCACTGTGAAATGAGTTTGTTATTCCAAACCCTTAACGTAGGGGGGATAACACTAAAGAATAGGGTAGTAATGTCCCCTATGATAACTAACCTAGGTACTCCGCAGGGGTATCCCTCTGACTCCTTAATCTCCTATTTTAGAGAGAGAAGTGATGTAGGACTTCTCATAACCGAGTACACTTACGTGAACAGCGTCGATTCCCGAGGTTCTGCAAATCAACTAGGATTGTATGATGATACCTTAGTCCCTAAGTTCTATAGGCTAACTAAGGCAGTTCACGACGCAGGAACTAGGATCTTCACTCAACTCGTTCACGTAGGGAGGAAGACGAGAAGACCACTGATTAATTCAACGCCAATTGCCCCCTCACCAATAAAGCTTATGGACGAAGTTAGGGAAATGACTAAGGAAGACATAGACAGGGTTATCGAGGACTTCGCTCAGGCTTCAAGGAGGGCTCAGTCAGCAGGCTTTGACGGTATAGAGCTCCATGGAGCTCACGGGTATTTGATAGCTCAATTCCTAAGTCCGGTTACCAATAAGAGGAGGGATAAATACTCCGACGGTGTGGTATTCGTTCAAGAACTCATTAAGAGAATTAGAGAGGTCGTGTCCCTACCACTGGGAATGAGGTTAAGCGTAACTGAATTTGACGACGGGATAACCCCGGAGATGGCGAGGAAGATCGTCGACAGGCTGGATCTCGATTACGTCCACCTTTCAGCGGGGAGAGACGGTCCTCTCGGTTCGTCAATGCCGTTTTACTACAGAGAACCTGCATTTCTTGAGGAGGTTAAGAAGTTCGGAAGACCGGGAATTCCCTTGTTCGTAGTGGGCTCGGTTAAAACGGAAAAAGACGCTGAGAAAGTCCTTGAACTTGCGGACGCTGTAGTTATCGGCAGACAGCTCCTTGCGGAACCAGATTGGGTAAGGAAGGTGAGGTTTAACCTACCCGTGAGACCATGCATAAGATGTAATCAGCTGTGCAGGGGGTTCCTCTTCAGAGAAGTGGGATGTGATGTTAACCCTAGACTTGGATGGGAATCCATCCCGCTACCTTCAGGAAGAGGAGAGGTTGATGTGATCGGCGGCGGTATAGCGGGTCTTGAGGCGTCTATAACACTAGCGAAAAGGGGATTCTCGGTATCCCTCTATGAAATGGAGGACGACCTAGGAGGGGAGTTTAGGTTCTTCATGGATCCTTGGAAAAAGAGGGAATTCCACGAACTTATTGATTACTATAAAGCGGAGATCGAAAGGTTAGGGGTAATAGTTCACCTCAACAGTAAGAGAGATGTTACCGAAAACAGCCTAGATATGACGTCCTCTCCTAAATCCCCGCCCTTCGTAGAGTACTCAGGTAAGAGAATTCTAATTGACTCTAACGTCTACGCCTATCAGGACTATGCCTTTGTGTGGAGCGAGAGGAACGATGTGTACATTACCGAAAACAGCTTGAGGGAATTAGATCAAACCAGAAGACATTTGTTGACATCGGAATATTCAAAAATCGGAGTAAAGGTAATTTCGCAGAAAGTGGATGCGGACGTAATCATAAGCGAAAGGAGGAGAGATCAGCCAACGATAGGAAAGGCTATTGGAAGGGGATACTGGGCAGGAGTTCTATATAAACAAGCACCTTAACTTGGAGGGGAAGCGTGAGTCAGTGATGTCCTTCATGGAAATGTTTAGGCACGAAAACCTTAACTCATCTTAGACCTCGGGTAAAAGAGCATTATTCACAGAATTGCGGTATACGATGAGAACCTCCCTTCCGTAAGCTACCGAACCTAGTTTCAGGAGTCCTCGCGACAATTTTCAATGTGTAATTAATGTGAATAACTAAATAAACTAAAAGTTATAAAACACGTTTATCTAGAATTAAATTTATTCAATTAATTTATTGAATATATCTGAGGATAATTTCGAAATTTTCGATGCATTATATGCTTTGCCTCTAACACAGTTATGGGAACAGCGAATTCAAAATGCTACTTACGTCCACCTCGTAATCCTTGACGTTCTTAGCCTTGACCAACTTGGATCTCTTTAGACTTAACCATTGTAGGGACTTGCTGTATTCATCATTAGTGGTACGCGTTTTCCCCGTGGGAGAAAGTCAAAGGTTTGTACTTGGAAAACTTGAGGCTCTTGAAATCCCTGCTAAATACATCCTTTAACTCACTTAGAAATTCCTTACAAAAGATATTTACTCTTCCGACCTAAGTCCTGCTGGAGTATTACGTGATATTAAATCATGACCAAAATATAACCTACGCGTAATCCCGCTTAAGTATTACCCCTCCAATTATGTTCTGCGATACTCTATTCAATAAAAATTTAGTTTATAAGGTGAATTACATTTATTGTTCATTCAATATTAATACGTACTGAGTTTTGTTAACGTACAGGTAAATAATTGACCATTTAGAATATACTAATATGCCTTAGATTCAATGAAAACTTAATGACTTGTTACATGCCTGCTAAGTACGCCTAAAAGTACATTCTCTAATCATAAATTATGAAGTTTAAGTCAGGCCATTCATGGATCCTTTACTAATTTAGTTTATTCAAAGAACTGTGATGAATTTAATTAATATTACCGCATCACGCCGCTCACTTATTCTTTATTGGTTTAGTTTATTGAGAAGAATTGAATGAATTTGATTGAATCTAATCATATGGACTAAGTAGAGATTCGCACCTAATGATTTCCTTTATTTAATCCCCATTAAAAATAATTACAATTCGCAATGGGAACCTGAATTGCCCTCAGTTCCCTTCTCAACACTCCAATTTCCCCAAACTTATACCAATTGTAATAATCTCAAACACTGAATATAGTCGAAAGCAGATGTATTTGCCGTAAAGAATTCAGAAAATATATAAACAATGTCTGAGATTTAAATATTCAATTCAAATATCTCCATACTCGCCTTCGGGATAAATCTCACTTACATCTCCTTTTTCATTTAGCACAAAATCTACTCCAAAGTTTGAAAATCCTAGTCGAATCACCTTATCGCTTATGAATCCAGTGATAGCCACTCTTAATTTAATATTTTTACCGTTTATTAACGGAAATAATATTTCACCATCAAAACTTAATCCTTCAATTCCTCTTTCAAAGGGAGTATCAAGTAATTCAGTTTCCCTAAAATTATTAATTATTATTTCTTCTGGTGCTGTTACAAAGATCTCCTTTATATATTTATGTAGGCGCATTGCTATTGATTTTTTTATCTCCGAGGGAGTTAGAGGAATGCTCATAGTTGAGATTCTATTTGAAGACAGTTAAATCTTTTACGGATATCAATGAGCGTAGGACCATTCACGCATTAATTGCGAATTGTAATTTATGAGAAAACATATAAAATAGAGTAAATTATTGAGAGTAAATCCCTACTCGGTGATTGCGGTAGAGTTGAATTGAATTTGTTACAATGGTTGAAATAAACTGAGTTCGCAAAGGAGGCGTAAATTACCCCCATAATAAGCAGATAATCTGAAAAATAAGAGGAAAGTTGTGCGCTTAGCTAGGGCCACCAACCTTAATCGACAGAGGAAGAGTGTGTTCATTCCGTACAACAGAGTGAGATGTTCCATATAGACCCTTTATAGGAAGGTCAAGGTCTCCCCTTCGCTAGTTCAACTAAGTTTGAGTTCCGCGAGCTGGTCTACGCGTTAATCATGGCCCTCTACACCTTGTACACGGTATTCAAGGGCGTTGTGAAAAAGGAGGAGTTCCGGTCGTTGGTCATCCTTCTATTTCCTGAGCGGTTGCTTTAATGTTTTCTACGCAAGTTATCATAGCTTGACGAGAGATTACTCAGAAGCGGATTCCATCCTCTTGAACCCAGCGAATTTCCAGGCTTAACTCGCTTGGGTGACACTTCCACAAAAAACATGTAATGTTAGAGATGAGAATAGCGAGGCCTTACAATGGTTCTGTCTTAAGAAGTGCATGTTTGCAAAGAGCAAAAACGTTAAGAAATAAAACGTTGATTTAGATACAGTACTAGACTTCCCTTTCCCATAGCCGTGTTAGAGGTGAAGCATATAGCGCCTTGAATTGGGAATAGAGCGTAAATCCTCAAGTTATAAAAATCGCGGCTGTTGTTTTCTCTTGAGACGACTTGTTTATGACGAGCTTAGCAACATTCGCTCAACCCAGAGTGGCTCAACCGGCTCAACTTTCTCGCATTACGTGCGTTTATCCTTCCTGTAAAACCCCTCTTCTGGTAATTCACACGATTTACCATCTATTCGCCTCTCGAGATCCTCCGAAGCGAATTTTCTAGCTTTCCCTCCAATACCCTCGCTTAATCTCTCGCGGCAGAAATCGATATAAACACCTGTCTCCTGCGAGGAGTCCCTTGCAGAAGCGATTCGGATCAACACTTACCCACTCGCTTTCTTTCCTTAAAATGACGAAAAGGGGATTTATCATGATAGGGTAAACTTGGAGAACTTGCACTATCAAGTTGAATTACAGGCGAGGAAATGCGTACTTCTCACAACAGGTCATTTTCCTCATTCCTTGCCCAATAATAGTTATTTAAATATTATAAGGAGAAACTATTTTGGGTCTACCGTTTAGGGGTTAAGGAGCTCAGAAAATTCGCATATATCAGATTTAGAGGAAGTAGATCTAAAGATTAAACGCTATAAAAGAGGACGATGTAAAGCTCAGAAAAGGATTTTAATTTTCTGATATACAGTTTTTCGATATTGGACGCCGACGAGTTTGACCGATGGTTTAAGTCTGCAAAACTCACCATAGACAGTGCTAAGCATGACCTTGAGGGAGGGTTTTATAACTGGGCCTGCTTTAAGGCTCAACAGTCTGCGGAGCTGGCTGTTAAAGCATATTTTTATGGTATAGGGCAACCTAGAACGGGACATACGGTTTCTAACTTGTTGACCTTGCTAAACGCTCCGGAGGACTTGATTGATATGGCTAAATATCTGGACAAGCTCTACATCCCTACTAGGTATCCTGATGTATGGCAGAGCGAAGCCCCACAGTACTACTACACTAGGAGAGAAGCTGAGGAAGCGATTAAATATGCCGAAGAGGTAATAAAGTACGTAGAGGAGCTTTGGAGGACATTATTGCAGAAAGAGAAAGAAATAGGAGGGAAGTAATTGAAAAGGCAAGGACTTACGTTAACTCTTTGAAGGGAAAGTACTCGGCTTTTCTGATCGGTTCTTACGCGAGAGGGGACTTTAACGTATGGAGTGATGTTGACGTCCTCTTGATAGGGGAGTTCCATGGGAATGCATTAGAAAGGCTGTTAGAGCTAGACTTGCCTCCGGGCTTTGAGGTAATACCGTTAACGGAGGAGGAGTTCGACAGGGCTGTAAAGAAGAACAACCCTATAATATGGGACGTTAAGGGTAAAGGAGTAATACTGAGAGACGACCTCAGGCTCTGCGAGAAATATAGTGTAGAATGCGTTAGCCACGTAGGATAAACTTACGTGAGATAACAAAAGTCGGCCATATACGCTCTTTTTAACGAAGTCAAGATGAAAAAGAGTACGTCGCTAGCTTAAGACTGCCATGAAGTTCCAGCGAAGTGCAGCAAGATATCTATCCTCGTAGATAGAGCGTGGATATCCAACACGCGTAACTGGTTCTTCGCAGTAAATATTATTTGCTTTAAAACCAGGACCGTTCACGCGTTCATTGCGAATTGTAACATTCTTCGTCAAATTAGAATAGTTCGGTGTATAATAATCCAGATATATACCAAGTACGGGTGATTCAGGTTTCCATTGCGAATTGTAGTAATGACAAAGATTTGATTAAATAAAGGAAATTGTTAAGTGCGAATCCCTACTAGTCCATACGATCGAATTCAATAAAATTCATTTGATTTTTCTAAATAAACTGAATTCGCAATAAACGTGTGAGCTGTCCATTCTTTCTGCAAAAATGTTAGAGTAAAAAGTTTAGTCAGTGGGATAAAATCCGAATCATAAAAAATATAATAAAATCTAATCACAATCTATTTCGCCAATATTTGAATTAAAAAGATCTGAAAAGTTTTTGATTTCACTCTTATGATCGTGTTTAAACTCTATCTGGAAATCCTTATGATTATCATTAACTACAGGCTTTACGATTATATTTCCTTCAATAAACTTCCTAACTTTATCACCGGTAACTTGAATATTAACTGTTATGTTATCTAACTCCTCATCTTTTATCGGCAACTTTAGAATAAGTTTGGGCTTATCCTCGGGTCCGTACTCGCTATTTATCCTCAAGAGATATTCGTCTTTTTTGGTCTTGTAGATATCCATAAGTACCGCCATATTAAAACCCTTAGACGGAACTAACCCCAGGTATTTAAACCTCATGTTCTCAATTCCCTCACTGTTATCTAACCATACATTCCAGGAAACCGGTTCACCTTCAACCTCTCTGTATCTATCTCTGGTGTTTACCAATGGAATCCATGCCTTATTCCTATTGTTGTCACTCTTCTTAGGGCACTCTACAATATATTTGGATATATCATTATTATTGCCCTTTCGAGATATTTTAACAGATATCTGGCAAATTGCGTTAGTCACATTAAAGAACCCATCATTATTTCTAACTTTAAGTAAGACTCTTATAGATTCAGAAAAACGATTAAATATTAATCCATCAAAGGATAATGTAGGAAATCTTCTGTTCTCGAGGTAATATGCAAGATAGGTACCGCTATATGCAATACAGGCACCAATAATGATATTAATAAGATCCGTTACGCACGATATCAAATCCATTATATTTTTTTAACACATATACTTATATTAAACATTTTGTATATAGAAGAGTAAAACTAATCTGCCATCTTAAAGAAATCTATATGTTATCATATATCATTAGATTTTTATAAAAATAGCCCTATAAATATATTATGCCAAGCGAAATTACTATTAGTGACCTAGTCAAATGGGCCATTCACCCATTTATTATGAATTCACTATATTTTATTAGTTTGAGATCAACTAATTCATCGCTGGTTCAGTAATACTAAATAAGGGATGAGCCGGAAATAATACCATGGAATAACTTGAATTACCAAGTATAACCGAATATGGTATTATTTTCTAGGTCGTCCCGCAAATGCTTCCACAGAATCTATTATTAAAAAATCAGTCGAGGAGTTCAAGAGGAAAGCCCTTGAGGAAGCGGAGGAGATAAGTCCCAACTAGGGGAAAGGAGGTTAAGAGAAGAGGTACTCTAGTTTCCGCTTTCTTAAGAGCTTCGTGCTCTTGACGAAGGGCAGGAGAAAGATCTACAAAATTTTACGCATAAGCATGAAACTACCTGTCTTGTGTAAGGAGGACAAGAGAGTCAAGACGCGTGTGGAGGAGGAACTAGAGCGAGAGAGCGAGGCAGTTCTCACGTTCCTTCTCATATTCGTGCATTGGCGGGAAATTGAACGTCTAGCTTCCGATGCCAAACCTGAACGAAAGGAGCAACTTCAAATACGTAGATAAGAAAAACACCAAGTCAACTCATGGGGAAAAGGGAGTGTTCCTAATCGCAACAGGGGTAACTCCCCAGAAAAGGAGGGCAATACTTGACGTAGTACTCGTTAAGGAAAAGGCCAAGAGAAGCTATTGGAGCTTCCTCGTTCGCCTCTGGAGGAAGTGTAACGTGGAGTTGATCGTAGCGAATGACTTCACTGCCTTGTACAAAGTCATCCGCGTTTCTAACATGAGGGTTAGGAGGCAATAATGCATAGTCAATTAGAGGCGGAGAATGAAAAGGGGGGGGGGAAGGGAGGAGTTGAACGGGCTCCTCAGCTGAGGAGGGAAAATCTATAGCTGACAAGTACAGTGTACTCGAATATCTCTTCGCCACAGGAACGGGAGTGACTCAAGGGTAACAACCTCGTGGAGTCCTTCAACTCCCTTGTGCAGAGGAGGCGTTTCGATCTATTTATTCCCCTTGGAGGATTTTACAAATCGCGCGAGCTATTGCCATTACGTATAACACTTCAACATCTTTTCTTACATCTGCAATAATATTACAGCCATCCCTATTCCTCTCGCTATTTTACATATATCTGGGTTATTATATGCTGAACTATTCTAATTTAGCGAGGAATATCACAATTCACAATGGACACGTGAATCACCCGTAGTCACACTGAAAATCTCGTTTTTAAAATTAATTTTTGAAAGATTGAGTTCAGATGCGACTACACTTAAGAACTGGTTTTATATCATTATTCTTCTCGTAATCGAATGGATCTATACAGGCAAACGTTTTTTACAACTTTTTAGTTTATCTAGTTATTTAGCTAACAATCCCTTTTGTTTTGATGTAGAATCTGAAATTTTCTACAGCGCTTGAAAACCAAGTCCTTCGCATATTTACTTTTCCTTAATTAGGACTCTGGGCAAGTCCGTCACATTTACTTCGTTCGTTATCTCCTCTTCAGTAAGAATGTCAATGTATCCCCCATCTACGTCCATAGTATGTTCTCCTAGACTTCCTAACGTCTTTACAATAACTAATATTCTCCCTCCTCTAGTAAATCCGCATAGGCCTTTTGGCAATTTCAGCGGTTCGTAACTCCCGTTAATTATTGTTTCGTTATATAATCGCCGCAAACGAAGTAACTTATACGTAGTGTAGACCTTTATTCTCCCATCCTCCATGTTACTCAACATTAGGCTGTCATATTTTTTAGAATTTTTTAGAAGCCTATTTAATTTATCAAAGTCAACACTCCTCCTATTATCCGGATCTGTTAATAGATATCTCCATGTCTCAGTGCCTTGATAAAAGTCTGGTACACCCGGGGATAGCATCTTTAATGCAACGAGAGATAAAGATTTAATCATACCTAATTTCCTGATTTTAGTTTCATATTCGAGAAAAGACTTTCGGAATTCTTCATTATCAAACGTTTCATCAACAAGTTCTACTACTTTATTTTCATATTCTTGGTTTACTTTTAGCCATGATGTATGTTGTTTGGCCTCTCTTACACTCTTAATCATATACGAAGTTAACCGTTCTTTATAATCTGTTGTAAATCCCTCATAATAGCTACCTAACAATACTTGGTAAAACCTATATTCTGTATTTTTATCCACTTTTGGATTTAAGATCCCGTGCCACTCTTTTACTTTTTTCCACCATTCTTCTGGTTTTTCGCTGATTGCACTTATTTTCATTCTCACATCTTCGCTAAATTTACTGTCGTGGGTGCTTGTAGTATTTAACGATAATGTTGATACACGAGAGCTATTAAATTCATGGAATTTATTACAGTCAAAGTGATAATAGGCTAAATTACTACCGACCTCATTGAGCGAAATTAGCCTGTTATATCTATATAGGAAAGTATCCTCATACGACTTTGCAAAAACTGCTGGCATGAACTGTTGGAGTTTAGCGTATATTTCTGGCCTTTCTCTAGCCGCTTTTAATATCTCTTCTCCCTTATCGCATTCTTTATTTACCTCGTTATTATATGTTCTATAAAAAGGCAAGCAGATCAGGTAATTTTTCAATGTTTCGATACTAACGCCTAATAACCTGGAAAGTCGTGATACCTCGTAATTGAATAGTTCTTCAATGACAAATTTCTTAGTCTCTTTTATCGCTTCATTTATATCATAGCCAGAATCAATAGCTATAAAGTCATAGTAAATTCTTGACATCTCTTCTTCATTAAAGGTGTATAATAGATTAGAGAAATTTTGAAAATCATATCCAGTAGTACCATCCGGTCCGTTGAATAATTTTTCGTCAAATGACAATATTTTTTCTACTAAAATTATTTTATTCTTAGATTTTTCTTTAAGCTTTTTTACGTAATTTTCCGGATTATATAAACCATCGACATGGTCTATTCTGAATCCGTCTATATCGAATTCAAGGATTTTCTTATGTGTTTCCTCAAAAACAAAATCAATTTCTTGGTTTATTGCTATTAACTCATTTACATCAAAAAATCTTCTGTAAGAGGGCGGTTCTTTCCAGTACGATAGTTCATAAAACTGGTCTCTAAGCGTTTCTCTTATGTCGTATCCTATCCGCGAAAGTGGTAGTCTCCAATCATGATATTTTAAGAAGTAATTGCCCTCCTTATCTTTTATTATTTTTATAAGATCACGTGAAATTACCTTATCAAGGTTGTCCTCAAGTATCGGTAACCTTATTTTATTTTCCTCTTGGTAAAAGTCAAAGAACTTGTAGTATTTGCTTTTCTTGCCGTTCTTTAAAACGTCCATTAATCTCCAATTATCTGAATGAACCGCTGTATGATTAGGTACTATATCCTGAATTATACCAAGGTCTTTCTCTTTTGCTTTCCTGATTAACTCTCTATATTTGTCTTCCCCACCGAGTTCTGGGTTTATTTTTGAGTGATCGGTTATATCATAGCCGTGATTACTTCCAGGTCTGGCCTGAAAGACTGGGGATAGGTAAAGGTGTGAGATACCTAGTTCTGCGAAATAATCTAGATATTCTATTAAATTATCAAAATTAAAGCCTTTATTCAACTGAACTCTGTAGGTAGATAAAAGTTTCATGCTTCCACTCTTCTGTAGATTAAAGCAGTTTTTCCATCGATCTCTTTTTCCGTCCCTCCTTCAACTATCTCCTTTCTATCGTCTAGGTAAGGGTGTAATACTAGTTCCCATTTACCGTGGGGGAATTTGAACTTAATATTATTTCCCCCATTAAGTATTATTAAGAAAGTATCATCTGCTATTCTCTCTCCATATTTGTTTATCTCATCCATTGCGCTTCCTTCCAACATGTAAGCAATAAAGTTAGTAGTTGATTTCCATGTAGCCTCATCTACCTCTGTTCCGTCTGGCTTTAGCCAAGTTACGTCTTTCATAGGGAGTCCGAAAAGTTTTCTACCTTGAAAGTACCTCGCTCTTCTAAATATAGGATGTGCTCTATAGAAGTATATAAGTTCTCTAACAAAATTGTGGAATTTTAATTTTCTATCATCTAAATTCCAGTCGAACCAGCTTATCTCGTTATCCTGGCAGAACGCATTATTGTTTCCTTTTTGCGTTCTTCCTATTTCGTCTCCTCCTAAAATCATCGGTATACCTTGGTTCGTGAGGAGCGTTATCAGAAGATTTCTTTTCTGTTTTTCTCTACACATCATCACGTTCGGATCTTGAGTTTCGCCCTCAAATCCGCAATTCCAACTATAGTTTTCATTCATCCCATCTTCGTTATTGAGTAGGTTGGCTTCATTATGTTTTTGATTATAGCTGACTAAGTCCGTTAACGTAAACCCATCGTGGGAAGTAATGTAGTTTATACTTGCGAACGGTGTCTTATTATTCCCAGCGTAAAGGTCCGGTGATCCTAATAACCTGTCTGCTAATTCTTCGAAGGGTGTTGCATCCCCTCTCCAAAACCTCCTAATATCGTCCCTATACTTTCCGTTCCATTCTGCCCATAAATAGGGGAAATTACCTACTTGATAGCCCCCCGGTCCTACATCCCAAGGCTCTGCGATCAATTTAACTTGCGATAGGACTGGGTCTTGCTGAATTGCTACGAAAAATGTCGATAACATGTTCACGCTGTATAGCTGACGTGCTAATGCTGAGGCTAGGTCGAACCTAAATCCGTCTATATGCATGTCTAATACCCAATACCTTAAACTATCAAGGATCATCTGGAGAACTCTAGGGTGTGACAAGTTAAGGGTGTTCCCTGTCCCTGTGAAATCGAGGTAATACCTAGGATTTTTGGTGTCTAATAAATAATACGCTCTATTGTCTATCCCTTTGAAGCTTAATGTTGCCCCTAAGTGGTTCCCTTCAGCTGTATGGTTATAAACTACGTCTATTATAACCTCAATTCCAGCCTCATGAAGTTTATTTACCATTTTCTTAAACTCATAAACCTGTTCGCCTAGGCATCCACTACTAGAATAACGACATTCTGGAGAGAAGTAATTAATAGGGTTGTATCCCCAGTAATTTTTAAGTCCTTTTTCCACCAAGAACCTTTCGTCTACAAATTGTTGAATTGGCATTAATTCCACGGTAGTTATTCCGAGATCCTTAAGATAGTCGAGCATCGTGTCAGAGGATAGTCCTTGGAATGTCCCCCTTATATTCTCAGGGAGGTCTCGTCTAAGCTTTGTAAACCCCTTAACGTGAAGTTCATAGATGATTGTGTCACTCCAAGGTACTTTTTCCTTCATAAAGAAATGCTGATCTTTCCAGTTAAAATAAGGGTCTATTACCACACTTTTCGGTATAAATTTATCATCTTTTCGTTCGTCAAAAGATAGGTCTTGGTTTTGATCACCTATCTTATAACCGAATACTGCGTCGTCCCATGTCAATGTTCCGTTAATCGCCTTAGCGTAAGGGTCTATCAGCACCTTATTGGGATTAAACCTTAGGCCTTCTTCGGGTTTATAAGGTCCGTAAACTCTATAGGCGTAGAGCTGCCTGGGTCTTATTCCAGGGACAAATACGTGCCATAGGTCACCGGTCCTCTGCGTAACCTCAATTACCTCCTTCGGTTCGTCCTGTCTTACGTTTGAGTACAATAGTAGCTCAACTTTCGTTGCACTTTCTGAGAAAATAACAAAGTTAGTGCCGTCTTCTTCTTCAATCCATGTAGATCCGATTGGGTAAGGCTCGCCTGGTCTTAGGGGTCTATCTCTATTCCTCATGCAGTTTGATATACTCCTATTCCTTTACAAATTTTTATCTGACCATGTGTTTGAATCCTTTCCGGAAAATTAATACCTAATAGCAGGCTTCCGTCTTCTCTGGCTTCTATGGAATTATCACGGAATGAAGCGATGATAAGTAAATTAGGTATTTTGATAGTTATCCAGTCTGTTCCCGATTCCACGTAATCGGGTTTCTTACATTTAATTAAATAATTTCTTCTTATTTCTATCAGTTTCTTATAAAAATGTAATACATCTTTATCAATATTCCATGATAATTTTGATTTTTGAAAGGCTTCAGGCGATTGGGGGTCAGTTGTTTGACCGTTTTCTTTGAGCCTTCCTTCTCTAACTCCTTTAATTAGTTGTGGGTCTGAAAAGTCCGAAAAGAACAGGAAGGGATTAGCTTCAAAGTACTCTTCACCCATAAATAGCATTGGTATGTAAGGGGAAAGAATGTATAACGCGGAGGCAATCAGGTAAGATTCCTTATCTACAAGTACAGAGAGCCTTTCACCATCTCCTCTATTACCCACTTGATCGTGATTCTGAATGTACACTGTAAATTTACACCTAGGAAGGTCACCTACTGGTGCACCGTGTGTTTTCCCCCTATACTTCGAGAATTTTCCGTTATAGACAAACACATCCTTGAAACTCTTCTCTACCTCTTTAATTGTCCCAAAATCAGAATAGTAACCTGATCTCTCTTTCGTAACATACGCGTGGACAGAGTGATGGAAGTCGTCGACCCACTGCATATCAATTCCGTAACCGCAATCCTCTCTAACTATTTTTGGATCATTTAAGTCGCTTTCAGCAATAACAATCTTGTTCCTATTATGAACGGTCTCAGCAATTTCTTGGAGAATATGTTTAGGGGACATGTCAAAAATAGCGTGCACCGCATCAAGCCTCAGTCCGTCCACCTTAAACACATCTAACCAATACTTGACATTATCAATTACTAGCTTCCTTACCTCGTCACTCCCTCTATCATCGAAATTAAAGGTTAAACCCCAAGGGGTACGGTATTTTTCGGAGAAGTAAGGTCCTAGTTTAATAAGGTAGTTTCCTTCAGGCCCGACGTGGTTGTATACTACGTCCAAAATTACTCCTAGATTTCTTTTATGTGCTTCTTTAACAAGCTCAGCAAGGCCTTTAGGACCGCCATATGTATTTTGGACAGCAAAAAGATAAGTACCGTCGTAACCCCAATCCCTTTCACCTGGGAACTGGGCAATCGGCATTATCTCAATTGCGGTAACTCCTAAGTCCTTCAGGTAGTCCAATTTTTCTATTATGCCTCTAAAGTCGCCTCTACTAGAAAAAGTCCCCACGTGTATTTCATAGATTATTAGGTCTTCAACCCTTAGTCGATTTATTTCTGGTATGTCAAAGTCCGTATTTATTACTGTTGAATTACCGTGTACTCCATAGGGTTGATATCTGGATAAAGGATCTGGAGTAATTTGATTATTATCTAAAACCAGGTTGTACTCTTGGCCTTCAGACACATTATCCACAGAGATTGTAAAATTCCCATTGTCATCTTTTTCCGCCTCGTATTTCCCAACATTCAATAAATTTAGTTGTAGCTTTTTAATATAGGGGGCATATACTTTAAAAACTAATTTATCTTTGTGAAGCGAAGTCCCGATCATATTGAAATAATTTCACTAAAGTAATATATTAACCCTTCTCCATCTAGATGTAAGGCTGCCTTATCTTGGTAAGGGATTCAGAGGGAGCAGAAGATCTATGGGGGTGTCTAATGCGTTGTTAATGTAAACGACTATATTACAACTAGTTATAGAGCAACTTTATCTAGAATTAAACTCTTTTAATTACGAAAAGAACGATGATACAAAATCAGTTTATTAAATCACAAGTGATCACTTAATTTTCGATAATCAAGGCTAAGAAAGAACTTTTCTATTGAGCTTTCATATGTTTTTCCCATATCTAAAAATTTTGTTTTTTAAACTAACATTTATTGTATATTAAACATTGTCACATAGGGGAAGGCCTTACCTTTTCCAGTTGAGTCTTCTCTCTCCCCGATACAGTTGAGTAACCCACTTTAGTTACAACGTTTTCCTGAACATCTTAAATAGATTAATGGGACCTTTAGTGCCTGCGGTGCTCCGCCCTCTACTGCTACTTCGATACTCGCAAGGCGAAGCTGAGAAGCAGGAAGCCCGGTTTAGGGCCGGCGAGTTCTTCCGTATCGCAATGTAAGTTTACAGGCTAGATAGTTAATTTTCTTGATCTTCCTAATAACTTCATGAATCTTCTCCACACGGACGCGATGAATTTGGAATACTTGTATATTACTAAGTAACGTTTTTAGATCGAAAGTAATAGTTTAGACAATGTATGAAGATGAGTTAAGAAAAATATCTGAATTGTTTCCTTCAAGATATAAGGAAGTGAGATATCACAGCGTAATTACCAAGGGTATGAGATACCTTAACGGAAAGTTCGCCGGAATTTACAATTCGGAAGAGGAAGGGTTTTCAGTCAGGACATTCAATAATGGAGTCCTTCAATTTTACGCCTCCCCGAATTCAACGGAAATAAAACCCGTGGGGGAGTCCTTAACAGGCTGGGAGGCCGGTGTATCAGAGGAACCCGTAAAGTCAGCGAAATACGAATCGGAGGAAAAGGTGAAACTTTCCTCTATGTCTATTGATTCAAAGATATCCTACCTGAATGACGTTTTATCCAACGTAATGAAGACTGAAATAAAAGGAAAAGTAAAGAGTCTCGTTTTCTCTTACGTTGAAAGCGTAGAAACAAAGGAGATCATGATTAGCGATTCTGACGTTATAATGGGAAGAGTTCCCCGCGTTCTGATAACTTACAATATAGTTTTGGAGGGTAACGGAAGGACAGTTACCGCATGGTTTGAAGAGGGAGGGAGTGGAGGACTAGAGTGGTTAATCCAGAGAAATCTCCAGGAGAAGATTGAGGAGAACTTGAGGTCAATCGATAGGGTGATGCACTCAGGAAAGGGGGTAACCCCAGGTAAGAAAGACGTAATTCTCAGTCCGATCCTGAGCGGGATTATGGCACACGAGTCAGTGGGCCACCCGTTTGAGATGGATAGGATCCTTGGAAGAGAGTTCGCTCAGGCGGGTTCCAGTTACCTCACCGAGTTTAAGGAAGACCAGGTAGGAAGTAACGTGGTAAACCTCTCCGACAACCCTACGATCCCAACAAGCTCCGGGTTCTACCTCATTGACGACCAGGGAGTCTCTGCTCGTGAAAAGAAGCTTATTGTCTCTGGGAAAGTCAACGAGATGCTTCAAGACAGGTTTACCGGATTTAGGACGGGTAGGGGAAGTAACGGATCTGCAAGATCGTCCAGATTCGATAGGGAGCCATTGATCAGGATGTCGAACACATACTTTGTTCCAGGGGAAATGTCCTTTGAGGAGCTCGTTGAAGACGTCCGCGAGGGAATATACTTCAAGAACTACATGGAGTGGAATATTGACGATATGAGGTTAGGTCAAAGGTACATCGCATTGGAAGCTTACGCGATCAACAACGGGGAAATAGGGGAACCACTTCTTTTCCCCGTCCTAGAGGGAACAACTACTTACTTTCTGAAGTCTGTAGACGGGGTAGATAGAAATCTGGACTTTAAACCGGGGATGTGTGGAAAAGGAGATCCAGAACAGGGCGTTCCGGTTTGGTTGGGTGGACCAAACATGAGGTTGAGGAACGTTAACGTCAAGGTGATGTGAAATGGAGTTTACGGGTTTTGACGAATACGCAACTATAGAGTACCAAACTAAAACCCTTGTCATAAAGGTAGTTGAAAGCAAAATCGAGAACGTCCAGAGGTTTAGTGACAAAGGCTACGAAGTCATGCTTAAAAAAGGGAACAAGTACTACGTAGGTAGGGAGAAAACTCTAGATCAGAGGAAGCTTGCGGAAATCGTTAATATCTTGCCTGAGTCCCAGATCTCCCCAATTATCTCGGATACCTCGGGGGAGTACTCTCAGAACAAAGTTCATCCAACCCTAGAGGAACTTTATCAGGACGTATCAGCGATACCTCCCCTTCTGGAGGGCAAGAACCCCATTTACGGGACGATTACCGTCACGATCGTTAACAGAAATTTAAACACCTCTAAGGGTCTCAAAAGCGCTGAAAAGAAGGGATGGATTAACGCATATTTCAGGGTGAAGAGAGGGGAATTCAGTGCCCAATGGGCTCATACGTCGAATAGGTTTGAACAGGATAAGCTAAGGGACTGTGTGGAAACTGCGAATGAGTTATTAAAGCTCTCTGACAGGAGAGCTGATGTAAACGACGGAAAGTACACTGTAGTTCTGTCCCCCCTGGTTATGGCCAACCTCATGATGTATGCGTCAGGAATGGCTTCAGGTTTCTCAGCAATGACAGGAAACTCGATCTTTTCTGATTCAAAGAAAGGGGATGAGGTAGCGTCTGATGTGTTCACTCTTAGAGATATTCCTGACGATGAACAGATCGGGAACTGGGAATTCGACGATGAGGGAGAAAGGACTTTCAGAAAGGAGATAATTTACCAAGGAAAGTTCAACACCCACCTCCTAAATAACGAAACGGCGAAGGTATTCAACGCCAAAAGCACAGGTAACGCGGGATGGATTTACCCGAGGAGTCTAGCCTTGGAAATTGACACTGGGACCAGTAAGTTTCACGATATGATGGACGGGAATTTCATTTATGTTAATAACAATTGGTACACGAGATTTCAGAACATGGCGGAGGGGCAATTCTCAACGGTTACTAGAGACGCTACGATACTCTTCAGGAATGGGAAACCGGAGGGTTTTGTTGGAAGAGTGAGAATAGCGGATAAACTAGGAAACATCGTCAAAAACGTGATCGAACTCTCTAGAGAGAGTTACGTAGTATCGTGGTGGGACGCACCACTTCCCGGGAGATATCCCTTCGCGAAAATCGATAACGTTAGTCTAACTAGGGCTTAAAATCGTAGTGTAGCTTCCCTTAACCTTAACTTCCTGGGTTACTTTTTTCAGATCGTCAATAAGCGGTGTAAATTCGTCAATGCTACCCTCGAACTCAAGGTAAAAGTAATAATTCCAAATTAATCGTCTTAGAGGACGGGAATATATCATTTTTACGTTTACTCTCCTCTTGTAGAACTCCCTAAGGACATTGTACAGCGACCCAGGAACGTCGGGAACCGTAAAGAACAGAACGGTCCTTTCTCCAGAGGTGGTTAACCTATTTGAAACAACGAAAAACCTGGTCACGTTCCCTCTATCCGTTAAATTGCGCTCTAAGATATTTAAACCGTAGAGTCTAGCGGCGAATTCCGAACATAGAGCAGCTGCGTTGACCTCTACTGATGCCAACTTGGCAGCTTTTGACGTACTTTCTACCTGTACTATCTCGAAGTCTCCTAATTCCTTAAGTCTTTTCCCCGCCTCAGCGATCGCATGAGGATGAGAGTAGATCCTTTTGATAACACTTAGGTCTTGATTCGCGGCAAGAACAAGGTTAACTTCGATTTCGAGCGAGGCGTTAACGTAAATACCATCTCTTGTAAAGAGGTTATCTAAAGTCTCATTCACGGGGCCCTCTAGGCTGTTTTCAACTGGCACCAGGCCCATAGTGCTGTTGGATATTTTATCAAATACCTCAGATATTGTCTTCACCGGAACCTTCAAGCCGCTTAATGCTGAAACTGCCTGATGTGAGAAACTCCCCTCAGGTCCTAGATAGTAAATTCCATGTGGGTCAAAGTAATTACTCACCTCTGATAAATATAGTTTGCCGACCTTGGGAAAACTCATTCTTAGGGGGTGCTAATGTCCAATTCTACTGGGTAAGGAGTAAAAGAACGTTCGGAGTTCCCTTTGTAGTTTTTAGGGAAAAAAAGCAACGCGTCTTAGACCTTGGGCACGTCGTACCCAAGGGTCTGGGGAATTGCGTCCGTGAGATCTTACGTAATTCCCTATACAAGGACTAGATTTAACTTTTTTGGGGTTCATAAGGAAGCAGGGAATCGTTAAGTAAGGGTACTAAGTCAATAAGGGGTAGTTAACACGTAGGAAGTGCCGTTAAATTCCTAGTATGGAGTCCTTGCAATGAATAGTATAAGGTTATCCTTAATTTCGATAAAAGTAAACATCTCCAGATGAGGCTTATAATTGCTTCCGATAGGAGCGACTCAGGTAAGACGCTAATAGCCTCAGGGATAATGATGGCATTATCGAAAAACAAGAGAGTCAGGGGATTTAAAATAGGTCCCGATTTTATCGACCCAGGGTTTCACTTGAAGGCGACTGGTTCGCCCTCAGTCAACTTAGATTTACACCTCATGGGTAAGGATGGAGTATTGAGAAGTTTAGTTAACTATTTAAGAGGATTTGACTTCAGCGTAATCGAGGGGGTTATGGGAATGTTCGACGGCTTAATGGGTAAATTTTCCACATTTGAAATAGCCAAGTTAACGAAGACCCCCATAGTATTGGTAATAGATTGTTACGCAATGTCGTCCACAGGTGGTAAGCTAGCTGAGGGATTACGCCTTGTAAGTTCGGGTCTTGTTAAAGGGGTAATTTTCAACAAAGTGGTATCGGAAGGTCACGTAATAGAGTGCTCGCGTTTCCTCAATAGAGTGAAGTTCCTTGGCTATTTGCCCTACGATCCTTCTTTCAAAATCGAGAGTAGACATCTCGGATTATTTACTGCAAATGAGGTACCCTTAGAAAAGATAAAACGCGCATCAGAGGTGCTGGAAAGGACAATTGATTTCGATGTGCTAGAGAAGATAGCCTCCGAAGCTCCTCCTCTAAAAATTAGAGTAAGGAGTAAAAGCGCTAAAACAAACAAGGGAAGGATAGCCATAGCTTATGACAATGCCTTCTCATTCTACTACACCCAAAACATAGACACTCTGAGATCAAAATTCGATCTCGTTCCATTCAGCCCTCTCAATAACGAGCGGATCGACGAAGTAGATGGGGTTTACCTAGGCGGAGGTTATCCAGAACTCTTCGCCGAACAACTCGAGAAAAACCAGGAGACTAAATCATGGCTGAGGAAATTAGTTGACAACGAGAAACTAGTGTACGCCGAGTGCGGAGGGATGATGTACCTTTCAAACTACATAAGGAATAACAGGAAGTATTCGATGGTGGGAGTCTTTGACATGGGTATTTCCATGGACTCTCGCCTTACGATAGGCTATACCGTGCTGAGAGCAGTTAAAAGGAACCCCCTAGCAGTGATTGGTAAGACGGTAAACGGCCACGAGTTTCACGTGTCGTCTGTGGATTACGTTAAGGAGGAACTAGTAATGAGGAACGACCACGGCAGGGGAATTGCTGAAGGTCAGGACGGAGTCCTCAACAAAAGAGCCTACGCCCAGTACTCTCACGTTATGTTGAACGAAAGGTTTCCTCTCCTTTAATGAAAACCGACATAACCGATTCCCCCCTCTTCACTAAAGCAGTGTAAACGTCCTTAGCCCTATCTATTCCGTTAAGTGTATCGTTAACTATCACGAACGTAGCTTCTCCTCCCTCGTCCACAGGGGAGAAATTAACTAGATCATAGGCATTTACCGTCGCCGCTTTTAGGATCTCCTTGGAAGTTTCCTCTCCCCTCCTCTTTCTCAAAAGTAAGGCTAATTCCATATCCCTCCATAAATTTGGGCTCAACCATCCTCCATTATCAGTACCTATAAGAACTTTGAAACCTTCAAAGAGGTCTTCCATATTCGGAATGCCCACTCTGAACCATAGATTGCTTCTCGGGCAGGTAACTATAGGAGTCCGTCTCTCCCTTAGGGTTAAAATTTCATCCTTACCGAGGTAGGTCCCGTGAATTATTAGATTAGGTTCGAACACTTGTAGGGCATACTCGAGATCATTAAGTAACCAGAGCCTTTTCGTTTCGCTTATGTGTACAGCCCTGATCTTTCTAGAGAAGACATCCCTTAACCTCACTAGTGTTTCCCTTCCATATGAGAAGGCCGTAGATATCCCGACGCCATGTGCATCAACTACGTCTTGAACTCTTTCTCCCTCCTCAATCCTAGAAAGGAAAAGGTATTTCCCCTTACTTTTAACCCTCCTCGCCAGTTCCAAACCAACCGTCCCTTGTTCCCTGAAATCGATTACTCCTAGAACCCCGTATTTCATCGAATTATCGAGGAATTCCTGAATGAATTCGACAACCCTCTCCCCTGCACTTTGAAGGAGTTTGTACTTTACGCTATCTGGATCCCCTACTAATTCCCTTATGGTCATTTCAGTGTAATATTCAGGGAAGGCGAAATCACCGGCGTGAACGTGGGCATTAACCAGAGGAGGAATGACTATTCCCCTGTAAGTTCTTCCGTTACTGTCGAAACCATTACCTATGTGAGTGATCTTTCCATCAACGATCTCAACGTTAACTTTCCTTTTCAAGAGCAATTCGTTACCTAGTAAAACGCCATCTACATTAAGTATCAAACGCTATCCCACGAGCATTTGATTCAGGTTCCTATTCTCCCTGATGATCTTCAATCCCTTTGCAGCGTTCTTTATTGCCTCTCTAGCCGTCCTTCCTCTTCCTATTCCAGCCTTTAGGTGAGGAATTCTATCTAAAATTCCCTGGACGTCTTCTATCCTTTGAGGAGAAATAAAGCTTAGAACGTTATCTCCACCTAGGTAAGTTGCAATACCCCTCAATTTAATGATCTCCTCCGTTACCTTGAGGTAAACTTTAGTTACCTCCAGGAAAGTGTCGTACACCGAGGACGTTAATTCCCTTCCGGAAAAGTTATTCAGGTCGAAATGCACTGCTACGACCTCAGAGTCATCGTTTTCATCGGGTGATTCACATCTTGATGCCTTGATCTGAGCGTCGTACGGGTTCTCATCAACTCCAATACACGTCACCGTCTCCACAGGGAAGTAGAAATCTAGCCTCTTCCTAATATTTTGTACCTCTTTCTCATTAACGTTTGAAATTACTGCAAGGGAGGAATCGAACCTAAGGGGGAGATAGAAACCCCCTATATTATATATTTCCTTCGAGAGCAGGGAAGAGAGCCTGTGCTGTAAGTATTGAAGTTTTCCCTCCCTGTCATATCCCTGCATTTCCGTCCATTCCCTGTAGTTTATCATCCTGATGAAAAGGACTTTCACTCTATGAACACCGTATTGCCCTCGTATTTCGTCTCCGACATCTTTTTGTACCTCAACGCGAGTTTTATTGCCGCCTCTATAGCCCTCGTAGAGTACTCCTCTATACGTTCCATAGCCTGTTCCCTAGATGCGCCAGGACCTATTATCCCCATAGTTACAGGAACTCCCTTTTCTACGGATATATCCATCAACATCCTAGATGCTTGATTCGCCACTAGGTCATCGTGCTTCGTTTCTCCCTTAATTACCGCTCCTAAAACCGCTACAGCATCGGGGTTGAACCTCTCTATTACCTTTTTCACCGCTAAGGGGGTATCGTAAGTCCCCGGTACCTTCATGACGACCTTAACCTCGGCATCTAGGAACTTCGCGTGTTCTAAGGCCCTTTGCAGCATAAGATAGGTTATCTCGTAATTGAACTCCGCTACGACTAAACCTAAGGTAACTCTCATTCTATAGTCCCCGCGTTTGCGTATCCCTGCCTGAGTCCTGTACCTGCGTATTTTCTTAGGGCGTCCTTTCCGTCCCTAACCAGGTAGACAAGGTTCCTTGCGTGCTTGGTAGCCCTATCTACAGCTATCCTCTTAAGTTCCTGGTCGTTGTCAGCCTCGTCCTCATGAACAGTTACGTCGATTACGTGCTTAGAGGTTAAGATTTGTACCATGATTAGCCCTATACTGGATGACAAATAACTGTACTTATCAAGTTGCGTTCTGCCCACCCATCCTAGGGTGATCACCCCATCACACCCTGCGTCAAGTAACCTCTTTGCGGCAACGGGAAGATCTTTTATTCCCGGTACGGTATACCTAGTTACCTCTCCCTCGTCGTCCTCCATTCTTATCACTTTATCCGCTATTGAACCCATATCTACTCTGCTAAAGGTCGTATCAGCTACCCCGTATTTACGCGACAATTTTAATCACCTCTAAAAGCTCTTTCCCCCTGATTATGGGGAAATCGTTAACCTTTGCGTACTTTACCGCGTCTTCAAGGGAAAGACTTCTCCTCTTGTCCAGCATTTCCGCAATAACCATGGATCTAGGTAATCCCAATACGTCAGCTAAGGCAGTTACCAATTCCGTGTGTCCCCTTCTATTCCTTATCCCACGGGATAGCAGAATGGGCACGTGGCCCGGAGCCATGAATTCGTCCCAAAACTTCTCCCTGGACCTCTCTACGTCACTTTTCATCATTACAACGATATCATGAAGTGCTCTCACCGTTCTCGCCCTATCCTCATCGGATATTCCCGTCCTAGTAGTAATGTGATTTACCCAGATACTGAAGGCGGGTAAATCCCCGTACACTGGTTTCTTCACAAGTTTTAAGTACCTGCTATCGTTACTCCACTCCTCGGTAAGCAGAGTTAATCCCAAAGATTTACCCTCCTCCAATCCGGTAACGTAGCATATGAGTCCTCCCGCTTCCCTTCTAAGGGTGTATATCGACTTCCACGATACGCTTCCTCCGTAAAACACCATGTCAACCTCCGACTCCCTGTCGTCAAAGTCGTAGAGCAAAATGGGCAGACCTTTGATTAAGTTGTCCTTTATATTCTCAAGGCTGATTTCCATCTTGATAGAGTATTTTGTAATAATTTAAAAGAGTATCTACTCTTTTTTGAGTAACCCCCTTATAATGAAGTATATCGGGGGGATGAGGAGAAGGATAAAGAAGTAGTTTACGGGTTTAGGTTGTGGAGACGATGATGTTGAGGGGAGAGTAGGTAATATCGATTGAGGAGCAGGAGGGGCATAGAATATCACGAGGACGCAGACCCCCTTCATCCCGACTGTATAGCACGTTAAGTTAGAAATGTAAGAGTAAGGTATGAAAACTGCAGTTGCATTTGTAGTGTTGTAATTAGGCAGTGTGGTTGATACTCTCTCCTCGGGAAAGTAAAGGTATATTCCCGAGAGTGAGGAGTTGCCGCGAAGCGGAAAGTAAGAGCTAGTTGAGTTATAAAGCTCTATGAGGAAGACCTCGCACTTTTCATAACCCAGAGTTACGTTAAGGCAGGAGTAGTTTTCAAACTGGAAGAGGTACCTCAGCTTAGCTACCTGAACGCCGTTCAGGTAAATGCTAGGATACCTAATGGTTATGGAAGCGCCAAATACAGTTGTAACCAGGAACGTAAGCATGACCAATAGAAGAATCAGACGCGTTTTTCCTCCATTTAATTTGCGATTAGTTAAATAAAAGCTTTAACTTATTGAAAGCGAGGAACCCACATTACAACGTCCAATTTGTAATTAAGGAATAATAAATAAACTAAAAAGTCATAAAACGCGCGTTATGAACTAAATTCATTCAATTATAAGAGGGGTGATGTATGAGATCCATTTATAGAACGAGATTACGTAACTTTTTATAATCTAGATTAGGTACCAGCTCCCATTGTGATTAGTTTACTAAGCATCCTAAACTTCCTGATGTAGTAAGCCTAGGTATTTAGTGAGAGTCTTCAATCTGGTACCGCCTTTACTGTTGTTGTTCTGGTACCATAGGCTGTTATTCCCATATCTAAAAATTTAGTTTTTAAATAACAGTCACTGCAGATCAGACACTGTCGCGCGCCTCGGATCTCTTACCCTCTTAAACGAGGCAGGTGACCTCACGGCCATGTAGAAAGGCCTGAAGATCATCCTCCCGCCCTTCATCACGATCTCAAATTACCTAAGACCCTACCTGTTTCACCCATAACACAGCTATGGGAACAGTGAATCCGGAACCATACCTACATAAATGTCGCAGTACTTGACGTCCTTACCTTTGGGCGACTTTAACCTCTTCAGACCATGTAGGGGATCGGCGTTGTCATCCCTAACGCTACGTGTTTTCCCCGGGAACTGTATCTCAAGTACCCTTTCCTCTTAATCTCGTTCCCTAACTCGGACCTCCTTAAGGACCTTTCTCCTTATACGACAAATTCGTTAAAACGTTCCTCCAAAGGTAGAGCCGGGAGCGTAATACTACATTCAGTAAAGGTCGTTGTGTTTAATCCTTCCTAGGATTATTTCCTGCTTTCTATCTATATTAGCAAATCCATAATCAATTGATTAGTTTCAAACTAATTGAAAAGTGAACACAAGGGTGAGTAAACTGCTGATCTTATCCCTAAAATATTTTAATTAGCTTCTCGTATATACAGTACGTGTACATTCAAACTGCTTACAACGCTGTTAACTTCAATAATCAAGTTTCCAATACGATTATGGAACCAGTATACCCTGTAGTTTTAGATAATGAAGCAGGAATTGTAATTAAGTTTAGTGAGGGATGGAGTAACGTCGAGTATCACGAGGGTAGGATTATCGTATACAGAAATTATCAGGGGAATATTACGACCTTAGAGGTAGAGTATGACGAGTGAAAAAGTCCAACTCCAAGAGTATGAGCTCGTGAGCTTAAAGCCTTTGACATTAAAATTTAGCATAAAGGATGAAAATGTCACCGTAATGATGTATCTAATTCCTTACGCAGTAGCTACTGAGGACGATAGATCGGTTTCAGTGGTGAGCAGTTCCTCACTCTCAATTTTTAGCAGTAAACCTAAAATGGGTGAATTATGTAATCCGCTAAAGATGCGTACTCATACCCCAGTTGTACCGGAATTGAGGATAGTAAATGAAGGCGTAACTGAGATCAGGGTAAATGAGAAAAAAGTAGTGATCAAGGCTAAGCTAATGAACGTGAATGTTTATCCCGACTTAAGGGATAATTTTGGCAATCCTTGTGTGAACTTAACATGGATTCAATTGACGAATGTAGAATAGATTGTGTATTAGTTAAGAGCGAAAAAAAGAGAGAATTTTTGGAGCAAAGATTTCAGGATTTATACAAATACACAGAGCAAATATGTGATTATCTAAATTATATATGCAATAAGAAAGTGAAACATTCCTGCTTACAATGTTATGATGAAAATACAGACAGTTACATTTCGAATAAATGTGAAACTTCGTGCGACAATAAGAAAGTAAGATATTCTTACTGTTTTAAGTTGGACGAAAAATTTGTACTTAATGTCATTGCAGAAAATGTAGATTACCCGGTGATTGTAACTTTTTATCCTTTTCCTCTTTCTGACAGGTCGACTTTAAGAAAGAAGTGTGATAGCATAATAAACTCCCCATTTAATCTCGAAAGCAAAATTAAGGGCACGGACTATTGAGCAGGGTAGTTTACCTCTCCTTTGAGAATTCATTTTATTTTAGTAACTATAATAAATTTAATTCAATATAACCTCAACGACTAATGGGGATTCAAACTAGCAATTTACCGGATTTTATCGTATTTCTCATAATTTAATTCGCAAAGAAACCCGGAATCGCTCAGTCTCCTCCATTAAATCTATTCTGTTAGGCTTAATTACAACTCACTGTTGAGACCTGATAACCCTTAGTTCATAATAGATTGATACTCTCCTTAACTTTTCAACTTCCTTAGATGATAATCCAGGAGAGTTAAGTTAAATGCATACAGATTTAAAATATCGGATTCGTACTATATGATGTGTGTTATAGATGTCGATGACTATGAGTCCTTATAACCCAAAGTACATCGCGCTTTCCCAAGGGTTACTAATTGCCTTCTCACTGGTCAACAGTTTTGAACCTAAGTATTTCTTTGAATTTTACATACTCTACTTCATCGTGATCATCGGGATAACCTCCGTCATGTTCTACAGGAATAACCCAATGCTGAGGGACAGAAAGTACATGAGTGAAGCAGTTAAGGCTCGTACACTCTATGAGGAAAAGAGCGTGGAAAATCTGATAAATTCTGATAAGGAATTTCTGGAGGAGACGATGAGGCAGGCGGGTAAAATGATGAAGAATTTATTCATTTACTTCATATTCATCATAGCCATATACATACTCTACTCAGAGGTCCTCTCCAAGGTTATAAACGGGCAGGGAACTCCCCTGTACAGGTTCGTAATTTTCCTGGTATTTTACGAGGTCTTCTACGGCATATCATTCCTCCTCTACAGGACTACTGGTATGACAAGCGCTGTGGGAAGCTCTATGGCAATGGCGCCGAGGAGCTACAAAATAACTGACAGTGGTGTTGTCGCAACAGACAGGAGCGGTACAACGCTACACATAATTCACTTGCAGGACGCTGAGATAAACGTAAATAGGGAAAAGAAGTTCGTGGAAATAAAGCCCGATGCGAAAAAGGGAATACCTTACAAGTTGAGGCTTTATACGAATGACGTGGATAAGGTAAGCGAACTTTTGAATAGGCTAAAGAATAAGAAAATTCCCTCAAAAGAGGAAAAGAGCTGATTCTATAGAGGAACAGTAACGGTAACTACAAAGGTTTAATGGAATTCACGTAGAGGGGTAATGGTTATCAGCACTCTGTTTGGACCCTCAACGGCTAGGTTAACTTAGAGTACATCTTTAGAATTAGTTCGCTTACGTTCTATGTATCAGTGTGAAGTCTGATGAGCGGTTGGGGGGTCAATTGAGAATTGTAATTTTAGCTAAGATAGATTAAATAAAGGAGACTATTAAGAGCGAAATTTTACTCATTCACGACAAGGTATTGAATTACCCTTGTTCCTGAATAAGTTAAATTCTTAAGGAGACGTGAACCGCCGTTCTATTGTAATAACAAGTTTTAATTCCCCCTTCCTGAAAGAAGTTGTGATGAAAGTAATATTCGACAACGGACTTGTCCTTAAATCTATTTTAGATTCCCTTTCGCGGTTGGTAGACGAGGCTGCAATTGGTATTAATGAGAAGGGCATTCTGATAAAGGCCATGGATCCTGCTCATATAGCCCTTTTGACTGTGGAGATACCACGAGAGGTATTTACAACTTATGAGGTTGAGGAACCCTTCACCTTCGGATTTAACACACACTACGTAAACAGATTACTTCGAGGCATATCTAAAGGAGATAAGGTAGCAATTGCGTCAGCAGAATTCGGAGACGTGAGGATCGACGTCATAGGGATGATTAACAGGAAATACGTCATAAAAAACCTTGAAGTCACTGTTCCAGACATCCCTGAGATAAGACTCGAATTCGACGCAAAAATTTCACTTAATTCGGAGGAACTTAAGAAAGGCGTTGAAAGGGTCTCCTCAATCTCTCCGGGAGTCACCTTTTATGCGGACGAGAGCGAATTCAAGTTAATGGGTACTGGGGAAAGCGAGGTAGTAGTTGAAATTCCTAAAGAGGCAGAGGCAGTTAAACTGTATGAGGTCAGTAAAGAGGTGGTATCGAAATACAGTGCTGATTACCTCAACGACGTTTTGAACATGTCGAGAATTTCGGAATACGTTGACGTTAATTTCTCCTCTCAGAAACCACTCATGTTGGATTTCGAGGCTGAGGGAGGAAAGGTAAAGTACCTTCTCGCTCCACAGCAATGATCCTTTTGTTCTGAGAAAAAGGGATAATACAAATACCCATTTAGGGACGCGTTGTAGATTCGCATCACTTATGAGGAATTGGAAATTGGTAACTATAACGTTGGTTACTCAGTTCTAGGAATACTGTAGTATTACGTAGAAGAAAACGAAATAAAGGTTTAATCAAATTGTGGATTTCGTCTTAAGGACGTATTAAACCTGCACCTACGGAGTAAGGACTTGCGAATTTACCATGATCGGCGTTAATAACGTCGTACCTTATGACCCCTTCAACTACTTTGTGGAAAATGGGAAAATCCCCTTGACCCAGGATCCTGTTTGTATTTGAGGATGATCATCAGGAGCCTCATCTCTATACCCTTTATCGAAAGAAGTCGGGTTACACTAAGTCAAAAGCCTAATTCGTAACCTTCATAAACTCTCTACTTGTTAAGAAACTCTAAGTAAACCTCCCTAACCCTGGACGCGACAGCTGACCATTTCCACTCTTCTCCCCGTTTTCTATTATTTACGGAAATTTCCGCTACTAAATTGTCGTCATGCAATAATTTGCTTACTGCCTCAGCTAACTCGCTTTCGTCAGTTATGACGAAACCATTCTCTCTGCTTACTAGATATGGTAACGCCGCTTTATTACTCACAATTACCGGTTTTCCCCTCACCATCGCCTCCTTTATCGCCAATCCCTCCGCCTCGATTTCCGATGTCAGAACCACGGCAAGGGAGGAATCGATCAACTTGTACTTAGTAACCTGGTCGACGTTCTCCATGATTTTCACCCTGTCCTCCACCCCGATCTCCTTTGCCGTTCTCCTTATCTCCTCTAAGTACGACATCTCATGTACTTGACCCGCTATGACCAGGTCTACGTCCCTCGCATACGTCAGGGATCTCACAGCCATTACCTGATTTTTAGCACTGTAAATTCTCCCTAGGAAAAGGAGGTAAGGTCTTTGGCTATTCATCCTCTGCGGGGGTAGCTCATAAGCCTCATCCTCTACACCGTTAGGTATAACCGTGATTTTGCCTTCAGGGAAACCTCTTCTGATCATTTCCTTTTTTTCCCATTCGCTAACAGCTATGATCTTGAAGACTCCCCTCATACCTCCTCTCAGTAGTTTAGTAGCCAACTTGCCTCTATCAATAGTTAGTATATGGTGGGGGGTAAAGATTACTCTCTCCTTATGGGAAAGGAGGTAGATGATGGTTTTTAGATTCCACGCACTGAACATCCTCCCGAGGTTGTGCAAATGGAGTATTTCGTCATCAGAATTCCAGTAGAAAGTATGCCTAACTACATAAATGCCGTCTATTACCTCTTGTCTCGGAAGGACCCACCTCTCAGTGTAGATGTTCCTCGTAGTATGAACAGAGACCACGTCCCCATTTTTAACTAGTTGCTTCGATAGATTGTAAACGTGGACCTCAGTACCTCCCCTCACGGGGAGGAAAAGGGGAGTTATCATGCTTATTTGCATTGGGAGATCGTTCCCGTCATAAACTTAAACCCTTTCTGAGTTTGACGGAGCCTTTTATAAGGGTTCCACAGGGGATATCCGTTAAAGTGACTTCAAGCTGCCCATTAAGTACTGCTGATTGAGGCGTACCGTATAGACAACAGCTTGAGCGTTTATATGACCCCTCTTCAGTTTGTAACTGACGACGATATACAGCTACTAAACTCAAAGTTGTGAAGGACTTACTCCCCTTAATTATTGCTGTCCTGGGCTTGCTTATTTTTAAACACTGTGACACGTCCGCGCAACTTTCAACTTCTGCATCATTTCTCAGCACGACCTTCATTAAGGTGTTTACGTGGTATTACCTCAATAGCATATAATGGCGAAATCCCTATTGACGATGGGCTCTGCTCGCGAGGTCTTGAAGGTAATAAGTACGGATGGGAGGGGGTGGTGTTTCCCTCGATTAGCTCTAATGAGTTAAGCGTGACTGTCTGTTCCCTTAAGAGGAGAGCCCTTGACGAATGAAAGTAAGGATAAGTTAACCCACGGGTAAACACGTCATCATAAACTGCAGTTCCTAGGTATCAAATCCCTCAAAGAATTACTCACCTTAGTCAAATTCGTAGAATCACTAACAACTCAAATTTTAACGCGGTTCAGGATCTAGAACTTCCTATAAGCCTTATATATCCTCGGGACATAGTAAGAAATTGTTTATAATGTCAGAGATCACTAAGGATCCATTAATTAGAGGAATTCTTCTACTCGTTATTATAGTGATCGCTATATTGGCAGTAATGTTGGTACTCGACCTCTACTTCTCTGCTGTTGAAGGGAAACTAATATTTACTGGCGTTACGACGCTTTCAGACATTTACGGTTACATAGTCGGGGGAATCCTAGTCTTAGGTTGGGGATTCTTCGTTCCAATATATTTCGCCTCTAAGCGAGGGATGAAAGGGTATTACTCGCGTGACCTATACTTACCTCGGGAGATTGCGGATGCAATAAGCATGTACTATAAGGGACTAATTACAAAGGATGAGCTGATTCAAATCATAGATAGGTCTAAATCGGGCACGTAGCAAGGTGTTGGAGATAAACCTCTCGCATTGTGATGTTAGTTCCCCCCTAATGCTAGTTGGATCTAGGATACGGATGCGGAAGTTTCTTAACGGCCTTAACAACGAACTTTTATCTAACTCAAATGTAGCTCCCAAGCTTTTGTTCTATAGGGAGAACTTCGATGAATTAGGTAGAATATTTCTTTAAGTTGCAACTCGGTCTCTTACAGCTATCACGGAGGACCCATGAGGAGATCGTTTCCCCTCAACGGGGGAGTACTCATCGCAAGACCTATGGATTCAAAAAGGCTGATCGGAAGGGGTAGAAAACTGTGAAGTGTCATCAATATAAATAGCTTCAGTGTACTAGGCTTGTGACAACACCTGGACAGGGAGTTCCCTCGATACTGTTCAATACCTTTTTCTAGGGACCGTAAAGCTACTAAATTGCGTATTAATTCAAACTACGTTTTGAAGTCAAATTATTGAATTAACTTAAATATGATGAATTGCGTATATGGGTCATACATCTATACTTAGCTAATTCAGTTTATTTAAAGGAAATGATAAATTTTATAGGTTACTACTGTGTCTGATAAAGTGGGGTTTTTTACTCCTTGCAATTTACTTTCCAACATTCGTTAACTACAATCCACAAAAAGAACTCTGAGTCCCATAGAATGCAGATCAGACCTCCTTAAATAAGAGCAAAAGTTAAATCCGCTTCGTACTTTTATCCCGATATGAAGGGCTATATAAGTGCAGTTATCTCTTCGCAACCTGAGGAGGCATTGAAGGTAGCCGATAAATTGGGGAAGAGAAAGGAGTCCGAGGGAATGGCTATATATTACAAGAGAGTAGGAGAAGATCTCAGGTCTATCCTCGTTCCTAGACTCGAAAAGTTGATGGAAGTAGCAGAGGCGATTACTCTCTCCTCCTCCTTTTACCTTGTGGTAGGGAGGGAATTTAGTTGGGTTGACGGGGAACTTGCGCTGTTGGCCGAAGCGTCTGGTACACCTGGAGTAATAATTTCTGATAATCCCGACTTTAGTAAAGTAATAAAGGAGCTATCGGTATCTAAATTCCTCGGAGATTTCAAGGAAGTAGACGTAGAGGTCGGCGAAGCAGGATACGTCTATCTCGATAGGGTATTTAACGTTAGGGGGGTAGGTACAGTAGGTTTAGGTTTTTCAAGGACCCAAATTCGTACTCACGATCGGTTTATATCCGTCCCTTCAATGAAACAGGTTGATGTTAAAAGCATTCAGGTGTTGGACGAAGATGTAGACTCCGTACCTCCGGGCATAAGGGTAGGTTTAGCATTAAGGAACGTTACTGTGGACGAAATTAAGGACGATTACCTGTTATTAAGAGATACTAACTTACTCACTAGAGAGGTGAGGGAAGTCTCCACCTTTAAGTGGTCTACCCCTGTACAAAACGTGCACGTGGTTTGCGGTGGGATCTCTGTTACGGGTATTATGAACGCTGGGAAAATTGAGTTAGATAGGCCTGTTATGAAGGGAAGTAGATGCGTTATCCTAAACCTGAATGCTAGAACTAAAACGCCACGTATTTTGGGATTCGGGTACACGTAACAGTGTCCAATGCGTAATTAATACAAATAACTAGATAAAGTAAAAAAGTTAATAAAATACGTCTGTGTAAAATTAAATCTCTTGATTACGAAGGGTGAGACAATACAAGATCAGTTTACTAAGTATAGCTACAACCAATCACGTATTTTTCCAAATATCAAAGCTAAAAATACGTTTTTAGCGTGGTGAGTTTAGAGTGGGTACAGCTGGATATTTTAAGCTCTAGAAGTTATCAAAGGAGTCTAATCTCTCGTAATTCTCATGTATCATCTTCCTAATTATGCGTTATAGGGTTAGTTATTCTTATGTTTGAAAAGTTAGTTATTAAAGTAAATAATATTTATTGCACGTTTGACATTGTCAAGCGGTAATGTTTGCACTATGCTTGAAGTTGAACCGAAATATTTATTACTTAACCCCCTTATTAGGATATAATATTTATTTAACTCCGAGCTGTTTAACAAAATGGAGAGAATCGCAGTAATAGGTAGTGGCAAAATAGGAACGGCTATTATAAAGTCATTAAAGAGGGCTTTTCCCGAACAGGAGATCATCGCGACGTCGCGTAAGGAGGAAACGATGAGGAAAGCGAAGGAATTGGGAGTATATACAACCCTAGATAACGACTATGCAGTGAGCAAATCGGAAATAGTTATCCTCAGCGTAAAACCTCAGCACCTTCCCGAAGTTGTAAGACAAGTTAACAGGGAAAGGTGGTCGGGGAGGAAAGTGATATCGGTATTAGCAGGTGTGAGAACAGAGACGCTCTCAAAGCTCCTACCGAACTCCATAGTCTTCAGGGCGATGCCCAACGTTAACGCAGAGATAGGGAAATCCACCACTGCAATCGCTGAGAGTAAACACGGAGAAAAACAGGTAGTTGAGAGGATATTTAAAACCCTTGGAACGGTATACTGGATTCCAGAGGAACTTTTAGACGTTTGGACAGCCCTCATAGGAAGCGGACCCGCTTTTGTTGCGGAGATATTGGATGCAATGGCGTTGGGGGCGGTAGCCTGCGGAATGCAAAGGGAGCAGGCATATGATGCAATCCTCGACATGGTGCAGGGAACGGTGGAGAACCTAAGGGTTCACGAACGTCACCCTATCATGTTGAGGGATTTGGTAGCAACCCCTTCAGGTACGACAATTAGGGGATTAATGACGATGGAGGAGGAGGGAATAAAGGCTGGGATAATAAAGACGATTCTATCAGCTAATGAGAGGTCGTCTAAAATAGGAAGGGACATAGAGAGCACGTTACTAAGGGATGAGACTTAGTGATATCAGGCAGGGCTCACCTGTTGGATGAGTTAGTTCAGAATATCACGCACACTAAATAATTCGTTAGAGTCTCGAATCAACTTTCAGAAATTTCGGATAAAGTTAGCGCCTCAGTTTGCGCGATGACTTCTGCTGATCACCATGTCGATTACCGTGCTTTTTACCTTATGATGCTCACTAAATCTCATTATAATTTTTCCAATAACCACTACAACAACTTAGCGCGATGTCAATGACCCTTTGAGAGTCCAATCATTTAGAACTTTTAAAAAGGCGTAGATCCCTTACTCACATACCTCCACTGTTTTCTCCCTGTTTATCCTTACCTTCTTGAAGGACGCAGGAACCTCCCTGTCCTTTTTGCCTATTACGACTACGCAACACCACTCTCCGTATTCCTTAGGATCTCCATCATTTATCACAAAGGATTTAGCCCTATTAGGGTATACGTTATCCCATATGTCCTCGTAGGAAACTCCTTCATTTACTATGAACAGATTGTCCCCTTCCACCTCCGTACCAAACACATTCCAAGTCACAGCCCTCTTTGATACTTCCTGTAGCGACATTTCCTCCTCCGCTATTAGAACAGCTGAACCGTTTCCAATAATTTCCCCCTCTCTTACAGAAAGTGTACCTCCTTGAAGTAAGATAAACGCATCGCCCTTAGGATAGTAAAAGATGCTCTTCTCGCGAGAACCTGCTATTGGAACAACGAAAATCCTTTTCCCGAGATAGTTGATAAAGAGAGGCTCGTCCATTCTCACTTATCTTCTCTGACGATTTTATTAAGCATTTCTGAGAATATCCTTGCGCAATCGTGAAATTCATTCCGTATCCTTTCCACAAGCTCATCTACAGGCATGGCTTTATACATGTATTTAGGCCTACCTAGTTTAGGGGTCTCTCCCCTGCTCTTATCGACGAAACCAACTGAAAGTAACTTGTTGAGACTCCTGTTTACAGAGGCTTTGCTTATTTTCATCAACTGGGAAATTTCATCTTCTGAGGCAGTTCCCTTATTGATGAGTATTTTCAGCAATTCTACATCTGTGTCGGAAAGTCCGTAGCAGAATGAGAGGGCATCTATTACTCCAACCTCCTTACCGGAGGGTAACCTGACTTTAGCCTTCCCAAAGTCTAGCGTCTCCATATCTATCAAATATCAATTTAAATATAAAAATATTTTGTTACTAATGATTCTATCGCATATATGGCGTTTAAATTAGAAAGTGTAATTTTGTTTAATAGGTTTTTGTCCTTTTTTCCCAATATCTCATTACTTCCTTTGCAGCTTCTTCAGGTGAGTTCACATACGTAACAGGGGTAATTTCCCTAGAGTCGAGATATGTAGGAAAGGCCTTCTCTAAATTATCGGAGTGATATCCGTATCCTTTTAGAACGATCACTGGCTTCTTCAAGGCGTATGCCATAAATATCTCTATAATCGTTCCGGAATCCCCACCTAGTGCGACAAGGATATCTGAGGATTTGCACAGGGTAACACTCCTTGCTCTTGGTTCCATGCCGGAATTTACCAGTATGAAATTATCCCTTCTAGGAACGTGGTCTTCCGAACCCTCAGGTAGGATGAAGATAGTCTGAAACCCCCTTTCGTCTGAGAAATCCGCAACGTCCTTCATTAGACCCCAATATCCTCCTAGAAATAACCTAGTCTCCTTGGGGAGGGAATAGACGAATTTCTTAGCTAATTCCCGATTCCCTCTGTTACTACTCGCGGCTATTCCTAAATTTAAGACGACCATGTACAATTATAGGTTAAGTAATGCTTTAAAGGTAGAGCCAAAACATCTTTTTATGTGTGTCTTTTGCGAAATAATCCACGGTCGTGAAAAGGGGTTTATAATAAGGAGAGAGAACGGATTTACTGCGTTTTTGGATAGATTTCCTTTATCCCCGGGTCACACTCTGGTCGTGCCCGACTCTCATTTCCAGGACTACTTAAACGCTCCAGATGAAGTCCTAAAGGAATTGAGCGTCTTTACTAAGAAGATTGCTATTGCGACTAAGGAAGCTATGAGAGCGGATGGGGTGAGAATAGGAACTAATGTGGGTAGTAGCGCAGGTCAGGTAATATTCCATCTCCACGTTCACGTAATTCCCGCTTATGAAGATCCTCCGCAGGACTTCAGGCCGAGAAGGGAAATTAATTCGGAAGTTGCGCAAGAGATATCGCAAAGAATATCAAAGGCTTATTCGATCCTTTTCTCGGATCAAAGTTAACTTTGAGGGAAGGGAGGGAATTACTTAGTAGTGGGAATTACCTCATTTACGGTATGGGGTCGGGAATTTTCGCTTATTGGGATAAAATCCGTGTACAGTGTTCTGTGATGAAATGTGGTTTAGTTCCGCTAACAATGTCCTTACCTCGTTGAGAGCTAGTGAGCGTAAGAGGCAATCATTACCCTCGTTTCTTCTCATGGACTAATGGACTAAAGTTCTCCTTCCTTCAGGTGAGGGGGATAGTCTCTACCTACTGGTTTTCAGACGCGTAGTCCCTGATCGTCCCCGGTGAATGATGAGTCCTTTGAGTGGATGCCCTTCATAAGCGTCGGTGGCGTTAGGTCAAGGCATCGCAAGTTATTTGACTAAGGGGAACTAAGCAAATTGAATTAAGACTAACCTTTTTAAACTGCTTCTACAAGATTAGGCAACATGGATAGAGGTAACATAGTTATCTTTGTTGTCCTGTTAGGAACAATGATGAGCGCAATTGATACCACAATAGTGATTTTAGCGTTACCTACAATAGTTCAATCACTTCACTCTAACCTCTTTACCATCATATGGGTTATCCTGCTTTACATCTTAGTCGTTGCGGTGCTGACTACTCAGCTCGGTAGACTCGGCGACTCTTACGGGAGATCGAGGATGTATAATATAGGATTCCTTATCTTCACGATAGGCTCTGCTATGTGCGGTGCAGCTCCCACTGATGTATTCCTGATAGGCTCAAGGGGAATACAGGCTATAGGAGCGTCTTTAATGCAGGCTAACGGAGGGGCAATAATAGCCGATAACTATCCTCCTAACAGGAGGGGGAGGGCCTATGGGTACACCTCGATTGGATGGAACGTAGGAGCCGTACTTGGGATACTTCTCGGGGGGATAATAACTACTTTCATTGGTTGGAGGTATATATTTTACATTAACGTGCCCATAGGAGTAGTTACAATAGCGTTAGGAGTGAGAACACTCAGGGATTCGCAGCACGTTAAGAAGAAGATCGATATACCCGGGGTAATATTACTAGGTGCCTCGTTAACCTTGATAGCTTATGGAGCGTCGGAAATAGCTGGGATAGGATTAACGCTTTTAAATGCGATCTACGTTGCTCTTGGTGTCCTTCTTCTGGTTCCGTTTACACTTGTTGAACTGAGAACTGAAAACCCATTAATTGACTTCGCCGCCTTTAAGAATAGGGTATTGTCGAGCTCTCTGCTAGCCTCGTTTTTACAAAGCACAGGGTATTTGGCCACGGCATTTATTTTAATAATGTACCTCCAAGGGATAAGGGGACTTTCGCCGTTTAACGCCTCACTACTATTAGTCCCAGGCTATGTCTTAGCCAGCGTAGTGGCTCCATTTACTGGGAGACTCTCCGACAGAATAGGAGCGAGAATACCGGCGACATTGGGAATGGTAATGATGATCGTAGCAACGTTCCTGTATACTAGGCTCGGCTTACATACGCCATACGATTACGTCATACTCACTACCCTTATAGGGGGCGTAGGTTCATCTCTATTTTATCCCGCAAATAACAGTGCAGTAATGGCAAACGCGTCAAGGGGTTACTACGGCGGAATTTCAGGAGTGCTGAGAACTCTATCTAACATTGGAACACTTTTGAGTTACGTGGTAACTATAACTGTGGCATCCCTAGCAGTTCCTAGATACGTTGCGTTTGAAGTCTTCCTGGGTACGAGTAACTTAGTAGGAGGTGTAGGGGCTAAATTCTTAGCCGGAATACACGTTGCGTTTTTCATTTCGATGGCTATTTTGGTAGTTGGAGCTGTTTTATCGGCATTGAGGGGAAAAGAGGTTAGATCAGTGCAAGAAAGGCAAATATCCCCAGCTACGGAGCCTGGATAAGTTCTGAACTCATTACGCTCTGGGCTATGCGAAGTTAGATGAACTAAACCCTATAATGAACCTCGTTAATGTAACGTCTTTTGCTGAACTCCTGATTCGATGAGTTGATGATAAAGGGCTAAAAGTAGATCGCGTTCCGTCAATATACCCAATATTTCATGATTTTCACCTACATGGAGGAGCGATCCTATATGTTCCGTTAGCATGATGGTCGCAGCGTCGTTTACGAAGTCTTCAGGCTCTACGTATTTCAGCTCTTTCGTCATGTATTTTTCGACAGGAAACCTCAATATCTGATCGTCCAACTTGATTAATGCTCGTGTGACTATCTTAAGGAGATCGTAAGCGGTAATTATACCGATTAGCCTTTGCCCCTTAACGATAGGTAATCTTCTAAATCCTCTCCTAGTCATTACGTGAAGTGCCTCATATAAGGACATTTCCTCGTTTCCTGTGCTTACCTTTCTAGTCATGAATTGACTAACCCTTAGAACTTTACTGAGATTCATGAATTCTATTAAGAAGTTCCTCTCAACAACTATTCCTACTGTTTTATTGTTTCTCACCACGGGAAGAGAACCGAAGTTCCTGCTTACCATCAACGCTAAGGCTTCCTGAATATCTGCTTCCGCATCTACAGTTACCGGCAAAGGTGTCATGATTTCACTTACGGGTATTTCCGATAACTCAGCAAGAGATGCCTGAACGCAGGGTCTACATCTAGATGATAAAACGCTTAGAATATCACGGGTGGAAATGATCCCTTTTGAGTCCCCCACGATTACCCGCCCAACCCCTTTTTCGTTAAGTACCTTTAGTGCGTCAATTAACCTCGAATCCTCGTTAACAATCGGAGGGTCCTTTATCATGTAAGTACTTACTTGCACATACCTCACCTCATTAACTTCACTGACTACCTCCTTGTACAACCTTTTAGATTCGACGCAAAACTCCCTGGACGCTTCCCGTAATGTGACGAATACTCTCTATTCCCTTTTACTTTATCCATTAAATAACGTTAATACTCCGTATTTAAAAAAATTATTTCAATGACCGAACATCAGGAGGTCTGGCCTCTCTTTAGAATAAACTTTTGTTGTTTAAGATTTTTTATCTATGACCGTCATCTATTATTATGGATGAGGGAACTGCGAGAAGTATTACAATCCTGGGAGTAATAGTAATAGTGATCTTCGTTGTGGTATCCCAGGCGTTTCCTTCACTCAACTTAGCCCTTTCCTTTACGGGAATATTTAGTGGAATAATTCTACTTCTTTTTGGTTTAAATAAAATAGCAGATTACGCTATTAAACCCGCTGAGGGAGGAATCCAGGTGAGCTATCAACCCCCTCCTCAGCAATATATTACCCCCTATTCACAAGTACCACAAGTCAAGTACTGCCCGAGATGCGGAGCTATAAATAGGTACGACGCTCAGTTCTGTCCTTATTGCGATTACAAGTTCTCGAGTTAAAGGGATACTCGAATGAATTATTAATTTATAGAAATTTCAAAAACCGTAAATTTGAAGTAAGACCGGAAAACACTTTTAAACAATCCTGGTATACTTTAGAGAAAATGATACTCGTTGCCTCAGACATGGACAGGACGATATCGTCAGAAAAGGATGACTTCTACGTGAGAGATGAGGTTTCAGAGAAAATTAACGAGTTCTGTAAAGCTAATGCATTCTTAGTTGTTACAGGAAGGGAGGAAAAGTACGCAAAATTACTTGCGTCGAAATTAGAACCTACCGGATGGGTAATAGAGAATGGAGCAATTATCCACATTAATGGGCAAAAGGTAATAAACGTTCCAGAGGAGTGGAGGGTTGAAAGGGAAAGGGTAATTAAGGAGCTTAAGAACAGAGGCTTGAATTTCTCGCTAGGAGAGCAGATAGTGTATGTAAACGGCATAAAAGAAGAGCTAATCTTAACGGATGGAGCAAGTGTGGAGTATAATCGAGGAGATGCAATGATCATGCCAGTAGGAGTAAATAAGGGAACCGGGTTGTTAAAGGCTATTAAACTGTTGAACTTTGATGGGATAACAATAGGAGTAGGAGATGGGGAGAACGACCATAAACTATTTGATGTCGTTGATATAAGGGTGGCAGTTGCTAACGCAGTACCTTCTCTGAAGGAAAGAGCAGATCACGTGTTAAGTAAGGAGGACGGAGAGGGAATTATAGAACTGTTAGAACTAGTAAGGTCTGAGGATTTTTTGAAAAAACTGAATGTGTCCCAGTAAACTACTCCGGCCTCACGGACAGGGCATTCCCACCTCGCGGTGAGGATTTCCTGCTTCTTCCCGGAAACTTACTATACACACCCTTAGAGAAGGGGATGTACAGCAGAGGTCTCCTGTCCACAGGCTCTAAGGGCAGTCCCGACCCCGCGTGAAGGATATTTAGAGAAGCGTTATAATCGCGGTCTGCGACCCAACCGCAGTTTGGACAAATAAACACACGGTCAGAAAGGATTAGGTCTTTCTTTACATATCCGCACCTAGCACATGTCTTTGAAGTATTCCTAGGGTCTACCTTCACTACCCTCTTACCAGCTCTTTCAGCCTTATTAGGTAGCTCATGAACTTAGAGAAGTTGGAATGAAGGATATGTTTTCTCAAAGCCTTACTCTCACCGTTCTCGGGCGATTCAGGTTTCCATTGCGAATTGTAATTATTGTAAATAGGGATTAAATAAAGGAAATTGCTAAGTGTGAAACTCCACCTAGTCTATACGATCGCATCCAATTAAATTCATTTTATTTTTCTAAATACACTGAATTCGCAATGAATATGTGAGCCGCCCCTACGCTCAACAATTTATTGTATATTACTGTTCTTTCTCTAAATTACGATTTGTAAAAGAATCCAAAATTACCCTACTTGTAGCCGATGGGCAACACTGTGTTACATTATATGTACTTTAATCACTTCTGAGAGGGTTAGCTGTAAGCTAAAGACGGTTCTCCCATTAAGCGGTAATGCTTCAATGAATGAGGAACAGGGCGTGATGATGCTATCTCTCAACTTCCCCTAGAACAAAACATAATACCAGCGATGAAGATAACGATCCATTGCGATGTTGATGTAGGTAACGTTCTGGACACGTTGTTCCCATAGTCATGTAGAGGCGAAACATGAAAGGCCTTTAGGGAGCCTATAATCAGTTGTGAAATCGTTAGGAGAACACTGTCGGAAAATCCTTACGAAATGTTCGTCTCTCATTTAGCTATCTGCGTACTCAGAAAATGTTTTATCAGTAAACGATGCAAAGAAGGTATGAAAAAAGTCGCAGTAGTGGGAGCCGGTTCAATGGGCCACGGCATAGCAGAGGTCGCGGCCCTATCTGGATATGAAGTATGGATAAACGATGTCGCAGAATCAATCCTACAGAACGCTCTTCAAAGAATCAGTTGGAGTGTTGAGAAATTAGTGGAGAAAGGTTCAGTAAAGGAGAGTGCAGACTCAATTATCTCACGTATTCACGCTACTACCAATCAAGAGGAGGCGTTGAGAGGGGCCGTACTCATGATAGAGGCCGTCATAGAAGATCTGGAAACCAAGAGGAAAGTTTTCTCTAAGGCCGAAACCCTTGTAGAAAGTGACGCCGTTTTAGCCTCAAATACTAGCTCTCTTCCAATAACCGAAATAGCGAAGAATCTAGCAAAACCGGAAAGAGTAGTTGGAATGCACTTCTTCAACCCTCCTGTGCTCATGCCCCTTGTAGAGGTGATTCGCGGTGAGAGGACTTCTGACGAATACTTCAAAAAAGCAATTGATTTCGCTAAGAGTTTTGGAAAAGAAATTGTTCCTGTGAACAAAGACATTCCCGGTTTCCTGGTGAATAGGCTCCTATTTAGGGTGTCTGAAGTCGCCTGCTTACTTCATGAGAGGGACGGGATAGACGTTAAGGAAATAGACTCCGCAGCAATTTACCAGCTAGGATTTCCTATGGGGGTTTTCCTCCTTCACGACTACGCTGGGGTCGATGTGGGCTATTTAGTAGGAAAAGCGATGACGGAGAGGGGATTCAACGTCTACACTTGCGAGAGTCTTAAACAACTTTACACGGAGGGGAAATACGGATATAAATCTGGTGAGGGTTACTACAAATATCCCGAAAAGGGTAAGTTCGTTCGGCCTTCAATTCCTCAAGATATCGGAAGGCAACTGAATGCCTATATCCTTCTTACCACTGCTGTTAATGAGGCGGCGTTTCTGATAAGGGAGGGAATTGTAAGCGAAGAGGACATAGATAAAGGTTGCAAACTCGGTTTGAATTGGCCGAAAGGTATACTTCAATACGCAGACGAGTACGGAATAGATAACTTCGTAAAGGAACTGAGGAACTTGAGGCAAAAGTACGATCTTCCTCAGTTTGAACCCGATCCCTTTCTAGAGAAAATGGTTTCAGAGGGAAAGACAGGGAAGAAAGCGGGTAGAGGTTTTTACGATTACTCAGGTATCACCGAGTTAAAGACCGTAAGGATAGTTAAGGAAAAACCATTAGCCTGGGTTATCCTAAACAGACCAGAAAGGCTAAACGCGATTAACGCTGAAATGGTAAGGGAACTAAGTTCAACATTGGACCAGTTGGAGGAAGACGGAGATGTAAGGGTTATCGTAGTAAGGGGAGAGGGAAGGGGTTTTTCCGCAGGTGCTGACATCATGGAGTTCCTTAATCTCTCGCCAATAAAGGCAGTAATCGCGTCAAGAAGACTTCAGGAACTGTACAACAAGATCAGGTTTTTAACTAAACCCGTAATTGCCGTAATTCACGGCTTCGCTTATGGGGGAGGGCTTGAACTCGCCCTGGCGTGCGACATGAGGATATCCGAGGCAGACGCTAAATTAGGGCAACCTGAAGTAAACCTTGGTTTAATTCCGGGAGCAGGAGGTACTCAGAGACTGCCTAGACTATCGAGGAAGGGAATTGAAATGATATTTACAGGGGGAGAAATAATGGGAAAGGAGGCGTTCTCTTACGGTATTGTGGATAGAGTTGTGGAGAAAGGGAAAGCTGAAGAGGAGGCGAAAGCTCTAGCTATGAAAATAGCTGAGAAATCCCCTTTATCAATTATGGCGGCGAAATTGAGCATTAACTATGGGGAACAAACTAACGTCTGGAATGGGTTGATGCAGGAGGCTACATTCTTCGGTTTACTTTTTAGCACCAAGGATATCCAAGAGGGAGTTACGGCATTCCTTGAAAGAAGAAAGCCTAACTTTAGGGGAGAGTAGTGAAGTTCAATGCAATGGTTCTAGAGGAGTTCAATAAACCCCTAGTCCGAAAGGAGGTGGAGGACCAGGGGGAGGTAGAAGTTGACGTTAAATCCAGTGGTGTGTGCGGGAGGGATATAGTGATATGGAAGGGGGGATTTAGGAACTTAAGGCCGCCTCTTGTTTTAGGGCATGAGGTTTACGGTGAACTTGAGGGGCGTGCAGTTGGCATCTTCTCTACGGTAGTGTGTAATTCGTGCAGGTATTGCAAAAGCGGAGAGGAAAACTTATGCGAAAATTCCGTATACCTCGGAGAGGGAAGATATGGAGGGTATGCCGAGAAGGTAATTATACCGAGGGGTAACGTTTACCCGCTCCCCGACAGTAATTACGAGAAATACGCAGCGGCCGTATGTCCTTTAGCTACGGCTATACACTCATCTAAATTAGCGGGAGTGAGGCCTGGGGATAAGGTTCTAGTTACCGGAGCCGGGGGAGGGGTAGGAATTCATACTATTCAATACCTCAAACTATTAGGTGCTCATGTAGTATCGATTACCTCAAAGGAGAAAGAGGGTAAGGTTAAACCGTTCTCGGATGAGGTAATATCTGAAGGGGAGTTTCATAAAGAGGTGGATGACGTTGACGTGGTGATCGAAATTGTTGGTGCACCGACTATCAATGAAAGTTTGAGGACGTTAAAACGGGGAGGTACTCTTGTCCTTGTAGGGAACGTCTCCGGAGAGAACGTCGAGGTGAAAAGGCCCGCCCTTCTAATAATGAGACAAATTACCGTAAAAGGTTCTGCCGCATACACAAGGAATGAAGTATTGGAAAGCGTTAAAATGATAAATAATGGGAAAATCAGACCTATCTATGAGAAGTTCAAGTTAGAGGATGTTAACGAGGCTATACAAAAAATGGTGGCTGGGACAATTGCGGGAAGAGCGGTACTAGTTAACTAACCATACCTAAGAGCTATACCTAGCCCATATCTAGGATATTTCCAGATTATGTTATCGAAGGGGCAGGCAATTCTACACGCACCGCACTCCACGCAATTCTCGTAAGCAACTACCATTTTACCCTCAGTGTAGTTATATACATTAGCGGGACAGACCGCGAGACAAGGTTCAGGTACTCCGTATTTCTCAGTACACCTCTTACACGTTTCCTGGTTCTTAATTATGAGATGAGGTTCTTCGTCTCTCTTATACCTTAAGGTATACAGCTTTTCCTCTAATTTCATTTTCTCACCTGCATTAAAAGGGTGAGGTCCTTTAAAATTGTCCATGCGTTTTCACTTACGAGTTCTCTAATTCCGTAAAGGTCCCCTGACGCCCATCTCTTCATTATTTCTGGAAGCAATGTTACGTACTTTTCTCCTGTACTCAGAAGTTGTTTCACTAGCTTCCTACTGCTTATTACCGATTTAATTAGTGGATCGTATTTCAATGCCTCCTCATATTTCCGTGGATCCCATCCTTCCGCTACCGCATTACCTGCTATTACTCCAGAGGCTATGGCAGGACCTATTCCGTCAAACGTAAGTGGATTGACGAGACCTATAGCGTCACCAGCTAGGTACACGTTGTCTATCCCTGCTTTACAATAGGGGAAGCCGCTCTCGGGTATTATTTTCGCGGAGTACTCCCTCAAGGAAGTACCTGAGAGGAGTTGTTTCAGACCTAAATCTTCCTTAAAGTCCTCTATCATAACATTGGGTTGATATTTCTTCTCTATCATGCTTTTCATAGGAGCTCCAGCTCCTATTGCTATTGCGTCCTTGTATGTATAGAGGAATCCCGCACCGAACGTCTTATTTACGTAAATTACCCTCCACACTTCTCCATCTGTATCAGCGGAAAGTCCCATTCTCTTTGTTACCTCAGTCTGAGGCATTGAGTAAACCTCTTTTGCGGTTTGAACTGCATCCTCCGGTGTTAAGTCGTCCCTAATCCTGAGTGACATACTGAGGATCGGATTTGCTCCCTCTGCCAATACCACTCTTCCCGTTGAGATCTCCCCTCTATCGGTTAAGACCTTGATCCCTCCTTCAGTTCGCTTTATACCTGTCACGGAAGTTTTAGTAATTACCACTGCTCCCGCTGCCTCAGCCTTTGATGACATCCAAGCGTCGAATTTCCTCCTGCCAACAGTTCCGAGTCCAGATACGGGAAAATCTAAGTTGACCCTATCCCCTCCGTTAGCTATGATTACTTTGAATCGTTTTACCTGCCTTTCGATGGGTATATCCGTCCCAAAGACTTTTCCCACTTCGTCAATTCTTATCATAGCTCCAGAGACAGTCTTAGAACCAGGTTCGGGGCCTCTTTCAATAACTAATACCTTTAATCCCTTCTTAGCCGCTACAAGAGCAGAGGCAGAACCCGCAGGACCCGTCCCTACAACTACTGCATCAAATTCCACCGTTCTCACCCACTATCTTAATTAACTTCGGAATTATTGAGTACATATCGCCTACTACTCCGTAATCAGCTCCATTAAAGATAGGCGCCTCGGGATCTTGATTTACTGCGATTATCCTCTTTGATCCCTGTATTCCCACCATGTGTTGAATAGCACCCGATACTCCCAAAGCTATGTACAGTTTGGGCCTTATCGTAGTACCAGTTTGACCGATTTGCCTCTCTTTAGGGTACCATCCCATATCAGAGAGCGGTTTAGTAACGCCAACCACACCGTTAAGGGCCTTTGCCAGCTCCTCAGCCAATGATATATCCTTAGGAGATCGGGCTCCCCTTCCTATCCCTATAACTATATCGGATTCAGCTAATACGTTTCTTCTCTCCAACTTCTTGTATTCGAGAACTTTAAACCTGCTGTATACGTCCTCCACTCTTTCAGTTATCACGTCCCCTTTGTTATTGAACACTATGGGACTAAAGACGCCGGGTCTTACTGTAACCATGACCGGTTTAGCAGTAGGGCATATTATGGTTGACATCTCTAACCCACCAAAGTCTGGTCTAGTAGAGTAAAGAATTCCCTTTTCATCAACCTCGAAACTCACGCAATCAGCGATAAGTCCTGTATCGACTTCTATGGCTAGGGATGAGGCCAATTCTCTAGAGATCCTCGTCCCAGGGAAAAATATGGCCTCAGGTCTATACTTCTTTATGACAACTGAGGCAGCCCTAGTGAAAACGTCGTTATCGTATCTCTTCCACCCATCAACTTTTGCGTAGTAGACTACGTCTGCTCCGTACTTGAAGGCATCTTCGATTAGGTGATCGACATCTCCTACTATGAGGGCACCAAGACGCGTGGATAGCATATCAGCGATCCTCTTCGCCTCGGACATAATTTCGAAGGAGGCTTTATTCGGTTCGCCTTCAACGTGATCAATGTATACCCATACGTCCCCCTGAGCCTTAGCTATAGGTTTTGGTTTAACGTAGGAGGATTCCACTTTATCAGCGTTCTTTAACGACTCTACTATTCTCTCGTATAGCCATTTAGCAGCGTCGTCATCCTTTCCTCTTCCATCAAATATTTGGGGATTTCTCAGCTTAGGAGGTGGTCTAACTCTGATGACCTTGGTTGGAGAACCTTGAAGTCCTGCTTTCTGTGGTTCTATTCCCACATCCTCCCTCGACAACTTATAGATCTTAGCCCTTTTCGCCTCAATGAGTTTCATTATTGATGGTTGTCTCGGTTTATTAGCAGTTTCCACAACTGAGGCAACGAAAGGAATGGGAACTTCAAGAGTCGCCTCCTCGAACTCTGTTACCCTAGTAACTATTGCCCTATTTTCCTTTATCTCTATAGAGTTGGTGTATCCAACAAACGGAAGTCCTAACCACTTAGCTGTCTGGGGACCTACCTGCTCTGTTTCACCGTCTACTGCTCTCCTGCCAAAGATATACAGATCCCCCTCTCCTATTTTCTTAACGGCTTTTGATATCGCATATGATGTGGCCCATGTGTCGGCACCTGCAAGGGATCTGTCGGTTATGAGATATGCTCGATCTGCTCCCATGGCAATCGCCTCTCTCAGAGCGGACTCAGCCTGAGGCGGTCCCATGGTGACCACAATCACTTCGCCGCCATATTTCTCCTTCAATTGAATAGCCTCTTCAATTGCGTGATAGTCGGGAGGATTAATTACTGCAGGTACTCCTTCTCTTACGAGATTGTTCGTTATAGGATCTATGCGTAAGTCAGTAGCATCAGGAACTTGCTTTATGGAGACGTAGATTCTCATGAAGGATAAATCGTGTTTAAACCAATAAAAACTTATCCGAAAGCTTAGAAATAAAGTTTATACTCCGCGAGTTAACTTCCTTGCAATCTAAGCGAGGTATTTTTACCTTGTGATTTACCTATTTTCTCGTAGTAACCTTGACCCCCTTTATCTGTAGAGGGGGTTTCTTACGTGGCGCATCAGGGATATTTTGATTTGAGGGTCAACGGATGGTTTTAGTAGGGGTTTAGGCTTCATTGAATTTTGGTTAATTTGCATTAGAGCCTCAGCTTTTAGACTTTACTGAAGTCATGAAGCATTTTCCGGTCCTCATCTTACTTTACATTAACTGAGTAACCTTAGCCAACACAAATAATGTCGGAGCCCCGTACATTCTGTACAATATCTTATTACTTTTGGGAAACTCATCTACTACCAAGAAAATATTAACATGCATAGTACGTAAATTTCATGGTTTATCAGTAAGTGTTAATAAGGGCATGATTCCCCAAGTCTCGAGAGTGCATGAGCCCTTTCCCCTTGATCTAAGGCAATTGATATTTTTTCGTATCATGAAAGCGTCCGATGGACTATCCAACCCCTGTGGAGGAGGGCATCCCACTCCTGAACCCCATAAGGTAAAAGCTAAACGTCAGTAATTTTCGCTGGGACCCGAAAGTTAACTTGGAATGTGTTCGCTAAATCTTCCACAAGGAAAACACGTAATACTAGGGATAGGGGTCGCGAGTCCCTATAATGGTCAGTTTCAAGAGGTCTGAGTTTGCCAAGAGCCAGAACGTAAATAAATACAACGTTGATCTAGGTACCCGCCTGGGCACGCTGTTCCCATAGTCATGTTAGAGGCGAAGCATATAGCGCCTCTTGAGATAGTATTTATATTGTTTAATAATTATAAATATACGGATGAAGCGAAAGTTCAAACTAGTGTATTTACAAATTGAACACGAGGGATGCTGGACTAGGGAAGTCGATGTTAAATCGAGAACTTTACAGATGTGGGTTTATCCACAAAAAGGGTATCTAAGAACCAGAGTTATTTTCTTTAAGGGAAATAGAGACCTGATCAGGAGTCTAAAAACTAACAGGAATATCCTTAAAGTGAACGGGTTCTTCGAATTGAGAAATGCGATAATAGTGGATATGTTAAATGTATATAGGGGTTCGGTTGCGGGTTTGCTTTACGATAACGAGGTCATGTTAATAAGTAATGAACAGAACGATGATAAGGAAAGATGGAAATTCGTTACGGAGAACAGCAGGATTTCCCAGATAAAGGAATCCCTTTATCAAATGGGGGACTTCGTGCTTAATTACGTAGATTATGAGCCGACAATTCCAGGTGTATTGAACGACGTAGAAGTCTCAACTCTCATGATAGCTTTTCAGAACGGGTATTTCTCATATCCCCGTGGGGAAAAAGCTGAGAATATAGCGAGAGTATTAAACATGGATAAAACGACGTTTCTATATCATCTGAGAAAGGCTACCAAGAAGATTATAGAAACCTACTTTTACTCCTAAGTTAAGCTAATTCGTTCAGATGAGGTGATTGCTCCCCTATAAAGGAAAGAGACCTGCCTAAGAGTGGAGTAGTAGTCAAAGTCAGTTATGGCGGATATTCCGTCCTTAGGGAGGATCACGTCATACCATCTTAATGCCGCGCTACCGGCAGTATGAAGAACACATATGTTAGCAACTGTTCCAGTTATCACGACTTTTCTAACGCCCTTTACCCTCAAGATGTAGTCTAGAGGACTTTCAAAGAATCCATCGTACCTGTATTTCTTTATGAGGAAGTCGTCCTTATCAGGCCTTAATTCGTCAACAATTTCTGCTCCCCACGTATTCGCCAACGCATGTTCTCCCCATATCTTAAACTCAGGATCGTCCTTCATGTGCCAGTCTTGGGTGTAAATTACTAGTGAGTTCCTTTCCTTAAATTTCCTTATGAGATTTGAAATAGGCATTATTGTGCTTTCAGCTGAAGGGACGTAAAGCTTTCCCTCCTTCCTTACGAAGTCGTTCTGCATGTCAACAACTATAAGGGCAGAGCTCCGAGAATTGATGATTACGTCCTCCTCCTTTACCTCGGGAACTTCTACCTTCATAGACTACTCTATGGAAAAGGAGATATTATTTTTAATAATAGAGCGACGAACATTTCGGAGTTCGTTAGTGTTCCTGACAAGTTCTTAGCTAGTAACCAGAGGTGCCTAGGTAAAATATTTAAAATACTGGTGAAATCATTCTCGAACCATTTTCTCTATTAGGATCAACGCTTCCTCTAGGTTACGAACCCTATTTACCTTAACGTCGTCATAGAAGTCGTACCTATCCACAAGAATTCCCCTTACGTAACTCCTCTTTGCCCCAAGATAGTCTATCTCATATGTGTCTCCTAAGTGAACCGCGGGATACCCTCCATACCTTCCGGCAATCTCAAATATCCTTGGATGGGGCTTTATAGAGTTTACCAATGAGGAGATAACTATTCCATCAAAGTATTCCGCAATCCCAAGTCTCTCAACGTTCCCTTTTACGTTCTTCGTGGCATTACTTACAAGAACTAATCGCAATCCGATTGATTTCACTTCCTGGAGGAATTTAATAGAATCTTCAAAGAGGAAAGCCTCTCCCCTTATTGAGTTGGCCTTTTGAAGATCCCCTATTAGCTCTTCCGAGAACTTAGTAATACCAAGTCTGTAAATGAAATCCCTTAAGTCTATTGGGTTATGCCCGACCTCATCAGGAAAGTTGTTTTTAGAACAAGACGCTACGTAAGCTCGAAATATTTTCTTCTCGCTAAATTCATAACCGTGATTATTCAATGTCTCCCTTATCACCGTATACAGCCGCGGTTTAAAGTAAGCTAAAGTGTCGCCGAAGTCGACGAATACCGAACTAAGCATAAGCAATATTTCTAATGATATATTAAAAAGCTTTGAAAGTCTTAGGGAAAAGCGTATTAACCTAGAGTTAACCCTTAAGACATGAGAAAACTTACGCTTATCGCGATTATTTTAATAGTGGCGGGAGTCCTGGCTTTCTTCATAGGACCAGTAGCAATAGAGGCCAATTCGGTAATACAGCAATTTAAGGGATTTAAGGTTACAGAACTTGGGCCAGGTGAAAGTATGACAATTCCATTTTATGGTAAAACTGGTGGAGTAATATATAATGACTCTTTAGTGGTGAACGGTTCGAATAAAACTAACTTACCTCTAGCGTTTCAGGTAAAGAGCGGAAATGCAACCGCTCCGGAATTAAGCAGCGGATATTTACTCCTTCCTATATCTAGTGTAACCGGTTTTGCTAATGTGACTTTAACTGACAACTACACTTCTAACGCGCTGATATATTACACACTTGTGCAGGTAAGATCTTCCGCCTTTTACGAAATCGCCGCGTCTATTTACGGTGGAATAATCGTCGCTATAGTAGGAGTAATAGTTCTAGCGTATGGGGCTATAAGGAGAAGGAAGCCACAAAATCAATAATTTAACGTCGTAAGTTTTACCCACAAATGGGGGAGCTATCGTTCCCTCTCTTTTCACAATAGGGCTCCCTAACCACCAAGGATATCCCAGATGAACTTGGTGTTAAGGGTAATACGTCCGTAATGTTTATTTGATAGGGGAGTATCGCATGCCCCCTAACTTAAGTGATTGTGTAAACCCCTCCATGAATAGTGTTCTAAGAACTCACATTCGAGGTACAAGCAACCTGTCTGCATTGAATAATAGATGATCCTGTCCGCAAAGATGACGAGAATTGACTCTTATAATTTTATTCTCACTTAATATCTTCGTTTAAACTATTTTTGTAATTTGAATTCTTTCACTTAGATCTGAATAAGCTGAGAATTTTTCTCAAAACGTTCCTCCTATTTCTATATATTAAGTATAGAATTTTCTTTATCTCCGTTTACTAGTTTACTGAAAAAAAATTCATTGACAGTAATATGCTCATAAAGTCTCTCTTCGATCATTAAGTTCATATCTCATTTTTGAAAATTCTTCAGAATTTTAACTTTACTGTTACTAAAATCCTTTTTTTGATGTTCACACGTTTATTGTGAATTCACTTTATTTTATTAGTTTAAAATTAATTAAATAATCGTAGAATGTAATACTAAATTGGTTATGACCAGAAAACAATACCACAGAAGAACTCGAAACGCCGTCCCTTATCAAATGCGGTATTACGTTTGCGTTTATCCTACCTTACGAAAAAGAAATTATAAACAAATCGGTTCAGGAGATCGAGAGGAAAGCCCTTAAGGAAGTAGAAGAGATGAGTCCCAAGTAGAGGGAAGGGTACACTGGGTTTAACCTTGTCAAGGGGGTCGTGTTCGTGATGAGGAGAAGTAGAAAGATCTAAGAACTATTTTACGTCACCATCAAACTCCCTGTCTTTTATAGGCAAGACAAACGAGTCAAGACGCGAATTAAGGAGAAATTAGAGCAGGGGTAATCACAGAAGTAAAATACGTCAAGTTGACTAAAGGAGAAAAGGGGGTCGCAGCAAGGGTAACTCCTGAGAGGAAGCAATACTAAATTTAGCACTCGCTAAAGAAGAGGATAAGAGAAGCGCCTGGGACTTACTCGTATCCATCTGGAGGAAGTACAATGTGGAGTTAATTGTAGCGGACGGCTTTATCGCCTTAGACAACGTCATCCACGCTTTCAAAATGAGGTTTAAGAGGTGATACTGCATTGTCTATAAGGAACGGCATGTAATAAAGGAGGAAAGGGAGTAGTTAAACGAGCTCCTCCCCCTCGGCTAAAGGGGAAGTAACGGTTACAGATAAGTACAGTGTGCTGGAATACCTTACACAGGGAAAACACGTAACACTAGAGATGAGAGTAGCAAGTCCCTAAAACGGTTTAGTCTTAACGGTTACAAATTTGCTAAGAGCCAGAACGTGGAGAAATACAATGTTGAGCCAGGTACTGTTCTGAACTCGCTATTCGCACAGCCGTATTAGGGGTGAAGTATGTAGCGCCTTTTCGTCCTGAGAGAGGTGTAAGAGTGACTTAATAACAACAATCCCGTTGAGTCCTTCAACTCCCTCGTAAAGTGGAGGTATTTCTGCCTGTCTCACTCCCCGTAGAGGATTTTACAAACCACATGATGAATTATCCTCAGGTATAACATCCCAATCTATCTTCTTATATTTATAATAATATTACAGTTATTCTTATTCTCCTACTATTTTACATGTATTTGAATTATTACATGTTGAACTATTCTAATTTAACAAAGAATATTACGATTCGCAATGAACACGTGAACGGCGCTGACTATAAAAAGCTTTATTTGTAGTCCATAAGAACGCATTTAATGATATTTAGCGTAACTAACTTGGGACCAGTAGAGGAAGTTAAAATGAATTTTGACGGAAAAACGCTAGTTGTAGGTCCCAACTCATCGGGCAAAACAATGATCTCTACAGCTTTCTATTTCATTAACTTCCCTATTTCTTTTTCCCCGTTGAGTACTGACAATGAATTAAGCCTTGAGGTGGAGGAGGGAATCAATGAGATCGAAGTTAGCCTTAAGGACTTAGTGAGTGAAAAAGCATTAAAAGGAGTAATAGGTGAGAGGATTAGGACACTATTCAACGCTGAACCGAAAGATTTGATCACAATAGGGGAGAGTAAGGGATTTATTGAGAACGATTTGATCTCCGTGGAGCTCAACTCTGACAACCACGTGGGCGTAACGCTCAAGGAAGACAAAAGAATGAAGATTCTAGTGAATTTTAAAAGGACTGAGGAGGTTAAGTTTTAATAGTCTCTCTCCGAACGAATTACTCTCAATTGGATCAGAGAAATGTGTAAAAATAGGCCTATCTCATCTTATTCCAGCAAAAATGTTAAGTAATCAAGATCTAAACCAGCTGGCATTTCTAAGCACAGAGAGGATCGCTGTGTTTAGCCTGAACAGAGCGATAAGCAGTTTTGTATACTCCCCATACTCTTATCCACAGGTGAAACCGTTAACTTTAGACTTCCTCAGGTGGTTCCTTCTGGGGGATTACGTAGAGGAATTGTCTGGAGTGAAAGTAAGGGTCGAGTTCCCTTCCCAGTTTCGAGCATTTGTTGGGGAAAAGGAAGTCCCTACATCTTTAATATCCACGGGTGTTGGGCAGTTAGCGGCCTTAGAGATTGTAGCCAAAAATCCATTTGTCAAGGGTATGGTGATCGAGGAGCCTGAGATAAACCTTCATGCTGATCTACAACTAAAAGTAGGAGAGTACCTAGCCAAATTAGATAAGAAGCTCTTCGTGACTTCCCACAGTGAATGGTTTATTATGTCGTTCGTACATGGGTCTGCAAATGTGCCTGATGTTTATGAACTAAGAGGTAGCGGAAATCTGTATAAGGCTGAAAAGGTTAAAGTTCTCGAAGATCGTAGTATAGAAAGATTAGAGACGATTTCGACCTATCAAGGGGATTTTCTAAGAAAAGTCTTCGAGGGAGAAAGGTAATGTTATTCAGCGAGGGCTAGGGGGTTGCATGCGTTAAGTTTGATGAAATATGCGGGAAAGCTGTAGATGCGTTATGCTTCAGTAAAACTAGCATAAAGTACCAGGATTATGAAGCATACGCTGTTGAAGTGATAGAAACTATGTCTCCAAATAAAAGGAAGGAGGCTCTGCAAAACGTTATGAACACATTGAAGTGTGTTAAGTTCAATTTGAGGAATGTAATTCTCCTCTTCGAGCAAGAGGGAGACGATACGGTGACTCAAGAATACGAGTCTCTGAAAATTATTATTGAGTGCAAATTAGGTAAATCAATAACGGAGGTAATCTATAACGACGATATTTCAGAGGGGTTAAAAGGAGTACTGGAACAGGCTCATAAGATGAAGTAAGAGACAGTGAAGAGAGGGCTTTGATTGCATTTTATATCAACTATCATCCCTATATTTTTTGTAGTTCTTTGTCTTAAGGGAAAAGAAGAGTACTATATTGTAAAATTAGTAGCACAACTGTACTAAGGAAAGGTTTAGGTAACGAGTGAAACGGGGGAAGACTTATTTAGGGTAAAATAAAATTCAACAAATTCGGTATAAATTAACTCTTAATACATAGGTTATTAAAATACCTACTGAGGACCCCTTTGTACTCTGGCAGGAACCCGCTTTCTCCTCTGAGTATATACTCGCTCATCAAACACAGTGCATTAACGCTCATTCTCATATCACTAAGCGTAAGTACGAGGAATAGGAGAGATGCAGGATCCCTGGTTCTTTCGTATATTTCCCTAAGTACTTGTTCGCTTTCCTGAAGTCTACCCGTTACTCTTAAAGAACTTCCTAACTGTATTAAACACATGTCTCTAGGCCTACCCTCTAAACCCATTTCTAAACTCTTTTTATACAAAGGAATTGCCTCTTCCTCCCTTCCCAAATAATCTAAAATCCCTGCATACTCATAAGCGACTCTCGCGTTATTACTGTATTTATGGTAAAGCTCTTTAAAATAGTTCTCTACCTCACTATCTGGTAAAGCTAATCCTTTTTTTATTAACTCTTCAATTTCATCAGAATTCTGTTCCATAAGATCAATCTAAAAAAGCAAATCTATATAAGGTTATAGAATTGCACTCTTTGATCCAATATTTTTAGTTCTTTAAGATCGTATGATAATTCTGGGCTATTTCCCGTACTATTCTACCGTACAGTAGGAATAATCATTAATGCTAAGATAAAATCTGAACTCGAGCTGGGGATACTTCCTCAACGACTTCCAATGCCGGGGGAAGGAACAAAGAGGCGTGTGGATCACTATTACGCATTCTTAACTTAATCAAGTATACGTTCTAGCGTGCAAGGACATCGTCAGTACAACCAGGAGGTAAATACACAGTAGGACTTTTGAGCATGAGAAACCGTCCTTTTTTAACTGGGTAAGATTTCCCTTTTCTTAAGGATCCGTATAATTACAATTAATGAGTAGAGTGCTTAGTATCGTTTAATCCCTACCAACTCCATGTTGCGTAAGTGGGTTATCTAAATAATTTTAGTCATAAATAAGAGTATTTTAATAAAAAATAAGAATTATTTCCATTAATTTTTTAATTATTCCTAAATTCTAAAAATGTGACTTTTAGAGAAAATTTAATACTTGGTCTTGATAAAAAAAGGTATGACAATTCGTTCTTCTTTTCTTATAAAAAGGCAACCAATATCAATAGGCAGTGATGCAACTATTTCTGACGCTATAAGAGTTATGGCTGAAAATAATATAGGCTCCCTTTTAGTCTCGGAGACAGGAAAGGTCGTGGGAATAGTCACGGAAAGAGACGTAATAAAGGGTCTCTCAAAGGGGAGAAAACTTAATGAATCCATTAAAACGATAGCTACCATCGGACCCCTAATATACGTATATGATGATGAAGGGATAGACAAGGTAGCTAAATTAATGAAGGATCACTTCATTAGGCACGTTGTAGTAAAGAATAGATCAGGTGAAATAATGGGCGTGATCTCAATAAGGGATTTACTGGGAGAAGAAAAAGTTCTTGAAGCATTAAGTGCAATTCCCGAACAATCGTGGGCGGGGTCTGACTAATGAGCGTAATACCCGGTTTAGAGGACGTAGCTATAAAGTATACCTCTCTTACTTCAATTGACGGACAGAAGGGGATACTCAGATATAGGGGCTACGATATAAAGGACCTAGCGTATAATGCCGAATACGAGGAGATAGTCCACCTAATGTTCTATGGGGAACTTCCGAGACACGATGAACTTGAGCGAACTAAGAAAAACATAGCTGAGGGCTACAAAGTACCGGATTTCGTAATTCAGGTGATTAGAACTCTGTCTAGTGATTCTGACGCAGTCGCAATGATGGAAACGGCATTCGGCGCTATGGCAACTACAGAGAAAAACTTCGCCTGGTCGAAGGAGAAGGATAAGGAGATAGCACTAAGGATAGTAGGGAGTACGGCGAGAGTTGTAGCGGAGATTTACAGAAGAAAGAGAGACATGCCGCCATCAACGATTCATGAAAAGTCAGGGAATTACAGTGAATCCTTCCTGAACATGTGCTTCGGGAATATAAACGAAAAAGAAAAGATCGATGCAATGAACAAGGCCTTAATTTTGTACGTAGATCATGAAGTTCCTGCATCTACGACTGCTGCTCTAGTTGCGTCATCTACATTATCCGATATGTACTCATCTATAACAGCGGCTCTAGCCGCACTTAAAGGTCCACTTCATGGAGGAGCGGCAGAGGCCGCCTATAATCAATTCCTTCAAATCGGTTCCCCAAATAACGTTGAGGAATGGTTTAAGAAGAACGTGATGGAGGGTAAAAAGCGATTAATGGGCTTCGGTCACAGAGTGTACAAGACATACGATCCGAGAATGCTCATATTTAAAGAAATAGCCAAAAAGTCGATATCTGACGAGGAAGGGAAAAAGCTTCTCACCGTTGCTGAGAAACTTGAGGAATTAGGAGTAAAGCAGTTCTCATCAAAAGGAATTTACCCGAACACTGACTTCTACTCTGGTCTGGTATTCAGGTACATAGGTTTTCCAGTTGACATGTTTACCGCACTTTTCGCACTAGCAAGAGTCACAGGATGGTTAGCTCATATAATGGAATATGTGGAGGATCAGCACAGGTTAATAAGGCCCAGAGCTATATATACAGGACCTGAGAGAAGGGAATATGTCCCTATCGAAAAAAGGTAATTTTTATTAAAAATTTTATTCGTTGTTAATGATTATAACTCGGGGCTTATTTATCTTGATAATAGTTGATGGTCGAAAGATTAGTGGGGAAAAGCTAACATTGAATTTGCAGATAGTGACGTTACTGAAATTTCACTGAAAATGTACTTTGGAAACATGATAAAACCTAGCTAGCGACAGTAGAACTCGCAAAATTTACGTTAAAGTAGCGGAAATAAACATTTGCTCTTAGAGGAAGGTAAATAAAGAAGGCATTGTTTGCTACGCAATAAATGTTATTTGCTTTATAAACAAAATTTTTATAGTGCGATACAAGTACCACAGGACCTATTAAGAATGATAACTAAAGGGTTACAAGTAAGTTATATAGCGACCTTTTAATTTACCTATATACGTAATCAACCAAGAGTATTTGGGCTTAATTAGTGAATTTTTTTTGAGGAAATCATAAACGAGTTCAAGAATGTAATTGCGAAGGAATTCTAAGATTTTAATTTCCTTAAACGGAATTAACGTTAGTTAAGCTGTGGACCCATACTTTACGCTACCCGCTGATCTTTCCCACTATTAGGTTAATATTCCACTTCTTAGCCATCTCCTCAAGTTCCCTATAGGTTTTTTTCCTCGTGGTCATAATTATAAGGTACTTTGCCGGTTCTTTCCCATACTTTCTCCTAAATACCTCAGCCTTCCTTAATATCTTGTTAATTTCGTCAGTAGATTGCGTAAATGAAGTAACTTCACCAATTATTGGGGGATCCTCGCTGAAAACGTCAATCTCCTCACCTTCTATTATAGTCGAGGTCAAAGATTTATCTTTTGGTAATATTTTCATATCCTTTAGGTAATTTTCGAGAAATCTTCTCACGAATTCTTCGAAAGTCATTCCGGCAAACTGGGATAAGTCGGTAAATCCCTTTAACATAGCTCCGAACATTCTATCTACTTTTTTATCTAGCCTCTTGTAGGAGAGTTTCAGCTCTTTTACTTCATTCAAAAGTTTGTTGAAGTCCTCCCTAAGCTTTACCTGTTCTTGGGCTAACCTAGTCTGTTCCTCAGATAACTTCTGGAAGTCCTCCCTAAGCTTTACCTGTTCTTGGGCTAACCTAGTCTGTTCCTCAGATAACTTCTGGAAGTCCTCCCTAAGCTTTACCTGTTCTTGGTAAAGTTTGTTGAAGTCCTCCCTGAGCTTTACCTGTTCTTGGGCTAACCTAGTCTGTTCCTCAGATAACTTCTGGAAGTCCTCCCTGAGCTTTACCTGTTCTTGGGCTAACCTAGTCTGTTCCTCAGATAGCCTTTGAATGTCCTGTCTATATATTTTAAGCTCTCTAGATATTTCCGTTAATGTAACGTTCTCTATGAGCTTTTTCAGCTTATCAGCTAGTTCGGGATTCTCCGTTATCTCAGCAATTAGCCTCTCAGTAAGAGAGCCTGAACTCATTAATTATAATTAAGTCGTTTACGCGTTATTAACTTAACTTTCTGTGGGATTTCTTGAACTTGTTTAGGAAAAAATCCCTAATTTTCTGTTAGTTGAATATAAATTTCGTCATTATTAATAAAACCGTCAGAAACGTACAGTACCTAACCGATATCGATAAACTACTCTTCATCTCTTATCTATAGAAGAAGTTTCAAACCTGTGAAAGCAAACAATGTTTGTTCATAACCCTAATTACGTGAGGCCTTCGTTTAACTAGTTAAACGCTATCTCGCCAGACGTCTATCTCCCTTACTTAAGTCCTTATCAAGCTTCTCATAAAAGTGGTAGCCAATGATGTCATATTGCTCATTTCTAGTTATCATGTCGGACATTATGGATTCCTGCGTACCATAGTCCCTAAGTGTTCGCAGGGCCTTAATCATTGCCTTCGCTGCAACTCTTAGTAACGTCACTGGAAATATAACGTATTTATATCCCATTTCTCTAAATTTTGACGCTGGAATTAGCGGGGTTTTTCCGAATTCCGTCATATTAGCTAACAAAGGGGCTTTAACTTCCTGGGCGAAACTCCTGAACTCCTCCTCGGATGTTAATGCCTCAGGAAATATGATATCTGCCCCCTCCTCAAGGTAATTTTTCGCCCTCTCAATTGCGGCCTCAAATCCTTCAACAGCTCTTGAGTCGGTCCTAGCGATGATCGCGCAGTTCTTTCTTGCCATTAGCGCAGCCCTTATTTTCTCCCTCATGTGATCCTTGATTATTACCTCCTTTCCGTCCAAATGACCGCACCTCTTTGGATTAACCTGATCCTCTATTTGTATTGCTGATGCACCAGCCGCTTCAAGCACTCTAACTGTTCTGTAAACGTTAAGTGCCTCTCCGAAACCCGTATCTGCATCAACTATTATCGGTATATCAGTTACCTCCCTTATCTTCCTCACTACGTCAGCTAGTTCATATAAAGAGATGACCCCAAGGTCTGGAAGTCCTAGAGAAGAGGTTAAAGCCGCACCTGAGAGGTAAACTGCCTTAAACCCCTCTCTCTTAGCTAAGAGAGCAGTAAACGGGTCAAACACGCCCGGAATTATCATGAACTCCTCTAACAGGATGGGGTTATCCATTTAAAATACCCCTTTTCATTATCCTCTCAACCAAATCGTTCCTTCCTATAAGTCTTAAGAATTTGTCCGCAACCTCCTGGTCCGACATGGGATCCAGATAATGACCGCGAGGAACTTGTAACTCCTCCTCCGTCGTTCCTGACGCAGTTTTTACCACGATTTTTGTTGGGAGCTTCCCTGGATATACTTTAGTATACTCAGAATTCTCCTCAACCTTAACCTTTTTCATTACATCCCTGATCTTCTCATCGAAAATTAAGTTGTAAGTATCCAACCAAAAGTCTCCAGTTACAAGAGCAGCGGCTACAACAAACGGTAAGCTATGATCTGCTGTTTCTTTTGTGGTAGGGTTCCATTTTTCCGGATCTGCGAGAATCGTCTTCCCAGCTTCGTAAATCTCTACTGTCACTGAGTTTATATCACTGGGTCTCACCTTTTTGTGGATATTCAGAGATATTTGAACAGCTGCTTGCGCGTGGTATTCCACAGGGTACTTCTTCATAAGAGTACGCTCTATGCCGGAAACGTCTTTGATTTTCGCTATCTCTTGATAATCCCCCTTTACCAGTTGGGCGAATCCCATTTTTCCAGAGAGGAACTTTTCAGGACCGGTAAAACCTGACTTGGCAGCCAACGTTGCGAAGACGGATTTCCTTATTGCGTCCGCGGCAGCCCCAGCTTTCCACATAGAGAGAGTTCCCACTCTGGTTTCCCTCAAAGCTACATTAGGGACCAAGGAAATAGCCATTGCGTTGCGAACTTCGTCCTCGGTCAGGTTAAGAGCAACACCAAGTCCGGCTGTCTCGGCTAATTGGAGGTAATTGACGTGGTCGAACCCCTTAGTTCTAAGGGTCTCCGCATCACATAGGCTCACTCCAACCTCATAGGCTATTGCTATTGCCTTATATAAATCGGTTATCCTGAAGGCGTTATCAACTGCTAAAATACCTCCTATCATATCACTTGGATGTAAAGGCTCTTTGGATAGGTATGTATCGTTGAAGTCCTGGTATCTTATTAGTAAAGTGTTGTAAAATCCCGCTAAGTCGACAGTTGTCAATTCACCTGTAATTGTAGATACCTTACCAGGAAAATAATTCATTAGCCTTTTAGTAGCTTCGGCGGGGGGAGATGACGAGGATGCAATAGCTACTCCTAGGGAGTCAAGAACCCTTCTTCTAATTTCATGCTTGATCTTTTCCTCTAATTCAATGTCCTTTAAGTTTACAATCGAGCTAACTAATTCCTCTTCTAGAGACATATTCGATACTATGGACGGTTAGGTTTATATTTTTGGAGTTTTACACGTTCATCATGACGAAAATAGGCTTTGTTGGAGTTGGAAAAATAGGTCAGACGATTGCTTACTCTATAGTTATGGATGGTTTAGCAAACGAGGCCGTATTTTACGACATAGTACCTGAGGTAGGCGAAAAGTTTGAGCACGAAATGAGGCATGCCGTGACAACGAGGGGGTTAAACGTTGAAATGCTAGGAACTACGAATATAGACGATATTAACAACTACGACATAATTGTAATCACAGCAGGGAAACCACGAAAGGAGGGTATGAGTAGAAGGGATCTATTTGCCGATAATGCAAAGCTGATGTTCGAGTTAAGCAAGCAACTACCTAACAGGAATCCCGGAGCGCTTTACATAATGGTGACAAATCCGGTGGACATGATGGCCTCTGTATTTCAGAAGTACTCAAAACAATTTACGATCAGTACTGGGGATCAAGTCGAGACAATGAGAATGAGGTCCTATATAGCTAAGAAGCTGAAAGTTCCAGTTACACAAGTTAATGGTTTTGTAGGGGGCGAACACGGAGAGGACGCGGTGATCTTTTGGAGTACTGTAACAGTAAAAGGAAAACCTATCGAACAATATAACATAGATAAGAAAGAAGTCGAGGAGTATGTTAAGAAGATACCGGCGGAAATAATAAGGGTATTGAAGGGTACGACGTGGGGACCGGCAACTATAATAAAGGACATAGTGAGGTCTGTAGTTAAGAACGAGAATAGAGTGATGAGTATAGCTGTTCCCAACGAGTTCGAGGGAGAGATGATTCACGTTGGAATTCCAACCGTTGTTGGGGCATCTATCGGACCTACACTCGAATCAACCCTAAGTGAAAAAGATAGAGAGAGCTTTAACGCTGCATTGAGGGACTTTCACAAGACGTTTAAAGAACTTATGTCACAGGTGCAGTTAACTGCGTGAAGTTGGAAAGGGAAGCCCTGAAGTTGCTGTTAATAATCGCTAAATGTTTGAGTAGAGATGCAGTTTTACCTTGAACGAACTTCCCTCTAAAAGTCCCAAAGTATTCTTGGCCAATCCTTAGAACCACCGCTTCTTGTTTTGGTGTAAATTCGATATTCTTTCCCATAATGTTTTGGGCAGCGATCTCACCGGATTGTAACGCTATTTGTGCAGACATCGGCCAGAAGTAATCGTTTCCGACGGCACAATCACCAACTCCAAATACGTTCTCGTCGTCAATCGATCTAAGGTATTTATCGACTAACATCCTACCGCCCTTGTTCTGAAACCCTGAATTTTTAATTAATGGACTTGGAGAAATCCCTATTGTAATGATTAACACGTCATAAGGAATTGTTCCCTGACTAGTTACTAACTCCCTTTCCTTAACCTCCTCTACCTGTGCATCCACTATCACCTCACCTCCGCTCTCCGTTAATTTCTTCTCAGCGTATTTTGAAACTTCGCTACCAAGGAATGATACTAATCCCTTTCCTCCTTCTACGATCTTAACTTTCCCCTTCCATACTCCTGCTAGCTCAACTCCAAGGGAACCTCCACCAATGATAACTGCGGTTTTATCCTTCCTGTTTAACTCCCTAAGTTTCATTGCTTCCTCCATTGTTGACAGTCTGTACCCGAACTTCTCTGCCCCCTTAATCCTGGAGACGTCTTGGACGTATCCCAGAGCTACAATTAATTTATCGTAATGCAACTGTCCCTCACTTATGACTATTTTCCTCTCCCTGTAGTTAACAGAGATCACTTCCGCTTGGATGTCAGCCCTTCTCTTTATCTTACAGTATTCTGGGTTTTTACCTTCCACGACATCAACCAGTTTACTAGTATTGATGAAATAGTCACTCTTATCAACTAGTACGCACTCTCTACATCTCAGTTTCGCCGATACTCCTGCGAAACCCCCTCCGAGAATTACCGTTACCATATTCGTCCTTCTTCTGAATAGGAAAAAAGGTTAGCGTTGTTTAGCCAGCTGTAACTGTCTCACAGTTCTCATTACGATTTTAATTATTTCACTTCGTGGAGGCTCTTCAAATTCCCCTTTACACAATGCCTCAATTACAATAACGTAGGTGTTAAGCGTAGTATCTAATATCCTTATTTCAGGTTCCCTTGCAAATACATCTAATTTAGAGAGTTCCCTCTTAAGTTCGGAGATCGCCAGATCAGGTTCTATGTCTTTAGGAATTTCATATTTGGTGCGCACCACTCTATGTTCATTTGCACCGTGAATGAAAACCGCAGCCTGAACCATGATGCTGTTAGGTATCTTTAGCGGGATATTCTCGTCAGTTATAACGGTGGTATACATTAGTGCTATTTCGGTAATTCTTCCGGTATATCCGGGAATAAGGAAATCATTTGACCAAAACTTCGGTTGATAGGTAGGTGCAAGAAGACCGTACTGCCATGTGGAAATTGTGACCCTGTCCCCTACCTTAAATGGTCTAGAGAATAGAATTACTAAGCCCCCAAATATATTAGAAAGGACGTCCTGTGAAGCTAATCCGAGAATAAGTCCTATAGCTGTCCCTCCGAAATAAGCTAAGTCCGCACTTACCTTAAACAGAGAAAGTAGGGCAACAGCCGTTATTATGAAACCTAATAGCCTTACTAAAAACTGCAGAACACTGGAATTGGCCTCACCCACAACGTCAGAAAGCCTTTTCATCATTGATGAGAGAAATAGCGTAATTACAGTGCCCCCACCTGCAATAATCACAGCGTAGAAAATTATCGAGTCTGATACTGGTAACACTTTGAGACCTACTAATGTGTAGACGGCTAATCCAAGTAGGATGAAAGCTATAATTATCGTAAGGGAAAGAGCCACGATGTAGCTAGTAGAGCGCTTCATAGAATAGATGTGTTTTTACATAAAATAAATTACTCTCTAAATACCGACTCAACCCAGAATTCTATTTCCTCCGCTGTAAGGTAACGTTTCCCCTTTTCAGACTCGATCTTAACTTCTTGTACCTCCACCTCATCTCCCTTCCTCTCCGCTACGATTACGTAAACTGGGGGCACCTCATCTACATCCCCTGTCTCTGCAGCATCTGAAACTGTAGGTGGAGTAAAGGTTATCTCTATGCGGTTATCTCTCTCTGTTACAGCTCCCACGCTCCTCCCATAATTTACAAATAATTCGTAACTAATTCTTCTCAAGACTATCTAGAGTAATTTCGCTTTAATGATAAAACGCTTAACGTTTGTTAGTAGCCCTATTCTTTTTCATGTAGTAATATTAGACTCTCTCAAGGTAATGTCTACCGCATGCAGAATAACGACTATACTTTTGGGCTATTCACGTCTCCTTTTGAATTCAGTTACTTTCAATAACTATGACAAATCTAATTCAATACTACTGCAGTAACTGTCGGGATTTAAACTTAGCAATTTACTGTATTTTATTACACTTTCCCATAAATTACAATTCTCAATGAGAGCGTGAACGGCCCGAAGGTATTGATAAATAACATTTTGAGTGAATAATCAATAGCAGTTGATTGAAAATTCCCTTATCAGAATTTACCGTGATCTTTCTCATCTTTGCTTCAGTTTAGAACATGGTTTAAGTCCGCTTAAGCAGGCTGAGGTGTTGGGATTTATGGGTGTACTCTTTCGTGTCTAATTACTTTTCCTAGTTTAAGTATTTCACGTATTCTAATTCTTTATGTTTCCACTTCAGAGGGGATATCGGAAGATGAGGATGTCCATAAGAAAAGGATTATATTCGATCCTCTCTAGACTACGCTGTTACGTTAGGTTTATAGTATTAATTTTTAAGATATATGTCTTATATGGAAAATCCGTCTAATCTGCCTTTTCAAGATAAAATAATTCCCGAACTCCTTAGGCACCGTCTAGTTTCACCTGAGGAGTATATGAGAATACATAGGATGACTATTGAAAACAGCAGGGAGTACTGGGAATCAATAGCAAAGGAACTAGATTGGTTTAAACCGTGGGAAAAAACTCTTGACGACTCGGATCCGCCATTTTACAAGTGGTTTGTAGGAGGCGAGCTTAATGCCTCATACCTAACCGTAGATAGACATGCGAACTCTTGGAGAAGAAATAAAGTAGCGATAATATGGGAGGGAGAACCCTGGGAAAACGGGCCTAAAGAAGTGAGAAAATTTACCTATCTTGACTTATACAGGGAAGTAAATCGAGTAGCCCATTTGCTAAAGGAGATCTACGGTCTTAAGAGAGGAGATACAATAGGGATCTACTTGCCAATGATACCTGAGTTACCCATTTTTATGCTAGCCGCAGCAAGGATAGGCGTCGTATTTACGGTCGTCTTCTCCGGATTCAGTTCCCAAGCGGTTGCAGATAGGATGAACGATGCCGATGCAAAACTCATAGTCACCGCAGATGGAGGATGGAGGAGAGGGAAAGTAGTTCCGTTAAAGGAGGTGGTTGATAGAGCGCTCGAATCCGCAAAAACCGTCAAGAAAGTTCTGGTAGTTAAGAGAACAGGTACCGAAATAAGTATGAAGCAAGATAGAGATGCTTACCTTCATGATGTAATGTCCGAAGTTCCGGGGAACGCGTATGTGGAACCAGAGAGAATGAAAAGCGAAAGTCCCCTCTATATACTTTACACCTCTGGAACAACGGGAAAGCCCAAGGGAATTGTGCATGATACAGGTGGATATTTGACGCTTTTACACTCTACGATGAAGCATGTGTTCGATGTTAGGGACGACGATATCTTCTGGTGCACCGCTGATATTGGGTGGGTTACTGGGCACTCTTACATAGTATTCGGTCCCCTTCAGGAAGGAGCTACAGAAGTTATGTACGAGGGTGCTATGGACTATCCAGAACCAGACAGATGGGTTTCAATAGTGGAGAGACACCAGGTTTCTATCCTATATACCTCACCAACGGCGATAAGGACCTTTATGAAGCAGGGAGAAAAGTGGATCACGAAACACGATGTAACCAGTATAAGGCTCATACACTCTGTCGGAGAGCCAATAAATCCAGAAGCTTGGAGATGGTTCCACAAGCTGGTCGGGAGGGGTAAAGCTCCGTTTGGAAGCACGTGGTGGATGACTGAGACAGGAGGCATCATGATTTCACATGCACCAGGTAGCTACCTAGTTTCAATGAAGCCGGGCACCAACGGTCCGCCGCTCTTCGGAATTGAGGCAAACGTCTTCGATGAGGTGGGTAAACCAGTGCCAGAGGGAAAGAAAGGATATTTGGTGATCACTAAACCCTGGCCTGGAATGCCGCTTACTATTAATAAGGACCCTGAGAGGTATGTTAAGGTGTATTGGAGTAAATATCCTAACTCATTCTATGCTGGGGATTACGCTATAAAGGATCAGGACGGTTACTTTTGGATACTAGGACGAGCTGACGAAGTGCTAAAGATCGCGGGACATAGAATCGGGACTTACGAACTGGAATCTGCCTTAATTCAACATCCAGCCGTAGCCGAGGCAGCAGTTGTAGGAGTTCCTGATCAAGTGAGAGGGGAAGTTGCTGAAGCATTCATTATCTTGAGATCCAATGTCGAACCAAGCGAGGAGCTTAGTAAGGAACTTATTAACTTTGTAAGGGAAAACTACAGTCCAATCGCAGTATTTAAGGAGATTCACTTCGTAAATAAACTACCCAAGACGAGGAGCGGAAAGATAATGAGGAGGGTAATAAAGTCGGTAGCTACGGATTCTCCAGTAGGAGATGTAACAACGTTAGAGGATGAAGCTTCAGTAGAGGAAGTAAAGAAAGCTCTTCACGAGTTCAAGGAGCAGGTTAGGAAGTAAGATATAATTCGAATTATTTCTAAAAAATTTTTAGTAGTATCTTTATCGTCAATATTAAATGGCAAACAACACACAGTGTCCACGTAAATCCGATAAAAACTTTTGTTTGTATTATCCGGCGTGACATCTGCTTTACCATTACGAACTTATACGGACCAAACCGACATAGATTTTTTGAAGTGTTTTCACGATGCTATGTGCAAGTACGCCTGGGAACCGAAGTATAAAAACTTATAATGTATTAATTTGATATCGCATATGAAACTCTACTCTGTAGATCGATTAAAAACGCTAAGACAATATGCTAAAGAAAACCTCGAGGAGTTCTGGGAAGACAAAGCGAAGGCCATTTCATGGTTCAAGTCTCCGGTAAAAGTGCTCGAAGGGGAGCCTCCGTTAGTTAATTGGTTTGTTGGAGGCACTACTAACGTGAGTTTTAATGCAGTAGACAGACACATTCCAAAACTAAAAAACAGGGTTGCGTTCTATTACACTAATGAAAAGGGAGAGGACCGTGGAATAAGTTATGGGGAACTCTACAGGAAAGTAAATGGTGCTGCGGCTTTTCTGAGAGAACTTGGCGTGAGTAAAGGAGACACAGTATCCCTAATGATGCCATCATCTCCAGAAGCTGTGATTTGGTCCCTGGCAATTCACAGACTTGGTGCGATTCTGGTAATACACTACATAGGGTTGAGCGAGGAAACTCTCGCTTACAGACTTAAGGATAGCAATTCGAGATTTTTCATTACGACTCCTAAAACGATAAGAGGAGGAAATGAAATTAACATAAAGGGCTTCGTGGATAAAGTTCTGGAAAGGGAGAATCCAATCGAGAAAGTTATCGTAGTTCCTAGAAAGGGTGACGAGCTCTCGTTAAAGGCAGAGAGGGACGTAGTAGGAGAATATGTTGACGAATATGTATCTCCTGTGGAAGTTGAAGCAAATCACCCCCTCACAATATATTATACATCTGGAACTACTGGAAGACCGAAGGGATTGTATCACACAACGGCGGGATTGCCCGTTGCACTAAACTGGGCATTCAACGCCCTCATGGCGCCCACGGAGGATGATATATGGTGGACAATATCCGAATTAGGATGGCCAGTATGGCCGATGGCAAACCTTTACACCATTCCTTACATGGGGCTGACGGGTGTTCTTTACGAGGGGGCAATTAATTATAAGCTTAACACTTTCGCATCAATAGTTAGGAAATTTGGGATAACCTTAATCTGGTCATCTACAACGTCCCTTTATACGTTAAAGGCGTTAGGAGAGGAGTCGGTTAGAGGCGTTGATACGCTAAGGATGATCTTGAATACAGGAGAAACGCTTAACCCTGGAGCGTGGGATTGGCTTGTCAACCACTTACCCGGAGTTACTATAGGAGATGCATACTGGATGACGGAACACCTACTTCCTCTAGCGGCTACTCCTTATGGATTAGGGGAAATACCGTTTAAACCCGGTTCAGCAGGAACGGGATTCCCAGGTTCTGAATTTGCAGTAGTAGATGATGATGGTACCCCCCTTCCACCCGATAGGAAGGGTTACATAGTTCTTACCTTACCCAACCCGGCTATGGCTAAAATGTGGAACGATCCTTCAGGAGAAAGGTTACAGAAGTCCTACTGGTTGAGATTCCCAGGCAGGTTCTACACAGGAGACTTCGGATATTACGACGATGAAGGATACTTATACGTTCTGGGTAGAGCTGATGACGTAATTACAGCTGAGGGCTCTCGGATAGGGACGATGGAGATAGAGGGAATATTAGCCAAAAATCCGAGGGTAGCTGAGGTTGCTGTATCAGGAACTAAGGATGGTAAGATAATTGCCCTTATAGTGCCTAGAGGTGAAGCAGGAGACGTTATAGCGAATGAGCTTAAGGATTATGTGAGGAACTCCGGTTCGATACTTCATGACGTCAGATTCGTTAAGAGATTGCCCAAGACTAAAAGCGGAAAAATAATGAGAAGACTTATAAGGGCGGTAGCAAATAGAGAGGAAATAGGAGATATTTCTACACTAGATGACATTTCCAGTCTCGAGGAAATAAAGAGGGCATTGGGATATGAGTGAGTTGGAAATCATTAGGGATTCAGTAAGGGAATTTGTCGAAAGTAAAATAGCTCCTAGTGCTCCCATAATAGATCGTGATGACGAATACCCGCGCGAAGTGATTAGAGAACTAGGAAGACATGGTTACCTAGTCCCTAATGACGTTTACGATCTAAGGACGCTCTACGAAGTTGAGAAAGAGGTAGCAAAGGTAAGCGGTTCTGTAGCCCTTTTGATAGATGTTCAAGCTGCTCTTTTTTACGCTCCTGTAAAGAAGCATTCCTCATTTGATTTATCAAAGATCGTATCCGGAGATGAGATAGGAGCCTTTGCCCTCAGTGAACCTGGAGGGGGAAGTGATGCTACTAACTTGAAGACAAAGGCTGAGGAAAAAGATGGAGGTTATGTAATTAATGGAAAGAAAATGTGGATAACGCAGGGAATGTATGCGGATCTCTACCTGGTTTCGGCCAGAACGGGAGGACCTGGGGCAAAAGGGATTAGCGCGTTTTTAGTTAAATATGATGAGTGCATAAAAAGACGGAAAATAGAGGTAATGGGATGTAGAGGGACAGGTACAGCTGAACTTACTTTCGAGAACTGTTGGGTTCCGAAGGAAAGTAGGATAGGGGGATGGGAAGTTCCCAGATACGGGCTTAAGATAGGCAGACTAGCTATCGCAGGGATCGCCGTTGGTTTAGCTCTTGGGTCGTTAAAAGAGGCCCAGGACTGGATGAAGAGCAGAACGGCTTTCAGCAAGACTTTAAGCGAAATGCAGGGTTTACAGTGGTACATAGCGGATTCGATAACTGAAGTAAAGGCCGCCGATTCACTGGCAGTAGAGGCGTCACAAAAATTTGATGAAGAGGAAGGAGACGTGGTAGTTCCGATGGCGAAGATATTCTCAGCTCTTGTAGCAAACAGGGTTATTGATAGAGCGGTGCAGATCCTCGGAGGAATAGGATATGCTAAGGGAAGTCTCTCTGAAAGGGCTTACAGAGACGCCAGATTACTCAGAATAGGAGAAGGGACGGACGAAGTTGAGAGAAACTTAATATGGAGTAGGATAAATCAAGTCAAGTTATGAGGGTCATTGACGTCCACGTTCACGTGGGATATGAAAAGCTACCTGAAAACTGTTCCGAAGTTTCCAGAAGGTCTGAAAATTCCGTCTTCGAGTTAAGTTACGAAGATATAGTTATAGAAAAGGTTATTTTCGTTCCCTCTTTTCCGTGTGGTAACAACACGTGTTCAGATGGATTCTATCAACAAGTGAAAAACAAAGGGGACAACCCCATATGGGCGTCAGTAAATCCCCTGGGATGTAATAACGTAATTGAGGAATTAGAAAGACAGATAAGTTATGGCGTCGTGGGAATTAAGCTACACCCGGTTCACCACGGCTACTCTCCGAATGCATATAGGGAGGAGGAAATGGGACTGAAAGCGTTAGAGGAAATATACTCCTTTGCACAGGAGAGGAAATTACCTGTGATGATCCACACTGGAACAAGCGTAGGTGAAAGATCTCGTAATAAATTTGGGGATCCACTTCTGATTGACGACGTAGTAAAGGACTTCGATATCACCATTATTCTTGCCCACTCTGGTAGACCCCTTTGGTATAACACTGCGTTTTATTTAGGAAGAAATTACTCTAACGTGTATTTAGAGATATCCTCAATTCCTCCTGAAAAGATACTAACCGAGATGCCTAGGCTCATGGAAATAGAGGATAAGGTTTTGTATGGAAGCGATTTCCCGAATTACAGAAAACAGAATTTAGCTATACATGCTTACAGAGTATACAGAAGTCTCAGAAGCGAGAAGATTATGCTTTATAACGCGAAGAGTCTTCTAAAACTAAACTGACATTCCGTCTGAATGACGGAAGTTTCCCTCATTGATTCGGCTCTACATCTCTCATTTAAGGGGTTTAGAGGGTTAGAGACCCCGTTTAAATTATCTGTGGCAATAACGTTCCTATTATTCTCATAACCACAACTTCACCTAAACCAACGATAAGAAACCTCAACTATTTTCTCTCACACTTAGGACATGAGAGGCAAGAAAAACGAAAATTTATTTACTAATGCAATAAGCCGTCCTTTCTAGTTTTCCACTCAACTAAATACCGAATCCTACGATATCTCATTAAGTACGACTAATTAATTTTCAAGTGCGAAATCCTTTTTAGTTACCAATGAATTTCCATCTTTCCAATGAATTCTCCATATAAACAAGCTATAAGTAAAACGCTCGCTATAGTGATCGCACTCCTCGTAATCGTAGCGGCAATTGGCGTAGCTTTCTATATTCAAAGCGTGTCACCACACACTATTTCCCCCATTACGTCAACAACCTCCTCGACTCAGTCAACGACATCCCAGACCTACCAGTATCTCTCCCCATCCAATTCCTCAGTATTGATAGACGTTGCCCAGACAGTTCCGCCCAGCTGTTTAGATCCAGCTACGGACTTCCTAGACGAAGTTGAACCGTTATTTTTCGCAATTTATCAACAGTTAGTAGAACCGAATGGTTCAAATTACATGAGCGTTGTACCCGTATTAGCGCAAAATTACACTGTGTCGCCAAACTATCAGAATTACACTTTCTATATTAGGCCCTATGCGAAGTTCAGTAACGGAATGCCTGTGAACGCCTCTGATGTTTGGTTTTCGATTTATAGGGCAATATTGATGAATCAGCCTGCTGGAGCTGCAGATTACATCTGTATACTTTACAATGGCACGCAATCTGCCTCAACAGGTTTCGCTCTACCGTACGGAATAGAACAAGCCATTGAGAACGTCACTGGAATTCATACAATTGGTAACGCCAGTCTAACCGCAACTATATTATCCAACATTCTTTCTAATTTTAATCCGACTAACTCGACTATTATGAAAATAATGGAGTATCCGTATCAAGCAGTAGTAGTCAAAGGTAACTACACTGTGCAGTTCAATACCTTAGAGCCTTACAGGTTTTTCCTACTGGATATTGCTGGAACTTGGGGCGCTATAGTGTATCCCGCTTTCGTAGATCAACATGGAGGAGTAGTTCCAAATCAACCTAACAATTACGCGGATCTTCACGGATTAATAGGTTCAGGGCCTTATGTGATTTCGAGCGTTAGTGAGGGATTTTCCACAATAGTTATTAAGGCAAACCCAAACTATTGGGCAATAGGCCATAATGTTCCTCCAGAGGCTGAACCACCTCATATCCCCATTATTGAAATAGACTACGGTTTCACTCATGTACAGAGGGTTGAGGACTTCGATAAGAATCAAGCTCAGATTTCCTATGTAGGGGTACCTTATATAGGACAGGTCGTATCTGGATATCCGTATAAGTTACCGTTATCGGACATCCTTGTCGACTTCGGTTCTACACCTGGAGTTCAAACAATAGGGATGAATACCGAGAAATATCCGCTTAACATTACAGACCTAAGGCTAGCAATTCTCCATGCGATCAACTACTCACAGCTTATGTCACTTTACTCATATAACGGTACAACGCTTGCCTCCTTACCGTTAGGACCGATTTCCCCCCAGTATGGCGCTTACTATAACCCTGACAATCTGTCTTTTTACACGTATAACGTTTCCCTAGCTTTACGTTATCTTAATGAAGCTGGATATCAAGGCTCATTTTACGTAGTTTTGCCTAACGGTAGCACTATAGGAGATACGAATGGTGTCCAACTAAAGCCTTTAACGGTAGTCACACTAGCTCCCATATCTGAACTACAGCAGGAGGAACTAGATGTGGTTTCCGCAGACTTGGAACAGATAGGGATATCCATTTCCGTTATGCCGGTAACCTTTTCCGTCCTCGAAAGTTACACGACGCCCCTCTCGTCGCCTAACATGGAGTTTATAGGGTGGACTCCAGATTGGCCAGATCCCATACTCCAACAAATGATGCCACTTACTGATATAAACTTCGGTGGACCTGGAGGTAATGCTGCCTGGTTTAATAACTCCTACCTCCAGCAGATATACGCTAAACTGCCCTTCATAACCAATGAGAGCGAACAGATAAACCTCATAGCAAAGGCATATAACGTAATTTACAACTCCGCTCCTTACGTATGGCTCCCGGTACCATATTCGTACTATTTCGTACAACCTTACGTAAAAAATACAGTATTTACAGTAGCAGACGGATACTTAATATACTTTTACAACACAATGCAGTATGAACCATTTAATGTCACATCCTGAACTTCACACTTCATTACAGGAGAGCACACGAATCCCTTCTCTTCTTGAGAAGGCAACTGTTTTTTCATCACATGTTATTAACGTCGCTTCAAACTCCTTTGCGACGTAGATCGACTCGGATTCGCCGTCGCTTAACTCAGGAATGGGGATTAGCTTATGAGAGAAGGCTTTAACTCTAACTCCTTTGTCAAGCATTAGATCAACGTCCTTTCCTAGCTTAAGCCCTTCAGCAAAAGAAGAGGTGGTTATTACTACGTCCTCTTTAGGGTATTTCGTCTTAATTTGAAGGAAGTAATCAAACGCGCTAGGAGCGATAACTAACATATTAAGATATAAAATAGTGAAATCATAAATATATGCGATGTATTTATGAGCGAGGAACTAGAGGTTGATCCGATAGGAAAATTACTGGAACCCTCAAACCTGAAGGTACTTGACAAAATAGTTAACGAGTTACCTGCACTGGACAAGGTGCTAGAATGGATTAATCAAATGCAGAGAGATGGCACGCTGGACTCCGCACTTAACTTCATGTCTCAGGCGCTTTCCCTACTCGATGCAGTCCAGAAATCAGATCTGGTTAATGCGCTAATATCTTTCGGTATGGATCAGTTACCGAAAATCCAGGCAGTATGGCCTCTTTTAGAGAAATTAGGAAGTGAGAAAACGCTTAACTTGATGCAACAAATGGATTGGGACTCACTGTTTTCAGCAATGGAATCGCTAATGCCAATTTTCCAGAAGATGACAGGTGAAAGGGCAGTTAAGTTGTTGAACTCCATGGATTGGGACTCACTGCTCACCGCCCTAGAAACTTCAACTCCCTTACTTAAGGAGCTCAGCAGCGATAAAATGTTGAAGGCAATGGAGCAACTACCCTCTGTAATGGACTCTTGGCCAGTGTTTCAGAAGTTAATTAACTGGATGAAAGAAGCTGAAAGCTCGGGGACTTTGGACTCCGCACTTAACTTCATGTCTCAGGCGCTTTCCCTACTCGATGCAGTCCAGAAATCAGATCTGGTTAATGCGCTAATATCTTTCGGTATGGATCAGTTACCGAAAATCCAGGCAGTATGGCCTCTTTTAGAGAAATTAGGAAGTGAGAAAACGCTTAACTTGATGCAACAAATGGATTGGGACTCACTGTTTTCAGCAATGGAATCGCTAATGCCAATTTTCCAGAAGATGACAGGTGAAAGGGCAGTTAAGTTGTTGAACTCCATGGATTGGGACTCACTGCTCGGGGGATTAGAGGCTATAACACCACTCATGAAACAGATGATGAGTGATAGGACAACTAAAATAATGAGTAGCATAGACGTCGATTCCCTACTAACATTAGCGGAGAAACTAAGCGGATTACAAAAGACACAAGGGTGGAATTCGATGGTTAAGACGCTTACGGATGAGAGGACAATTAATAACCTGTCTATCGTCATGTCAAGGATGATGCTTGCTCTTCAGATATGGCTTGAAAACCTCCCCAAGACGAGAGAACTAGGACTTTTAGGCATAACAGGACAGCTGAGAAGTAACAAGGACGTTCAGTTGGGGATGGGAATACTTATGGGGTTAGCAGAAGCTGTTGGGAGAGCATTCAGACAGTCAACTCAATAGCACCTACAAATATTTCATATTTAATGGGAAGTTAAGGAGGAAAAAGCTTCAACTTTCAAGATAGCCTCTTATTGAGCTTTAGCACTTCTTCGGACTCCTTTTGGTGGACATGAGAAAATAACTTCTTCCTGAAGACCTCCTAACGGACTCTCATCTAGTCATTATAAACAACTAAGGCACTTTCGATTGTGTAAGTAGGTTTCCATATATAGCAGAGAGCAACTGACTGACACTAATTCCTTCGAGACCGTTTAAATGACTATCAACGCCACTTACGTGAAATTCAGGTGTATATTTTTAGTTAGATGAAGTATCCAATGACCCGAATCAGGAAAGGTGTTAGCAAAAGTCCACAACACAAAATTCAACGCATGATTAATGTGAATGACTTACTAAAACATGTCTATCAAGAATTAAATTTATTTAGCTTTGAGAAGGCTATCAATAGAAAATTAGTTTATTATCCATATTCATAAGCACGTAATTTTGAGAATAAATGATGGATTTTCTAACACAGTTTGTGTAACCCAGTATCTCTAAGGTGTTTGAATTAAATAAAGATTTTTGAATTTTTTATATATTCATTTCAGCTAAGAACAAATGAACAGGGATAGTGCCGTTGTCTGTATTCCTTGACAATGTGATCACTTTCTTCGTCTTTCCGGCAACAGCTTTGACTTGTTTAGCTCTTTCTTTGTATTTCACCTCGTATCCAATGACTTATGGCAGTGTTACGACGTCTATTTCCTTCTTTCCAATCTCAGTATAACCTGCGTTGTGAATTCTTGAGAGATGCGATGCTACATTCCCCTCAAAAATTATTGAATCGTCAGGTCTCTTAACTCCGGTCCACGTGGATACTACGTCGTAAAACAGTGGATCTAGTAAGTGTACCTTAATCTGCTTTCTGTAGTTATAGTAGCCGGTATTTACGTCTACGAAGTGAAGTGTTAGAGTTAAAATCATGTCATTAAAGAGCTTGATGTACTCCTCGACAGTTCTATGGTTTACTCCTATCTCTTTAGCAACTAAGTTATAGCTAACCTTACTGGGTGTCATTGAGAGAAGCGCAGAGAGTATCTGTTTAGCGAGTATTTCGTCTTTTCCTATCCTATTTATCTCGTAAATGATCCACTCTATATATGCCTTCTACGGAGAAAGACCGCTGATCGATGTAGGTAGTCCTCCTACCTTTAGATAACTCTCAAAAAGCTCTTCAATCTCTCCGTACCAACCTGGTCTAACCTCAATTTCCGGATTAATTACCCTAATGTAACTAGAGAAGCTTAGAGGGAACATGGCTACATCTGTTCCATCTCCCCTTCTTCCAGGGAAACTTCCCTCTGCTTTAGAATCGATAATGAGCTTGAGCCAGAAATCGTTATCGCATCTCCCGTTAGTTCACCGGTGTCAATCAAGTGCTTCACTGTCCTATACCAATCCTTTACGAAAGTGACCTCATCAAGGAAAATGAATGACGATTTAATGCCCTCCCGTTTCCTAATTTTTAGATAATCCTTTATTTTTAGTTTAGAAGTTCTTCATAACCGGATACGATGTCGCAATTACAGTAGAATATTGATAAGGGGTTATAATTAGACTCAAGCAACTTCTTGATTAAAAGTTTCATAAAAGTCGTCTTTCCGACTTGTCTAGGGCCGACTATGAAATTTAGGGAAAAGGGTTGGAGTGAGACCTTGTTCATCTCCTTAGGAATCCATTTAAATTTAGCGGAGTTCCGCTTCTTGATTTCTACATCTTCGTTTATATAGTCCTTTCCTCTCCACCAAATGTTCTCTTCCATTGATACTATAAGTATCAAGTAATTTAAAAAGAGTTGATACTATAGGTATCAAGTAATTTAAAAACACTCTTAGGCCTTTCAACATAATGATAATCCAAAATCTAAGATATATTAAATAGGATAACTGAGTGAGAATACTCCTTAACCTTTAATTTTGAATTTAGGAAAATATAGCAGGTTTATCATTCACGAGAATTGAAGTAATATGTAAATATTATTTGAGGAATGAACCTAAATGGAAGGTGGTTTTCTAAATCTCTGGATTATCTCTTAGATTATCAATGTAAAACGCAAAATCAATAAGAGCGACCTATTACGGCTTACAGTGCCACTAATTCAGACAATAGAGAAGTGCTTTTGTAAAACTTCTCCGCTCGATATGTTGAGCAAGTTTTCCAATTCCTTAGCAACCTCCTCAGCCGTAAGTTCTCCTTGCAACATGTCGTTTATAACGTTTTTAAACCTATCAGGAAGTGGCGAAAGATCATAGGAGAACTTATAGAATTCGCTCATAACTTCATCTCTTAACTCTGGCTTAATTACAGCGGTCTCCACCTTACTCTCCAGATGGCTTGGAATAGGGTAATCCCCGGTTAGAGCGTAATACATGGAAACACCCAGGGAAAAGACGTCCATCATGGGCTCCGCCTTTACTCCGAAACGCTGAAGGGGGTGAGCGTAATGTTCCGTGTACTGTATCGGAACGGAACCCGTGCGTACAATCGACCCAAGATCTGAAATCTTCGGGACTACTAATTCGTTTATCAGTGATCTAAGTGCCTCCTCCCCATACCTTGGTAAAGGTGACGCGAATAGGATGTTTGAGGGCTTTACGTCACAGTGAACATATCCCTCCTTATGTATTTTCGCCAATCCGTAGGCGACCTTTGAGAATATAATTGTGATTATATCCTCCCACCTTGAAGAGTACCTAAGGGAAGAGTACTCCTCTGAGGATATTATGTTTTTGAAATCACCTCCTTCCATGAGGTCCATAATTATTGCTTGCGGATCTTCTCTTGAGGCATTCTCGTCTATATAAGTCCCGTGAACCTTCACTAAGTACTTAGAGGAAGAGGAAAGTTCTTGCATTTTTGAGGCCTCCCTTAGCATTTCCTGAAGGGGGACATCAGGAGAGTAAACCTTCATAGCGAAATGTACTTCGCCTTTCCTTACCTTATACACGTGCCCCATTCCACCAGAACCCAAGAGCGCCTCCACATCGTATCCGTATATTCTCCTTCCCTCCAGAGATGAGAGTCTAGAACTCCTGAGCTGTTCTAGAGTGCTTACATTTAAGTAAAAACACGCCTCAACTACACCCTCGGAACAGGCGAATTTGAAGTCCTTCTCGGCTACGGAACTCGCATTCAAATTCCTGAGAATAAGACCTCTTAAGTATGCCGTGACTCCATTTCTTCTCTTTAGTTCCACTCGGTTTATTAGATTAAAGGCCTCCTGGTAATTTCTCATTTCCATCAATATCCTGACCTTAGTTATTAGCGACTCAAACGTTTCCTCCTTTGATAGGGATATGTCGACGTACTTTAAAGCCTCCTTTAAATTATTCCTCTGCATGTAATGCAGCGAGAGCTTTAGGTAGGGCACAAAGTAGTCTGGATATATTTTCACCGCATCGTAGAGGTACCTGAGTTCCTGCGTCCTATCATACGCTGAAACGAACTCCGCAACCCTACCCTTTAGTTTATCAATTATCCTATTTCTATCCTCCTCGTAAATGGAAGTTAGCACGTTAAGCGCTTTAAGGAGTTCTCCCCTTTCCTCATAACACAGTCCGACTTCCCTCCTGACTTCGTCAATATTCTCTAACTTAGCCGAAAGGGAAAGAACCTTATCACACCTTCCCTTGCTGAATTCTAAGGATATCGCCTGCTTTATTACCACTTCATCATTGTAGTTCTTCTCCGCGTAATCAAGATAGGCGTCGTCCTTCTTCATTAAATTGATTATGCTTGAGAAATCTCCCCTAAGGACAGGAGTTCCGTTTACAATATCGTAGATCTCCGAAATAGCTATCTTGGACAACTCCCCCATATAGAGGTAAACGTTGTCCTCCTGATCGGTAAACATATACGCGTTTAACTTATCTATGTAGTCCTTTAGAGTGAGACCAACCTTAAGCTTTAAGTCTTCAACCCTGTACACGGACTTCTTGCTTAACTTCAGCTTACCCCCCTCTACCTTACAAACCTTTCCCAGTTCGCCCTCCTTAAGTTCCACTTCCTTATCGTAGGGGACGAGATACCCATTTAAGAGCACTACAGGTTCGCTGAGTCTCAGCAAAAGCGCATAGTTCATAGTATTATCGTTCCGAAAAAAGCTTTTTTAGTAATAGACGTGTAATTCGCCCTTCATTCTTCGCCTAAGTATTTGATAAAAGAATCCTAATTGGAGTAGAGAAAGGCTTATTAGTGCTACTTTTCCTCCTTGGGCGCAAAGTATACGAAGAGAAAATAGGCCAAGAATCCCACCAGTGCGGCTAAGGTGAAGGGTAAGACGAACGGCATTGCAGCCTTATGGAGAGAGATATCACCTATTTCCCAAAGAAGAAGAGCCAAAGCCAGCATGTATCCTATTCCCATTGCCTTAAACATGCTTATCTGCATTCCTCATTCCTCCACCAGGATTACTCCCCAAGCCCCCATAACTAACCCGAAATCCTCTCCAGTTACTAAATTAGCCTCGTTATCAGGGTTATATTGAGTGAAAACGGGATTTACAATTCCGTAGATGTAAGCGGGGAAAGTTGCGTTAAAATTAAACGTTAATGTAGTATTGTATTTAATCTGTGTAGTGGCCACGGGTACAATTGTACCGTTATTATATACACCGTAGATCCCAAGGGTTACATTGTATAAGGGAGCAGCCGTACCGTTAACGTAAGTCTTGAAGAAGTCATTATCTGACACAGGATATGGAATATAGATCGTTAACGTAACGTTGGAACCTCTTTTTACGATAACTGTAGGTGCGGGGACGCTCGCTCTACTTGCACTAACAACGCTTTCAAGATATCCAGAAGTTGTCAGATGAAGGAGTCCCTCCTGGTCACCTACAAAGGAAATTACTGGTGTATCAGTGTTATTGAAGAAGACTATTGGCGGATTATAGGGATCGCCAACAAGTCCCGTAGTGTACGCCTTCTCAGTTTGGAGGAAATAGGTAGTTAAGTTGTATGTAGTGAAATACCCAGAGGAGGGAAGTACCAACAGTTCTCCTAACTGATAGGAAAACCAAGGACCGTCGTACTCCCCATCAAGAAAAGCGTATACCCCCGTAACATTGGGTACGGGTAGAGCATCGTATGCCGTAAGTCCAGGTACGATCTGATCATCCACAAACCTATCTGCGTAATCTGGAAAGTAGAAGTTCCCCGTTGCGGAACCATAGGGGTATTGCTTAGCGCTCATGGTTAGGTTTAGGACTTCACCGGGATGAGCGAATATTAAGTTAAAGAGGTAATTACGGCCTTCGAAAGTCGCGTTTACAGCACCCATCTCAGTCACGTTAAAAACGTATTGTTCCTGAGTGATCTGAACGTCGACAACTCTCTGTGTGGAATAGTCCTTAACTAACTTGGCACTTTGCGGCACTCCGCCCACCTGAAAGTCCTGACCTGAGGTCGCCACTATTACAATGGCAAAAAGTAATATTACGAAAAGAGTGAACGAAATTTCCCATTTCTCATTCTTATCCATATTATCACCCTATATTCCTTTCATCTCCCTAAGGAGTGAGGGGGAAATCATGAATATCCCCACAGTTAATACGGCCAACCAGCCCCATTGACCTAAAAGCGATGATCCGTCAAGAAATAAAAACAGTGAACTTAGAGCTATTAGAAATGCACCGGTTAAGCTTAGGTATATTAATACGCCGAACAATTATTCATCACAAGTAGATTATCCCTTTTTCAAGTTATTAAACCTTTTTCTAGATTTTCAGAAAGTACTAGTTTAAGCCTAAATTCGCTAATATTGTTCTTTTTTCTGAACAACTCATTTTGATCTATCTTTGATCTCTCTTTATGTTTAATCTCATTAGGATCTTTTAAAAGGAATATAATCCCCCACGAGGATAGTAAATCTTGTTAAGCCCCTATACGATGGAAAAGGTAATTCTCTTAAATTCTATTTTACACAACGTTTCCTCGTTTTCAGAGTCTATAGCTCCATTTAGTTCTAGACATAAACAATAGGATTATTGATATTATGTAAAGTAGTATGTTGGAGTAGATTTTAGGTCCAGGTTCAAAATAATTCATGTATGAGGTAAAGAACGACAAGTAGGTCATCAGTAGAGCCAAAGAGAAGAGAACAACCCCAGCTATTAAGTAGCCCTTAAAGAAGGTGAAATAACGGAATAGGCTGTCCCAGTTTGTATTGTAAGTATCGACCAAGATCACCTTATTCCTTACATGAACTACACTACCTTTTGTTCCTATTACTGCGAATCCGTTAATTCTTTTAAATCCAAGCTCTTTAGCCTCCTCCATACCCTTCTTTAGATCCTCTCTTGCCACCTTACCCAATTCATCATTTTCGTCGACTACTCTCCTCAATCCCTTAATTTTCCCTCACCTCAATGTACTTCTTTATGAGGTCGTCCCAGCACACAGCCCTTGCCTTTACCACGATCACCTTGTCCCTCAGGACTAAAAACCCCATTTCATCAAGGATCATGGTGAATCCCATTACGTCCCCTATTTCACTAGAGTAATGCTCCTTTGCTGTTTGAATATTTTCTTGGATAATGCGGAATAGTTTATCCTTATTTACAGGACAACTCCCCCTTTCCTCTATTAACTTTCCGTCAGTCAACCTCATTTCTGCTATAATTCTCTCGTCTTTTTCTCCCATAATATATGTACACTTAATCAAATATATATACTTTTACCAACAACAACCCCAAGAAATCTGCTTAATAGTATATACTTTCACAATTATATTGATCTTCTTATACACGCTATTTAATAGGTGGATCTCCTTTCAAGGGAGGTAATTTTAGTATTTAGAAAATGAAGTAGAAAAGGCGTTTATTTTTTTAAAAAGAAAGTTTATAAAGATCTCAGAGTAGTTCTATATTATGGCAGAGAAAATAGGGCTAACAGATATTATTAACCAATTGTTTCAACTCAAGAATGATGAATGGTACAAACGCGTAGTTATGGGAATGATAGTTATGGCATTAATCTGGGGGGTGTTAGGACTCATTGACTCACTTATGGTTAGGATCCAAGAGGCCGCTTGGGGTACTCAGGCCACTTTGTTGATGACAAGTCAGGAATACTACGCGGGAATAGGTCTGCATGCGGTTAGAGATCTACTCGGTTTTGCGCAGCAGCTAGAGTTCGCTATCTTCATATTCTTCTTATTCTGGCAAACGAAAGTAAAAGCAAGGGGGAAATGGGTATTCAACATTGGCTTCATAATATTTAACATATCCTTTATGCTACAGGAAGGACCAATAATACTATACCCTAAGTTCAACGATAACTTCTTCCCTGCAACTAGTTGGTATTACCTCTCTCCGATAGGACTGCCTGGTTACTCCTCTTATGTGGCGTCTCCCCTTTGGTTTATTGGAAGCCTCATGGTAGATATAGGTACTTATATAATGGGCATATGGATTCTCTATCACTTCTACTTGGCGAGTAAGCAAATGAGTCAGAAACTTCCTATCGGTCTTCTCTTCTTCCTTATGGACGTCCTGGTGTACTTAATGGGTTATTCTGGAAGGACTTTCTCGGATATATGGGACGTTTTAGGGTATTACAATGTGGTTTCAATAAATCCCATTGCAAATCAAATTTCATGGTGGATTTTCGGTCATTCAGTAGTGTATATGACATGGCTTCCGGCAGTTGGCGCCCTTTACGTACTAGTACCTCTATTATCGAACAAACCGCTTTATAGTGACAGAATGGGAAGGATTTCAGCCATACTCTACCTGATCTTCTCCAATAACGTCCCCATTCATCACCTCTATATGGTAGACCTTCCGGTCGTCCTGAAAATAGTTGAGGAAATCTTCACCTATGCGGTCGTAGTTCCGTCAATGATGACCTTTTTCAATCTGTGGGCAACCGCTAGGGGAGGAAAGGTGGAATGGAACGTGATCACGGCATGGGTCGTTACTGCATTCGCTGGAGCAATTGGGGCGGGAGTAACGGGAATAGCCAACGGTACAATCTCGTTTGACTCCATAATTCACAACACAATGTGGGTGGTAGGCCATTTCCATGCTATGATATTTTTCTCCATTGTCCCAGCAGGTTTCGCAATACTTTACCTGATCCTCCCTATAATTACGGGAAGGAACTGGTATTCTACAAAGGCGGCGTGGGTACACTTCTTCGGATACACAATAGGAGCGGGGATGATAGTATACGGGTTTGATCAGCTTGGGCTCGATGGAATAGTTAGGAGATCTGAAATATTTCCTAGGACTCCGGAAAACGTAATAGCTGAAGTCGTTGCTACAGCTGGAGCTTTCTTAGCCGACGGTGCAACTTTGGTATGGCTCTTAAACGTTCTGGCATCAATGGTTAAAGGGTCCCCAGTAAATACCGAAATAGGGACTGTGGAACAGGCTGTTGCGACCGTTACTTACTCACTTAGATGGGTTCCTCCACTAGAGGGTTCTCCATTAATGGGCACTTTCAAACAGGACTTTCAGAGAATAAAGAGGTCCATGTTCTCCTTGATTGGCTCTAAACGCAGTCGCCACTAACTGGGGTAATGGTCATGTCCTCTATGTATGGAATTATACAGATGAATTCTAGCTCGTTCTTACTGTGATTGAAGAAGGAATGGGGTTCGCCACCCGATATATAAATTAGCTCTCCTTGCCTAATATCCTCTTTTCTTTCACCTACACAAACCTTAGCCTCTCCATTAATCACGTAAACTGCCTCCTCATACGGATGCTTATGCATGGCTATGATACCGTCGGGTTTCACGGTGAATTTCCTGACCGCATATCTCGTAGAACCCCTTTCCCTAGTAGCCAACCATTGAATAAAGGCATCACGTGAACCTGGAACCTGAACCTGTTCGAGTTTAACCTCCTCCTGTTTTAGTTTGAAATACATATGTTCTATTCTTTTTAGGTAAATTAAAGTTATTTTCTCTCCTAAAAGGGGTTTTAACTGTTGAGTCCCTTTTTCCAGGGTACGAAGGTGTCCCCATGAGGTTGTCCTACTTCAGATTAAGAAAGTTTAATTCCTTCCTTTCGCTCGCTGTTCCTCTTTAAGGTACTACACGCCTCGTATCTAACACAGCTATGGAAATAGCGAGTTCAGAAAGTTGCATATATCAACAGCGTAGTCCTCGGCGTTCTTACCTTTGGACAACTTGAACCTCCTTAGACTAAACCCTCATAGGGAGTCGCTATCCTCACCCTTAATGCTATACGTTTTCCCGTAAAAGTTACTTTAACGTTTTTCCATCTACCTATTTGAAGTTGCTCTTGGCGTTTGGTGTTGCTACTAAAAAGGCCTTTGAATAACCCCCAAAAGGAGAAGTATGGGAAGGTACTTAACCACTCCGTTGCTCTCCTGTTTCAGTTTATCTTATACTTGTGTCCTGACCCTCCTCGTACAAGACAGGTAATTTCACCCTAACGTAGAAGAGTCTGTAGATCTCCCACCTATATTTTATCACGATCGCGAAGCCCTTAAGGAGATACAATTTTAAACCCTTTCCTCATAACCCCCTATTTGTGACTTATCTTATCCCAAGGGCCTTTTTCCCGATCTCCTTGACCAATAAGTTTAATAGAGCCTCTTAAGAGATCGCCTGAACGTAGTTACATGGATATTGATAAAGTTCAACTAGCTTCACTTGTCATATTGATTGTAGGTATAATTTTGAACGGATCTGTCATCACCTTCTTTTTGTTATCGATCGTTTCTCTAATCCTAATCTCCATAAGAAGAAAAGATGTTATAACGGTAGTCTTAGTTTCAATGATAGTCGGATTTCTCTTCGAGGAATTGGGAATACACACAGGAATTCCCTTCGGCCGTTATGCATACAACTTTCCGCCTTATATCCTAGGTGTCCCAATATTCGTTATATTGGGTTGGGGAGTATTCAGTTTTATATCTTACTTAGTCATAATGGATTTTCCCAAAAAGTATAAAGTGATCTTTTTCCCACTACTTATGGTCATAATAGATTTGTCTGTCGACCCCGTAATGGTCACGGCTGGTTTCTGGACGTGGGCGCCATCGGCTGTTGAATGGTTTGGGATCCCAGTGACCAATTTCTTGGGATGGTATTTAGTATCCCTCATAATCTCGCTTACCTTCTCCAACAGGACCTATTATAGCCGGCTAAGTCCACTCTTCATAATACCCTATTTCCTGTTTTCTCTGACGTTTGTCCTTTCCGCAAAACCTGAATTATTTATTCCACTATTAGTAGCTTCTTCCTTAGCTGGGTCAATTTCATTAATTCTGTACCTGTTAGAAAATAGAATAAATAGCAAGCTGGTTTAGTATAATAAGTTCTAGATATGGATGCAAGAGTTAAATTAGCCCTTAATATCCTTTAGTCATGAACTAACTCCATAGGCTTAGACCTGTAAGTACTTATCGAAATAATTTTTCCGTTACTTGATAACCAACTTCCCTATTTTTGCATCTACCTTGAAGGAGAAAGCTTTCTGCTTCACAACTTCGCCTTGTTAGTGGTAGAGGGCTTCACAGGCCTTAAGGGTCGCGCTAATCTGCATAAGAGGTTTAGGGAAGTATCAGAATCTTATTCCGTGATCTATCAGCTTTAAGGAAAGGAGAGGGTCCGATAGGCTCCCGTCTGTTCTACTTCTAGCGGAAAATTTTGCAAGTTCTACAGTATACTATCGCGTAAAACTTCTAAGATTATTCTCATAATATTAAAGCCATCCTCATTTCTCTTACAATTATATTTAGATCATTATATGCCGAACTATACTAATTCATGAAGAATACTATAATTTGCCTTAACGTATGGACTGCCCAAGAACGCACACAATTACAAAGGAAATAACACAGCGATGGCTTTCACTGGTTACTAAGATTTCAAGAATTTACAAGAAAATCGTTTTTTGTTTCAAAGAAAATAGACTGTAGATGGGCTAGTTGAGCGGCATCACCGTTAGGAATTTAAAAAAGATTTACAAACAGAATGTAGAAGCCCTAAAGGGGATTAGTTTCACCGTTGAATACGGAACTATTTTCTCACTCTTAGGTCCTAACGGAGCAGGTAAGACAACCACAGTTAATATATTGTCATGCGTCACTCGTCCTACGGCAGGAGAAGTAATAGTAAACGGATTGGAAGTTCCTAAGCGATGTTCGAAAATCAGGGGGCAAATCGGCGTTGTACCCCAAAAATTCGTGGGTTTTGCAGATCTTACGGTTGAGGAGAATATTGAATACTTCGTCAAGCTCTATTCTGGACGTAACAATCAAACGGAGCAATTAATTTCCCTCTTTTCACTTGAGGATTACAGGAGAGTTAAGTTCAGAAGACTTTCCGGTGGATATCAGAGGAGAGTAGCAATAGCGTGTGCTCTGGCGGGAAACCCCTCTATTATATTCATGGACGAACCCAGTGTAGGATTAGATCCTCAGACGCGAAGGGATCTGTGGAACTACATAAGGGAAGTAAAGAAGGAGGGGAGGATAGTTTTCATGACGACCCATTATATGGAAGAAGCGGAAAACCTCTCAGACAACATAGCGATCCTCTTTCAGGGGAAGATAATTGCCGTGGGAAAACCCTCAGAGATAACGACCGGGTTGAAAAAAGGGAACCTAGAAGATGCATACTTATCGTTACTTGACTCCCTGAAGTCCTCAGGGGATTAATAGAACATAATTAGTTTTTTTAGGATTTTAACGTTATCTGCGTTAACAGACATTAGAATAAACTCGCTGTGATTGAAATACTTTAATTACTTTAGCCTATAGGGGCTATTCACGCGTTCATTGTGGATTAAGTTTATTTAGAAAAATAGAGTAAATTTAATTCAATACTATCGCATGGACTGTTGAGTTTCGGAATTAACAATTTCCTCTATCTAATCACTATTTGCTATAATTACAATTCGCAATGGAAATCTGAAACTCCCCTATAATATAGAACTGGAGTTCAAAGAAATGAAACCTATAAAAGTAAGGCTTAGCCTTTTCTATCAAAAGATAATCGTACAGACTTAGACCCCGATTTTACATCTACAGTAGAAGCGTAAAATGAAAAGCTCTTAATTGAGCATGGGGACTTTCTAAGTGTAAAGGACTTGGCTAACATCGAATTGGTAAAGTAAACGAACCGAGGGAATAGCAATAGGTGGTAATCAAATTTATTTTCCTACTACGAATTATTTTATAACAGTTGCTGAGACTGGTTTAAATGTCGTGTAATTCGTCATGTATTTTGCTCATGGCGATCGTAATCGCTTTGTCGGCGTTAGCAATGTTAACCTATTCGCAGATCGGCATATGTGTGGGGATAGGTCCTGACGATTACGGCTATGAATTCCCCGTAATGCAAATTAATGGGATTAATTCGACAATTACGTATTACAATATTAGTACCACCTCTCAAATACCTTCCGTTCAACAGAATGTCTGTCTTTCCATTAATGATTCGCCAATATTTGTGCAGAACGTTCTTTGGTATTACGGAGAGGATTTTCACCCAGGATGGGGAATTAGTATATTTTACGACGGGAGTTATCACATCGTCTCTACAGAATTGGAGATGACCGGTAACACTTATGTTTTAACCATGGTGTGGCAAAATAACGGGAGCGGAGTCGTAATTGACTTTTGCTTATCTAACATTACGTGGAAAGATGACATTTCCAAATACGTACCTGGTGTGTATGGAGGTGTTGTAGGCACTAATTCTGGAACGGTAGTAGTGGGATATGGAAACGGTTCAACAGCTTATTTTGCACCAGGATTTAACGTATCAATTTCCAGCGAAATAAAAGTAAATGACAAATGGTACGTACCCCCGGCAATTTTCAGTGGTTTCCCCAATACGGGAGAGAGCGCAGTTTACGGTAGGGCTTACCTAGCCCCACGAAATACCGTCTTTGTGGTATACAATAATACACGTAATATGCTTTACGAGCCTCAAATACTTGCCCTACCTAGCCTTATTATAAGCGGGAATAAGGTTTTAGTGTTCCCGTTTAACAGCCTCTGGGTCATAAAGTACCCCAACGGTACCTCATCGATATTCGTTAATCAAACGGAATACGTAGAGGGTGCTGAAGTCTATCCCTACGGCAATTTCTCGTTGCCTTATGATAACCTTCTGCCCAACGTAACGCAGTTCAAACTACAGAAGCTTTATCACGTGGTTTCGGAAGTGCGTATATACGGGAGTAATAACTTCTGGGTTCCCCAAGAGGAGTACGTATTTACCCTAATTAACGGTTCATACGAACCTATCCTTATTAACGGAAGTACGTCCAAAAACATTACGACCACTACTAGCTCTACTTCCACATTGACGAGTTCAACTAACGCGTCGATCTTAACATTAACCGTTACAAAAACTATAACGGAAACCGTAACTCAAACCAAAACCATTGTACTGCCTGACGAAACGTTTATAACTCTTCACGAAGTCACTACAGTTGTTACAACGGTAATTCAATCAGACTATTTTAAAAAGTTCTATGAATTAGTTGCTGCCGTAGTTATCGCCGAAGTAATAATTTTGCTGATATTTAGGAAAAAGGACGGTAAGAACACATAGGGCGATTCAGGTTTCCATTGGGAATTGTAATTATAGCAAATAGGTATTAAATAAAGGAAATTGTTATGTGTCAATCCCCTCCTAGTCCCTACGATGACATTTAATCAAATTCATTTCATATTCCTTAATATACTGAATTAGTGATGAAGACGTGAATCACCTGTTATGGGGGGAGTAGTAAATGTGTATAAAACGCCTTTACTGACGAGTATACACATTGTAACCCGTGCCCGGTTAACTTAACAGCTTAAGCTTATACCTGAATATATCACAAACACTTCCACCATTGTAGGCATTGAAACTTACGTACATTATCATATACCTTCCTAATCCAAACCTTTATATACGTCACTAACGTATACGTAATTATGTCGGACGTGATAAGCGTAAGAGTTAGGAGAGAGTTAAAGAGAAGAGCAGAGGAGTTGGGACTTAACGTTAGAGAAGTTATTGAGAGAGCGTTAGAGGATGCAATAAGTCAAAAAGAAAAAGATGAACTTAGGGACACTGCAACTAAAATTAAGGAGTTGATGAAGGACGTAAGAGAAGAAGACTGGATAACTGCAGTTAGAGAGGATAGAAACGAAAGATAGATTCCTATTGGATACGTCCGCTTTATACCCTATTCTGAATTACGTTGATAAAATTGATGTAAATAATGTGTACATATTAACTTTGACTTTCTACGAAGTGGGAAACGTAATATGGAAAGAGTACTATATGCATAAAAGGATTAAAGATCCTGTTTCAGTAGCTAAACTTTTTCAAAAGTTCATGAGAGAACTTAAAGTCCTGGAAGATCCTCCATTGGAAGAAGTAATGAAAGTCGCCTCAGAGAGGGGATTAACTTTTTACGACGCTGCATATGTGTATTCTGCCGAATCAAAAGGACTTGTTTTAGTATCAGAAGATAGAGAGTTAATAAGGAAGGCTAACGCTATTCCGTTAAAAGAGATCATGAAATGAAAGGGTAAATTTAATGTTAAACGATATTTTTTAGGCTTTGCGGAATTTCCAGGACTTAACGGGATGTGGAGCGATACGATGTTTCTTTGGAATTGTAATTTATGAGAAAGAACAAATACAGTAAATTGTTGAGGGTAAATACCTGGTCATTGCGGTAGTATCGAATAAAATTTGTTACTGAATTAAACTGAGTTCGCAAAGGGGACGTAAACCACCCGATGTAGGGATTTCCCCATATTCACGAACAGGCGCGGGTTGTTCCTAAAGGGACAAGTGAACAAAGCTCTGCGACTTTAATGAACTCCAGGCTCAGGATTGAGATGTCATGAAATCCTATGAAGCCTAAATCCTTCCTTAAACTTTTATTCATACTGGATATACACGCTTATGCAAGTTAGCAAATACGATTTATTTCTAGACGTAAACTTCGAGAAGGCAATTTACTCAGGTAGAGTGAAGGTTGAGATGAAAGGAGAAAAGGTTGAATTTGATGCCGTAGACCTCGCCATAAAGAACGTAAAGGTGGATGGGAAGGAAGTTAAGTTCTCATATGACGGGAAGAAGTTGGTAGCGGAGACACAGGTTGAGAAAGAAGTAGAAGTTGAGTTCGACGGAAGCGTTACCAGCTACTTGATGGGATTCTATAAGGCTCCCTACAAGGGAGGTTACATGTTCTCCACCCAGTTTGAAGCTATAGGAGCTAGGAGGATGTTTCCATGCATTGATAGACCTGGGATAAAAGCCGTCTTCTCGCTTTCTGTAAGAGTATCCAAGGAACTCGACGTGATTTCTAACATGCCAGTGAAAGAGGTGAGAGAAGAGGGAAACTTAAAGACCGTCCTATTCCACGATACCCCTCCCATGTCGACCTATTTGCTCTATTTGGGAATCGGCAAGTTCGACACAATATCTGATAAGCTCGGTGAAAGGGAGATAACGGTAGCAACGCCTCCAGGTCTAGCAAATAAGGGGAAATTCGCTCTAGAGGTTGCGAAGAGGGTAATACAATTTTACGAGAATTATTACGGGATTCCGTATCAACTACCCAAGATGCATCTCATAGCCGTTCCCGAGTTCGCTGCGGGAGCCATGGAGAACTGGGGAGCAATAACATTCAGGGAAACAGCGTTACTCGTGGACGAGAACACGGCGGAGTTAAACAGGAGAAGAGTTGCTGAGGTCGTCGCTCACGAAATAGCTCATCAGTGGTTCGGGGATCTCGTTACGATGAAGTGGTGGGACGATCTCTGGCTAAACGAAAGCTTTGCCACCTTTATGAGCTATAAGGCCATATCGACGCTATATCCCGATTGGACTCCGTGGAAGGAGTTCATGATGAGCGAGACGGGTGGAGCTTTTGCCAGGGATTCCCTGACGACCACTCATCCCATTCACGTTGACGTAAAGCAAGAGGAGGAGCTGGAACAAATCTTTGACGCAATAAGTTACGGTAAAGGGGCAAGCGTTTTAAGAATGATTGAGAGTTACTTAGGAGAAGAGGACTTTAAGAAGGGAATTAGACTCTACCTGAACTCACATAAGTTCTCTAACGCCGAAGCCAGGGAATTATGGGAAAGTTTGGAGAAGGCTTCAGGAAAGCCGGTTAGCAAAATTATGACCGAGTGGATTACTAAAGCTGGACATCCTATCATAACGGTGAGGGAAGATGGGGATGAGCTTCACCTTTCTCAAAGGAGATTCCTCTACAAGGGGGACACGGATGACGTGTGGCCTATCCCCCTAACTTATTACTCGGATGGGGAATTCCACGCGACTCTACTCGAGGAGAAGGAGAAAAAGATCGTTGTCAAGCGTCCGTATAAGTTAAACGCAGGAGGAGTGGGATTCTATAGAGTCAAATATCCAAATTTTGAAGCTGCCCTAGCCTCATGTAAAACCCCAGAAGACAGGTGGAATGTTCTAGTGGACATTATGGGACTCCTCTATCAAGGAGGAGTTTCCCTTAGGGAGTACCTTTCCGTAGTAGAAAAGGAGATAAGTGAGGACGATTGGTTACCTGCATGGACTCTATCGGATCAGCTGTCATCACTCTACGCAATATTTCCTGAAAAAGTTAAGGACGTTTACATTAAGTTCCACAGAAATCAATTAAATCGACTTGAGGGGAAAACTGACGAGAACAGCAAGATGTTCAAAGGAGTAGTAGCACAGAGACTAGCCTTAGTAGACGAGGAGTACGCGAAGGAGATGGCAAGTAGTATAGATGAGTACTTTACAACTGAACCCGCATTAAGGAGGGCAATTGTAAACGGTTACGCCATCTCAGGGGATGAACCTTACGATAAGTTAGTATCGATGTATAAGAAGTCAATAGGGGACGAGGATAGGAATAGGATCCTCGCCGGTTTAATGAACACTAAAAACAAAGTGGATTTAGCGTTAGCCCTGGGATATCTCCTCTCTGGCGAGGTTAAGAAACAGGATGCATTTAGGTACTTCATGGAGGCGGCCTCCAATCCTCACGGAAGGGACGTGGCGTGGAGGTGGTTAAAGGCCAATTTCGATACGTTAAGAGCAATGTACCACGCTACTGGCATCTTAGCGCGGAGCTTAGGTTATGCGATCCCCTACCTAGGATTGGTTAAAGAAGACGAGGTGAGGAAATTCTTTACCTCACTGGATATGCCCGAGGCAACGATAGGGATAAAGACGGGATTGGAAATGCTGGATATAGTCCTCAAGTTAAGGGGAAAGTAAGTTGGATTTCTCCGAACTATTTGATTTCCTCAAACTGGACTCAACCTCAGCTAAAGGTAAGGGAAAAGAGGCAGGCAAATTCCTCAGAGACAAGCTACTGGAGTTAAAAGCGGATGTCATGGAGATTCCGGAAAATCCCAATCCGTATGTAATTGGAAAAATCAACGTAGGGGGGAAGAGGACTCTAGTTGTGTATAACCATTACGACGTACAACCAGCGGAGGAATTGGATAAATGGGACTCAAACCCCTTCGATCCGGTGACAAAAGGAGATAGAATATACGCAAGGGGAGTTGCCGATGATAAGGGAACCCTTCTAGCCAGACTTCAGGCCGTAAGGGATATGATTAAGGAAGGAACTCTTAGGACTAACGTGATCTTCTTCTATGAGGGAGAGGAGGAAATAGGGAGTCCTAACATGAAAAAGTTTCTGGAAAAGCACGCCGAAGTAATAAAAGGAGATTTCCTTTTATGGGAGGGAGCAGGAAGAGCGTCGAATAACTCCCCACAGATCGTCCTGGGAGTTAAAGGTCTTCTCTACGTCGAGATAAGGTTCAAAACGGCAAAGGACCTGCATTCAATGTACGCTCCGATAGCCGACAATCCGGTATGGAGAATGACGTCATTTTTAAACGAGTTGAAAAAAGACGAAAAAGTTAACCTAACTGGATTTTACTCAAAGGTAAGGAGAATAAGCGAGGAACAGAAGAAGTCATTACTTAAACTCGATAAGGGGAAGATGGAGGAAGCGTTAGGTCAAAGCATACCCAATGATTTCCCCGTGAAGTTAGTCGAGGAACCCACGTGTAACATAGCGGGAATTTTCGGCGGATATACGGGACAGGGTAGTAAGACGGTAATACCATCCTACTGTTTCGTAAAAATGGACTTCAGGCTGGTACCAGATATGTCACCGGAGGAGGTACTTGAGACCTTGAAACCCTTGGCTGAAAAATGGGGAGGGGAGGTTGTAGTTTACGGTATGGAAGAACCCTTCAGGACTTCACCAACAAGCTTTTTCGCTAAGGCGGTAAGGGAGTCTGCTCTTAGAGCGTATGCAACTGAACCTGTGATCTGGCCGAATAGTCCGGGAACAGGACCCATGGCAGCTGTTGCTAAGTACACGGGTATTACCGAAATTGCTGACGGGGTGGGCGTTGATAGTTACGATTCGAATATTCACTCATTCAATGAGAATATAAGGAAAGACGATTACCAGATTATTATAAACCAGATGAAGTATCTCGTGAAACTCCTTGAGTGAGATCATAAAGGAGATGAAAGAAGATTACGTTCACGGTGCCTCGTGGTATTTAATTAAATCCATTGATTACCTGGAGAAAGGAGGGAATTTTAGCGAATTACTCACAGTGAGGAGGGGTATGGCCTCCATCCAAACAGTAGTAGAAGTATATGAAAACTTCGGACCTAGCGGATTAAACTACCTTAAATCTTATGCTAAGAACATAGTTTTTCCCCCTACTGGGTGTACTAGTGCGATTACGATAAGTTACAGTAATGCTGTATTACATGCAATAAAAAACGGCATAAAAAGAGTCGTTCTTCTAGAGTCAAAGCCTGGTAATGAAACTGAGATGGCATACAACGAATACTCAAGATACGCTGAGGTTATTCTTGTACCAGACCTGACTATGGAGTACTTCTCGTCGGGGATTGAGTGCATGGTTGTAGGAGCAGATGGGGTATACACTGACGGCTTAGTAAATAAAATAGGAACAAAAGTACTTTCTAAGATCTTCCCTGGAAAGAAGATAGCTGTACTTGAATCCTTCAAGGTATCAGACGGTCCTTCACCGGATTTCCATGAAGTGGAGCTTAGGGGAGTTAGAATACCTTTGTTCGATTTAACGCCCTTATCCGCCTTCCATGAGTTCATAACCGAACTCGGAAGGTATAATTCTGAGGAGATCTTAAACGTTAAGAAAAAATTAATAAATAAAATTAAAAGTGAAATCCTCAAATGAAGTTTACATTCAGATCTCCACTGCCATTAGAGTGAGGTACTCGTCAAGTGATATATCTCTTTTGTGTGTAGTGCTCATCATAAGTACATTATTGTCTGCTAGGCTTAAATATAGGTGACACAACGGTATATAGACAATTGTCTATAATATCTCAAGAAGATTCCGAGTTATGGTTCGCTATCTTATGAAAATATAGCTCGTCCTATAATACAATGAGACGCCTATTTATCCGAGCGTTCATCCGAACGCCCATCTGAAAATCGACCATAGAAGTTTCTTATTCCCGATTTCCTTACCTCTCATCATTCTAATGCATCCATATTGGGTTTTCTTACCTCCAATATCAGCTAAAAACTTCCCTTTATCCTCCAGAGTTATGATCGTCCTAGTTCCTAATCTGACGCTCCCCCTAATCAGCCTTTCCGCTATCTCCTCGTCGGTTGCTATTAGCGGACCCAATACGTTCTGATATATGATACCAAAACCTTCTCTTAAAGAAATTACTTTTCCTCCAGACATTACTAGTTCTTGTAAAAGCAACGATCTGTCGTCCCCGAATGCCTCTTTATCGAGTTCTAGCATCCATCTCTCTAGCCGATCTCCTACATTAACCTCTTGTTCTCCTACTTCTGAGATATTGTATATCACCGTATTATAAACTTCCCTGAATCCAAGTTCCCTGTAAAGAGGGAAACCAGCCTCCGTTGCATCAAGTCCTGTAACTGATGTTCTTATTCTGTTCAATAATTCAATCATCAACTTCCTTCCGTAACCTCTTCGTTGATAGTTTTTGCTAACTCCCACATTTCCAATCCAAGACGAGTTAACGTAAGGGATGAAACAGGAGGTCGCTATTATTCCTTGACTTTCATCTATCACCAGACATTCCCCTAACTTTATGAAAAGGTTAAAGGTGTTCTCAATAGCGTTTAAATTAATTGAATTTATCGCTTCGCTCCACACCAGACTCATAGCCTTAATATCATGCAAGTAAGCCTTCCGTATCCCCATGGAACTATCATCACATTTGTCATTATAATAACTGTTAGCTCTCAGTGGCAAATTATCAGTGTTGTTTCACCAAAAGTGTTGCTCTATGAATTTTATTAGTGTAACTTCTCTATAAAATAATCAAGCTAACTCGAAGACTACGATAATACCCCCATAAGAACTCCTAGAACAGATAAGGAATGAACTTCTTCCTTACCTTAATCTTATAGTTAACGTACTCCTCTCCTAAATTCTCTGTTAATAGACTCTCCTCCAGGTTTGCCCTGTAGTTATATAAGGCAACTACAATTAAGATCGAGAGCAGAGAGATAATACTTCTTAAGGATAAGGTCACCCCTAAAAGCAGAATGATAGTCCCTCCATACGCCGGATGCCTGACCAGCTTATACGGTCCCTGAGTTATGACTCTATGATCAGAGTAGACCGTAACTACTGGGGAAAAGTACTTGCCAAGGGTGAGTATCCCCCACATCCTGAAGGCCTCTCCTACTATCATTAGGAAAATTCCAACATATAAGAACTCCAGGGGTAACTCTCCCACTCCTGTGAAATAAGAGTAGTAACCAAAGAGGTAAGAGAGAAATATAATTAAAAATAACGTTCCTATGAAGAGGAAAAAAGTCGAGTACTCCACTTTCTTGACTCCCGCTTTCCTTCTCATCAATCTAATACCGTAAGTAACGATAAGGTCGGTGCCGAATACGACGATGTAGACTAAGTAAAACACATCTTCATTGAAATACGATTGAAATATTGGGATCATTAATGGAATGTATAAGGGGACCTTTTTAACCACAGCTTTAAGTTCGGAGTTTTGAACTCGGTGCATTTCATTAGCGGAATAAGTAACGAGGGCTTTCATGATATCCATATGACAGGGAAATAGTCAGAACGGCCTTGGATAATTCTTTAAGTGTTGTTCGCCTGTCCCCTGTAAATTAATTTCGCTAAACTATTACGATTTCTAGACTATTACGATTTGATATAAGGCAAGTACGCTCAGTTCAATTGCGTTCACCTTGATTCTTTTATTAAATTTCGTCTCTTTTAAGAAGTACAATGAATGTGAATAAATGTCCTCATATGGTCAGTGTAGTTAGTGAGTATTCTTGGAAATAAGTGATAGCTACTAAAGTAAAGGGACGTTGTTTTAGCCGCGCTGTCTCTTTAATAAAAAGGTTTCAATCCTCAACTCTTTAAAACTGGTTCTAATTATCATATCAAATGAGTTCATATGATGTTATAATAGTCGGTGGAGGACACAACGGTTTAGTTGCTGCCTCATACTTAGCCATGAACGGAATGAAGGTAGCCGTGCTGGAGAGAAGACCTATCATAGGTGGGGCTTGCACTACTGAGGAGCTGTGGCCAGGAATTAAAGTCTCAACTGGTGCCTACGTGCTCAGTCTTCTTAGACCTAAGATAATTAAGGATCTTAACCTTTACCAAAGGGGACTTAAGGTTAAGATCAAGGACCCAGGACTTTTTTTACCTACATCAAAAGGAGGGCTTTACATCTGGTCCGATCTGAAGAAAACTCAAAGGGAAATAGAGAAATACTCTAAAAGGGATGCGGAGTTCTACGCTAAGTGGAGCGATTTGTGGGAAAAGTTCTCTTACCTAGCGGATATCTTCATGTTAAACCCTCCTCCTCAGCTTGACCAGTTGTCAAATCTCTTCGGAGGTATGGGAAATGAAGAGGATTCCCTTTCATTTCTAAGAGTAGTTTTGAGCGACGCAAAGTCGATGCTTAATGAGTACTTCGAATCCGAGGAGGTAAAATCGGCTCTCGCGGAGGATTCGGTAGTAGGAACGTTTTCACCACCTTCAGCACCGGGAACGGCGTACGTTTTAGCTCATCACGTTATAGGGGAAGTTAATGGAGTAAAGGGTGCCTGGGGGTATCCTGAAGGGGGAATGGGGAGCGTTACGCAATCCTTGATGATAGCTGCAAAGGAAAACGGTGTTGACGTCTTCTTGAATACACGTGTTGACGAAATTTTGGTGCATAACGGTAAGGCAGTTGGCGTAAAGCTCGATAATGGTAAGGTGATAAATTCAAAATACGTGCTGTCTAATGCAGATCCGAAAACCACATTTCTGAAATTGCTGCGGAATGCTGAACTTGAATCCAGATATCTTAACAGGATCGCTTCATTAAAGACTGAAGGAGTTTCCTTTAAAATTGTAGGCTATCTAGAGGAACTCCCGGATTTCGGCCACGGTAAGAACCTCTCTCCTGAACACGGTTCTTCCATACTGATCATAGACAGTCTAGAACACCTGGAGAAGAGTTACGCTGATGCTGTAGCAACTGGGTTTTCCAAAAGACCTTGGTTGTCAATAAACATTCTAAATATAAACGATCAAACATTAGCTCCCTCCGGATACTTCGTGTTTTCAATATTCGGGCAATATTTACGGTATTCAAGAAAATTAGATGAAAAGAAGGAAGAAATCTATCAAACAGTTCTTGAGGAAATAAGGGAATACGCTCCGAACTTCAGGCCAGTAAAATATGAGGTATTAACACCTTTAGATATAGAGAGGAGGTTTGGTATATGGGAAGGGAATATATTCCACTTGGATATGACTCCAGATCAGATGCTTTTCTTCAGACCTACTGAGTTCATGAATAAATATAGGACGCCCATTAAAGGTCTTTACCTATGTGGAGCAGGCACGCATCCAGGGGGAGGAGTTACTGGAGCTCCCGGTTATAACGCTGCTATGACATTGCTAGATGATGTGAAAAGAGGAAGTTAAGCTAAAGGTTATCCCCTGCTAAATTTGAAGGGTGTGAAAAGGTTGAGGAAGGTAACCACATATTATTAGAATTTCCTGCTATAAATTACCCTGCTCGTAAATCCAAGCAGTTTTTCTTTTCATGACAGAATGGTAGGATATTGAAACTACCTTAACAGATTTTGGAAGAGGGAAATTCAATTGATTAGTGATAAAGTAGACGAGATCGTCTAACCACTCTAACCAGTTGAGATAAATTCTACTAAAGATATATTAGGTTGGATAACCTATCCAAGTAGTAATGAAGGTTTTATTATTCCTAGCGCTTCTCGTAGCAAGTATCATGTTATTCTTCCTTCTGGGGCCCGTATACACTCTACCTCCGTTTACACCTCTAGACATCAAAATCGCGGTGTATATCAAGCTTCCTTCTGAACTCTTCGCGTGCATAGCCGGAGCTTTGCTAGCGGTATCAGGTCTGATCCTACAATACCTCTTCAGGAACCCACTTATGGATCCCTATGTTTCAGGAACTTCTGCAGGTGCCTCTTTCGGGGCAGTAGTGTCTTTCCTCTTACCTTTCGAACTTATAGCCTCGGTTATGTATGAAACCCTCACCGCCTTTCTCTTCGCCTTGCTGGCGTCGGTGATCACGCTCCTATTGGGCAGAAAAGGAACTGTAAACGCCTTGCTTTTTGCCGGGCTTACGGTGAACTTCGCATTCGTATCAGGCCTAATGATAGCTGAAGAGTACCTTGCCCTTAAATTTCCATCCACACCCAGTCCCCTGTTTTGGATTTTTGGGGAAATAGGGGTAGAATCCTACAAGCAGGTGGTAATACTACTGCTAATTACCCTCGGTTTCATAGCTTTCGCTATCTCCTCAGAGAGACGCTTCGATCTGATTTCAGCGGGAGACGAACTCTCATCTTCCTTCGGACTTAACAGCTCTGCTTTCAGGATTGTATGGTTCATGGTAACTAGTATTGTTATAGCGTATCTTGTTTCACAAGTAGGAATAATTGGATTCATTGGGCTGATGGCGCCTCACATTGCAAGAAACTCCGGAGCGGACGGATTTCGCGAGTCCCTAATTTACTCTGCGCTAATAGGAGCAAGTCTTCTCGGATTGGCAAACGTTATCGCGGGAGGGACTTTCGGATTCATTCTGCCTATGACGTCAGTAACTGCAATAATAGCCATGCCTATACTGATAAGGCTGGTGAGGACCCTTGATTGAAGTGAGTGTTGAAATCGGAGGTTCTCCTATACTTTCAGGAGTTAAATTGAAGTTAAGTGATGGATTAAACGTAATAGTAGGACCTAATGGTGCTGGAAAAACGACTCTACTCAAGGCACTCGCGGGACTCCTTCCAAAACACCCTAAGCTATTAGATGCGGTTTACATACCTGCTGAGGTGCCCGATTTTAAGAGTTCAGTAATGAAGATCCTCCTGGCTAAGGACGCGTGGTTTTTCCCAAAGGAAGATGAGATAAAGCAGGCCCTTGAGGCACTCAGGGAAATGGGCATAGCTAAGTTAGCATACAGAAGTTTCCCCACTTTGAGTTCCGGGGAAAAACGCCTAGTACTAATAGCGAAAGCCCTTCTTACGAACAAGATCCTGTTATTAGATGAACCAACGGCAAACTTGGATCCGTTGAACAGACACGTCGTAGCTACCAGAGTCCTCCAATTATCCTCTAACAGGCAAGTAGTTGTGGCCACTCACGACCTAGGTATAGTATCTTTTGCCTCTACAGTAACCGTGCTTAAGGAGGGAAAAGTGTTCTATCATGGTCAGAATGTAAATTCCGAAATATTGTCAGAGGCGTTTTCCATACCCATTACTGAAATCACGCTTAGCTCGATCAAATACTACGTACCGGTAATTTTTTAAGGCTTGGATAGCCTATCCATCTATGAAATCCACCGTTGTTATCGGGATAGCACTTGCAGTAATAATTATCGCAGCGAGTATATTTGCCGGGTACTATTTCACCTCACATACTCACTTATCAAAGTCAGTCAACTATTACCCGCTAACTGTCGTCGACGGCCTCGGAAACAACGTTACGATTCCGGCTTATCCTACCAGAGTAATATCCCTTGCACCTAGTGTAACGCAGATACTAATAGCTTTGAATCTTACAAAGGATCTAGTCGCGATAGACTATTACTCCTATCAACTGCTAGAACAGGTAAATGAGACCTCTTTACTCCCAAGTAACGTAACAATTCTTCCAGCCAACGTCACGTATCCTACTCTCGACGCTGCTCTACTCGAAAAATATCATCCCTCTCTGATCATAGCAGACGCGGGAATTGAAGGAGGTTACTATAAGGACTTCGTAGAGGCTGGATTACCTGTCCTTTACCTTCATGGAAGCCTAGACAACAACTTTTCGGAAATTTTCTCGGATATAGAGTTAGTAGGAAAGGTGTTCAATAAGGAACATCAGGCTCAGCTCCTAATCAATTGGATGGAGAGTAAGATAAGTGCTTTTTCAACTCACGGCAACGTAAAAGTGGCTTACGTGCTTTGTTGGGAACCTGGTAACACTTTCTACACCGTCTCTGGAAATTCCTTCATCTCCGTCATTATTAGCGATGCTGGAGGAGTAAACGTATACCAGAACGTAACTACTGCCTATCCTGTAGAGTCAGGTGCGACGCTACTATCCCTTCAACCGGGAGTAATAATAGCTCAGGACTTTTCGAATGTTACGGGCGTAGTAAATACTATAGAAGGTTTCCTAGGAAACAGCTATCAATATAAGATATACGTTATGTCGGAGGGGTTGCCAGCGAGTCTGCTTAACGAGCCGGGTCCGTTATCAGTTTACGCAATTGCCATGATCAGGGGAATACTTAATGGAACTTTTCCCAGATACGTAAACACATCCTACGTAAGAACTCACGAAAACGTAACGTTGCCCGTTTTTTGAAATTACTACAAGTAAGGAGTTCATACTAAGAAAAAGTTTTTATTTAAGTAGAGGATCAATATCTCAGATAACCATGAAGGAGTTAAAAGGTACTAAATCGGAAACGAACTTGAAAAACGCTTTTATAGGGGAGTCCATGGCTAACAGGAGATACCTCTACTTTGCAAGGAGAGCAGACGAAGAAGGGTACCCAGAAATAGCTGCTACAATAAGGAGTATAGCTGAAGGGGAGACAGCTCACGCGTTCGGTCATCTCGATTTCGTAAGACAGGGGAATATGGGAGATCCCGCCACAGGCGTTAAGATAAACACTTTAGAGGATATGATAAAGTCCGCAATAGAGGGCGAAACTTACGAGTGGACTCAGATGTATCCTGGGTTTGCCAAGGACGCTAGAGAGGAGGGCTTCACTGAACTAGCGGAGTGGTATGAGACTTTAGCCAAAGCCGAAAAGAGTCACGCAGCTAAGTTCGAACAACTTCTTAAGGAACTAAAGGGATAAATTTTTTCCTCTTTTTCTGTGATAATCATGATTTTAGATCCTGACAACCCTAGATTTTATGATAGTAAATCACTATTGAAGGAGTTCGTTAGGCAATCCACAGTTTGTCATGGATGCAGAAGGTGTTTTAACTACTGCGACTCTTTTCCAACCCTATTCAAAAAAACGGACGAAAAGGGTCCAGGGGCGTTAACTCTCGAGGATGTGGAGGAAGTAGCCTCAAAGTGCTTTCACTGCAATATGTGCTTTGTAAATTGTCCATATACACCACCTCATGAGTTTAGCATGGATTTCCCCAGGATCTTAGAGTGGGGATGGCTTTACTTTAGAACTGTGAAAGGCGTCCCCCTAAAAGAGTCCTTAATGTCGTTAACTGACGGAATACCACTCATCAGGAAGTTAGGTAAAGTAGGGAGGGAAGCCTATAAGGTCCTTTCAGGTTACGCGGGCGTACAAGAGGATGCTCCGCAACTGGAAATATCGGAGAGGGGTTTCCTCGAGGAGTTCAGGGAGAATGACGTGAGTAATCCGGTGGCTAAAGTCGTTCTCTTCCATACATGTCTTGTTGAGAACTTCTTTCCCGAGATAGGAAAAGACCTCGTAGAGGTTTACACTAAACTGGGAATAAAGGTAGTTGCCGCTAACTTCAAATGTTGCGGGGCGCCTTTTTTGGACTCTGGAAATGCATGGGGATTGAAGAGGAATGCAGAGCACAACGCCAAGTTAATTAGGGAATTCGTTAACAAAGGCTACGATGTGGTGTGTCCCATACCTACGTGTACCCTAATGGTTACCAAAGAGTACTCGCACCTACTTAAGGACGTACCTAAGGTCTACGACGCAATGGAGTTTCTCCTGAAGCTAAAAAAGGAGGGGAAAGTAAACATAAAGGGTGAGAAACCTCTTAAAGCCCTATATCACCCACCATGTCACCTCAGGTACTTAGGGGTAGGTCAGCCAGGAGTGCAGTTACTAAGAGGAGTTAAAGTTGAGGTGGAAAGAGTCGATAAGGGTTGTTCAGGAATAGATGGAGGTTGGGGGTTGAGACATTACGATACTGCAAAGAGGGTTGGTAAGGGAATGATGGACGCATTTAAAGATGGTAAGGCCGACGTCTTCGTTACGGAATGTCCGCTAGCGGGTATGCAGATCACTAAAGCCACAGGAGTAAAGCCAAAGCATCCCATATCCCTCCTTAAGGAGGCATTATAAATGGATCCTTCACAATTCATGAATTGGAAAGACTATGAAAAAGTCAGGATGGAAAGGTATAAGCAAATAGCGGAGATAAAGAGGGATAGGAGATTCGAACTTGGAAAGAGGCTAACGTTGCTCTTCGAAAACAAAGAAACCGTCATACATCAAATACAGGAAATGATCTACTTAGACAAGCTTGAAAAAGAAGATGACATAAAGAGGGAGATTGAGCTCTACTCAACCATGATTCCATGTAATAACTTAATCAAGGCAACTCTATTTATTAACGCTTGGAATGAAGCCGACCTTAAGGAGGTTTTCAGAACCTTAAGGGGAATATACAACTCAATTTTCCTTAAAATAGGAGACAAGCTTATACAAGGAGTTCCAGAGAAGGGAAGAGAACAAGGAGAGGAATTCTCTACAGTCCAATATCTCTTCTTCGATATAAGCAGCGCATCTCCTTCTACTGCGAAAATACTAGTACTCCACGAAAATTACAGGGAGGAGGCGAATATCCCTGATCCTCTTTTAAAACTCCTTTTCAAGGAAGCGTCAATAGATTGCAAAAAAATTTAATTTAACTCTCCCTTTGACCCAGTAGTTTCAGGTACGTCATCATTATTCCAACTCCCTTCTGAACGTCAGGATCTCCCAGCGCCTTTATAATCCTCGATAGGTTGTAAGGAGTGGGGTTGTCAATAACCTTTCTCATTTCGTCTGAAGCTGCTACTTCGGCAACTACCCTACCAAGGCTACTATTAAATAGATCAAGGAAATCCTTACCGCCTTTAAGGAATTCCAGGGCAGTCGATAGCGTCGTCGCAAGGTTGACTAGAGAATCCTCGTTTAGCATATCTCGCATGGTCTTTACTAGATATCCCATTTCCATCAGCGTATCCAATGTTCCACTTTTGTCCAACTCCTCTAACTTTGAAACTACCTTTTCTAGTGTGTTAAACTTCACTATGACGTTCTTCATAGAACTTATCGTTCTGTCGTCCATCACCTTAAGTAATTCTAGAAGAGAGGAAGTATAGGATGCAATGTTCTGTATCGCGTCATCATTTAACATGTCCTTTAACGTCTTAAGCGCATACGACATGTTAACCAGGACATCCAGTGCGCCAGAGGAGGTTAATTCCCTTAGCTTGTTAGTTAACATTTCAATTCCTTCCAATCCCTTAAGGACAGAAATTAGCCTGTCCTTGACCTCTTGATCTGAAGCGGTCTTCAATACCTCCATTATAGTACTTGTCATTCCTGCTACGTTCTGTATAGCGTCATCGTTAAGCATATCCCTCATCGTTTTGAGAGCATAGGAGGTGTTAATTAACACGTCAAACGCTCCCGACTGTTTAAGCTCCTCAAGTCGCGAAAGAACGTCGTTTAGAGTACCTAATCTATCTAACATTGATGCTATGTCATCCAGTTTTTTCTGATCAAGCTTGTTTAAGATCGTGTCCAAGTTAATCTGTTCCACTTTTATCACCAGATCGATACTATCTGTCCGTCCACTTCGCCTATGAATGTCGTAATTCCAACAATGGCGTCAACGAGATCCGAATACGACTCTTTAGAAAATCCGTAAAGTTTAGACGCATACGAACAAGCATACACCTTAGCCCTTCCCGTCTTCTTAGTCTTACTTAGGTTCTCGTAAAACTCGTTCGAACTCTCGAGGTATTTCGACGAATCGTTCTTAGTTACCGTTTCAGGATTCCTTGTAATAGCTTTTACTCCATCCATCGTGAAAAAGATAGACACCTCATCTCCCAATGACGTTCTTACTACAGCCTCCATACTTGCGTAGACTAACCTGCTTTTGTCGTTAGTGCCCACTATCAATCCATGTCTCATACTATTCCCTTCGCAGTAACCGTCCAGTACATCCTGTTATACATTATCTTGCCCCACCAATGCACGTAGGAGGGAGGAGGTGGTACCGGAGGGTAATTATAGTTGAACCTTATGTAAGTCGCCTGGTCAAGTCCGGTAGCTATGTAACAAAATACCGAGCCGTCAAACATCCTTTTACTCCCTGTTCCCCTTATGTCATTAACTAAATTTCCCGTGATCACATAGGACTCGAAGTCCGCTGTTGAACCCGCCTTAGATATGGGAAGGTTTGTCGTATCTCCCATGACGTAAACGTTGCTCTGATTCTCCATTCTTAAGGTGTACTTATCCGTTGGAACCCAGTTACTTCTGTCTCCTATACCAGAGTCCTTTATCACCTTAGCTCCCACGTTAGGTGGTACTCCGAAGAGGTAGTCGAATTTCAGCTTTTGTCCGTCATCCGATTCGATCACCTTCTCCTTCGGATCTACCTTTGCGACCTTGAAAGGAGACACCACTTTTATCCCCCGTTCCTCGAAAATCTTTAGCATCACCTGATTCGTACTGGGTATGCCGAAAACCCCCTGAACGGGATAAGTGTAAATAATCTCGGTTTTATCCCTTATCCCTCTCCTCCTCACCATATCCTCAAACATAAACGTAAGCTCTAAAGGTCCTACTGGACATTTGTGCGGAGTTCTAGCAACGTTTATTACTACCGTTCCTCCATTGAAGTTTTGGACCACTTCCCTCATCTTTACTGCACTCTCTAGATCCCAGGGCGTGAATTCGGCCTCCTTCAGACCGGGTATTTCGTCGTAGTTGTTATGGGATCCGGTGGCAATCACCAAGTAATCATATGAGTGAGCCTTTCCGTCAGCTGTTAATACCTGATGATTAGCTACATCTATCTTCGTCATCTCTCCTGATGTACCTGTGAAGAATTTCACGTGAGGATTCAATAGTTCCCTTTCATTCCTAACAATCTCCTCAGGCTCTGACAATCCCAGGCTTACAAAGAGTTGTCCAGGCTGATAAACGTGTTTGTCCGTTCTGTCTAAAACTACTAGCTCGATTTCCCCTTTCTTTAGTTCAGCAGCTAGCTTGTCAGAGAGTCTGTTAGCCAAAATCGTTCCTGCTATTCCTCCTCCTGCTATAATTACCCTTTTCATCTTTACAGCCTCTGTATTACTAATCTGTACCTATTCCCCTCTTTCGAATCCTCTACAATCTTAGCTCCTCGCTTTTTCGACCACACCAAAATGTCATTTCGGGTCGCTTCGTCCCCTAATAGAACTTCTACAGCCTCCCCAGGCTGTAGTTCATCAAAAGTTCCCGATAGCTCTCCCAGAGGTCCGGCACAAGAAACCCCTGTAAGATCTAATTTTTTATATATCTTAAGGCTCATATTCTCACTTAATTAATATCTATGATTAAACGTATTTTAATCTTTCTATTAATGCAAATTCTGCATAGTATGCAATATAAACGTGGATTGTGGGATATTAGCAATCAATTGAATTGAAGTCGCTTTAAATTAATTATTAATTATTTAATATTAAATTTCAGTTGTTCCTATACATTGCTCTCGTCAATGGTATTTCCCGAACCCCCCAATGGATTGAAGTAATTCATTGATCTCCATTTGAGATGTATCGTATTCATTCGCGCTAAGGATGGTATCCTAAGGGCTATATGTTATCTCATGATGAACACAGGACGACTGAATGAGAAACCTTAAATCTAACAGGGTGTTAGTATACTAACAGGGTGTTAGTTATTTTCTTTGATGGACGACCAAAGGAAACTAGGGAGCAGTTGTACGATAGGGAAGAGGAACTTAACTCGCTAAGTTCAGCTATGTCAGAACCCATAGTTCTTCTTACCGGTATAAGGAGAGTAGGCAAGACCTCAATCCTGAAGGCTTTCCTAAATGACATCGATTTACCTCACGCACTAGTAGACGGAAGACTTCCGCTCTCCTCTTATAGGGCAATCTATACAATATTTTCGGAGGTACTATCGCAGCTAAATAGGAGATTACCCATTAGATCCATCCTTAAGCACATCAGAGGAATTTCGGTATTTGAAGTTAACGTTTCCCTATCCTGGGATCCTAACGAAAGAGCTTCACTTACTCAGATCTTGGACAGGATAAATGAGGAAAGTAGGGTGATCATAGCCTTTGATGAGGCTCAAAACCTCAGAGGAAAGTTAGGCCAGGAGATGCTCTCCCTTCTAGCCCACTGTTACGATTACTGTAAGAATGTGACCTTCATCTTAACCGGCTCTGAGATAGGACTATTGTACGATTTTCTAAAGGTTGAGGACCCCTCCTCTCCCCTCTACGGGAGACACTTAGAGGAGGTAAGAGTAAACAAATTTGATTCGTCACGTTCTTTGGATTTCCTAGAGAAGGGTTTCGAACAGATCGGAATAACCCCCCCAAAGGACGTCCTAGAGTTTGCTGTGGAGAAACTTGACGGTGTTGTAGGGTGGCTGACGGAGTTCGGGCTTCGGTGTTTAAGAACTAAGGAAGTTAGGAAGACCTTTGTGGACGATATCCTGGAACTTGCGATGAAAACTACGGTTGAGGAATTGAGCCATTTCTCCAGGGAATACATCGTAGTAGTTGAGGCCATAGCTAAGGGATATAGGAGGTGGAGCGAAATAAAGAGATACTTCGAAGATAAGAGGAGGAGGACAATATTTGACGCTGAACTAGGGAGATACCTGAATAACCTGGAGAAGAGAGGATACGTCATCAAGAGCGATAAGGGAAATTATGAGTTAGCCGACCCTGTTATAGGTACGGCCTTAGATTCTCTTATGAAATAAATGAACGATTACCGAGATAACATTATACTTAGTCAGACCTTGATGTTCAAGCAAGGATCTCTCATAGGGCAACGCATAACATGCCTAACTCTTTGGAATACTGGGAATGATAGTATCGGAAGTTATTGTTATTATACAAACCAATCACCTTGGTTTTTATGTTCTGATAAGGTATAAACTAGTTAAGCGAAGGCCTTACAGAATTAGACTTATGATTGAACACTGATTACTTTCACAGGCTTAGTGCTCCTTGTACAGATAAGAGATGAAGAGTAGTTTATCGATATCGGTTAGGTACTGTACGTTTCTGACGGTTTTATTAATAATGACGAAATTTATATTCAACTAACAGAAAATTAGGGATTTTTTCCTAAACAAGTTCAAGAAATCCCACAGAAAGTTAAGTTAATAACGCGTAAACGACTTAATTATAATTAATGAGTTCAGGCTCTCTTACTGAGAGGCTAATTGCTGAGATAACGGAGAATCCCGAACTAGCTGATAAGCTGAAAAAGCTCATAGAGAACGTTACATTAACGGAAATATCTAGAGAGCTTAAAATATATAGACAGGACATTCAAAGGCTATCTGAGGAACAGACTAGGTTAGCCCAAGAACAGGTAAAGCTCAGGGAGGACTTCAACAAACTTTACCAAGAACAGGTAAAGCTCAGGGAGGACTTCCAGAAGTTATCTGAGGAACAGACTAGGTTAGCCCAAGAACAGGTAAAGCTTAGGGAGGACTTCCAGAAGTTATCTGAGGAACAGACTAGGTTAGCCCAAGAACAGGTAAAGCTTAGGGAGGACTTCAACAAACTTTTGAATGAAGTAAAAGAGCTGAAACTCTCCTACAAGAGGCTAGATAAAAAAGTAGATAGAATGTTCGGAGCTATGTTAAAGGGATTTACCGACTTATCCCAGTTTGCCGGAATGACTTTCGAAGAATTCGTGAGAAGATTTCTCGAAAATTACCTAAAGGATATGAAAATATTACCAAAAGATAAATCTTTGACCTCGACTATAATAGAAGGTGAGGAGATTGACGTTTTCAGCGAGGATCCCCCAATAATTGGTGAAGTTACTTCATTTACGCAATCTACTGACGAAATTAACAAGATATTAAGGAAGGCTGAGGTATTTAGGAGAAAGTATGGGAAAGAACCGGCAAAGTACCTTATAATTATGACCACGAGGAAAAAAACCTATAGGGAACTTGAGGAGATGGCTAAGAAGTGGAATATTAACCTAATAGTGGGAAAGATCAGCGGGTAGCGTAAAGTATGGGTCCACAGCTTAACTAACGTTAATTCCGTTTAAGGAAATTAAAATCTTAGAATTCCTTCGCAATTACATTCTTGAACTCGTTTATGATTTCCTCAAAAAAAATTCACTAATTAAGCCCAAGGCACTACACGCTTCGCCTCTAACAAAGCTATGGGAGTAGGGATTTCAGAACGCTGCTTAGATCGACATCGTAATGGATCGCTATCCCCCTAATGCTATGTGTTTTTCCCGTGGAAGTATTCTCGGCTAATTACGAGGGAGTGTTCTCATGGAGTCATCGTATTCGATATATATCTGTAATAGCATATCAGATTATCTCTAATATACTGTACACCGTTCAAATAGGCCTGATTCAAGGGAGTTTCCTCACTTGAAAACACGTGATGGTGTCCAATGTGTAATTAACATGAACAACTAAATAAACTAAAAAGTTATGAAACACGTCTCTCTAGAATTAAATCCGTTTAATTACAGGCATGAAAGTAACATAAAATATAATTTTATTAATAATAAGCACAAGTAACCACATATTTCTTGACAACAAAAGCTAAAAAGAGGTTTTGGCGTTATGAGTTAAGAGTTAACAGAGGGTAAAACAGAATATTTTTAAGCTCATGAAGGCAGTAAAGGAGTTTGATCTCTCGTAATTCCCCCCCGTACTATCTCCCTGATCATGTACTAAGAGATGGAGTATTCCATATGTTAAAGTAGTTAATTAAGTAAATAACATTTATTGCACATTGGACACTGTCTAATATCTTGATGGAGAATTAATTTGTCTTCTTAGAAACAATTCCTTTCATTGTTGAACATTACAATTTCACAGGGGTCAACACAATTCACTTACAGATTAGCGTAAAATTTAACCTTAGAAAATTACGTTAAGTCAGACTTCTGAATATTAAAATGGATCCCTGAGGGACTAAGTAAGTTTTAAACTCACCGGGGCGATCCTAGGTCATGGCAAAGTGGCTTGAGAAAAGCGCTAGGGACAAGGAGGTCTCACATCTACTACTAGAGAAGGGATACTAAGCAGAGGCCTACTTTGGCGCGGTGATGGCAGTGGAGCTAAGGTTGAAAGGAGTACTAATACAGAATACCGGCGCAGTAACCTACATCCCTTCCATTAGGAGGCTTCTCAGAGAAAAGGCTAAAGTCGAGAACATAACCCTTGGCGAAAGAGTCTTCGATTGCGCTGAATACTTATCTTTAATGTACTTAGGATCAAGATATCCAGGGGAAGAGGTAATCGACTTAGAGAGGAGTGAGGCTGAGAAGTGTGTCAGATGTATGGAGGAGATCCTCTCTCTCCTGACCTGATGGAGTTATGCAAGGAAGAGGAAAGACATTTCGAGGAATATGTTACCTACATTTGTAGCCGTAATTACACGGTCATACTCTTCGGATCGAGAGCCATGGGCGATCATGGGGTGTACAGCGATTATGACCTCCTGGTTATCGGTAACAAGTTACCTAAGCTTCCGCCCACTGATGCCATAGAGCTACACTTTGTCAAAAGGGATAAGCTGGACCAGAGAATAAGGGAGTTCAACACCATAGTTATTGACGCTTTTTATGAGGGAAAACTACTCTGTGACGGACTAAACGTCTACGAGGAGAGAAAAGGGAAGGTGCTTGAGAGGGTCAGGGGACTTAAGAGGGTCATGGACGGACGGGTTAGGGAGTGATGATAGGCCTTTTCCGAACTCGAGATCGGTATTCGCCATGCATTACCGTTAAGATATGAGTTGTGGATTACTTCAAAGGACTGTTCTCATGCAGTTGTCTCATCGATATGTATATGTAAAACAGGGATGTAGTATACTACACTCCACCAAAATAAGCCTCTAGATTGAATTCTGCACCTAAAAAATCACTGTACCAACAACGTTCAGCAAGACACTACTTAACCACCTTATAACCCTATATCCCATTAACCGAATTGGTTAACGAGATTAATTATCGTTAAGGAAGGCATTTCTAATTAAGGAATAATTTCACCACATCTTATCGAGTAAGATGATTACATGAAAACGCTCTCCTTTTCATCATAATCAAATGGAAAACGAGTGAGGATTACGATATCTCTTATTTTTAAATTATCCCTCACGAGAATGTACTAAATTCATCGGGTTAAAAGTATTTCTGTCGTAATGAGATAAGGAGTGATTCAGAGCTCTTTTGCAAATTGTAATTTATAGAAGGTACAATAAAGTTGAGTAAATCGGTAAGTTTAGATCCTCACATGATAGGGGACGTTTACCTGTTCATAGCGAATTCAGTTTATTTAGAAAAATCAAATGAATTGAATGACATTGTATGGACTAGGTAAGGATTCGCGCTTAACAATTTCATTTATTTAATCTTTATTTGTCATAATTTCAATTCGCAATGAAAGTCTGAATCCCCCATAGTTTTTGACCGAAGGTTTTTATATGGACATTTAGACAAAATCAATATGAACAGAGTTGCCAAGGGGGTTATTGGAGCTCTTTTTGTTTTTGTAATATTATATATGTACGTTGTTTACATACCCTATGGAACGCAACATGTGAACACTAAGTTTTTCGTTAATTGGCATGGATGTTTCACATTAATTGCTTATTGTAAGAAGATCTCGTACTCAAAACAGTATTCCGTAGGTTTGTCCGTACCTCTAACTCCTCAGGACGTTAACAAATACCTCAACCTGTCCGTGGAGCCAAAGAGCGCAGTTTTCTATCCCGCCGAACCTATTGAGCTAAAATATCAGGCTTTGGTTCCAACGACGTCAAACTCATATGCGTTCGGTTTCTACCTAAACCCTTTAACCAAAAATAGGACGTGCAATCTATCAATAACTAAGTTAAACCTCTCTTATGATGGAACCTGGTTCGAGAAATTGGAGGAGGTAAATAAGTCCTTTATTTACCCTTGTCCACCGTTTCCGGGTGGCTGCATTCCTGTCATAACTTACAATAACATCTCACTATCGATTAGTGCTTACCTCTCAAGTTCCGGAGTACCCGTGAAATCCCTAGTGTACTATTACCAAACCAACGTTTCTACGTATCTCGACGGATTCGAGATCAGCGGAACCCTCATCAAGGTAACTTACGAACCCTCTTACACCTCACCTAGTCAATACCTGATGACGGCCACAATAATAGGAGGTATTAAGGACCTCAGTAACGGCCTTGTGATAAGGGGTTCCCTCACCCTTATTAACTACACTGGGAAGGTGTTCGTCAACGCGAAACCAACTTACGTGAGTAACCTCAAGCTGTTGGACGAGGTAATGGAACCTAATTTCGTAGTGCTCAACGTCACTGCTCTAAGCGCTAACACTCCAGAGTTCATAACCCCTGCGCCCTTAAGTGTACCTAGGGAGAGGCCTTATAATTCCACCTTTAGTTACATAGAGCTGCAATTTCTTGAAAATTCCGTGAGGAACGGAATGATTTTCATTCCATCTCACTACTACAATGTCTCTGGAAACGCTGAAATGTTCACCGCAGTTCCAGAACAAGACGAGATCTTGCCTGGGATAGTGTTCGAGATCTGATTTTTGGCTCGTAACCCCTATTTAGATGATCTTGAATTAAGTTCAAAAACAAGTACCAGAAATGGAGTAATATACTCATAACTTACATCTATTGGGGAAGGACCACACACGTCTTCTTTTCGAATTTAGTTTACTTTGAAAAACATAATGATTTTTTGATTCAATCGACGTAATAGGTAGAGATTCGCACTTAACAATTTCCTTTATTTTATATCAATTTGCAATAATTACGATTCGCAATGGAAACCTGAATCGCCTAATTCTCCTGTAGGGGTTCTAAACTTACCGATTTACTCAACTTTATTGTACCTTCTATAAATTACAATTTGCAAAAGAGCTCTGAATCACTCCTTATCTCATTACGACAGAAATACTTTTAACCCGATGAATTTAGTACATTCTCGTGAGGGATAATTTAAAAATAAGAGATATCGTAATCCTCACTCGTTTTCCATTTGATTATGATGAAAAGACGGGAGAGGTAACTCTTCGTCGAACAGTTTCCGGAGAAAAATTCTATGCGGCAGGAAAAAATGGTATTTATAAGCTAGATATCTCAGAAAGTCTTCAATCTAAAGAGCAAACCAGCGTTATTAATAGGATAAAAACGGTAATAATATCGTTAATAATGATAGCAGGAGGTGTATCGATAATACGAGAGTATTGGTACTTTATACTCGCAGACGTTCTTGGGGGGATGGCCACATTAAGCGGAATTATTCTCATGGCAGATAGTTTACTACCAAGAAAAGTAGTAACTTCCCGGAGAGTCTCCAGCTTAACGGGCGAATTATTAATACCCTGGATAACAGTGGCAAATATCAGTGTATCTTCCGAATTTACAAACCCTAACAGCTCTTCCACCCTAGGTACATGGTCCGTAACTACAGTTAATGGGAAAAATGTTATCATACCTAACGTAGAGAATCCTTACCAAAAATTAGATCTAATAAGGAGTAAGTACAACTTAAAATTTTAGATATTACGAATAAAAATTGTGACTATATAATAACTTAACTTAGGAACTTCGCGCAATTCAAGTGTATTTGGGGGTTCGGGCTTCATAGGATGTCATGACATTCCATATCAATTCTCAGCCCTTGGACTTCACCAAAGTCGCGGGGCATGCCCCGCTCATCCCTCTTCGTCGCTTTAGCGGGGTAACTCCAACCCACATCCGCGGAACATCACTGATGTGGGGAAGCCCGCACATCTTGAGGTAGATATTTAGAGACGCATTTAGCTGCCTGTCCAGGATGAACCCACACCTCCCACACCTAAAAGTCCTACCGACCTTTCGGGAAACCCATCCGGGGAAGGACTTGGAGGTGAGGTACGGGTTCACCTCTTTTACGAAAGAGCCGTAAAGAGGAGCCTTATACCTCGACACCCGATGTACAGTCCTCCAAACCGTTAGGGATATCTTCTTAGAGAGGGAATCACTTGCGTCCTCAAACATTGATTGCTTATTTAACTTCTCGACAGCAAACAAAGTCGTGGGATACATCTCCAGCAAATTGTTAACAAACTTGTGTACGTAATCCAACACACGATTCCTCTCACGGTGAGAATACTTCCTCATTATTTCCTTGCCCTTTTTCGTGTGCTTAGAAGCAAAAGACCTTATCCTACCCGTCTTCAACTGCATCCCGTACTTCAAACTATACAACTCCTTCATAGAAAACGTTACAAACTTATCACCGTCATAAGCATCGAGAGTGTATAAATTACTGTCAACGGATAGGAAAATCAAGGGGAGAACTCCAAGGTAGCTTTTAGCGGAACGGTAAGTACACTTTATCGTCCTTAATTACAGGCTCACCAAGCTCAAGTCCCCTAACCCGTCGAGAGAACCAGGTGAGAGACCAAGAGAAGGTAACGTACTTGTGGGGTTTTACTGTTACCCTAACGTACAGCCTCTACTCTCCTCAGCGTTGACTTTACCCTAACGTACACCCTCTTGAGTCTCGGTTTTCTAGGTGACGCTTGTCCCTTTTCAGCCCTCCTCTTCCTCGACTTTAGGATAGAGAATGCATCACTTATCGCCTTATCACCATGATGGGAAGCTAACGCGTATACCCTCTCCAGTTCGTCCTTAAGCTTGTTGTACACTTTCCTCTTCTTAGGTAATTGAATCTTAAGCTTCGTGAGGACTTTCCTATCTTTCCTAACCTCTCTCCTCCTTACCCTAATCCTCTCCCACAACCAGTCTAATGCCTTCTGTAACAATTTCCCGTAGTTCTCCAGTAGTATCTTGCTTTCCTCCCTCTTTTCATTGTTGATGGAGTACGTTAAGTAAACGCACTCCTCTTCTGGTGTGGAGCGCCTAAGCCATAAGCTCTTCAACGCATTTCCTCACCCTCTCGTACTTGTAACCCCTTATACCGTAGAGTTTACCGCTAAATGAGATTAGGACGGCTAGGTCTTCTACTAACTCTCGTTCTAGTGTCTTGTCCTCCTTGTTCGATGCGAGTAGCAATTGCGTGCTTTGCATACTTCCTCAAGTACCTAAACAGAATCTTATTACTCTGCATGGGTATGCAATAACTATTTTTGACACCTCACTGTGTAGTGTTATTTTCTAGTCTGAAATCCTTTTCACACTCAATCCAGCTATATCCGTTATTACTTGATCGTATTCCTTGACCTGTTCCCGAGGTACTTTGCCTAGTTTATTGACTCGTCCTTTCGTGTGTTTAATTATACTGTGCCGTATATGTCGTTTTCCTCTTCTTGACAGTGTCCATTAGTTTCTCTACATCTTTTTCTTTGAATCTCAATTGGCCATTCTCTACTATTACGTGTTTAACGTAGCCTTGACGCATTCTCCAAGTGTTTTATGAGATTCCTAGGCGTTGGCATCCCTCTTTAGGTCTTAGTACTGTGTAAGAGTTTTATAAAATAACATAAACTCCACGGTTTATCGGAAACTGTTACCACGGCAATATCGGGCGATTTACGCCTCCTTCGCGAATTCAGTTTATTTCAACAACTACAACAAATTTAATTTGATACCGCCATGACTTGTGGGGGATTTAAACTTAACAATTTTCTGTATTTTATCATATCTTCTTATAAATTACAATTCACAATGAACGCGTGAACGGCCCGCAATATCGGTTTGCTTTAATATTTGTGATAAATATGATCAGTACTACCTTAATCAATAACACCGCAACAACTATTCGTCGGACATGCGCCAGGGAATTTACATTTCCACGCTAATTGTAATTGTGGCAAATAGGAATTGAATAAAGGAAATTATTAAGCGAATCCTTCCTAATCCATACGACGTCATTCAGTTGGGTCTATTCCATTTTTCTAAATAAACTCAACTCGCAAAGAAGACGTAAATTACCACTTGCCCCCAACAATTCACTGTATTTCATCATCTTTATCATAAATTACAATACGTAAAATACCCCTGAATAGGCAAAGGACTTCGCCCTTATGGAAACTACTGTTAAACTCCTATTGTTCTTCTACTCTTATTTCATTCCTTAGGATTCCGATCCCCTCTACCTCCGCGACCATTTCTCCATTTACGGGTTCAAGGAGAAACTCGCTTTGTTCCTCTGCTTTATACCCCACCGAACCGGTAGTAATAACCGTATAACGCGGTAACTCAATTATCTTAGATAATTCGTAAATTACTTCATCTACTGAGAATATGAGGCTAGAGGAACTTCCGTTTTGAATTATTTTCCCATTCACATAACTTCTCATACTGAGATTAAATACGTCAATCTCGTCTGGGGAAACTACCACTGGCCCCATAGGCGAAAATGTTGGTCTGTTCTTGTTACGGAAGTGGTTCCCCCTTATTAACATCCGCTTAACCTTTCCGTCTGCAGGATCTCGCCTCATCGCATAATAACTTTCTTTTTTGAATTCTGCAGGGGCTGTTACGTCATTGAAGACGGTGTACCCAAGTATTGCCTCCTTAACCTGCTCCTTCGTGGGCTTCCATAAACTTTTACCTATTATGACCCCTATCTCTACTTCTGGCCTGAAACCGGACTTAGGGATCACAACTGTATCGTTATGACCTACCACCGTGTTAGGTAGTTTTACGAAGAATTTAGGAGTACCTAGGGCTTCCCTCCCCTCTTCCTTTGATTTGAAACCCAACATTTCCGGCGTGTTCGCTAGGGTACAGAGTATAAAGGGAGGATCTACGGGGGGTAAGAATTTAACTTCAGTCAACGGGAACTCCCCTTCTTCAGTAACGATTTCTCCCTTCCTTACTTCGCCCTTTAGTACCTTATCTCTTACCTTAACTCTAGCCCATCTCAATCTTACTCCCTTTTCGTCCCATCAATTTTAAAGAAGGAGGGGTAAAAGTAACCTCCCATTACCTTCTTTACCTTTATCTCACCTAGAGCACCTCCTAACTCAACGCCTCCTCTCCCCTTCCATATCGTTCCAGTCTTCCCCTCACTTTTGATTACTTTAGCGAACTCTCTAACAGAACTCCCGTCTCCTATTGCTGGGAAGTACCTATATGTAAGTGTAGGTCCGAAGGATGAGGGAGGAGGGGTGTTGGAGATCTCAGTTAACTCCACTACTACCTTTAACAACGCGTCCTTACCCCTGATGACGTACCCCCCTAACTTTACACCCGCCTCAGGTTTACTATACCTGGGTAGCAGGGGGTGAAATTTGGACATCTCTATTCTGGCAATTTCCTTAGGGTAGCCGTTAAGCCATCCTCTAATAAGTGCCCAATCCTTGTCAACCCACATAAAGGGGAAAAAAAGGTAGTTTTTTCCCTGGAACATTACCTTCACTGCAATTGCTGCCTCCCTGTATTGGGTGAAGTATGGATCTGTCCATATCTTTTCCCAATCCTCACCCGATACAGAGACGAACTCTGATACGTATATCCATCCCTCGCCGGTGGACTTCAGCTCCCTAGGGAGGAACTTATCAACCCCCTCTAATTCGACGTGAACTCCAACGTAATCAACGCCGTAGTAGAAGGGGGGTTGAGGTATTCTCAGATCGGAGATCTCAGCCTGCACATTCACTCACGCGGGTCGGGCATTTGATCCATTATGTCCCTTACTATCTTAACCAGTTCATGCTTTTTATCCTTGTAAACTTCAGTGTATATCTGTGCCCAGCGTATAGTGGGATCTCCCCTGCTGAACCTGTCGTACTGTTCGTACCTTAGACCAGATTCCGAACCTATCACGTCCCACAGTATGTTGAACAGTTTGACTCTTTCTAATGGATTTAACCCCTTGCTGTCGAGGTATTTCTCAATGTATTTCCTTTCCTCCGGATTCTCGAAGTCGTTCAATCCCGCAGGTACCGGTATACTGGAACCGCCAGGTATCAATCTAAGTAATTCATGTATCCTGGGAAGTACTCTCATATTGAAGTGACTCGCCGCGATAGCTAGTTGAGTATTAGGACGATAGATCGTCTCAAGCTGTTCCCCTGCTTCCTCCGCCCCGAGTAACGCCGCCTCGTTCATCGCGAGGTAGATGAGAATCTCCCCTATCTTCTCCTGCACATTTATGAAATTGTTAATTCCTACAGCTTCTGACATAGCTATGGCTAATCCAGCGTAAAACTTAATCCTGGTATAGTGCTGTATGGTGAAATGCCAGTTAAACCAGGTCCTCAGCCTCACTTTATTCCACATGAACCCTTCAATTTCGTCAGTTTTCCCATAAAATATTATTCTATCCCAAGGTACGAACACGTCATCGAACATCAGTATAGCGTCGCTTTCCTCAAATCTTGAGGATATCGGATACTCGAAAGGACCGTAATTTTCACGGGGATAGAAACCCCTCCTCGTGAGGAACTTCACTCCTTTCGACCACGTAGGAATACTGAAGAATATTGCGTACTTAGGATCCGTATCCCTTCTTATATTGGGAAGATACCAGAGGTATTCAGCGTAAGGGCCTGCAGTTGATAACAGGCACGCACCTCTTACTATTACGCCGTCTTTTTCCTCCTTTACCACCCCAACCTGTACGTAACCATCCTTCCATTTTGAAGGAGGAGTTGACCTATCGTACATTGGGGCTACAATAGCGTGAGTGTAAAATAGGTCATTGTGGGCAGCTTCCTTATAGATGTTCCTCACTCTTTCAGAGTAATCTTGACCGAAGGCTTTCCCAAAGTAGTCATCAGCGTGGGCTGCGAACACAGTACTCCACAGATTAAGGTAGTCTGGACTTCTCCCGAAGAAACCGTGGTAGAAATCGTAGATCTTCACCAGTCCATCCCTCAATCTTCTCAGCTCTTCCCTATTTTTAGGTCTCATAAAGGATATGCTGGTTTCCTCGCCTACGTCTCCATTGTAAACCCTTAACGACTCTTCCTTCCAGTGGAGATCGTAATAGTCGGCCACTGTTCTTATCGGAATTCTGAATGCGGGATGACTAACCACATCCTCTACCACTTTACCATCGTAATATATTGTACCATGATGTTCGCTTATCGACTTTATGTAATCCTCTCCTTTCCTGATCATTTCACCACCCCTTAAGCTCACCCGTAACAATGTCCTCTACGGGCATCCACTCCTTTAACCAACTCTCCGGAATTGCTCTTCCCCAATAATCGGACCTGTATCTCCTCTGCGTGGCATCCCACCTTATAGGTTTCCATTTATCCCTATCAAGTACCTCATAATCCGCCGTGAAGAACTCGATCCTATTCTTGTCCTGATCTCTCAGGTAAATGTAGAGCCCCTGAGTTACACCATGTCTTCCCGGTCCCCTCTCTATGCTATCCCACATCTCGTATGACGCTAGAATGTCCGCAGCCCTTATTATGCTATGTACATCGTAGACGTAATACGTTTCGTGATGGAATCCAGGACTTCTTCTGCTTCTCGACATTGCCACTTCATGAGAGGAACCTCTCTTTGTCAACCATATAACCTCCTCATTACTCGCATCGTCTACGAAGTACTCTGTAGTGATAAATCCCATCTTCTTCTCAAAGAATTCCCTTTCCCTTTGTAAATCATCAACGACGAGGTTTACGTGAGCTATCCTTACTGGAGAAACCCCCTTATGAGCGTAAAACTTAAGCCTTACGTCCTCAGCACTCTCCATATCGTGGTATAAAAAGATCGGGAGTCCAGCTGGATCTTGAAAAAGTATGCCGTCCTCAACTCCTTTTTCCTTATGAGTCCTTCTAGGGAGTCCCATTTCCTCTATTTCCTTTTCCGCCTTACTTAAGTTATCCACCCTGAATCCCAGATAGGATAAACCTGGAGAGGAAGCCTTTTTCAAGACTAGGCTATGGTGAGTTACTTCCTCAATTCCCCTCAAATACATCGTATCCCCGTCCTTTTCCGACTCTGCAAAACCTAGGAGATCCTCATAGAAGACCTTTGCCTTCTCTAGGGAGGACACGCGTATGACAACATGAGAAAGTCTAGTTACATCTATTACCATAGATACTAAATTAACGTGCTTTTATATATAAATTCCCTAAAACATGTTGTAGGCTACTCGAACTTCAGCTCTAAATCCGACTGTATTTCTTTTTTTAGAAGTCGCCCTTAGTCGTTCTCCCCTCTTCCAAGTCTCTTTATTTCATTAATAACGACGTCCTTACAATTTCCCCTGTAACTGAGCATGATTTTTCCGTCCTTTAGGGTGACCTTTGTTAGCTCCTTAACTATTCCCGCGTGTGCTGAGAAGTTCCTCTCATCGAACACGCATTCCTCGTCCTCTTTTTCGGGTTCTTTTTTCCTAATGTAATCGATGACCCTCATGTTACCTATAGCCCAAAGGTAATTAAGGGAGAACTCCTCACCCCTAATCTCATTTTTCAGAGCTATTTGAGCTAGATTTTCAATGTTAGCTATCTCCCTTTCAACAATATCCCTATTCGCTTTATCCATAAGCTTGCTCAGTTTAATAACGTTATTTATTGGAAATGGCGAATCCGAGATTTCCCTCCTCAGCTTATCTATTAAATGATATCCAAAGAGGTAAAGTATTGCATTTTCGTTTAAATGAAGGGAAGGTGAAACTGTTAAGACGTTATCTTTTTTCTCCGATACGAACTCCGAATTCAGTTTTCCGAAAAGCACACTGGGATTTGTGTATTCCTCCAGGTTTGCCTCTTTAGCTATGTAGGCAATCGGAAGTGGGTAGCCGTTTTCAATGGACCACGATATTCCTAAAATATCGGATTTTCCCTTAGCTGGAATGATCTTCTCCTCATTTCCAACAATTTCCTTTCCTATCTTGATATCATCGTTAAGATATTGAGGTATTTTAACGTCCTTAATCGCCCTCTTTACTATAACGTGAATTCTAGATGGAGCTTTTTCATTGCCCTCCCCGGCGTTCGCGTGAATAAAGTAGGTTTCTCCTCTATCCTGAATTACGTTATAGTCCTCTGTACACAACCTAACTGCCCTAGAGGCTGCTGCTGTGTGAATTGTGAAGCCGTTAGTGGTGTCGAGGAATACCACGTCTGGACTAAACTCATTCATGACGTTCCATATGATGTAGTATAGCGCGAACATGTAGTTACCTATGGTTCCAGAGAATGAAATACGCATGTCCTTCCAGACGAACTCTCCTACTGAAGGAATTACCTCTGGCTCCACCCCAAGCGCCTCCTTTACCTTACCCTTTATCACGTTTCTCCACAACTTGATATCTGGTATTTCAGGCAAGAGTCTAATCTGATCGAGTGCTGTAATTACGACGACTTTAACGTTATGTCCTTGAGATTTTAAAAAGTTCGACTCAGCTAACAGGGAAATTTTAGCCTCCTCCGGAGAGGCAGATTGTTCCCCGTTAAGATCTATAGGGTAAAAGCTTCTCATTGTTAATTCCGAGTCGTAGATTCCCACTAGCAAAATATTCATAAGTATTTTCCTCTCACGTCAAGAAATAAGCTTTCCTTAGGAATCTTTTTGACCTTCTCTACTTTAACCTCAATGGCGTTAATAGTATATGAGAATCATAACACCGTTAGTGATTCTCTGTCCAGCGATTTGTAGGAAATCTCGAAAAATTACGTTAACAGAAATTTACATTTACGTAACAGTGTCCAATGCGTAATTAACGTGAATAACTAGATAAAGTAAAAAGTTATAAAACACGTCTCTCTAGAATTAAATACGCTTAATTACTAATGGAGAAATAATATAAAATCAGTTTATTAAGTATAATAGCGAGTAATCTAGTATTTTTCGACAATCAAGCCTACGAACGAGCTTTTTCGAGCGAGGTTGTGCCAGTGGAAAGTTTAGCGTTTAGTAATGGACCTAAACCATTAAATATTGTAAGCTAAGCCCAGGAGGTTGGCAAAGGCGTTCAATTCCTTCACGGTCCTACGTAAGGCTGCATTTGGTGCTCGAGCAAGATTGGGAAGAAGGGCTCCGCTCAGTATTCCCAAACCCATCTCGCCCCTAATTACCTTACCTCTGTCCGCAAAGCCTCCGCTGCTGAGAACACGTTGTGGAAGGTTGACGTTAAATTAACACGTTAGTTGGAACTATCTTAACCTTGCAAACCATGAGGTCTCAAAGAGATATCGGCGAAGCACTTCTCTCGAACCAGGTTTTGCCCTACTTCTTGCCCAGCTTCCCTCATGTTCTCTGAGGGCGTAATTCCTCGGGAGAAGAGTTCATCCCTTGTCCTCTCATCAAGCAACGCAAACACTTCACGAGATTTCCTCTTTCGATTCAATTTCCTTGAAATCAAATATGAGCTTCTCAATGAGTGTTTCAACGCTCTCCATCAAAGAGCTTCGCAGGAAAGGTATCGATCAACCTTTTTCTTCCGAGCTTCTCCTTAGCTATGATGTGTTGGAACCTGTTTCCCATTAACATGCGACTCCAATCTCTTAAAGACCTTGTGGAGCTCTTATTCTGTCCTTAAACCCAAATGCGAACTAGTGCAGCGAGGATCTCGAGGGTATTTCTTCAATGTAAAGGAAACGCTTGACCAGCTCGGTAGTAACCTCAAGTTCAATAACACCCCTATATAACTCTCTAAAAAACACTATGACGATCAGCATCTTTAAATACACGAAGGGTCTTTTACTTTGGGAACCTGGAACCCTCGAATTCCCTGTTGAATATATCCCTCAAATCTCTCAGGATTTCCTCGCAATCCGAAATGCATTTACTCTTCCACCCTGAGTATTCTTTGGGAATTACTTCTTGGTTAATAATGATAATCTCGGTATGACCTGGGTGTAACTTCCCTTAAATGTTATCCCTCTAATTGGAGTCTTTGTACTTATTTTTCTTATAAAAATTCCTTAATAAAGGAAAATGGATTTATTACAAATTCGACACCTTCTTGTGTTCGTAAGCATTAACTTGTAAAATATATTAGATCTTGACTAAATATATCATATTATTGTATATTTACGTTAGGTAATTCTATGTGTCTACGCAAAAGTTAAACTAATAATATCTTAAAATTCGAGATTTTTTGGGGAAGCAAGACTATTGTTAAGATCGGTTTTCTCCTTTCTGAACTCTCTCACTACCGAAGTCATTGCAAGCTTCATTGAACTCAACAGTGATTTTTTTCCCTTTTCCATTCACGCACTTATGTTATAAATCCCGTCAAGAGTAACCAGGGTTTCAACCTTATATCCCTTATCCTCCTTGATGAATGAAAAGGTCCTCCCGCTAACTTCTATCTTAAGTATTGCTGAAGGCTTTTCTCCCTCAACTATTGAAGACTCAAGTATATCCCTTGCAGTTACGGGACCAAAGAGTTTACCCTCAAATATCATGTAAGTTTTGTAGTCCTTGAGAAGCTTAATTATTTCGACCTCATGTGTAACTATTATTCCCTCATTACCATACTCTTTTATCCACTCTGCAAGAATTCTCCTCTTTCCTATATCGACGTTCTCAAAAGGCTCGTCAAGTAAAATGATCTTAGGATTTGACGCTAAGGCCATAATATCACTTGTTATTATTGCTTGACCTGTTGAAAGGTGGTACCACTTCTTGTTTATTACGCTGTTCAGTCCCAATCTTCCTAACATTTGAATGACCAGTTTTGGGTCCACTCCCTTTATTTCCTCGTATAAATATATAGTGTCCTTAACACTATCTGTTAGATAGTACGGCTGAGGCAAGTTTGTCGAAAGCTTATTGTAGTTCCTCAACTTTGACACCTCTTGACCATCAATAAATATATGACCATTGTAATTTATTATTGCAGCTATTGCCCTTAATAGGGTTGATTTTCCAGAGCCATTAGGTCCTAATAGAAGGACTTTCTCATCTATCTTTGCGTTTACTCGCTTAATTATCTGATATTTTCCGTAAAATACAGATAAGTTGTCAAGCTCTATCATAAAAATCTTCCCTCCTGTGAGGGTTTGTAGTATAGCTTCCTGAGTTCCACTATACTAATGTATGTGAGTACTACAGTCCACACTACTAGCGAAAGTATAGATAGGGGCAGAGAGATTAGCCCTGAAGAGGTTGAAACGTTAGTTGCTGTGTAATATGCGAAGTAATTTATTGGCACGGGCTTCCCTAGATATGAGCTGATAACGAGTGTTTCTATGACCGTGTATGGGTTGAAATACACTGTATTATCAAAATTTATAAAAAGGTAACCGTATCCAAAGACATATGCTAGTATTAAAGGGATAAAATTTATTAGACCAGCCATCTTCCTGCTAGTTCTCAATACTATTATGTCCAAAAGCATAGAGAAGGACACAAGAAAGACTGATGACAACACGATATAAAGTAACAGTGTCATCAGAGCTTTAGGATAGACGTTAAAACCGAATTTGTTTGAAAATATCATATATGTTATAGCTGTTAATAAACCTCCTATTACAACTGAACTGATAACCGAGCCTGCATATATTGAGCTAAGGTAATAAACAGGAGTCAGTTTCGAATATCTAAACAGATGGCTCAGTGCGCCAGTTTGATAGTAAAGTATGGAAGTTAAGGTCGTGCAAAAACTACCAAGGGAGAAAAGAACTATGGAACCGGTCCATCCTGCAGTATAGTAGTATACTGTTTCATGATAGTACTGTAGTGGTACTGATGGGTTTAAGTAGGCTATATCAGTAGAGAAAACATATGCTCCCATAAAAACCCAGAATAGGGTAAAAGCAATAGACCAGCCCAGGACATATGGATTAGTTAACAATTTTCTTATTAGGTAATATAATAACCTCATATATAATAATTTGAAGAAAGTTTTTAAATGATCATGGAGGTTCAGTTTTTAGAACTGAACGACCCCCTTCAAGTCTATGCCGTAGTTCTCACAATACCGGCTAACGTGATTAGAGCTATTGAGGTTAGTTAAACGATGTTCTGGTAGTGTAGCGGAATTAATCAAAAACTTTTATTATGCAATAAAATATCATAATTATTATCTTTAATTAACCTTTATTAATGCTAAATTTATTGGATTATAAACAATATATATCATTGTCGATCTCAAATTGAATCAGACAAGGCGGGCCATTTACGCGTTAATTGCGAATTAAGTTTGTTTAGAAAAATCGACTAAATTTAATTGAATTCTATCGTATGGACTAAGTAGGTATTCGCACTTAATAATTTCCTTTATTTAATACCATTTACAATAATTACAATTCGTAATGGAAACCTGAATCGTCCTCAAATGTAGGTATAGAACATTTTTGATAAGACAGAATTTTTAATTAAATGAAGCTATCGTATTCCTATGCTCGAACCTCTATTTAAACCGCAGTCCGTAGCGGTAGTGGGAGCGTCAAGGGACAGGGAGAAAGTTGGGAATATTATTCTTCGAAACCTGATCTCAACTTTTAACGGAAAAATATATCCTATTAACAATAAAGTAGATAAGGTCGAGGGTTTACCCTCCCTTAAAAGCTTAGCTGATGTAGGCGTAGATTTAGCCGTAATCGCCATTCCAAGGGATTTCGTTCCTCAGACTGTTGAGGATGCAGTTAAGGGCGGGACGAAATCCCTCATCATAATAACTTCTGGATTTAAGGAAACAGACGAAAAAGGAGCAAAACTGGAAGAGGAGATCGTCCATGTGGCAAAAAAAGGGGGTATAAGATTTCTTGGTCCTAACACTTTGGGTATGATCACTCCTACATATAATGCAACTTTCGCTTATACTGACGTAGTTAGGGGAAACATGGCTCTAGTGGCCCAAAGCGGAGGAGTGGGGGTTTACATGTTAAATTGGGCACAAAGGGCAAGACTCGGAGTTAGCTATTTCGTTAGCTTAGGCAATCAGTCCGATATTTCCGAAACCGACGTATTTGAGTACCTTGCAAATGATATAGAGACGAAAGCTATATTCTCATACCTTGAAGGCGTTAAGGATGGGAGTTCTTTCCTAACTAACGTACCCAACGTAACGAGGAAGAAACCCATAGTATTCCTGAAAGGGGGAATAGGGAAAAGAGGAGCTGAAGCAGTAAAAACTCATACGGGAAGTGTAGCGGGATCTATAGAGATATTCAAGGCGGCGGTAAGAACCGTTGGGGGGATCTTCGTGGAGACCCTTGAGGATATGCTAAATGTAGCTAAACTTCTTTCAGGGGAGGAACCCGTGTCTTCCGATATCTTGGTAATAACTAACTCGGGAGGTCACGGTGTCCTTACTACGGATGAAATTGAGAGAGAGGAGTTGAATGAAGTTGAAATACCAGATACCGTAAAGAGTCAACTAAGGGGAATACTTCCAGATCAGAGTACTCCCAGAAATCCTCTTGACCTATCGGGAGATGCAAATAAGGAAAGATATGATAAAGCGATCTCCGCACTCCAAGACCTCAATTGCACTAAAGTTGTCATTGTGCAATCCCTCCCAATGGTGAGCTGTAACGACGTAGCCAGGACACTCCTTAACTTTAAGGGAAAAGGAGTTATCGGAGTAGTTATGGGAATGGATGAAGACGCGGCAATAAAAACGCTGGACACAGCTAAAATACCCGTCTTTCGGTTTCCCGAGGACGCTATCCGAGCTGTAAGGTTTTACAGTACGAGGAGAAATCCCTCAGTCAAGATGAGGTTTTCCCAGCCCATAGAGGAGGCAAAAAAGCTGATTTCAGGAAAGAGTGAACTAAGGGATTTTGAAGCACTTAAACTGATGGAAATATACGGTATTAAAACCCCAAGATGGGGTATGGCAACATCTGAGGAGGAGGCAAAGAAAGTCGCTGATAACATTGGGTATCCAATTGTTATGAAGATATCAATGGATTCCCCTGTACACAAAACCGAACTTGGAGGTGTGGCCCTAAATGTTGAAAAGGAGGACGTATCAAACGTTTATAAGAGGTTAAGCGCGATTTCCCAAAGGGTGATCGTGCAGCAACAGTTGAGCGGTGTAGAACTTTTCGTGGGCGGAATAAAGGATCAGGCATTTGGTCACGCAGTCGTTACCGGATTGGGTGGAATTTACGTTGAAGTCCTTAGGAGCCTGAGTTACGGCTTATCTCCAGTTTATGAGGAGGAGGCATATGAGATGATGAAGGAAAGTAAAGTGTTAGATGTATTGACGGCTAGGAAAAGGAACTACGACGTCGGTTCGGTACTGAGAACAATAGTCGTTATCTCGAGAATGATAGTAGATCTCGACATTAAGGAGCTTGACATAAATCCTTTAATAGTCAATGAGAAGGGAGCCTTTGCGATCGACGTAAGGGTAATCCTCTGAGAAAATATAAAGTTAACAAAAGTATTTAAGGGGAGAATGTGACCTTTCATAATGCCAACTCTACTTTCACCATTATTAGTGTTAAATGATGTAAGGCGGGATATTGATAGGAAATATCAGAGAGTCGTGGAGTACGTGGATGTTTCAGTGATCCCCTTCGACCCGAGAATTTTAGGATTTATTAGAGAAGGTTCCAACACTATATTTGTAAACGCTATACCCCTGGAACGCGCTATGGACAAATATGAACACCTTTACGTCGTGTTGACCCATGAATTGATACATATGAGTGGGGTCGCTGATGAACGGGAGGTAAGGAAAATGACGATGGATCTTATAGAAGAGAAGTTCTCACCTAATTCTTATGCTTATACATTAGCACAATCTCTCCTTGATCCTGTTAGCAAATTCCTGAGAGATTCTTGGAAAAAAGGGCGACCTAATACGTTTATCTAAATGAATGTGATTGTACACTTCACCCACTAACTTAAACTGAGCAAGGTAATAATTCGAGTTCATCGGTATAACCACTGACCCTGAATCCAAGTAACGCATGATGGAAACATTACGTCACGATTCATTATCCCTCAATACAAAGGATCCCCCTCCTGATCTCACTGATGGGATCTATTCCGCTTCATTAAGATAAAAGGGTGTTAGTGGAGGTTTGGATTAACTAACAGGAAAGGTTACATTTCACTCTCAAGAGATTAATTAACTGAAACGGTTAACTTATATTTAAGGACATACAAATATATCTTGATATGGATTCATATAAGGATAGCTTTGAGCTGAAAATAAACAGAAAAAGGATATATGATATACTTACGGAGCCCTTCATTCTCCTTCCTTTGACGGGCCATTTGATACCGTTTAGAAGGGTAAATGAATCCATAATAGAAGGGGGATTTATTCCCTCAGAGAGCGCAAGTACTTTAGTTCCAGTGAAAATATCAGGACCTCAAATCGGAATGGATGGAATAACTTACTCGTTCACTTCCGATAAGCTAACTGAAACTCTAACGCTATCCCTTAATAACTCAGAAGCGGGTGTAGAATTGGGAATATTTTTCTCAATCGAGCAGAGGGAGGGGAAAATTAGAACGGATAAAATACCTATAGCTTCTGATGTTCTAGACTCCCTTTTTAAAAAGGGGGAGATAGTTAGCGCAGAGCATATAGTTACCCAGCACCTACGACCTCGAATCATAAGGATGAGTGAGATCGTTCAAAGACACGACCAGATTGATGCTGAGTTCTTGGATCAGGAATTGGATACAGAAGGACCTAATGCTATTCCTCTATTTAAGGAACTTGGAAAATCACTAAAGCTAGGCGTAATTGTTGGAAAGGGCGAAAGCATAAGGGTGGTTGCAAAGGTAGTTAATTCCCAGACTCTGGTGCAGGAAATAATACTGTTTGACGGTACGAACCAGTACAGAGGTAGTGAGGCTTTAATGAAACTTTTCGAATATCAGGGGAAAATACACCTTAAGGTCTACAGTGTAAATCCGGAAGTTTTAGTCACGCTAATAACGCAAAAATACATCATGAACACAGTTTAATTATTGGCATTAAGAAGGGATTAAAGAATAAATTTTACGTAAGATCTTTGCTCCAGAGCAATTCTCACCGACTCTTTCCCTAATTTTACGTATTGGTGTTAGCATCATTTCCCTATGAGTAAGGACTTCGAGAAATTTAGTGTGTTACTGGCATGCATTCTTTAAAATGATAACTTCACCAAAGATTGATATTATTAGATAAAGTTTATGTAACTCGTATGAAATTTTAAAAACATTCGCCATAGTTGACGCGTTTTACATGAATTACCCTATCCTAATGCTCAGGAAAGTATAATGAATATTTTTATAAAACCGGTTGCTATCTCAATCAACTAAGTTGTTCTGTTTTTTAAAAAAATTTTACAGCCTTTAGTAAGATTGATTTAATTATAATTCCTAATGGGTAATATTTAAGCGCTTCCCACGAATGACTATAAAAAATTTTTCACCATTGGTTATATATATTTTGTAATGGAAGTTCCTGTTTCCTCTTTGGTGAGTCGATCTTTCTTAATAGCTTGTAAAGCAAGTAAATAACTGGAATTGCAGGTATCCAGAAAACATATGACAACAGTATATTTGAGGACTCGACGACTATTTCGGCCGACTCAAAAGTTGCTGCAATAAAGAGTTCAAGAGCTACGAACCCCCAAAACGTTAATATTTTATAAAAGGTTTCTTTCAGGTTCGATAAATGAGTGAACAAATACACAGTAGAAGCAGTCGCTACTGCGTATGCTGGCAATTCTAACCATGAGTGAGGAAGGGTCATTAATTCGGCAAATATTGCTATTCCTGGGATCTTTGCGGCCGTCCCCTCAACAGCCACAACCAACCCCGTGGAAGCTATTGATACAATGAAGAATATTACTCCTATTATAGGGACGAATTCTATAGTAGCTACTAACAAGTTGTGCAGGAATATACTCATTAACATATCCACATAAGGTTCGCTTACGATCGAATTTCTTTGTTGAGAAAAGCTTGATAGTAATGATGAATTGCTTATGTGGAGTGAGGAGACTCCAGCAAAGATAATTAATTCCGTTATGAAGAATATTAGGAAAAGTTTCCAGTAGTTCATAAAATAACCTTACCACCTTAAATAAAAAAGGTTTCCCAATGTAGAACATACCTGAAATAGAGCTGTTTTACAATCGGAAAAATTACATGCCTAATTTCCTTAGGTTAGAATACGAAGTTTTACCAAACCCTACGATAAAGTTTTCATTTCAGCACTTAAATAGTGATACTATCTTTATCTAAGGCAGACTAAAAAGATTTTAATTCTCTCCTTATCTGAATTACTGAGAAGGTAATTGAGAATATTGAGATTACTAAGACAATGCCTAAAATTAAATCGAGTCCAGGACTTCTGTAATCAAAAATTAACGCGAAACCCGCAAGAAATAGAAAAATATAACCAAATGTCATTAACGTCCTGTATAAGTTGATATCTGCCATTTTCAATTCACCTTGACGTGAGGAGAATACTGCATGTCCTGGGATGAGGGTTTATCATAAAATTCATATGACTTCGGCACTTGTATGGAAAATGCCAAGTATCTACGTTAACCGTCTCAAGTTTCCTTACTAAATCAGTGTACATTATAAATAGTTATTACGTACAATTATTTAAACGTTGTAAAACGGCACCCCTTTACTCCGCCTGCCTTATTGTTACCAAAGATGATTTTCGCCGTTACTAATAGTTTACAGTAAGCTGTAAAGTTTACGGTATTTCACATCGGTTATCTTCCCTAATCCCTTTAACACTGTCAAATAGGCTGATACAGAATATAAAAATTTACGAACTTTTACTTTAAAAAATTATCAGAGAGTACCACTATGAACTCTGTGAGTAAGTTAAGAGGCAGGGAGGTGCTATATAAAACTTTAAGTGTCCTCAAAGCGAGTTAGTTCCGTATATGGCACAAGGAGGGTGAAAAGGGTATGAAGACGAGGGTTGATATCAAATATTATGAAACCCTATGAAAGTCCGACACCTAAAGCCTGGGCATAAGTGGCAGCTTATTTTCCTTAATTTAAGTATTTCCGATATATTTAGCGCAATGTTAATTGATGGCATTCAATTCCTGTAAGGAGGGGCACAGCTTTAAGTATAGTAGCATAATATTTGAAAGTGGGAGTAAAAGGTAGATACACGTAAGAGAGCGTCCTTTCAAGAATTAATAGATTGTATCTCATTTCGCGTAGAGCTATTAACGATTTTTAATTCCAATAAAAACAAGTCGGCATTATTTAGGACTTTCCTAGATTTTGTGAATTCGTTTATATCATTACTTGGAAGGACAACGTTACTTGGTTTCACCGGCAATCTTCTCTCCCCTAGTCTCCTTCTCATATACGTAAACTCTACCTCTTAGTAACGAAGCTATTGCAGCCACAAGAGACATTCCCGCTGCGAAGTAGAATGACAACCTTAGGGCACTCATGAAGGAGGGAGCTATAGCCTCGGGAAACCAAGTCCTTGCAGTTATGGTCGTTATAACGCTGGACGGTATATGGTTAACAACTGATGGGGGCAATTGGGATAATATGGCTTTCATAGGGTTATATCCCAAGAAAGCAGAGAAGAGAGCTCCCGTAGGGGGTATTTTTTCCAGAATAGCATCAAGTTGAGGTTGGCCGGGAACTGCGTGAGATAAAGCAAGCGGAAGCGAATACGACATAGCAAGTATGACAATTGTGAAAAACAGCGCAATACTTATTGTTTGTCCGGTATTTTGGAAGGTAGATCTCATTCCTGAAGCCGTGCCTCTGTGTTCTGCAGGAATCGAGTTCATGATTGACGCGGTATTGGGAGATGCGAACATTCCGTTCCCAATACCCATAACGTATATGATTAGAGCGAATTCCAAGTAGTTAAAGTTGTATGGAAGGGTAGCTAACAGGAGGAAACAGGCCCCTGCTATTGCCATCCCTACTGTTGCTAAAACTCTGGCACCATATCTATCTGACAACCAACCGCTTAATGGGCCCATCGTAACAAATCCTAAAGAGAGAGGTATGAGATACACTCCCGCCCAGAATGGAGTAGAGGCATAGCTGTATCCGTGAAGTGGTAACCATATTCCCTGTAAAAGTATAACTAATATTATCATAACACCTCCTCGTGCCGTTGCAGACAATAACGCTGCGAAGTTTCCCGCTGCAAAAGACCTGATCTTAAAGAAGTCTAATCTGACCATAGGATCTGGCACTCTCATCTCTATGAAGGGAAACGCAACGAGAAGACTTACCCCAGACGTTAATGAGGCCATCACCCATGGGTTATACCATCCCATAACGCTATTGCCATAGGGAATTAGCCCGTAGGTTATTCCTATTAGAATTAACGTTAGTCCAGCGGCAAAGGTAGCGTTACCCCAAACGTCTATTTTCCTATTCCTCCTGATTTTTCCCACCTCCTTCAACTTAAGATACGACCAAATTGTACCAACAATCCCTACAGGCACGCTCACCAAAAACACATATCTCCAGTAAATTGCAGCAAGGACACCTCCCAAGACTAGCCCTATTAACGAGCCGGCTAATCCAGCTACTTGATTTATACCTAACGCTTTACCTCTCTCATTATAAGGAAAAGCGTCAGTCAAAATAGCAGCGCTGTTGGAGAATAGAAATGCCGCTCCTATACCCTGCACTATCCTGAATATTATTATCTCCAAAGCGGCCGTATCGCCTGTTCCTGGGGTAAGGTAAAGTAAGATAGAACCTATTGTGAAAACCAGAAACCCCATGTTGTATAGCCTAACCCTACCATACATATCAGATAGTCTACCGAAAGTTACTAAGAGGGTTGCAGTCACTATGTTGAAACCGAAGAGGATCCAAAGTAGATATTCAAATGAGGTCAAGGGGTTTATGTCGATTCCTCTAAATATGGCGGGCAATGCAATTATCAGGATTGTACCGTTTATTGATGCCATTAACACCCCTAACGTCGTATTCGAAAGAGCTACCCATTTGTAGTGCATAGTTAACAGACTAACGATATACCTTTAAATAGTTTACTTATGTTGATTTTTTTACCGTTAATAATAGAGGACAGATTGGTTACCTTAAAGCTATCCTACAATATATCAACTCTTCTTGAGTTCTTAATACCTGTATTTCCTAATTGAAGAACCATTAATTCGAATATTAATGTCTTAATGCACTTTTACGTCAATTACGGAAAATTCGGGAAGGTGTATGTCCTTCTGCCATTTTGTAAGTGCATCCCACGAAATGTTAAACAAAAGCGATTTAACGTTTTTCAACGTCTTACTACAGCGGACGATCAAGTCATTGACTAGGTGATGTCTCATGATAATGAGAAAAAAGCTTATCTAAAAGGGGTTTATAGTCCTTAGGAACTAGGTATATCGTTTCGCCGCCCCCAGAGATCTTTACAGCTTCTCCTTTCCACGTTGCCACTGCTGCAAGTGCTGACAGCACGGCATCGAATGCGTCCTTTCTCTTAGTGTAACTCCTCCAATCGACCGCGAGAATTTTCATAGAGGAGGTCGGGTGGGTTTCTATTACTGGTATTGTTCCTTTAATCTCTAGGGCTTTTGCCACTAATTCCCTTAAGAAGTTTGGAGGAAAGACCCTGAAACCGTTTCTTATCATAGCCCTGTCGACCTCCCTATATCCGTCGAAATAGGATAGTGGCGAGTCTACCCCCGTCAAAACGGCAGGTTTACAAATAGTGTATATATCCTTCATTGACAAAATCCTGTAGATGGACAACTCCCCCTCTGAAATAACGGCTACGTCAGACGGTCTCTTAACCGCTAAATCAATACCGCAAAATATATCTTCTTTAACCACTTATAATCTCCTTCATGGAAAACGATAGAGGGTTTTTTAATTTACTTCTCTCAAGGATTTTAAGAAGTGTAGGCTTAATATACGCCAGCCTGGCATCGCCCCTCTATCTGTCGGCTTTAGGACTTAATCCGGCGGTAATTGGGGTAATATTCTTCGGGGTCATAGGATTTACTGCAGGTCTCTCGCTATTGCTTGGGTACCTTGGAGATAGATTCGGATATAAGAAATCGCTAATTATCGGTGATCTTTTTCCGTTGATCGGACTCATTATGCTAGGACTTGCAAGTAAGATTAACTTAATCATTCCCGCGCTAATAATTACCGGTATTAGCGGCAACGCCGGTGCTGCCAGGGGCGCCTTTTCCCCGGGTTTAACAGCTCTCGTAGTAAGCAACTGGAAAGACGAAAAGGAACGCGTTTCTAGAATGGGAACTTTATTCTCAGCAGCTGGATTTGCCGGAGTCGGAGGTAGTTTGATGATTTCGGCGATAAAGTTCATTCCGTTGCCCACAGTAACCTCTTATAGAATTCTCTTTGAGGTGTCAGCAGTTCTTCTAGCGTTCTCTGTGGCTAACTTAGTTTACGTTAAGGAGGAAAAGAGAGAGAAGAAGACAACTAAATTCATTACCCGTTCGTCAGCGAATTACATTTCCCGGGTTATAATAAGTAATGCGGTAACCGGATTCGGATTGGGATTATCAATACCCCTACTTACCCTCTGGTTTAAGGTGTTTTACCACGCCTCTCCCTTCGATATAGGAATAATATTTACCTCAGGAAGTATCTGTTCAGCCCTAGGATCACTGGTGGCTACTAGAATAAAAGGAAATCCTTTGAAACTAGCGTACATAACTAGAATTGTGAACGGAGTTCTCCTTGTCGCTATGGGGCTGTCTCCCTATATGGTCCTAGCGGGAGCGCTTTACTCGATAAGAGCTATAAACGCAGGAATCGGACTTCCTAACAGAAATGTAACTAACATCAGGGGAGTTTCAGCTGAGGATTACGGTTCGGCCTCGAGTCTACAAGGAGTGGTTACGAGGGTTTCTCAAATGAGCTCTGGGATCAGTGGTTACTTACTTGAGGATTTTCCTGGACTTCCCCTAGAATTAGGGGGCCTCCTCCAGGCTCTAGGAGGTTACCTTTACATGTATCTCTTATCAAAAAGGGCTGAACCCCCTCAAGTGAAAAAGGAGATTCCCCCGTAATTATACCTCAAAATGTTTCCTCACCTCCTCAATCGTAGGACCTAAGGCCCCCTCCGTCATAACTGATACAGATGCGACCTTGTTCGCAAAACTTACCGCATCTTCTAAATCCATTTCCTCATGTAGAGCAACGGCTAAAGCTGCGTTGAAGACATCTCCTGCTCCCGTAGTATCTACCGGCTTTACTTTAGGAGATGGTATCCTGAAAGCCCTATTTCTAGTTGCTAAGAAGGCTCCTTTTTCTCCTAATGTAACTATAACCGCTTTGTTAACGCGTTTTAGCAAAACTAACGTCCCGTAGGAAAGGTCGTTAGTTCCTGTAAGTTCCATAAACTCTATTTCATTAGGAGTTAGAACATCAACCATTTCCAGGAGACTTCTAACCTCACTAACGACCGGCGCGGGATTAAGTATCTTGACTCCATGAGATTTAGTAAGAGCTGTCTTCACAACGTCCATATTCACCTCGAGTTGAATCAAAGTCACCTTCCCTAAAGTACCGTCTAAATCCGACGAGGTCAACATAGAATTAGCCCCCCTATCAACCACGATCATGTTCTCACCCTTACGGTTAACTAAGATATATGCCATCCCAGTTCTTCCCCTTTTCACCTTAACATAGGAAGTATCGACTTTCTCCTCCTGCCAGAACTTAATCGCTTCTTCACCATAGTTATCGTTGCCCACTGCTGCGATCAACGTTACCCTCCCATTCAATCTGGAGGCAGATACGGCTTGATTCGAACCTTTCCCTCCATGGTAAACCTTAACCCCTTCCGTAAACACTGTTTCACTTGCTTGAGGGAACTTCTCAACCCTTATTATCAAGTCGACGTTGTAGCTCCCTACAACCGTAATCACTTAGACCTCACCTTATCCAGGAGTTCGTCGACCGAATTTGCCTCAAGGAAAGTTATAGTTCTCCCAGGTTCCCTATTGGAAAGGGAGATCGAGATTGCGTACTTGGATTTCCCCTTCTTAAGGAACTTAGTTACCTCGTTATTTACATCCATTACGATAGGTCCGTCGACCTTCGTCCAATCCATGTACTTTATTATTCCTCCCGCAAGAGAAAAAACGTCTCCATCTTCCGTCCTTATGCCCACGTTCATCTTGCCCTCGGAATGTATAATCTCCGACAGATTCATCTTCCTCTCCAGCCAATACACCACTTCTTCTAGCTCCTCTCTGGCCCTTTCTCTATTAGCTAATCTAAGCAAATCCTTAGAGGGATCTACAGGGTTTATCCCCTTTCCGACAGGCGAGGTGTTCTTTATCGAACTAACAGTGAAAGTCTTCGCCTCCTCTATAGCCCTTCTTAATGACATACCTTTGCTGAGAAAGGCAGTTATCGCCGCGGAAAATACGTCCCCACTACCGTGGAGGTCCTTTGTGTCCACGAAATCTCCTGTCAGGTTAAGTTCATCCCCTTCAATTATCGCAATATCTAAACCCTTAAATCTCCTTCCTCCCTTTACAACTACGTTTCCAAGAAGATCATATAGCTTCTTGACAACGATCCTTAATTGTTCAGCTGAAGAGATCTTTTCCCCTGAAAGCCTCTCCGCCTCGTAAATATTGGGAGTTACCAGTATTCCGGATTTCACAAGTCGTATAATGGACTCGGTTGAACTCTTCGACATGAGGGGGTATCCAGTCTTAGAGATCATGACGGGATCGACGACGAGTTTTACATCGTACTCCTTTACGGCATTTATGACCTCGACAATTATTTCCTGTGAACTTAACATACCGGTTTTACCATACTTTGGAGAAATGTCGGCCATTATGGCATTAAACTGCTTTCTGATCATCTCTGGAGGTAAATCGAAAGTAGCTATAACACCCTGGGTGTTCTGGGCTGTTACGCTAGTTATAACCGTAGTTCCGAATACTCCAAGGGATGTGAACGTCTTTAGATCCGCCTGAAGTCCAGCCCCTCCGCCCGAGTCAGACCCAGCAATGGTAACTACAGTAGGAATCACAGATAACAATTTCACTAATGGTTAATTAATCTGATTTAAAATATGATTGAAAAGTGCAAACACGTCCTGAATTTTTGAAAAATTTTACTTTAGCAAACGCGAAGGCTCATTATCTGAAGCTCGCTCTAATAGTTTTTAACGTTAGCCTGAAAACCTAGGAAGGTGTTAGTCAAACATTTTAAACATTAAACAAACGTAATTTATGCAGCTTGAAGTATTCGTCACAATTGCTTATTCAGTGGTACTTTTAGTTACGGGATTTGGAGTTATGCATGCTGTTGAACCAGATCACATCGTAACGTTAAGGAGTGCTAAGAACTTCAATACAGTGTGGAAATTTGCATTATCTCACGGCTTAGGCTTCCTCATTATTGGCATACCTATAGTTCTCATCTTAGGATATCTGCCGTTTTTAGATATTGCAGGGGATATCTTTGGAATTGGAATAAGCATTGTATTTCTTTATTCCCTATTAGCTAATAAGGAAATAGAGTTTGGGTTTAAAACAGGAATAGTTCAAGGCGGTTTAGCCTTAACTCCAAGTAAAGTTCTGGTTGCAATACTGGCTTCGGATCTAGGTCTTCTTAACGGTGTAGGACTTCTACTATTGTTCACTGTAGTATCTTCATTGACCCTGTTATTAGTCGGAAAGGTCCTACCCAACATTCCGTTAAGAATAACTAAGGCATTCGATATACTAATTTCAATAGGTGCAATAGCTTACTTAGTTTACGTAATTGTAAGGTGAGTTATCTCCCCTAAACAGGAGAATTTCATAATTACTACTTAACCGCAAATACCTCAAAATTTCCTGAAACGCGGAGAAGTACTAGTTAGTAGAAAAGCCAGGCTTTTTGGACAATATACGTAGGAGTTACACGGGCTCTCTGAATGCTATACCTTACGGGTATCTAACGGAGACGTGATTCACGCGAATTGGTAAAGCAGGTAATCTACATGAAAAATGAAGCCAATAACGGTATTCACGTCTCTATGTTCACAACTACCCTATAACCGTCAAGCTCTTTCGTTATTTCGTACTTAATTTCCTTGCCTAGGCATTCCATCGTACCGTTAACTTTGTCCTCATGGAGTTCGTATTTGGGTTCTGAGCAGGTGTTACCAAACATTGAGGATATTCTCTCCCTAGCTTCATCTAGCGAATCTGTATGGAATTCTATGTGAGCCCCCTCGGGGGTTGCGTAAGTAATCATAGTCCTTCTTACAACATAATACGCCAATCCCATACAAAGTGCAGATCCCAAAACGTTCATTATGATTACAAACGTGGATAGAAGATTACCAAGTAGAGGAATCTTTATCACATAGATTGCTAGTAAGGAGGTAATAGTTGACATAACAACTGAGGTTATCAGTGCATTACCTACAGATTCTGGATTTCTTCTCGTTGTCCAAGCAATTATTAATCCTGAAATAGCAGGGCCGATGAGCGGAAACCACCAGAGGAAGACTCCCGATAAGAACCCCCATTTAGAGAGCTTCATTTCGTTTCCTCCTCAAAGTGGCAACATATCCCCTAAGATCAACCAATTCGGAATTCGTTAGAGACGCGAGTTCACTAGCGTATTTTCTCCTATCAGTGTCCTTAGGAAACTTAATTTTCACTGTTGTATGTTCCCTAAGCCTTCTCTTTATTTCGTTTAAAACCTCTGTCGTAAGTCCTTTCTTCCCAATTCTCATTGTATCGAATTCCTTCATGTAAATAATATAAAGTTTGCCAGTTAAAAACTTAGAATTGAAGGAATCCCTTAAACCTACTTAACACTTCTGGAGGTATCGGAATGGATTTCCATTCCTTCGGGTTTATTGCCACCTGAACGAGATGCCCTTGTGCTATTTCATCCTCATCCCTTCTTAAAAGGAACTTGAACTTTATGGCCTTTTCTGATACGACTTCGTATGAGAGATACACGCTGAGCTCGTCACCGATCTTAGCCGGTTTTTTATACTCAGCATGAGACTCAACTATGACAAACCACAGGTTTTCATTTACGAGAGGATAGGCAATCCTTATTTCCTGTTCCATAAATCTCTCCATTGCATTAGTAAAAAACCTATAATAACCGGCATAGTGGACTATTCCCTGCGCGTCCGTATCGTATATTCTTACATAATCCCTGTAAATAAAGTACTGAGGCATGTGATTTCCTTACTCTAACCCATATTAAACGTTTTACTGAAAAGGGCTCTAATCTTGAAACTTGCTTATCAGGTCAGTGACATATACTCCCTTTTAGTCCTTTCTATTTCATCGCGATAATTAACAACGGGAGAAGGATAAGGTGTCAAATCGTATTTATAAGCTTCGTGTATTTTTTTACAATCTACATCATTAATTTCTGGAATATACTCCTTCACGTAGTTACAATTCGGATCTAATTTCTTCTGCTGAATCCAAGGATTAAAAACCCTTACGTACGGAACAGGGTCGAGTCCCATTGATGCAACCCATTGCCAATTTCCGTTATTTACTGATGGATCGTAATCAATCAATTTGGTGGCGAAGTACTTCTCTCCTATTCTCCAATCTACATGTAACACTTTAACTAGGAAAGAACTCGCTACCAACCTAATCCTGTTATGAATAAAGCCCTCCTTATTAAGTTGCCTCATGCCCGCATCAACAATCGGAAAGCCCGTTTTGCCCTCTTTCCACTTTTCAATTAACTCATTATTGTTGTCCCATCTGATATTCCTGTACCTCTCATCAAACGGGTTGCCAAATACCTTAGGAAACCTATACGCAATCAAGGTGTAGTAGTCCCTCCAGTAGAGTTGTCTAACTAAGCTGGGAATATGTGTTGAGGCGTAATACACCTCCCTTATTGAACAGGTTCCGAACTTTATATACGGTGAGAGCATTATAGGATTCATAGGATCGTTCCTTATTCCTTCGTAATCCACCTCTGTCATGTCCTTCAAGCCATCTAACTTCTCCATACATTGTTGCCTACCTCCAAGAGGGGAGTTCGAACGTAATTCTACGGACTCTAGTTCTACTTCCCTAAAATCCCCCTTGAATGGTATCGGCCTGCGTGGTTGACTTTTCAATGCGTCTCTGTAAAATGAGGAAAACGTCCTCTTCACTTCAAATTTATCCGGGTCGCCAATAAGTAGATAGTCATCAAAGAACGTCGCTTTTATTTTCTGATCTCTAGCTCTCGAGAACGGAGTGTAGTCCCTATTCATGATAAGCTCGGCCCCAAACTTTTGTGAAAGTTTGGGTAAAACTTCCTCAGGAATACCCTTAATCACGTAGAGCTCTCCGCCTCTGTCCCTAACACTGTCCCTTAATTCAATCAACGAGAAAAGCATGAACTCTATTGCCCTATCGCTTTTGTACTCATTGGTTTCGGTCTGCCTAGGATCAAGTATAAAGACGGGAATTATCTCATCATCTACGTTGACTAAGCCAGTGTTATCGTCTAACCTCAAATCCCTCCTAAATACAAATATTGATGTCAATATCGGTATAAATCAAGGGAGAAATAAAACTTTTGTTAAATTCCAATCACATAAAGATTTATAATATTAACTTAGGAATTCGAGTTAAAGATAGTATTAATGTCTGTAAAAATTCAGGAAAGTATTATGTAACAGAACCCATTCAAGCTCACGAAAGTGCCACATACGTTAAATATTGTGTATATTATTAGTGCTTATTAACAGTTGACCTTTCCTATCATCGTCAATTTTTTTCTATCAAGAAAGTGAGGGGATTAAGAGGGGCCTCATCCTTTCAATTCTTCTAACTCTAAAGTTCCTCCATATGCTCTTGCCTTAACCCTAAGTTCTCCTCTTTCGCCCTTCCGAATTGGGATAGGGCAAGTGACGACTCCTATCTCTTGCTTTACTTCCGCATTAAATCCTACGGACTGAGGTATTCCTAACATTATTTTAGATATACCTCCTTCGACATCTATATTTAATTCCCCTTTTCCGTCAAATTCATTATACTTTATAGAACCTGTAACTACGCCACCGTAAGCAGAGATGTCTACGGAGGAATTAACCATGTCCTGAAGGTAGAAGGAAAGAGCTCCTCCTGATATTTCCGATCTAAACACCCCAGGAGAGAAATCCTTTACAGTAATTGCCCCTCCTTCTAATATAACTCTTATGTTTTCCAATTCAGTTGCCGTAATTACAACTGTACATCCCTCGGAATCTACCTTAAGCTTATTACCAGTTACATCTATATCGAAATCGTCGGCGTCCTTACACGTAGCCTTAACTCTAGGAGCTCCCCTTTCTATAGCAACGAAACCTCCCTCTGCTTCCACTTCGAGCTTATCAAACTCGTTTAAAGGTTGATCGTAAGCGATCTTTGGTGTGTTAAATGAGTATCCTCTTGAAGGTCTTATCCAGTCCCTGAAACTCCCTGAAAGAGCCCTTCCAAGTTCCTTAATGATTACGTTTCCTATGTCTGGCACAATTCCTGAGGACTTTCCAACCGTCAGAACGTCTCTCGTCCTAGGTTCAATTATATAACGTAAGTTTTCAGGACAATTGACCGTCATGACGTCAGTGATCCCGTCCAGGACGACTCGCAGTTTTTCTGGGTCTATGTCGTCATCAAAAGTTACTGTCATTACATCGGATATAATCAATTTTCTCTTTGTTCTATAAAGTTCCTCGATTAGGTTCTTCGTAACATTTACGGTTAGTCTATCACTTATTACCAGAGGTGTGAAATCCTCAATTCCTCCCCCCTCATTTGGTAATTCAGACTTTACCTCACTCTCCTGTTTAGGTGGCTCGACACCTTTTTCTAGGCTAAGAATTACACCGTAAGTTCTTCTCCCCAAGTCCGTTAGATAGTAAACGTCTCCTCTTTTCTCAATCAGTTTTGAGAGCTTTCTCAAATGAAAAGCTAAGGCAGAGCTTTCTAGTGATAATTGGTTCATGAGTTCGGAAAAAGTCATTTCCTTCTTTTCTCCCAGTGCTTTTATTATCTCGCGCCTAATCCTGTGCGAAATTGCCTCAAATATGCCTTCGTCCATGTAACCTAATAAGCGACTTTACAATTATATATTATTACGTAAAGCCGAATTTACAAAACTCAACAACTCAAAGGAAGAACTCCCTAGGAGTCTTGTAATGAAGAGAGCTAACCTTAGCGTCTCCGTAAAGTTCTTGTTGACAGGAAAACTTAAGTAAATATTGTTGACGATATCATTCATGACTTCCCTAAGCCTCATATGGATTACGTTAAAAGTGATTATAGTGTGTAGCTAAAAGGAAATTCTTAATGCTTCATGTGGAATATAATGGAACTTCCTAAAACTGAGGAAAGAGGCAATAGTGTTAATCACTTCTCCTCTTACATGAGCTTATGACCCGTTTGTTAATGCTAGAAGGTCTCCGATCCTTCCTAAGTTTTGTGAATCCCTACTTATTTTCCACGGAGCGATTATAAGGGCAAAAACGCCGACACCGATATTTCATAATGCCGTTAACCTAAGTTACCTAAATAGTTACTTTAGTAGTGTCGTTAAATGCTCATTGCTACACAGAAGGGAGTAAAGAATCCTTTACAAAAATAATATTAAGAGGTTTAGACTTATAGTAAAAACTCATGCTAGGATCTCCCTCTTTTTTATCACAAGTAAAGTCTTATTTACAAATTATATATAATTGTAAAATTCCTTTATATTTAAGGTGATGATAAGCGGTACCCACATATGGAAATCATTTAAGGGAAAAGTCGTAAACGAAGACGTAACCTTCTCCGTTAATAAGGGAGAAGTAGTATCTTTTCTAGGACCTAACGGTGGAGGTAAGACCACCCTTATGAGGCAGATATATGGGGAACTCAAAAGCGATAAAGGGGAAATAGAAATAGACGAAATGGACCCGTACAACGCCTTGGATGTTCTGGGAGTGGTTCCTCAAGACGTAGATGTCATGGATGGGTTAACTAGTTTCGAGCATATCTACATTATGGGTATGCTTAAAGGTCTTAGTAGGCGGGAAGCTAAGGAGATGACAGAGGAATTAATGGAACGATTTAGCATAGAAAATAAGAAAGTAGACGCTCTTTCTGGAGGGAATAAAAGGAAAGTACTTATAGCTTCTGCCCTGACCTCCTCCCCAAAATACCTAATCTTGGACGAACCTACAACGGGACTAGACCCTCAATCTAGAAGAGAGGTCTGGAATATAATCTCCGATCTCAAGAGAGCGGGAACCGGGATAATTCTTACTACGCATTACCTTGAAGAGGCGGAGAAGTTATCTGATAGGATATATTTCCTGAATAGGAAGATCCTGCTTTTTGGAAAGACGGGAGAGCTACGTAAGAAGTTCGCGAATTACTATCAAGTGATTAATGTGGAAACAGGAGAGAAGTATAACGTCAGAGAGGAGGAGTTGCTGAGTTTCATAAGAAATCTTAATTACAAGTATGAAATTCGCCTACCCGACTTAGACGAAATATACGATAAGGTGATATCGAATGAGCCAAATTAGGAAATTTCTAATACTTTTAGAACTTACCTTTAGGCAGAGTAAAGGAAGCATTATATCTGGACTTTTTTACCTGATAATGTTTCCCATAGGCTTCCTAGTTGCTTTCGGATCGGCCTTTAAGGATGTATACATCATCAGCGGTACCGTTACTATGTATATCTTCGTGACAGCCTTTCTAATCACCTCACAAACGGTCTCTTTTCTGAAGTACTCCGGGCAACTCACCCTGCTTTACACTGCTAAAATAAGGAAGTGGGTTATAACGCTGTCCTCTGTCCTTTATGAATTAATATTCAACTTTCCCGTAATCATACTCCTGGTCTTGCTAGCGGAACCGATTGTTCACACTGTACCTAATTGGCCCCTATTAGCCCTAACTTACGTAATAGGTGGAGGGTATGCCTTCGTTTTCGGACTTGCTTTAGGAACTGGAGTCTCCGTTAGAACAGTAAATCAATTATCTCAAGTTTTTACGTGGATATTCTCGTTCTTCGCTCCCACTTTCTTCCCTATATCACTTCTCCCTCCTTTTTTAAGATACTTGGCATTATTAGAACCAACTACCATGATTTCGCAGGAACTTGATGCTGTACTTAGCGGAGGATTTTCCTACCAATACTTTATTGGGATGGTTGCTTTCCTTATAGTTTCCATAATTACTTACCTAATTGCGGCACGACGAAGGTAAAACGCTCTTTACTAAAAACTATCAGGATCATGGTCTTCTTAGAACGACTGATTAACCTAATGAAGAGTTATAATTTTCTCTAGGTTATGCATCTTCATGTATTCCTTACAGAGTAATAGCACTTTCCTGGTTAAGAGGTGTTACAATCCTAATGAAAACAATTTAAGGCTTTCGATTTGAGTAAAGATGTCATAGCAACTATCAACGCTAGTTACGTAAAATTCTGAAATAATCAAAAAAATCATTTGCAACTGATTATGTTAAAACACCATTTCCCGCATTTCACGTAAAACAGGGCCCTCTAAGGTTTCATTGAGAAGTCATTTTATTTCAGTATCTTAAGATAAAATAATCAATTCTGATTTGGTAATTGCAGAAACAAAAGGATATACTGAAAACTCAATCAACGTTATGATACGTAATCAATTATTTCTAAGCGCAGTTATACTAATTCTAAGAAAATATTACAATTCGTAAAAGATACATGAATCGCTCTAAGAGAGAAAAAGCACTACTTTAGTTTCAGTTAGTGATGTTCTTAGAAATAACCGACGTGTGATACAGAATGTGATAACTCAACGCAGAGAACTCTGGCCTACTTAATTACCATTATTGATATGAACAAGTCAGAAAAAATAAAAAAATCTTTCATTTAATTTTTTAACAAGTCTAGTAAACTCACTTTAATGCGAGTTGGTTTCGTCGGAGTAAAAGGGGGGACAGGGAAAACTACTATATCCCTATACATTGCGATGAAATTAGCGGGAGAGAATAAGGTACTCTTTATAGATAAGGACCTGCTTGGATGGGGGTCGAAGTTGTTGGGATTTAGAGGTATGGGCTACTGTAAAACGAAGGGAGAAGCCATTTCGGAATTTTACAAACAATATGATAACCTCGGAGTGCTAAAATTTTTTGGGGATATCTCCTCCTATTTTAAGTGTGACAAGTACTTTGATGAAGCAAAATTAATCGAAATATACAAAAAATATGATTACTTCATAGTTGATTATGGAGAGCCTTACCTAATAAGGCACAATATATCAGCCAAGGAAATAGAATTCTTCAAATCGGAAATAGGCACTAGGATCGGTACGGTGAGCGTTTCGGATCCATTCCCACCAGACGTAAAGGAGAACGTAAATATGATGAATGAATTGTCTAAAGAATTAAATTCGGACAAGGTTGCTTTCGTAATCAATTTAGTTCCCCCTCTCCCAGACGAACTCGAATTAGCTAGAGAGCAGGCTAGCGAGATAGGCGATTGGTGTAAATGTAAAACGTTCGTTATACCTTTTCTTGAAGAGTTGTTTTGGTATAGAGGGAGACACAGCTTCCAGGACATAGAGGAAATAAATCATTTATTTAGCTACATAAGAGACTACTTGAAGAACAAAGTTGCTTAAAAAGAACAAATCCATCATATGGCCAGTTTCCTGAAGAAATATATCAGAATGTAAGCTAGAATTGTATTCATGACACCGAACATTAATATACCAGTATCAAGAAATTGTCCCGGAGAATACGGTGAAAATGGTATAACTTGCGAGGAATAGAGGGGAGAGCCTATTACGAATAAAACCGCCAGCAACGTATCCCCTATCATATAGAGAATGAACAACGAAATTCTCATTGAATTAGAAAAGTCCCGTATAGACGAACCGAGAAGGAGTCCACCCATAAACATTAGAGTGAAGTCCGTGTACGTCCACGACGAATGGGCAGCGCTAAGGCAAAAGAAATACGGGAGATGGAAAACTATTGCCGGGACGACTCCAATCAGTCCGATGTACTTATTCAGCTTTATGTAGTAAAACGATAGGGTTATCCCTGCAGAAAACGTAAGGTAGTGCGACGCCATGAGGAAAATAGGATCGGACTTTATCAAGTTGAGATTAAATGGTAAGTATACGTAGATTATTGCAATAATAGAAAGTATAGAGAAAAAAAATCTAGTTTTCTTTATGACTCAATCCCTCACGTATACAACGTAGTGATATAGGTTTATAGCATACCCCCAAAGGAATAGCACCGTACCTAGATCTAGCCCTGAGATTGTAGCTGCTGTTCCCACGCTAGGAAGTGTCCACATGAGGCCGGTTAGGAAAGCTGAGATTATTAGTATTATTATTATTCCGTAGAAGGCAATCTTCTTGTTTAGAGATACTCTACTATATGAGGCTGGAGCTTGACCGTGGGCTTTTATCCAATAGTAACTAGCGATCTTCCTGAAAAACTGATACATAAGCACCCCTATAGGTACAAGTATTCCTACTGCCACTATTGATGGTTGAGTCAATGTGGTTCCCAAAGTACCAGCAAATAGCAAGGTAGTCACCGATCCCCATAAAATGGTGATCGGACTTATTTTGGGCAGCTGAGCAGGAATGTTAGAACTCGTTCTCTTTTTACGCTTCCCTACAAAGTCTGCGACAATAATAATAACAGCTACCACGAAAGCTGGAACTCCTAGGTATAGCGCTTGCTGCATTGTCGGTGCCGGTATACCAGGATCGAAATACCCCCATACACTTAGAATAACAACGGATAGGGCAAAGACTGACATCAACCAGGTCCAGAACTTCCTAGATAGGGCGCTTAGATATTTGCTGTTGTCGTAGAAGGGAATAAACATTATCACGAGCAGACCTATTACTAGAAGGGAAACAGCTTCAGCGGGAGATAGAGGCTGCCCATTAGGGAGTTCGAAATCGACGAACTTGTATAAGAATAGGAAAAACCAGGGTGGATAAGGTTGCGTATGTATAGCTGCAGGAGAGCCATATTGAGGAGCAGGATATGGGCTTATTACGATGGGAAGGGCAGATACCCCAACTGGGCCAAGGTGCGCGTATGGATCAATTGAATCAACGAACTTCGCTATAATCCCTGAGACTCCGTTTATGTTAGCTAAAAGGTTAGGTACAATTAGAATAACTCCCCAAGTCATCAAGACCAGGGAAAGCATGTAAACGAAATTCCTAGGCCACCACGCGTTAAATTTCGCCTGTTCTTCCTTAGTGTAATAAGCGGGAACTAAGGGCTTTTCCTTTGCAGATGGGGTCATTCCATACCTCTCTGACATGAGGAAGTGCATTCCGAAAACTAAGCCGATCAGCGCTACCATTATAATATGCCATCCTAAGAGCCTATCGAATAGTTCAGCTCTTATTATAGGATTGGAGGATGCAGCTGCGCCCCCTCCAGGTCCGAATATCCAGTTAGCCAACGTAGTAGCCCCTGGAAACCCGGTCCCTACTAAAAGCTCGTCACCTATATCTACCGCGTTCACTCCAAGAACGTCTCCAACTAAAGAATATCCAAAGAAGGAAGCGCCTAACGTTAAGGCAAAGAGAATGAGCCCAGTAACCCACTGTAACTCTCTTGGCTTTTTATAAGCTCCCTTAAAGAAATTCCTGAACATGTGAATGTAAACCAAGACTATCATAATATAGGCTCCGTAAAGATGACTCAGCAGAATTACTGACCCGTAGGGCACGCTATGTATTATCGCTTGCGTTGAAGGGTAAGCGTTTGCAGGAATATAATATAACAGCAGAAATAGTCCGGTCATCACCGTGTATCCAAAAGAGGCTGTAAGCATCGCGCCGAGCCAGTAGGAGGCATTATACATGTAATCTGGTGTCCTAAAGAAAGGCGCTTCGTTTATTCCTAACCTATCAAGTATCGTATCGATGAGACCTTTTCCCCCTTCTGCCATACTTCATTCACTCTCTTCTCTCAAGTCTCTATTTTATTTATTTGCATTACTATCTATAACATCTTTTGCTTCTTGTGCCGAAACTGAAGGTAATCCTGCTGATGCTACAGTTACCCCAGTAGGTCTTGAAGCGGAATACGCCACATATTCCGATATAGCGGTCGTTAGCACTATCACTAATCCTGGTATGCCTATCTCCGCAAGGAGAGACATTCCCTCCATATACGGCTGGAACATCGGAGCATAAGCGATAACCCTTCTTATTAATCCAAGATATCCAGCAGTGCTCATAAGATATCCTACTAGAAGAAAAGGCACCGTCCAGAGTAACGCACCTATTATCATCAACTTGGAACCTCTCTCACTGTAATTAAATCCAGGGAGAGTACTCTTCAGCATATCTAGGAAGACTCCCGTGAATCCCATTACGATTAACGTCCATATTATCAGGTGAAAATGTCCTACAATATAGTAAGTGTCGTGAACTATTGGATTTATGGGATTCTCCGGTAAAAATATCGCCTGAATACCTCCTAATATAAACCCGATTAGGGCTATGAGGAAAGTCATTCCTATCGGATCTCTGAAGTTATAGCCTTTCGAGAAGAGAATTGTTAGTCCGAGGTTAAGTACTGTAAGCCCTGATCCAGAGGCGAGGACGAGGGTACTCAAGTTAACCCATAACCTTATTGGTACGGGTAAGGGCCATGTCTGCAGGTGGTGTACCCAGATAAGCATTGAACCTATAGCGAGTAGGTAGATGTTCCATCTGGCCCACTTCTCGCTAAATAACTCTCTATTAGCGTACTTTGGAACGAAGTAGTATAGTGCACCAAATAACGGGAATGGAACGTAATACACAACGGGATGACCGTAAAACCAGAACAGAATAACCCATAGGAGACTATCAACAGGGAACACCCTCGGAAAGAAGAAGTATAGGGCATACCACAGTTCAGCGCCGGCTAACGCCGGAAGGGTCATTGCAATGATTATTGCAAAGGCAACCCCATAAGCAGCGAAAATGTTAATTCTTTCTCCTTTAGGTTTAGTTTGGTATGCGTCAACAACTAATACTATTGAAGCTACCGTTTGAAGAATTGCCTCAACTGCCATCGCTGTGTACGCTACACCTATCATTTTACCGGTGTATATTAAGAAAGCGCGAAATACTGCGTTATCTTCTATTGCAAGCGGTGGATACATGTACCAACCCATATCGGGTCCGCCCAACATTGCGAACACTAGAGCCAGGTTAGATATCCAGAACAGCGCAGCCATTAGCTTAACATGTCTTATTGACATACCAGATTTGTATAGGGAGTAAGCTATCACAGCTAATGCCGCATTTGGCACGAAACCCAACATAGCGCCCCATCCATGCAAAGTTAGAGCAGTATAATACACTGGACCTACAGAAGGAGAATTAGCGTCATTTACTAAGTAAGTTCTCATATTCATAGCTGCTATTCCCAGGGCCATCAGCCACGCAACAGAACCCAGAGTGTATAGCCAAACTACCCCTAACGTATCTTTTGGATTAGCACCTTTTCCTATCTTAGAGAAAATTGACGACAATCCCTTGCTAATCTTGTCTAATATTAAAAGGGGAGTTTTCATCATGCAGCTACCACCTCAAGTGTTCCATTCCAGTATGAGAAGTTCCATCCTGCATATTCGGGTTCGTGCCATATGTAATTCCCTGGGGTTTGTGGGGTTACGAAGTAAACGTAAGTGGTTATATTAGGTACGGAGTTTATGTTAACAACTCCATAAGGAAGTCTCAAATAAAATCCGGTAACTACTTGATTAGAGGTAATCATTATAGTCACAGGCTGATTCGTATGAGCCACAATAATAGATGGGTGGAACCCGTCAGGCTGAGTAACCGTCATATTAACCACGAGAATTCCGTCAATTACCTCCGAGGTGTGATTAGCTGGGGGGTCCCTCTCAAACGCTAAAACGGCATCCTGTGCGTCTTTAGGTAATCCAGAGAAGCAGGGTAACCCATATCTATAGCTTGTACTCGAACCGCGTTCTATCTCTATGACAGACCAGGAAAAGTAACCAACCACTAACACTAGCATTACAATAAACCATATAACTTCTGCATGCTCTACTAACGAATTTGTCACTAACTATTCACCTATTATCTTAGCCCTTCCTTACGTTTAAATAGTTTTTCATAGGAATTATTTAAACTAGGTATTTTCGTTGTAACATTATTTTTAAGAATAAGATTTTACCTTTTTTTAATTAATACTGCTAACGCACAGACCTAATCACTAGGCGAGATTTCTACAGCGTTAGTAGCTTCTACCTAAGACTATATGTTGTATTTCTCCTTATTAACTATCCAAAAACTCAAAATTAAGTATCTAGGCATTTAGGGTTGGCCTCGAAAAATAGATACAAAATTTATGACAAAATTTAATTACTTTGTGGAGACAAGATTCATCTGTGATACCATGGACGCATCGCCTCGACCAATAGTGAAGAAGAACGACCTTATCTTCCTTAGAAGGCTTTTACATAAGATGAGAGACGAGAAAACTAGATTTGATCAGAAAACATTTGTGGAGAAAGGAAGGGATTACTTTTACGACTACGCCGAGAGAAATGTAGGTCCGTTAGATCCTACTAGAAGAGCTTTCCTAAAGGGGATGATAATAGGAATAGGAGCTCTTGCAGTAGCATCAGCAGTACCTGTAATCGACTACCTAAACCAGCCTCAAATATACATAAAGTCCTTCCCTTGGATAATTTTAGTTGATACTGATGGCAACCCAATAAAAGCGTCCCAAGTGCAAGTTAACAACCCAGCTATAATGCTCTTCCAGTATCCAATGGAGGGTGATATAACGTTCCTTTTGAACTTGGGAGATGAAAATAATAATCCAATAAAAATACCACCCGCTGAGGTCACGATTCCTGAGAACGGAGCTAAATATCATTTCCCAGGCGGGGTGGGACCAAGTAACTCTATTGTAGCGTTTAGTGCAATATGTCAACACTTGGGTTGTCAACCTCCGGAAATACACTTCTATCCTCCCACATATTTTGCTCCTGGAGGGATTCCCCCCGACTTCCTTCCACCTAATGCTTACCAAGCGGCAAAAAGTCTGGGACTTCACTCCGTAATTCACTGCGACTGCCACGGATCTACATATGCCCCAGAATTAGGTGCCACAGTTGTCACCGGACCAACTGTTAGACCGTTACCGTATGTTAAACTTTACTGGGATTCTTCTACAGATTTCCTCTACGCTACAGAAATGAACCTCCACGCTCCCGTAATACTGGGACATAACTCAGACCTTGAATCCTTTGCGTATCTATCCTCCTACAACACTCAAACTGGGTGCCCACAACAGCTCCTCTCAGCAAACGAAACCCCGAGCGAGTGCTACTCAATTGTAAGAAACGAAGGAGATACGTTCCAAAGTGGTTAAAATGACGAAGTTAGGAATATTCATCTTAATATTAATATTTGGTGGAACTGCGGCAATGGCTGCCTTCGTTGCATACAATCTAATTTGGAATACGTCCCCAATGAATTCCATACTTTTTAGGGTAACAGACGTTATCTGGTGGATTTCGTGAAGGCTTATGTTGTAGGACTAATAACGGCGGTTGCTCTCATCTTTTTCGTTATACTATCACTCCCACTGGATTTCCTTTCAAGCTCAAGTATAGGAGTTGAACCTACCACGGAGGTTTTAGTACCACTGTACATAATTTTGACCTCCCTAGTGTTCCTGTACATCTTTAGGAAACTAAACGGTTAAAATTTAGTTATTTTTAGTGAAGAAATATGTTTTCAGATTTCTGGATCATTTTTTTAAATGAATAAGATTAAGTTAGTACTATGTCCTCTGTCGTAGAAATTTACAACAAAACTGTTCAGACTTTATCAAAACAACAGTACTTGCCGGCAATCATGTTACTGCAGGCCTTATTCCTAACATCAATATACGCTGCGGGTATGGGAATAGACATTTACTACCTACCATTGGTCGGTGCAGCCATAACGGCACACATATACAGCGCAATAGGAATAGCGGTTCTCGCCCTTTTGGGATTAGGCGCGGGGCTGAAAAGTAACAGTTTACTTCTTAAGATCCTAATGATCATGAATGCCGTCTCCGTAGTTGCTGCTGCGTTTTTTGGACTGATTTACTTTGGCGGAGAATCTTATCCCATCTTCGCCTACGGAATGGGCCTAGGGTATATCTTCGTGCTCTTCACCTGTATAGGAGGTTTATTCTACGCTCTAAGGAAGTGAGTAAGTATGGAGAACACTCAGGGAACAGTTATTAAAAACCTAGTGCTAGTCGTTTCATCAATAGACGCTTTCCTAATGGGATTACTCTACGCTGCTGGACTTTACACCCTACTTTACGATAAGTTCCCAATAACGCAAACTTGGATGGCAACAGTACTATCAACTCATATAAGTTTGGCAATGTTAGTAGGATTTGCCACCGCTTTCCTCTTCGTAGCAACGTATATGTCTAACGTCAAATCCCTCTTCTATTTAGGGTTAGCGTCGATACTATCCGTCGCAGTAGCTGCAGCAGGAGGTTTACTCTTCTATGCTGGCTACAATCCTGATTTCGCATACTTGATGGCTTTTGGGTTCCTAGGAGCTTTTATATCCTCTACGGGATGTATATTCTACTCGATATGAAATGGACGTTTGCATGAGGTGTGGAACACCTCGTAAAGGGCTAGAACTCCTCTGTAAAAGATGCGGTGGACCCTTTAAGAAGGTAGTAGATTTCCCCTATGACAAACAGGTTAGGAAGAATTTCCCATATATTAAACGCTGGGTTACCCTAGGTGAACTTAATACCCCTGTAGTATCGCATGGAAACCTTTATTTCAAGCTCGATTCGTTAAACCCCACAGGTTCCTATAAAGATAGGGGCGCGGTTACTCTAATCTCCTTTCTAGCAGAAAAGGGCATAAACGAAATATCAGAAGATTCCTCAGGGAATGCCGGAGCATCAATTGCAGCATATGGAGCAGCTGCCGGCATGAGGGTAAAGATCTACGTACCGGAGAGATCTGCTGGGATCAAGGTCGAGCAAATTGAGGCATATGGAGCAAAAGTGATAAAGGTTAAAGGGACTAGGAACGACGTTGCAGACGCTGCGATGAAAGACGGTGCTTTCTACGCCTCTCATGTACTTAACCCCGAATTCAGAGACGGGATAAGAACCCTCTCATATGAAATAGCTTCTTTGCGAGACGTCAAAAACGTGTTCATTCCAATCTCAGCTGGAACTCTACTACTGGGCGTTTACGAAGGATTTATGCACCTGCTGAATTCAGGAATCGTCTCAGAGGTACCGAAGCTCATCGGCGTTCAAACAAAGCAGGTAAGTCCTGTGTGTTCAAAACTAAAGGGCATAAACTACACTCCTCCGACTCAGGTCACGTCTATAGCTGATGCGTTGGTTTCAACTTCCCCCGTACTCCTTGAAGAGATGGTGCAAGTGCTGAGGAATTACGGCGATTGCGTAATTGTGGATGAGGACGAGATTAAGAGAGCTTGGGAGGAACTCGCTAAAATGGGAATCCTAGCTGAGTACAGTTCTGCTGTGAGTTACGCTGGTTATAAAAAGGTCATCCCTGAGGAAAAATCGGTAATTCATATATCGGGCAACGGATTAAAGAACCTATTTCCAGCCTAAGGTGAAGAAGATTTCCTCCAGGAATTTCTCCCTATTAATAGAGTAAACCACTTTAGCATTAGGTTTGTTTCCAGTAATACCGAGGTAATCTATGAACGTTGCCCCTCTAGAGGGACCATCGGAGGTATCTACTATTACGTATTCTTCCCTTACCTCTTTAGCTACATCAGGATTTATGGCGACAGACGTAGTTATTACATCTGGATGAGGATTTCCCTTCATCCTTTGCCTACTCATAGCGTAATTTCTATAATGAGAGTAAATCTTTACGTAAAGCTGGGCCATCTCAGTTTTCATTGACTTAATTTTCTCCCATTCGGTCTCCTCAATAACGTAATCGGTAATCAAGTCCCATGATACCATAGTGATGTCAAATCCCGCATTAAACACGATTTTAGCTGCCTCGGGATCAACCCATATGTTGTACTCGGAAGAGGGGGTTATATTCCCTCTCCCGTGGATCGTTCCTCCCATGACGTACACTTTCTTTATTTCCCCCGCTATCCTCGGATACTTCAACCATGCTAAGGCTAAATTAGTAAGAGGAGAAATAGCTAGAAACTCCAGTTCGCCAGGGTAAATTTCGCTGAGCTCTATGATCGCGTCTATTGCGTGTTTAGATTGTGGCTTTTCACGTGTTGGAGTTAACGCGTATTCGCCTACTCCTGTGTTACCATGAACGTTCTCAACCGTTCTATAATCCTTGACTATGGGCCTCCTCATTCCTGGAAATACGGGATATTTTCTCCCCGTGTATTTCTCCGCAAGCTCCGACATCCATAGCGCGTTTTTAACCTCTTGGTCAAAATTTATGTTCCCTTCAACTACTGTTATTCCCTCTACACTAAATCCCCTGCTTACCAACATGAAAAAGCTCATTATGTCGTCCTCTGCAGTATCGCAGTCGATTATAAATCTCCTCATTACGGCTCACCCTGATTAATGTAATCCTCAATTTTCACCTCGTTCTCTCCTCTTCCCTCGAGAAGGACTCTTCTTAGGTTGAGAACTGCTTTCTCTATTGCATTCTGTAAAACTTCTTCGTTAGCTAAACCGCCGGCCGTGTGAAGTGTTCCCGTGAAGTTACTGAAATTCCAGAGATCTAAATCATAGTTTTCCCTTCCGTTGATCCTCCAGAAGACGTCAGTCCCGAATCTGAATCCCCTTCTTTCCCTCAATATCCTGACCACATCTTCATATACTACTACTTCTGCCCTTCCTACGTTAACTAAAATGGATTGCTCCTTCATTCTTTGCATTCTATGGTAGTTGATAAGTCCTCTCGTCTGTTCATTAAGAGGTAAAGAAATAGCTATTACATCCCCTTCGGAAATAACTTCATCCAACTGTAATATTCCAAACCTTACATCAAAAAATTCGGGATTTTTAAAACTCCTTGAGACTCCTATAACCCTCATGTTAAATCCGTATTTTCCCATTCTAGCGATCTCCGTTCCTATCCCCCCTGCTCCTAGAATAAGGAGGTTCTTCCCATTGAGAACGTAACTCTTCTCTCTCTCCCTTTTACCTATCCCCTTCGCTAAGGAGAGGATAAGCCCCCAGGCGTGTTCCGCTACGGAAACTGAGTAAGCGCCTGCATTTGAAAACAACCTGACCCCTTTCTTTAGGAGATGAAAGGGGAAGTCGTCTACACCTGCAGAGAAAGTTTGAACGACTTTTAGGCTCTTAAAGGAGTACTTTGAGAACTCTGAAGGCCAACACAATATCGCATCGGCGTCTTCAGGGGGGTCAACCTCGTACACTTTCCATTCCCTCAAATACTCCCTTGCCTTTTCGTTAAGTTTACGGGTGGAAAATATCCTCATCACTTAATAGAAAACGTTGTACCATAAATAGTTTCCAGGAATCCGTCGCCTATTTTAATTCTCATATATTTTAATTACGCATGGCTAAAATTTTCGCTATTGGAGAACCTATGGTACAATTATTACCGGAGAATTCCGGTCCGCTAAGGCATGTACTCTCTTTCAAAAAGTACATGGGAGGTGCGGAGGCCAACTTCTGCATAAGCGCTTCTAGGTTAGGGGTGGAGTGTCATCTGATAGCTAGGGTTGGTGACGATGAATTCGGAAAATACATAATTGAGTATCTCATGGGTAAGGGAGTAAACGTAAACTACGTAAAGTCTACAAAAGGGGCATGGACGGCAGTGTTCTTCGTTCAGAAGAACTTTCCCCTACCAAACAGGAACGAAGTTTACTACTATAGAACGGGAAGCGCAGGGAGTATGATATCACCAGAGGACGTACCAGACGAAATAAAGGGCGCGGACTTAGTGCACTCTACGGGAATAACGTTAGCAATAAGCAAGTCAGCGTCAGAGGCCCTGAAAACTGCGTTTGAAAAGGCGAAGATGACAAGCTTCGACACCAACATTAGATTAAAGCTATGGAGTGGTGAGCAAGCAAGAAAGGCAATATTGAGCGTTCTTCCGCTAGTAGATGTTCTGATAACAGATCCAGGAGACGCGTCATTGATTTTTGGGGAAACTGATTTTGAAAAGGTGATAGGTGTCGTAAAAGACTACGGTGTATCTCTTTTAGTTTACAAGCTAGGAGAGAAGGGTGCCGCCGCGTGGCATGAGGGAGAGAAGGCTTCAACTCAGGCTTTCAAAGTCCCAGTAGTTCACGACATAGGTGCAGGAGACGCGTTTTCGGGTGCCTTCATCGCATCCTGGTTGTCGGGAAGGGAACTTGGAGAATCCCTAAGAATCGCGGCGGCCTTTGTAGGGATTAAGCTAATGACTGAGGGTGATGCAGAAACGTATGCATCCTTAGACGATGTAAAGAAGTTTATTGAATACTATTCGAAGTTTTGAGGAGCGCCGTATTTGCATAATGAGCAGGTTCATTTAATATTAACTTTAACCTTCTATTGTGACATTCCCCTTCCAGAATAGATGATTTAAAGATTACAATAGGGTCGTAAAAATCCTCTAAAACATAAGGGTGTATTTTTTAGCATTCCTGCTAATTCACGAATAGGGTTACTAAGTGTACAAAAAGAACTCATTCCAGAATTCCTAAGGATTCCCTTATTACAGTCTCCCACTTGAGTTAAGTACTTTTAGGAGAGGTGTTTTTCCTCTGCACGTTCTTCATCTACGAGATTAACCCTTTTGCCTGCTATTTGCAGGAATTTTGGATTCATTTTGGCTTTGATGAGAACGTATATTGTGGCAAAAGCTAGGTAACCAAACGACGCGTAAGTAGCTATATTATACGGAAATACGAAAGAGGCAAGCGATTCGTAAACGACAAATCCGAAAACTATTGTGGCAATTATTGGCAAGCCGTAGTGCTGTAGGGGATGTAGGATTTTCTTGAATCCGTAGTGCTTTTCCTTTAATCTCGCGAACATCGTCATAACTGAGGTGTTTAACAGAATATGGGTTACTACTAGGCCTACCAGCGCTATTGTGGTTAGAAAGTCAAAGCCATTACTCAGGGCGTTAAATACGTCAGTAGAGGTTGCTGGTAGGGTAAGCATCTGGTAAGGAGTTACTCCTGACATATATCCAATACCAAAGCCAGTTATGACAGCCAAAATCGACGAAAGTATACCGATAAACAGAAGCGACTTATGTGGGGTTATCCACTTCTTATGTACTTCTGCGAAGAATTTGGGAAGTAAACCGTCTCTTGCCATAGCAAAGTATACTCTACCGGCATTTGATTGCATAGCTACGGAGTCGGAAAAAGCTGAGTTAAATGCAAAGAGGGCTAACATCAGTCCTCCAGCTACACCCAAATACTCAGCGTAAACTATTATCCCCGGAATAGGATTGTTTGCGAACGCCACAATGTTGTTTATCCCCCAACCAACAATGAGCGAGTAAGACACGCTAGTAAGAACAGCGCCTACAATTAACACTCCAAGTACTAGCGCTTTAGTTATTTGCTTTGAACTCTTTGCCTCCTCTCCTAAAGGAGCGGATCCTCCATACCCTATGAAGCTGGTAATCCCGAATATCATGCCCAATCCCAAACCTGCCAAAGGACCGCCTTCTAGTCCAAACTGTTTTCCATAAAGTAAATTCCATCTTGGATCAAAAGGATTAAACACTGCTAACGTATTGTCAGGTGCCTTCAATATGATTATCACGCTGGTGATCATTAGGAAAGCTACCTCTGTGAGAGCAGCGTATCTTACGTACTTCATCTGAGGCCTTATTCCAACCATAGCCAAAACTATCGGAATCATTATGAAGCCCACTATAAACGGAATCCATATCCACCCTGGTAGCTGAATTCCCCAAAAGTAGTTTAAAACGCCCGGTAGGACAACACCCGCGACGTAGACCGGTATAGCCGCCGTACTTGCAACCTGGTAAAGAACGTAAAGCAATCCCGATACAGCAGCTGGTCGGGCTCCAAATGCCGTCGCTATATATCCGTAATAACCGCCTGCACTCGCGTGTCTTTTCGATAAGTGGTATAACGTGTTTACCTCCAAATACATAGTGGCCATGGCGATCAGAAATGCTAGCGGTGTTAAGACAAATGCAGCTGTTGCTGCGGACGTGATGAAGGCTACTGTATCACATGCAGGAGCCATTGCTGCTATCTCCTGCGCTATCGCCTCCAAGGTGTTAACAGCACCTTTCCTTAATCTGGGAATAACCTCTTGAGATTTTTCCGCCATTTAGGGTCACCCTAAAATGAAATTTTATGATTAATAAGCTTTACTATTCAATACAATCACTGGGAAATTTGCGATTCAAGCTTTTAAGGTTCATAACACTGTTTTACTGAAGCGATTAAGGGATTTCAATATTAGTAAGGATTATACAGTGAACGTTTGTAACTAATTTAAGGAAATTATGGAAAGCGTTAGATATTATTGGACAATATTTATTTACGAAAACCCGTAATTTAGCTATGGATCAAATAGACAGGGAAATTCTTGTCGACTTACTTAGAAACGGGAGAAGAAAAACTACATCCCTTGCATCTCTATTAAGGCTATTACCTCAAGTAATAGGATACAGAATAGATAAGATGGAAAAGGAGGGGATCATAAAGGGGTACAGTTGTTACGTAGATCCTAATGCCCTCGGATTGTATCACGGTATTCTCATCTTCAGAAATAGGAAAAACTACAATGGAGAGCTGGTTTCAAGATTCGAATGCATGGAGGAATTCAACGTCTATCAAATAGCGGCAAAGTCACAAAACGAACTAGAGGAAAAATCCCAAATTATTTCAGAGGAACTAGGTGAACCTATACTGAAATATATTCCTGAGCGGAAAATTCTCGAGATTGATAAAACAGATTATGAAATAATATCATTTCTAAGAAAAGAGCCAACAATACCTGTGTATAAAATCGCCGAGAAAATAGGAGTGAACCCATCTATAGTGAAAAAGAGAATAGAGTTTATGATAAAGGAAGCGATGGTGAGAATTTACCCAATCATTGACCTAGAAAGGGCAGATATAGCAGTATTCAGCCTATTTAGTAGAAAAATTGGGGACATATACAAACTTCTTAACAACTTTGAGGTGTTTCACGTAGAAAGCGGAGATGGAGGTTTCCTAGTAGGGAGTGCTACATCTATAAAAAAGGCTAAAAATCTCCTTGATGCGTGTGGATTTATAGATAAAAACTTGTGGTCGATGTTAGTTGTATCTTATTCCTTTTACTGAATTCTCTGTTCTGGAGGCAACTCCTCATACTTTTTCATTACTATATACCAGGCCTTCGCATTAGGTAGCTTTGCTCTCATCCTAGCTTCGTCTATGGTTGTTGCTGTGGGCAGAATTACTTCCTTTCCGGGTTCCCAGTCAGCGGGCAAAGATACCTTTGCCTTATAGTTTACTATAGCAGCTTTCGTAATCCTTAGCATTTCCTCTATTTTCCTACCGTATTCTATGGGATAATATGCCATAAACCTTATCACACCTTCTGGATTCACTAGGAAAACTGCCCTGATAGTCACTCCGGACGCTTCGTCAATTATGTCAAGCATTCTGGCCAACTTCTTATCGGGATCGGCTATCAAGGGAAATGGGATCGTTACTCCATATCTATTCTCAATGTCCTGTAACCACTGGAGATGTGAATATATGCTATCAACACTCATCCCTATCATTTCCACACCTAATTTCTTGAATTCATCATACACCTGAGCAAATCCGACAAATTCCGTTGTGCAAACTGGTGTGAAATCGGCAGGATGAGCGAATAGGAACAACCATTTTCCTTTGCTAAATACGTCCTTATAAAAATCAATCGGACCCTTCGTTGTTAGGACTTGAGTATCTGGAAACTTCTGATAAAGTTTCATGTTTTCACTGTTAAAGAAACACATCCTGAAGTTATAAATTCACTTTTCTGTGCAAAAATTGCCTAGATTATGGTTGTATCCTCTATCCTGCTATGAGAAGTTACCGTTTTGTGAGGGTAAATCTTAGATCTTATTACCGTAGTTCCCTCCTCTATTATTACGTCATCAGCCACTACGGAGTCTATTATCTTAACCGGTTCATCCCGAGTGGATCTTATCTCGCAATGCCGACCGATGATCGAATTTTCCACATATGCGTTTTCCCCTATAAATACCCTATCCATAACGGAAGACCTTACAATTATCGAGTTACTCCTAACTATACTGAAGTTGTCAATTACCGAGTCGGCTATGTAGGTCCCAGGTCCTATTTGACAATGTCTACCTATGAGTACGTTGTTCTCTAACTTTATTTCCCCTTCTTTAAACTTCCTTTTTATGTAATTTCTCCTCTTTACTGAGTCTGGACTCTGCCCCTGAACGAAAACCTTAACCTCTGGGGAGAGCTGTTCTCCGTGAAAATCGTCAGGGGGGAGAGTCCTGAGGAGTGTTTGCATTGCCTCCAAATACCTAGAAGGAGTACCCACATCAAACCACAAATCCTCCGAAGTAAAGCCGAAAACCTTGTAATCTCTCTTTATTAGATAGGGAATGAAGTCCTTCCCGAAATCCAGATGTCCCTCCTTCCTCATCTTCACCACGTCCTTCTCCTTAAATACTTCCTTTATCGCCGGATTCAACATGTAGATGCCTGTATTGGCTAGCTTTGAGGGGGCCTGTTCTGGTCTAGGCTTCTCCACGAATTCCACTATTCTATTCTCATCTGTAAGCCTGGCTACGCCGAACTCTGAGACGTCCTCCACGCTCTTCAACATTATCGTCATCGTTGCGTCGTTTTTGAGATGATATTCTAGGAAATTCCCTAGGTTGAGTTTAAACAGGTTATCGCCCTGAATAACTAACGTAGGCTCTTCTATGTCGTAATAGTCCATGTTAATCCTTACGGAATCAGCGTTGCCTACACTATCTATCCTCGGCTGATATTTGAAGTGAAGTCTTGGCTTTATCTTATATCTGGCGGAAATTCCTATTCCCTCTTTAAATGCCTCGTATAGGGACCTATAGTTCACATAACCCCTAACTCCGAATATGAACTCCTTAACTCCCTGTCTAGCAAGCTCAATTATAGCGAACTCAAGTAAGGGCCTGTTGAGAATCCTTACCGTAGCTTTTGACGTTTCCACCGTAAGGGGTTTCATTCTAGTTGCCTCTCCACCTATTGGTATTATCACCTTTACATCGGACAAGTCCATATTTATTATAAAGTAATTGTCAATAATATGTTATGGTGTTTCAATGAAATCTGTGACTATCGGCTTCGAAGTACATCAACCGTTCAGAGTGAGAAAGAACTCGTTCTGGGAACCAGTATTAAACTCAGAAGTAAGCTTAGAGAAGTACTTTGACGTACGCCTAAATAGGGAAATCATGGAGAGAGTGACGGAAAAGTGCTATTTGCCAGCTAGTAGGATAATTCTGGAATCGATTGAAAATGGGGAAAATGAGGGTTACGACGTAAAGTACTTCTTCAGCGTATCCGGGGTATTTCTTGAGCAGGCGGAGAGATGGTTCCCAGAACTAATTGATATTTTCAAACAATTAGCATCTACGAAAAAAATAGAATTTTTAGGACAGACCTATTATCACTCTGTTACATCTCTCTGGGAAGACCTCTCAGAATGGAGAGAACAAGTAGAGATGCAGAGGATGACCATTAAGGATTTATTTGATGTTAATCCCATAACCTTCGAGAACACGGAATTAATCACAAACGACAGGATAGTTAATGAGGCGGAAAAACTTGGTTTCAAAAGCATAATTATCGAGGGAAAAGAGTCTATAGTCAGAAACCCAAACTACGTATATAAGGTCAAGGGCAGGGATTTGCTTTTACTCTTAAGGAATTATAGACTTAGTGATGATATAGCGTTCAGGTTTTCGAGTAGAAATTGGGATCAATATCCCCTTACTGCGGACAAATATGCCACGTGGGTAGAATTCTCCGAAGGAAATAACGCTACGATCTTCGTAGATTACGAAACTTTTGGCGAACATCATCCTCAGGAAAGCGGAATAATGGATTTCCTTTACCATTTACCAAGGGAACTCATGAAGAGAAAAATAAAGATGAGGATGCCGTCCGAACTTGGAGGGGAGAGTTACTCCGAAATAGTTCCTCCTAGGGAGTATTCGTCATGGGCTGACATAGAAAAAAACGAAACGAGTTGGCTCGGGAACCAGATGCAATGGGCTTACGACGAGGTCGTAAGAAGGGGAGAGTATCCAGCTAAGGAATTAGGTGGGGAGTTCCTAAAGGTCTGGAGATACTTTACTACAAGTGACAATTATTACTATCTTTTTACAGGTTCTGGAGGTCCGGCAGAGGTTCACAATTACTTCAGTTACTTCCAGAGTCCCATAGAGGGATTCATAAACGAATTCTTCGCTATAAACGACTTTACGAAAGAACTGGTGTCCAGGGTAAAAGGTCAAAACCCCTTTTACTTTTATAAGAATGGGAGGAAATTCGCTATTGTTTGGAACTGCAACGAGGTCAACGAGGTTAAAAAAAGAGACGAAAAGGTATTCAAGAACCATGAAAAATACCTTGTGGAGTGGAATGAATGCGCAGAATAGAGTCCTTTTGGGTACCTGATAACGTGAACCTCGTTTGGTTTCTCTCCTTTGAAATGGCTAAGGTAGCATCAATGGGTGGACTTGGCGTGGCCGTGTATAACTTAGCCAGTGCATTAATAGAAAGGGGGGTAAAGGTCAGGGTAATAATGCCAAGTCACGGAAGACATCTACAGGGCCAATATAGGGGACTGCTTTCCTTACAGGATACCGGAATGAGGATCGACGGCTTTAGAATAGGCGTAGATGGGACGACATATCCTTACTCCTTAGGTCTGGAGGAAGGAGTTATTGACGGAATAAATATTAGCCTTGTAAAGGGGTGGGACTATAACTCAGGAAAGTACTTAGATTCGCAAGACATTTACTTAGAGACCCTTGAAAAGATCTCCTTGACGTCAAGGGCAGTTCCCTTCATTGTCGAAAGGGGGATATCAAAGGGGGAAATACCTGATGCTATCCACGTTCATGATTGGCATATGGTAATACCAGGGGTAATAATGAAACAGGAATTTGAGTACAGAAGATTGGGAGTGCCGATAATTTACACTATTCACCTCCTAGGAAAGACTTCACTACCCTGGCACTACCCATCTGAGAATTGGTGCGGATTGGTTGATGTTAAGCATTACGTATGGAACGTGGTAAGACATAAATTACTTAAATACAGCGATGTATGGAACGAGTTTTCAGGGGGTTACATCGAGAAGTTCGGCGCTTATGAATCGGATGTACTCACTTCGGTTAGCAGGAACTACCTGACGTACGAGGTATTTAACCTAACGGGGAGCTGGTTAGAGAATAAAACCTGCGTAACCTATGACGGTACAGATTGGAACGTAGAACAGGTAAAAGAGGAGGCGGAAAGAAGGTTTGGAACTTCGGACAGAAAGCTGTTGAGAAAGAACTTACTCTCCTTGTTAAAGGAAGTTAAGGTCATTCCGCGAAATTACTCCACTGGAGATCTTTTGTGGAATAATAGGCACAGACTTGGCATAAGGGACGACTGGACATATGAACCATTAGATGATGGCCCCCTAATTCTTTTCGCAGGAAGACTTACGTATCAGAAGGGCGTTGACTTGCTTATACGATCCTTCAAGCAGGTTATACAAAAGATCAGTAACGCCCGTTTACTTATCCTCGGAATACCGGCAGGCGATTACGGGGTTTCTTACGATCTAATTAGCAACTCCCTTGATCTAAAGGATAACGTGAGACTAGTGTTAGGAAACTTTCCTGATTACAATTTGTATAAACTGTACTTCTATGCCTCCTCCGCATTTGCCTTTCCCTCCAGATGGGAACCCTTCGGAATAGTTGGCGTTGAATCAATGGCGCTTGGAACCCCTGTAGTGGGTTATCACGTTGGGGGAATAGCGGAGTTCGTTAGAGACATTCGCTTCAATGAGGAGGGTAATGGATTGCTAGCTTGGCCGGAAAGCATTGACGACTTGGCCTCGGCCTTGATTACTGCACTCAAACTTCAGCAAGCAAGCGAAGTTAACAACCCGTCCTTCCTATCCGACATTCCCTATAAACTTAACATCACAGACGCTTCGTTCTGGGAAAAGGTGAGGGAGAACGCTATTAGAACTGTTGAGAAGAACTTCAGGTGGAGCTCTTCAGCAGAACAGGTCATGGAGTGTTACAATAAGGCGATAAAAATGACGGTATACAGAGTAACATCGTCAATGTGATTTAATAACTTGAAAAGTTGATGAGGTATCGGTGCAAATGCTACTTTCAACTGATGTAGATGGAACTATAACAATTCAGGGAAAACATGAAATATGTATAAACTCGATGAGGGCGATTAGGGAACTAAGGAAAGCAGGAGTTAAAGTAATCCTGAATTCAGGGAACTCCTTACCCTTTCTTCTATCTTTGTATAGGTATTTAGGCGTTGATTACGTTATTGCGGAAAACGGTTGCGTCTATTACGATAAGAAGCGAATAGTGGAGATCTGCGAGAATAAAGGTAGGGACCTTGTAAAGTATTTGGATAGATTCCCAGAACTTAGAAGGACGACCTTTGCTGAGTTCAGGAAATACGACCTTTCCTATAAAATACTTTATATGACGTCGGATTTAGTAGATAGGGTTAAGGAGATCACAAAGGGTTCATTTAACATCCTCATAACTAAGAATACGCTACATATAATTCCAAAGGAGGGAGGCAAAGGAGTTGGATTAAGAGCTCTACTTAAAGACCTTTCAATATCGGACCAGATCGCGGCAATAGGAGACTCTCTAACGGATCTATCCCAATTCAAAGAGGCTAACGTTTCTGGAGCTGTGAGCGACTCAGATCCTAGAATTTTCTCCCACGTGACTTACGTCATGTCAAAACCCGCATGCCTCGGATTTGACGAATTCGTAAATAAGGTTTTTAGGAAGTAAAAATATAGTTTATTAATGGATCTCTCCGAACCCCTCGAGAATTACCTAAAAGAAATATACGAGCAAATTGAAGAAAAGGGAATAGCGAAAGTTACCGACTTAATAATAGCGTTCAATGTTTCCCCAGGGACGGTAAGTAAGGAGGTCAGTAGAATGGAAAAGCTAGGATTAATTACTAGAACGAGAAAGGGAATAAGGCTAACAGATGACGGAATGCTAATTGCGGAGAGGTTAGTAAGAGCGCACAGACTGTCAGAGAGATTGTTAACTGATCTACTGCATATAGATTGGATAAGAGCTCACCAAATAGCTCATAGACTTGAACACGTCTGGTCCTCAGATATGCTAGATGTAATAGATAAGGCATTAGGTTATCCATCAACCTGTCCTCACGGTCATCCAATAGGGAATAGGACTGATTCGCAGGGATTCAAATTGTCTCAGGTAAAGGAGGGAGTGTACATTGTTAAGATGATTATACGTGAGGAGGAGTGGGTTCTACGTAGGGTTGCCGAACTAAGGCTCTTTCCGGGAACTGAAATACATTTAAGTAAAAGAAATAGTGCAGAGGTAAAAGTTCTGATTAATAACGAGGAAAGAGGGGTTGAGAAAGCAATAGCTGATAACGTTTTAGTAATTCCTAAGAACTCAAGATGAACTGTTCCTATAACATGGCATCTCCATCTAGCAATTTCCGCTTACGCGGTATACCCCTATTCCTAGCATAAGGTAAATCAGACAGTCCGTAATAACTTAGATGAGGGATAGTGCTAAAGGTTTAAACAGCGTGGTTCCCCATCATATTAGGTACAAACCCAGCAGTTAACTCACCCCTAAACGGGGCTTCCTACTTCACGGCTCCACAGACCCTTAGGGTTCCACCTAGAAGTTAACGGTGATGACCCAGACGGAACCACTGATTGGAGCAGAGGTATACCACATTAACCCTCGCTTAAGTGTCACGGTAACACTTATTCTATTATGGGTATGATTTATATATATTAGCTACGAACCGACCCTCAAGCCTATACAAAGGGGTTGTCCATCCTCGCGGATCTTTTGCCCACTCGGAACCACCAACGAAAGTAAAAACATTTCCACAAAAAAGTTACATATGGAATCCTCACTTAAGTCTATAAGTTTAGATATTTAGGCTTAACAGTTCCTAATCAGCAAGAATTTTAATCGATGATAAGACTCCTATTGTCATGAAGACTCTAACGCGTATAATTATTCTCTTTGCGGCTTTTCTCATATCCTCTTCATGCATTTACATTCTTCCCTTTCTCTTCACTCCTATTGAAGAGGAATTGCATACTAATCTTTCCGAACTCTCGTTGGTTGTAGCAACGTCGTGGATCGGGGGAGCAATAGGGGGAATAGTAATTGGAAGGCTAGCTGATAGAATTGGTCGTAGGTTCTCCTTAACTTTAGCGGTTGTTACTTCTGGTCTTTTCCTTCTTTTAGCCGGGTTGGTATCATCAATTCTTATATTTTTTCCTCTCCTTTTCCTAGTAGGACTTGGAGTTAACGGGGAGAACGGTGTAAGTTACGCTCTTGTCGCAGAATGGTTAAAAGGAAAACGTGGATTTACTGGAGGTTTCATGCAAGGACTCTATTTTTTGGGGGCAATTCTAAGTGCAATTTCAGCAGGTTATTTAACGTTCTTAGGAACTAACTATTGGAGGACAGTTTTAACTCTACTTGGAACAATAACTATCATAATAGGAGTTATTACATACGCTCTTCCTGAATCGGAGGTTTGGAGGGAGACTAGGAACGTAAGTAATTCAGTTAAGGGTGACTCATTGGGAAACTACATGGGGATTACACTGGCTGGTTCAGCTATAGCTATAGGTTCTCTCCTTTACCTAGTTCCAACCATAACTCTCTTACCTACATTGCTGGAGAAAGTTTACTTTTTCTCTCCTGCTCATGCAAGTGAACTTCTTTCCATTTCATTTATCATCGGGTTTGTAGGATACCTCGTTGACGGTTATCTGGCAGATAAGCTGGGCAGAGAAGTTCCCGTTTTGATATTTTCAGCAATAGGGCTAATTCTCTCCTTATTAATGTTAATTATCACTCCTGTGTATATCATTCCCCTCATATTCTTCTTCTCAGGATTTTTTGCTCATTTCGGCGTATGGATAAGCGAATTTTACCCTCCTAAACTAAGAGTCACCGCCAATAATGTTGTCTTTTTCCTTGGTAGGTTAGTGGGCGGTGGGTTTGGCGCATTTATAATACTCCTACTTCCCTTTGGACTCAAGGGGGATATTGTTACCAATCTTGCAGTTTCATTAATCCTAGTGATTGTTGGTGCTGCGTATTTAAGCAAAGTATCCGCCAGGAGAAGGTGAAAAGCGTCCTAATATCCTTTACAAATCGCTTGAAAGAAAGACTCTCAGTCCTTTCCGTAAGCTATCCGCTTTTGACGATTTAGCTTCAAGAATATTAGTTCAATTATTTACTGATTTAATGAATAAACATTTTTGTATTAATGAGATGAGTTATGAATACATATTTTTAAAGACATATTAGGCCACTTGTAAGAAGTATAAAGCGATTTCTTCATTATTTGTTTTAGATAATTTGTTTATTCTTAACAATCTGAAAATGGTCTTATATGGAAAAAAAGGACTTTTTTTCTATTACACTTTATAAAGTATTGGACGGTAGAAGTATTATGCAATCCATTAGGTTATCGAGGGAATCCCCATTTGTTTCAATATTAACATACTTGTTAAAAGAAGGGAAAATGAAACCTGCAGAAATGGCAAGAGCTCTGGGAATCTCACGTAGCATGCTAAATTATCACATGAAGAGGGCAATTAACGAGGGAATTATTACTGGATTCGTAACGTACGTAGATCCTTTGGTTTATCAGAAGTCGAAATGGATAACATTTAAGAGACCTAATCGTTACTCGATTCTTTTCGAACTTGAGAACGGACAAGTGATATATGAATCTGTAGACGAGGTTAAAGACGGAATAGAGATAAAAAGAGAGGAATACTTTGCCCTTTCAGATAAAGATCAAATATTGATAGAGGCGCTAAAAAGGAATCCGTCTGCGATGGAAAAAGAGTTGGCCACGTTAGTCTCTCTTAGTCCTAGAGCTACAGGACGACATATAAGGTTCCTTTTAGGGAAGTTCGTAAGGATCCTCCCGATTATGGATCTATCCAAGTTTCCGTACCTTTACGCTATTAAAGTTGGATCAAAGGATGTATACGATAGATATGCAGACTCAGCAGTTTTTAACTTTGCGACCAGAAGAGAAGGTTACTTAATTATACTATCTCTCCAGCAGATGCCATTGGACGGTATAAGGGTGAAGAGCTACGAGATATCAAATTATGATATGGGAAATCTCTTAAGCAAACAAATTCAAATTGCGTAATAGTAAATCCTTGATAAAGCGTTTTTACTTCCTAAATAGCGTATATACTTCCTAAATAGTGTATAGACGAGCCCTTGATGTTGATGAATAATGATAAACTAAACAATTAGAGAGCTTATGTAATAATTTCAATAATAGTTATTATTATTATTAACAACACGTCTATTATCAGCGTTGAAATAACGTATACGTTGATAGCTGGTAACGGAAATCCCAGGAATGGTGCAGGATATACCCTTGATTCCGTCAGCAAAAGGTAGTTAGCCCAACTAAAAATTAATGATGGAATGTAAAGTATTCTCAACCCGATTATAAATACAACTGCGCCTATGAGAGACAATATTGCGTCTATCACAAAAAAGTATGCAACAATAGGAAGGATTTTTATCAGGTCGGAATAAAGGTAAAGATGTATTGCTGCCCAAGCTACAAAAAGAACTGCTGTTACATATCTTAGAGCTGAATAAACCACTTGTCTGCTACTCATAATACGATGCATTCACAATATATATATATTGTTTTTCCCAAATTTTTCAACTTAGTCTTATCGAGAGCACTGAGTTTTCATAAGTTTCGAAACTTCGATTACATTTAGGGTGAAACGATAGAGAAGTTTCAATTCCAAAAAGTTCATTCAGACATCTGTCAACGCTAGTTACCTAAAACCTAGAAAAATGTCAAAGTGTGTATTCGATACTTAGGAATCCAAATTGGCGGTTGTAAACTTTATGGCAAGTTTGGGGAATATCAGTTAATACGAACATCACCATTCAGGTTTTGATTATAAATTGTAATTATTATAAAACAGTATTAAATAAAAAATTATTAAGTGTGAACCCCTATTAGTGTATACGATCGCATTCAATTGAATTCATTTTATTTTTCTAAATAAACTGAATTCACAATCAACACGTGAGCAATTCACGAACATTTCCTAAGGGGGATTTTTTTAGCCGACTGCAAAGAATGAGTATATTATTTATGAGTTTAGTTTAATTGAAACTACATTTTCCTTTATTGATACAAGCCCTCTTCTCTCTAAATAAGATAGAGAGTCTGCATACCTCGTACCCAACTGATTCCTAATATCCTCTATCGTACTTTTCCCGTTATGTAACAGGAGAAACTCTAGGACTTCACGTCCAATATTCTCCTCCGTGTCATCATCCTCAGACTCCATCTTCATTTTGTATTCAGCATAGGTCTTTTTATCCAATAGCCTGTATTCCCTAATGTGACTGTTATATGAAGATATTATCCTGTTCGCTATGTCTAGCGCTTCCTCATCCGATAATCTTATACTTTTATCTCCAGTGTCGTCGCCGATAACGATGAAGAATGCCCCTTCCTTTATCCTACCATCTCTAACTATAGGAGGGCTTTCTCCTACTCTCATCCATACGTGCTTCCCGCCCTTAGAGTGAACCTTCCTAACTATTATTGTCATCAGAATATTCTCATATCGATAAAATTATTAAGTTTTTCTCACTAGACATTTATAGAACATTAGGAGAGTCTCTCAATATATTAATATTCCCAGGGTTTCAAATCATGCCTTGGAAACGCAGTATGGAAAGTTCGCTATTTTTTAGTAAATTACCTCGTTATGTAATTACCTTGCAAACTATACCCCAATATTTGGTTGACACTAATTAACTTAAGCGGAAGTTCAAGAAACTAGTTAAGTCGATTATCCCCAGAAACTAACGAAATAGTGAATTCTCTCAAAGAGGCGAGTCTTTTAGCATTTAGAGTTCTAATGTTAAATCGTCCCACAAAGTAATTCACTTGAAACGCAGGAAATCGCTATCCCCTTAATGGTCCAAATGACAAATTTGGTTGCTGATATGGTTTGTGCCATTGAATTCAGAGAATATGACCTAAAATGTACTAAGAAATTCCTTACACTATATTGTGCTTAGGAAACGAATCGAAAAAGCAGTTATCTTTGAGTTCCTAAGAGTTGCTATAACATTTCATTAATACCGAATATACTCTATGTGCGACCTCATCCCATGTCATTATTGCAGGATGTTTTATGTTATTTTCTGCAATTCTTTCCCTTAAGGTGGAATTCTTCAATTCCTCTATTGCATTAGGAAGCTCCTCTTCATTATGTATAACTATTCCATTATCACCGTTTTTCACCAAAAAAGGAAGAGCTCCGTTAGCAGATACTATCACTGGCTTTCCTCTAGCCATAGCCTCTTTTACTGCTATTCCCTCTGCCTCTTCCGTATTCGAAAATAAAATTGCTGCGAACGATTTGTCGATAAGCTCGTATTTTTCCTCATCGCTGACTACTCCTAAGTATTTTACTTTATCCTCAAGTCTCCTTGACTTAATTTCCCTTACAATTTCATTGAAGTAGTTTTGGTTAGCAATGGGCCCTATCATATATAGCTTTAGATCTACCTTATCCATTACCTTAATTATGGATAATTGGTTTTTCCCAGGAGACACCCTTGCAATATATAGTAAATAATCTCCAACCTCTTTAGTTACAGGTTTCTTTATGGCCATATCGGGGAGACCGTTTGGTATCACCACAATTTTCTCCCTAGTTACCCCAAGGGACTCTATTTTCATTTTCTCCCATTCATTTACTGCTATAATCTTGCATGCTTTATTTGCTATTGACACACCAAGCCACCTGTATCCTCTTTGTGAAAGGGCTTCTACGCTATTATGTGGTGTAAACACGTATCCGCTTTTCGTAAGGGTGTACAAGTTCCAAATGAAGCTTCTTCTAGACATGGCTAGACCGTTCAAATACACGGGAAGGGAATCGCACCTCCACGCGAATCTGTGTCCCACAACTGATAGCTGATCCACCGTTCTAGATTTTCCCAAAGTATGTACTTCTACCCTAATCCCCATTGAACTAAATGCCTTCGCTATTTGGTAAGCGTGAACCTCACCGCCTCCTAAAATAGGCGGGAAGGACGGAGTAGCTATACACACTGAGTCCATTTTTTATACCTGTAATTAACGGTTAAAGCGTTTAACGTGTATTTAGGATATTGAAAAAACCACTAACGACGCAATGAGAGATACGGCAAAGGCGTACCAGTAGGCCAGATCGATTGTGAATAATATACCCATTATTACATTCCCGAAGAAAAGTCCGATGCTTCTGGCTGATGATAAGTATCCCAGTCCAGTTCCAGTTTTCTCCGAATATAGGGAAATTATAGTAGGTTCGAATGTCTCCACAAATCCCGCCCCGATGCCTATAATGAGAGCGGATATGTACAGTAGAGGGAGAGATCTGAGAACTTCAAATCCTAAGCTACCTATGGCAGCTACTACGTAGCCTAACCCTAACATCCTAGTAGGATTCCTTTTTACTTTACCAATAACATAGCCCGTTAGAGCGGAGGAGAATAAGAAGAAGGCATAGGTCGCCGCTGCTAGGTAAAGTTTACCTGAGCTAGAATAGACAGATAAGATAGGAAATCCAAAGCTGTAATAGCTGAATCCGAAAAGAGCGGCAGCTACTAACACCCTCTTAACTATGCTTTTTCCAATGGGACTTTCTCCTTTTTCAACTTGCCTAACTTTTGGAATTAAAAGGACTAAAGTTGAGACTATTAAGGGAATTACTGTAAAAAGCAAAACGAGTCTTAACGATATACCCAGATAAAGAGATAAGACGAGGTAAGTAACAGCTAATGCGCCCCCGCCGAGATCAAGGGCGTGTAGTATTCCGTAAGCCTCGCTTCTCTCTTTTGCTGAAGTGACTGACGCCAACATTTTCCTTCTAGCGGGCGTTCTGAAATTTCTGAACCACCATCCGGTAGCAAAAAGAATTACTGCGAGTATCGGATTAAAAGTCAGTGCGGTTAAGGATAGTAATGGTATAAGCGAATTTCCCAGTAACGCAACCTTTTTACTACTATATTTGTCTGATAGTTTTCCACCAAGAGTTGAGAAAATAGATCCGACCCCGTAGTTGAGTCCCTCTGCAATTCCATAGAGGTAGATCGGAGCGTGAAGTATAACTACTAAGTAAAGAGGCAAGGCTGCGAGAACAGCCTGATAACCTAAATCAGCGAAAAAAGCGGAGAACGCTATACTGTAGACGTCTTTTTGCATAGCTAATGGGATTTTAGGACAAGCTTAAATTCTTTACATATAAGCAATGACGTTATGCCAATTTTACTAAAAATACTACAATTTCGAAAATAGTGGAAAATCTCGTTGGCAGGAGTGGAAATTAGCTAAATTTATGATGAGGCGGAAAAGGTTCGGTTTTTTTGATAAAAAGTCAGTAATTGAAGTAAATAACCAGATAAACTAAAAAGTTACGAAACACGTTTATTCAGAATTAGATTCATTTAATTACGAGGAGGGTAATGATATAAAATAAGTTCATTTAGTTATGGTCGTAGAGATTAAGGTTAGGGAAACCCAACTTTTCTGACACGAGAAGTTATGCGTCTACCTATAATACTGAACCGTCGGATATTATGAGCGATGAAGTTAACAAGGGCGTTCATTCTCTAATGATCCGCACTTAGGTAATTATTCGCTTGAATTGTATTCTGTGATAGTATGAATGAGAAATAAGCAAGGATTGGAATAGAAAACGAGTAGTTGAAATTATCCTCTTTTGCCTTCGTGTCTAAAAGACTAAAAGTCCTCTTTTCGCTCCTCAAGTCTTTTCAAGATAACCAATCCTTTTCCTTTTACGATCTCTAGCTCCCATACATACCTATCATGATCAGTTTGCCTCATCTTTTCAATCAAAACGTACTTGACTAGCCTCCCCTCCTTAACCACTCTTCTGAATCTTATTATCCCGTCTGCTACATGTTCAACTCCAAACCCAAATGCCTGCGATGTTGTAATAGCATATTGGGACGTGACTATTGTAGTGAAATGCCATTTTGCCAATATTCTTTTCATCTGGTAACTTATCTTTCGCGCCATTGCCGGCTTATCAAGGAATAGAGCACTTATCGAGTCTATTACCAGCCTAGTTCTACCGCTTCCAAGTTTTTGTTTTCCATCAATAACTTTTTGAATGATTTCCTCAGGAGTAACGTTAATAATTGACCACTCGTCCTCTCTTTCTCTCATTAAGGCATCAATAATTATTAGTCTCTCCCCGAAATGTTTTTCCAAATCCCATCCGAATTGATTCGCCTGTCTTATTATAGAATCTCTACTCTCCTCCGTAGTAACGTAAATGCAAATATCTCCCTCTTGGAGTCCCTAATTTATGAAACTGAGGGAGAATATGGTTTTTCCAATCTTAGGCTCTCCGGTAACGGCAACGAGAAAACCGTGGGGAATTCCCCCTCTATTAACTTATCGAATTCATTAATCCCAGTAGACAATCGCATGTAAAAAATGTTTTTCTGAAAACCTTAATAAGGAAACACAACACATAAAGGTGCCACAAGGTGTTAACTGTCTCATAGACAGGATCTTTTATTGGTCGGTTTCGCTCAAACTCTCACCTTAGAGACCTTGCCCATTGATTAACGCAATGAGGATAATGGCTCCAGCTCGCTTTTAACTCGACGCTCTTTTACAAGTGAAGGGGTTCGAAAGGGCCAAAATCTCCACCTTTTAAGATGAAAATGGATAGCTTTGGTACCTAACTACGAAAAAAGACACGGATACTAATAATGACAATCCATAAGGTGTAAGCGTCACTTAGAGGCCTAAACGAAGATCGAGACGATAGGCCTCTGCTTTTATCAGTAGTCCAGTGCGGGACGCCAACGTTAAGTTCGCTGCGATGTTTGAGATATCATCAGAATCTATTAAGTCTTATACCACCAACAACACGGACCTACGAAGGGGGAAGCTCTCTTATTTAGTAAGGAGTGGCTCACAAACTTATAAATCACTACGCAAAACTACTCCCTACAATTCACTTCCGAACACTTTTGTGATTCACTCGCATCTTTTTGCGAAGCCTAAGCAGAGAAGATGCCCCTATGTACCTTACCTAATATACGAGAGAGTTACAGTCCTAAAACTCCTCGTAGACGTCAATAAACCTCTTATACCACTCCTCATAAATACGGGGAGTTACTATGTGGAGTTCTAATGGGTCGCTAAACCCCAACTCTCTGTGGATCTTTAAGGCTACCTCAGCCCTCTTCCACACGTCATCCGCCAACTCTATGACTAACAACACATCGATGTCACTGTCTGCTCTGTAATTCCCCCTGACTACCGAGCCAAAGAGTATAACCCTGCAGTCAGGGTCTATCTTTTCCACACATATCCTCTTTATTTCCCTCACATACTCCCTAGCGTGAGCTAGAATCTCCTTCCTCCTATTCCACCAGTTTGAGCTCATCTAATATCGCCTTGACCACATTATACGCTCTCTCAACTACCAGCCTGTCTACTGAGTAGGGAAAGTACCTGGAAGTTATATATGAGTCCCTTATTACCTCGAGCGTGGTTGCCTCCTCATCTCTCACATTCCGTAATCTCTCATTATTGGTCAGCTCAATAACCTCGTCGAGTAACCTAATGATGTCGTGCGTCTTTTCGAAGCTGCCCTTAAGCTGGAACAGTGTATATTTAAAAGCCAGTTGTAGTGCATGTTCTAAGTGGAACATGGCTAAGTTGTATTTACCCCTCTTGATGTCTAGCTCAGACTCGCCGAAGAAGTCTAACGCATTTCTCTTTAAGTGTTCTGCCACAAAACAACATTAGACTTTGTCGTAAAAAGCCTTTAGACCTAACGGCAGGAAATATCATCTAACACTCATTCACATTAATGCTCTTTTTCAATAATTACTTATAGAATTGTAGAGCACAAGATAAGAGAGTTAAGATCGTGTAAAGGTCCTTTTATCTAGCCTTAGGGAATTTAGAAGATAAGGTTTTCGTGGTCTCAAGTATTGATTCTACATTATAAAGAAAGTGGAAGACCCTTCCCTTCGGAATTTGTAGTAGTCGTTACGAGATATTATCCAATGCGTAATTAATGTCAATAGAGACATGAACAGAAAGTTGTAAAACGTGGATTAATATGGAGTCAATTTTATCAAAAATGAGACAATTTCAAAAATACATCAAAATCCCGCTAATAGAAGTAGAAATTAGCTAATTTCCGATAAAGTGCGGAAAGTAGAAATGTGTTACGGATTATCAAATGAGCTTTCCTAGCGGGATAAGTCAAACGTTTTGTGAGGGTTCTAAACCGCCGAATATTGTAAGCTCAAGAGATTAGCATAGGTGTTCGACCTCTGGCAATCTGCATGTATTACTATCCTAATTGAGTGTTATAAGGCGAGTTGTTCCTACATCTATAAATTTAGTTTTAGATTAACATTAGTTGCACATTGGACACTGTTAGGTAAGATTTTTGGCGAAATAGCGCTAAGGAGAATATGGTTTTTCCAATCTTAGGCTCTCCGGTAACGGCAACGAGAAAACCGTGGGGAATTCCCCCTCTATTAACTTATCGAATTCATTAATCCCAGTAGACAATCGCATGTAAAAAATGTTTTTCTGAAAACCTTAATAAGGAAACACAACACATTTAGGCACTACGTGTTGTTAACTGTTTCATGGATAAGAGAATTTTTTTATTAGTCGGTTTCACCGTAATGTGCTTTAACTCTCTATATCAGTATTCATGGAACGCGTTTTTCCCCCTTTTTCAAAGAGGATTTGATACTGGAGTTGTTCAGCTTGACGTGGCGTTTTCCCTTTTTACGATATTTTCTACAGTCTTTCAACTCATAGGAGGTAGTTGGGCAGACATTAAAGGTCCGAAAGTAATAGGTACTGTCTCGGCCATAGCGTCGTCAATAGGTTTTCTCGGAACGTCGTTTTCGAAAAACCTCTATCAATTCTACTTTTTTTGGTCGGTAGGAAGTTCAGGTGAAGGTGTGCTCTACGGTATAGCCTCGAATTTGGCAATTAAGTGGTTTTCCTCTAGACGGGGGTTCGCCACTGGATTGGTCTCCTTAGGATTCGGTCTCGGAGCGACTATCGTTAATCCCTTTATATATGAAGAGTTGAGTTTCAGATTTCCCACTCTTATCATCGGTTTAATCGAAATGATTACATTACCGACCTTGTTGTGGATATCGGATTTCCCAAAGGGCAAAACATCAGGTCTTTCGCCAAAAGCAATAGTTAGAAATAAAAAATGGTGGTTTATTTATTTTTCATATATACTGATTGTTACGCCGCTGCTTATAATGTCATCATCGCTAACCACGTTCTCTACTGCCAAAGATATTGAGATATTAATCTCAGTTTTTCCCTTTTTTAGTGGTATTGGTAGACCCCTTATTGGGTACGCCTCAGATAGACTAGGTAGAACTAGAACTCTTATAGTATCGGAATTGATTATAATACTAGCATCCGCGCTTTCATTTGTGAACATTTTTGCTTCCGCTGTGTTAATAGGATTTTTCGGCGGTTCTATGATTCCCCTTTACTTCTCGCTAGTTGGAGACGTATTCGGTTCCAAGTTTTCGACGTCAAATACAGCCCTCCTCTACACGGGTAAGGCGGTTTCGGGAATCCTGGGAGGAATTGTATTTGGAATAATAGAGAGTATGAATATAACATGGAGTAAAATCTTCATGATTATATGTACGACATTAGCGCTATTGCTTTTACTGTATATAACAGGTGAAGAGAGGAAATGAAAGAACAGAACTTTTCCAGTTTTCTCCAATTGTATCCTCTTGAAAAAAATCTCCTAAGTTGAAAAGTGGAATACCTTTTTAGATAGGGAGTAAATTGAAATTTCTTCAACAATGCCTTCAAATGCATTATCGAAATATTTTCGTAATAAGTAAACTTATGCTAATCTTTTGCGATTCGAATTGCCCTAAATGATAGGCATCCCCACTTCACAGCTCTGATAGTGGTAGAAGGCCTCCATAGGCACAGTAGGTCACTCGAATCTCGGGTATATAACTGCCGTCCATCTACCTCTCAGTAGTAGTCTGATGCGACAAAGGTGTACTGTACCTGCTCCGTATTGTCATCTGGGTGATGACTACTCCATTAATAATTCCTAATTTAGGTAGATGTTTATCCTTATGGATAGGTCAGCCTTAATTCCCCTTAAATCAAGAAGTATGATTCAATAAATTAGGTAAGAAGTCTTTTAGGCTTAGCTATAGTTATCAGGATAATAATGAAGCCACTTAGGACTTACATTACCATGAAGAACTTCGCCTCTAATCTGGTACAACCCTTTATATCCTTCGTTGCTGCCTCTACTGGGATACTAGGAGAACAGTTAGGTCTTATATCATCCGCAGGTACAGCTCTTCCAGACATAGTTCAATTCTTTCTTAGTTACCTAAAAATAAGCGGGAAGAAATTCACTGTTTTCGGAACCTTACTCGCAGGCATTGGATGGATAATCTTATCTTTTTCACCATTCAACAACCTATTCACAATTTTGTACATTGTAATTGAAATTGTAATAGGGGTCTCTTCATATGGATGGTATCTTATTATGGAGAGCGTTAGCACATCAGCTCGAGGGAGAACTCTCGCTCAATACTCCTTCTACTCTACACTAGGAGGACTTGGCGCAACCTTAATTACTGGTTTTATCATAGGAGACGATACATTCCTAGTAAGGTACTTTTTCTTCCTTTGCGGAGTACTGTATATATTCGACGCATGGATAGGAACTAAATTCGATGTGGATTATCAGAGAACGGAGAAAATATCATTCTCCTTTGGAAAGCAGGTAAAAAGTTTCATGTTAGTATCCTTCGTCTTTTACATAGTGTGGTCCCTGGCTTGGCCTGTTTTTCCCCTAGCTCAAGTTGACGTATTTAGGATGAATTTCCTCCAGGTAGCCATAATAAACGTAATAGGGGGGTCTTCAACTCTACTTTTACAGAATAGAATTGGTGCTATAGTTGATAAGAATAGGAAGATGATGATGTTTTTAGGAAGATTAGGCCTAGCGGCGTTTCCTCTAGCATACGGATTATCTCCTTCAGTATATGGAATATACGGCGCAGAATTAGTTGCTGGGGTTACCAATTCAATAGGTTCAACGGCATATCTCGCTTATCTTTACGATTCTTCAAGAAATACTCGTACAGTTCTGGGACTTTACAATGCTATAATAGGAGTCTCGGTACTCATAGGCTCTACAATAGGTGCATTTCTTTCGTCTGCTTTTATAGATTGGTTAGGAATTGACACCGGAATTAGGGATCTTCTCATTTCAATAGGAGCTATGAGGATTGCCGCGTCTACTCTCTATTTATATTTACCAGAACCTAAGCCTTATAAGACCCGTGTAAGTGCTTAGCATTTCACATAATACCAAAGATGAGGAAATACTTTATTCTAGCCAGGTGAGGTTGAGAACCTGTTATGGATCGTTGAGCTAAAGCCTTAGTAACATGTTTGCGCGAGTTATTTTAAACATATCTTTATGATTAATAACCCTAACTAATGATCATGGAGACTCCTTGTACACCGTTCAGATGGTAAGTAGTAAAAGCGGTTTCATTTCGCGTAACTAATCAGAGTAATATCTTGAAAAACTAATATTGAAATTTGAGGATTTTCAATCGCTTTTAGCGAACAGATAGTAAATCCCTACAAACCAGGAAAACATCAACGATACCTAACCCCTTAATGGGTTATAATATTTTACCTAAATAAATACAATTCAATCATAGAAATTATTGTGTATATTTCTGATGTCTAAATGGCCTTAATCAATCATTCAATAGTTTCCATTATGTTGCCTCACGTCTATCTCAATTAATGTTACTCAATGTTTAGTCAATTTTCTTATATAATTATGGAAAAAGAGTGAAATGGTGAAGAAGAGTTGAATGAACCTAAAAGAAATTCAAGAGTCCATTGAATTAAAATTTAAGATAAATATAATATTCTTAAAATATTTAGAGTAGTATTCTAAACACTACTAGTGAGGAGATAACAAATGAAACATATTTATCTCTACTGATTTCTAAGGATATTATGTCAATATCAGGAGACCTGTAGGAAGATTAATCATTAACTTCTTAGAACAACTTAACGGCAAGGAGGTGTAGCCAAACCTCACTAATAACTTACCATCTTCAGTATGTAAAGAATGAATTCATAATTAGATATAATGGGGTTGGGTTTGTTACTTCCCTAGATTTTGTTTACTTCTAGCCCTGCTGAAACTGTTTTTCAATACTCTATAATAAAGGAGTAAAATTACGCCGAGAATTGTAAAGAGACCACCGATAGGATAACCAATCTGAGTTATAGAGGTATTGTATACAAGAATTTCTGCTGATACGTTAGCAGGTTTAAATGTTCCCTCAAAAGTGATCGAGTAAGGTCCCTCCCTCCCTGATATAAAAACTAAAGAGAAACTTCCATTATAATAATTCGGAGTATCCGGCTTTAATCCCTCTGGAACAACTTTGATGTAATAACTTGAATTTCCTTTGACCACCACTTTGTCGCCAGAAGATATGGGTAATTGAAATGTCGTACCACCAAGTTCTGATAGTAGAAATTTTCCTTCATGCGTATAAATCACCTCACTTGCTATAAACAAGGATATAGGGAAAAACATTATCCCTACAATTAGCACTATTAGGGAACCTATCAGAAATGCCTTAAGGATCATATTTTCCTTATTGAATTTCTGGATAATAACGTATTCCGAAGTATATTTGAATGTATTTTATAATATTTTTCATAATAACTGGGATACGAATTCCTCTTTAGAGTCAAAATACGTTCGGGCCAATCTAAGGTCCTTTTCGAATTCAGTTTATTAAAATGAAGGCGACGAATTCAATTTAATATTATCGCATCTAAAAGGTAGGAGTTTACACTCAGTAGTTCACATTATTATACTATCTTGTTAAAAATTACATTTCGCAAACTAACCCTGAATCACCCTCCTTGTAAAATGCCTATAATAGATAATGTGATTGTAGAACTTACTATTACTACTGGAGCAACTACGGTTTAGGAGTCCTAAGTCGTTGCAGAGTAAGATAGGTTCCTTATCAGTTGCACACCTGCTATACAGGCGTTATCAAAAAATATTAAATAATTTTACTGAATAATTCATTAATGAGTATCCAGGATATTGTTAAAGAGACTGAGATAAGGCTAAAGAGGATATATTCGCTGCGGATGAGGAAATACTTAGCGACAATATATTTATCGATCGGACTATATTTCCCAGTAGTATTCGTTATCACCAAGTTATACTCCGATACTTGGGTCCTCAACTTACTCCAAGATGTACTATTTCTATCTATAATATTTTTCTGTATTTACGTAGAATTTAAGTTAAGTTATGCCTCAGCTATTTTGAAGAGGCTGAATAACGTAGTAAATGACGAGAAGCCTAAATACTCCTTCTTTATCAACTTGGGCAAACTTTCCTTTGACGTAATCTCAATAGTTTTTTTACCAGTCACTGTAATAGCAGTACTTTACTCAGTGACTTATTTACAATACATATTACCTTTTATCTACCTAGAATACTATCTCTCTCATCTGTATTTATACGACAAAGTTCAACTAAAGTTTGAAGACTGGATAGCAATTATTACAGCAATAAGTCTGCCCTTTATCCCTCTAAATCAGTTATTATCAATATTCTTTGGGGCTAGTTGGATTATTTCAGGGATAATATCCCTGGTGAGGGTATATGGGTGACGAGGAGATAGCGAAGGAGTTAAATGAGATTCTCAAGCTAATCTCCTCCACTTCGATCTTCTCATCGCCCATCAGGTTGACAATCCTATTGGCACTGCTTGGTTTCAAAGAAATTAACTTCACCGAACTAGTTAAGGCCCTTGAGATAAATAAGTCAACATTATCGATAAACTTGAAGGCCCTTGAAGCAGAAGGGTTGATACACATAAAGTACAAGATGGATAGCAGTAGACCCAAACAGATTATACTAATAACTGAAAAGGGTCAAGAGGTAGCCGAAAAGTACCTATTAATTTTGGAAAAATACAAAAAATTATTGGATTACCTTTAATAAGCGGGGTATTTTGTTCGTAGTAATAAGAAAAAGGGCTAACGCGATCACTGCTAAACTCCAAAGTAATGAATACGGATTGCCCTCTATGGAGTAGTATATTGCTTGGGAAACGTATGTGCTAGGCTCCAGGAAGACTAAATACCTAAAGGGTAAAGGAATGAAGGACAATGGGTAGTACACCGGGGCGAAAAAAGTCAGGGCAAAACCGAGCACAGTTGAGTATTGGCTCACCACGTATGGGTTCTTTAGAATTGAAGCTAACACCATTCCGAACGTAGCAGACATTATTATAGAGGAGCCTAAGGCGATCACGAACAGGGGTATTGACTTTAACTGTAAGTGATAAACTAAAAAACCTACAGCCAAAATGGCTAATATTGATGAAATATCTAGGATCACTTGCGATAACGATATACTGAGGCTGTAGACCTCTCTCCTAACTCCCCCTCCTATAATTAATGAAAACCTGCCCCCTTCAATCTCATTGGCTAGGTTATTGGCCACTGAGCCGAAAGTACTCACAAACAAATAAGCAGTAATAGTGCCGGAGATTATGTAGATGACGTAAGGGCCTGTGAGGAATGACCCGAACACTAGCATAAACCCCAAAGGAAACAGTAATGAGAAGAATACGTAACCTATCGCATAGCTCTTAATCCCTTTTATCTGCATCGCTACCAGATAGAATATTTCCCTAAACATCCTCACTCACCCTTAAATACTTGCAAATACACTTCTTCAAGGCTTGGCATCTTCACCTCAAACTTACCGTGAATTGACATTACTAACTTCTTAACCTCATCGCCGTTAACCCTGTACACCCTACCCTCGGTATAATCAATAACTTCGTACCACTCGGTAAACTTTGTCTTAATTTCTGAGGGAGTTCCAGAAAATAAGACCTTTTTATTAAGGAAGTAGATTCTATCCGATAATTTCTCCGCCTCATCTAGGTAATGAGTAGTTAAAAGTATACTTTTCCCGCTTCTCTTCAAATCTAGTAGGAGATCCCATATTTTCCTCCTGCCTTCTGGGTCCAACCCCACGGTGGGTTCATCTAGGATCAGAAGCTCTGGATCGTTAACCATTGCCATTGCTAGCAGCAACTTCCTCTTCATACCTCCGGACAGATCCCTAGCGTATTTCCTCTTATCTAACTCAAACGTCTCAGTTAGTTGATCTATTCTTTCTTTTAAAATCCCCTTATTAACCCCTTTTATCCTTCCTATATAGTATAAGTTATCATACACTGTCAGATATCCAAAAGGTCTAACTTCTTGTGGGAGTATTCCAATTTTCTTTTTCACGTTATCGGGTTTCTTACCTAAAACTCTTATTTCTCCCTTGTCGGGTTCCAGTTCTCCGTAAATCTGTTTTAACAGTGTTGTCTTCCCGGCACCATTAGGACCTAAAATTGATACTATCTCATGTTCCTTAACCGTCATGGATATTGCCTCATTAGCTATACTTTTACCATATCTCTTCTGAATTTGATCTACCTCTACGACATTCATCCCGCTTACAGTTTTATTAGTCGGCTAACCGCCTTTTAGCCTGTCATGTAAGTTTACTGTTTTAAACTTCAAACTAGGGGAGTATAATGATTATCTAAAAAGCTCACTTCACGGGCGCTTTCCGCAAGTCATTGTCATAGGGATTGAGGTTAGGGGAATGCCCGCTCTCTGATGTTGTCAATAGCTTCTCTATCCCCCTTACACAGAGCAACTGTCCCGGAAATGTTCCTGAACTTGGGGAAACAGTAACCCTTAATCACGAATGAAATGTAGAGTTTATCGGATAGCCTAACTTTACGATAACTCTCTCCACTCAATCAAGGGGAATTCCTTGAGAACAAGAACCTTGAAGACCGCTAAGTATAAGGTTCTCAACCCTAAATGACTTCTTTGGAGATCCCTCCTTTGTCCTCTTCTTCCCTATCACCTTACGCTTAGCAGTATCCAATTGCTCTGCGGGTAGACAAGGTAGTACCGCTTAGGCTCCTCCTTGGGGAAACTGGCTAATTTGCTGAAGAACCTCTGTCTTGTTTCATGAAAGCAGTATCTGATGTTCTGCACCACCTAAAAGCGCAGTTTTCCATACTCCTTGCTCAGTTCCCTAGATCTAAGGCGAGTTGCCTTAACTGGTTTTGATTTGAGCCTTTCCCGTTCCTTCTTGAAAGAAAATGTCTGCCCAACGAAGGAGGTTGTGTACTTTAAGCCTCAACTTGGACTTTTACGTCGCCAACGTTTATCAACGCAAGTCATGAACCTAAATCTTACACCAGACATTAGCAGAAAATTACGTCATTGTTATCTATCCAAATAAAGAAGGGTTACCCTGACTTGTCTCATCCCCCTTTAACTCCCTATCAGGATATATTCAAAAATTGAGGAGAGCAAGGATAAGAAGGAACGAATAGGCTTTAGATTAAGAAATGACATGTGGAAGTAATGAAGTATGTATATTCGTATACACTTGGTTCGGGAATACCTTTAGGAGGCATGGGAACAGGTTCGATTGAAGTAAGAAGCGATGGAAGGCTTTACGAATGGACTATCTTCAATAACGGAGGGATAGCTGATATCCAATCCCTAAGAAATACGTATTTTCTAGGACCAATGGATTCCTTTTTTGCAGTAAATGGGAGCAATCCGAGAATATTACAGGCCTATAACTACTTCTATGGGGGAGATCCCTATAACCTCCCATGGCTTCGCCCTATAAAACGCGTAGAATTTTCAGGAGAGTTTCCCTTTGCGTTTCTCAATTCGGATGAATACGAACTAACAGCGTTTTCCCCATTCATACCTAACGACATTAAGAACTCTTCCTTACCAGTAGCCATCTTTAGGTTAAAGGCAAAAGAGACGAGCGATTTCTTGATGGGAATAAGGAATCCATTCGAGGAAGGGAAAATAGACACTTTTTCGAATTGGTTAGTTTTCGCTGGAGAGGTAAGCAGTAATGATCCTCGGTATAAGGGGAACCTATGCGTGAAGGCAATAGGAGGTGATGTAATTCCATCCTCATTGAGTGGGGATCCCTCTCAACACAGGGAAATGTGGATTGATTTTAGAAACGGAGCGCTTAAGCGAAGGTATGGCGAAAAGCAGGACTGGGGTATTATCAAATCTAGAGGTAAGCAAGTAACCTTCATCTTATCATGGTATTTTCCATCATTCTATTCTAGAGAAGGAGAAAGGATAGGACACTACTACGAGAATTTCTTTTCGGATTGTGCAGAAGTCGCTAACTATGTAGAGGCAAATCTCCGTGAGTTAGAGGAAAAAACCAAGTCATTTCATGATGTTCTGTATAATCCTAAGGGTATAGATAGGTGGATAGCGGATCTTGTGGGTTCTCAGTTAACTACTCTTGTTAAGTCAACCTGGTTAGGTAAGGATGGATTTTTCGGGATTTGGGAGGGTTATTACAACACTGCTGACGAGAGGAAAAGCGGACCTTTCTCATATACAGGAGGACCTGTGAGAACTGCCTTAAATACCGTGGATGTAATGATATATGCTTTCCCTGCGATAATTAACCTCTTTCCTGAAATCGGAATCAATTACCTTGAGGAAATAGGCAGACATTCAATAAAGAGGAATTCCCCTCCATGGCTTTTATATTCGCTTACGTTTCCTGAAAATAGGGAGTTATACGTAAGAGAGGTAGAAAAGGATCCAACTATATTGACCGAACTCTCAAGAATTTACTCCTTAGTTAATAAAATAACAAACGTTACAGGAAAGGATCCAGAGGGAAGAATCCCCCACTTCTTCACCACTTACAAAAAAGTCGATGGTTATCAGAGAATAGACCTGGGGTTTGAATACTATTTAATGTGGTATTTTGCCAGAAAGTTGATCGGTAAAGAAGTAGACAAAGTTCATCAAGAGGCAAAAGATGGGGTATACTCTGTTCTCAGGACGCAATTAAAGGATGGATTGCCTTACCATTCCCTTCCCTCCGGACTAGAGTGGATGCGAGAGATGGCAACTAATCTGAGGGACGCAGCAAGTTATGATTTAGAAATGTTTAGACCCATTTCTCTGCTCCTAGCCCCTAATGTTATTCCCATTTCCATAACTACTTTAGACGATTGGACAATGATTGGTTGGACCGGACTCACATCAGGTCTTCTCTTAGCTACTACTAACGCAATGTCTCAATTTAATGAGGACATTTTGAATTTAAATGAGACTTACCACAAAATCAAAAAGATCCTATGGAACGGAGAGTACCTTATTGATTGGTATGAACCCAATTCGGGTAATAAAGACAATGCGTGCGTGGCATCACAGTTGCTCGGACAGTGGGTGGAAATTTTAGCAGGTCTCCCTCCCTCCATACCCTACGAGGAACAAATTTCCATCTTAAGATCGATTTTTAAATACAATTATAAAAAAGAGGAAGGCGTCCTCAATGGGGCTTATCCCTCAGGTTATCGTCCTAATTTTTCCGGGATGTATGAGGGGATTGGAATTAAAGCCTCTCCGCAGGTAGACACTCCTTGGACGGGTATTGAATTCTCAGTAGCTTCCCATATGATGTACTTGGGAATGGATGACGAGGCTAAGGAAATTCTGAAAAACGTTTATGAAAGGTACGAATTGGGAGGGAATTTCTGGAATCATGAGGAGTGGGGCGCGCATTATATGAGACCTCTTAGCGCCTGGTCAATACCTTTAGTTTTGAACAACATGATATATGATCCAGAGTCTGGAGAACTCACAATAAGAAACCAGAGGAAAATTGAGTGGATATTTACATTTCCCTACGCTTGGGGGAAATTTACCAGCGAAGAAAACTACGTTAAGTTGAGACTTCTAGGCGGTTTCCTGAGGATCAGGAAAATTGTTACAGAGAGACCTATACTTAACGTGAAGGTTAACGGGGTTGAAACTAGCGGGGAGATATCCCTTTCCCCAGGTGACGAGTTAGAGGTGAAATGGTAAATGGAAAGTAAAATATCAATAAACGAAAACGAGTTCTACGGGATTGAAGCGGTCAAAGAAGGCGAGGTGACCAGGTTATACGTAGATACTCCAACCAACGTAAAAATCGAGGTGAATTTTGAGAGGGGACTTGCATATACGACTCAATCTATGTTGGAGGGAGGAGGCGTATACAATAAGACGTACATCTTGGGCTCTGCCTATGACGGAAAGTTATCTAACGTAAATCTTCCGAAGTTTAGTTATCCTTCTCCGGCAGGGGGGACGTCACCATGGCTGTTTCCCGTTTTCCTTAAACAGGGCCAGTTACCCCCGGAGAATACGAAGTATCTTTTATTAAAATCGAAGGGAAAATACCATTTCTTCACTATAGGAGCGGGCCAAGTTTACATTTCTACCATTTCTAGATTAGAATACTACATAAATGTCGAAAATCAATTCGACAAGAAAATCTTCATCGGTAATTACTGTTCTGGCGATGATCCATTACAACCTGTAGAAAATTGCATGAGGGATCTTACCCTAAGGCTTTTCGGGAAGAGGATTGTGAATAAGCCCTCTATGTTCGATTATCTTGGGTGGTGCTCCTGGAACGCGTTTTTACAAAAGATAGACAGAGAGAAAATAATTAATTCAGCAAAAATTATTAGTGACCTTGGTGCAAAGTGGTTACTTATAGATGACGGATGGCAGAACGTTGATGCAAAAGGACAGTTAATTTCCTTTAACCCCAACGAGAAAATTGGGGACTTAGGAGAACTGATCTCGGAAATTAAGAAACATGTACCTTATGTAGGCGTATGGTTGACGATTCAGGGTTACTGGAACGGATTAACGAAAGACTTACCCTATCAGAAAGTAATGGGAAAGGACAGACTAATTCCAGATCCCAAAAGAAGCTTCGAATTCTTCCAAGATTATATAAGTTATCTTAAAACTGAGGGGGTGGACTTCCTAAAAGTAGATAATCAATCTGGGTTAGTTACTGATTCCTACTACCTAGGTCGTCCCGTTTCAGTCTCCAGATCCATCGAATTGGCATTACATGGAGCGGCATGCGCACTAGGTATGTCCATAATAGATTGTATGGCAATGAACCCAGAGAATATGTTTTTCTTTTACGGTTCCCATGTTATAAGGAATAGTGACGATTACATTCCAAATTCGCCCGATTTCGCCAAGCTTCATGCCATTTTTAATTTATATAATTCCCTTTTAACTAGATATTTCGGAATACCGGATTACGATATGTTTATGACTCATGATAGGTATTCTGAGTTTCATTCCCTGCTCAGAGTCCTCTCTGGTGGTCCCGTATACATTACAGATATTCCAGGATTGAGTAGAAGGGATATAATAGAGAAATTGACTCTGCCCCAAGGAAAGTTAGCACTCCCAGATTCGTTGTTAACGCCTTTAGGGGACATCGTTGTTGACCCCTATAACGAGGATACCCCCCTAGTCGGTATTAATTGGGCTAATGGAATAGCCTTACTACTGATCGCAAACGTTAAAATGGAAGGGAAAATTAGGGGTGAAGTAGAACTGAGACAGGTTTTCCCTGAGGAAAACTTGATCTCCTATGACTACTTTGAGGATAGAGTATTATCAACTGACAGAATTTCATTTGAATTAAATGAACTTGAATTTAAATATTTTCTCATATCGCCGTTAAAGGAGTTCATTCCATTTGGATTGAAGAGAGTGTATGTTATGCCAAAGGGGTTATCTTGTACAGGGGAACAGTGTGTTACCCTCGATGATGGGGAGTACTTACTTTACTCTCAGAACGGCATGACGATTGAAGGAACTAAATATGAAGGAATAACTCATATCAATCTTAAACGCGGACAGAAGGTGTTGATTAATGACAATAAAGTCCCTTGAGATCTATAGAGCTAGCATTCCATTGACACAGACAGAGCCAAAACAGTTATGGCTTGAGGAATGGAGTAATCAGCTTCTCGTAAAGGTTTGTACTGAGGATATTTGTGGTTGGGGAGAGACTCTACCTGCAGCTGGTAATACGAGAGAACCTTATATCGACTTGGTGAGGAGACTAAAAAGCGTAATAATAGGAATGGATGAAAGGAGGATCAGGGAAATTCATTATGAGATGAGGAGAGCCACATTTACAGGAGGATATGGTGTAGTATCGGGTGCGATATCCTCTGTAGATATCGCCCTCTGGGACATTTTGGGCAGAAGAAGCGGATTGCCCATTTACTCAATATTTGGCGGAGGAAACGAAGTCAGAAGATATGTATCGTTATCGAGATATAAGGGTCCAGATGTAGTGAAGGTCATAGAAAGGCTTTTAGAAAAGGGATATAAGGAGATTAAATTGCATCAACCTCCACGTGAAACTTTAGAGGCTGTAAAGGAAATCAGGCTAAAATACGGCTATAACTTCGAATTAATGGTAGACCTCAACTGTGGTTTCACGTTTGAAGAGTCGCTTAATTTCATTAATAAGGTTCAGAGGTATGAATTGAAGTGGATAGAGGAACCACTTTGGCCCCCAGACGATCTTGAAGGTCTTTCGAAGTTAAATAAGCTCTTACCTATAGCAATAGGTGAAAATCTGTTCAGTGTATTCGACTTCATGAGAGCAGTAGAACTTAATTCCGCAACATTTCTTCAACCTGACGTAACTAAAATAGGTGGAATAACTCCCTTACTTGACGTATTAACGTTTCTGAAACTGAAGGACGTGTCCATAGCACTGCACAATAGACCTCATAACGGTTGGTTAGGAATACTGGTTGGAAGTCATGTCGTCGCTGGGTTAGGGCTAAATAGTGCCATCATTGAAACACCTCCTAATGAAATTCCCCTAGAATTCTTCAAAAGCGACGTAGTTATAGATGCCAATAAGATTACACTAGGAGGAGAGGGATTAGGGATAGCTCCAACTAATATCCCACAAAATGACGACTCTAGGATATTGAGATTTTAGGTGGCTGGTAATGACTATCGTTTGTTACTTTTTTCAATGGTTTATTTAGTTTCAAATAAGCTTTTACTGTTACGGCTACGGCGCGATTTTTACACAGGGGGAGTAAATAGATCCGGGAAGGTTATTACGTTATGCATTACTTTTCTGAGTTACTTTAGGAAGCACTAAAAGTAATTGAAAGATTTCAATCCAGAGTCCGTTCAAATACCTATTCACGTAAGTTATAGCGATTCAGAAAATTACTACTATATAAAGTGAAGGGCTAAATAGCTTACTACTGTCGTCAGAATTATTATAGGGGTGTAGAAAATAGTAAACCTAGAGGCCTTTGTAAAAATAACTGATAATGATATTGAGTATATCATTATGAACGGCTTCAGTAAGTAGGCATCATTAGTAGTTCCAATAGATTTCATAATGGAAAAAGCATATACTAGTATTAGTGGAGAAATTATGGAGAGGGCTTCGTACAAGTTAATTTTCTTGAGGAAAACCTTAGTTGACATGTTAAGCGATTGGACAAATTCGCTAAGCCTAATTAACGAGATTTCGTTCCTACCTCCTCTCTCATCTAATATTCTCATTATCGAAATGACGTAATTTACAATGGTGGATGGGCTATTCACTACAGGGATTTGCCCTCCTTTAAATATGCCATTCTTTATTTCTCTGATTATCCGACTTAACGATAGCTTTCTTTCCCCCAACTTTATTAAGGAATATTTTATACTTTTCCCAGTCCTAAAGTAATTAATAGTGTTTTCAATAAGAAGTGGTAATTCCGACTGCATTTTGTCCGCTTTTCTTATAACTAAGTAATAATTAGTAAACCAGAGTTCTAGAGTTAATGAAAGGATTAAGATTTTGACATCCAATGTTAAGTGAATGAAGGGTAGAAACACAATAGTTGACATAAAAGGAAGGAAATCTCTCTTTTTTAATGGAACGTTATACATCCTTAAGGGCGAAAGCTGATCTACATACATCAAGATAGCGGGGACGAAGAGTAGGGGTAACATTAGGATAAAGTAGTTTATAGAAAAAGTTATGGAGAAGGCAATTATCGTTAGAGGTAAAAGGAGATATATCATGAATGCTATTTCAATTAATTCCTCAAGATGAGATAGGTAATCCGCGAATCTTTGACTAAGGTTTGACAGACTTTCCTTTGACATTTCATTTACTAACTCTCTAGTGATGCCTTGCGTTTTCAACAAACCATATCTATAAAAGAAATTTCCAACTTCTCCGCCAATCTCTCCTCCTATCTTCATTAGTACTGTACCTAAAAGTTCCCCAGTAAGTGACATTCTCTTCTGGATATATTGCCACTCCTTTGATAACGCTGGAAACAGACTCACTGAGGATATTTCCTTGAATGTGTCCACTATATTTTTTCCAATATTTTCATTTATCATAGCCAATATTAGAAAAAAAGGAAATTCTGAATTAATTTTATTAATATGTTCGTATTTCTTATAGTTGAGGTATAACACAGGCCCTAAATAAATTAACGGTATGGTAACTAAAAGAAATAGGGGGAAATAAGATGAGAATAATACCGTTAGAAGAGCAGAAACTCCAAGTGTAGCTAGCGCGAAATAAGTCGAGAAATGTGTTAATTTCACAATCTTTTTAACGCTAGAAATATCCGTATATTTAGCCATAGCCAAAATTCTTTCGTTGAGAACTTTCTGTATCAATAAGATTCTCAGCTTATTTTTGTCTAATAACAGCTTCGTAGTTATCCCCACTCTTGTAATAATTAGCTATCATACTGGTGATATCCTCCGGCGTGTAGTGATGCCTTCCCGTTCCTTCGGATAATACCTTTGCCTTTTCTTCAAACTGTAATTTCATTTCCTCCTCAGTAATTCCTCTCTCCAACATAATTCTACGGATTACCTTTGACGTAGTTAGAAGTTCAACAAAGTTATCATTTACAAATTCCTTTTTCATAGGATCGTAATAAATTACTTTTTTAAAGCCTGTCCTGTAACCGAAGTTTTCATATATTGCTTTAACCCCTCTTCTCCGTCCAGCGTCCATTACTATAATCATTTTAATATTATGAATGAAGAGCGTAGCTAGCTCCTGATTGAGTAACCCCTTTACCCTCGTTATTACGTCATTAGGATGTGCACCATGAAAAGTAGAGAGAGAACCGTGACCCGTGGCTGACGCGTGAACAAGAGATTCTATTTCCCTTCCTCTGACTTCACCTATGACCAAGTAATCTGGTCTATACCTAAGTGCTAACCGCGCTAGATCCGAGAGGGTAATGCTATATCCTTCGTCAAAGGAAGTTCTTGTTACAAATCGCACCCAGTTCGAATTAAGGAGGGATATTTCCGGAGTATCCTCTATTGTTACGATTTTCGATAGAGGATTTACTAGTTGCAGCAACGCATTTAAGAGCGTCGTTTTACCACTCCCCGTTGCCCCTACTATGAAAATAAATGGAGTGTGTTCAAGGGAAGACCATATATACGATAGAATGGAGGGAGTTAACACCTTCATTGAGAGCAAATCGAATATACTCAATGGCGTCTTGGGAAACTTTCTTATATCAAAAGTAGAACCGGGTATTGATATTTCGTTAGAGAGAGTTAGGGCTACTCGATGGCCTTCAGGGAGAGAAAACTCGGCATATGGTTTCGCTAATGACACAGTCTTCTCCGCTCTGTTGATTAATTTCTCAATTGTATTAACTATCTCCTCTTCCGAAGTAAATATTACGTTAGTGATAAGTCGCTTGTAAGGATATTTCCTATGAATAACGGTAATGGGATATCCATAACCCCTACATTCGATTTCCTCTATATCGGGATCTTCAAGAAAGGGAGTTAATTTTCCGTAAAACATTCTTTTCTTTATATAATAAATAATTTTTTCCTGCATTGTAGGTTCAAGATTCTCTTCATTTATCACCTTCGATAGTTGAAATTCAAAGGGTTCTGAGGAATTGTATGCGAGAATCTTGCTAACTATTCTCTCTACCGCTTCCTCTTCTTCTTGAGAGAGAAGAGGTTCGTTAACGAGAAGATATGGAATGTCTGCTTTTTCTAGTAAGGTAAACTTGGCCATTCCAATTTGATATTGATCTAATTGGTTCTCTTCCATGACAATTCAGTAGAATTTAAACCGTTATGGGGTAGCCGAAAATATCTATTTTCCTTAACAAGTCCTCAGCGTTTCTCCTTGCAATAGCTATTGAGCTCTCAAGGACGTTAATTCTAAAGGACCTGGACCATTCTATTCCATAATAGACATATTTTATGTCGAACTGAGGATATGTGGGCTCTATAGGAAGTATGGTTTCCCCTGTATTATTTCCTAAAGCGACATTAGGACCGTTTATTATTATAGGGATCACGTTTTCGGTAAATCTTGTCACGACGGCTATACCGTCCTTCACAATCTTAAATCCAACTTCATGCAACGGATCAGCTGCTAATATCTCAATCTCGTTTCTTTCGTTTAGAGTATTTACCTTAGTTTTAGATTCATGTTGAGTAGGTAGTGTACCGCCATTTCTAATTACTCTTATTACTGGAGTCATAGGAACTACTCTCCTTTTCTCCCAGACGAATAAACCATCACTCTGTGAGGCTATGTACTCGATGCGTCCTAAACCCGGTACCACTTTAATGATCTCTTCCCCTGATGCCCTTACCTCTATTACTTTTGCTTCTACACCACCGGAAAATAAAATTGAACCGGCATGAATCAACCTAAAGTTTACAGTCTCCTTTTCGTTACTTGAGTAGTGGCTAACAGGTACTTTCAAAATGTTGCTACCGTCGTCCATAATCTTATACTCAAATTCGTAGTCCCCTATTTCGATATGAAGTACAGGAGAAATTGGAGAGGGAACCTTAGATGAAAACTCTAAAAGGAGTAGTGAGTTTTTAGAACGATCTTCTTTCAACACCCCATTAATCGACTTCCTCAATTCAGCCTTTAACACGGTGAATTCATATGGAACAGATTCTATTGTAACGTCTCTTTGAAATGAATCGAAGGGATTAATTAGTGTAATCTTAGTTACCGTATCAGTTAGTTTCCTCGGAACTACAAAGATCCTCTCGGTATTTTCTTTATACTCCCTGTTCAACTCATCAATCTCTCCAGATAATATTACCTCCCCAGGGCATACGCTCTTATCTACCTCGATGAATGCAGGGGAATTAAAGTTGTTTTTACTGTTAATATTAATACATTTTATCTCATTTTCTAGCTTAGCCACTCCAAAATATGATTTATTCTTAGATAACATTATTATGTTATCCATGTAGATTATACCTGCGCTTATTCTGTTTATCTCCTTCAGCCTTCTATAGAACGAACTATCGAACACTTCCGTTGAGGTTCCAGTGAGCATAGTTAAATAAAAATTGGAGTAAGAGGCGTAGGGATTTGAAATCCTTCCTATAATCTTCCAAGAATCTCCAAGAAAGACCTTGACGAGACCATTGCATGAAAAAGTGTACCCAAGCCTTCCCATTCCGAGAAAGAAAGAAGGTTTTTCACAATATCCTATATAATTAATGCCTCTCCTGGTTAATGACCATATACCTCCATTTTCGCTGTAAATAAGGTTGTCATTATCGGAGTAAATCACCTCCTCCGCAGAATTAAGTTCAATTTTCCCAGCCTTCGTATACAATATACATTTTTCCTTATACTTAAGGATAGAACCGTATTCCCTAGGGATCAAATTTTTCGGGTGTGGGAATTCTTCTATTCCATTTGATGAGTGTATTAACACTTTTTTTCCAGCAACGGTCAAGGTGTACCAAGAAAAAGTAAAAACCTTATCAGGGGTTATATCCAGCCCTAATATATTCGCAATATCTCCCGGTGTGTTTTTCCCAATTACCTCTGTTTTCCCATCATAGAATTCTACCAATTTTTCATTATCGGTATAAATCCATTTATTACCTTCTTGTTCAAAGGTGGGAAAAACCTTTATTCTAGGAGAGGTAAGAGCGTTCGATCTTAAGTAAATATTTTCTTTCACTACGTCGAACCAATACGTTAGTAGTGGAGGAATTTTTAGAGCTCTGAAGTCGTTAAACGAGAGATACATGAATTGAAAAGATCTTTTATTTAGCGCCCTCCCCATTGAAACTGTATTCGTATTTATCTAGGGGCCATTCACGCGTTCATTGCGAATTCTATTTGTTTAGAAAAATAGAATGAATTTAATTGAGTCCCATCGTGTGAACTAGGTAGAGATTTACTCTTAACAATTTCCTTTATTTAATCGCTATTTACAATAATTACAATTCACAATGGAAACCTGAATCGGTCTTATTTAGTGCAGTTAAGGGTTTTTTGCGAATCATAATACGCAAAATGTGAACTCACTACGCCCTAGAAGAGGCTTCCTGCTTCGTAGCATCGTATTATCCAAGAGGTAAAGAGGTCCTGAGGGTCGTAGTCCGAAATTAAAGGCAATGTTCTATATGGGACTTTAGTTGGAGCAGAAGTATGCCACATAGACCCCCGCTTGGGTATCTTGGTAACGCTTACCCCGTCGATGAATGTCATTGATATACTGGTTGCGAACCGACTTAAACTAGTACAAAGGGGGCTATCTACCCCTGATTTTCCATTACCGTGAACCTATATGGTTGAACCATTAATGGAAATAGACTAAAGTAGTAATAGGGATATAAGTAGCCCTGACGAGGTAATCCTTTCTCTATTAAGTATTCGGTTTATTTAAAGAATTGAACGAAATTTAATTGGACGCTACCATAACGACTACGCGTCATCACCTAAAACTTTACTTTATTTTATAATCATTCTCACAAATTACAAATCTCAATGAAGTCGTGAGTGACTGACAACTAAGTTACGTATGAACAAAGTACTTTCGTCAACAATATTATAAAGGTTAAACATAAGTTCTATTATGTTAACCGAAAAAAACAACTCGGTAATTGAAGAAACAGAGAGATATCTTTCAATTAGTACACGCGATCCTAATGAATTTCCCCTGGTAATTGAACGTGGAGAAGGTGTGTGGATTTACGACATTAATGGAGAGAAATTTCTCGACTTTTCATCAGGTATAGGAGTAAACAACTTGGGGTGGCCATCTCATCCCAGAGTGATCGAAAGGGCGGAAAAGCAAATGAGGAAGTTAGCGCATTCCGCAGCTAATGACTTTTACAATATAGAACAGTTAGAGTTGGCAAAGAAACTTGTCCCTCTCCTACCAGGAGAGAGGAAGGTCTTTTTAAGTAATAGCGGGACGGAGACGATAGAGGCTGCACTTAAACTCGTAAAATCTAATAACGGTAAATATGTTATTTCTTTCATAGGAGGATTTCACGGTAGAACTTTAGGTTCGCTCTCTTTAACAGCAAGCAAGGGGGTTCAAAGAAAGGGGTTTTTCCCATTAATTCCAGGAGTTATTCACGTACCGTATCCTAATCCCTTTAGAAATCCATGGCATATCAACGGCTACGAGGAACCAGAAGAGTTAGTGAATAGGGTTTTCGAATATATTGAAGAATGGATACTTAATAAGGTAATACCTGAAGATGAGCTTAGCGCTATCTTTTTCGAACCTATCCAGGGAGAAGGAGGTTACGTCGTACCTCCTCCCCAGTTTTTCTCTCATTTGAACTCATTTGCATCTAAGCGGAAGGTATTGCTAATTGACGATGAAGTACAAATGGGAATGGGAAGAACGGGGGAGATGCTTGCAATACATCATTATCACTTGAACCCAGACGTATTCACATTAGCTAAAGCTTTAGGTGGCGGTTTAGTCCCAATAGGCGCAACTGTTTTTAGAAGTGAGCTGGATTTTCAAAGGGGAGGACATAGCAACACTTTTGGAGGGAATGCTTTAACATGTGCAATAGCAAGTGAAACTATAGACGTTATTGAAGAAGTTCTGCCTAACGTCAAGCGATTAGAGGGGGTATTTAAAGATGAGTTAAGTGTAGTGAAGGCCGACGACGTAAGGGGATTAGGGTTAGCTTGGGGCCTAGAATTCGTTAAGAACGAAAAACCCGATCCTAAGACTCGTGATGAAGTTATAAAAGAACTTTATAAGGAAAAAATAATCGCATTGCCTGCAGGCGAGAGTTCCATTCGACTCATTCCGCCGTTAATAATCTCAGAGGAAGATGCAAAAAGTGGACTATCTAAGATAAGAAAGGTTATAGACCACATAAAAGGGAATGCTAACTAATTATTTCCTGTACTTCAGGCTTTATCAACATCTCGTTAAAGGCGTTAATTAAATCGTTCTCGTCAAATCCGAATATTGTGGGGCGGAATTCGTTAAACGTATCTCGTATAACTTGTTCTATGTCCCCGACCCTTATTCCCCTTATTCTATCCTCTAATCTCTCAACGAAATCTCTAGGAGTTAAAACGAAGAAGTCCCCTGATATAGAGACCTCTTCTACTTTTTCCTTAGAGAATTTAGCGGTAATTCTTATCAGTTTCCTTGCCTTATAATCGACATGACACAACGTCACTGAGAAGTTTATTTTAACGCATCTTTCACTCCTTAATTCGGGATGTCTTAAATCCTTATAGTATATCCAGCTTTCCCTCATCTTCTCCTCTGCCAAGCGGTTCCAATCTCTCACTTCATCCTCGGTTAGCTCCTCCTCAGAAAATGAAAAACCCGCCTCTTCAAATGCTTTTTTCAACCCTTTTGCAACCTCCTCCACAGATGGCGTTTTTCCTGTTTCCCTTTTCATACTAGTTATCCATTCACTCATTTCCTTAGCTAGTTTATCCCTGAATTTCGCACTGGGAACTCTGAGGCACTTAGCAATAACGTTTACGTCAACGTCAACTAAAACGTTTCCAGCAAGGATAACTGACTTACCTCGTGTCATAGCGCCGTTTCCACTTATTTTCCTTCCTCCAACTACTATATCCTGCTCCCTGATCTCCGCTTTTACTCCGTAAGAATTAAGGAAACTAGCAACTGGGCTTAAGAACTTTTTATAGAGTTCCGATTGGTTTGTTGGAGCGTCTTCGCTTTTCATAACCAGGAAGTAATCTACCTCGCCAGGGGTAATCACCACTGTTCCCCCTCCGACATCCCTCCTAACTACAGGTATTCCGTTTTTCCTTACGTAATCCAGATCTACTTCAAGCCATACTTCTTGATGGAAACCGACATTAACGAATGTTTCCAAAGAGTTAAAAACTAACATGGTGTTTTTAGTACCTTTTGAGACGTGATCCCCTACAGCCAGAAAAGATGTAATCATATGATAAGGATCTTGAGGAGGTAACCTGACGTACCTCCAGCTCATATCATAGCCTCTTACACTGAACTTTTTCAGATGATATTATCTGCCTTAGCTTGTCAAGAGCCTGTTGACCTGATAATAGCTGCTTTACCTCATCTGAGCTATTTGGTTTAATCTTAACCAGCCATCCCTTTCCATAAGGATCTTGATTTACGATAACAGGAGTTTTCTCAACAGCTTCGTTTACTTCGATCACCTCCCCTGACACGGGCGCAGGTACAGGTCCTGCCCATTTACCACTCTCCATAGTCGCTACTGGTCTCCCCTTATCGACCTTTATTCCCTTCCTCTTTACCCTTACCTTTACTACTTTTCCAGCCATAGTTTGGGCAATATCAGTTATACCGACAATTATCACGTCGCCCTCAGGCTTTACCCATACAGTGTTTTTACCCTCTATGTAATAACTTAGATCCTCAGGAATCTCACACCCAGCTTCTACTACCAAATTCTCTCACCACTCCTCTCTACTCTTCATTTTTTATAAATCCTTTCATCGTAAATATTTTTTGAGAACGTCCATTGGTCTTGTGATGTTAGCATCTAACATTACCTCCTCTGGGGAATGTCCCAATGCTAGCGCCAGTAACTGAGTAAAGTAAACTAGAGATATCCTTACGCCGTATTTTTTCTCAATTTTTGTCATGTTAGTCTCTATTGCAACATGTCCTAATGGACAGTCCGTGATAAGCAGTTCAGCACCGTTCCTGACTGCCTCCTTTATGATCCTTGCCTCCAAATGCATTGAGGTTTCGGCGTCGGAATATACGTGTGGACCACCGCAGCACATCACCTTAGCCTCAAATTGGACCGGCTCCGCTCCTATCGATTGTAGTAGCTCGTCCATGAAAACCGGTCTCTCAGGATCGTCTTTAATTTTCATATACCCAGTTTGAAGATATTGCTTCGGCCTCACATAGAGACAACCATAATAAGGTGCAACTTTTAGTCCATCGAACCGTCTCTTTACAATTGCTTTAAGTTTTTCAGGTCCGAAAGCGTTCCTAATGAATTCAACTACATGGATCATAAATAAGTTGTTCTCATATGGAAGTTCTCCCATTTCTTTTAGGTAGAAGTTGACCCTATCCTTAACCTTAACGTATTTGGACATGAAGTAGTGAGTCCTTGATAGGGAGTAGTGACAACCTGGGCATGCCGACATTACCGTGTTCGCTTTTACCCTATTTGCCAAGGAGAGGTTTCTTGCTGGTAATAGGAAACCTGCCATTGTGTTTACGTTCTTAACTTCGAGTGCACCGCAGCAATTATAGTCATCTAACCTCTCGTACTTTAAACCTAAATCGTTAGCAACCAATTGAATTGAAACCTCATAAGGCTTTCCCAGCCCGTCGAGGGCACATCCCGGATAGAATGCGACTTTTCCATAGGTTTCGGTCATAGTTTAATCTCCTCCTTCATTGCATTTTCCAATACTTTTCTAATCTTCTCCCAGTTTCTTACTTTTTCCGGATTCATTACAGTTTTTATCAGACCTGTTTTAAGAAGAGCAGACGAAACGTTGATTAGATCTTTAAGGCTTAACGACACCATACCGTATTTCGCCGCCATAGAACCTAGGAGTAATTCAGAAATCCTCCCTCCGTTATCCATAACGGCCTTTAGGAATAGCTCATCAAACTTAGTTCCTGGATCTTTTCTGACTAAGCCTTCCTCCAGAGCGTAGTTGTGAATGGCGTGAACTACCTCCTCCACAAGTACGCCTTTAGGGCATCTATGTGTGCACTTCTGGCACGAGAAGCATCTCCATAGACTAGATTCCAGTTCCTGTAATGATTGCTTATCTCCCTTCCTTGCTAAATCGATAAATCTCCGCGGACTGAAATTGGGGTCGTATTCACGCGCCGTACAACCACTAGTACATGTTCCGCATTGCCAACACAGACTGATCGTATTACCTTCTACTGTTGAGGCTATTTTATCCCATACAGACGTATCAAAGCCAGTTTGAGTCCTGTCTATGATGAATGCATTCCATGTGCCATCAACTTCCACACCGTCAACTATTACCTTATCTTTCTCTATTAACCCCTTGATTATTTTCTTCTCGACTTCAGCTATTGGCGTAATTGATCCCCCTTATTAACTGTTTTACCCCTAACACCATCGCCGTTGTACTTAGGTGGGTTGGAAGAAGTCCTGCTGCCTTCTTATCAACTGCGAGTAGTGTGGTGTAATCCAAGTACCTAACATACGCGTAAACTAAGAATATGGAGAGGCCGTAGTAGTTACCTGTGTTTAGATTAAACGTTTCGAGAACAGTTCTGATTTCATTAAATGCAGAAAACAGTTGCTCTTTATTTTCTAGCCTTACACCCTCCTTAAGAACGTAGGTAAGTGAACCTGTATTCCTCATAGGATTCCATATCCATCTTGTCCAAAGCGGATAAACCCCTGGTTGGATAAAGTGAATTATCTCTCTAGAAGCGTCCTCTAAGTCCTCTTTTTCAGCCCCCTTGACAGTGATCAATGCCTTTTCTCTTTCCTCGTATGGAAGGGATGTATCCCTTAGTTTCTCAATAGCTGACGCGATTTCCGCGATACTATTCTGCTCCACTATTGAATTTACACTTCTCCTCAGGTAAAATATCATCGAAAAAATTTCCATTACGTCTTTAGCACTCGAAATTCGCTTATTTTTCAGTAAATCGCTCTTAACTTCCATGGCTTTTCTAATTATTTCTATCGATTCCTTTGGATTTCCTCCAGTGTTCTTTATGTCCTTGGCCATCATTGCATTATAAATTTCGGTAATACTATGAATGTCAACTAAATTCAGTGTCTGCTTAATGTGCAGTCACCTTTATCTCTTCGTATTCCCATATACCCTTCGTTACGTATTCGTAAGCTTTCATGGCTGCAGCTTGACCTTCAGTTATGGAATCCGACATTGTCTTCGGTCCCGTTAATGCACCCGCCAGGAATACTCCCTTCCTTTGAGATACTACAGGAAGTCTATCCGGATCTAAAGGTTTTATAAATCCGTGTTCCTCTAACCGCAGTCCTAAGACCTTTGCCACCTGTGCAGAACCTAAACCTAATTCCATTCCGTTAGCGAGTATAACCATATCATATGGCACAACAAGAGCTCTGTTGAGATTCATAGTGTCCTCTCCTTTTATAATGACGGTGTCGTTTGGTCCTCTCATGAATTCGGAAATTCTACCTCTTATGTAACCCACTCTGTGTTCCAATTGCGATCTCCAATACAGCTTATCTTCCATTAGTCCATACGTCCTTATGTCCATATAGTAGATATGTACTATTGCATCAGGTACCCTCTCCTTTATCTCCATGGCCTGCTTTATAGAGACCGCACAGCAAACCCTAGAACAATAGGTATTCCCTACCGTTGCATCCCTAGAACCAACGCAGAGTAGTATCGCCACTCTTTTTGGGGGAACTCCACGAGTCGTCACTAATTTGTTTTCACTTAGCATTCTCTCAATATCGGAGATTTGATATATATTAGGAATTAATCCATAACCGTATTCGTATTTCCTTCTAGAGTCAAAGTGTTCAAAACCTGAAGCCGCTATTATTGCCGAAACTCTTTCTGTGGAGACCTTTTGTTCCTTATCTTTGATTGAGACTTCAAATCCGTCCTCACTCTCTTTAACTGAGTCTATTATGCTGTTTACGTATTTTTTAACTCGTGGACTTTCCTTAGCGACCTTAATTAGGGGATCAATTACCTCTGAAGCGGGTCTTAACTCAGGGAATAGAAGGCTGTAATTAAGTTTCTTCGGTGTTCCTCCAAGGCATGCCTCTCTTTCGACAAGTATTACATCCACGTCCATATTAACTAATTCTCTAGTGGCTGAAAGTCCTGCTGGCCCTGCTCCTATAACTAATACTTTCTTCTCCATAATGACACCTATTGAGGTCTTTCATACTGAACTCTGTCAGGAAGGGCTAAGTAAAAGTCTATTTTCCTATGAGGTTTATAGAGGAACTCCGTTTCAGCCTTTCCCTCTTTAATATCTTGAAGATATTGAATAAATTGTTCCTTATACTCCTGGATGGGAACCCCTATCTTCCTTAGGAATCCTTCGACGTCTGTAGCATGCCAATGAATCTGACCTATTTTATATGGATCAGCACCCATAGCAAGTGCTGCGAACTGAGCGTCAGCTAAAACAGGGAGATTATAGTTGTATCCATGGGCCTTGCCAACCCACTGACTCTTGTCAAGCGTAGTAACACATCCAGTATCGCTTGTGACAAACACGTCAGCATTTGCTTCCTCTACTGCTGGGACAACCTTTTTGAAAAGTGCAAAAGATCGCGTGAATTCCCTCTCAGTAAGTATATGCCTGAATCCGAAACCACAGCAGTCCCACCATGTGGAGTAGTCCACTGGTTTTGCACCGAAATTAATCACTGTTCCGGTAGGTGCTGCTGGTCTTCTCCCCTGATACACTATTGGATCGTAAATTGTATCATCTGGTACTAACTTATATACATGGCATGGCGTATGGACCGCGGCCTTTATTTCAGACAGGTCGTATCTCTTATGAGACGCAGCCCTTTTGCTATTTACGTAAAGCCACTCACTATAGTGAACAATTTCTTCAGGGATCACTATGTCCATATCAAGTTTTCTCATTATTGGTCTAAGCTTTTGCCTTACTTCGTCGTGAAGTATTAGCATGTTTCTGATTTCCTTGTAATGACCGAACGAAGTTCCGCAATGAATTAGGGGGTAATAATCTATTTCGTAGGCTCTCCAGAAATTCCTAACCATGACACCTGCTAGTGCAACGGGATTAGAAGCGCCTGAGGCATGATAATTCCAACCTGTACATGATGTTTGGTGTGGTTCGTCAACGTAATCAGTCTCGAGTTTATTCATTATCCAGAAAACCGACGTCGGATACCCTGGGATATGTCCGCATTGCCCGCACGACTTATGGTTCCACAATTTGGTAGTTGGAATTTTCTTGGGGTTTCCATTTATTGTTTGATATTCCACTGGGTTATTGCTGGGTTTTATGTGTTGGACTATAATTTCCCCTTTATCCTCGAGCTTGTACATAAGTTCTTTAATATGTTGAATACCATGGGGTGAGCTATACTTGTAAATAACCCTTTGATATATTTCCTCCCAATCCAGGTCATTGGGAAATGCTCTCTCCATCTCCCTCTCAGGGTTCTGTTCTACTGAACTTTCCAAACAAATTCACCTAATCAAAATAGTATCATTGATACTTAAAAAGTTTTTATTAATAAAATATCATGATTTCTGTCTAAATCACAAAAAAATGACAAAATGAGTAAATTGCACAACTGACGAACTTTATGTTATAAATCTAGCCAGCTATCGGGTAGCTCTTCCTCGTTTAATTCACCTTTCTGATATTTCTCCTTTATTTCCTCAAGGAATTGCTTCCTTTCCTCATAAATGTCGATGATCATATCGTATAGATCTTTATCAATATTTTTCAGGCTTTCTATAACCCCGGCTTCAATCATTATAGTCATGAGTTCCACTGCAGTTTGTAAGGAGGCATGCCATCCGATATCCGTTCTCTGCATTAGGTCCACAGGTATAGCTTTTCTGTAGACATCCATGTTTTTTGATTCCTCTAAGGCCTGCGGTCCCCAGTCCGCAAATGTTTCCGGTTGTATCATATCTGGCGTAACTTGATTACCCGTAGTGAGAACTGTTAACAATATTCGTCTATAAGGAGCAAGTATTTGTTTAGCGGACTCCAAGCCGAACTTAACTGCGTACTCCCTCAGTAGCATGATCAATCCGGCTATCTCATTGTTGAAAGGACACCTCATACTACAGGTATAGCACTGGACACATGCCCAAACCTTCTCGTTAGTGAACTCATAAATTTTGTCGTACTCGCCTCGCATCATGTATTGTATCATTTCACGAGGACCGAAATCGTAAAATTTAGCAGCGGGACAGCTCGAAGTACAAACCCCGCAATTGAGGCATCCCCTTAAGTATTCGTTATATCTAAAGTCGGAAGCAAGCGATTGGTAAAATTCTAGTGCTAGTTTTCTATCTTTTTCCGAAAGCTGATCCAAATTTCTCATTTCCTCTGGTAGAGGTCCTTGCTCAGCATATGACATGTCGAGATATCTTGGGTCCTCGGGTAAGGATAACTTTACTGTGGCCAACTCAAACACCTAATAACGTACTTTCAAACAATATAAAAAACCTTTATATTATAAAAACTCTTATTTAACTCTTTTAATAAGTATTCTGGTAGCATCTCCCTGCTGTTCTATATTCAAAATCTCGTTTCCTGTTCTTCTTGCCCAAGCTTCAATATCCGGCTTCGCTGCGGGATCCGTTGCTAAAATTTCCAACACTTCGCCTACATTAATCTGTTTAATTGCCTTTGCAGTTTCCATAACAGGTCCTGGACAATACATGCCCCTTGCATCGACCGTTTTCACAGGTTTTACGCTCACCTCTACCACCTCAAATGAATAAGGTGATTCCTCCCTCGGCTCTATCTAGAAAAGTCGCTACACCCACAATGTCATCAACGAATTCTGGTAACATCTCTCTCTTAACACCCATCATCTCCATTGTAGTAGAGCACGCAAATACCTTAACTTCCCCTACCTCCTTAGCCTGCTTGACTAATTCGAACCATGGAGGGTAATTCATTTTCTTCATTGCATCCATTATTGCAGGAGCGTAACTTTCAAATTCCTTACTAATTACTGTGTTCTTTTCCAACATGTCCTTTCTTAGCGCGTTGAGTCCCCAAAAAGTGAAAAACAAATTAACCTCCCATCCGCTCGCAGCAGCTCCACTCGCTATTATCCCAACGGGCATTAGTTTATCCAGTTGACCGGAGAAAACTATTATTGAGACTTTTTTCTTGTCCTGAGACAAACTTTCACCATTTCATTATTTGAGTATTAATTTTTAAGTTTTCCCTTATTTAGATAAACAAAAATATTATTGATTTTTATTACTACACAAATTTCGTAAAGTTTATGACATAATCTAGTTAATGCTAAAAGAAAGAAATTTAATCTAGTATTAGTAACATCTTTTTGGTGAAGTTTATGGCTGAGGAAGAGAAGAAGAAAATATTGATTGTAGTTACCCACGGTCCAGAGGATATAGACAGGACGTATGCCCCAATGTTTATGGCATCGATAGCAGCCTCCATGGAAATGGACACGTCAGTATTTTTCATGATAAAGGGACCTCTTCTATTAGATAAAAAGTGGCAAGAGGAGGAGAGGAAAAAAGGGGATAACCCGTTTATCAGGTTTTTTGATATGGCAAAAGATAACGGAGTTAAAATGTACGTTTGTATTCAGAGTTTGAAGGATATGTGCCATATGAGAGAAGACCAGGTAATATCTGACGTAAGTATAGTAGGGGGTTCCACGCTCATAGACCTTACATTAGATGCTGACAGATCGCTTTTCTTCTAAGGGCTAGAGGGGCACTATAGGTATCTTGGTGATTTTCCTTTTTATTACGTCTTCTACGGCACTGGTTACCGCCGCAGCTGCAACACCTACAGGGATCTCCCCTATTCCCTTTGCGCCATAAGGGTTTGACGTAGAGGGGGTATACTCAATGTTGACCTCTATTTCTGGGAGGTCAGCGGCTGAGGGCATTCCGTAATCAGCAAGGGATGTTGTTAAGAGGTATCCGTCATCTGAGTACTTATATGATTCATAGAGAGCTAGGGAAATGCCTATTGCGGTCCCTCCTATTACCTGTTCCTTTACGAGATCTTCATCTATCGGAACTCCTGAATCAATGTATACGACCTGCTTGATTGGCGTTATCTTATCCTCGTCTACTCTAACAACGGCAACGTCGCATGCAAAGGGATAGGCATTGAACCTAGTTTTACTCTGCAAGGAGAATATGAAATCCACATTCTCCTCCCCGAGTTGGGTTATTGATAGCTTTCCCCTATCGTTATAGAAATGACCGCTCTTGTACTCCAACCCTTCACCTAGTATTGAGAAGGCCTTTCTTCTGAGTCTCGCTAATAATTCCTCACTAGCTCCTGCTATTGCGCCTGACAGGAAAGCCGCCATTCTACTTCCGCCTGGTCCGAATGACTGCGGTGCTGTCATGTTATCCATTATCTGATATTCCACCATGTCTATCGGTATATCTAGAAACTTCGACACTAAGATCCGCGCACTGTCCTCATTTCCCTGACCCTCAGGGCCATATCCTAGACCTATGACGATTTTTCCATTCTTAATTGACAGTCTGACTCCCTCAGAACCCGAGGGTGTACTGGGATCTGTCGAGGTTGCTATACCTACACCTATATTGTTATTACGAAGCGAGAAAAGGTCATTCCTTGATAGAGCCAGCTCCAGTAATTTTCTCGGATTACCCGATTCGTATACTGCATATGGGGCTTCGTATGGAAAGGAGTCGATTAAGTTAATCTTTCTTACGGTACTGCGTTCAATACCCAATTCGTCGGCTATGTTATCCATGACCCTTTCTAAAGCCCAAGTATGAGGAGGAGTACCAGCTCCTCTAAATGCACCAGGAGGATTCTTATTAGTGGCCACTAGATTTACTAAGTACCTGATATTCCTTATTTTGTAAGGACCTGCTAAGATGCCGGTAGGCTTGAATGGCTGTCCTGCAAAAGTGGACGCCCCGATATCCTCCCATATCTCGAAGTCCAGTCCAGTGACCTCACCTGAAGGTTTAAAGTACGCTCTAGCCTTGAACTTCCTTTCTGGCCCACTGGAGTTAGAGGCGAGCAAATGTTCCGTTCTGGTCTCGATCCACTTAAGAGGTAGATCCAGTTTTTTAGAGGCGTATGCTAGAACGGTCAGGTATTTAGAAAGGGAGAATTTAGCGCCGAAACTTCCACCATGTCTTGCAGGGATGTGATTTATTTTAACGCCAACAGCTTTCTCTACTTCCTGAATAACGGCATAAGGGGCTTGCTGATTAGATATTATCTTTAATGAGTCCCCTTGGGGAATAACAACTGCAGCGTAGGGTTCGATCGGGTTTCCAGAGCTTCTAGACCAGTAAAGTTCAAGCTCTATCTGTTTATCATTCTTTGGGAGGGAACCAAATGAGGTTTCCCTGCTAAGCACCAAATTCGATTTTAAATTCTCGAATACTAATACGTCGTCTTTAAGTGCCCTTTCTATGGAGGAAATAGGCTCGAGAGGCTCATAATCAACTACAACTAATTCCTTTAAATCCTCAAGTAGATAGGGATCGTCCCCTACAATCATTGTTACGGGTTCTCCTAGGTATCTTACCTTGTCCCTAGCTAAAATTGAAGAGGTTTCACCTCCTTCCCTTTCTCCCGCTCTCACAGCGGAGAGTCGGATATCCTTACCGGTAAAAACGTGTCCCCCTTTTCTTGTAACGTCGGTGTAATCGATCTTCAAAATCCTTGCGTGTGGATAAGGACTCCTTACAAACGAAACGTATTTTCCCTTATAGTCGAAATCGTCCACAAATCCTCCTCTTCCTCGAAGAGGTTCAACCACATCCGTTCTTTTCATTAACTACTGTGATAGTTCGTCAGGATTATAAATTAGAGTTGAAATTTCCTATATTACTTTTTGGCTTTCTTCTTAACCTGGGGTTTCTTCACAGGTTTACTACGTCTCTCTTGAAACGCGGGCAATACAATTCCAAAGACTATCCCTATAATGAACGGGATCAGGGCAATAACTACGAATAAGTACCAATACTGTTCTAATACTAACCCTCCTAGTAATGCCATTGTCCACAATTTTATTCACTGACGACTCAAACTTTATCAGATATATATTATAAAGGTGATTCTATTATCCACTTTCTCATCTGGTGGTAAACGTGAAAATGTTCAATGTATAATTAATGTAATTAACTAGATAAAGTAAAAAATTATAAACACGTTAGTCTAGAATCAAATTCGTTTAATTACGAGGAGAACAATAATATAAAATTAATTTATTAAATATAATCACAAATAATTTTGTGATTTTCGATAATCAAGGCTAGCAACGAGCTTTTCTAGCGAGGTTTTAGCTTAGAGTTCAACGTTCTTGAGGGTCATAAACCGCTGAATTTTATAAGATAGACCTATGAGGCTGGCGAAGATGTTCAATCCGTTTAGGCTTCTTCCACGGGGAAAATCAAGCACTAGCGTCAGTGACCACGTTATTACAGAGGTGGTGTATAAGGGTTTAGTCGTGAGTAAGTCCAAGTTACCTAAGCCTAAGAACGTTAAGGACTGTCATGTTGATGTAGGTGGTTCTGGACTCTTTATCCCCATAACTGTGTTAGGGACGAAGCGCGTAGGGCCTCTCGTTTACGATCTACAGGAATTGTTCCGTTGTAGATTACTCAGCAATGGAATTTCTGGAAACTGAATAAATCTACGTTATGGTATAGACAAAAGAAAATAAAGAAGCCAAGACCACAAAGACGTATGATAAGACAAAGGTGAAGATTGAATGACGGAAATAGATCTACCAAGATTTGATGAGTTTTTAGCCCCCATATTAAGATTTGCCAGTGATGGTAAGGAGCACGACTTATCTGAAACCATTGAAGAGATGTCAAGGCAATTTAATCTAAATGAAGAGCAGAGGAATCGCCTAATGCCAAATGGTACGAGAACGTATATTTATGATAGGATATCCTGGGCCATCACCTACTTAGTTCAGGCTGGCCTTTTAATCAGAACAGGACGTTCGAAGTACAAGATTTCTGATGAGGGGAAAAATGAGGCAAAGATTATTCCGGAGAGAGTGCGTTATACTTATTTGGAAAAGTTCCCCTCGTTTGTCGAGTTCATAGGAACAAAGCGAAATAAGGGAAGGAACAAGCCCAATTATCAAAAAGAAATGAAAGAACCTGAATCTACTCCCGATGAAGAAATTGCCGAGATTTTCAAAAAAAGAGACAAGATATTAGCGAATGATTTACTAAATGTTTTATCGAATGTAAAACCAGCCGATTTTGAACGAATTATAATAGACCTAGTATTGGCATTAGGATATGGAAAGAATTTCGAGGAATTGGCAAATGTTCTTGGCCAACCGAATGACCAAGGAATCGATGGCGAAATTTCACAAGATAAATTAGGATTTGACAAGATATACCTTCAAGCAAAGCGTTGGAATAGAAACCAAACTGTGGGAGCTAAAGAAATAAGGGACTTCATAGGTGCATTAACGATTAAACATGCCAAAAAGGGGATATTTATAACTACGGCAAAATTTAGCAAAGAAGCCATAGAGACGGCTAAAAAAGATTCTGACCACATTATAATTCTCATTGATGGTATTCAATTGGCGTCATTAATGATCGAAAATATGGTAGGTGTCAGAGAAATTCAGAGTTACTCTTTGAAGGAAATAGATAAAGATTATTTCGAATCTTTATAGGGTGCGGCGATTCAGCTTCCATTGCGAATTGTAATTATTGCAAATTGCAATTAAATAAAAGAAATTGTTAAGTGCGAATCTCTACCTAGTCCACACAACGACATTCAATCAAATTCATTCTATTTTTCTAAATAAACTAAATTCGTAATGAACACGTGATAAAATCTACAACATTATGGAGATTGACTTGATGGAGAGCCAAAAGGAGATACTTAGAGATATCAAACAGAGGACCTCAGGGAAATACTGAGGCACTCACTTTATATAACATAACTAGGTAAGATGAGTAGTAGGCAAATCTATTAAAACACTTCGTACTCCGCCTTATAAGGAATTTTAATCAATTATATTAAACATGAGGACACACAAGGAAATTTTCGTACGAGCAGATGTGATAGGGCGGGATTTACTGATGGAGATCTTTAACGGTAATCCTAAGAGCGTGGAATTAGCTTACCTATACGGTAAGATTTGCGAGATTAAGTTCATTACCAGCCACGGCCTGATCCCGATAGGGTTTAATAAGACGGCTAAGAGGATATGGGAGATTCTGAAGACACGCGACGCGTCAGAACTATGGCTCATTCTTGAAGCAATAGATTCAAAGAATAGACATAAGAAAAGGGAAAAGGCAGCTAATCCGTCATCTTGGACTGCATAAGATATAGTGAAACAGATAAGCCTGAAATTATGAGCATTGAGAAGAGGCTCTCATACAGAAGTATGCCGGATGCCGTTGAAATAACGGAGTACAGACCGTAACCGAAGAGAAATGCAGGTATAAAAGATAACAGGAAAACCCTACGAAAAGTTCCAAGAAATCCGAAACCCAGAATTAACGAGAAGTAGAGTAATGTTAGGGAGGGAACAATAGTCAGCTGATAAAAAGCGTAGGGATTAATCGAACCAATTAAAGTTACCACTCCTCCGATAAGGATAAGCACGTTGAAAAATGTATCTCCTTTCACTGTAATTCCACTGATGAGATTGCGTAAGGCTATGAACTCCGCCAATATGAGTCCTAAGTTTGATATTCCCAAAAGATAGGAGAAGGCGGGAGCTGTATAGTGGGATAGTGAAGCGATAATTATCCCTATAAAGGATAGCACGAATGCTGGGAGAACTACCCATGAGTCTGTCTTATCCCCTTTGTTATAGAGTAGCAGGTTTATGCAAACAGGTATAAGGGAAGCAGACAACAGCCCGTTAACTGTGGGTAATGAGGTGGAAAAGGAAATTCTAGGAAAAATTAGACCTATTACATTAACTACAGCTATCGGAATTAAGGAGTAGTAAGCGTATTTCGACTTCACTATTACTGCTGATACGAAATACAGTATCACGGAGAGTAATATAGCCGACATACCCGATAAGCCAAGAACGTATAGGGAAATATAATAAGGCGTATAGATAACATATAACGAATAACTTCCGATCCAAGATAACGTCTGAAGAGTTGCGAGGAATTTATTTTGCTCAAGGTAACCATAGAAACCCGTACTTTTCCATCCCTTCTTGGTAAAGAGAACGTAAATCACTACAAAGTAAGATAGCGAAAGGAGACCTCCTAACAGCCCATTCGTGAAACCTGTCACAGTTCCTACGTATGTTAGGGGTGCAACCGAAACCAGTGCGAAAGTTAGAAGGAGAAGTTTCCTACTCATTACCTATCCTTCTCGAGGCCAACCAGATAAGCAACGTTAGTACGATCAAAGCAACGTCTATTGCAAACGTGGCTACAGCAAAAGAGCCTATAACCCTCAGAGGATATCCAAGAACAGGTGCAGGAAAGTACCTAGACTCGGCTAAAAGCAAATAGTTAATCCAGCTGTAAACTATAACAGGAATGTAAAGTAGCCTGACGTCGAGGTATACCACGACTGCAGCTATTATGGCAAGAAGAGAGTCAAAAATAAAGAAGTCCCCTAGCACAGGAGAGGAATTCAGGTAAGATATCGCTAGAATGAAGTGGAGAATTGCCCAAACAATCAGTAATATTACTATATAATATCTAAAGAGATCGTAATTGCCTCTAAGGAATTGTGACATCAAATGAAAGGAGGAATGAGTGATTAAAGACTTTTTCTTAAAAACCTGCAACAGATGGGTTTATTTACATTAAGGGAAAAATAACCTCCGCATTGAAACAGGGCAACGGATACCTTTTCATGCTTGGCGTTCTGATCTGCTGGGGACTCTCCTACCCCCTTACTAAGCTAGCGCTACTTTACATGTCCCCATTTACATTGACTTTTTTCAGATTTGCTGTAGGAGGCATAATACTGGCAATTTACTCAAGAGGAATTTCACTGACGATTAGGGACTTCGTTAACTCCGCGCTTAATGGGGCGTTTTTCGTTTTACTTTTGAATTTAGCCATCATGTTCTCGGAGAACCCAGCTTTCGCTTCTGTCCTAATCTACTCTCAACCGATTTTCGTTCTAATAATATACGCAGTGGTATTCAAGACCAAGGTTAATAGACTCCAAATTAGCGGAATCCTCCTTTCCTTTCTTGGAATAACTATATCTGCAGGGTTAAGTGGGCCTAATCTGGGGGTTCTTATAGCGTTATCAGCTGCAATCCTTTGGGCTTTCGGAACTGTATACTTTAGGAAGAATCTTTCAGGAGAGTCCCTCATAAAGACGAACGCGTCCCTTGCAATAATTTCCGCAATTCTTGTATTACCTACCATTGCCTTCTCTCCCCATTTCACCTTTGGTGCAATACCCATACTACTAGCACTTGGAGTAACGGCTACAGCACAAGTTCTCGGATACATCTTTTGGTTTGGCGCAGTGAGGGATATAGGACCTGTTAACGCTGGAGCCATATCTCTTCTAGTCCCCGTTACGGCGTATTTGTTAACGGCTGCCATTCTAGGAGTTTTACCCACTTTAATTCAAGCTATAGGTTCTGCGATTGCAATAACCGGAGTGTTTTTGAGCCAGTGGATGGGGATAAAGGCTTCCAGTTGAAGTGCAAATTTGAATACGTACTATTCAACGCTTCGTGAGCTTTGGGGATTACTGTTTGAGTGACTTCAATTGCTTTATTAACGAAGAGGCAAAGAAAGGTAGATCGCCGGGATGCCTTGATGAGACTAAGTTTTCATCGGTGACTACAACATCATCAACGTATTCCCCTCCAGCAGCTATGACATCGTCCTTTATCGAACTAACTGCCGTTAGTTTCCTACCCTTTACAGTCCCAGCAGATATGAGAACCTGTGGCCCATGGCATATTGCGGCTACGGGTTTCTTAAGTTCGAAGAATTTCCTGGTAATCTCCTTTACCTCCTGTAAATTCCTTATTCTCTCCGGCCCTCTTCCCCCTGGAATTACTAGTGCAGCGTATTCTTCTGGCCTCACCTCAGTAAACGCTATGTCAGATGTGACAGCATAGCCATGTTTACCCTCGACTTTTGACTTTGCCTGCTTCCAGGCTATGACCGGAGTAAATCCCTCTTCGATTAACCTGTAGAAGGGGTAAAGCACCTCTATGTCCTCGAATTCCTCTCCTATTATGAAAAGAACCTTCATAAGCAAAATGTCCCTTGGAAGGTTTTATTATTATCTTGTGGATTGTTGAGGGGAACGTCCTCTAGGATACCAGTTATACTTCTTTAATATCGACATTATAGCGGGGACGAAATAGGTCCTTACAACAAAGGTGTCGAATAATACTGACGAACCTACTGCAACTCCTATTTCCCTCAAGAAGATCATATTTGCGGTTAATAGGGAAAGGAAAGCGCCTCCTAGAATTAGTCCTGAAGCGGTAATTACTAGTCCTGCCTTCTTAACCCCATTAATTATTCTCTCCTCCTCTTCATTACCTTCTTCCTCAGCAATCCTCAGAACTATAAATATATCGTAATCTATTCCGAGGGAGAACATGAGAGCGAACACTACAGGAGGCGTTAACCAGTATGTCGGAAAAATTACTTCAGCTATTGCAAGCCCGAAGAGCGAGCTTACAAGTATGGTCGCTACTAGACGTGGAGGTATTACGACGGTTTTTAGGACAAAAGCAACGTAAACTAGTACAGCCACTACTGTTACGGGTAACGTAAAGTAGAAATAAGCGTTAGTAGTCTGATTTACTATGTCAACCCTTTGTGCATTAGCACCTCCTACCATCGAGAAATTCCTTATTAGTGCGTCGGTTATCGTTATAGCCCCCTTTGAGAAAACCGGATAGGGAATGTATACGCATAAAAGAGTGTAGTTATGAGAGTAATAATAATTAGTAAGAGCCGTAGGATAAGGTATCGTCAAATTTCCTATTGATGCGGGGCCAAAAACTAGCATTCCCTTTGAGATCAGCTCATTCGATATATCGTAAATAGTAATATAGCTCACGTTAGGATTAGCCTTAATGAGAATCGGTTCCGTGCTGTATGGGTAGAGTCTCGAGAGTTGATTTAATCCAACTATTGACTCAGCGCCTGAGGGCACGATTTGTGTTACACTAACGTTAGTGTGAGTCAAAAGCACAACTGAGAGACAGATCACACCGGTCAAGATCATTACCCCAAGAATTGTGAATTTCCTCTTAACGGAAAACTCGGCTGCTTTTTCGAGATATTTCTCCCTCGCGTCCTCGGGCGAAGGTAGCGTTTTCCTGGGAAATTTCAACCACTCGACCTTAATATTCGAGAGCAGTGCCCTCGATATGAAAAGGGAAGATGTCAAGGCGCTTAACGCAGCAGTAACTAAGGCTACACCAATATTAAATAGTAATCTTGAGGGAGATAGAGTAAATATTGTAAAGCCTAGAATTACGGAAACCCCGCTTACCAGAACCGCTTTGCTTCCTCTTTGATAAGCTTCTTTAAGGGAATTATAACCCTTAGAAAGCCCCTCGAGATATCTGTACAGAATCAGGAGGGAATAGTCAATAGTCACCCCGAAAACTATCGGAATTGCCACTATGCTAGAAATGTAGTAAACCTGATATCCTGCGAACTCCAATAATCGAAGAAGGGCAAGCGTTAATTCTATACCGAAACCCGCAGTTCCCACCAGAACGAGTATCGGTAATATAGACCTCACTAGTATGAGAAGTAAAATCCCGACGAGAACGACGGTAGTTAAATCGATTATCTCTATTTGCTTTTCCGTATAGTATGCTGAGTCTGCGTAAATCGCTAAATGCCCAGTTACTGTACCGTTCACTAAGTGCATGAATTTTATTACGTTGGTCAGGCTTTCATTCCTCGGTACCTGGACAATCACAAGATTGTTCGTGTTTAGATTTACTTTCAGGCGAGAGAGAAATAAGGTGTAAACAAGTGCGGGGTTCTGCATAAACGTTGAATTAACCGGAGTACCTAAACTTGAGGAAATATACGAAGCGAAATCCGCAGGAGAATTTAATGGTATAAGATACGAATAAGGTATGAATTTCATTATAAGGGAGAGATTAGTGTAGTTTGAGAATGAGAAGTGCAGGGGAAGGGTACTATTGAAGAATTCACTACCTGCGATCTGAGCTCCCTTCACTTCTCCATATCTCTTTGACAAGTTGAGGTAAATGCTAAGGAGGGGTTTACAACTCACCTTTCCCGTGGGGACTCCGAAAGTAACGTTCAGTATTTTCTCATCCAATGAGAGATTCGATATCGCGTAGTTCTTCTCGTTAAGTAGCTTTACGTAAAGTGCATGGATTTCAGTATACTTCTTTAGACAGAAGTTTATTGTACCATTAAATGCTTCCTCGATTTGAGTGAGGAGATATGACCTGAAATTGTATTGTTCCTGTGAGGGGAAAATAACCTTTGCACCACTTAAAACCTTTGAAGCGTTACATATACTCGAATAAGAGGAATTCCCGCTAGTTATAATGAATAGATCGCTGTATTCCTGTCTGTGAAAGTACTTCTGTACTAGGAGATCAGTTCGGAAGCTGGAAAGGGAGTTAGAGAGAAAGGGAGAATCAGAGTAAACTACGGTGTTTTCTAGGGAAATGGCTAAGGGGAGTAGCAAGATGACAAGTATTACGACAATCAGCAATGACTTCATTAATGATGATAAGTGGAAATGATATAAAGCTCATGTTCAAAAGCTTTACGAGCTTTTGGAAAACCTATCACACTCCTCTACCAATTCCTCTACATCCTTAACCCATTGAGCAATTGCCTTTCTTGCCAATTGGCTATCAATCAGTATTTTCCCTTGGACGATAATTCCGTCAGGAGACGCCTCTCTAACTCCTATGTATGAGAAGATTCCTTTAGGAATTTCGTAGCTCCTCTGAGGAATTTCATTCACTCTGATCAGAGATTGATCGATTACGTGAATGGTTGACGTCTCCTCAGTTCCGGCGTGAAGATCGCTTTCCATTGTTGACTTAAGGTAGTAATTTATTACCCTGAAATTACGAAGTGAAAAGTTGATTTCCCTAGCCACTATATCTAATGCGGGCACATTTCCCCCATGACCGTTAATTACTATTACGCACTTTACTCCACTCTCTCTAGCGGAGAGTAAAACTTGCTTAACATACGAAATAAATACGTCATAGTTAACCCCTAAGTAGGGGAAACCAGAATGCTCAATAGAGACGCCGTAATAAATCGGCGGTAATATCATTATGCCCCCTGAATAGTTACGCTCCACTAACTCAGCTATGTAAAGGGATTTTATGGTATCAGTCCCCATGGGGAGGTGTGGTCCATGCTGTTCTAAAGAACCTATAGGAAGAACTGCTATGCTCTTAATTTCGTCTTTAGTAAGGTAAATTGCCTTCATGCTGAATAGTGAACTTAGTTTAAAAAAGAGTTAACGTCCTTAAAATATATATCTTCATACCTTAAAAGAACCAAACTTCTCCTTCTCAAGATCATTTTTGAACACGGTTAATGCTAAAGGAGGTAGAGGGAGATACGTTGATCTTTAGAATTCGAAGAGGTATATGGGATGTCAGTCCAGATCGAAAGGTCCTCCACACACTTAACTTAGAGTTAGATAAGCTTATTAGCAGCCTTTACAGCTATGGTCAAGAAAATTTTGATATTGAAGTATAAAGACCCTTCTATAAGGGGCTATCCATCTGCTCCTTCACGGAAGATGACTTTTGCCCCCTTAATCCCTCATTAGGTTGAAAGCGTTAAATGTATAGATTTTCCGCAGTCAGACATTTTGAAGTAGAGGAGTGGAACTTTTACTGAAAAACTCCTTGTTGGATTATCTGATTACAGGAAAGGAAAAACTATCTCATTATTAGACTATAATTACGTTATATCCCTCATCAAGGAAGGTTGAAATGTCCTTGTGATCGGTTTCATCTCCAATTAGTTCAAAGTTCTTGGCTAAGAGCTTGTCTTTGACGTTAAGATGCGGAGGACTAGCACAATATCCACACACGCCGTAAATCAGGTTCATCCTAATCGCCTCATCAATGAGTGGTTTTATATACGGTATGTCGTTAACCAGAAGCTTCTCTCCTAATCCTTCAAAATAAAGGAAAACGTCCTTACCTTTCTTCTTCAGATTTATAGCATAATGTAATGCATGAGCCGCCTTAACTAACTCAGATCTTATATCTGGATCTGAAAATATTATAAATGCGTATTTTTGCTCCATATAGTGCCTTCCTTCTAAACTTTTAAAAGGTTTGTCCCTTATTGTTTACACAATGCTTACCTCAAAAGTCTTTCGATTTTGAGTCTCTTTAGTTATACTTCGTCAGACCTTGAAAACCAAGGTTCTTACTTTGTATATGATAAACCTTCCGCGGGGAAAACACATAACACTAGGAATGGAGATAGCGATTCACTACGCTGTTAATGTAGGCATCGTTCTGGACTTAATGTTCCCACTGTCGTGTTAGAGGCGAAGCATCTAGTGCCTTCTAAAATATGATTCCTAGTGTACCACATAGTTAGGCGTGTTATGCAGTGCCACATGAAAGATCTCCCTTGACTCTCAGGGTCTGACTAAATATAATGGAGAAAATAAATCTCCTTAAAACATCTTTAACATATGAGGATAGCCCGAATTTTTACCAAGGAACAAGAAACCTACGTATTAGTTAAAGGAGAGAAATACGAGGAAATATCCTTCTCGTTTTCCGAGGGTATTACGACAACTGGAAGGATCGTAAACCCTATCAAATTCCTTCCTCCAGTATCACCATCTAAAATCTACCTGCCTGCGGTGAACTTCAGATCTCATTCAGCGGAAACGTCCGTCAAGACTCCAAAGAAACCGTACTTCTTCACGAAGTTTCACAATTCGTTAATAGGTCATGAGGAAAGTATAATTATACCTAGGGGGGTTACGACGTTAGACTACGAGGGGGAACTAGCTGTGGTAATAGGAAGGAAGTGTAAGTACGTATCTGTTGATGAAGCAGCTCAGTGCATTTACGGATACACGATAGCCAACGACATTAGCATTAGGGAGTTTCAGTTTGACTCCGTAGAGGGTCTAGGAAAAGATTGGGTTTTAGGAAAAGGAGCTGATTCAGCTCTTCCACTGGGACCAGTACTAGTAACTAAGGATGAGATAAGCTTTCCTTTGAAGATAGAAACCAGGGTAAATGGGGAGGTACGGCAAAGTGGAACTACTGAAGACATGATATTCTCTTTCGAGAGGATGATCTCCGACTTAACGAAGGTAATAACCCTTCTTCCTGGCGACGTAATAACCAGCGGGACTCCGTCAGGGGTAGGTAAATTTACAGGAGAGAAATACCTAAAGGATGGAGATGTGGTGGAGGTAGAAATTTCTAGAATAGGTACCCTTAGAAATACCGTAAAGATGGATTCTTGAAATCCGCGTTTGAGTTCACTATTCTAAGAGTTGAATACTACTTTGCATTGCCCTCAAATGTCCTCAACTTAACATATAACTTTCCTTCGTTTCGCGCTAATTGCGTTAGGCGTTATTATGGTAACCTGATTGGAATTGAAAACCCCTAATTGCTTTACGTCAGGTATTCCTAAATCTCCTAGAACTCTGGGCAAAGCTCGTGCTTAAGTGTGGGGTTCCATCACTAGGAGTTACCACCCGTTTACTCCTATCAGGACGGAGGGTTAATTATCTCAGTATAAGATATTTTAAAAACATACAATCTTACTTAAATGGAACAAAATTGTAAGAACCTCCCCAATCTTGAGGTTTTTATATTAAGGAGAAAATAGTTATTTCCGTGGTAAGGATATTTAAAATAACTAGAGAGGACGAGATCTTCAAGAGGCTATTAGCTATTTCGGTCTCATTAAAGGAAATGAGTAGTTCTCTCAGAAGTCTCTATATGGGAGTTAGAAATGGAGACAAAAACGACTCGATAGGTAACTCCGTGAGGATAAGATCTGCCTACGAACGGGTTGCGATGGAGAGAGAGGACGTTATGTCTTTGCTTTTCGGAGAGGCGTTTCTTCCAGATTTCAAGGAGTCCATGGTCATGCTTACGCAGTCGCTCTACTACACATCAAAGGCGATAAAGGACACAGCTAGGGCTTACGTAACTAGAAGAGTTTCAGAAAAATGCCTTCAATCAATGGGTGATCAAATGGAGGCTTACTTAGTAATAGTGTCTGAAGCTACGTCAAAAATGGTTGATGTAGTAAATAGCCTTAATCACGATATAAGGAGGGCAATAAAATTAGGTCGGGAAATACAGATGTTAGAGAGAAATGGAGACGAGATCAAGGACACCCTCCTCCTCAAACTTTACGAAATAGAGTCGGAGATAGACGTGGTGAGCCTTCTTCAATTTAAGGATATTATACTCTTTACAGACGACATTCTAGATAACCTTGAGGAAGGGACTGTAAGCGTAGAAGTTCTTTATGCAACTCTGAAATCATAAGGGTTTAACGTGAGCGTAATCGTAGCATCAACTCAGAGCGGTGCAGGGAAATCGTTAATAACGTCCTCCCTTGTTCGAATACTGGGAAAACCCCCGCTTAAGGTTCAAAACATCTCGCTCAACAGTTACTCTACGGAAGACGGAGGGGAAATAGCCTTCATTCAGGCGTTCCAAGCAATGGGAAATAAAATTAAACCCACCAGAAAGCTAAATCCCGTTCTCATAAAATACATGGGTAACGGGATAGAGGTAATTTTGAATGGAAACTCTCTTGGAGTACTTAATTATCAGGATTACGTTTCAATCCTTCCAGATATTTGGTTTAGCGCTAGGAATGCAATAGGTGAAAACGTAATAGAAAGCGCAGGAGGTATAGCTGAACCTAATTATTTAGAGAGGGATATATCGGGGACCTTGATTGCAAAGGAGTTCGGGTTTCCGATAATCCTAGTCCTGGACATAAGCAAGGGAGGGGCGTTTGCCTCAGCTTACGGGGCGTATAACATGTTGCCTGAGGAGGTGAGAACCAGGATTAAGGGGTTTATCATCAATAAGTACTTAGGTGAAGAGAAATTCGTGGAACCGGCATGTAAATGGTTAGAGACCAAAACGGGAATGAAGTATCTTGGAAGTATTCCATTACTGGAGGAAAAACCAATTCCTCCTGAGGATTCGGAGGACATTTTCTCAATTAATGGAAAGAAAGAGGTTGATGTAATCGCATATCCATTCATGAGCAACTTCAATGAGTTTTACGCTCTCAAATTTTCAGACGCTTACTTGAGGTTTGTGAGAAGAGAGGAGGAAATCATTGATCCCTACCTAGTAATACTCCCAGGGTCAAGAAACGTATTCGAGTCGCTAGCATGGATAAAGAAGTATTTCCCTAAAATATCGAGGTATCCCCTTCTAGGAATATGTGGGGGTTATCAGATAATGAACAGTGAGATCTCAGATCCATTAGGAATGGAATCGGGACTGCCTAGAAGTGAGAAAGGACTCTCAATATTTAATGGAAAAGTTAACATTTACTACGACAAGATCGTTTCGCAGATAGAAGGGTTTTTCGATTCTCTTCCATTTAAGGGATACGAAATCAGGAGAGGTAGAGTGTCTGGAAATAGAGGGATACTAAAGATAGTGAGGAGGAATGGACACAGTACGTTAGAATACGACGGAGATTTTCATGATGATAAAGTAGGAATCAGCGTCCACGGATTTCTCTTCTCCGAAGCATCAGGGAAACTGTTGAAGTACTTCGGGTTAACTCACTCTCCAACTCAGGAAGAGGAGGCTTATTATGAGGCAATCCAAAAGATTACCGAGATTGTAAAAAAACGCATATACTTAGATGAGATAAAGGCTATAGTTGAGAGCTAAAGATTATGCTCTAGGAGCCACCCACGCTGTCAAAGAGGCGAAGTCAGAGACTATAGCTTTAAGTTTTATGGGAATGTTATTACCAGACGACACCTCAAGCTTTCCTAATTTCGTAATTGCGCTCACCGTTGAATCTAAGATCTCTACAGCGTAATTAGAATACCCCTCCTCTTCAACGGATAGAGATTCTAGAGGTTTTCCCTGCTTTAAAGCAGCAACGTAGCTTTTTCCTAACTCGGAGGTGGAGAATATCACTGCGTCCTTTTTACCCTCTACTTTCACCGTCTCCCCTATAGTCCCTGCGTCCTCAACTACTCTCCTTAACATGCCCCCATCTGGCAAGGTAAATGTAAACCCACTCTTTACCTTTAGTTCGATGATTTTTTGCTGTTCCTCCTTCTCAATTTTCACGCTCACTGTGTTTTTTACACCCTTTGACTCCCTAACAACAAATCTTAACCTATCGTTAGTTATTGCCATTTCTACCGTTCCTCTCCTGAACTTACCAAGTATAGATTTCACGTTATCTGACGGAATGGAGATCGAAATGTTTTCATCAACAGAATATTCGTTAAATGCCTCCTTTTTTAGTTCTAAGATTAAAAGGACAGATTTATCTTCAGTGAGGTGGATTGAGTAGAGCTTATCCCCGGTGAAATTAAGAGTAATTTTATCGGTAAATTTCCCCATTGATTGAAGAAGTTCTGTAAGGTTACCTACGTTCGAGTATTCTATTCTCATTCATCTTCCTCCTTTTTCTTCCCTCTCCTGGTGTTTCTTTTTCTAGTTTTTACCTCTTTGTGCACAGTATCCTTTGATGCCTGTTCTATAGTTTTCCTACCGCTTACAATATCCTCGAGTAACTGCGTTCTCTCTACAAAGTACTCAATATCATTTATAGACATTGAACTTGAAAAGCCCTCATCCTCATCTTCCTCCTCCTCCCTTTTGTCTTCCCCCTCACTATCCTCCTCTGAAGACATAACTACTCATTATTCTCTAATAACTCCTTCCTAATATTAATTCGCTTTTCTCCTTTATTATAAATTCCCCTCTTTTTAACGTGTTCAGAGCGGATTTAACGACATTAGCCATTTCGTTGTTCCCAGAGCTAAATACCCTTGACATGTAATCTATGTCCTCAGGATCGTTAACTTTAAAGCAGATTATCGTGGAAGAGTTATTAATTGCTTCCTTAACTAGTTTTCCGAACTGGGATACAATTATTGTTCCGATCCCAAACTTCCTCCCCTCAGCAAAAAATCTAAGAGCTATATTTCTTCCGGATTCCCTACTGAGCAAAAAAGGTGCTTCGTCTATTACTAAAATTGTGTGAAGAGGTGAAGGACCTCTTCTGTACGCTTGACCCAGGATCGAGGATAAGAACGTTTCTAGGAGTATATACCTTAATTCGTCAGAGACAACTTTAGAGAAGTCTATCACAACTCTTCCTCCCTCTACGTTAAACTCAGACTCACTGAAATTGGTATAAGCCGAGAGGAAATTAACGTAAGGAAGTAGTCGTTGAATTACCGCAATTTCCTGCATATCTCCACCGAACCTTACCTTTGCTTCCATTAGCTTTTTAAGGTCCTCAAATGTAGGTAACGCACTTAAATCCCCTTTACTAGTTTCAACCGTCTGATATAGTTCGTGGATCAGATTGGCTAAAGTTACGGTTTGGATGCTTCCGAGGTTAAATACCGAAGCCAGCATTGAGGCGATCTCAAGACTTCTGTCATGGGGAGTTTTTCCGAAAAGCGAAAAGGGGTTTATTCCGTTGGAAGCCATATCTACGTGAAGCGCCCCAGGAATGTCGTATTCCCCATGAATATCAATGATAATGTAGTTGAGTGAAATGTCTCTAAGCGTTTTCTTAACTAGATGGGATTTTCCGGTACCGCTAGAACCTATTATCGTGGTATTGTAATTCTCCCTATCCGTTACGCTTAGGCATAAGCGACCTCTCGACTTAACCCAATGATATCTTCCCTCCGTTTTCACGGGGGAATGACCTAGCCCCTTCTGGATTATCGCAATGATGGAAAAGCAGTATTCCCCTCTTCCAATTGAAACTTCTCTATCCGACAGTAAAAAGGGAATTGAAAACCAGTTAAGCATGATCAGAATTATCGCATCGGTAGGAGAGTAATCGCTCGTGATTAAGAGATAGAGGTTTATTACGCTTCCTGGGAAGAGAATCCAAGTTTTTGAGGAAAAAAGGTATACCGCACATACAACCAATCCGATCGTAGACGAAATAATTAACCTCTTTGAGGGAGTCCTAAAGTACCTTAAATTCCTTATAACAGCATCGGAAAAACCACGTGATAGGGCAGTATTCCAAATTAAGTAAAGAGCTATACCGAATAAGAAGCCGAGTATAAGGAAAGGACTGGTGAATTTTCCTAAGAGATAACCCGTAACTAATATTACCGGAAGGTAGAACATAGCTGTAAAAGGCGAACTATAGTACCAGGAGGAAAGAAATCCTAGTGCAATAAACACTGCAATCCCTGCAAAGAACATGATCTCAAGTTTCTGTGAAAGAAAAAGTACAGCGATCAACGTAGTCAGTATTAGTCCATGTCGCACTTCGTTCATTTTACTCTTATATTTGTGAGATTGATGTTAAATATCATTCATGCAGGAGACGTTGGAAATATTAGCAACTAGAATGAAATTGCTGGGCTACACCGAGTTAACGCCGATCCAGAAGATAGCCATACCTAAGGTTCTCAGCGGAAAGAACACGTTAATAGTGGCCCCTACAGGATTCGGGAAAACCGAAGCGGCGGTAATACCTGTATTCACGGAAATTCTAATAGAAAGGCCTGAGAAGATATCTGGCATATATGTAACTCCACTTAGGGCGTTAAACAGAGATATAGAGGTACGATTAACGAAAATAGCATCGGCTTTCGGAGTATCTGTAGGAGTTAGACACGGAGATTCAACTGAGAGAGACAGAAGGCGTATAGAGAAAGAACCTCCGGATCTCCTGATCACCACCCCTGAAACTTTTGAGTTCCTGCTAATAAATCAGAAGCTAAGGGAATACTTGTCCAACGTAAGGTGGCTCATAATAGACGAAGTTCAAGAAATGCTTGACGATAAAAGGGGATACGAAATGTCAATAGCCGTTGAAAGGCTTAAGATAAGAGCGAAACAGAAGATTCAGGTAATAGGGATTTCAGCTACTATTGGAGAAATTGAAGCGGCAAAGCATTTCCTCCATCCTGAGGGAGACGTTGATATAGCGTTAGTTAACATATCAAGGGAGATGAAAATAGAAGTGGCAATTCCTAACCCCGGGGAGGAAGTAGATAAGGTCGTAGAGAGCGGTTTAAGTCCTGAAACCTACGCTAGGGTTAAATACATAAGTGACATCATTAGGACAAGGAAACCTGTTTTACTATTTACTAATACAAGGGAGACTGCGGAGTACCTCTCCAATGTTTTGAGAAATTTATTCAAGTTAAACGTTGAGGTTCATCACGGCTCATTATCAAGAGATGTGAGAGTTTCCGCAGAAAAGGAGTTTAAGGCAGGCAAACTAGACGCCTTAGTGGCCACATCCAGCCTTGAGCTTGGTATAGACGTAGGAACAATAAATACTGTGATACAATACTCGTCCCCAAGACAGGCATTAAGATTAATCCAGAGGGTTGGGAGAAGCGGTCATTTTTTTAAAAAGGTGCCTAATGGTGTGGTTGTGCCGACAAGTCAGGTAGAGGACGTAGTAGAGTGTATTGTGATAACCGACTTCGCAAAGGAGGGAAAACTCGAGAAGCCAATAACGGAAGAAGATGCGCTTGACGTAGTTGCACATCAAATAGCGCTTATGGTAATGGAAGGGTATTCAGAACCTGAGAAAATATATGATATCGTAAGGAAGTCCTTTTACTTTAGGACCTTAGAGTATGAGAGGTTCATGAATGTCGTGGAGTTCCTAAAGTCGGCCTACATAATATCGGAAAAGAATGGAAAACTAGGTAAGTCTAGAAGAATCTGGAAGTACGCTTTTTCTGTCTCAATGATACCTGAAAGCTCGTCGAATTTCCTGGCAATTGACATGGTTAGTGACCAGAAAATAGGCACTCTAGATAAGGACTTCGTCTCCACGCTTTCCGAGGACGACGTAATAGTACTTAGCGGAAAGTTATGGAGAGTTATAAGTATAGAGAACGATAAAGTCTTCTTAGAGAGAACTCAGACCTCGTCAGGACATCTCCCCTCATGGTATGGAGAGACGATACCTGTAGAGATTCAGGTAGCAACTGAAGTTTACAGGAGATTTATAGCGAGTTCGGATATTCAAGACGAAAAAGTAAAGGAGGAAATAAACAAAATGCTTGCCGAGTTGAGGAGAAGGGGATTTCCAAGTCCTGCTGAGGATACGGCGTTGACGGAGGTATTAAAAGGTGGTTTAGTTGTCATTAACCTCCCCATGGGGACTAGGGGAAACAACACAATAGGTGCATTGATTTCCCTCTTTCTCTTAAACAGAACTGGGGGAAGAGTTACATATAGATCTGACGCTTACCACATAGCCATTGCGTCCCCCTACCTAATATCGAAGAATGATGTGGAACAGGCTCTGGAATTCCTTACGCAGAATTCAGAGGAAGTATTAAGGGGGTGGTTGAGAAAGGCCATAATTAACAGTCCTCAGTATAAGTGGAAGATAGTAACCGAGGCTATAAGGTTTGGAGCAATAGACAAGGACGCCAACGTAAAGATTACTAAAACGATGCTCGACGCGTACGTTAATACTATAATAGGTGAGGAGGCAGTTAATGAGCTCGAGAAGTACAGCTATGACGTTAACGTCTTTACTGAGGTAAAGAAGTGGAAATTTGCCGTTGTTGAAACTGTTGACCCCTCTCCGCTCTCAAAGCAGTTCCTAGAGAAAATAATGGTTCGTGATAGTGGTGAACCCTTTATGCTGGAAATATTTAAACGAAAGCTGCAGCAGAGAAGTGTCAAGCTTTTATGTAGCATATGTTACTGGAACAGCGTATTTAAGGTGAAGGATGTACCTGAGAAATGCCCCAAGTGCGGCTCCGTATTCCTATCACTTCACGAGCCTGAGGACACGATCGATAAAAAGCTCTTGGACAAGGTTAAGACAAATGGAAAGTTACATAAAGAGGAGAGAGAGAAAATTGAGGAAATAAAGATTACTTCTTCGCTATTCTCGACGTATAGGAAGCTAGCTGCTGTGGCTTTCGTTACGCCTGGGGTTGGACCTCACAACATGGGTAGGATGTTATCTAAGCTCTCCCAAGGGGAGGATGCGTTTTATAAGACCCTATTGGATGCTGAGAGGAACTTCATTAGGAATAGGAAATACTGGATTGATTGACATCACCATTCAGAGATCACCTCATTCCTCATCAGTCAGCGTAAGAGTTTTTGACGTCTCCAAGGATCGTGCATCATCTCCTCAGAGACGTTGCGCTTTAACGGATTTTTGCGTCATGCGACAGGTGAACCGTGTAGCGTAGCCTCACACATTTCTGCCTTTGCTGGAATGAATTTTGTATGGTAGGGATTCCACTATAGTATTTTACCTATCTAACAGAGGTCGCGTAACCTCCTTACGATCCTAATCGGTCAAAGTCCAGCTGTGATATACGACGCCTTCGAGATATATGTCATTCTCCAATAACTGCTACCTATCCTACGGACAGGATTTCGCGCCCACTCGTCTTGCCCAGGTAACTCTACCGATACTAAGTACCACTACTATTTTACTTTCACTATGTTCTCAATGATACTCGAGCGGAGCCGAGGTATACTAAAGTTCTCCCTAGGTCGTCTCTGCGACTACCTCAATGGCTGTTATTAGTAGTTTAGTAAGGACCCATATTTAAGCATAAGGATCTATACATCCCAATCCTTAAGTTCCCCAATTAAGGTGAATGTTTTAATGGCCTAATTCTTCCTTATGGCACATACATTACCCTTTATGTGGTGATCTTTGCTAGCACAATGTCGTAAGTTCAATCGACATATTTATCGTAAAGCCTCCGTCATGACAATGGTAAAAGTGCAAGTTAACAGTAACATCTTAATTTATATTGCCCTGCCTAAAAGAGTATTAAGTGGATAAGAAAATCATTTCATCTCTTCTAATTTTTGCGATAGGACTAACTCTATTTGTCCTTACTCCGTATTTAACGCCATACTACTTTACATTCGAACATCAACTTTTGGGAAACAAGAGGATTGTAACGCTAACTAATGGGACTGTATTGTATTCGCTTAATGTAACCATATCAAGGGTTATGGTTATGTACATTAACGTAAGTGATGGGAACATTCTATTATATAAAAATGGTGAATTAGAGGCTAACCTGACTCTTCCCCCTCCCTTTGTCTATTTATCAGTAGGTAACTACTCATTAGTCTACGCTGGTCCTACTCAAAATGTCCTCGTCAGTTTAATTCTAGCGTCCCCCGGGGAAGCCTATGCTGAGGAATATGGAAATTACGCTATTGTGATTACATCAGAACTGCTCATGCTTTTCGGTGGGCTGTTTTTGGCCTACTTAATATTGAGAAGTTTACTTTACAGAAAAAAAGAAGTTTAATTAGCTTTTTTTAATTTCTCCCTTATATCAGAGGTTACCTGATTAAGATCGGCAATGATTTTCTCGTCTAGTAGATTTGATGAGACCTTATATATAAACACAGGTCTTCCCCTTCTGGTGCCGTCCCTTAACTTTTCTCTTTCAATAAGTCCCTTTTTGACCAGGTTATTTAACGACTTACTCACTGAGGGTTTAGTAGTCCTCAACATTTCAGATATTTCATCGGTAGTGGCCTTACCCTTCTTCTCTATAATTCTCAGGATCTCTATATCAGCTTTAGGTACACCATAAATGAAGGAAAGCAATTCATTAATGCTCACCTCTCTTCCTCCAGGGAGTTTTATTTTCTCTATATTAGTTAACGACATTGTTTATCTAAATAATAGATCAGAATATTAGTTAATAAACCCCCAATATTTTTCTATACATGTTTATACTGCAATAAGGAAATATATGAACTTTTGTAGTTATTTAAACATATTAGTGCACGGTAAGTCCTGAATAATACCGTGTAACTTTCATAACTCGCTATTAAATTATCTGGGGGCAATTTACTTAAAGATGTAAAATGGATTACAGAAAGGTCTCGGGATTAATTGAAGGAAGATCAACAATAGACGGTGCTGGGGTTAAATTATATAGGGTGTTCGGGGGTCCAAATACTTACGATTTAACTGACCCTTTCCTCTTACTCGATTTCTTCGGGTCAACAAATATAGAAGATTACATAGCTGGATTTCCATGGCATCCGCATAGAGGCATAGAGACCGTTACTTACCTTACAAGGGGTAAAGTGGAACATCAGGATAGCGAGGGAAATGCTGGCGTTCTTTACCCTGGAGATACTCAGTGGATGACTGCTGGAAGCGGAATTTACCATCAGGAAATGCCGCGACCCTTAGACCCTTCTGATAAGGGAATCTTACAGACCCCAATTCCAGATACAGCGGTTATGGGGCTTCAACTATGGATAAACCTTCCTGCAAATAGAAAAATGACTACACCGATTTACAGGGATAAGAGGAGAAACGAAATTCCTACCCTTAAAATAGATGGTGGAATTGTGAAGGTAATAGGTGGGGAATTCGACGGAGTTAAAAGTGACATAAAGGCGGGTTTCGATGCTGATCCAACTTATTTGGATATAACGCTTTCACCGGAAAAGGACATAACGATACCTGTAAAAAATGGATACACTTCGTTAATTTACGTCGTAAGTGGCTCCATCAAAGTGTCGAGGGAGAATTCTACAGGTATACCCAAAGGTCATTTAATAATACTTGAAGACGGCGATAGTGTCTATGTAAGAACCGAGAGAGGGGCTAATGTAATCTTCCTTTCTGGGAGACCCTTGAGGGAACCCATAGCGTGGTATGGTCCCATAGTTATGAACACTCAAGATCAGATAGCTGAGGCACTCTTAGACCTGAAAAGAGGTACCTTTGTAAGGGAGAAAAAACCAATTTTCGAGTAAACCCTCTCTCTCCTTTTTATACCTCTTGTTTAGTAATGGAAACCCTTCATTTGTTAAACACGTTTAAGAAGACATGAAGGAAGGGAATAAATCGCTAAATGTAGAAAATGCTTTAGAGTACCCCCAGCATCACGGACGAAGTATCTCCGCATCGCGATTTCCTGCTTCTCAGAGACATGATCTCCATTCACCCACAACGTAAGTTCAATCGATTGGAACCATTCTGTGATGCCCATGTAGAAGATAGGTTATGAAGGGTTTTCTCTCCAGGGGCTTGAGTTCCCCCAGTCCCGATGGTACTGTCCCAGTTCTTTCAGCCAAGGTCTAAGAAAATTTTGACATATGAATACAAAAACCCTCCTATAAGGGGGCTATCCTCATGGAAGGGGACTTTCGCCTCCTTAACCCAATTAAGTTAAAGGTGAGGGAAATGATATGGGATAACCATAATCGTAAAAATCCTATTGTAAGTAAACTATTATGGATTCCAGTCACGCAGTATTAGTTACCGGAAGTTCGAGGGGTATTGGGAGGCAAATTGCCATAGACTTGGTGAAAAGAGGTTATATCGTCTACGGAACTTACAACTCGTCAAAGGAAAACGCTCAGGAATTAACCCAAACGGGAATTCACATGGAAAAGGCAGATGTAAGCAAAAGGGAGGATCTAGCTAGAGTTAGAGAGAAAATAGAGGGCGAAGGAATTACAGTATCCGGACTTGTAAATAACGCAGGGATTATGAAATTGATGAACTTCGAAAACTATGATGAAACTGCGTTCATGGAGATGCTGAAAATCAACTTAATGGGGACAATATACTCAACATTAGAGTTCCTTCCTCACTTAAAGAGAACTAGGGGTTCTATTGTTAACATTGCGTCAAATGCGGGTATTGGCACTGCAGCGGAGGGGACTACCTTTTACGCCATAACTAAGAGTTCTGTAATAATACTTACGAAAAGATTGGCTTTTGAATTAGGTAAATATGGAATAAGGGTTAATGCAGTAGCTCCCGGTTGGATTGAAACAGATATGACTGTAACTGGAAAAAGCCAAGAGGAGGTCGAAAGGATAAAGGCCTCCTTTAGATCTAAAACGTCTCTGGGAATTACTGGAAAGCCCTCTGATATATCCCCTTTAGTGGTATTCCTCCTTTCTGAGGATTCGAGATATATGACAGGGCAGACTATTGTTATTGATGGAGGAAGAATCGACAATTTAACTCACGGTGTTTGACATGTCGGTTGATTTCCACTTTCATGCGCCAGTAAGGGAATTCTTAGATTTCCTTGGGGAGTTTAAGGACAGCACATTGAAGTACTTCAATTCTAAATTCGATGTAAAATCCCTTAAGGATTCCCTAGATGAGGGACAAACACTGGGAATTAATCAGTTCGTGCTTCTACCGATAGATGCATCTACCTTTCTGGGTAGAAGGATTCCTAACGATGTTATTGAAAAAGACGATAGAATTGTGAGGTTCGTTTCTGTAGACCCCTTAAAGCAAAACGCTGAAACCGAACTAAGAGAGGCGATAAAAAGGTTTGAACCTAAAGGAGTTAAGCTGCATCCAGAACTTCAGGGATTTCACCCTCTTGATGAAAGGGCTAAGAGACTATATAAGGTAATAGACGATGAGGGAATGATTATCGTTTTTCACACAGGTACTTCTGGGGTGGGTAGTGGCGTTAAGTCTGGGATACGACTCGATTATGGAAGGCCTATCTACTTTGATGAGATCGCTGTAGAGTTCCAGAACGCTAAGATCGTTCTAGCTCACTTCGGATGGCCATGGACAGACGAGGCAATAGCGATATCCCTACATAAACCTAACGTTTATTTAGATCTGTCAGGGTGGTCGCCGAAATACATTCCTGATGTTATCTGGAAAAACGCTAAGAGATTACGCGGCAAGTTACTTTTCGGTTCAGACTATCCGCTAATTAGTCAAGAGAGATGGATTAGGGAATTCTCTGAAATTAACATACCCGATGAGATTAAAGGTGAGATATTAAAGGATAATGCGCTTAAACTCTTACATTCGCTTGTAACTTAACGAATTCTGTATAGGCCTGACGAACTGGGGAAAGAACATCCTCCTGTGATATACCTCTACTGCTCATCTTCTGGGGGGTGGTGATTTATAATCTCGAAAAGCTAGTAGGTGTCGCATTTTTCCTCTATATGTAAAAGTAATTCTAAAAAAGTCGATAGACTGTAGAAGTCCTTATTAAGTGAAGCTAACTAAGGCGTTTGAAAAAGGAGGCCAACGTCATAATTCACCTTATAGAGAATCTCCAACAATTTTCGGTTCTTCTTTCCTTTCTTCAATTCTTACCCCAATTATCTTAGTGTAGTTAAGTAACGGAGTGCCCCCATACTTCCCCTTTTCCCAGCTTGACAGAGAATTGATCGGCCTGCCCTCCTTATCAAACAAGAAGTTCTTGTACGCAAAGAATACGCCTTTAGGTAAGTTTCCTTTCCTAAAAGTAACTCTAACCTCCCCTTTTTCCGTAATTAGATATCCCTCCCCCTCATATTCGGAATTATATATAACTGCTTCCCTATCCCCATAGATCTCCTTAAATTGGGAGTTCGTGTAATTGGGATGCCCTCCATAGACGAGAAGTTTTTCCTCAGGAGGGATCAGCTTCTCTGGCAGAGGAGTTATCGAAAACTTCTCTAGATAATGAGGGATCATTTTGGCTAGACCCTTTTCCTTTAACTGAGTTAAAGTGACGCCAGTATTCCTAATGGCATAATCTATCGCATCCCATTCGTCTTCGGTTAAACATCTCTCGTTAATTCCCAATTCCTTTGAAATTTCTCTCATTAGCTCTACTTCGGTTACGCCTTTAGGTTGCCTTATTGGAGCGTTGTAAACTAAAAACTGATGCCAATAGCTGTAAACCACGTCATGTTTCTCAAGGAAAGTCGAGGCGGGAATAACTACGTTAGCTAGCTTTGCGGTTTCAGACCAGAATGGGTCATGTACCACAAGGAAAAGTCCTCCCTCCCTTACGGCATCAACGATTCTGTCAGCGCCCGGTAGGGAGTGAATCGGATTGGAGTTCCATACGAACATGAACTTTAATTTACCTTCCTCAACCTCCTTTCCTACCTCTGCCATTCCCACAACCCTTGACGGACTGTGTTCGTGAGTCCCCCTTAAGTAATCGAAATCGATTCCCCAGCCGTAAGTGTTAGAGTAGAAGAAACCTTTTCTTCCCTTACCTATTATGTGACTTATTAAGGAGATAAGCCTTATCGCCTCTCCACCGTTTAAAGTCCTTCCCAGGGCGAATCCCAACACCGTAAGGGGAGACATCTCTGAATATATCCCTGCTATCTCCTCTATCTCACCTTCTGAAAGGCCGGTGATTGAGACTATTTGATCCATAGAAAACCTTTCTACGAAATTGAGCAGGTTATCATCAATCTTGAACTTTTTAGAAAGAAGTTTGATTATACCCACAGCCAGATAGGCGTCACTCGATGGTTTAATTATGAAATACCTATCGCTTTTCCTCGCCGTTTCGCTTATTCTAACGTCTATAGTGACCTTATACTTATCCTTAGCTAAAAACCATCCGTGAATGAAGCTTACTGAAGCCTCCGAACCCCAGAAGACAAATGCCTTCTGATTGGCGAAGTCCTCTGGTAATGCTCCGAAACTAGTTCCGTAATGCATTGAAAGGGCCTTATGACCTTCAGAACTACATATCGAGTAATCGGTCGTTACAGCCCCAAGGACGTTCCATAACCTTGCGGGAAAGTACCACGTTAATAGTCCTTGATTTCCGTCGTAATCCACGTGAATTACCTCACTTATTTTAGTCTTCTTCAATTCCTTAACCAGGTAAGTTACTGCAGTTTTCAGATCAACCTCCTTTCCCTCAATTACGGGATTGTTAACTCTATTGAGATCATTGCGTTTTAAGTCGCTGTTCCCCCTAGAGCATGTAAATCCGTTGAATGGGAAATCCCTTATTGGTCTATAGTTTTGATCGAATACACAGGTATCGTAACAGTCCCTCGTACACGCGATCACATTACACACCCCAATAATTAGAGTATATAGCCTTAAACTCCTTTAGGTTTTGTTCAAACCTCGACCTTACAGGAGGGGAGGTCTTCCCGCCCTTATAGTCCTCTTGGATGCCAAGAAGTCCTTGTACAAAGGCCCTTAACCCCCTTTCAAGTCCTATAGAATATCCTCCCTCGATTACGACGAAGTTCTTCATTTTTCTTCCCAAAAGTCCGTATCTGTAAAAGGTCTTTTCGGTTAGAGCTAATTCAGCGAGACCGTCATTTACGTATCCGTCAAATCCCGCTGAAAATGCCATAACCTCAGGATTAAACTCGGATAAGATCTCCTCGATGATTGGGAAAACGTCATCCATAACGTCATCAGATGACAGTGGAGGGAGGATGATATTAACCTTTGTTCCCTTAGCTTCTCCCCCTCCGTTTTCGAAAACGCTGCCCGTTCCTGGATACAGGGGCGATTGGTGAATATCAATATGAAGAACATTTGGGTCGTAGTAAAATATCTCCTGCGTCCCGTTCCCGTGATGAACATCGAAATCGACAATCGCAATTCTCTTTTCCCTCCTCTTGGAAACCGCAAAAGCCATGTTATTGAATATGCAGAAACCCTGTGTCGGTGCGCCAAGAGCGCATCCTCTTATACCGGCATGATGACCTGGAGGCCTAAGCATAGCTATAGCTGAGTTCTCATACGCTGTTAGCGCTCCTCCTAATGCGCTCAGCGCAGCCTCAAAAGTATAGGCGTTTGTGTAGGTGTCGGGATCGATGTCGTCCCCCAATTTGCTTTTTAATCTTATCATCTCGACGTACTCTGGGTCGTGAATTGTGTAGATCTCCTTGACGTCGATCTTAATGGGTGGTATGATCTCGGGGTTGAATTCGTTTAAAGTCTTCAGGACAATTTCGGCTCTTTTAGAATTCTCTACGTGCTCGAATATGGGATCGTGTTTCAGGTATATCTGATCGAATACGACCTTCAATAGTCGTATTGTGGAGAAAGGAGTATTTACGATTTTTTACTGAAATCGAACTTCAACTTACCCTCACTCAGAAATAACGTAGCGGAAAACTTTTTACCCTTCTTACTTCGTAAACCGCTCACTTTAACCCTCTTTCCCTCAAACAACCCCCTTATTTGGGATTCGGTAAGCCTCTTACCTAAGATATACTCTTTGATTGAAGTATTACATCTCTCACACTTCCATACCCCATTAACGAACTTTACATCTCCCCCGCAAAAACACCTTAGCTGCTTAACCTCATCTTCATAAGTAAAGGAAACGGTTATCAGCCTTTTCATTTCCTGATTAACGAATTCCTTGATCTTCTTCAGGAAAGCCCTGTGTCCTTCCTCACCCATTTTCTTAATGTAGATCGCCTCAAGCTCTTTTTCCCACTCGCTTGTCATTGAGGGATCTGCTAACTTACTTTCTCCGAGTTTAGAGATCACCTCCCTCCCCTTAGGTGTAGAGTACAGGGTTTTTCCTCTCCTCACGATGTATTTCCTCCTTAATAGAGTCTCAATTATAGAAGCCCTTGTAGACGGAGTCCCTAAAGAGAGCTTTTCCATTTCCCTCAGTAGCGAAGCCTCGTTAAATCTAGGGGGAGGTTTGGTCGTTCTCTTCTCCTTGTATATCCGCCTAATCCTTACGGAATCTCCCCTCCTTAGTGTGGGGAGAGTGGACATAGTAGGTTTTCTATATAGCGACATCCATCCCATTTGAACATCAAATTTCTCCTCAGTTAGGAAATCAAATCCTCCCACTTGAGTAATCAGCTTTTTCTCAACGAATTTATGGTCGGGCATGAATACACCCTTAAATTTCCTCAGGATTAGATCGTAAATCTCTTTATCAATGCCCGTCACGTTAGAAGGTAGGACGTCAAGCGGAATTATTGCGTGGTGATCCGTTAACTTTGACGAGTCGAAAACTCTCTTCCCGACCTTGTTAACGTTGGGGATCAGTTCCTCAAGTCCCAGCTTCTTCAGCACATTCGTTACTAATCCCCTGGCGTCATCGCCCATATGCCTTGCATCAGTTCTCGGGTAACTGATTACCTTGAATTCCTCGTAAAGTCTCTGGGCGGAGTCCAGGGTCTTTTGAGCGGAAATTCCGTAAACCGTATTAGCCTCTCGCTGAAGAGATGTAAGGGAGTGTAGGAAAGGGGGAGGTTCTGAATGAAGTTCTTCGTTAATTGAGTCCACTATCCCCGTACTGTATTTTGAAAGACCCCGTACTATCTTGTCAGCATCTTCCTCAGTTAACTGTAATATCTTCCCATCTTTTACGAGTATTCCCTCATATCCCTCAAATTCAGCCTTGACCACGTAGTATACCTGAGGCTTAAATTCCTCTATTTCCTTATCCCTCATTACAACTATATTTAAGGTAGGGGTCTGAACCCTTCCTATACTCCAGACCTCCCTACCTCCTGCCCTTAACGTTATTAACCTAGTGAGGTTTATCCCAACCAACCAATCGCTCTGCTGCCTGGCAAGGGCACTATAGTACAGGTCGTCAAAGGCTTGTGAGGGTTTTAGGTTTCCGAACTCTCTATGTATAACCTCTCTGGTTAGGGCTTCAGACGTCCAGAACCTTAACACCTTACCGACGTAATTTGCCTCTCTCAGGATTTCCCTTATTATAAGTTCGCCCTCTCTCCCCGCGTCACCACAGTTAATTACTACCTCGGATTTGGATAGGAGGGATCGGATAACCTTAAACTGCTTTTCTTTTCCTCGTATTAATGAGTAAGAAAATTTCTCCGGGAAAATAGGAAGGGATTTAATGTCCCACTTTGCCGGTGCTATTGAGTCGTCAATGTTAAATAGATGACCTAAAGCCCAAGTTATCACGTATTCGTCGTTGTAGAGATAACCATCACCTTTCGACGTAGCATTAAGTGCCCTAGCTATGTCCATCGCAACACTAGGCTTCTCAGTAATAACAAGTTTCATATTCAATGTTTTTTAATGAGGAGTTTAAGAGCTTCAGGATCTAGTCTGACTTCCTCCTTGCATTGAAGGCCAAGGGTTCCCTCCCAGAGGGCTCATCGTTCCCACTATCGATTTGGTGTTACATCTCGTTTAGTGGTCAGTCAAGCGGGACAGAAACCCATTCCCATATGGAAAGTGGGGATCTGTCATAGAATGCCTCTGGATCCCCGTGAAAGAAAGAGAAATGATAAGTGCCCCTCCCTCAGTCCCGTTAAACGCTTAATGGAGCCCGGAAGGAGCGTCGTTAACGTCACTGAAAAACAATAAAGGGGATATATTAATGTAAAGGGGCTATCAATCCAGCCTTAAAAAGGCAAAGGCTTTACGTCCCCTTAACCCCAATTCTCTATAGAAACTTGTAACCTAGCACACTATTACCATAAGCCCCCGTGAAGGAAGGGACTAATTTCCTCATTACGATGTTTAGGATTCAGAAAGACTTAAGGATGCATAACTTAAAGTAAATTTGCGAGATGGGTATGTTAGCAGCTGTTGTTAAGGAACGCGGAAAATTGGAAGTAACTGACGTACCTATAAGGAGTCCTAATAACGACGAGCTTCTCGTAAAAGTAAGGAAAGCGTCTATTTGCTATAGGGATCTCCTTCAGTTAGAGGGATATTATCCTAGAATGAAGTATCCCGTAATTCTGGGTCATGAAATGGTAGGCGAGGTTGTTAAGGCCGGTTCAATGACGAACTTTACTCCAGGAGATAGAGTTGTCTCCCTGTTATATGCACCGGACATGACATGTGATAAGTGTAAATTAGGCTTTGAGAATTACTGCAGAAATAAGTTAGGCTATTCTGAGGAATTGGATGGCTTTTTCAGCGAATACGCAACGATAAGTGCGAAAAGTGCAGTTAGAGTTCCCACGAATTTAACAGACGAATTAGCCGTAATAACTCCCTGTGTTACTGCAATGATATACAGGGGTGTAAAGAGATCCTCCCCTAATGTGAAAGACTCAACGGTTTTAGTTACGGGCGCAGCGGGCGGAGTTGGAATTCACGCCGTACAACTCCTCAAAGCATTAGGAGCTAGGGTAATAGCTCAAGTGAGAAGCGAGGAAAAGGCAAGAGTCGTTAAAAGGTTCTCGGACTTAGTCGTGGTGGGAGAGAAATACGCGGAACAGATCAAAAAGGAGGACGTTACTTTAATAGTAGACACAGTGGGCGTACAGACGTTTTTCGAAAACGTAAAGGCGATTTCAGCAGGGGGCTCGATTCTACAGGTGGGAAATCTGGATCCGTCGTCGTCAGCCCCTATTCGATTTGGCTCCCTCATACTAAAGGATATTAAGTTCGTGGGAAATGCCTCTGTAACTTCTGCAGACGTGAGGGAGACAATGGAACTTGAGGCGTCTGGAAAAATAACCCCCATTATCGGTGAGGAAGTTCCTCTGGCGAATGTAAAGGAAGGTCTTAACTCCCTTCACGAACCAAGTAGAGTAGGTAAAATTCTCGTCACTCCCTAAAACATTTAAAACTGATGTAACTTACTCCGATTATGGAAAATTTTCAGGTGATGTGGGATCACGTTAAAGATATATACGAGAAAATACTTTTCCACCCTTTTATCGCTGAATTAAGGGAGGGCTCCTTATCGGAGGATAGGTTTAGGTTTTACATACTTCAAGACTACCTCTACCTGAAGAGTTTTGGGAGGGCCGTTCTAAACGTAGCTAATAAATGCGAATACGAGTGGATGATAAAACTCATAAAGCACGTCGAAGCCTCGCTTTCAGAGGAAAGACAGCTTCACATATTTTACATTGCTAATTGGAAGGTAGAACCTGAGGAGTGGGACATGTCTCCCACTAATCTAGCTTATACGAACTTTCTCCTTGCTGAAACTCAGCTATCCCCTCTTCCCCAGGCCTTAGCCGCAATAATGCCTTGTTACGTGATTTACATGAAGGTTGGAGAGGAACTGTCAAGGGACGGTTCGCCAAATCCCGTGTATCAAAGGTGGATAAACAACTACTCCGCGACCTCTTATAGGGAATCTGTAGAACAAGTCATCAACCTCATGAACTCGCTAAGGGTGGACGACTTTGGTCGTGTACTGAGAAATTTCAGAATTGCGTCAGTTTATGAATATCTTTTTTGGGATAGTTCCTATAGAATGGAAAGGTTTCCGTTTCCAGTTAAGTGAAGGATATGGAAAATGAGGAACTCTTCGTAGAGAAGTTCAGGAAAGCGTTTATAGGATTACCAATAACGGGAAAATCCGGAATTATAAACCTGATCCAAATAAAGAGGCTTTATTTCGATTTAGTTTTAAGGAAAGTCAGGGAAATTGTGGACGGAAGAGTTGTCGGACAAGCTAAAGAAGAGGTATACGAAAAGCTTTACGACTTCTTCTCCTTCATGTTCTCGGATTCGGGTTTAATCCTTCCCAGCCAGAGAATATCCAATAGGAAAGTTTACGAAAAAGTAAATTACAACGACATAGCGTTAAACTGGAGGACAAGAGGATTAATATACATAAAAACCGTGAGGAGAATAAGGGATACTGAAGTTCGTTACGCTAAACTAGGTCGTGAGTTCAGATTCTCGTTTGACGTGACAAAATACAGTGAAGGGGATTTCGGATACGAATTGGAGTCCGTAACCAATAACGAAGTTAAGATAAGAGTGACTAATTCCGGTTCTCGAGAGGGCATTGTAAGACAACTGGTTAGAAGGCTAGGACTTTCCGCGGAAGAGGTAGAGGAAATCCTCTCATCGTTTGAGAGGCAAGTTGAAGTGGATTACTTCATAAATCCGAGGGCAAGGGAATTCCTAAGGGAACAATTCGATATTTGGCTGAAAGAGTACGTAGATGACCTCTCATTTGATGGGGAAAGATTAGAGGTAATAAGAACTATTAGGGATGTAGGGTATTTACTTATTGATGCCATAGGCCAATTCGAAGAGGAACTCGCTAGAATATGGGAAAAGCCAAAAGTCGTCAGAAACTCGCATTACGTAATATCGCTAAACAGAATAAAGGAAAGAAAGGGCGGGATCAACATCATAATGGAGTTGATCTCGAGCGAGGGGTTTGAACGTCAACTAGAGGAATGGAAGGAGTTGGGTCTGATTCCAAAGGAGTTTTCTCCCAATGAAGTTTTAGAGTGCGGAACCCTTTCGGAGAGTTCGAGATCGGAACTTCAGCAGGGGATGAGTGAGATGTCACCTTCTCAGGATTCTCACATTGGGGAATCCAACTCCTCAGACGGTGAGTGTTCGATAAGGGAGAAGTACGCATTTCTTCCTATAGATACAAAGTACTTCGACGAGATTGAGTGGAAGATAATAGCCCTTTTCGATAACTTAGACGACTCACTTGACGGTTGGTTGATACATTCGGAAAACTATCAGGCACTGAGGACATTATCGCATAAGTTCCTGAGCAAAGTGCAAGCGATCTACATTGACCCCCCTTTCAATAAAGAGAGGGAAGCCGACTTCCTGTACAGGGTCAGATTTAAGGACTCCACCTGGATTTCCATGTTAGAAAACAGGATAACCGTATCCAAGGATCTCCTCAACGACACAGGATGCATCTTCGTCAGGTGCGACTATAATGGAAACGCCTTTCTCAGGTTACTATTAGGGGAGATTTTCGGTGAGGATAATTTCAGGAACGAAATCATCATAAGGAGGGGAACGGTCCCTAAGGGTGAAGCGAAACGCCTACTCACTGGTAATGATTACCTAGAGTTCTTTTCGAAATCGGATAGGTACTACTTCGTTACCCCTAAAGTGAAAAGGGAGAATAGGAAGTGGTTACCAATGCATCTCCCAGGAGAGAGAGCAACCTACGAACGCCAGGTGAGGGAATTTAACGGGAGGAAGCTATTACCCCCCAAGGGAAGGCATTGGGCTCTTTCGCAAAGGGAAATTGACAGGGGGTTAGCAGAGGGGTGGATCAGGATCAATACCTCTAAAAGGTACGTAGATACCAGCGGAAAAGTTGTAGAGGGTATGCCTGAGGTACTCCAGCGGGAAGAGGTAAAGTTAGACTCCCTTTGGCTTGACATCCCCTCGTATGTAATACCCTCGCGTTGGGGTTTTCCTACAGAGAATTCGGAACAGCTACTCAAGAGGGTAATAACATCCACCACTAGAGGAGGGGACTTGGTTCTAGATTATTTCCTAGGTTCTGGAACTACGGTAGCTGTGGCGCAGAAGCTTCACAGGAAGTGGATTGGGATAGAAATGGGAGAGCACTTTCACTCCGTCATCCTTCGAAGGCTTAAAAAGGTCGTGGCCTATGAAAGCGGGGGAATAAGCTCAGATCAGGACGTAAGGAGTGCGTACAACGAGAGAAAGGCAGGTGGCTTCTTTAAATATTGCGAACTTGAGCAATTTGAGGAAACGCTGGAGAGATGCGAGTTCGATACCTCAGTGCTTAATAGGGAAAGTAGGGCGTTTATTAAGGATCCGAAGCTACTGTCAGCTGTGAAAATTAAATTCGATGGGGGTAGAGCACTTGTCGACCTGAGGGAGCTATACGCTGATGCTGACGTGTGTGAGACTGTTTCCCTGTTAAAAGGGAAGAGAATAGTTAAGGTAGGGAAGGAATCGTGCGTCCTTGAGGGAGGGGAAATAATTTCCTTCCATGCAGTAGACTTTAACGATGTAAAACCGTTAATTTGGTGGGAGTAATGCCCATCTTAAGGCCGGTATACCAGGCAATTGTCGATGAGATCGACGAAGTGAGTCCCGCGTGGATTCCGCAAAATTTCCACTTTTTCTCTCAATCAAAGGAGCTTTTTGAACATCAGGTTAATGCGCTTAACAATATCATTAAGCTATTATGGTGCTTCTACGGAGATACCCCCCATGAGGATATTAACGTCATAAAAGAGAGGTTTTACGAAAGGGTTGTAAATGTAGAACCGTTGATATCAAAGTTAGGGATTAACGAAGGAAGTCCTACGTTTCAGGTAATCAGGAATTACTATCCCGTGGAATACACTGGGAGGAAAAGGAGAATTAGCTTTCGAAATTTCGTCAATAGAGCTGGGTTCTGGATGGCTACAGGTTCTGGGAAAACTCTCATCATAGTAAAGCTCGTCGAGTTATTGGATTACTTAATGAGGATCGGCAAAATACCCCTCGGGAAGATCATGATCCTTTCATCCAGGGATGACCTTATCAATCAGGTTATTAGACATATCGAGGAATATAATGCTGATCACGGCAGGAAGATAAGGTTTTACGAACTGTCAGATAGAAATAGCCTGGAAAGTAGACTAGAGGAGAGTTCGATTAATGTATTCGTATACCGTTCGGATCTGATATCCGATGATACTGGAAAGAAGGTAATATCATTCCTGGAGGTAGATAACGGGGGAAAGTGGTACATTATCTTAGATGAGGCACATAAAGGTGACAAGGAGGATTCCAGGCGACAAGTATACCTCTCATATCTCACCAGGAATGGGTTTCTCTTCAACTTTTCTGCCACGTTTACTGACCCGTGGGATATCGTTACCACAGTTTACAACTTTAACCTCACGAAGTTCATAAACTCCGGTTACGGAAAGGAGATATTCGTACTCGGCGGTAACATAGGAAACGTAGGAGAGTTGAGCGAGAGAGATAAAATTAAAACCGTGATTAAGTCCCTGATTATTCTCACTGCAACTAAAAAGGAGTTGGAGAAGATTAGGGAAAAAGGTCTTACGTACCATGAACCGCTCCTCGTTGTTTTAGGTAATTCCGTTAATAAACGAAACTCAGATTTAGAGATCTTCTTCCGAACTTTGGGGAAAATAGCCACCTTACCGGATCGAGAGATTTATGAGACGTCTCTCTTGGAATTAATGGAGGAACTAAAAGGTTCTCGATACGAAATAGGAAATATTTCCTACGAGGACGTGCTATGGTACGTCTTTAACACTAGAGCACCAGGAGAGATTGAGGTAATACGGATTCCCGAGAACTCAAAGGAACTCGTATTTAAGCTTAAGACGTCGAGCAGACCCTTTGCCATGATAAAAATAGGAGATATAAGTAAATGGTTAACTTATAAATTGTCTGGATATTACGTAAGTCAGACTTATAAGGACGAGAGCTTCTTTTCTACTCTAAACGAAAACTCGGTTAATATTCTCTTAGGTTCAAGGTCGTTCTACGAGGGATGGGACTCGAACAGACCCAATGTTATGCTCTTCCTCAATATAGGGAAGGGAGACGCTAAGAAATACGTGCTTCAATCCTTAGGGCGAGGAGAAAGGATAGAACCAGTTAAGGGAATTAGGAAAAGGTTAAGGTTCGCTCATGATTTCCAGAAAGTTGAAGGGGTTGATGTCTCCTTCCTCGAGACGTTATTCGTTATGGCAACAGATGCTGATAATGTAAGAAGAATCCTAGAGTCAATTGACTTTGACAGGAAGATTACAGCATTAGAGGAGAAGATCCCCTTATACTTGCCGTATGTCAAGCGAAAAAAAGGGAGAGAACTAAAAGTTAACTGTGCTTCGGTGAAGGAATTCGTAGAGTGGATTGGGGATAAAAAGGTATTATATGCAATTTACAGCGACTTCGCGACACCACATGACATAGAGGTACTAATGAAATTGCTAAGTAATTGTGATTCCGCGGGATTCTCTGATGAAAACAGGGGTGAGTCAAAGGAGGGAGTTGGTACTGGTGATCCTTATTACGACACTCTTAACTTGTTACTCGAAATAAGAGGTAGTAGGGAGAACTCAAGGGAAGTAATCTCACTCAAGAAGATAGCATTACTAAAGAATGAGATTAGAGACGAACAAGTACTATCACATTTCGTAAAATTCAAACCCTTTCCTTCCGTTGGAATTAGGAGGGAGGAACTTAATGAAAACGAGATGGTCTTTGTGAGAATTCTAGAATCGTGTTTAAATCAAAGAAGCGATTTAAAGAAAGCGACCTGGTATTTCTCAAGCTACGAGAGAGTAAAGGCGTTCTCCGAAATTGTATTTGACTTTATATTATGGGTCTCACGAATTAATGAATACAGGACAATTATAATTAATCCTAAACTCTCAGAAATCCCCTTTGAAGAGAACAAGAAGGTGGAATTGGTTAATTTAAAATCGGCAGAGGAGATCTGCGAGAAAATCAATGATATTGACTAAGTTTAAGGGCACGGAAGAACGTCATTTAAGATTTATCCTTGTTAAATACGTCGCCTTATTGGTATCATTTCTAGTGTTATTTTACAGAAAATCTCACATTAGTAAGATATTATTAATTGGACTTTTCAACAAAAATATAGAATAAGGAATCCTCATTCTTATTGCCCATACCTGTAAATGCGAATCACAAGAATGGAATTGATATTGCCAGAAAGTACAGAAGTATCAGAATTACTCCCTCTATCCTTCCTATTTTCCCCCTAAATACTAGTAGAATAAATATGAGGGAGAATAAGATCGAGGGAAATACCTCAGAATAATATAACCTTAGATTAACTTCGTAGAATAAACCCGTGAATCCTAGAAGTAAGGTGAAGTTCTCCAGCTTAGCGCCGAGAAAACTGACTATCGCTATCGAACCTTTCCCCATAAGTGCTAGTATTAATCCGTTAATTAATTCCTCCACGTCAGCGCCTATAGGAGAAATAACTAACGAAAGCCAAATTAATGGTATCCGAGTCTGAGTCGACAGTAAAATTAGATTTGAGAGAAAAAAGGGAGCTATAACCACCGTTAATGCAACCGCTATTAAGATTTGGATTAAATTCCTGATTTTAATCTTTCCTCCTTTTCTCCTTTTGATCCTTAGAGCGGAGTATAGTAAGTAAAAGGCAATGAGAATTACTCCGCTCACGAGATTTACTTCAAAGAAAAACAGAATTATGAGAACGCACATAACAGCACCTAAGTTAAAAATAGCTTCTGTCTTATAGTCTTCCCGAAGGAGTAGAGGACCTCTTTCCTTTAGATAAGAAGAGAGTACTACAATCCCCGACATTAAGGTAAAAAGAATTATGCTACCACCTAACGATGCGCCAATTGCAATCTGAGGACTTTTTAATGCGAGGGCCTCAATTACCACAATCGTCTCAGGTAGCGATTCGATGAACCCTAGTATTAATCCCCCAGCAGTTCCCTGTCCAAAGGACTCCTCTAGAGCTTCGATCCCACGTGAAAGGATGAACGATGATAAGGCAATGCCTATAAGCGATGTTAAAGTCACTGCTAAAGCCAAGAGCATGAGCGAGTATTTTTAATAGAGGAAAATAAATAACCATTATGAGTTATCCTTATTTTGACCTCGAGACAGCTAGCGAACTTCTGCCATGGGTTAGAGAGAGAGTAAAAGAATTAAAGAAGTTGAGGAGGGAAGTAGAGGAGTCGCTCGTTATGGGGGAAAAGCAACTTCTGTCTATATATGTGTCGGAGGTTGATAGTATAGTAAGCGAAATAGCTAAGAAGGGAATCATAATAAGGGACGTTGAAAAGGGAATAGTAGACTTTCCAGCCGTCATTAACGACGCTCCGGCTTACTTATGCTGGAGATATGGTGAACCGGAGATAATGTACTGGCACTACGTTGGCGAGGGGTTTTCAAACAGGAAAAGGATTAAGGGAAATGAGAATATATTAAGTCTTAGGTAACTTCCCTGCACCTAGAGCGACCTGACATATCAGTTTTTACCGTTGATCTTCCTCACAACTAGTTCGCCCGTTCTTGATAGACCGTAGTATTTGTGATGTGTTCTCGTTTCCTTTTTAGGCTTGGATTTCCTCTCCCCGAACTTTATTATCTTCTGCTTTTTCTCCTCCATTAATCCCAAACTCACTAACTCCTCAATTTCCTTAATAACGGTTTCCAAGGGCCTGTGCAAGAGCTTAGCATAGGTCAGTGCATGATCAGCATTTAGTTCCTTAGCAAGCGTCAGGTAACGCGCGTACTCAGGCTTTTCCTTTACTATTTCGACATATGCGTCAATTCCTTTGTGCTGTAATTCCCTTAAGATGATGTCCCCTTTTCTAGTAAGCGTGTAGTAAGTGTGGTGTTTATGTACTTCTGGACTTAACTTAAACTTGGCCTTAGTGTTCTTCAGAGCAGAACCCATAACCCTCTCTATAAGACCCATGGACTCTAATTTCTCAAGAAGCATTACAACATCCTCTATGGGTATTTTGGTGTTCATCATTATGGACTTCCCGTAATCGACGTTAGCCATCTTAAGGTGATTGAGTATAATGACGTATCTCCGATCTGAGAGAACTTCCCTTAACGTAATTTGATCAAGTTCGTTAGGAATTTTCTCACCTCTTCGTTAAATCCCTTTGGATCGTCGAGGTAACAGGCATGTTGTTCCCCTACATGCACCAGTATTGCGTGGGGGATAACTCCCTGTATTAACCTTGCGTTTTCAATTGGAGACACTGTATCGCGTTTCCCCCAAATCAGTAGTATAGGTATGTCCTTTATTTTGTTCAACTCCTTTGAATAATTAGCTACACTAACGGCACCAACTAAGATAAGTCCGCTAATCAAATCCGGATGATTCACTGAGAAGCTGAGAGCCTGCTCGCCTCCCATTGAGGCGCCAAGTAACACGGGTTTATTGAACATCCTAACGAATTCCTCCACAAACTGATTGAGCGATGCGTAATTTCCCTTAGACTTACCGAATCCAGGGAAGTCTACTGCAACTGCCCTGAATCCCGCGTTAGCAATAGCTTCTAGCGTTCCAACCTGACTCCAAGTATCAGCGGTAAATCTGGCACCATGAAATAGGATAACCGTTCGATCTCCCTCCCCCATCTCAATGAACCTAATTTTTCCCCTACTTAACTCGATGAATTTTTCCATAGTTTAGTATAACAACTTTAGGGATTTTATATTTTTTTACTACGGATTTTGGTTTAACTAAACCTCAATTACACATCATGGACGCATTACGTCTGCTCTTTTTATGAACAGTGTTCTCTCCCCAAACCTTCCTAGTAAAAAATCCAAATAGTAAAACTCTTAACTTTTGCAAGGTATCGTTTACTATGGCGTGGGATCCAGGAGGCCTAGGAGGAAACAAAGGAAAGCTTTACGTTATAATGAAATTCCTTAGAATAGAGCAGACGTTCTTCAGTTTACCAATGGCCTACCTGGGTGCATTCGTAGCGTTAAGGGGGATTCCCACGTTAAGGATCCTGATCCTTGTCTTTGTATCGTTATTTTTCCTCAGAATAGCTGGAATGACTAATGACAACTTAGCGGACAGGGATATAGACTCAAGGAATCCTAGAACGAAAAATAGACCCTTGGTTACTGGGGCAATAACAGTTAGGGAAGCGAAAATTATGATAGCCATAGGTCTAATTGGCTTTTTCGTTTCGACCTATTTCATTAACTTCTGGGCACTTCTGTTCTCCCCCCTAGTAGCTGGAGTTACAATGTCCTACCCATATATGAAGAGAATAACTTCTCTTGCAAACTACCACTTGGCATCGATACAGGCCCTCGCAGTGTTTGGAGGAGCAGTAGCGGGAATAGGCGGGGATGTCTCCTCGTTTACGACCCTGATTTACAGACTTCCTTGGTTCTTCATAGTTGCAACTGTTTTTTGGGCGGTAGGATTTGATCTTTACAATCATATACCTGATGAGGATTTCGACCGAGAGATGGGCCTACATAGTTTTGCAGTCACGTTAGGGAAAAGAGCCCTCGCCTTCGCAGGTCTTAATCAGGTGGCCTCAGTTACCTTAGCCTTCGTCGGGGATTACTGGTATTCGTTAGGAGCTATATCCTACTTGGCAACATTGCTTCACGGCTTGATCATGCTAAGGGCTTATGCTTATGCTACGTCTGGAAACTTCGGAAAGGCGTTTTATTTCAACATTTACTCATCAATCGTCTTAGGGTTGGGAGTGATTCTCGACGTTATATTAGGTTTCCCGCGAATTCTGTAACTAACTTACCTGTTAAATCTTTACCAGGAAACCCATTCTCCCTTTCCTCAACGGATAGTAGACGTTAATGAAGGACTTCATAAAGTTGTAAAGAACGGATTCCCTTACAATTACTTTTCTACCTCCCCACGGAACGTCACTCACTATCCTTAGACCTCGTTTCTTTCCCTGAAACATGTGTATGTAAATGGGGATAAAGCGACTTAATCCGTGAGAGATTTCCCTACCGACGTGAATTCCCATTCGCATGGAAAGTTCGCCTAGTTTCGGACCGTAGTCGGCTATATCGCCTATAACGAAGGTTCTACCATGCATTAGGTAACTATTAACTGGAATGAACTCGTCAAAGAGATTGGGGTTACATTGAGGTATAACGTGGGATGGGGATTCACAAGTATCTACTCCATTTCTCTCTAGAAAATTACTTAACTTTTGATCAACCCCCCTTCCTAACCACTTCATGAATTCACCGTGATATTTAGCGGCCCTTGAACGCTTTGACAGGTAGAGCGCAGATTGTATAGCCATATACTCGTCATATTTCGTTTCAGATGATATGCATCCCCCCTTTGATATGTAATCCCTTATCACCTTTAGCTGTTCAGTGTGGTTACATCCAACGGCAACGATCAGCACGTCAGGCTTTTCCTCTTGTTTAGCCTTAAAACTACCATCCTTCAGATCCACCTCTGTTACTTTACTTACCCTTACGAAATCCACTCTTGCTATTTTGTCTTGCAGGTAAGAGTTTGTGTAAAACGTGAAGTTTTCCCCTTCCGAGATGATCTCAACGGATCTCCCCTTCAAGGAGTAATACGCGTTAAGTCCTGCATAACCTGCTCCGATAATTGCTACTTTCATATGGCACAATAAATAGTCCTAACTAAAAATTGGTTTTCAAGAATTCCTCATTGAATGTCCCTTAACTTTGGCTATTCAGGTTCTATTGTAAATTAAATTGAGAAAGAAAGATAAAACATAATAAATTTCTAAATCTATACTTTGTCAGACCATAAAAACCAAGGTGATTAGCTTCTACGTAATAAGCATTCCAAACCATAATTCCTAGTATTCCCCAGAGAAGGACGTGTTATGCAGTGCCTTATAAGAGATTTTTCCCTTTACCCTCAAGGTCTAACTAAGCATAAATCCCCTCAGTCATTGCGATAGCATTGAATTAGATTTGTTATGTTCCATGAAATAAACTAAACTCGCAAAGGAGACGTGAATTACCCCTAACTTTATTTCAAAATGACATAATGATTAATCCAATGTATAATCTCTCCCGCCTCCCATACTTCGAGAAGTGGTTCTTGCTCGGACTACTCCTAGGGGTGATAGCTGGGCTTTCGTCTCTCACGTTCTACTTTGCTATAAGGTTGGCTGAGTACCTGTTTTTGAAACAGATCGTTGGTTTAACCCTACCCGTTCCTTTGGGAGAGGGAGGGAGTCTAACTTACACCTTCTCTGCAGAGAGGTTCTATCTCATCCCTCTGGTTACAGCAATAGGTGGTGGCATTTCAGGTCTTTTAGTATACACCTTTGCACCGGAGGCTGAAGGACATGGAACTGATGCAGCGATTTCTGCTTATCATAACAAGCAGGGAAAAATCAGGTGGCGAGTAGTTCCCATAAAGCTCATTGCATCGGCCATTACCATAGGGTCAGGGGGAAGTGCGGGAAGGGAAGGGCCAACAGCCCAGCTTTCGGCGGGACTTGGTTCTATCTTAGCGGATTTGTTACAGTTATCACCAGAGGATAGAAGAAGAGCGGTAGCTGTAGGTATAGGGGCGGGGATTGGTACCATATTTAAAACGCCAATTGGAGGCGCGCTTCTAGCTTCTGAGATTCTTTATAAAAGGGACATGGAACCAGAGGTTATTTACCCGGCACTTGTGGCGTCAGCAATCGGGTATTCAATTTTTGGTTCGGTCGTCGGTTTTACGCCTATCTTCGGAAATTACGTGGAACCATTCGATCCTCTACGACTACCTCTTTACGCCGTATTGGGCATCGCCGCAGGATTGGTGGGAATACTGTACATCAAGACCTTTTACAAAGTCACTAATATCTTTAGGCGATTAAGAGTATCAAACTACCTAAAGCCCGTTATAGGAGCGTTTTCAATGGGTTTAATTGCTCTCGTTTTTCCGGAAGTTATAGCAACTGGTTACGGTTGGGTTGATCTCCTTGAGTTTAATAAGCTGAACGAGTTCTACACTATAGGTATCCCGATTATCCTCTTGTTAGCTCTACTCCCATTTGTTAAGATAATAGCGACATCGCTAACGATAGGGTCTGGCGGTAGCGGGGGGGTGTTTGCACCAGGTATATTCATAGGCGCATTTCTTGGAGGGGACATAGGTCTTCTATTCCACATACTTTTTCCCACCCTAGTACCATCAATAGCCCCCTTTGTCATTATAGGTATGGTCTCTACTTTCGGAGGAGCGGCAAAGGCTCCACTCTCTGTCATGGTAATGGTTACGGAGATGACCGGAAGCTTTCAATTACTGCCTGGAGCAATGATAGCTGTCGCTATCGCCTACCTAATCACGGGTAATAACACTATATATAAATCCCAAGTACCAACACGCAAGGAATCACCAGCCCATGCACGGGAATACGAACAGCCAGTAATGGAAAAACTTAGGGTTGAACAATGCAACCTCGTTAAACTAATGATACGACCATCCGACCGCGTCGATAATGCGCTTGAGTTGATGCAGAAGAACCTTGTCCTTTCGCTTCCAGTAGTAACTGAGGATAACAAATTCCAGGGAATAGTTTACATGAGAGATATTATCAATAAGGAGGGAACTGTTGAAAAGTACGCGCATAGTGGGGTGCCTTCTGTTAGGAGGACTAGCACTCTAGAGGATGCGTTGGACGTTATGGCCAGGACAAAATCTAGATGGGCTCCTGTAGTAGAAAAGGGGGAATTCTTCGGTATAATTACGATGGAGGAAATAACGTCCCTCTATGAAAAGGAGATCAAGAAAATAAACGTCAACACGACAGAATAGTACCAGTATTACGAGCTCTTTGCGTTTATTACCGTTAGAAATTCCTCAAGACACGTAGCTCCACAGAGAGATTTTATGACAGGTGACATGTTTACTTCACTGGTTTGAAATCTTAACACAGTAGTAATTCTATCCCGTTGTTCTAATCCAAGTGCGGAGAAGGAAATACCTTGCTTCTCGTTTACGATAATAACGTCATTGATTACATCGGGAATTTCCTTAGCATATATTCTCCTCTTCATCTTTTTCCTATCTTCCTTCACCTCCTCTATGAAGTCCTCAAGGAATTTTCTATTTATTGCGATCCTCCAACTATAGTTTTTCTTCTCTCGTAATTCTACGATGTATATGGCCACAGTAGAAGCAACAATCGCAATAAGGGCTATATAAAAGAGAAATCCCGCCAGTAAGTAATAACTTAACCCCACTCCCAGTGCGGCTAATATTCCGGTAATATATAAGAGGTAATTCACGATTTTCAGGTTTCTTTCAATTTTTCTTGCGTCATTCGCTAATCTCTCTTCTTCCTCCCACCTGTACTTATTGGCTTGCAGATTTAACGCAGTTATAGCGCGTCTATCTGGCGAGAAGATGAAAGCGTTACATCCCTCGTATGCCTTAGTTAGTATTAATTTATACGTTTCGTCTTCTATTTTTGGAGAAAGGACCGTTACGTATTTTTCACATTCGTTGACTACTTTCTTTCCTATCTCCACTGGTTTCATCGAAAAAGTAATATCCACGCTTCTAGAATTCACGAAGTAAGTTAAATTCTTTACCTTCAGAGTTAAGGACGAAACTATTAGCTACACTTAAGGAAAAGGGGTTTATTTTTCTCCCTTACTATCTTTCCCCTTTATCTCTTTTTCAGTCATTTCTAGTATCCTTACCCACGTGTTAAAACAATCATTAATGATTTCTCCCTTCTTTTCCTCCATTTGATCACCCTAAGTTCTTCTTGTAAAAGTTAACCGTTCTTTCCCATGCGTCTTTTGCTGCAGCCTCGTTATAGACAGGTCCTCCTTCAGTTGCAAATGCGTGGTAAGTACCTGGATAGAGCTTCATTTCAAATGAGGGCTTGTACTTTATGATCGCCGACATAAGTTCAGGAAGTCCAGCATTTATACCGCTGTCCTCCCCAGCATACATGGCTAAAACCGGTCCCTTTAGTTTAGATATGTCGCCTATGTTTCGAGGGTTCCTTCCGTAATATACTACAGTTGCATCAAATGGAACCATAGTCGAGATTTGGAAGGATAGACCTCCTCCCATACAAAAACCTATAACACCGATCTTTTTAGCACCGGAGTCCATTACGTATTTGTGTACAGATTTAAGGTCGTCTAACATCTGATTCTCCAGCGAATCTCTGTTCTGCATTAGAGTAGAATATACCTCCTTTTCCTTTTCTGATAAGGTCGATAAGAGCTGGGAAATAGCTTGTGCATCATTCCTCTTCTCAGGCGGTAGCGACCAGAACCTCCTCATCACACCCGCTATGTTCTCCGGAGTTAGCACGTTAATTTTCCTTGAGTAAAGGTTAGGAGCCACGGCTAAATAACCCTCATTAGCCAGTCTTCTTGCTACATTCTTTATGTAATCGGTCAACCCGAATATCTCATGTATGACTATTATCCCTGCAGTGTAATGTTCTGGGGAAGCCTGAAACGCAATTATATTACTTCCGTCGCTTGCCTTAATTCCGACTTCTTTCTCGGATATCATAGGTCTTAGTTTAAAGATTCGGTTAAAAGTATTACTATTAATTTTCTAACTAAATGAATAATAAAAGGTAATAACGTCTATACGTTAAGTTTAATGTGTGATGACATAGTGCCTATAGAGTCCTCTGGAGAAGTTGAGGAACCTAGAAACCCCCTTAACTAGCTCACTATAGCGTGCCACCAAAATTGCTTAAGGAAAGCCTTATTTATTCAGTAGATATAGTTATATCTATGAAGTCGCATTCTCACATGGGTTCTATGTTAAGAAAAAGGCTCCTATTATGGCTAATATATAGACTTTTATTCAGGAGAAGGCATCACTAATATATTTGAGCGGTGAGATATTCACAGAGGTGTAATAGAATGGAGATGATATTAAGGGAGATATCGAAACAACTTGACGAACTTACGAGGGAGTTCTACGAAAGGGTTCTCCCCCCAATTGACATGTACGAAGAAGGAAACGAGCTCGTCATAATGGTCGATTTACCCGGTTTCAATAAGGATAACATCCACGTACGGATAAGATCGGACAACGTGCTATTAATTGAGGCGAAGAAAGAAGATGAGAAGATGCCAGGGATAAAATATTCTTCTCAGCGACCTAGGAGGATTTCCAGGGCCGTAAGACTACCCGTAAAAACTCCGAAGGACGCTACAGTAGAAGGCAAGTACGAGAACGGAGTCCTTTCCCTAAGAATACCTATAGAAGGAGCAGTAAAAGTAAAGATTGAGTAAAGTTTCGGGTAAGTGTCAATTTACCTAAGTAAGGTATCGCTTTTTGCTAATTACTCAAAAGCGTACTTATGCGGACCGGAATTCCCGAGGTAGACGAGCTTATAAGAACAGAGGAAAGGGTTGAGTTCTTCGGAAGTTGGAACGACGTACTCCTTTTAGCCCATAGAACGGCAGCGATCTCTGCGCCCATAAGCGTAGTGATCGTCCAAGAGTTCGGCAGACTCGACCCATTCACGATAAAAAGATTTCAGAGAATACTTCAGAACAGTTCACTAATTTACGTAAAGAGGGCATTTAAAGCTGAAGATGTAGCTCCTACAATCGATTCAGTTGAAGGAGAGGTAATAGTAATAGATCCTTATCATCACGGAAAGCTTTTCACCAAAATCTCCTCCTCCCTTAGAAGAAGGGCCTTTGTCTTCACTCGAGAGATTAACGATAGACCATACGCAGATCACTTTAACCTTCACGAAATGAACGCGATTATTAGGGTGAAAAAGGGGTATAAGGGTTACTTGTTTCAGCTAATTAAGCATCCGTCTAGACCTTATTCTGAAATTCGCGTATCTATTCATGAGATGCTAGGGAAGGCCTATTCCCCGGGACTCCTACAATGGGCTTAAGTAATGTACTAAGAGCTCTATTAAGGTAATTCAAATAATACTCCCTATCGCCACCATGAAACCCGAGTTCGGCGTTATAAAATCCGGAATTCCCCCTTATGAGGTAGTTACCGTTGACTTCAATAACGTAATCTCTGGGCTCGAAATTCCTTCTTTTGTATTCTCGATATAGGGTATAAATATCTGGTATCACGTACAAAAGTTCCTCGCAACTATCTGCCTTCTGCATAACCTTGAGCGCATTTGCTAGAAAATCCTTTACTAGGTTAGGCATGTTTCTCCTTATTACCCCCCTTACCTTCATTCCGTTTCCACGAGCGAAGTACCTTGTAGGCACTCCGTCTCCTCCGCTTTCCGATATGACGAACCAGTCGTAACTCTCCACCTTAAGCTTCATGCCGGTTACTTCCCTTACCTTCTCCGCGAGAGATTTGTCACCTTGATAAGCAACGGAGTCGACTATCCCGTGTATAGCTCTGTCGCCGAGGACCTGAAGGGCTTTTCTAAGGGTTTTCCTCGCAATATAAGTTACTGATTCATAGGCCTCTATCCTGCCAAAACGCGAGTGACGATAACCGAGATAGCCGAAGGAGGCCACGAGGATCCACTTTACGGCTTCCGCCCTCTCCTCATCTATTGACTTCAGTTTTTCTTTTCTATCGATTAACCACTCTATTGCCTCTGCCACAAGACCTCTTCTCTTCGTACATATCTTATGAACTCCCGCATCTACATCGTCGCACTCATCAACAGTCTCTGGGGATATATTGAATCTAGAGATTATTGTAGGGTACATTGAGGAGAAATCGATTTGCTTAACGTTATTGTAACATCCAGGTCTAGGGATCAGAATTAGTCCTCCCTTATCCATGTAACTAAGTTCGTCCAAGGTTTTCAACTTCTCTACATTGGTTTTTATCCGAGGAACGATGTATTTTCTCCTCAGTGCGTGAACAGCCTCGTTCGTTGTCAGCACTTTACCTATTGTGGAGTACATCACTTCCCTTAGCAATACCCTCCCCACCCGTGACCATTCAATTAACTGCCTAGCCTTCAGGAAACTCCTCGTTCTGTTAATTACAATAGGAGATTCTACGTTGCAGTTACCTATACATTCCGCTATATCTGCGGTAAATCTCGGCATTACTCCCTTGCCCTCCTCAATCAACTCGTAATTTCTGTAAACTCTATAATACCGACCTTTTGGGGTAATGCCGTACCAGTCATATCTCTCTACGGTAACTATGGTGAGCTTAGGCTCTACTAAGGAGTCCTCAGGTTCCATAAGGCGCACTTTATTTCCCACCTCGATTAGATGAGTCGGCAAAACTCCAAGTCTAAGAAGAGTCTGGGTAACTACTGAGGGAAAGGTATTAACAACGTTACATTTTTTAACAAGGTAGTAAAAGGCATTTACGCTGTCCAATTCATATCTAAAAAGGGTTATCTTCCTCTTGTAATCTGGAGGTGCGAACCATTCCTCTCTTTCGTAAGAGAGAACAGAGGGATATTGCATCACTTTCTCCGGTTCGTCCGTAATGATGTATATAGGGAAGGTCGTCCTGACGAAACTCCTCCTATTTCCGTCTAAAACTACCTCGAGCCCTCCCCTTTTAGGAATTGCGTCCAGAAGGTAACCTATCACCGCAATCACACATGCTGAGAATTATTGAAAGGAGAACTATTTCCTGAGGATCTGCTATCTCGTCATAAAACGCGTCCTGAAGGAGTCGAGAGGATTCTATACCCTGGATCAGCTTTGCCCTCAATCTCTCATCCCTGATTTTCATTGCCACTCTAATCAATCTAGATTGCTCTTCCCTTATTGCGTCAGTTAATGATGGGATCGTCCTTCCCATAAATAGTACGTTCACTAAACATAATTAACGGATGTTGTACTATCCGTAAATTGAGAGGTGAACGAAACTGAACTTCGTGATAGCCCTTTGAAAGTGTGGGTATAGCTAAAGGCGTTGTAAAACACATATTACGTAGTGTTAAGAAACGGTTAATGTTCGTTAAGTCGCTTTACAAGGGTTAGGTATTGATTAATCAACTCCTTCCCTTTATCGGTAAGTACTATGAATGTTCTAGGCCCGTCTAAGGTTAGGCCCTTCTTCATCAGAATTAGTCCCTCATCTTGAAGAACCTGTAAATGCGTAAAGAGAGTACTTTTAGGTAAGTCTAAAGTTTTAAGGAGATCGGTAAAGGTGATCCGATCTAGGTATAGAAGGGAGAGAAGTATCCCAACTCTGACGGAGTTGGAAAAAGCGGGAGTGGAAAGTAAATCAATTAACCTCTTAAGTTCGTCACTCACTGTTCTGAACCTCCATAAAGGAAGCATAACCTGCGAATATCCAGGATAGGCTAAAGGCGTAGTAAATCAATAGATTTACGTTACTAAAAGGAATGAAAAGAGCAACAATTGTGAAGAACAGAGTTATCACAGCTACTACATCGTAATATCTTAGCCGACCAGTAAGTCTAATTGCGGACATGAAACCCCATAACAACATGACACCGAAAATTACTCCGCCAACTATCGTAAAAACTACGGTTGAGGTTGCGACTCCGTAGTAGATTAACCCGAAAGCAATTACGTAAATTAGCGTTATTAATGCAAATTCTAAACTAAACCAATCCACTTTACCAGATCTTGAAATACTTCTTTCGGAACCGGAGAGTACAAGTCTTCTATACACATTATAAGCTCTCCTGAATAAAACGGTAGTAAATAGGAAATACGGTACATAAACCACAGGAGTAACTACGTAATATAGATCGGAGGAGTAAGGAATAACACTGTAAATAAGGGAAAATATTATGGGCAAAGTACTCCAGAGAAGATAGTATCTAGCTAGCGTTAACCTGAACTTCCTCCTTATAATTTTCCATGCTATTTCCTCCGATTCCCTAACTAAGTTTCTTTTTTCCAAGGCAATTACCTAGATATTGTAAATCCTGTCCAATAGAATCAGATCTTCGAACTTCTTCCCTTTCCCTTGCTTTATCAAGGAGAACTTCCTTCCTCCAACGTTCATATAAAGGATAGCACCGGGCACTTCCCCTTCTTCTATTGTCGAGTCCAGTAGCTCACCTAAATTCACGAGTCCGTGCAGCCTTCCCTCAAGGATAATTAGCGAATCGTAACTCTTAAACGTCTTTGCTATATCCAATTCATGAGTTACAATTACGCCCTCTTTTCCGAACTCCTTAATCCAGTTAGCAACTTTATACCTTTTCGCAGCATCTACGTTTTCAAAAGGCTCATCAAGTAAAATAACCTCGGGTTCTGACGAAAGAGCGATAATCGTACGGAATAGAACGCCCTGGCCTGCGGAGAGTTCGTAAACCTTTTTCTTGAGGTCCGTTATTCCAACTTCCCTTAACATTTCCCTTGCCTTCTCTCCGTCTAGTTGCTTTATTTCCTCATAAAGGTAAATCACATCTTCCATGGTGAGGCCCAAGACGAATGCCTCAGGAAGGTTTGTAGAGATTGCGTTAACGTTTCTAGCTCGCTTCACTTCTATTCCATTTATCATTATGCTCCCTCGATAAGGAATCACCCCTGCCATAGCCCTTAGCAAAGTTGTTTTACCTGAACCGTTAGGACCTAAAAGTACGGTCTTACCGGAAATCCTAGTTGAGGTCTGTTTAATTATCTCCTTCCCTCCTAGTTCCACTACGGCGTCCTTAAGCTCTATCACGCTATTCTCCCCTCCTCTAACGGTTTATAGTAAACGCTTCTGACAAAGTAGATTCCGATAAACGTTAAAACAACTGTCCACACTACAAGCGAAGCTATTGCTAAAACAGGAGATACAACAGTCCCTCCTGTTGCGGTTAAGTAATTGCCATCAACTAACGACGAGAAGTTTAACGGAATTGACTTATTCAAGTAAAATTCCATTATTAGGGAATCAATTGCTGTAAAGGGGGATAAATATACTGCGGAACTCAAATTCAAATAAAGGTATCCGAAACCAAACAAATATGAAAGTATTAACGGTATGAAGAAAATAAGTTGTTCCATCTTCCTAGAAGTCTTTAGAATTATTAAGTTAAGGAAAAAAGACAAGGACGTCATAAAGGTCCCTCCTAGAATGGATGCCAACAAGAGGCCGGGCATATTAGAGGGAGCTAAGTTGAACCCGAAGTGTTCGGAGAATGTTAAATATACGCAAGCTACTATAAGTATTCCGAAAACCAGGGATGAGGGGATCGTACCTGCATATACCGAAATTACGTAGTATTTTGACGTTAATTTAGAGAACCTAAGGAGGTGAGATAAACTCCCCGTTTGGAAACTAACTACCGCCGTTGCTCCTATACCTATCGTTCCTAAAGTCATTAGAATAGCCATTCCCGTCCAAGCAGCTGTATAGTAATAGTCCGGCGTTTTCTCTAAAGGCATTTGAGATGAAAAAACGTAAGCCCCCATGAGAACCCAGAATAACACAAAGGCTACTCCATAACCCCAATTGTACTTATTCGTGAGGAATCTTTTAATCATGTAATAAATTAATCTCATGAGGAAAAATACATTCTCTAAACTATTAAAAGGACCTGCTGGTTCAAATTTTTGAACTCAGATAATTCTCAAAGCGTAAAGAGCTATTGTAAGTGCCGTACAGATAGCAAGAAATTGATGAAGAGAGACGTAAATTCCCGGCTTTTGTGGCGACTTATTTATGAAGTAGTACATTATCATTCCTAAACCTGCGTCGAGAATCACGAAGAGGAAGGCATAAAGGTAACCGAAGACAAGAGCGAAGTAAAGCAAAACTATGATAGAGATTCCGTGTAACGTCCATACAATTTGCTGTCCTTCCTTTGGTAGCGTAAAGTAACCTATGGGTTTCTTCATTTTCCTCATTCCCGTCACCGTGCCTCCTATAAATATTACAGCATAAAAAGAGAGAAGAACGGGGTTAGTAAAGAATGCCAGTAGGTTAACCTTAGCTTGCGTGAAAAGTAGCATATACGTTAGGAACGTAGTATAAGCTGCTATATCGTGAAATCCTTGAAAGAAGGATGGTAGCTTTCCTGCTAGCACATAAAGCGTTGCCATTCCAAGAAATGCAGTAAAAACTATGGAGATAAACCCTATTATTGTCAAAGCACTAAAGTAAGTTATTATTAGAACAAGTGAAAAAAGACCAACAAGAGTCGCTAAAACCCTATGTATGGCTTCCGGATCTCCTCTTATAGCGACTTTATGGATGTCCCTAGTATATGGCCAGCTCGTTCCCAATGAGAGTCCATAACCAAAGCCTTCTACAATTCCTCCTAGAAATATCGTGGTTCCTGCTAAAAGTGAAGTTAGTAACGAAAGATCTTCCAATATCATATCTAATATTGTGTCTGCCTATCATAAAAAAGTACGTAATGTACTTGTTTATCCTTTACAGAGTTTCCTTGAAACTTTATGAAGAAGCGGAATAGTTATATCAGTTCTGATTTATGAACTTATTTCATGGAAGTAGATTTAAAATAGTTTTTCGCTTAACATTTAAATAACTACTTTTAACAGGAAAAATAAGGGAGAAAAGCGTCTGAGGAAAAGCATGACATTGTCACATAGTTACTCAAGCGAGCTAATATTCATCACTTGCTTAACCCAAATTACACGTTCGATATCGTCAAAAGTTTAGCTTTTGCAATTCCTAGAAGTTATAGTGAATTTTCTTGAGAGTATTATCCTACAAGCTTTATTAGCCAAATATATAAAATACTATAACGGTAACAAGAAGTGCTGACGTTATCAATATATAGTTGGATCCCTAATATTGCACAGCCATATATATCTGACAGCGATTCTTGTGCAAAAAAATCGATTAACTATAAGCTAATTTCCCACTTAGGAAAGGCCATCTCCTTCATATTGAATAAGGAGTCTAAAAAAACTATCATATTGATAAACCCTACGCTTTCTGGAAAGCTTCATGAATTAAAGGACATTAACGTAAAATCAGAACTTCACGTGTTGTTGGATGAGACCGTAGGCGATAATATTACTATAATTGAGTGTGTCTAGAAATTTAGTCTTTTCATAATGTAAACCGTTACGACTGCCGTAGATGGAAACTTGACACAGTATACGAAAATCAGTAAGTAGTTAAGCATTATCGTTGAGGGAATATGAAAGATAGAAGAGTAGTAATATATTATACCTAAGTAAGACAAATCTATAACTACGCCTAAAATAAGTAGTATGGCTTTTACGTGAAACGCAAGGAAGTTAAATGCTAGGCCCTCAAGGAAGCCGGAGGTCATTAGCGAAAGGAACGCTATAATTATGAGAAAGTTATTCATATTTTCGACAATTTGAGGAATAAGCCAAGGCACTGCTATTAGGGGTGCCATTATAGCAGGAATAATCGCTTTTTTTGTATATAATATTTCACCTATATTAATGAAAGACCAAGTCAGAAGAGCCGTCCCTAATAAAGGACCTTGATATGAGAAAAGCCTTAGAATAACTCCACCGAACAAGTAAGTATATCCAGAAATGATTAATAAGATGATTCCTAAAGTCCTCGCAATGAATCTAGTATTCATTTTCTCTAAATTCTCGTGGAAGTAAAAAATGTTTAATTACGTTTTTTAACTCATGCCGCATTAAGTGTTTGCTATTTCCTCTAATTTCTTTACCAGCTTTGACTCAACGTGCTCTGTCCACACCATTTCGGGTACATCAACCGCCAAGAAAAGCCAGGAAAGCACGATAGCTTCAATAGCGGTAACAGCTAGATTCTGGATCCACTTGCCGATACCAACATGAACCTTAATACCTTCGGGAACTTTCTCAAGTCTAAAAGTGAGCGCTCTATCGGCAGCAATAATATCTCTCAAAATTCCACCCTCTTGAGCTTGAATAATTGCTACGTTACCCTCTACTCTATTTTGAACTTTCCATCCACTTTGTTGTAAATATTGGGAGAATTGTACCACTATTGTATTTAGATCTTTATTTGAATTTATTATTTTTTCCTTAGAAGTTAACTGCATGCAGGATTTTTCTCATAGCCTATAATAAACTCTTTGCTAAGTACAGGGTAGGGCTATTCACACGTTCGTTGCGAATTCACTTTATTTTACTGATTTGAAATTAACCAATTCACTGCGAGCTCTGTAATGGATGATTCAGAGGTTCTTTTACAAAACGTAATTTGTGAATAAGATAGTATGATAATGTAAACTATTAAGCGTAAATCCCTACCTTGTAGATGCGATAATATACAATTAAATTTACCATTTTCTAAATAAACCGAATTCGTAAAGGATTAGGAAATGACCCTAATATTATGGCTATCCCTATTCCTCTCACAACTTGATAGATATCTGGATTATTACAATATGAACTATACTAATTTAACGAAGAATATTACAATCCGCAATGAACGCGTAGACGGCCTACTTTAGACAAATATAAAATAGTTATATAAAAAATATTTAAATTCTTAAACAGGTTTTTCTTCCTTCTCTTCTTTCATTATAATTTCTCTTCCTTTGCGTAACTGTAATGAAGGGGTTTCTCCAAACATTTTGACTACCTGCTCTAACGATAACCCTTTAGTTTCTGGGAGTAAGAAGTATATGATAACTAATGCTATAGCGTCCAGTCCTGTAAATACATACATTGATCCAGCTAATCCTATAGATGACAGCATTACGGGGAAGACCTCAATAATGGCGAAATTCGCTAACCAATCTATCAATGCTATTATTGCGGCCATCCTACCTCTAAGGGCAGTCTTGAAATATTCTGCTTGGATCAACCATCCAGTACCTCCCACACCATACGCGAAGAATATTATAAATCCTGCAAACGCTATGAGAGCGCCTATCAGTATACCTTTCATTACAAGTATTCCTCCTATTAAATCGAAAGCTAACATTCCAGCATATGCAGAAATTCCTAAGTTTCTTCTTCCTATCTTGTCAATATATTTGAAGGCGATGTAAGTAGCAGCGACGTTTATTACTGCGAGAACTGACGCTGCTAGAACTGAGTCGATCTCGGTATAGACGGGATTTGTTGAGCTAGCAAATAAATGTAAGCCAAGAATTATTGTAGGGCCGTAATAGAATGGAACGTTTATTCCAGTTATCTGCTGGAAAACTATCCATAATCCCACTACCAACAGGGCTCTCTTTGTGGGCGTATCAAACTTTGCTAAAGCTTCTGTCTGAACTTCTTGAGCTGCTTTCTGAATAAGCGAATCATTAACTTCTAATCCGAACTTCCTTAAATCCCTCTTTAGTCTGTCTATTTGTCCGGATAGTAATAACCATCTAGGAGATTCAGGCATCATAAATCTGAATATTAAACCTGTAACTGCCGGAATTGCAGCTAATCCTAATATTATCCTCCAACCTACTGTGTAAGCTAAACCTGGAGCTATTAATAAGACGGCAGATCCAACAAGATAAGATCCTAGAATACCTATTGTTATCATCCATTGTTGCATAATTGCTAACGAACCTCTTCTATCCTTTGGCGCATACTCAGTAATGTAGGCAGTAGCGACTGCAGAATCTGCACCTATGGCTATACCGATGATAGTTCTCATTATAAGAAGCATAGGTCCGTTTACAGTAAGAGCCGAGAGAATTGCTGCAGCAGTATAAATAGCAGCGTCGGCAATTAATAACGATTTTCTACCATATCTATCTGTATAAAAATAAGCTATTATAGCACCTATTGCAGCACCAAATGATGCACTGGCTATTTCGTATCCATAGACAAATCCAGTGAAATGATATGGAACGAAAACTGACGCAATACCTATAACTTCTGTATCGTAACCAAATAGGAAACCTCCTATTGCAGCCAGGATAGTTATTATCCAATAGAATCTGGTTACTTTTCTAGTATCTATTTGATCTAAAATTTGTTGTAATGCGGATTGGGAGGACATATTCTATCATGACTTTTTATATTATAGCCATTAATAAATACTCGTAATAATGTTATTGAAAAATACAACTAGGATTTAAAACTATATTAAAAATTTTCGACTTAGCTAGTTATATCTTATTATAAGATACAAGAATATAATGAATATATGTAAGGTATAATATCTGATATAATGAGCTATATATCTGGGTATAGGGCTATTCACGTGCTCATTATCGATTGTAATATTCTTCGTTGAATTGGTATAATTTAGCTTATAATAATCTAGATATATACCAAGTAGTGAGAGAAATAAGGGTAGCTAATAATATCGTTACAAATATAAGAAAACAGGTTGGGAGGTTATAGGCGATAGCAATGGCTTATACAATCTACAAAATCCTTCAAAGGGAGTGAAACAGAGAGAAACGCCCTTGTAGTACTTGAATTCCCTCTTTGATTGAATATGGATTTCTCTCGTTCCACTAAAAGCTCTCCCTTGGCTGCAGTTAGCTCTCGGAGGGGTCTATCGCGAAGGTCTTTGTAGCAACTTCCATGAGGTACCTTACTAACTAATGATGTACTATCTTAACTACCGTAATAACATTCCTCTCGTTTTATGACGTTAACTACCGTCAACCCCTAGAGAAACTTGCTACAGCCTCAGGGGTTCTATCCCCTCTTGCTAGACCGTTCTAAGGGCGTCACAGTCAGCCTTGAAGACGAGGTTTTCCCCTCCTGCTCTCCGGCCTACCTTGTTTTCCCCCGCCTTATACGCTTAACTCACGCAATACCTGTTATATCCATTACTAGTGGTGCGCGTTTTCCCCGTGGAAGTTATTCCATGGTATTACCCCCTACTCACCCATTATTTAGTAATATAAGTCAGCAATGAATTGGTTAATTTTAAACTAATAAAATAAAGTGAATTAGTAATTAACGCGTGAACGCCAAACCGTCCAAACTGCGATTTTCAATACCTTTAGTGATTTAAGATATATGTTTTGTTAAAAAGTTTATTTTAATGTATACAACGTTAACTCCCAAATACTGGATCCCATACGAAGTCGGTATAATGACTAAGCGTTTTAATCTTAAACTCGGCAGTTGCCAACGTTCCTAACGATACTGCTTTTCTCTCTATTTCGGCATATGTCATAGTATAGAACCCCTTTTCGTAATAGCTCCCAGGATTTGAAACCTTTGTCTTTCCAACCTGACTTATCACGGCTTCTGGATGATGTACATGTCCATGTAGGCCCAAAAGTGGATTGAACTCTTTAATAAGGTCTAATACAGCTTTGGACCCCATGTTAACTTTTTTCCCATTAATACTAGTTTCATCTATTCTACTTTGAAATGGTGGCATGTGAAAATTCAGTATAACTTTGTTAGGTTCGTCCACTTTCTTAAGTAACTTTTCGCCTCTTATGAAAAGTTCCGAATCCGTAATAGCCTTTGTCCCACCCTCAATATTAGTTCCAAAGCCCTCACTAACTAAATAAAGATTATCTAATTCTATAACTTTATCATCAGCCAGTTCTATCTCATACTTCCTGAAAACTTGTTCGAGTTCGGAGGGATCTCTATCAGCTAAATTCCATATTACTTTCTCTTTAATGTCTTTTATCTTTTCCAACCAAGAACTTGCCCTATTGAGCTGAGCTTCAAGTTTATAGGCGTTAATCTCATTAGGTTCCAACTCCTTTCCTTCTTCGATAATTACATTAACCCCAGTTTTTTCAGCTAAATTATCGATTACAGCTTTACTTACTTCCTTTCCGTCTACTATCATCTTTCCCTGTGATTTCCTTACTATTAACGTTTCATTTGACACTAAGTTTCCTCCTATTATTAAATAGTCACACTTTAGCCTCTTAAACTGATTAACAACTTTGTTAAAAGCGACCGTGGAACCATGTAAGTCCGTTGTAAAAGCTATCTTTATTAATGATGGCATGCTATAGAATGAGTTGCACTTACGTTGTAATAAATCTTATCCCCCCCACCTTAACTTACCCCGTCATAACGGTGGTTTTCACCCCACGCCAGGGATTTCTTGCTTCTAAGCTCCGACTTGTCCAGAGGGTTCTACAGGCCCTGAGGGTCGCACTTCGAAGTTCGCATGACAGTATTATAAGCACTATTGGCTGGATCATGTGGGGAAATCGCACATCTTATGCCGTGTCACCTTTATGGAAAGGTCACTCACATCTAGTAACAAGATACATAAAAATATTTTATAAATAAAATGTATAAACTTCTTGCTTTATCTGAAACTGTTGACAACGACGTCAGGGTAACGCGTACTCCGTTAGTAAGTGTTATCCTTGTTACTCTTTTCCCCATTGAATATTAACCGCATAGGGAGCTGCCCACGGCTGGCGAATCTTCTACCCTCTTTGAAGCCACTGTTAAGATGAAAATGATCATGTGATTAGATTCCAGGTAATTTAATTAAATAGTGAACTTCGTCATTAGACTCATACTATAATGACTTTACAGCTTCAGATATCTGACCGCATAATTCCCTTGACTTGTTTTCAAGTTTCTGCTTTATCTCCCTTTTATCCACACTGTAGATTAACTTAGGTCTTCCTCCGCCGCCTCCTAACTGCTTTTTTCTCTCCGCAAGTCCAATATCACTTAGCTTCTTTAAAATGAGGCTTACCCTGCTTTTACTTATTTTTATTTCCTCCGATAACGTCTCGACGTCAACCTCCCCCTTACTTATTACCTTGAGCAGAATGTCCACGTCCCCCTCTGAAAGTCCGTACGCAACCATCAGAAACCTTTTGAACAAGTTCATCCTCTCCTGATTTTCTAAAGCCATTGACATATTATCCACCATGATTTTATTGATGTAATAGTGTTTTTAAACTTATGCTATAAAAAGACATTGATCTATTTATGTTAGATATAAAGTATAAGTCTTTATTTTCTCTTTATCATGTTATCTTTCATTCTTATACTTGATGCTTATATATTTAGCGTAGAGAATTGCACCAATTTCCATATTTAAATTGATAATCTCCTTAATTTTTTGTGGATCCTCCTCATCCCCTATTTTCTCTATCTCGTTCCTGATCGTATTCATTTTTTCCATAACCATATTAAGTTCCTTACTCATAGAAGAGTAGATTAATGGTTAAAGCCAAAAGCCTTCCTCTTAAAACAAAAGGTATTAGCACCTTTTTCTATTTTCTGAGTAGTCTCCAAGATATAACGAAAACAACTAAGACTACAGCCATGACTGTGGTTATATACACGTAAGTCAAATTGCTTGTTTGTTTTTGTAATAAACTAATTACTTGGTGGCTGGAGTAGAGAAGTATAGTGATATTTCCGCCAACGGGAAAAGAAAAGTAGTATCCTGCAGTAATCGGTTGGATCATAAAGGGAACAGAAGTATTTATGTACTCTACATATCCCCCTTTCGGAATAAACGTATAATTTAAACCGTCAAAATTCACTAAAATCGGATATATTCCTTCAGCTACGTCCTGTCCGTTTATGAATACACCTGCCATTCCATTTGACGATATCCTCAACTCGGTTAAATAGTAAGTTAGATTCGAAATATTCTGAGTCCCCACAGGAATTAAGTTATAGGAGATGGATTGGTTGGAGTAAATCTCAATCACCGGAGGAGATTTCGTATAAGGAGGGTAATTAAGCGTAAGCTTGTATGAAAATATTTTCAATGAGGGAGTAAAATCAAAATGTTGAAGGGAGAAATTGATCAAGTTTCCCCTTATCGTGTAGTTACCCATCACTGGAACCTCTCCATATTGTAGTGACATAGTGACTCTACCGTAACCACCCTCTGGTGTAGAAATGTTTAAGATGTAAGCAGGAATTTGCTCTCCTTCATAATTCACAATAGTAGTACCAAGAAATTGTGCATAGTAATCTTGACCAATAAAATACTCCAATGGGAAACTTTCTTTAGCGAGGATTGGAGGTGATGTTACGTTATGTGGTTGACCATTTACTTCATAAGAAATTAATGTAGCATTTAGATCATAGTGGTTGGGAGCAATCTCGTTAAGAGTAATACGGTATGAAGCCAGATTACTTTGTTCCCTTTGTATCATACTAAAGGATAAAGTTAATAAAAAAATAAAAAAGAGGAATATTAACTTCATATTATCACATTGCGTCTTGAATTTCTCCTAAAATTTGGGAAGCGGCGTAATTTATATAGCTTAGGGTTATTCCTGGCACGTTATTAGTTTTACCAGTAGTGATGTATTGCCAAAGCGGCTGATCCGACAATCCCTTGAAAAGGAAAGGTGCAGGTTGGTTATCATAAGTTGCTGGCCCATTTATTATATAGGTGCCACCTGGCCCTGTAATTACTAAAACGGTATTTATATGAGGGGGACTTCCATCATATGCACTAGGTTGTAGGATTTGACCGTTATCATTTATATCCAATTCCGTTGTGTAGTTTTTAACAATGTTATATATAGGAAGGGGAACTTCCCCTTTAAGTTCCTCTAATCCATAAGTTACCAAATTTCCAGTTATAGGTGTTCCGTTAGGAGTAGCGTTCATATACCTGTTATAGAGGTATATTGGCACAAAATTTACGGAGGAGTTGCTAGTGAAACCCGTAAAGAGCAACATGGGCAGATTTGGAGCTTCCGCCTCTTGGGGATCTGAATAGTTTAGGGTAACGTTAAGTTTACCGAAATGAGAAAGTGCAATATACAATGGCCACGAATAAGAAGCTCCGATTGGGCACCCTTGCCAACTTACAAAGTATACGTAAACCTTACCTGGGGGAGCATAGTCCTGATTACTCACTTTATAGAACGTTCCGAATTCAATGGAACTCGCAGCCGCGTTGTGGGGAAAGATGTACGGTCCTCCGATTAAAAGAACAAGTATAACTCCTAGAACTATAAAGGGTACATAGAGCAGCTTGCTTTCCTTTGTTTTCTTTGCTTTCTTCGACCTTGCCATCGCTTAAATACTACAAATTAGGTTAATTTAAGAGTTTTCATAATTGAATGATTGCTTTTAGTTAACTTTTCTTAAAATTTTTTAAAAACGAACTTCTACAAGGTGTTATCTGTATAGGGGTAAACCTAAAGTTCTAACTGAAACTCTACAATAAGTGCTGACGCTCTATGCATCAACGTATTTCTGGAAGAAAGGTTCAATTTCCCGCCTAAGTTTAGCTATTTCCCTCTTATCTTCAAAAAACGCAAGCATAGCTATCATACCTGAAAGTCTTATTGTCTCGTTTCTGGCCTCGTTGAGAAGGTTTACCAATCTAAGATGAAGGCTAGCTTCCTCGCTAGCCGCTAACATCAATTCCCTAAGGAGATCTAAACATTCCTCTTCGTATTCAATCTCTCCTCGACTTTCTCCTGCAAATGATAGATCTTTGCTAAATCTATCTCCACTTCCCCAATTTTCTCCTTCATCTTCCGAATCCTCTCTCTTTTTAGGCGAATCTCCTCCTCTATTTCCTCCCTTCTTGTACACATAGCTGGATTCACCGCTTCTTGTCATCAGTCTCTAATAGACTAAAACGTTTAACGCTATTAAGCTTTTAAAAAGCAATAAGTGTAAGGATTTTGATGAGAGTAATTATCGATGGGATTGAGGTAGACGTGGAACCAAATTCCACGTTATATCAACTCAGTAAGAAATCTAGGAAGCGTGATGTGTTAATTGCCAAAATTAATGGGAAGCTTTACGATCTTTCAAGAGCAGTTGGAGATATAGCAAAAGAAGGAGACGTCATAGAGTTTTTAACCTTTGACGACAAGGAAGGAAAGGAGGTTTTCTGGCATTCGACATCCCATCTGTTGGCCGCAGCCGTAAAGAAACTCTACCCTGATGCGCTCCCCACCATAGGTCCGCCAATAGACGAGGGATTCTATTATGATTTCTACAACCTTAAAATAGGGGATTCCGACCTACCAAAACTAGAGGAAGAAGTTAAGAAGTTAGTCAAGGACGACGTTAAGTTTGAGAGAATTGAACTAACCAAGGAACAAGCCAGGGAGATGTTTAAGGATAACAAGTTCAAATTAGAAATAATAGAGGAAAGTAATGAGGCGCTATCGGCTTATAGAGATGGTCCTTATGTGGATCTTTGTCGAGGTCCGCATATTCCATCGTCTGGATACATAAAGGCGGTAAAATTACTGAAATTGTCTGGTTCTTACTGGAGAGGGGACAGCAAGAGAGAGACGCTTACCAGAATATACGGGATATCATTCCCAAAGGAAAGTCTGCTAAAGGAATACCTTCAGATTCTTGAAGAGAGGAAAAGAAGGGATCATAAGGTTATAGGTAAGGAGCTTGAACTTTTCATGTTCACTGAAATATCTCCAGGTTCGCCGTTTATTTTACCTGACGGCTTCGTAGTTTATAACGAACTGTTACAATATGCTAGAGAGCTTGATAAAAAACACGGCTATATGGAGGTCATGACTCCCTTTATAGGGAGAACGGAATTATGGAAAAAGACGGGTCATTTGGAAAAATACAGAGAGAATATGTACGAAGTGGTTCCATTCTCAGATGAAAACGATAAGTATGTGTTAAAGCCTATGAATTGTCCATTCCACATAGCGATCTTCAATGCGAAGACGAGAAGCTACAGAGACCTACCGTTTAAGCTGTCAGAATTCGGGATTGTACACAGATATGAGTTAGAGGGCACATTAGACGGTCTTTTAAGAACTCGTGTCTTACAACAGAATGACGCACATGTCTTCGTATCTGAGGAACAGATTGAGGACATCGTTTCCGAAATCATCGAAATGATGAATGAGACCTTTAGGCTTTTCGATATGAAGCCCATCTTCGTCCTAGCGACTAGGCCCGAAAAGAGGATAGGTTCAGATGAGCTGTGGGATAAGGCGGAGAACGCTTTAAGAAACGTGCTGGAGAAAATAGGAGTTAACTTCACCGTAAAGGAAGGAGACGGTGCATTTTACGGACCTAAAATAGATGTATATGTTCTAGACTTTACCGGAAAGCCGGAATATGCCTACGCTGTCTCCACCGTACAACTGGACTTCAATCTAGCGGGACTACTCGGGGCGAAATATATGGGGAAGGATGATAGGGAGCATGTTCCTATAATAATTCACAGGGCTATACTAGGATCAATAGGAAGATTCATGGGAATAGTGCTGGAACATACTGCGGGTAATCTACCCCTATGGTTAACACCAATTCAAGTCGTTATTCTTCCAGTGAGTAAAAAATATGAAGACTTTGCGAATTCAATTGCAGGAAAAATGAGGGAAAGAAACATAAGGGTTACAATTGATGGAAGCGAATCTACGCTTGAGTACAGAATAAGAAATGCCAGACTTAAGAGAATACCCTATATAATAGTAGTAGGGGAAAAGGAGATGAATGAGGGGACATTAACAGTGAGAGTTAGGGGACAAAAAGATTTGATCAAGACGGAAATCGAGAAATTCGTCGAGAAGATAGAGTATAAGATCCATAGTAGAAGTATGGATCTGTCTCTAAACTAGCCTGCTATCATTTTTCATCTATCTTCATGTGGAGGGGATCAAGGGAGGAACCTTTGAAATAGCTCTATTTAAAAATGAGCTTGTAAATAATATACCAACAGGTAAGCGTTAACGAGAGGGTTAAGCGTGGAACCGCACGGTTTGCCTCTCCTCCTCTAGCCAGTTTATGTGAGACGCAGTGATCATAATCCTGATGTTGGGTGAGAGGGTCCCTCACCTTCCAGGGAGTTCTTTAACAAGGTGAAAAAGCAGAAAGTGCTATTCATTAGGACAGGCTATTTCACTGTGTTACATTTGCCGAAAGAAGTTCTAAGGCTTTATCTGCGTGCTGTTCCGCACTCTTTAGATCCTTAAGGACTTTCATTACCTTTCCGTTTTCGTCGATGATAAAGGTGACTCTTTGTGCACTTGTTCCCTTCTCATTAAGTACTCCAAATGTCTTAGAGATGGTCTTTTCCTTATCCGAAACCATGAGAAATTTGTTTTGACAATAAGTTTCCGCAAACTTCCTCTGCTTTTCGGTTGTATCGACACTTATTCCTATTATTACCGCATTACGTTTAACGAACTCATCGTAAAGTTGAGCAAATCTTTCCGTTTCACGTGTACAACCTGGCGTAAAAGCTCGTGGATAAAAGTATAAGATTACCTTTTTCCCCTTGAAGGAAGAAAGCCTAATTTTCTCACCATTAGACGCTATTCCTTCGAAGTCCGGAGCCAATTCCCCTTCCTGCATAAACTTCTCTTTGGAAAATACACCTTATAAGCTTTGATTCAATTTTCTCCCCATGCCTATCCACATTAAAGCAGATAAAAGCGCAGTAGCAGATAGGGCCCTAATTTCGGGAGATCCAGGTCGAATTAGGTTGCTCTCCTCCCTTTTAGAGGAGACTAAATTAGTTAACGAGAACAGAGGATTTCTCGTTTACACGGGTATCTATAAAGGAAAAAAAGTTACTATGGCTTCTCATGGCATTGGAGGACCGTCTATAGCCATAGTCATTGAGGAGTTATCGTCTCTAGGTATTTCCCATTTCGTGAGATACGGAACTGCTGGCTCATTAGTACCTGAAGTTAATGTGGGCGAATTTGTAATAGCCACCGGAGCCTATCATAATTCTGGAGGTCTCTTCTCCCAATATCTGAAAGAGGATATAGGACTAAGTACTTCACCAGATATCGAACTTACTTACGAAATTATGGGTCAATTCAAAAACTCAAATATTCCGGTAATAAAGGGAGACGTCTTCTCAAGCGATGCGTTTTATGCCGAAGATGAAAGCTTCGCCAAACGATGGGCTGAAAGAGGAGTGGTTGCAGTGGAAATGGAACTGGCTACCCTCTTTATGTTAGGGAAATTAAGAAAGGTAAGGACAGCTGGAGTGCTAATAATAAGCGATAACCTAGTGAAAGGGGGAGAGTGGATAGCGCGAGAGGAGTTAGAGGAAAGGGCTATAGCGGGAGCTAAAGTCGTCTTAGAAGCGTTGATCAAGGTATGATAAAACGAGTAGCGGTCTCAGCACCGGGGAAAGTCCTCTGGGTAGGAAACTACACCGTAGTCAACGGAGGAATCTCCCACGTACTGGCTATAAATAGGAGAGTTTACTGTAGCGTTGAGGAGTCGGATAAGTACTTGTTTAGAACGTCTTACGGAGAATTCGACTACCCAGGAAATGAGCTCACCAAGTCGGTATTAGAGGCATGTAACATAAAAGCTGAAAAGAAGTTCGAGATAACCTTACAAAACGATAACGACTTTCAGGTAAACGGTAAGAAAACAGGCCTAGGAAGTTCATCAGCGGCTACAGTAGCTCTCGCGGCAGCGCTCCTTTATATGACTGGAGGGACATGGGACCTCAACGCAATCCACGAGTGCGCTCAAAAAGCTAACGCTTTGCGTCAAAGGGGAACTGGAAGCGGTTTCGATATCGCAGCTGCAACGTATGGTAGTTTAATATATAGGAGGTTCTCAGAAGGGAAATATTATATAGAGCCTCTAAAAATAGGTAACGATTACGATATGTTCTTATCGTTTACAGGAAACAGTGCAGATACTAAATCCCTCGTAGACGAGTTCTTTACCAAACTGAGAACTCTCAAACTGACTTATTTACTACAGGAAGTCAATGATGAGAATGAAATGGCCGTAACACTCCTTAAGAGAGGTATGTTAGAAAACGCAGTACTTCACGTTAGGAGAGCTAAGCTGAGATTGAGGAGAATATTTCAGAAGGTAGGACTCTTCGATCCCTTTTCCCTTGAAGATCAGCTTGAGGAATATTACTCTAAATTCACTAAACTGCTTCTGGTGGAACTTCCTGGTGCGGGAGGAGGAGACTCGATATTCTTCCTGATTGAAAGGGGTACAACGGATATCGAGGAATTAAGAAAGAATGTAAACAACGTAATTAAGGTTATCGAAGATAATGGAGTCAGAGTAGAAAATGAAATCGATTAAGGTTTCATCTCCCTCGAACATAGCTCTAATAAAATACTGGGGAAAAAGAGACGAAAAACTCAATCTTCCTCTGAATTCAAGCGTGTCGATAACGCTAGGAGAGGAAATGTCAGTTATTAGCGAACTTAAGTTTTACGAGGGTAAAGGAAATGATAGAATAGTAGTTAATGGAAGAGAACTTGAAGAAACCGAAGTAGGGGATTACGCAGGACGAGTAATGAATAAAATAAGAGAACTCTACGGTAATGTTTTCCTTGAAGCTGTATCTTACACTAACTTTCCTGTAGGTGCGGGATTAGCGTCATCAGCAGCGGGAATTGCGGGAATTGTAGTTGGAGCAAACGAGGCGTTACATCTTAACTTGTCTAAAAGGGAGATGTCTATATTATCTAGAATAGGTTCGGGAAGCGCATGCAGAAGCGTGTTTGGCGGTATTGTAATATGGTATAGAGGGAACTCTGGTGAGGGAAGCGATTCGTACTGCGAACAGCTTTTCCCCCCAGAACATTGGCCGTTAAAAGTAATAGTAGGAATTGTTAAAGAGAGTAGAAAACCTATTAGTTCTAGAAACGCGATGTTACGAGTGAATACCTCTCAGCTCTTGCATTGCAGGCTAAAAACGATAGAAGACGATGTAATGAAATTAGTTGAGACGATAAAATCTAGAGATAAGGCGAACTTTTACAGGATAGTAATGAAGCATAGTAATAATATGCACGCAGTAATCTTAGACTCTTGGCCCCCTGTTCTTTACCTAAATGAGATTTCGTTCGAAATTATGCAATGGGTTCTAGAAAACGGTGATATGGCCTATACTTTTGATGCTGGACCAAACCCCTACATAATATGCGAGAGTGATAGTGTAAATAAGGTAGTTAATTTTCTTAGTAATATCGGAGCAAAACCTATCGTTACTGGAGTTGGTAGTGGTCCGAAAATTCTCGAATAAATTGTCCTGTTTCGTCCAAAATCTCAGATTAGTAGCATTTTATCAGTGTAATATACCTAAGAACCTGATAATTTTATGATGAGGAGAGTTAAGGGAGCTATCCCGTTAGCCTTACGTCTCCTTATATTTAAAACTAGTTTCCGAAGAGCAGATATCAATAGGAGTTGCAGATGAAGCGTAAGTAAGAAGCATAAGCGAGGGTTTGCGAGGCACTTCACTTGCCGGTCCCATATGGGACATCGAGGGTCAGTTAAGATCTAGGTCAGAACGGATCGTAAAGTCTATCAAACTAATCCTCTACCTGAAGCTAAGAAGCGGGAAAACCTATTTGCAGCAGGTAATTCGACTCTTACTTACCTCTGAAGTACCCAAGCGCTCTCCCTAGCGCTTCCCAAAGAATCTCCATATAGGATGGATGTGCAAATACATTATCGAAAACCGCCTGCATACTCAAATTTTGCGATATAATGAGTGAAATGAGATTTGCTATGTCCTCAGCATGCTCTCCGTAAATTACTGCTCCGTTTATCCTACCCCCGTCATAAAATAGTTTAAGAAACCCTGACGTATTCTTCTCCGCTATCGCTCTTCCTAATTCGGCGTAATTCACTTTTACTGAATTTCCTGACATCCTACCGATAGTCGCTATTTCTGGCTTAGCGTATATTACCTTCGGAACAAAGTCCGAGACGAACTCCTTTTCAATCCCTAAAAGATTTAACGAGGCAACAATTCCTTCATGTATGGCTTCATGAGCGGTATAGGTACCTGTAACGTCACCAGCTGCATATATTTTTCCCATGCCGGTATACATGGTCTTGTCCACCTTTATTGGACCTCCCCTCGACAAGGCCTCAAAACCAGCTACGTTAGGTTTCCTGCCGAAGGAGAAGATGACAACATCTCCAGTAATTTTCGTTTCATCATCTAGAATTACAATACCTTTCTCAATTTTCTTAACGTTTTTATTCAAGTAAAGCTTAACACCCTTCTTCTTAAAGGTAGTAGTGACGGCATTTGACAAGTCGGGATCAGAATTAGGGAGGAGTGTAGGACCTCGTTCTACAATTGAGAGATCAACACCCCACTCGCTTAACAAATCGCCATATTCTACACCTCCTGCCCCACCTCCTATGATTACTGCCGAGGAGATCTTTTGAGACAGGTAAGGAATGTCGTCAGAAGCAATTGTGTTTTCTACCTGAGGTTTTACCGTACCTGTGGCTACTATAATGCCATTAGAGTCTATGCTTTGGTTTCCAACTTTTATCGTACCGTCTGATAATTCGGCTTTACCATGTATAACCTCCACGTCGTAACTTGATAGAGTGTACTCAACTCCTTTGGATAACCTATTCACAGTATCCTTGGCTAGTTTTATTATCTCATCTTGAGTAAAATTCAATTCCTTCCCTAGAGAACGTGCTGAGTAAATTATATGTGTAGCATGTAACATTGCCTTTGATGGCATACATCCATACAAGATGCACGTTCCTCCCAGTTTCTCGCTTTCGTCTATTAATGTTACCTTAGAATTTCGTGCAAGCATAATAGCGGAATACACACCTGCTGGACCAGAACCTACAATAACTGTTTTCATTACCTAATATTGTTAGGGACGCGTAATAAAAGTTGAGGCGTGTTTTGAATGCCTTATAGAATTTTTCAGTATTACTTAGCATTAATTTACCTAAGTTTTCGCCTTCTCACTTCCTTTCCTACCAGGCGCGGTTGAAACATGTAGAAACTTCCTTATCATCACTCTATATTTGCTCATACATCCTTATCTTTAACTTAAGTAACATGCCCTTTACCTTTAGAACTTTTGTTCTGCTCTATATTTACAGGTTAGCAAACGATTCTATAAACCTTATAAGCTAGTTTAAAATATTAAATTATGTTAAATAATATACTTTTATACTTACTAAAAACTGTTATAGATATACCGTATTAATAAGGAATATAGGCTTATCGAAAGATTTCTCTCAAAGTACGTGAAGGTAAAACCGTAAGTTAAGACGATGGAGATACTCTTTTATATTTTGCGATTTAAACGACATTTGTACTTCATGTACTCAATAGTGGTGCCGGCCTACAAGGAACAGGGGAGAATAGGGAAAACGTTAGAAGAACTGTCACACTACTTCGAACTAAATAAGATACTAGTCATTTGTGACAATGATGTAGAAACTTGCAATGTAGCAAGAGAGAAAGGTGCAACTATCTATAACACCCCACAGAGATTGGGAAAGGGTGGTTCGTTAAAGGAGGGACTGAAAATGGCGGACGGACAGGTAATAATATTCCTTGACGCAGACCTTCCCGTGAGCCCTGATAAAATTAGTGAATTTCTCACTATTGTAAAAGATTACGATCTAGTTATATTTAAAAGGAGGTTCTCTGAACTCCCTCTTCTGAGGAAACTCCTACATGAAGCGTTTAAGTTTGTCGTAAAACTGTTCTTTCCTTCATTAATAGGTGTGAAGGATTTTCAGGCGGGTTTTAAGATAATTAAAAGAGACAAGGTCAACGAAGTAATTAATGAACTTATAATCAACGATTTCTTATTCGATGTTAACTTAATTTACGCCTTTAAGAGAAGAGGTTTCAAAATAAAGGAAATTCCAGTTGAGTGGAAACATGAGGAAAAGGATAGCAAGATCTCAAGTTCTCTGCTAAAGATTATTTTACTCATGTTTCTGTCCGTAATAAAACTGAGAGTATATTACTCCCCGTTCAAGCCGTTACTGAGAACTAAGCTATATCTTAAGGCGGAATCGGCAATACTTAATAAGCTAAGGAGTTAAATTACAGTCCTCAAAAACAGTTTGAAGAGATCCGTCTTATCGAAATCACCAAGGGCAAATTTTATCACTAGTTTAGGATCCGCCCTCATTAACACTTTTTCGAGTCCTTTTGTCGAATTGCTGGACTTAGCTCTTTTTATAACATCCGCATGTATCTGAAGGGACCAATAAAGCTTGCTCTTCTTAAACTCTTTACTAAAGTCCTCGTTGTTTAAAATAGAGTCGGCCATTATACGCGATGACATAATGGAAGGTCGTATCCCTTCCCCCGTAACCGCGTAAACCGTACCTAAAGCCTCACCTACATATTCCCCATTCAACCTGCTCTCTACTATACCATAATCCACTACTCTAGCGCCGTGAAAACCCAGAGTTTTTCCCTTAACTATTTGCTTTACCTTCTCTTTTAGGAAAGGAACTTCGCTATAACCGCCTATTCCTATTCTTGCCCCCACATTATCTGGGAAGACCCATCCGTAGCCTAATAGGTCGGAATAAAAGTACATTTCCACTGTCTCAGGATCTTGATTATAATTCGTCAAATACTGAATAGCTGGAATTGATAGTGAACTGTCTAATCCGTAATGTCCTGTTGAGTAAATTACCTTTTCCGCTTCAATTTTCTCACCGTTTACTTCTAAGTTTTCTCCCTTTTTGGTTACCTTTGATTTCTTCCTGACATCTATTCCCTCGGATAGTTTCTCGAGGAATAGCGGCTTATCTATTATATATCCTAAGGAATGATCAAACCTTACGTCGTAAAGGAGTTTACCATCTAAGTATATTTTAAATCCCTTTAGGGTAGAAATGATGGATTCCCTGGGAATAGTAATATACTCCTCAAGACCCCTCATTACCCCCCAAGCACATGGTTTTAAACCTAAGGAATCGAGGGCCTCGTAAACCGTTACCTCATGTTTGGTTCCCTTCAGGAAATAAGCAAGGGAAATTCCCGCCGGTCCACCACCGATTACAGCAACTCTCATTAGACAACGACTTTAACGAATATTATTAACGTTATCTTCGATTTAATTTAATACCCACTCCAACTTTTAACAAATCCGAGTGGCGTTGAAATCTACAAGGCTTAATAACGACAAGGGTTAGCTGGCAGTAATTACTTGTAAACTTAACAATAAAGATTTTCCAATATCATGCAGTATAATTAATCAAAACATCAAAAATTCGTTAATATTGGAATGTCAAGGAAAGCGTGTTCCTCATCGTTTTAGAATGATAACTGTAGGGTCTATTATTACCATCATCCACTCGGGTTTACATCTAATGATTAGCATTATGTTACCCTGGAAAAAATCCTATATGAAAGTCGGACTTTCACTGTCAAGGTTGAATTCTCGTGGAAATCTAAGAGGCAAAAATTCTATTCCCTCCAAAGTTCAATCACCCAATGACTTTTAAGCAGCGTCATTAACTACATAGATATCTAGGAAAACTGATACAAACGTATCTTAACTATTCCATTAATGAGACTTCTCTGCGTAAAAGCGTGATTTGCGGAAACTATATATTAAATATTAATATCCTGCTGAAATGAAATACCGGTGTGGAGTTTTCAGATTTATATAAAATAAAGCCAGTGATTTCCTACGACGTAAATGAGGGAAATTTAGGAGTAATTGTTCTCGAAAAAACTCCGGTTCTTTACGTGACGGGAATTGAGAAAGCAACAGTACCAGATCTAGTGGGCGTGAAATGGATTTCGGGAAACAAGCTCTCTTTAATAATAGACAAAGGAGGCTCGGAAAGGCGGGGAATTTTCCTAATGGAGGAAAACCCAATTCCACTCGTTATAGATGAGTATGATAACACTGATCCTGTATTTATCACTGATGATAAGTTCTACTTTTTGTCAAATAGAGGAAAGAGCTACAACATATTCCTCTTCGAAGGGGGAGAAATTACGCCCGTAACTAATGAGAAAGAGAACGTCCTCTTGTACTGTATGTCAAAAAGTAAAAGGAGGTTAGCCTATGTTAAGGGGGTAGTTAATTATGACGTAGTGGTTTTAGATTTGAATTCAGGTGAGAGAGAATTACTGTCTTTTCCAGACTCAGACGAGATGATTTCCTCAGAGCAGTGTTTTACCGAACAAGATGAACTCCTCTTCTCCTCTAATACGGGAAATTACTTCAATGTAGGCAAATTCTTCAAAGGAGAAATAGAATGGGTAACCAGTGGTGAACACGAGCACATGGATCCAATATACTATAGGGATATTTTCTATTTAGAGATAAACGATGGAGATATTGTGCTGAAAAATAATCAGAAAGCCATTATTAACTACGGCTTTAACACAACCGTTAAGGGAGATCAAAACTACCTCTACTTCCTCCATTCCGACGCATCAAGGGATACGGAATTATGGCGCTACAACATCTCTAATGGAGGAATTGAAAGACTAACTAACTCCATGGGAGATGTTTCATTGGACGTAAGAGTAGATAAAGTATCATATCCTTCAGGGGAGTTAACTATACGCGGTTTACTCTTTAGAGGTAGAGATGTTAGGAAAAGCGCAATATTTATTCACGGCGGGCCAGAATCTATGTGTTATAATGAATTCGTTCCGGAGATAGCATTGCTTATTGATAGGGGATATGAGGTTCTATGCCCCGACTACAGAGGTTCCTTCGGTCATGGACGAAAGTTCAAGGAGATGAACACAAGGGATATGGGAGGAGGTGATGTTACCGACGTATGGGAAGGGAGGAAACTGCTTAATGGAAAGATCGCAGTTATAGGTGAGAGTTACGGAGGATATCTTAGCTTAATGGAAGCTGTAAAGCATCCTAATACGTGGTGTGCTGTTGTGGCTATAGTTCCCTTCGTTAACTGGTTTACCGAAATGGAAAGTGAAAAAGATGAACTAAAGGAATACGATATGATTAAAATGGGAAATGACGAGACTTTGCTTAGGGACAGATCTCCACTATTTCACGCAGATTCAATAACCGCTCCAGTACTGCTTCTTGCAGGCAAAAACGATCCGCGATGTCCAGTTGGAGAGACTATGCAGTTCGTCAAGAAGATGATTGAACTGAATAAATACGTTGACTATGAAATATATCCCGACGAGGGACACGGTTTTCTGAAACAAGAAAATAGGATTAATTCTGTCAGGAGAGTCGTCGAGTTCGTTGATAAGTTTTGCGGTAAATGAGATATGATAATTTTGCGAACTATTATGTCCTACCAATAGGGCTTCCTACTTTTCTACCAGCAATACAGACTCTATAACACTTAGGGTCGTTCCGACCCCCGTATTGAAGTTAATGTTCGTAGTGCTCCCCATCGGACTGTTTGGTAAAGCATAGGCGTACCGCATAGCCGTCGCTTTGGCGTCTATGTGACTCCGTGAGTGATTATAATTTACAGGGTTTAAGCCTTCGCGATACCGAAGAAGAAGCATACTCCATCTGACTTTCCTCCCGCCTTAAAAGGCTTGCCTTTCGTTTTGTCAATGCCCCCTACCCACAGCTCTTCGCTATGGGCAAGGTGAAGTTGTGAAGCAGGAAGCTCCATCATTAATGAGGGAGTAGCTCACATTCTTGACTGAGGAAATGTTGAAACCCTATTTGTAATTCAGTTCATCAACTTCCTTTTTTACTTCTTCTGGTAGCATATTGTAAACGTTTTTCATTTCCTCCCAATTTAAGAGGTGATACCATTTAGCCTTCTTAGCCTTTACCAACAAATAGTCTCCGTTATTTAATCCTAGTTCCTTAGCCTTCTCCATAGGAATTGTTAGCCTATAAGTAATGTATTCTTTCCCGTTTTTCTTACTCCTAGTTACGGAAACCTTACTTACAAAAACTACCTCCTTTTCCGCTTGTTTACTTTCCATGATTATCACTTTCTGATAAAAACTTATAAATCTTGTTATGAATAAGATGATTCTGGCAGAAAATGGCTAAATATAGTATCGAGACACTTAACGCAATACTAGTAGCAGTTTATGATGCTACCGACGCTTCATTATCTGCTCACGTCCCTTTAGAAGCGATATTAAGGAGGTTTCCAGGGCATTTAAGAGGAGATGTAAGGAGGTGCATTAAAGAATTGATCAAAAGAGGACTACTGACGTTACACCCTACTAGAGGATCTACTACTTATCAATTAACTCAGAGAGAGTTAGAATGCTCAACCAAGCTAATTAAAGGTGAGATTTCGTCGATAGAGGAATGTTAAACACTTTTTACACACTAGCTGACTTCCTCCCCGCCCTAAAGGGCAAGGCTTTTTTAAGGAAACGCGTTAGTGCCAGGGTAAAATCTAGAAAATTTTCGAAGATTATGATTAAACTGGGGAGTTTAAACGTCTCTACAGTCTCTTTTTAGAGAAAGCGGTATATACATTACTAATACTAATAATGACCGCTAGGATGAGTTATAGATGAAGTGTTAAAATCTTGATTAAACTGGGGAGTTCACACAAAAACTTCTCACTTAACTAGAATTAAAACGCCGTAGTGGATCAGGTACGCTAATGTGAGGTAGAGATACGACACGTATGCACCGAACTCATCGTCGTCCTTAAACTCCCCAGTTTGCTCTACTGTACTTTCAAGCGCAAATGATATTGCTTCTTCGATAGTTGCTCCTGGGTGGTCTTTCCTTACGTATCTCATCATTTCATCTACGTCCGCATCATGCTTTATTCTAATCAATTGTCCTGTGTTATTGATCTTGACTATCTCGTCGTTTTTTGGGTCTACAGTGTAGTTGACAAATAACCTCCAACTTTTCCTATTCGCTATCAAAGGGCTCTCGATAATAGGATCATACGGTTTGAATAACAAAGTTCCGTCTGGAGCATATATCTCTTTCGGAAGTTTATGTTTTTCCACTAACTCTAATACATCTGGAAACTCCGCTACTTCTTGCATACTATAAAATAAATTAGAATGATATATAAGGATTAAGAAGAGAAAAAAGAATTTATCATGCCCGTTTTGGTACCTTATTAGCTCTTCTCATCCTGACTTCCCTAATCTTATTTTCAATACTCTCAAACGGCCTCATACTTAAGCCCTGTTGGTTCAACCAGTCGTCCATCTTCTGCCCGAACTTCTGGGCGGTCATTACAGTACCAGCGTACAGGTTCTTAGCCACTGCCCTGCCGACAGCGTGAGGTATAGTTTCTTTCATCTTTACGTGCTGCATCTTGTTCATCTGCATTTTCATTTTTCCGTCTTTCGGGGTCAACTGGTGTATCTTCCTGTCCCTCGAGACGGCCAGCGGGCTTTTCGCACCCAGTGCACTACTAGGTACAGTGTTGTACTGCTACACTGATTCGATCTTATAGCCCCACGACTTCTTCAACTCTTTCCCTGCTGGTACTGTCACTACCATTGAGTCCCTGTTTCTAATTGCTTGGTGGAGCGGAGTGTACTGCTGTTGAGTTTGCGGTACTGCTACGCCTCCCGCTTTTTGTACGTTTCTACTTGTCCTTAATTTAGTCTGTCCTACACTGCCTTGAGCATTAACCCCGTGATTATAATTTACTGGTACCTGAAAACTCATCTCAATAGGGAGCTATCCTTATGAAACTTCCACCCCTTTAATTCCCGTTAAGTTAAAAAAACGTTTAAGGTGTTCGCATATATATATTCAACAATGTGTAGTGTATCAGGAGTAGTGATATTAAACGAGAGTAACTACTTGGCGATTGAGGACAAGTTTTGGAGGATTCTAATAAACGCATCGGAAAGAGGTAGGGATTCATTTGGAGTTGTTACGTTTGATAGGGACGGTAACATCAGAAAGGTTAAATCCACTGGTGTGCCGAAAATAACAAAAATTTTTTCAGATAATACATCAGTAGTTATCGCAAATAATAGGGCAGAACCTACTACGGAAAGAATAGATTACAAGACAGAGGAAGACATACAACCTTTTGAAGGGGAGAGGTACGTCGTTTCCCATAACGGTGTCATTGCCAATGATAAGGAATTAGAAAAGGAATTTATGATAGAGAGGAAAACTAAGATAGATTCCGCGGTAATTCCAGGGTTGTTAGATAAGAGATGGGATGGACAACTTAAGACTCTTCCCTCCGTGCTTGATAACATAAAGGGGAGCTTCGCTCTAGCAATAGCAGACAAGAAGCGACCCGATAGAGTTTTCTTGGCGCAAAACTTCAAACCAATTTACATTGCCTACGATTTTAAGTTAGGTGCTATCTTCTTTTCCAGTTTGGACTCGTTTTTCGAGTATTCTCCCCTCGATAAGGTTAACATTACCCGAAATAGGCCTTATACCGCTGTCGAGATTAGTAATAAACCAACACTAAATACCGTAGATCTACCCCCTCCTAAGGGGAAGAAAGCACTGGTCATATGTAGTGGTGGTCTGGATTCTACAGTAGCTGCTACCTACCTATTAAGGCAGGGTTACCAGGTGTCTCTTTTGCACTTTAACTATAAGCACAAGGCTCAAGAAAAAGAGAGAGAAGCAGTAATTAACGTAGCTAATTTCCTTGGAGTTCCGGTTATGGAGATGAATACTGACTTATTCAAGCTGATAGGTAGTACAGCCCTAATTGACGGCGAGATAACGAAGGCCGGAAAAGGGGAGGCAGGGGCTGAATTTGCTCACGAATGGGTTCCTGCGAGGAATCTAGTTTTCATATCAATTGCTATAGCTTTGGCCGAGGCAAGGGGATATGATGTTGTAGCCACAGGAATAAACCTAGAGGAGGCGGGGGCTTACCCAGATAACGAGATGGAGTTCGTTAGGCTCCTAAATGACGTTATTCCGTACGCGGTAGGGCCGAATAAACATGTAGAATTAGTAATGCCTGTTGGTCACTTAGTTAAGCATGAGATAGTTAAACTAGGACTTGAGTTAGGAGCGCCTCTTCATCTTACGTGGAGCTGTTACGAGGGAAAGGAGAAACATTGCGGGGAGTGTGGGCCTTGCTACATGAGGAAAAAAGCCTTCCAAATAAACGGGGTTAAGGATCCGGTTGATTACCTTTCCTAACTATAACTGTTTGTGAGGGATCTATCCCGCGCCATTTCACCTCATATCCAAGTATCGACAACACCTGACCTACGAAATCGCCAACTTTTTCTATGGCTTCCTGCAGGGATATTCCCTCAAGGTTCACCTTCTTCAATTCGTCAATTAGCTCCTCACTTATTAGGTAATCCCCGGTATTTATAAAACCGGCAAAACTTCGCTTTCTCAATATTTCCTTCGAAATACCATAACGTCGAGATAATTCCTCGAGCGATATTACTTTTCCCTCAGGCTTTACGTCTATCTTGCTTGAGATTACCTCCTCATACCTTATCAACCATCTCTTAACCACATCTATGTCTACTTTATTTTTGAACACAATCACGTTATCTGCTTTAATGGTGAATGGATTGCCTTCCTTATTCGCAAGTATTAATAAAGGCACTCTGATTTCCTTTACCTTCTCTGCCTTTGTCTCTAAGTACGCCTTAGTCCAGAATCCCACTATTTCTACGTAAATCTTCATCGTTCCTTTTGAAATCAGGAAATCCGGAATGAAAACCCTTGAGTTTGCTATTAGGGGTTCAGGCTCCCTCTCTATCCTCCAGTCAGGTAACTTTCTTTTGAAGCTGTTATAGAATTCCTCCTCCACAGAACTGTCAAATTCGATCCTTTCAGAACTCTCTGGCATTGGAGGACCGCTTTCAACCTCCATAGGGTAGATTTTCTTTCTGGTTTTCCCTAAGACAATTTGCGCCCTTATATACCACTTATCCTGCCTTACTACTTCAGGAATCAACAAAGCTAAATTACGACCGTATTTTGTGGTCATTTTAAGTAGTGAGGCAGGGCCATAGATGTAGAGAGTAAACGGGTCGATTGACGCATCGTACATCAACCCGAGGAACTTAACGTTTCTAAGAACTATTTTCCAATCCCTAATCCCCCTTATTTCCAGGCTAGTGCTTTTAAACAAAACTGTTTGAAGTAGTGAAAGGTTATAGTACCTTACCAGTTTTTCCTCATTTAGATCTGCGGTGTCTATTACCTTCCTATACTCAAGCTGGTCAGACCACATTAGTTCCTCTGCGTCAGAACCATATTTCTCACCTATACTCCGAAGAATTTCCTCTCTTTTTTTCTCATCGAAAACGGGCCCTTTTGAGAAGACTTCTTGTCTTACCTTAACTGAAAGTTCGTTAGGGGGTGACAACTTAACTAGGAAAAGTGCGACCTTTACTAACCCTCTGATGAGTTTGTAATTATAAACCTTTTCAAGGTATTCCGACTTATCAAGAATCTCGCCTACCCTAACGTTATTTCTGAAAAGTTGACAGATTTCCTTAGCAGATTCGTTTTCAAGCCCCAAGAATAGGGGTTTTACTTCGTTCCCTGAGAACTTGAACCTAGCTAGTTCAGCCGGTAACACGCTTTCTCCTCCTACTTAAAGATGAGTCTATAGTACCTGAAGTGACTATTTCGATCAGTTTTGCCCTTTTTCCCTCAACCTTCCTTAATATCCTTCCTAACCTTTGAATGAACTGCCTTCTAGAACCATAGCCCCCTAGAACTATAGCTACGTTAGCATCAGGGAAATCTACACCCTCATCGAGAACGTTAGATGTGACTATCATTTTGTACTTACCTTCCCTGAAATTGGCTATTATCCTCTGCCTCTCCTCTTTCGGCGTCCTGTAAGTAATGATAGGTATTAGGAATTTACTGGATATCTTATACGCCATGCTGTTATTCCTTGTGAAGATGATTACTTTTTCGTTCTTGAAAGTAGGAAGTAACTCCTCCAACTTGTGTATTTTAGCCTCTGAGTTAACAGCTAATGAAGTCGCCTCCTGCCACGCCAGAAGAGCGTCTCTGCCATCCCTACTTTTCGAAGCGATAGACACCAGTTTTTTGAAGTCGTTTGGAGACTTGAACCTTATCCTCTTTTTCTGTACGAAGTCCTTAAAGAGTTGCCTATTTCTTAAGTAACTCTCCCTTTCCTCAGGAAGTAAATTAACTCTTATCGTCTCCATATCGTAATCTGACAGATACTTTCCCTTTAGTTCCTCAGAAGTAAGTTTAAAGATAACAGGACCTACGATATCATTCAGTAGCACATGCCTGTTGTCCTCTCTCTCCACTGTCGCCGTTAAACCCATACGGTAAGGAGCGGCAGACATCTGCGCTATTTGAATATATCCCTCTGCGGGGAGATGATGAACCTCATCGAAAACTAGCAATTCAAACTTGTTTCCCAGTTCCTCAATTCTAATGTAGGCAGAATCGTAGGTGATTACCGTAGTTCCGCTAATGTCGTCATAACCCCCTCCTATTCTTCCTGGCGTCACTCCAAGGACCTGTTGGACGTTATTAAACCATTGGTTAAGCAACTCTAGTGTCGGGACGACAATCAGCGTAGAAGTATTAAGTTCGTAAATTGCCCTTAATGCCACTAGGGTTTTACCGCTTCCTGTTGGCATCACTATAACACCTCTTTTTTCCGTAATCCACGATTCAACCGCCTTCTTCTGGTAACTCCTAAGTTCCCCTTTAAATGATGAATCGACGTTTACGGGAAGCAGCTCGAGTACCTTATCATGAAGTCTTAAATCATTCCTTTTCGCATATTCCCTTACATACCTGTACTTGTACGCGAACGCTACGTACTTTCTAAACTTCGAGTTGTACTCTAAGCCTGGAATGTATTCATCCGAAAGTAGCAATCCCTTAAAGTAAGTTAACTCCACAAATATCATCATATAATTCCTAAACTTAATACCTTATCCTAAATGGGGGATATGGGAGACTTCTGTACGAAAGCCTTTATACCAGCTATTGCGTCATCAGACACAGACTGATCAACTAACGACTCGAACGCCCTTGACAAAGCTTCCTTCACGTTCCCTTGCGAGATTCTCTTAATTCTGAGTATTGCTGAGAAGGAGTTCTGTCTTAATTTGGTTAGTAGTTCTTCTGTCAACTTATTTACGTCCCCGTAATCGTATATCAATCCTAAATCCTTTGCTTCCTTAACGTCAAACTCCCCTCCAAGGTACATAAGTTTCTTAAAATTGTTTTCACCTAAAAGTTGCTTTCCTATTACCGACAAGAGTGGAGGGAAAAGTCCGTACTTTACCCCTCCTATTCCTATTCTCACATTTTCGTCTGCTATAACGAAGTCAGAAGTTAGAGCTAATTCTAAAGATGCCCCATAAGCTAGTTTGTCTATAACGCTTATCGTTATTTTCTGCAGTTCAAGCATGGAGACATAGAGTCTTCTCATTGCATAAAAGAACTTCATATTCTCATCTTTCAGACCTAAATATTTGTATAATTCCTGGAAATCAGCGCCTGCCCCGAAGTTATCACTGCCTCTAAGAATAATGAACTTTAAGTGTTTTTTCTTATTTAGGTCCTGAATTAAGTCATTTAATTCTATCATGAACTTGAGGGTCAATAAGTTATACTGGTTTCCCGTTTTAAAGGTCACAATTGCCACGTCGTTTTTCTCCATAACGTTAAGCGTCATATTATCGTATAATCATTGTAAAAATAAATGTTTAAGTCTGAAGGTGAAATTCGCTGAGGGTCAAACCTCGAAGTGAACGTGATAGTCTCCAGAGGATTGAATAATAGGAGGAGAGACGTACCACATCAACCCTAGCCTAGGCGTCTCGGTGACGCTTACTCCTTCGGAATTGTCATTTAGGTATAGGAGTCCTCTTTTGTATTTAAGATAACTACAAAGATGAATATCCATCCCTTGCGGAAGGGGTGTTCCGCCCCCTTTTAACTCCATCAAGATAAAACTGATTTTGTAAAATGTCCTGAATCTCCCGATAACTTGGAACAATCTTGTGGGAAAGTTAATTAACTTTTCCCACCATATTGAACTCATGATTGTTAAGGTTGACAAGAAGGGAAGAGTTTACTTACCGAAGGAAATTAGAGAAAAGGGAAAACCTAAGGAGTTTTACGTCGTAGAATTACCTTACGGGATAATGCTTGTTCCTAGAGTGGAGGATCCGATCAAGGTCCTCGAAGATGAGGGGGAAAAGTTGCCTAACCTTGACATTAAGGAGTTAAAGAAAGTAATAAGGGAAGAGGCCGAGAAAGAAATTGGTTTACGCTGATACTGATTTTTTCCTCGCACTACTCAAGGATAAAGATTGGTTGAAGAGGAAAGCTTCATCATTATTAAGAGAATATGAGTATAACATTACTACTTCTTTAGCTACTTACCTAGAGCTTATGTTGCTAAGTAAGAAATTCGGTCTAGATCCGGTCAAGGTTTCTGCGTCAGTAATGGAAATTACTAAAAGCTTTGATGAGAGAATCTTAAAAGCCTCTATATTAATATCACAAGGTATGGGAGTATTTGATGCCTTCCATGCAGCGTTCTCCGAAGGTAAGATAATAAGTTCTGATCACATATATGAGGAGTTCGGTTACACAAGAATTAAGTTGGAAGATCCATAGCGGCCTCCTTTTCACCCTAAACAGTAGAATGAAAAATCGCTTCGTGAACTCTACCCTAACGGACAGGATTCCTATTCTCACGGTATGGACTTCCTGCTTCTTATCTCCAGCTTGCCCAGAGAGTAGATGGCTAAACTCCACAGCCTCTGAGGGTCGAACCTCGAAGTGAACGTGATGGTATCCTGAGGACTGGATAATAGGAGGAGAGATGTACCACATCAACCCTCACTTAGGCGTCTCGGTAAAGCTTATTTTGTCGATGAGCGTAATTGATATACTGGCTGCGAACCGACTTAAACTAATACAAAGGGGGACTATTCATGCTCGCTGGTTTTCCGCCACCTTTGAACCCCCATTTAGGTAAACGGATCAGTAATGAGGCGTGAATTACCGTTGCCAACAGTTTTAGATAAATCATAGAGTTTATTACTTTAAAATATAAAATATATTTTATAAATCTCGTGACTGAATATAGATAAGCTTTCCCGAAAGGCGACAGGGCACAAGATGTGAGGGTTTACCCACGTCTGCAAGTAGGTCTGGGTTATCCCACTAAAGGGACGAAGAATGAACCGAGTAATATTCAGCGGCTTCAATGAAGTCCAAGGGCTGAGGATTGAGATGAGATATCATGAAATCTTATGAGGTCCAAAACCCCACACTGTATTTCACCAATTCATTTTAATAGTTTCAATATCAACTTTTCGTATATGACAATAGCAGTTAGACTTGAAACTAGTCATTTGAAAAGCAGTTCGACCCCTTTCGAGATGGGCTTCAGGCTAGTGTTAGTACCTGAAAGTACTGCTAAGGCATCGAATTTTCATTACGTTATATTACTTGATACTAGTTCATCAATGAAAGACAAGTTTAGCTTGGCAGTAGACGGCATGAGAGGGATGATTGAAAGGATGCCGAAAGGCAATTTCGTATCTATCATAACTTTTTCTGATGAGGCGAAGATAATAGCTGAACACGTATCTCCAGATTCTGCATTAAGCTCAGTTGTGGGATTAGTCCCATTGGGTAGGACAGCTCTTTTTTCCGCCCTCAATCTCGCGGCGAAGATTGCAAATAGATGGGAGGATCCTACGAAAATTATAGTGCTTACCGATGGCTTTCCCACTGATGTTCCGATCAAGGAAGCGTATGGAAACATAAAGTTCCCAGAGAGAAGTAATATCATAGCAATAGGAGTCGGAACGGAGTACAACGAGGAAATACTTCAATCGGTTGTAGAGAAAAGTAACGGGATATTCTATCATATAGAATCTCCGGAAGAAATTCCGGACGTATTTACAGAGAATGCAGTTGAGGAGATATCTGCTAAGGATGTTAGAGTAGAGTTAACCTCACCGTCATCAGTCTCATTAATAAATTTCTCAAGCAATCCGATTTACCTTGGATTCCTAGAGGGAGTAGTAAGAATTTACGGTAAGGTACATGTCCCATCTAATTTCTCCGGTGCCATACTTACGGTAAAGGTAGTATATCAAGACGCAGTTACTAACAGGAAGATTGAGCAAACTCTTCAGGCCAACGTTACACCTTCAACTTCTCATCAAGAGTTCCTATCCTCCATTAACAAGGAAGTCCAGGCTGACGTAAATTACCAGAGTGTACTAATGAGCTTACCGTCAGTTATAGACAACTCGGTCGAAGCAACTAAGAAATTGACTAAATTGAACGAACTTGCGAATCAGACGAAGAGATTAGACATAATTGAATATACCAGGAAACTTTCACAGGATGTGGAAAACACCAAGAAGCTCGGTTCTTCTGACTCTACAAAGAAGCTAGTCTATAGTGAGGTTACTCGCAAATTAAGAAGTAACTCGGAATAGATTGGATTTCCCTCTTAACCTATATAATCTGTTAGACCTAATGTTAGCATCGAAAATGACAATCGTCAAAAAGGTCAATCCAGTTAATCCAGAAGACTCTGTAATTGAGGAGGCTGCAAGAGTTATTAGAAATAACGGAACGGTTATTTTCCCCACTGAGACGGTCTATGGACTAGGTGCAAATGCATTAGACCCAGAGGCCTCAATGAAAATCTTTATTGCGAAGAACAGACAGCCGGATAATCCACTTATAGTGCACATACACTCATTAGAACAGCTATTTGAAATAGTTGAAGACGTACCAGAAAATATTACGCGTATTATGAAAAAAGTGTGGCCAGGCCCAATCACGTTCGTTGTAAAAAAAACGGATAAGATTCCCTTAGTGACTTCAGGGGGGCTCCAGACAGTAGCAATTAGAATGCCTGCTCATCCAGTAGCGTTAAAGCTTATAGAGGTTTCAGGAGTTCCTATTGGCGCGCCCAGTGCAAATCTTGCCACTCGACCCAGTCCAACTAAGGTGGAACACATCATTGACGAAATGATGGGTAGAGTGGATATGATCATTGATGGGGGGGAAACTTTCTTCGGTGTGGAATCAACTGTAATAGACGTAACTAAAAACCCCCCTGTTCTTCTAAGACCGGGCCCGTTTACTTTGGAGGAATTAAGAAACTACTTCGATGATGTCATAGTTCCAGATTTCGCCCAAGGTAAGGGCGAGGCTGAAGTAGCCCTCTCCCCAGGTATGAAATACAAACATTACGCGCCTACTAAGAGGGTATTTTTAGCTAAAAACACTGAATCGTTAATTAGGATAGTTCACTCCCTACGCTCAAAGTATAGATTTGCCACGATATGCTCCCGAGAGACTGGAGCAATGTTAGAAGGGAATAAGATAATAACAGGTTCCAAGGAAAACTTGTATGAGGTAGCGAAAAACCTCTTTGATTCCTTAAGGAAGTTAGACAGAATGGAAGTAGACTTTGGAATAGCTGAACCTTATCCTGAAAGGGGTATAGGATTGGCAATAATGAATAGATTGAGGAAAGCCTGTGCATTTACTGTAGTTTCCAGTGCTGAGGACCTCATCCAGTATTTGCAGACATGAGATATAACGTTTTTTAACTGGTTCTCATTATGGTATCGTTAAGGTTGGTAAAAGTCGGTATAATGCTGTCCTTATAAGCGTTCATTCCAGAAAAACATTTCCTAACTAAAATTGCAAGGTTCTACGTCTCTACCAAATTATCAATGCTGATCTCGCATATTGCTACTGGATAAGTTATCTTTAACTTTAGCAGATAATTAGGATCTACCTCTCCTAACACTCCTATTTTGTTACCTCTAACCTCTATTACAGAGCTCCTACCCTTAAGAAAGGGAAATTCCTCGGACGCTCTATATTTTGGTTTAAGACCTAAATTCTCTAAAATTGCCGACACTGGAGATTGAATCAGCTCGTAGCTAATCTCGCTATCCATAATTCCCATAGCTATTCTAGTCACATTGCTATAACCGGTATCGCTTATAGAGTCCTTTATTACGACGTCCCCAACTTCGAAGACCTTAACCGGAAAGGTTGAGCTCTGATTTGATGACATTACATCTAGAATTGATGGGATTAACGAATTTCTAACTGCGTCGTAAAGTTCTGAGATGGGATTACTAATTAAAGCGTAATCTCCATGTAACGTCCTGCTGGAGGTTAACACGTATGAGAAAACCTCAAGGAATCCAGCTCCTATAACCAGTTCTCTAATGGTGTTAATTACCCTCTGCTTGTAATCAGCCTTTCCTAGACTGCCTTTCTGCACGGGCTCCATTGGTATATTGTTATATCCTATTGACATTAAGATTTCCTCAACCACATCGACGTCTTCTAGTATGTCCACTCTAAATGGGGGTACGGATACCTTTACGCGGTCACCAAATTCAGCGTCCATTCTCATCCTTTGGATTTGATGCACTATTTCCTGTGGAGGAATTTGAATACCGCTAATCCTAGAGAACTTCTCTACCGTAAGGTAGACGTTATTCCTTTCCATTTTCGGAAATACCTCGTTGTAAGGCAGAACCTTCACGCCTTCAACATTAGCTCCCCCCTCTGCGAAATCCGAGGCAATTATGTCAGCAGTCTTTGCAACCGCGTCAAAAGACGTTCCCGTAACGTCGATTAAAAGGTCTTTAGTACCTATTTCCAGTTGTGTCTTTCTGGAGTTAATTACTGGCGGGATGCTCAGGATATCTCCTTCCCCGTCAATAATAGCCGGAACCGTCCCATTTACAAGGGCCAACTCTCCATACTCCTTACCTTGTTGAGTACTTCTCAACACCTCCTCAACCTTCATTTCCCTTTCTGAGAAAAGCGGGGCGAAGGTCGACTCCTTAGAGACGAGACGATATGCAATCGCTGAGGTATTAAGTTTATCAAGATCGTGAATTCCTATAGCGACCTTTTTCCTCTTTCTACCTATCGTAGCATGAAGCTTTTCCTGAAATTGTATGATCTCCTTCAACTTGTCCTCATTATTTATATTTACTCCCCTCGCAATGAAAGTCACCGCATACTCTCTCTGAGGGACTTTATCAACGGAGAAAGTTATCTCGGAATTCCTGATACTGTACTTTGGCTCTCCTAGTTCCACCTCAGTAAGACCGTATATAGCCCTTCTTATACCTGACGGGTAAAGCATATCAAGTCGATCTGGATTTACCTCCACTTCTAGGTGTGTGTTATCTATAGGCTTAGCTTCCGACTTTAAGTTAAAGAGTAAGGAATTAATTTCGTTATCTGAGAGTTTCAATTTCCCTGTAATTTCAGACTTATTTACTACTATATTTACCACTAAATCCTCACCGTCATATTTCTAAGAAACTCAACGTCTCTTGTATAAAGGAGTCTGATATCCTTCAATCCAAATCTCGTTAGCGCAATTCTATCCAGACCTATCCCCCACGCACCTCCTACCTCATCCAAACCGCTAATCCTTATTACCTCAGGTCTAAGCAATCCAGCCCCTGCCATCTCCGTCCATCCTATGCCGGAAATATAACCGTATATCTCTACACTAGGTTCAGTAAATGGGAAGTACCCTGGCTTAAATCTAACCTCCCTAATACCTATCATATTGAATATTTCCTTTAGGAGAGAAAGTAATTTCCTAAAGTTGAAATCCTTCTCCACAATAAATCCATCCAGTTGATGGAATTCCAACAAGTGAGTGGCGTCTATTGCATCAGGTCTAAAAACCTTACCTATGGTAAAATACCTAGCGGGTAGTTTTATTCCGCTCGCCAGCGTTCTCGCCGTAGTTGCAGTGGCCTGGCTTCTAAGCACTAATCTAGAGGCAATTGCCTCAGACCACTTATACCTCCACATTGTTTCATGGGAATCTCTCACTATCTCCACCAATTTCGGATCAACTTTAGCAGAACCGGATATCGTAAAACTATCATGTATTTCCCTAGCTGGATGGTCTTGAGGTTGAAACAAGACGTCGAAATTGTAGAATTCAGATTCTATATATCCTGTGTAAACTTCGTTAAATCCTAGTGAAAGCATTACCTCCCTTATCTCGTTTAGGAATTCCCTAAAGAAGTGCTTTTTTCCTAAGAGGAATTTTGGGGGTTCTGCCTCAACGTTTTTCTCTCTTAAGACGTAGTTTTCTAAACCGTTTAGAATTACCTCGTGGGTAAGATTCGTAATTACCTTTTTCTCCATCAACTCCTTAAGTATCTCTACTCCCTTTTCGGTAATGGAGACTTTCTTTTCCTTTTCTACTTTCCTTCTAATCAATCCCCTAGAAAGCAAAGTTCTCTCATCTGAAGGCAAGTAATTGGGATCATTAAGAATCCTACCTAGCTCCTCCCTTTCATTACTTGGATTTGAACTACTTACTACAATTATTTTGCCTTGAGATATTTGAATCATTCCCTTTCTTTTTCCCCAGGAAATGGCTATATCAAAGTCCTTCCCTAACTCCTTTCTAGCAACTTCCATGTCAACCTCGCCCATTTGAACTAACCTCTCCTCTGGAAGACCTCTCTCTAATCTCTCCTTTCCTTCCTCAGTTAACTCGTATCTAACCTTGTCTGTTGTTGATATGTCAATGAGACCCTTAGAGTGGAGAAGTTCCACTATACTGTTTACTCCGTTTTTATCAATTCCTGTCCCTTCCGCTATCTCCTCTATGGAAGCCCTTTGCCTTTGTGAAAGGAAAGCTAGAACCTTCCTCTCCGATTCAGAGAGCATTAATATCACAGGGGTATCGTTTCGCCGGGTTTAAGGATTATCGCTTTATACCCCTTAGTTTTTACTTTATTTACGAATTCATCAGGATTAGCGGATATCGGTGGCCACGTATTGTAATGAATGGGTATTGCAGCTCTCCTCGGTTTAAGCATCTCAACAGCCATTACCGCCTGATCTACGTCCATGGTGTAAGTCCCGCCAATCGGGACCATTACGTAGTCTGGAGAGAACACTTTACCTATTAACTCCATGTCAGAAAATAACCCAGTATCTCCTGCATGGTAAAGCGTTATTCCCTCTCCACTTACTATTACCCCAGTAGGATCGCTGTGCTCACTCGTGTGTACGGCCTTCGTCAGAGCCAGCTTTACTCCTTCGTAGTTCACATATCCTCCAACGTTCCCTGCGATCACCCTATCCTCATTAACTCCAGCTTGAGTGATGATGTAGTTCGACAGGTCGAAAGCAGCAAATAGCTTAGTTTTGCTCGTCGACTTTAGAATAGCAGGAGCGTCTCCCATATGGTCATAATGGTCATGAGTTACTGCAATAACGTCCGGTTCCTGCTTCAGGAGTTCATCAAGTTTTACTGATGAGGACGGATTATCTGATACGAAGGGATCTATTATAATTCTCTTCCCTGCTATATTTACTTCTACACATGCGTGACCTAACCACTTAAGAGTTGCCATGTGGCAATTATTTACACTTGAAATATTTAACTTTGGCACGCATTAGACATTATATGGATGACGATGAATTTGAAAAGGTAATTAAGGCAGGGAAAATCGCCTCCGAAGCGAGAAATTACGCTGCAGGTCTGATAAAACCAGGGGCTAAAGTTTTAGATGTCTGTGAGGAAGCGGAAAGGGCTATATTGTCGAAGGGAGCTAAGCCTGCGTTCCCGTGTAATCTGTCCATCAACGACGAAGCGGCTCATTACTCACCGTTAATTAACGATGAGAAAATCATACCGGAGGGATCTGTCGTGAAACTAGATATAGGAGCGCATATAGACGGATATGTCGTAGACACGGCCGTCACGGTTTCGTTGTCTAACAAGTACGATGAGTTGAGGTTAGCGTCTCTCGATGCTCTTGAGGCAGCAATTGCCAACTTCAGGGCAGGAATTAGGGTAGGCGAGTTAGGTCATGTCATAGAAAGGACGATTAAAAGTAGGGGATTTAAGCCCATATGGAATCTAGGGGGTCATCTAATAAGGCGATACGTATTACATGCGGGTGTGTTTATTCCGAACGTGAGCCAAAGGGACCCTAATCAGATAAGGCCTGACGAAACATATGCAATAGAACCCTTTGCAACGACAGGAAGAGGAGAAGTAAAGGAGGGAAAACAGGTTACTATATATTCCTTGAGGACGAACAACGTTAAAAAAATAGGAAAGGAAGAGGAGGAGTTAATAACTGTTATTCAGGAGAGGTTTAGTACATTACCCTTTAATGAAAGATGGCTTGCTGATAAGTTAAATGTTACCGAACTCAGAGGTAAGCTTTCCTATCTCGCAAAAAAAGGTATTCTCACAGCGTATCCGGTGCTCCTTGAGGTTAACGGAGGAACAGTATCCCAACACGAACATACATTGATAGATAGGAAAGGAGAGATAGTTGTAGTTACTAAGTAAAATGCTTAAGTCTGACCTCCTCTCCATCCCAAAAGGGTTAGCGTTTCCTTCCAAGTGATTCATCGTTCACATCATTAATTCTGGTCTACATCTCTTGGTGAATAACTTGTTACTCCCTAATTAAGTAGAAATTAAAAGAATTCAATTAGTTCCAGTGATTTCTTAACCACCTCGAGTGGCGTCTCTCCTAAAATGAAGAGTGATGGCTCCTTTCCGAAATCCCCTAGGTCAACAATGTATCTTCTTATACTCCCGACCTTATTAATCATGAGTTGTGGAATAAAATTCATCGTATGACCCTCCTCTTTACTTATTTCTTCTGCCCTGTTGAATACGAAGACCTCATCGAGTTTCTCCTCAATACCTTTTTTATACCTTACGTTAATTCCGGAACGCATTTTAGAATTGAATCGCATAACGCTTAAAACAAGACGCGCCATGTGATCTGATTCGCCATATGCAGGAGGTAAACAGTAATAAGCTCTTCCAAAGGCGATTGTAATCCTTCCTGGAATTCCGGCTACGTCTCCAGTTGTAGTGGCTCCCTCTCTCGCGTAGACAATGTTGGTTCTTATTTCAGGAATTAGCTTATAACTTCCAATAGCCTCGACAAAGTAATCCGCTGCTTCCTTCAATGCCTTTAACTCTTGCATATGTGTAATTTAACTACAAACAAATATTTTAGCAAAACCTCACGTTAATAAATCCAGTGAAGTTAAGACTACTAAACAGATTAGCGCCCATTATCATCTTTGTAGTCGACCTTGCTCTATTTCACCAACTTTTGTTCAACTCGTATATTGCACATTTCGACTTCTCAACTACTCCCCAATTCATAAAAGTCCCTCCTCCTCTTTTACAACTCGCCGGTTTCTCTTATTCATTTCCGTATCCATTCGGCAACGAGTTTGCTCCAGGGATTACAATTCTATCAGTATCGTTTTACATTGTATTTGGTAACTTCTCTACAAACGTAATTTCCTTCCTTGCCCTATACGTTTTCTCGTACGGCCTTTTTTACCTGTCCTCACGATTTACTGATAAGGCCCTCCTAATAACCGTCCTCTGCTTACTAACGCCTGCAGTCCTGAACGACGTTAATGATGCCCCTTTAACCCTCTACCTATGGAGTTTACCTCTCTTCACGGGGTTATACCTTCAGGGAAGAGTTAAGGGTAGTTTAAGTCTTGTTCTCTCATCCCTAATCCCCCTTACTTTAAGTTCGGCTTACGGACCATACATACTTTCACTTTTGGCATCCATTATAGCCGTCGAATTGTATGTACATAAGTTAAAGGGATTGTACAGCTTCCCTTTGGCTTTAGGAACGTTTTCTATCTCCCATATTAACCTCATCTTAAATTACTCAAGCGCAGTCCATTCCCTGTTTGTAAATCCTGGCGTTCCAGAACATTTTAGAAACTATACAATAATACAATCCCTTACTTATCTAGAACCTTTAAGTCCGCCTACGTTAGCCTTTCCTGGACAGCTTTATTACACAATCATTCCTAAGAGCCTGTTCCTCATTAGCTTTTGGGGATACTTAATTTTATCCGTAATTCTCCTCTATTTTGCCTTTAGCAGGAATAAGTATTTTTCACTGATCTTTCTAATTCTGGTATTGGCAATAATGGGTTATGGCTCCAATTACCTCGGCGTATACAGCGTATTGGAACATACGTTTCCTTTTTTCATGAACGTAAGCCCGTATGAGTACGAACCCTTAATATCGATGTGGATAGCAATAGCCTTAAGTGAAATACTAGGATTCGGTAGAGCTTCAATTCCACTCTGGACAACGCTAACGTTAATGATAGTTCTCTCTTCCGTTACCGGTGCAGTAATGATACAATACCTTTCCTCGGCGTGGAGCGATGTGCATATACCGAAGCAGTTTGAAAACGCTTATGTCCAATTGAAGAACTCCTCTGGGACGATAATGGTTATACCTCAAGAATTCGTTATCCAATTCAAATTTGATCCAACTAATTACACCCTGTTCGGAAGGACTTTCTATATGCCCGGCTCACCGCCCAATCCGTTTTACAATTTTCCTCCATCTTTTGAGATATATCCCTCGAATTCCCCATTGTGCTGTGCCCTTGAAGATGGCAACTACACTAAATTTGACAGTTGTGCAGACAACCTAGATCTTGAATACGTACTATACATAAACAGGACTGCGTTTATTGATGAGGCGGGCTCCTCCTTCATGCCTACACTTGATCAAGTACTTGACGCTACCCACTTCGTAATCTATCGAAACTACAGTGGAGAAGTTTACATACTAGAAAATCCTAACTATACTGAGTCATTTGAAGTTAAACCAGAAGTAAATGGTCTTCTCATAACAGGAGTTAACGCAAAGTCGGTAATCTCACGATTTTACTCTGGATACTCGGTGATGAAAAAAAATAACGGATTTTTCATTTACTTCCCTCAGTCGACATACAACCTGCTGTCTATTTTGATGAACGCCTTAATTTATCTGCTTAATCTTCTTTATTACGTAATTTCTAGGGCTGGGTTTTTCCCTAAGCTACTCCACAGAAGATATAATTTAGAGTTAGTTAATCGATATGATGATAGGAAAGGAAATTAGATTGGGAAAACTCTTTTCAAGACGACGAGCGTTCATTGTAGCACTTGACCACGGAGTCGTAATGGGACCTATGAGAGGAATAGAGAATGTGCAAGAAACCGTAAGCAGGGTAATAAAAGGAGATCCTGACGCTTTGCAGATGACTCCCCCCACTGTTAAGCTAGTAAAGGACAATTTCCTTACCAGAAATTCCCCTTTGCTTATAGCAAGGCTTGATACCACCAACGTATGGAGAAAACATAAGGAGTTCGCCGAGGGATATCATATCGCTGGATATACAGTTAAAGACGCCATCAGGTATGGAGCGGATGCTGTGGTCACTTACCTAGTTATTGGTTACGGAAAGGACGAGATAGAGGGAATTAACATAGCAAATATATCGAATCTAAGAAGAGAGGCTGAGGATTACGGTATTCCTTTCATTGTAGAACCGCTAATGGTTACGAAGGAAAATCCAGACTCCGTCAAGGAAACAGAAGTGTTGAAATACGTGGCGAGGCTTGCGTCAGAACTCGGGGCCGACGTTCTGAAGGTAGATTATACTAGGAACGATTTCTCTGAGGTAGTCAAAGTTAGCTTCTCGCCGATTGTAATTAGAGGCGGACCTAAAACTAACACCGAAGAGGATTTCCTAAGCATGATAAGGGACGCGCTGAAGGCAGGGGCTATGGGAGTAACCGTAGGAAGGAATCTATGGCAAAACCCTGAACCTCCTTTGCTCGCATCTAAGATATCTAAACTCGTCCATGAATTATGAAAAATAATATATGTGAAAGCAATCTTAACCTTCGTTATGAAGTATAAATTTTTGCCGTATTTACTGTTAACCGCGATCTTAGCAGTCTACACTTACTTCACTGTAATAACGTTCCTCCCTATAAAGGGGTATATAGCTGACGAGGTGTGGTATCCCTCTGCAGCATATAATTACCTAAAACTTATTTTCCATATTACTCCTCATATGTACGTTGGATATCCCAATGAAAACGGAATTGCAAATTACGTAAATCCAGATCATCCACCCCTAGGGAAGTACTTTATGGACCTCTTTATCTTAGCCTTAGGTTACAGACCTCTTGCATGGCGGCTCCCAAGTTGGATTTTTGGAGACGCCCTTCTCGTAGTAGGTTACTTTTTCGGAAAAAAACTTTACGAAAAAGTAACGGGGAATGACGCGTATTCATGGGTTATAGGTTTGTTATCAACCGTCCTCATTGCAGTGGATCCTAATATATGGGTCATGCACGGAATCGCAATGCTTGAAATATATGTTGGATTCTTCGGTATGCTTTCGCTATACTTCCTGATCTCCGGAAATTACACCGTTAGTGCCATAACTCTAGGCCTTGCCTTCGCCTCAAAGGAATCAGCCTACATGCTAATCTTTCCTTTTCTCTGGTTCATTGGGGACATATACAAGACCCTTGTCATGAGGGTTTATTACGGAATCCTCCTGCCTTTAGCGACGTATCTTGCGTTATCCCTTCCCATAATGTGGTATTACGGAGGGTTCTTCTCGTGGTTTCAACACGTGGTATTACATGAGGCAACATGGGACGCGGAAAACGGTCACATAACGCTTTCAGCTACGTCCCAGATATCCACTCCCTGGGGATGGTTTCTTAATATTCATCCTTTCTACTTAGGTTACAGTTTTTTCGCCAACACCGATCCCGTAGTCCTAATTCTTGCGGTAGTTTTAACCGTCTTCTTCATACTGTTTAAGGAGAAAACGCTTCTATTTACTTTCTCATGGGCTTGGATTGAGTGGTTCGGTTTCGTGATGGTTTACGTTCTCGGAAATCACACCCTTTTCAGCTTTTACGTTACCGATTTCTCCCCAGTTATTGACGCTTCACTTGCCCCAGGAGTTTTCAGAGTCGCACAAATTCTCTATCAACGTTACGTAAAAACCCGGAATGCTATTCCTCCCTCAACCCCTGAACCTGACAAAACTTCGACTCAATGATTACGTAAGGAGTCGCAAAGTTCTGGATACAATGTGCCTCACGTAAGGTATGGTAAGATATACAAAAACAAGGTAGATTACCGCGGATGTAATTACGCTTAAGGCTACGTAAAGCAACTTAGGTTCCTTGATTAAGGAAAAGGTAATTACAGAGGCCAAAACTGCCGAAAGTAACGAAAAGGCAAACTCCCTTTTGGGGAAATTAAAGGATATCCTCTTCCTCAAGATATTCCTAGAATTTAGTGAAGTTCCTATCGCGTTTAGTAGTATCCCTATACTCATTGTGACGGTAAATAACGCGTAGAAATTAGGCATAGTGATAGGATAGAGTCTGAACATCACGTACATTACACCAAAGCTAATTCCAGTGCCGAGCAGTGTTAACATAAGGTTATTCTTTACGGTCAAAGCCGTAAGTCCCCTAAGTTCTTCCCTGGAACCCACTCCTAACTTTTCATCGAGGACAGTTATACTAAAGTAAAACAGCCTGAATATTCCCTTAAGGTAATATGCAGCTGCGAGAATTAGCATCCCGTATACTGCCTCGACGTAATCCGGTCTTAAATACCTGAGAATTTCGTAACCTCCTCCTCCAATTATCGCTAAAGCTAGTCCTCCCGTTAACGCATATAATCTCAAAGATTGAAATACGATCTGAGAGGGATTGCCCTCGGTAACTAACTTATTTACAAGTCCTGTATATGAGGTAATTGCATATGATGCTATGTTCGCTATAATTAGCGCGGATTCAAAATAGGAATTCGGTATCGATGTGAGTAAGAACGTGGCAAATAAGGAAACTCCGTTTTCTATCATTATCTGACTGTAATCCCCGATGAATATAACGGATTTCCGCATTGCCTCCCAAGCTATTTTGAGATCAAGTATAAGGGAACTCTTTACGTAAAATAGGTTGTAAACGGATTGAGACGCATAACCTATAGCGTATGCCAAAACTACACCTAGTATTAGCTGATGGAGGAATAAGAGAAGTACCACTCCAGCTACTATCCTGGCCACCTGGAAAATCGCATTACCAACCCCCACCTCAAAAGGTGTTCTCCCAGTTGAAATGGCGTTGACGGACCGCCAGGCATAATACGAAAATATCATTATCACGCCTGAATAAAAGTAGATGGGTTCGTAGTAACCACTAGCATGCATTAGAAAAGGCACGATTGCGGAGTAAATTAAGGAGGCAGCAGCACCTATCCCCAGGTTTATTAAGAATATTCCACCTACTTTTCTCCCCTCAGCAGCGTATCTAGACGTTATTACAGAGAGCGTGTCTCCGTAAACTGCAAAATAACCCGTCGCGGTAACATATATTAACTGCCAACTTCCAAATATTAGCTTTCCCTCAATTGGAGCAGAGAGCACTTTTGCCACGAAAACTGAGAATAGAAACGATAAGGGTGAAGTCGAGAATCTGAGGAGGAAATTCGATATACCTACAAAGGTCAGGCTGTTCTTGTCGATTTTCTTCATTTAACTTCCAGCTCCCTTGCCTTACTCAGGAAGTACGCACCAATTATCGATATTAACTCTACCGCAATGACGGTTTGAAATTCAAAGTTCTCCGCCGTTATCGGAAAGAGAACGTTACTTACAGTATCACCTGTGAAAACTGCGTTTACGTTAAAAATGGGGTCCCCTGACGTGTTATAAGCTATTTGAGCTAGTTGGGGATGGAAATGCGCGTAGAAAACCGCGAAGGTCGTAAGGGCGATAACCTTTACTTCCCACATGTTAACTAAGAAGAGCATGGGGAAAGTCCCTACGGTGAGAATTGAAACAACCCGCATGTCAATTTTGAGAAGGGTTCTAGAGAAAGCCATTACGATGTAAAATATCGATACCGCTCCAGCCAAGATCGAACTAGATAGATTGAGGATTAAGGAAAACATCCCGGCAATTCCCATATCTACGAATATCCAGAAAAGAACGGCTCTAGTAATCCTGATGCTCTGAATTCCTCCGGTACCCCTCGAGGGAGTGGGTAAAAAGAGCACTAAAACTCCTGCGAGCAGTGCGAAAAGAATGACGGCGATTCTGCTTAGGGAGAAGGCCGAAATACCTATTCCCAACGAAAAGGCTACGTAAAGGGATCTGTTTACCCCTTTCTCTACCGCAACGGGTACTAAAATAGGACTTACTAATCCAAGTCCGAATGAGACTAGAGGTAAGGTGTAGGGAATGTAAATTACACCTAGAGCCGTGACTAACGCGGATATGTAAAGTATTTTTCTCTTAAGGGTATTAAATGCCATGAAGCCCAGAAGACTCCCCAACGCCTGAAGTAAATAGGCCATAGAGTAAAGTATGGGGGAATGGAACGAAACTGGCAAGATCGCAAGCGTTGAAAAATATGCCACCCTGTTAATGGCGCCATAGAGCGGTATGAATTCTCTCCTCAAGGTTCATTGCATAATATTTTTAACCTCTTTGAGATTTAATATTTTTGTGGTGTCTATGAATCTCACCATTCTTAAATTAAAGCTGTCTATGGCGTTGCTTAGTCTAGTAACTATCGCATTAGCTGCTGCATTAGCCTTAGCTGTAGCTACGTACTTCTTCGGTGTTTCAATAGGTCCCTTCGTAATCACCGGTATACTTATCCTCGTTTTCATATTGAATATAGTGCAATGGCTTTTCGGCCCATATATGATAAATGCTATGTATAGGGCGCATGAAGTTACCCCTGACGATCCGAATTACGGGTGGCTTGTGAACCTGGTGAGTGAAGTGGCTTCTTACAACAATATGTCTCCTCCAAAAGTCTACATAGCTAATGTGAATTTTCCGAATGCGTTCGCTTACGGTAGTCCAATAGCGGGTAAAAGGGTCGCAATAACCTTACCTCTGTTAAGGATCCTTAAACCAGAGGAGATAAAGGCAGTGTTGGGACACGAATTAGGGCACCTTAAACACCATGATGTGGAACTCCTTATGGCAATAGGACTTCTACCAGCTGTAATCTACTGGCTAGGTTACTCCCTATTCTGGGGAGGAATGTTTGGCGGAGGAGGAGGGAGAAATAACAGCGGAGGGTACATGTTCTTGGTCGGAATTGCCTTATTAGTAGTGAGTTTTCTGTTCAACTTCCTAGTTCTCGGAATAAACAGGATGAGAGAGGCTTATGCAGACGCCCATTCTGCCATGACCGTTCCAGGAGGCGCGGAAAACCTGCAAACCGCTTTAGCCAAATTAGAACTTTCAATGAACCAGAGATCGGCAATTGCTGCCAAAAAGCAAAATTCGATGATGAAGATGCTTTATTTTGCCTCACCTGTCCCAGAGGAAGATCAATTCGAATACGACGCTAGGGAATTAATAGAGAAGTGGAGAAACATGAAAGTTCATTGGTATGATGATATATTAAGCGACCATCCTCACTCAGCTAAGAGAATAAAGCTCCTTGACAGGCTAAAGTATGGAGAGTAGTAAACTTTGTTAAAGTAATTTATCACCGTTCTCATCTACTTCAACTTTATAAATCGTATTTTTCAAACATGGTTATGTTCAAAAAAGTTTTAGTCGGATATGACGGTTCATCTCATTCGAAGAAAGCCCTGGAGGTAGCTGTCGAAATAGCTTCAAAGTTTGATGCAGACCTCTATATAGTGGAAGCCGTTGACACAGCTACAATAATAGGGATGGGACAAAGCCCTATCCCCCAAGAACTTATAGATCAACTTTTCTCGAGAGCCAAAGATGACGTGAAGCAGGCTTCTGAATTAGCTAAGGGGAAGGTACACAGTGTTTCAGGAGAGGTTTTAGACGGAGATCCAGCTAACGCTATTTTAGAGTATGCTGAGAGGGTAAAAGCTGACCTCATAGTGACAGGTACGAGGGGTCTATCAACCTGGAAAAAGCTATTCCTAGGTAGCGTTTCATCAAGGATAGTTAGCGAGTCAAAAGTCCCCGTACTTGTAGTAAGGTAACTTCTTATACATTACCGAAAACTCTTTTCTATGATACTCTCTTACAGATCTATAGCTTCTCTATTACTGCTCTTTTCCGTAGTTATTTTCGGATTTGTGGGTTCGTTAATCCTAGGGGATCTCGGTCATAATTTTAACGAGAAGATGAATTTAATTAACGCCCTCTACTTCACTATAATTACCCTCTCCACCGTAGGATATGGAGATATAGTTCCCACAACCCCTATTGCCAAGATATTTGTAATATCGCTTATAGTCTTAGGAATGGGAGCCTTCCTCACTGCACTGACGAGCATCTCTGGTGACGTAGCGAGTAGGAGAATAATTAGCTTGTCAAACAGGTTGGCCATGTTCGAAGAGGAAATGATCAAGGGAAATATTCTTCTGATAGGTTCGGGTAACGTAAACGTCAATATGGCTGAACAGCTGAAGTCTAAAAAGGAGAAGTACGTAATGTTGGTTTCAGATACGGTAATGGCTGAAAAGCTAAACAGTGACGGATTCAGGGTCTACACCGCAAATCTCCTTTCAGAGGAGGAAATGAGGAGGTTTCACGTGGATAAGGCCAGGATGATAATAATAGACGTCAACGATCCCTCTGACGCGTTGTACTCCATGCTAATAGTAGCGGAATTAGCTAAGAACTCGAAGATAATCGTTATAGTTCACTCCAGCGATCTGGAGAAGAGGGTAACAGCTGTAAGCAAGATGTTCCCTAACGTGGAAGTCGTAAACCCCAGCAAGAGGATTGCAGGAGAACTCATATCAGCCTGAGTCAAATTATTATATCTAAAATGTGAGTAATGGATATGGAGAACGCTGTAAAAAGTCTGTGGAAAGCCTACGACCTACTCCTTCCATTAGTGAATACGGATATCACCACATACTTGGTTAAAGAGGGATTTTACACCGAGGATGACGTAAAGGTTTGGAATGAAGCGAAGAGGCACATCGTCAGTGCTTATAAGTTGGTGTTTACCAAGGGTAAGTTCAAGGATGAGGTGGAAAAGGCGATAGGAGCGTTGGATAATTTAAAGCCGAAAAAGCCCCTCCCGCCCGAAATGAAGGAGAGAATGGACAGTCTAATCTCAAGCTTAAAGGAGTCAATAGCCAGGAATGATAGTTGAAGCTAATTACTCACTACTTATTCTCAATAGGCGTTATGTTCTTTAGTGTATCTCTTTTTTTGAATGTAAACCCCTTTACACTACTTTTAGTTCTGTCCGTTTTCTCCGTAGCCGGAAATGTGCTAATTGATAGGCTCGGTCACGAGGTTAGAGGAGGTTACATAAGGAGAACTCCGAGAACTCACACATTGGGTAGAAGCGTCTTCTGGGGAATTCTACCGGCAATCCCTTTAATCCTTTACGCCTACCTATTCAACAGTTACATTGCGTTGGTGATATTCCTCTCTTGCGTACTTATTGGTCCGCTCCACATTTTCCTAGACTCACTTACTGAAAGGGGAATTTACGTAAGGAGTGGAGGTAGGTGGAGGAGATTTTCGTTAGCTTCATTTAGGTACAATAATCCCGTTATTAACGGGTGGTTCTGCCTAATAGGTGTTCTGTTATTATACGTATCCCTAGTTAAGTTCTTCTAAAAGCCCTATCAACCTCGTATAGACCAACTAGAAACAGTAAAATTGATATCATTAAGAGAAGGTAATCTTGAATGTCATTAGAGAACTTCAACACACTTACCGAAGTGATGCCTCTAGAGCCTCTTAAGTTGATGTAACCGTTCAGCACGGTGAAAAACGAACCGTTTAGAGGTCCAGTCCTGTTTAGGTAAGTCACGTTTGCTGTGGAATTAGCGAATATTATAACGAATGTGCCCCTACCGTAAATTGTATAGGTTTGATTCGGGTAAAGCTCTATATCCTGCTCCTTGAAAATTCCTCCCTGGTCTATTAGGGAAAAAGAAACGCCTATACCAGAAGCAAAAAGTATCAGCAGTCCTATCCCGAGTATTTTTTTCTTCATTACAGTAAGCTATATGTTACTATATAATATTTATATCCACTGGGGTTCTCTACACTATATTCTAATAAGGTCAGTCCCTTTATTCTCGCTCCTCAAATCAGTGAACACTCTTTGTTCACGCTATTTCAAGGTGATCGACAGTCCGACTAACCTTACGCTGTTATTACACCTAACACGATAACTGGGTCCTTCTGATAATTGATAAAAGCAGGAAGACTTTGATAAAAGCTGTTAATCACCGCACTTACTTGGAAATTAAGCAAATATCCTATCCTTAATGTCAGCTGTCCCTTACGTATTAAAACTAAATCCCGAGATCATCAAACCACTCCTCTCGGGATAAAATTTTCGAATTGCTGTGTCTCTCATATTACACTATCTGAAAACCATGAGAGCTCAGGCGTCAGTTATAGGAGGAGTCGTAATAATTACTTTACTAGCGATTAGCCTCTCACTAATGTACTATGAAATGAACGGTCAAACGCAGTTAGCCAGAAATGAGCTGGATAGATTATCCCAGCCGAGATATCAGATCGTGGAGTTCGACACGTCTAAGGGAACTGAGATCGCGTCAGACGGTCCGGTTACAATAACCTACTTAATATATCCTGGCGGTGTTCGGAAAAACGTCAGCATTGTGCTAGATCACCCAATTCCTGTGAATTGCTTAACTGACGGAAACCCCTGGGTAATTGTTGTCGACTCTCAGGGGGAGTGGTTTAACATCTCTGACTACGGAAGTAACGTAACTAACTTACTTGCGTCAGCGGAACTTTTCCAAAATCCCGCTCCTCCTTTTGGGGACTACGACATATCCTTTCCATTCCCATCAAAAGGACTTTTCTCCCTTTCATCTCCTGCTGTGGTAAACTCCTCGGGAGACGCGTATTACTCCAATGGGAAAGTTTACGGTCCGGTTAACGTTGTAACCCAAGTTAGCGGAGGATTTTCGGCACAGTGGAGCGACTCAATATGGTGTGGAGGTTGGCTATTCACAATTCCCGTTGGTCCCGATAACTTCGGCTATTACGTTGGTCCGATGATCGCATTCGGCTACGGTACTAATTACTCCAGACTATTTTATACCGTTGCAATCCCCTCATCCGCTAATGCGGTTACACTCCAGGAAATCTACAATCCCTACCGCCTGACAACGTCAGGAACTTTCAATTACCCAGCCTACGTGTGTCAGGGAAAGAGGTTCAATGTACCACCCAATTCCCTAACCCTAATAGTCGGTACGGTTGTATCCAACTCTACTGCGTGTCCGGAGAGCGAGGTCTTAACCGTTCCTCCTAACTACCGAGAGGGCATGTGGGATGTTCTGTATGATGGATTCGAGTTCTTTTACTGGCCCCAGGTTATGCTAGGAGGTAACTTCTCCTGTCATTTCGAATTTAGGATTAACGTGATCTCAAATTCCTCGGGTAGCTTCGTGCAAGCCTGGGTGAAATATAACGGGGAGTGGTTACCCGGAAGCGGTTTGGACATGATCGAACAGACGCCGTGGAACATTTACCAATATCCTAGTCTTCCCCTACCTCTAAGCTGTTATTCAACGAATGGGGTAGAAACCGTATACACTGGAAATACGCTTCCTCTATCTCTGGGTCCAATGATTAGTAATCCGCCTTCATATAACCTCAGGGAACCGCCGTATAATGAGTTCGTTCCGTCGGGAACTCTTATAGTACAGATACCGTACGGCGTAACGTTGTATCAGTTAGTATACCAGTGAGACTACTGAGATCCTCAACTTGTCAAGAGAACATTTCCTTTCGGGCTATATCTAAAGAGGAAGTTTTACCCTAATTACTACGTCGAGCTTTAACGTGTATTTCTATTCTTGATGGAATATATAGTAATTGTAATGTAAGAAAGATAAAATAATATAGTGTGGGATAACTGTAAATGTTGAACGATATTGAATTAATGTTAAGGATGTTCGTATCTAATGATATTTTCTGATTACCGAAAATAAAGAAAGGGTAGGAGAGGTTTACCTTATATCCCAGGGCTGAGGCTATTATTGGCGTGAAGTAATTTCCCACTAGGTACACTATGATGGGATCGAGAAGGTAAAGCAGGGTTAACCAGAAGAGCGTTCCCGTGATCTTTGGTCTCCCCTTGAGGGTGTAGTAAATGTATCCTGAGCTTAGTGCAGTAACGTAAAGGGCAATTGCTAAAAGGAATAAGTTTAGTAGTTCGGAGAGAGTGAGATACTGTCCAGACAGGTAAATTGCCAGGTGGAAAGGAGAATCCCTTAACTCTAACAGAGAACCTATCCTCAGGTTCCACCATGAAGTGAAAAGGAAAGATGAGGCGATCGCCGTGAAGGCGGTAATTACGTTATAGGATAGGGTAATGGGGTATCTCAAATTTTCACCGAAGTTGTTACGTTTACACCAGCGAAGGAGAGGAAGAGAAGTAGACGAAATGGCCTTGAGAGTATCGATAGATTGCTTACGTAAAGATCTAAAACTCCCGAAGAGTGGGAGGGGATTCTCATTACCCTCGTTAAGTAAATGCCCGGTCCGGTGGCGTTATAAAATGTGAGGTACGTATTCATGTTATTTGTAACATTAAGGAAAAGACAGTGATTCGAAAAGAAGGCAGTGATTGAAACTCCTCCTAAGGAGTTCAATTGTCTTAATGACGACGAGAAAAGGTCGCTAGTGGCAGAGAGTAATACCGCTAGAACTAAAGCTATCGCAAAAACTGCGTAGGCGATAGTCCTTACTTTATCCATAATCGCATATCTGAGAGAGCAGTTAAAAACTATTTTGGTGACGCAATTTATTTAGAGCTGTTTTGCCTTAATTCCCTCCAATTGTAGACACGGTTAATGATATCAAACATTTGGAATCGATGATTTCTCTTAGAGGGGATTGTACGGAAAGAGGAGACTTTCATCGATCACGGTTATTCCCTTAAGTTGGAGGCTTATTGTCTCCTACCTCAAACCCACTAAACCCTCGAGGCGAAGATTCTTGGGCATATAGTGTTAGTTAGTGACCATCCTTACGGGTCTTCTACACCTTAACCCCTATAATCAACTCGGGAGGGAACTGGTATTATGTTAGGAACAATTAGTTAACTGATCAAGAGGAGAAAAGAAGCAAAAGGTTTATATATTAGTAACAAGAGTTACATTTAACCATGTACGTAAAGGTTAGTCAAAAAGGAAAAAATAGAAGAGGCCTTTCTGGTGCAGTAACTGCGTTAATACTACTAATAGCGTCAATACTAATTGTCTTCATAGTAATATTCTTCGCGTTCAACTACGTATCGCTTTTTGGAGGTAACGCTAATCCTCCACAGATTACATCGGGTACTATTTCTGCTAGCGGTTCTTATGTGACAATATCTATTACCGTGAAGAACCCATCAACATCAGACTACCAGATTTCACAGGTAGTGATAGGAGGGCAGGCATACACACCAGCGACTGCGACATCTTTTGGGGCTGGCATCAGCACAGTGAGCTTCTCAATAAGCAACGCGAATCTAGCAAGTGCTATAAGTGGAGATATTGGCGGTCAGGTCACAGTTACTATCGATTACGCTAACGGTCAATCCTCTACCGCATCTCTCTTAGTAACTAGTAGTTAGCACTAGCGTCGCAGAGCAATAGAGCTAACATATGGCAATAATAAAAGGTAAAGATTTAATGCTACGTTTTATATTACTTTTTTTGTTTCTATTTACAGTTTCTATTTCTCTTGCCCATTCTAACTTCGTGGAATATAAGGAGAGAATCGTGTTTTACCCTTCACGAAAACTACTTTGTGACCTCCTAATTCAGTGCGTGACTAATGTTGAATCTAGTAGCTTTACATATAAAGACATCCTAATAGAACTTAATGATAGTGTTGCGGTAAACTCCACAATGACCGATGTTCTATTAAATCCTCAAACCTTTTACCTAATAAATGGTGTCGGGAACACCACTCTATATAGGGATCCGCTGCTGATTTTGGAAAACCAGAGTCGTGATTGTTTTACTTACGTTGGATACTTTAATCTTTCAGTGGGGGTTAAGATAAAGGAAATTGTATTCGTGAACTCCACTGGTGTTCCAACTAACATCATTGAGTTACAGCTAGCCAGTAATGGCACAGTTGTTAGTGAGATTCACATGCACCTCATCGCAAGCAACATTGTAGATCCTGAGGAAAAGCCAATTGTCCCACCTCATATTTTTTACGCTACTCACAAATTAATCTCACTTTCTTACATAAAATTTAAGATAAAGGAATACACAATACTCGCAGGACTTATAGGGATTCTCGTTATTCTACTTTTAAGAGATAGGAAAAAATAACTTCTTGTATACCTTTAACCTCTCACAAAGTTCTCAATCAAATTAACCTTAACACTTTAGTTAGCGCTGCTATGAAAGCCTTCCGTAAAATAAAGATTATTATTTAATTAGTGAAAACCATACATATGCTAAAGCTCATACTTTTACTTCTACTGACGATTCATCCTGGCGTATTCGTTGAATATAACGTCTATTACCACTTCTACCAGGATTGTAGTTCCCTTCAGGGATTACTTATTCAGAAAGTCCTGAAGAATTTCCCCAATGGAACGTCCTTGATCCAGGAAATGTTAATCAATTTGAATACTTCAGTTTACGTCAATACTTACTTCTTGGACAACACATCTTCCCCAACTCAATTTCTTTACATTCCCATGCCGGGGGAAACTCATATACTCTGGGGAAATAGAAGCTTCTTCCTAGTTTCAAATCGTAATTTTTACGTCTACTACAACTGCACTAACCTTACAAAGGGCGTTTACCTTAAGACGTATATCTACGTCAACTCGACTGGTGTCCCAGAGAAGGTGTGTTTTATACAGGGTTCAAAAGAAGTAGTAAGTAATGTGACCTATATATTGAGAGAGTCTAACATACTCTTTAACTCCTCAATTTTCATTCCATCTAATCTATCCCAAGCGGGAAAACTCCTCTTCCAGAGTGAAATAGAACAGAACATAAACGATGTTGTTATGTCATCCCTTATCCTACTAGTCCTCATTGGGGTATTTTACTCTTCTCTTAGACAGAAATTCAAAAAGAAGTACAACGATTAATACGGTTACGCCATTCACTTCGATGAGGTAATCAGTATAAGATCTAGGTTCGGTCACCTTTCCTGTGACTATAGTGTATCCTACTGAGGGAATACCGTTATTAGACACGGGATTAGTGGTAACGCATACGTCCTCAGGTCTTAGCTCGATCTTACTCACTGCAGAAACCGATACAGCCTCAACCCTGACCAAAAATACCTTTGTATTATCGGGATATATTAGGCATATATAACCTGGGGAGGTGTAGTTTTCGATTTCGGTAACCCTTATTCCGAGCGAAGAGTTTGTAGAAACGTTGTAAGTAAGGGTGCCGTTCGATATTTCAATTATCCCTCCACTGGGAAAGGACACATACTGGATCAAAACATCGTAAGTTCCAGGTAAAAGCTTAACCCTCTCCTTTGCGATGCCTACAACCTCTATTACGCTAATCCCAGGAAAATTTGACAGAACATGAAAAGTGCAAAACGAACCATCAATGTCGGCCGTGAAGTTGTAGGGAAACGGAATTCTGTGAAGCGGTATTTTAACCGAGTAATTAGAGTAGACCACAGCAAGTAAACAGGTGATGTTTCCGTCTAATACACCGCTAACTAGTTGAAACGGTACTGCGATATATCCTGGAATGTAAGCCTGAGTTGAACTGTTGATGAACTCTAAACTTTGGGGATAGTTTGCGAGAATCGTTGCTCCAGTTGATCTGAAAGCAGGGGAAAATTCGCAGTCCTGAAATAGGGCGAAACCCGATTGATTGTAAACCAGTTTCAGTCCTGGATCTCCCCTTATCTCCTTGAACATTTCAGGTTCATCAATCAAAGCCATGTACTTAGCGCCTAAGTACTCCATAATAGGTGTGGGGTTTTTAACAATGTAACTGAAATTAACGGGATTAACTAGGGAATTAGGGAAGCCTCCCTCAATCAATCCTGAGTAATTTCTACCGTCAAATTCGATCTCCCCTGGAGAGTAAATTAGTATTTTACTCCCGTTAGCTATCTCCGCCATCTTTATTAGAGGTTCTGGTATACACGTTGGAACGTAATTACCAGCGTAATTGCCAGTTGCGTAGGAGGAATATGAAAACACCAACTGGGACGTAATGACTAACATCAACAATAGGTACAAGGCCATGTTTGACCTCTCCGTCATAACATACGCGAGCATGGAGAAGACAAGAAAGAACGGAGCTATCATAATCTCCGGAAGATATGTCGGAAGTATTAACCACATGTAATTGTAAAACGGAGTTCTCACCAGAAAGTCATTAACGTAGTAAATTAGGTCAAGTGTTACGTTCTTTCCAAAGACGGTTACTGAGGACGATAAAATGATCACCAAACCTAGGTAGATCCCGAGAAAGAGTAATACGGGAGTACTCCTTATTTTCCTGTAAGCGAAAATTGTTCCTACTATCAGAAAAAATGGAAAGATGAAGGAAAGGGTGTACGATACAACGAAGTTCCCTGGAAAGAAGTTCACGAAGGGTCTAAAAAGTCCTATTCCTCTTAGGTTATCCTCAAAAGAGTAAGTCAGGTAATTTAACCAGAGCTGGGAGTTAGATATACTAGTAGAATATGAGGTAAGAACCCTAGAGTTCAGGAAGAGAGAGAGGAAAGTCCTTATGTTAACTAACAGGTAAATCGGAATCGCCTCAACGAAGTAGATCAGCTCTCTCAAACTGCTCCTCAGCGAGTAGAAAAGCACGTAGATTACGGTAAGTATAATGGTAAAGAGGAAACCGCGTGGATCGGTAGTAGACAAGGAGGCAAAAAGGGCAATACCAAAAGGAGTTTTCCAATTGTGTAGGGAGAGGGAGAGATCCAGACCTGCGAGAAGGACGGGAACTAAGGCAACGAAAGTAGCGTAATTTACCCAGTAAGTATAATACATAAACGTCGGAGATATGGTGAACAGGGAGGCGGTAATTCCGCTTATTACGCCAATTCTCAATGAGAATTTCCGGGAGAAGTACTTGGTAAGGAAATAACGTGAGGAGAAGTACATAGATATAAATCCAATGAATAGCGGTAGGAAATAGTAAAGCTTATCAACTACTTCTGGAGGAAAAAATGGGATCATCAAGTTATAAACAAACAAAGGGTTATCCATTAACGTAACTACATTAGTCTGGGAGTTTCCAAAGGGACTTGGACACCGGATAAAGTCCGGGTAACTATCCCTCACGTAAACAATGCCTGGAGTAAGCAAAGTGTTTCTAAGAACTAAAACGGTAAAGGCAAAGGCGATAACAATGATAACAACTATTTCAACAATATCCCGCCTATTCACGATAGAAATTCTCACGGGAAAGTAATAACTCTTTACTCACATGAGTTATCTCTTTTCCCTTTTCTTACCCACAATTTATCGCGAGTATTACCTACCACAATTACCTCACTTTTCCGTATACCTCAATTTCCACTGGTTGAGGCAAAACCCCTTTTCTCCATATAGAGATAAATAAGCACGCGGTTAAGTTAATTCCTAGTTAACTTAACTTTTCCCTTGATAACCACTTGACGTAAAAACAACGGAACTTTACGACTTTTTCCTAAACGGTTAGGTATTATTCATTTCCTCTGGAATCGATAGTTACATATAGCGATGACAGGAATAATTCAATGTACGTCACTATAGGCACAACTATATGTAATTATGGACTTTGCTAACGAAGAATATCCAATAATTGTAGTGTTAAGAGCAAATTAGGCTAAAGATAACCGAGATTTCAATTGCAACCAGTAACTATAGACTCTCTACTCTTCTCCAAGTAATTTAGTTTTGTCAAGCGATAAAATCATTGTCAGAATATAAACAGAGAAATGTAATATAGATCAGATGGTTGAGAACAGGCGTTCACACATTCATTGCGAATTCAGTTTATTTAGTAAGATAGAATAAATTTGATCAAATGCGATCGTATGGACT